>NZ_FNIR01000010.1 GCF_900103975.1 Klenkia soli
AGGCGAACCAGCCGAAGTCCGCGGCACCACCGGGGGTGAAGAACCCCGAGATCATGATCAGACCGCCGAACAGGAACAGCCAGAACGAGAACGCGTTCAACCGCGGGAACGCCACATCCGGCGCCCCGATCTGCAACGGCAGGATCAAGTTCGCGAACGCGAAGAACAACGGCGTCGCGAAGAACAACAACATCACCGTGCCGTGCATGGTGAACAACTGGTTGTACTGCTCATTCGACAAGAACTGCAGACCCGGCCGCGCCAGCTCACCACGCATCAGCATGGCCATCAGCCCACCGACCATGAACCAGGAGAACGACACGGCCAGGTACATCAAGCCGATCGTCTTGTGATCAGTGGTCCGCAGCAGCATCGACAGCCGCGAACCCTTCTCGGCCACATGAACCGGACTCGGACGGCTCACGATCGGAGCGGGGGCGATCGTCACAGGGGCATCCTCGACTCGTGGAACAGCAGCCCCGCCAGACTAGGCCGGTGGTCCGACACGAGCCGGAGGTCCCCGGGGATGCCGAGCCCGACTACCGGTTCACGCTGGCCAACGAGCGCACCTACCTGGCCTGGCTGCGCACCGCGTTGTCGTTGCTGGCCGCCGGGGTCGCGCTGGACCAGTTCGTGCCCGAGCTGGGGGCGCCGGGGTACCGCACGGCGGTCGGCGCGGGGCTGGGGGCGCTGAGCGTGCTGGCCGCCGCCGGGGGGCTGCTGCGCTGGCGCCGCGTCCAGCGGGCCATGCGGGCCGGCGCCGCGTTGCCGACCGCGCGGGCCGGCGTCGTCCTGGGTGCCGGGCTGGTCGTCGTCGGGTTGGTGGTCTCGGTCCTGCTGGTGGTCGGTGCATGAGCGCGCCACCGGGGTTGGCGCCCGAGCGCACGGCGCTGGCCTGGACCCGCACCGGACTGGCCGCGGCGGCGAACGGCGCCCTCCTGCTGCTCCGGTCGGTGACCGGCGAGGCGTCGCCGGCCGGCCGGGTGCTGGTGGTGGCTGCGTTCGCGGTGGCCGGGGTCGCCGTCGTGCTCGGGCAGCTGCGCAGCCGGGCGCTGCTGGCCGGCCGCCGACCGGGGGAGGGGGCACCGGTGGTCCTCGGTGTCCTGGTCGCGGCGCTGTGCCTGGCCACGGTGGTCGTCGTCCCCGCCCTCGGCTGAGGCGCCGCGCCCGGGGAGGTGCCAGGGTGCGGTGGTGAACGGTGCCCAGGCAGTCATCCGCACGCTCGTCGACGCCGGGGTCGACGTGTGCTTCGCCAACCCGGGCACGTCCGAGATGCACTTCGTGGCCGCGCTGGACGACGTCCCCGAGATGCGGGCGGTGCTGACGCTGTTCGAGGGCGTGGCCACCGGCGCCGCCGACGGGTTCGCCCGCATGGCGGGTCGGCCCGCGGCGACCCTGCTGCACCTGGGCCCGGGGTTCGGCAACGGGTGGGCGAACCTGCACAACGCCCGGCGCGGACGAGCGCCGGTGGTGGTCGTGGTGGGCGACCACGCGCTGGCGCACAAGCGCCTCGACGCCCCGCTGGAGTCCGACCTCGACGCGCTGGCCGGTGCCGTCGGCTGGGTGCGCCGCTCGCTGACCCCCGGCACCGTCGGGGACGACGTCGCCGACGCGGTGGGTGCCGCGACGCGGGGGCAGGTCGCGACCCTGGTGCTGCCGGCCGACGTCTCCTGGTCCAGCGGCGCCTCGCCCGGGGTGGCGCCGCGGCCGCGGGCCCGCCCGCAGGTGCCCGACCCGACGGCGCTGGCCCACACGCTGGACGCCGGCACCGTGCTGTTCCTCGGCGGCGACGCGCTCACGGCCGATGCCCTGCTCGCCGCGGCCCGGGTCGCCGCCGGCACCGGCGCGCGGTTGATGGCCGAGACGTTCCCGGCGCGGATGGCCCGCGGCGCCGGCCTGCCCGACGTCCCCAAGCTGCCCTACCCGCCGGGCCCCGCGCTGGCCGCGCTCGAGGGGGTGCGGCAGCTGGTGCTGGTGGGCGCCCCGGCGCCGGTCGCCTTCTTCGCCTACCCCGACGTGCCCGGCAGCTTCGTGCCCGAGGGGTGCCGGGTCGACGTCCTCACCGAGCCCGGGGAGTCCGCCCTGGCCGCCCTCGCCGCGCTGGCCGAGGCGGTGGGCGCGGACCCGGTGCTCGCGGAGGCCGCGGTGCCGGCGGTCCCGGACGCGCCGCTGGACGCCCGGGTGCTCGCCGACGTGGTCGCCGCCGTGCTGCCGGAGCGGGCCGTGCTGGTCGACGAATCCCTGACCAGCGGGTTCGCCCTCTTCCCGGCGACGGCCGGGTCGCCGCGGCACGACGTGCTGTCGCTGACCGGCGGCGCGATCGGCGACGGGCTGCCCATGGCGGTCGGCGCGGCGGTGGCCTGCCCGGATCGCCCGGTGCTCGCCGTGCAGGCCGACGGTTCGGCGATGTACACGCTGCAGGCGCTGTGGACGATGGCCCGGGAGCAGCTGGACGTCACGGTGCTGGTCTGCGACAACGGTGCCTACGCCATCCTGGCCGGGGAGCTGGAGAACGTGGGTGCCGCGGCGGGCGGGGAGCGGGCCGGCCGGTTGCTGGACCTCGGCTCGCCGTCGTTGGACTTCGTCGCGCTCGCGGCCGGCATGGGCGTGCCCGGGGTGCGGGTGACCACCGGCCCCGAGCTGGCCGGTGCACTGCGCACCGCGTTCGCCGAACCCGGTCCGCACGTCGTGGACGCCGTCCTCCCGCGCCCCTAGGGTCGCGGGCAGGGCCGCAACGGCGCGGCCGGCTCGGAGGTGCTCCGTGGTGGATCCGCTCGCGCACGTGCCCGGTGACCGGGGGTGGCCGCTGGTCGGCCACACGCTGATGTTCGTCCGCGACGCCCGGGGCCTGACCGAGCGCAACCGGCAGCGGTACGGCGACGTCTACCGCATGCGGGTGCTGGGCCGGGAGGGCATCACCTTCCTCACCCCGCAGGCCACCCGCGAGGTGTTCCTCGACCCGGGCAAGGTGCTCTCCAGCGAGCAGGGCTGGTCGAACACGATCGGCGACCTGTTCCGCAACGGGCTGATGCTGCGGGACTTCGACGACCACCACCGGCACCGCCGGGTGATGCAGCAGGCGTTCAGCCGGGCCGCGCTGGCCGGCTACGTCGACGCCATCCACGACGTCACCGATCGGCACCTGCGCGACCTGCCCGACGGCGACGTCGACGTCTACCTGCTGATGAAGCGGCTGACCCTCGACATCGCCGCCGAGGTGTTCGTGGGGGTCTCGCTCGGTGCGGAGTCCGAGCGGGTCAACCGGGCCTTCGCCGACGCCGTCGCCGCCTCGATCACCCCGCTGCGGGTGCCGCTGCCGGGCACGCCCTGGCGGCGCGGGCTGCGGGGCCGGGCCGAGCTGGTCCGGGTGTTCGGCGACCTGGTCGCCGCCCGCCGGCGGGAGGCCGAACCGCGCACCGACCTGCTGTCGCGCCTGGCGCACGCCACCACCGACGACGGCGAGCTGCTGCCGGTCGACGACGTGGTCGACCACATGGTCTTCCTCATGCTGGCCGCGCACGACACCACGACGTCGACGCTGGCGGTGCTGCTCTGGCAGCTCGCGCTGCACCCCGCCGAGCAGGACCGCGTGGCCGACGAGGTCCGTGCCCTGGACGGCGCGCCGGTGACCCCGGCCGACCACGGCGACCTGGTGCACACCACGCGGGCCATGCAGGAGGCGCTGCGGCTGAGCCCGCCGGTGCCCTTCTCGCCGCGCCGGGCGACCGCCGACCTCGAGATCACCGGGGTGCACGTGCCCGCCGGCACGGGGGTGAGCGTCTCGAGCCTGATGCTGCACCGGCACCCCGACTGGTGGACCCGGCCCGACGCCTTCGACCCCGACCGGTTCGCCCCCGGCCGCGAGGAGCACAAGCAGCACAGCCACCTGTTCGTGCCCTTCGGCGGCGGCGCGCACCTGTGCATCGGCAACCACGTGGCCGAGGTGATGGTGAAGGCGATCGTCGCCCGGTTGCTGGCCACCCGGCGGGTCACCGCCGACCCGCGCGCCGGGGTCGTCATCTCCCCGATCCCCATCCCCAAGCCGAAGGGGCCGATGCTGCTGACGGTGCGCTGAGGTGCTTCCATCGCGGGCATGCCGTCGACGCTGACGCTCGCCCCCGCCCCGCCCTCCGCGGCCGCCGAGCAGGTCCGCCTGGAGGTGCGCGAGTTCCTGGCGAAGGAGCTCGCCGCCGGCTCGTTCGAGACCCACGTGGACACCTGGCTGTCCGGGGTGGACCCGGCCTTCTCCCGCAAGCTGGGCGAGCAGGGCTGGCTGGGCATGACCTGGCCTGCGCGGTACGGCGGCCACGAGCGCACCGCGATGGAGCGCTACGCGGTCACCGAGGAGCTGCTGGCCGCCGGCGCGCCGGTCGCTGCGCACTGGATCGCCGACCGGCAGTCCGGGCCCAACCTGCTGCGCTACGGCACCGAGGCCCAGCGCCGGGAGATCCTGCCGCGGATCGCCGCGGGGGAGTGCTTCTTCGTGATCGGCATGAGCGAGCCCGACAGCGGCTCCGACCTCGCCTCCATCCGCACGCGGGCCGTGCGCAACGGCGACGGCGACTGGGTGGTGAACGGCGCCAAGGTCTGGACGTCGAACGCCCACCACAGCCACTACGCGATCACCCTGGTGCGCACCGCCCCGGTGGACACCGCGAACCGGCACGCCGGCATGACCCAGCTGCTGGTCGACCTGTCGCTGCCGGGCATCACGATCAACCCGATCCGGATCCTGGACGGCGGCCACCACTTCAACGAGGTGGTCTTCGAGGACGTCGTCGTCCCCGGCGACATGCAGCTGGGCGAGGAGGGCGCGGGCTGGCACCAGGTCACCGCCGAGCTGGCCTTCGAGCGCAGCGGGCCCGAGCGGTTCCTCTCGACGTTCCCGCTGGTGGCCGAGTTCGCCCGCCGGGCGTCGTCCCCGGCCGAGCTCGCGACGCTCGGGCGGCTGTCCGCCCGGCTGCTGTCCCTCCGCCAGCTCTCGCTGCGGATCGCCGCCGCGCTGGACCGCGGCGAGCTGCCCGACATCCCGGCCGCGCTGGTCAAGGACGTCGGGACGACGTTCGAGGCCGACGTCGTCGAGGCGATCCGGGAGGTGGTGGACGTGCCCGCGTCCCTGGACTCACCCGACCCGCTGGGCAGGGCGCTGGCCGAGGCGCAGCTGCACCAGCCGGGCTACACGCTGCGCGGGGGCACCAACGAGATCCTCCGCGGGATCGTGGCGCGCGGGTTGGGTCTGCGATGAGCTCGGACCAGGACCTCGTCGTCCAGACCGTCCGGGAGATCCTCGCCGGGCACGAGCCGGCCCAGCTGACCCCCGACCGGCGCTGGGACGCCGCGCTGTGGACCGACCTGGCCGACGCCGGGCTGACCGGGGTGGGGCTGCCCGAGGAGGCCGGTGGCTCCGGCGGCGAGCTGGCCGACGCGGTGGCCGTGGTCGCCACGCTGGCCGCGGGTGCCGGGGCGGTGCCGGTGGCCGAGCAGTTGCTGGTCGCCGGTCCCGCCGTCCTCGCTGCGGGGCTCGACCTGCCCCCGGTGGACCAGCCGCTCTCGGTCGCCGTGGACGGGGCGGTGCGGTTCGCGGACGGCCGGGTGACCGGGACGACGACCGCGGTGGCCTGGGCCGGGGTCGTGCACCACCTGGCCGTGGTGGCGGCCGGCCCGGACGGCGACGTCCTGGCGCTGGTCGACGTCTCCGGTCTCGGGTCGACGGACGCGGCGAACCTGGCGGGGGAGCCGCGCGGGTCCTACGTGCTCGAGGGGTTGCCCGCGCAGGTCGGGCCGCTGCCGGCTGATCTCCGGGCTCGGTACGCGCTGGCCCGGGCGGTGCAGCTGTCCGCGGCCGCCGAGACGGTGCTCGCGTGGACCGTGCAGTACGCGGGGGAGCGGGTGCAGTTCGGGCGGCCGCTGGCGAAGTTCCAGGGCATCCAGATGCAGCTGGCCCAGATGGCCGGCGAGGTCACCGCGGTCAGCGCGCTGGTCGACGCCGCCGTGCAGCGCCTCGAGCGTGGTGAGCCGCTCGAGCTCGCGGCCGCCGCGGCCAAGGTCCGGGCCGGGGCGGCCGTCGACGTCGTGGCCCGACTGGCGCACCAGGTGCACGGCGCGATCGGCTTCACCCAGGAGCACCGGCTGCACCACCTGACGAAGCGCATGTGGTCCTGGCGCGACGAGGCCGGCAACGAGACCACGTGGGCGCGGGTGCTGGGCGCCGCCGTCGCCGGCGCCGACCCGTGGCCGGTGCTGACCGGACTGGTGTGAGCATGCCGGACTGGGTGCAGGACGCGATCTGGTGGCAGGTCCACCCGCTGGGGTTCGTCGGGGCCGAGCGGGACGCCGTGGACACGGTGACCCACCGGCTGCCGCGGATCGTCGGGTGGCTGGACCACCTGGTGGCGCTGGGCTGCAACGGGCTGGCGCTCGGGCCGGTGTTCGCGTCGAGCACGCACGGCTACGACACCGTCGACCACCTGCGCGTCGACCCCCGGCTCGGTGACGACGCGGACTTCGAGGCCCTGGTGGCCGCGGCCCACGACAAGGGCGTCCGGGTGCTGCTGGACGGCGTGTTCAACCACGTCGGCCGGGCCCACCCGGCATTCACCGACCCGGCCCGCCGGCACTGGTTCCGGTGGGACGGCGACGAGCCGGCGGTGTTCGAGGGCCACGGCGCCCTGGTGGAGCTCGACCACACCCAGGACGACGTCGTGCAGCTGGTGGTCGACGTCATGTGCCACTGGCTCGAGCGCGGGGTCGACGGCTGGCGGCTGGACGCGGCCTACGCGGTGCCGCCGGAGTTCTGGGCGCGGGTGCTGCCCGTCGTCCGCGAACGGTTCCCCGAGGTGTACGTCGTCGGCGAGGTGATCCACGGCGACTACGCCGGCATCGTCGGGGAGTCGGGCATGGACGCCGTCACCCAGTACGAGCTGTGGCAGGGCGTCTGGCACGGCCTGGCCGAGGGCAACCTGTTCGAGACCGCCCACGCACTCCAGCGGCACGACGGGTTCCTCGAGGCCTTCGTGCCGTGGACCTTCGTCGGCAACCACGACGTCACCCGCATCGTCGACCAGGTCGGCGAGCCCCTGCTGCCGCACGCCCTGGTGCTGCTGTGCACCGTCGGCGGCACCCCGGCGGTGTGGAGCGGCGACGAGTTCGGCTGGCACGGCATCAAGGAGCACCGGGCCGGCGGGGACGACGCAATCCGGCCCGAGTTCCCGGCCGACCCCCTCGCCGTCGAGGGCGGGGCGGTGTTCGCGCTGCACCAGGAGCTCGTCGGGCTGCGTCGCCGGCACCGCTGGCTGCACCGGGCCCGCACCGAGCAGCTGCACCTGACCAACGAGCAGCTGGTCTACCGCACGGCGGCCGACGGCGGGGCGCTCGTGGTGGCGCTGAACCTGGCCGACGAGCCCGCCGTCGTCCCGTCGTCCGGGGAGCTGGTGGCCGGCCGCGGCGAGGTGCGGGGCAGGGACCTGGAGCTGCCGGCCCACGGATGGGCCGTCCTCGCCGGCTAGGTGCAGGATGCAACGGTGATCTTCGACAGCGCGGGTGTCCAGCGCGGCGCGGACGGCGTCGCCCGGTACGAGGGGCTGCAGCCCAACGTGGTGCGCGGGTTCGCCCGCACCGTCGCCGAGCACCACGACCGGACCGCCGTGGTCGAGCTCGGCGGCGCCGCGGTCACCTACCGCGAGCTGTGGGACCGGTCGCTGAGGGTCGCCGGTGGACTGCGCGCGGCGGGGGTGGGCGCCGGTGACCGGGTCGCCGTCGGGTTGCCGAACGGGCTGGCCTGGACGCTGGGCTTCTGGGGCGCCCAGCTGGCCGGCGCGGTGGTCGTCCCGCTGAACACGCGGTTGGCCCCGGCCGAGACGGCGTTCGTCCTGCAGGACTCCGGGGCAGCCGTCGTGGTCGACTCGACCGACCTGCCGGACGGCGACCCGGTCGAGCCGGCCGATCCGGCGCCCGGCGACGTGGCTGCGCTGTTCTACACGTCCGGGACGACCGGCCGGCCCAAGGGCGCGATGCTCACCCAGGAGTGCCTGGTCAGCTCGGCGGAGAACGTGCAGCGGTGCCGTGAGCTGGACCCGGCGCAGAGCAACGTCTCGCTCATCTCGGTGCCGCTGTTCCACGTCACCGGCTGCTGCTCGCAGATGATTACCCAGGTGCTGATGGGCGGCACCACGGTGCTGATGCCGAAGTTCTCGGCGCCGGGGTTCCTCGCGGCGATCGCCGAGCACCGGGTCACCCTGCTGACCAGCGTGCCGACGATCTACGAGCTGGTCCTGCGGCACCCCGATCTCGCGACCACCGACCTGTCGAGCGTGCGGGCGCTGTCCTACGGCGGCGCGCCCATGGCCCCCGAGCTGGTGCACCGGTTGCGGCAGGCGTTCCCCGGCGTGCGGCTGGGCAACGGGTTCGGGCTCTCGGAGACCAGCGCGCTGGCCACCTTCCTGCCCGACGCCTGGACCGACGAGCACGCCGACTCGGTGGGCTTCCCGGCGCCGGTCGTGGACGTCGACCTGCACCGACCGGACCCCGACAGCGGGATCGGTGAGCTGCTGGTCCGCGGCCCCAACGTCGCCGTCGGCTACTGGGGCGACGCGGCCCGGACGGCCGAGACGTTCGTCGACGGCTGGCTGCACACCGGTGACCTGGCCACGATCGACGACGAGGGGCTGGTCCGGATCGTCGACCGGGCCAAGGACATGATCAACCGCGGCGGCGAGAACGTGTACTCGGTCGAGGTGGAGAACGCCCTCGCCGAGCACCCCGACGTCCTCGAGGTGGCCGTGGTCGGGGTGCCCGACGACGTGATGGGGGAGAAGGTGGGCGCCGTCGTCCTCACCCGGCCGGGCGTCTCCCTGGCGGTGGGGGAGCTCGCGGCGTTCGCCCGCGAGCGGTTGGCTGACTTCAAGGTGCCGCAGTACGTGCGAGTGCTGGACGGTCCGCTGCCGCGCAACGCCGGGGGCAAGGTGCTCAAGGGCCCGCTGCGGACGGCGACCGACTGGACGCCGGTGCCGCGCCGCTGAGTTCTGCGTTGCCCGGGAGTCCCTGGTGCACACCGACCGAGGAGTTCCCGTGCCGTTGCGCGACCTGCAGACCATCACCCTGTTCGTCGAGGACCTCGACGCCGCCCGCCGGTTCTACGCCGCCGTGTTCGACGGGCGGGAGCTCTTCTCGGACGACGTCTCGACCGCGCTGTCGATCGGCAACGTGGTGGTGAACCTGCTGCAGGCCGACCGGGCGGACGAGCTCGTCGAGCCCGGTGCCGTGGGTGCTCCCGGTGCGCCCCGCTCCCTGCTGACCGTCGAGGTGGCCGACGTGGACGCGGTCTGCGCCGAGCTCGCCGGGCTGGGGGTGGTGCTGCGGAACGGTCCCCAGGACCGTCCCTGGGGCGTGCGGACGGCGACGTTCGCCGACCCGGCCGGCCACCTGTGGGAGGTGGCCGCACCGATCCGTGGGTGACGGTTGCTGCCGCCCCCGGCTCGGTCGCGCTGTCCGGGCCTGCCAGGCGCCCCCCCGGCGAGTCGCGCGGAGCTCCGCGACGACCATGCCGCAGACCTCCGACATCTCGTCCTCCACCTGTGGACAGGCTCCTGAGCTGTGCATTCACCTCGCCACGGGTCCCGGCATGCGGTATTCTTCGCACATACGTTCGATCTGGGCAAGGGGTGGTGTGCGGTGGGCCCGGTGGTGGTCGGTACCCGGTTCGGGTTGTCGTTGGGCATCGCGCAGGTGGAGGTGTTCGCCTCGGCTGCGGCGAAGGCTGCGGTGCTGGAGGCCGAGCGGGCTGCGCAGGTCGCGGCTGGTGTGCCGGTGGATCTGGTGCACCGGCCGATGCGGTTGTCCGAGCTGCTGGTCACCTCTGCCACGACCCGGGCGGGGGTGCAGGCGGTGTTGGCCGACGTGGCCGAGGCCCAGGCCGAGTTGCATGCCTTGCAGGCCGCGGCGATCTCTCGGCTGGCCGAGCTGCAGCCGGCGCAGACCGTGCTGCCCGGTGCCCGTCCCGACGACGCGGCTGACCCGGACCGTCCCGATGACTGGGTGGCCGACGAGGTCGCGGTCGTGCTGGGCATCAGCGTGGGGTCGGCGTCGGCGTTGGTGGCCAAGCAGCGGGCACTGTTCGAGCAGCTGCCTGGGGTGTGGGTGGCGTTGGCCGACGGCCGGATCGACGTGCGCCGCGCCCAGGTGCTGGTGGATGGCCTGGCCGACCGCAAGCAGTCCGCCGGCGGTGGTTTGCCCGATGACGTGGTGGACGCCATCGCCGCCCAGGGCCTGGGGTGGATCGGTGAGGGCGTCGGTCCCACGCCGCTGGCCGACCGGATCGCCGGTGCGGTGATCGCCGCCGACCCGGCCGAGGCCGACCGCCGGGCCGAGCGCCGCAAGCGACGCCAGAACGTCACCAGCCTGAGCCAGGGCGACGGGCTGGCCGGGTTGCGCACCGACCTGGCCGACGCCGCTGATGTCGCCGACGAGCTCGAGGTCATCGACGCCCTGGCCGCCGCGATGCGCAAGAACGGGGACAAACGGCCCATGGGCCAGCTCCGGGTCGCCGCCCACCACCAGTTGGTCACCCGCCCCTGGGAGCCCCTGCCCGCCGACGTCGCCGCCGTGCGCTGGCAGCTGCGCCTGCGCGTGGACCTGGCCGACCTGGACCACCTCGGCCCCGTGCTGAACCCACCCGAGCAACCGACCCCGCCCAATGAGGCAGAGGTGGAGGAGGACGCGGCTGTTGATGACGGCCCGGCAGTCGAGGAGGAGTCGCCCAAGGCCCCACTGCAGCCCACGCCGACGCCCGACGACGGCGCGGCCCTGCTCGACGACACCCGTCTGACCGGTGGGTCGGGGGTCGCGTCCATCGGGGGGCTGACGGTGTCCCCGGTGGCGGTCGCCGAGTTGCTGGCCCGCTATGAGGCGCTGCTGGTCACCGGTCCCCGCGGGTGGGTCGACGGCGGTGAGGTGTGGTTCGAGATCGTCGATGCCACCGGTCGGCTCCGGGCCCTCACCTCACCGACCCAGGCCCGCGCCGCCGATCACCGCGGCACCGGCCTCGCACCGCCACCGGCGGTCGACCGGTACAGCCCCAGCGCCGAGCAGGTCCGCTTCGTCAGAGCACGCGACCAGCACTGCCGGTTCCCCGGCTGCCACCGGCCCGCCGAGTACGTCGACCTCGATCACGTCACCGCCTACGACCACGACGACCCGGCGGCGGGCGGCCCGACCTGCGTGACGAACCTGGTGTGCCTGTGCCGAAGGCACCACCGGCTCAAGACCCACGCGCCGGGCTGGGTGTTCGCCATGGACCCCGACGGCACCCTGCACGTCACCCCACCCGGCGGATGCACCCGCACCACCCGACCCGACCGCATCGCCGAGGTCGACATGTCGACACCCAGCCACCTCCAGAGCCTCACCGACCTCCTGGGCCCCACCCCGAAGCGGTACCGCTCACCCACCCCGGAGAAACGCGCCGCACGCCGCGCCACGGCCGCCGAACGTGCACGACTCGCCGCCGACATCGAGGCCGAGCTCACCGCTGCGGCCGCCCGACTCGCGGCCGAGCACGGTGCCGAGCAGGTCGACGACCGTCCCGAGCAGTCGATCGTGCAGGACCGGGACCGGGACCCGGATCCAGACCCGTGCCAGGACCAGGCAGGGGATGATCCACCGCCGTTCTGACCGACGGAGGTGCCGCGTCGGCCGCAGCTGCAGCGCTGAGTCGGCACCCTCGATGCGCCGACCGGCAGTCCACGGCCGGGGGAGCACCCGACCCCGGCCGCGGCTGTGCTCGACCGAATGGGTGGATCAGCGGGCGGGGACGTCACCGGGGATGCGAACCGCGTCGTCGGACTGCGGGGCGACGGCCAGCTGCAGGGCGGCCGACACCGTCGCGATCCCGCCGCTGACCGCGGCGACCTGGCGGTAGCTGGGCCAGATCAGCGCGGCCGGGACCATGCTCGCGGCGTGCAGCGCGTCGACCGCGGCACCCACCTGCAGCGCCTGGCGGGTAGGCGTGGCCAGCAGCACGGCGCTCTGCACCACGGTCCGCGCACCCAGCACCCGCACCAGCCAGCTCCGCGGCGCCCGCTGGCCGGGGGCGAGGTGCCGCACGGTCCACGCCGGCGCGACCAGCATGCCCAGACCCACGGCACCCACCACCGCGGACACCGCCCGGCTCCGCGCGTGGCGCTGGCTCCGGCTGGGGAGTTCGTCGTGCCGGTCCGGGCTGCTGGAGGTCATGCCCTGCGGGCTACCCGGTGCCGCCCACCGGAACCGGATCAGCGCGCCCGGACCAGCAGCGGCTGGCTCACCTCGCCGTACACACCCCCGGCGTCCGCGATCGTGCCCGTGCACAGCCCCAGCCCGTTCTCGCCGATCCGGGTCCGGCACGCCAGGTGCACCCACTCGCCCTGCGCCTCGCGGGTCAGGTGACAGGTCATCCCCGGCGGGATCGACAGCCACTCGGCGATCGGCAGCTCGACCGAGATCCCGTTGGCGGCGTCCGCGGCGATCAGCGTGCGGTCGGTGCCGGTGAGCTCCTCGCCCGCGACCAGCGGTATCCGCACGCGGGTCCAGACGTCGGCAGCGCCGACCTGCTCGGGTGACCCGGCGGTGTACCGCCAGTCCAGCGCCTCCTGGTACCCGAAGTCCGGCAACCCGGGGAACACGACGGTGCCCTCGTCGGGCACCGGGGGCGGCGCCACGGCCGGGGTCACCACCGGCGGCGTCGGGCCCGGGGCCAGGGACCACACCCGCGCCACGGCCACCGTCCGCCCGTCCACCGTCATCACGGCCTCGGTCAGGTCGATCCGGCGCCCCGGTCGGACCGGCGACACCTCGACGGTCAGCTCCCGCCGCGGGATGGCCCCGAAGAAGTCGACGGACACCCGCGCCGGCTGCTGCCCACCGGCGGCCGCGGCCAGGTGCGCGAGCAGTGCGGACGGCGGACCGCCGTGCTGGGCGCCGACGTCCCACGGGCTCTCCGTCGCGCGGGTCGGGGTGAACCGGCCCTCGCCCAGCGGGAGGTAGAAGGCCTCGGCGATCTCGTCCATGCGCCGGACGCTAGGGGATCGCCGTCCGGATCTCCTCGGTGCGGGCCTCGACCTCCCGCCGCAGGTCCCGGCGCAGCACCGCGGCCGCGTGCCGGCGGCGCTGGTCGTCGGTCGCCAGCTCAAGCGGCGGCACGGCGACCGGCCGGCGCTCGGCGTCCAGGGCGACCATCGTGAAGTAGCAGCTGTTGGTGTGCCGCACCTGGCCCGCCCGCAGGTCCTCGGTGGTCACCCGGATGCCGATCTCCATCGACGTCCGCCCCGTGTAGTTCACGCTGGCCTGGAAGGTGACCAGCTCACCGACCCGGATCGGCTCGCGGAAGACGACCTGGTCCACGCTGAGGGTCACCGCGTAGGTGCGGCTGTACCGGCTGGCACAGGTGTAGGCCACCTGGTCCAGCAGCTTGAGCAGCTGCCCGCCGTGCACGTTCCCGGAGAAGTTGCTCATGTCCGGGGTCATCAGCACGGTCATCGACAGCCGGTGCAGTTCGTCGTCCCCGGTCATGCCGGCAGATCCTGGCAGAACCCGGCGCGTGTCGGACCGCGGCCCGCCCGGGCCCGCGCAGCACCCTGGACGGCGATGAGCCGCGACCCGCTGAAGGTGACCTCCACCCGCCTGCCCGGCACGCGGTCGGGGCTGTCCCGCGGCGGCCGGCGCACCCTGCTGGCTGTCGTGGCCGCGATCGCCGTGCTGCTCGGGGTCGGCGTGGGCGCGCTCGGCCAGGACCCGACCACCAGCCCGACGGCGGCCACCACGCCAGCGCCGTCCACGCCAGCGCCGTCCACCCCTGAGCCGTCCACCTCAGCGCCCGCGACGAGCAGCCCCACGCCGGCGCCGGTCACGCTCGACCCCGACACCGGGCTGCTGGGCGAGGACGACGCGGCGGCCGCGGTCTCGGCCGCCCCGCCGGGCACCGCGCTGGCCGCCCTCGCGCAGCTGCCCGTGCAGGGCCGCGCGCCGCGGACCGGCTACGACCGCGACCAGTTCGGCAGCGGCTGGGTCGACACCGACCGCAACGGCTGCGACACCCGCAACGACGTGCTGGCCCGAGACCTGACCGCCGAGCAGTTCCGGCCGGGTACGAACGACTGCGTGGTCACCAGCGGCGTCCTGGCCGACCCGTACTCCGGCACGACGATCTCCTTCCTCCGCGGCCAGGGCACCAGCGAGGAGGTGCAGATCGACCACGTCGTCGCGCTGTCCAACAGCTGGCAGACCGGCGCCCAGCAGTGGGACGAGCAGACCCGGGTCGCCTTCGCCAACGACCCGCTCAACCTGCTGGCCGTCGACGGCCCGCTCAACCAGCAGAAGGGCGACGGCGACACCGCGACCTGGCTGCCGCCCAACCGGGCCTACCGCTGCGCCTACGTCGCCCGCCAGGTCGCCGTGAAGCTGACCTACGGCCTCTGGACCACGCCCGCGGAGCACACCGCGATGGCCACCGTGCTCACCAGCTGTCCCGAGGAGCCGCTGCCGGTCGCGGGATGACGCCCGTCCGGGTGATCGCCCGACCCCGACCTGGTGACGCTGCGTGAGCAGCAGGGGCGCCGGGCCGACGGGTGCCCTAGACCTGGGGTGTGCCTGCCTCCTCGCCGCCGCGCCGGCGGTCCCGCGTCCGGGTCGCCGCCCTGCTGCTGGTCGTGGTCGAGGTCCCGCTGCTCCTGGCGATGCTGGTCGCCCAGCTCGCCGACCCGACGCCGGCCCGCGCCGCCGGTGAGCACGCCTTCCTGCAGCGCGCCGCCGACGGCACACCGGTGACCTGGGACCCGTGCAGCCCGATCGGCTACGTCGTCAACTGGGACCACGCCCCGGACGGCGCGGTGCAGCTGGTGGCCGAGGCGGTCGACACGGTCGAGGCGGCCACCGGGCTGACCTTCACCGCGCTGGGGTCGACCCGGCTCACCCCGGCCACCACCCGGGCGACCGACGCGTTGCCGGCCGGCGCCGAGGTGCTGGTGGCCTGGGCCCCCGCGGCCGACGACCCGCTGTTCCGCACCGGTGACGTCGTGGGCTGGGCCCGCCCGGTGCCGGTCGGTCCCGTCTACGGCCGGGGCCAGGTCGCCCTCGACGCCGACTGGTACGCCGACGCCACGCCCGAGCAGGCCCGGGCGGTGCTGCTGCACGAGCTGGGGCACCTCGTGGGGTTGGACCACGTCGAGGACACCAGCCAGCTGATGAGCGACCGCAACGTCGGCACGGAGGAGTACCAGCAGGGCGACCTGGAGGGGCTGGCCCGGCTCGGCCCACTCGCCGGACCCCGCTGCGCCTGAACCGGGGTGCGGTCGGATAGACAGTGCACATGACCGAGGCGACCACGATGTCCGACTCCGGCTGGCTCTCCCGCGAGGAGATGGATGCCGCCCGCGAGCGGCTGCCGATCCTCTACGTGGACGCCGTCCCGGTGCGGGTGGACGACCACGGCGCGGTGACCAAGGTCGGGCTGCTGCTGCGGGTGGGCAGCGACGGGCAGATCAAGCGGGCGCTGGTCTCCGGCCGGGTGCTCTACCACGAGCGGGTGCGCGCGGCGCTGCTCCGGCACCTGGAGAAGGACCTCGGCCCGCTGGCCCTGCCGCGGGTGCCCCCGGCCCCGCAGCCCTTCACCATCGCCGAGTACTTCCCGACACCGGGGGTGACCCCGTTCCACGACCCCCGCCAGCACGCGGTGAGCCTGGCCTACGTCGTCCCGGTCGAGGGCGACTGCGAGCCCCAGCAGGACGCCCTGGAGCTGACCTGGTTCAGCCCCGACGAGGCCCGCGAGCCCGGTGTGCTGGCCGAGCTGGCCAACGGGCAGAGCGCCCTGGTGGTGCAGGCCCTCGCCCATCTGGGGGTCTGACCCGGCGCGGTGCGTGACGCCGCCGGTGGCGCACCGGACACTGGACGGCGATGAGCCAGCCCTGGGACGACCAGCCGACGCAGCGGTACCTGATCCCGCTGTGGGACCCGCCGGCGCCACCGCCGCCCCCGCGCCGCCGGCGCGTGTGGCCGACCCTGCTGGCGCTGGTCGTCGTCCTCGCCGTGGCCGCCGGCGGGTGGTACCTGGGCACCGGCCGGACGCCGTCCCTGCCGCTGGTCACCCAGCCCTCGGTGGCGCCGGTCGAGGCGACGCGCACGGTCCCGACCCCCGGCCACGAGGAGTCCGACGAGCCGCTGGGCACCCCGCCCGCGGCGCCGGACAGCGACGTCTACGGCTTCATCGCGACCCAGGACGACGGCGTGACCCCGGTGGCCTACGACCCCTGCCGGCCGGTGGAGGTCGTGCTGAGCACCGACGGCGCCCCGGTGGACGCCGAGGCGATGGTGGTCGACGCGCTGGCCCGGATGACCGAGGTCACCGGCCTGCAGTTCCGCTACGAGGGCACCACCGACGAGCTGCCCGGCAGCGACCGCGCGGCCTACCAGCCCGACCGGTACGGCGACCGCTGGGCGCCGGTGCTGGTCGGCTGGCGCACCCCCGAGCAGGAGCCCGCGCTGGCCGGCGACGTCGCCGGGCTGGGCGGCAGCGCCTCGGCCGGGCCCGAGGGCGGCCCGGTCGCCTACGTCACCGGCAGCGTCACCCTGGACGGCCCCGAGTACCAGACCCTGCTCGCCGACGGCGACGAGGCGCTGGGCCGGGCGATCCTGCTGCACGAGCTGGGCCACGTCGTCGGCCTGGCCCACGTGTGGGACGAGGACCAGCTGATGGCGGCGACCACCAGCGGCGACGTCCTGGACTTCGCCGACGGCGACCTGGCCGGCCTGGCCCGCCTGGGCGCGGGGGCGTGCGTCCCCCAGCTGTGAGTCAGGCGGTGACCGACCGGGCCAGTGCCCGGCGGGTGCGGTAGTCCTCGACGGTGAGGCACTGCAACCGGGAGTCGTCGCCCTGCTGGTTGTCCACGTAGCCCAGCGAGGCCACGTAGGGCTCGATGACGTGGATCTTCTGCAGCGGGGTGACCACGAGCAGCTGCAGGCCCAGCCGGCCGAAGAGGTCCAGGGCGAACCGGGTGGAGTCGTCCGAGCCGCGGCCGAACGCCTCGTCGATGACCACGAACCGGAAGTCGCGGGCCATCGTCGCGGCCGGGTCGATGCCGAACTGGTAGGCCAGCGAGGCGGCCAGCACGGTGTAGGCCAGCTTCTCCTTCTGGCCGCCGGACTTGCCGCCGGCGTCGGTGTGCGTCTCGTGCTCGGCGTCGTCGTGCCGCCAGCGCTCGATCGCCGAGAACACGAACCAGGTGCGGACGTCGGTGACCGTGCGCGCCCAGCGACGGTCCTCGGCGGCGTGCCCCACCCGGCCGCGCAGCCGGTGCACGATCCGGGCGATCCGGGCGAAGCGCTCCTCGGGGTCGGCCGTGCCGTCGTCGGTGCAGGCCCGCAGGTCGGCCCGGAAGTCCTCGATCTCCGGGGCGCCGCTGCGCCGGGCCTCCAGGGCCAGGTAGCGGCCCGGGTGGTAGTCGATGTCGTGCAGCGAGCCGTTGATGAGTGCGACCCGCTCGGTGACCTGCGCGGCCCGTCGCTCGAGCTCGGCCAGGAACCCGGCGACGTCGCGTGCGGTGTCCTGCTCCAGGTTCGCGGTGAACGTGGCCCCGGCGCGGGGCAGCTCGTCGGTGCGCAGCCGCTCGTGCAGCTCGCGGAAGGCGTCGGCGGCGTCGCGGGAGGCGTCCAGCCCGGCCGCGGCGTCGGGGTGCTCGGCGCGGAAGGCGGCCATCGCCCGCACCATCCGGGCCTCCACCTCGGCCCGCACCGAGGTCTGCGTGGTGCGCTCGCGCTCCAGGGCGGCGCGCAGGGTGCGCTCGCGCTCGTCGACGTCGTCCAGGTCGGTGGGCGGGGTCGAGGCGATCCAGCCCCGCCGGTCCAGCCGCTGGGGCGCGGAGAGGGCGCGGTCGATGCGCAGGGCCCGGGCCACCGCGCTCCCGTCGTCCACGGCCTCGCGGGCCGGCACGGCGTCCGCGGGGTCGTCGAGCTGGTCCGGGCCCAGCCGGCGGCGCACGCCCTCCAGCACCCGGAACGTCTCGCCCAGGGCGTGCGCGGCGGCGCCGCGGCGCTGCTGCAGCGTGGCCTGCTTGGTGGCCAGGCCGACGATGTCGCGCCGCAGGTCGTCCATGGCGCCGTCCAGCCCGAACAGGACGCCGGAGGCCGCCACCAGCAGGTCGCGCTCGCGGCCCAGCTCGGCGATCTGCCGGATCGCGCCCTGCCAGTCCAGCGCCTTCCAGTTGTCGTGGGCCGACAGCTGGGCCAGGTCGCGGCCGCGGGCCACGGTGCGGGCCCGCTGGGCGCGGACGGCGTCGCGCGCGGCACCGAGCTCGGTCAGCTGGGGCAGCAGGGCGTTCTCCGCGGCGGTCAGCGCGCGCACCTTGCCGGCGTTGTCCCAGCCCAGCACCTGGTGCAGCGGGTCGCCGCCGGGGTGCCGGTCGTCGAGGGAGTGCCGGCCGGTGCGGTCCTTGACCTGCCCGGTGCGGGTGACCGCGACGGGGGTGCGGCGGAACTCCTCGACGTCGTCGACCCGCAGGTGCGGCGCGCGGAGCGCCACCTGGGTCTCGACCCAGCCGGCCAGCGGTGAGGACCGCACCTCGAGGGTGGCGGCCAGCGACTGCGGTGCCGGCATGGGGGAGGTGGTGGGCAGCTGCGCCGGGAGCGGCAGGTAGCCCAGCTCGGCGCCGAGGTCCTGCTCCTCGACCCAGGCGGTGACGGCGGCGTAGTGCTGGTGGGGCACGAGCACGGTCAGCGCGAAGTCGCGCAGCACCCGCTCGGCGGCGGCGGCCCACTCGGCGTGCACGGGGGAGACCCGCACCAGCTCGCCGGCGAACGGCAGCTCGGCGGGGTCCACGGGCAGCGCGGCGGCCAGCCGGTCGCGCAACCGCTGCGACGACCGGGGGACGACGCCGGTGCGCCCGCGCAGGCCGGTGAGCTCGTGGCCGATCTCGGCCGCCCGGGAGCGGAGCCCGGCGAGGGCGACCTCGACCTCGGCCAGCTGCTCCTCGACCTCGGCCTCGCCCTCGACCGCCCGGGCCAGGGCCTCGGCGATCTCGGTCCGCCGGACGACGAAGGCCTCGCCGTCGGCGACCGGGTCCAGGCCGGTGGCCTCGAGCAGGGCGGCGAACCGGCCGGCCCTGGTGCGCCGCTCGCGGCGGGCGACCTCCAGCTCGAGCAGCTGCTCGTCGATGTAGCGCAGCCGCTCGCCGCCGTTGCCGGTGCGCTGCATGGTCAGCGACAGCTCGCGGGCACGGGCCAGGTCCAGGTCGGTGATGCCCTGGCTCAGCGCGCGGTCGGCCGCGGCGACCTCGGCCCGCTGGGTGGTCGCCTGCGCGGCCAGCAGCTTCTCGCGCAGCCGGTCGGCCCAGGCGGGGAGGGCCGCGAGGTCGGCGTCCACCGTGACGATCTGCTCCGTGAGCACGGCGTGCCGGTCGGCGTCGGCCAGCACGGGGGCCAGCTGGGCGAGCTGGCGGCGGCCGGTGACGACGGCGTCGTGCGAGCGGGTGAGCTGGTCGACGTGGCCCAGCAGCCGGTCCACCCAGCCCGCCGAGTCGCCGGGCTCGAGCAGCAGGTCGCGGACGAAGCCGTTGAGGTCGCCGACGGCCTTCATCGACACCGTCTGGTGGAACAGGTCCATCGCCTGCTCCGAACCGATCCCCAGCCGATTGCGGAAGACCCGGCCGTACTCGGTGAAGGTGCCGAACACCTCGACGTCGACCCGCGCCGAGAGCCGGCGGCGCAGGGCGGCGGGGTCGCTGCCGAACTCGGCGAGGTCCCCGGCGATCGACAGGTCGCGGTCGGCGACCAGGTGGAACCGGTCGGGCTGGCCGACCTCGCCCGAGCGCAGCCAGAACACCTGGCCCAGGGTCACCGTCTCGTCCAGGGCCTCGTTGCGGAACACGGCCAGCAGCGCGGTCCAGGTGCTGCCCGGGCGCAGGCCCACAGTGCGGGGCGCGCCGGTGGCGTCGCTGCGCTCGGCCCGCCAGTGCCCCTGCACGTAGGAGCGGAGGTCGCGCTCGCGGGTGGGGGCACCGGCCGCCTTGTTGTAGGACACGCCGGCCGCGGGCAGCAGCAGGGTGGTCAGCGCGTCGACGATGGTCGACTTGCCCGACCCGATGTCCCCGGTCAGCAGGGTGTTCTGGCCGTCGGCGCGCAGCGTCCAGACCCGGCGGTCGAAGGTGCCCCAGTTGAGCATCTCGAGCCGGTCCAGGCGGAAGCCCGCCGCGGTGGAGGGGGCGTCGTCCTCGGTGGTCAGCAGCAGGTGCGGCACCGGCGGGAAGGTGGTCACAGGAGGTCCTCCTCGAGGCCCGTGGAGGTGGTGGGCGCAGGCTGCTGGGCGGCGTACTCGGCGAGCTTCGCGTCGAGCTCGCCCAGCCACTGGGCGTCGACGAAGGCCTTGAGCACCCGGCGCACCTCGAAGCCGCCGTCCGGGCCGGGCATGCGGCGCAGGAAGCCCAGCTCGACGACCTTGGCGATGTGCCCGTCGACCTGCTCGACCAGCCGGTTGCGGCGGCCGGGGTCGGGGAGGAAGTCGGCCAGCAGGTCGACCAGGTCGGCGCGGGTCAGCACGAGCCGGCCGCCCTCGCCGGCGTCGGCGACGACCAGCCGGCGGCGCAGCAGGGCCAGCAGCAGGCTCACCGGGAACGACAGCGACCGGCGGGCCACCAGCCGGGGGAGCGGCCGCTCGGCGTCGGGGTCCTCGGGCCGCTGCCGCAGGAAGGCGTACCCCTCGCGCTCGTCGACCACCGGCACCAGCCCGAGGACGGCGACGTGGTCGCGCAGGTCGGGCTGCAGGGCCAGCAGGTGCCGCCAGACCTCGGGTGCGGTCTCCCGGTACACGACACCGCGCATCAGCGAGGTCACCACCAGCGGCAGGTCGAGCTCGGCGCGGGCGGGGGCCCCGTCCAGCTCGGGGAGCAGTGCGGTCATCGGGCGTCCTTCACGGGTGACAGCCGCGCACGGCGGCCGGCGGGGTGGGTGCTGCCGGCGCGGGGACCGGCGTCCCGGCGGGCGTAGACGACGCGGGGCAGGGTGGCGGCGCGGGGGCGGCCGTCGGGGTCGGTCCAGGAGACGGTGTCGTCGTCCTGCCGGTCGTCGGCGGGGTCGTCGTCGGCGGGCAGCGGGAACAGCACGTCGAAGGCGTCGTCGCGCAGCGAGAGGTAGGCCATCAGCTCGGCCAGGCCGTGCTGCAGCGGGTGCTGCTCCAGCACCGTGGCGAGCTCGACGCGTGGCCGCTGCAGCAGCGCGCGGCGCACGTGGGCGGCCAGCGGCACCGGGTCGACCTGGACCTGGCCGAACAGCGCGGCCGCGGCGAAGTCCTCGTCGCCGGCCTCGGGACGGGCGCTGTCGACGGCGGCCCGGCGCGGCGGGGCGTACAGGTGCCGCTCGACCGGGAGGACGACGGTGGGGGCCAGGTCGTCCAGCTCGACCGCGAACCCGTCCAGGGCGGTCAACCCGGCCGACAGCCGGCGGGCGCGGTCCTCGATGCCGGTCAGCAGCTCGAGCACCCGGCGGTTCTCCCGCCACACCCGGTCGTCCAGGCCCGTGCGCAGGCCCTCGGCCAACCCGCGCAGCACCATCCGGGTGTGCTCGGCCGCGATGACGAGGTCGTGCTGCACCCGGCGCATCCGGGGGTCGGTGCAGGTGCGCAGGGCGGGCAGCTCGTGCACGCGGGCCAGGAGGTCGGCGAGCTCCTCCTGCAGCCGCGGGGAGAGCAGCCGGTCGTAGCAGGCGTGGAAGCTGCGGCCCTGGTCGCCGTCGGCGATGCCGCGGCGGCCGGCGGCGACGTCCAGGGCCAGGGCGCCGTCCCCGCCGGCTATCCGGTCGCGCAGCTCGCGGTCCCGCTCGCGGAAGGCCGCCTCGACCGCGCGGAGGTCGCCCAGCAGGCCGCGGGCGGTGCGGGTCAGGTGCAGGTAGCGGTCCCGCTGGGTGGTGGGGTCGGCGGCGCCCACGGCGAGGGAGCGCAGCAGGTCCACCACGGAGTCCAGCCGGGCCGCGGTGTCCACGAAGGGCCGGGGGGTCAGGCCCGCGACCCAGGCGATGGCCAGCTCGGCCGCCGGGGTGGCGTCCATGAGCGGCTCGTCGGACCCGGGCGGGTACCAGGCGCGCAGCCAGCCGCCGTCCGGACCGGCCCAGCCGTCGAG
This sequence comes from Klenkia soli, assembly GCF_900103975.1. GTDB lineage: Bacteria > Actinomycetota > Actinomycetes > Mycobacteriales > Geodermatophilaceae > Klenkia > Klenkia soli. Next base: position 22,128 of record NZ_FNIR01000010.1, read on the forward strand.
GTAGCCGCGGGCGTCGACCTGGGCACGCGGGGTGCCGTCGAGCTCGGCCAGCAGGTCGCCGAGCCGGTCGGCCAGCTCGCCGGCCGGCAGCCCGTGCGCGCCGCCGGTGACGAACACGCGGGACAGGAACGCGATGACCAGGGGTGCGTCGTCGGCGCGGAGCAGGCGCCAGGCGGCGTGCTGCTGCAGCGCGGCGACCGCGTCGACGCTGTCGTCGACCTGCATGCCTGCCCCCTCCTCCGGTGCGCGTGATCGCGTGGAGGTTAGGTCGGCGGAGGGTCCGATCCCGGTGCACCGCTCCGGGGTGTGACAGCTGAGCTACGTGGGGTTGCCGACACGCATCAGGCGGTCGGCCGGGACCGGACGGCCGAACAGCCAGCCCTGGCCGGTGTCGATGCCCAGCCGGGCCAGCCGGGTGCACTGCTCGTCGGTCTCGACGCCCTCGGCCAGGACCGTGATGCCCAGCGCCCCGGCCAGCCCGACCAGCCCGCTGAGCAGCGCCCCGGCGGCGTCCGGGCCGGTGATCGAGCGGTCGAGCTTGAGCACGGAGACCGGGTAGCGCTGGAGGTAGGCCACCGAGGTGTAGCCGGCGCCGAAGTCGTCCAGGCTCACGCCCACCCCGGCGGCGGCCAGCTCGCGCAGCGGCCGGACGCCGGCTCCGACGGGGAGCTGGTCGTGCTCGGTGATCTCCAGGTGCAGCCGGTGCGGGTCCAGCCCCGTGTCGGCCAGCACCCCGCGCACCAGCTCGGCGAGCCCCGGGTCGACCATCGCGGAGCGGCCCAGGTTCACGCTCACCGTCCAGAGCGGGTCCGGCCAGCCCGCCGCGGTGGCGCAGGCCTCCCGCAGCACCCAGGCGTCCACCGCGGCACCCTGGCCCTGGGACTCCGCGATCGGCAGGAAGGTGTCGGGACCCAGCAGCCCCCGGGTGGGGTGCCGCCAGCGGACCAGCGCCTCGCAGCCCTGCACCGCCCGCGTGCGCAGGGAGACCAGCGGCTGGAACAGCAGGAGCAGCTCGCCCACCCCGGGCTCGCCGGCGACCAGCCGCCGCAGGTCGGACCCCAGCGCGAGCCGGCCGAGCACCTCCTCGCGCTGGGTGGTGGCGAACCGGGTCGCCGTGCCGCGGGCGGCGGCCTTGCTGACGTACAGCGCGACGTCGGCGTCGGCGAGGGCCAGGGGGAGCTCGCTGGCCCCGGTCAGCTCGGTCCACCCGGCGCTGCAGCGCACCGGGAAGGTGCGGTCGGCCGCGCCGACCCCGAGCACCACCGGAGCGCGGAGTGCCGAGGCCAGCAGGTCGGGCACCGCCGGACCGTCGGGGGGCAGCAGCAGGACGAACTCGTCCCCGCCGGAGCGGGCCACGGTGCCCCGCTCGCCGACGGCGGCGGCCAGCCGCAGCGCGACCGAGACCAGCAGGTGGTCCCCGGTCTCGTGGCCGAAGGTGTCGTTGACGTGCTTGAAGTCGTCGAGGTCCAGCAACGCCAGCCGACCCACCGGGACGTCGTCCGGGGAGCCGTCGGCGACCAGGTCGTCGAACGCGACCCGCAGCCCCCGCCGGTTGGCCAGCCCGGTGAGCGGGTCCTGCCGCGCCTGCTGCTCGCTGCCCCGGATGGTCTGCGAGCCGCGGACGATCGCCAGGGCGCCGACCAGCGCCGCGGTGCCCAGGTAGGCGGTGGTGGGCAGCCGGCCGCCCTCGTCCAGCAGCCACAGCGCGACCGGCACCAGCACCAGCGGGGTCATGCCGAGCAGCCGGGCGGACTCCGAGCGCAGCCGGCCCAGCCGGGCCCCGGTGAAGGCGGTGCGCATGTCCGGGTGCAGCGACCCGGCGACGAACAGGCAGGCGGCCACGGTCCAGAGCACGCCCGCGCCGGTCTGCGGACCCGGCAACCGGACGCCGCCGTCGGCGGCCAGGCAGTCGTAGGTCGCCGCGGCGACCCCGCCGGCTACCAGCAGACCCATGCTGGCGCCCAGGTCGGCCCGGGTGGCGGCGAAGCGCAGCAGCAGGCAGACCAGCACCAGGTCGAACGGGGCCACCGAGACCGCCCACGGCACCCCGGGCGCGAGCGCGGCGGCGGCCGACTGGGCGATGGCCAGCGCCACGACGGCGGCGACGACGAGCTGGTCGGTGCGGCGTCCCCAGGTCTCCCGGCGGGTGCGCCGGCGCTCGGCCGGTCCGCGCCGGAGGTGCCGGCCGAACAGGACGCCGAACAACCCGAGGGCGACGGCGACGCCGAGGGTCTGGACGACGACACCGGCGGTGGGCGCCGTCCGGGCGAGCGCGAGGGCGACCAGCCAGCAGGCCAGCATCGCCGACACGGCCAGCCACGGCCACGGTCGCGCAGGCTGGTGCCACCGCACCCCGACGAGCGGGGCCAGCACGGACACCGCGGTCGCGGTGAGGACGGCGGGCACCCGGGTGACCGGCCAGGCGGCCAGCGGCACCAGGACGACGGCCACCGCGGCGGAGACCAGCGCCGCCGTCCGGGTGCGTCGCCCGGCGGTGGTCACCCCGGCATGGTCCTGCACCGGGCCCCCCGGTGGCACCTCAGGAGGCCAGCGGGACGGCGGGCCGGGCGTCGAGCTGCTCGGCGGGGACGGGTCGGCCGTACAGCCACCCCTGGCCGGAGTCGATGCCGAAGCCGGCCAACCGGGCGTGCTGCTCCTCGGTCTCGATGCCCTCGGCGAGCACGGCCATGCCGAGGATGCCGGCCAGGCTGGTGATGCCGGCGATCAGGTCGTCACCGGCGTCGGCGCCGGTGATGGAGCGGTCGAGCTTGAGCAGGCTGATCGGGTAGCGCTGCAGGTAGGCCAGCGAGGTGTAGCCGGTGCCGAAGTCGTCCAGGCTGATCGCGACGCCGAGGTCGGCAAGCTCGCGCAGCGCCTGCACCCCGGCGTCGACCGGCAGCTGGTCGTGCTCGGTGATCTCCAGGTGCAGCAGACGCGGGGCCAGGCCCGTCGTCGCCAGGGCGTCGCGCACCCGGTCGGCGAGGTCGGGGTCGACCATCGACGAGCGGCCCAGGTTGACGCTCACCGTGCGGTCCAGGCCGCGGGCGGCCCAGCCGGCGGCGACCGCGCAGGCCTGCCGGAGCACCAGGGTGTCGACCGCGGCGCCGTGGCCCTGCGCCTCGGCGACCGGCAGGAACGTGTCGGGGAGCAGCAGCCCGCGGGTCGGGTGCTGCCACCGCACCAGCGCCTCGACGCCGAGCACGGCCCGGCTGCGCAGGTCGACCAGCGGCTGGACGACCAGGGTGAGCTCGCCGACGTCGTCGTGCCCGGCGACCAGGCGCCCCAGGTCCTCGCTGAGCCCGATCTGGGCGAGCACGTCGGCCCGCTGCACCGGGGCGAACTCGGTCGCGGCGCCGCGGTGGGTGCCCTTGCTGACGTAGAGGGCGATGTCGGCGTCGGCCAGGGCGAGGGAGAGCTGGCTGGCGGCGGTCAGCGGGACCCAGCCGGCGCTGCACCGCACGAGCGAGGTGCGCCGGAGCGGGCCGTGCACCGCGAGCGGGGCGCCGAACGCGGTCGCGACGACGTCGGCCACCGACGGCGCGTCGGGGTGCAGGACGAGGACGAACTCGTCGCCGCCCGAGCGGGCCACGGTGCCCGCGGTGCCGACGGCGGCCGAGAGCCGCTCGCCGACCGCGCACAGCAGGTGGTCGCCGGCCTCGTGGCCGTGGGTGTCGTTGACGTCCTTGAAGTCGTCGAGGTCCAGCAGCGCGAGGCGGCCGACGGGCTCGGTGCCCGGACGGGCGGTGAGCAGCAGCTCGTCGAAGGCGATCTGGAGCCCGCGCCGGTTGGCCAGCCCGGTCAGCGGGTCACGTCCGGCGTGGCCCTCGCTGGACCGCAGCGCCTGCGATCCGCGGACGATGGCCAGGACGGCGACCACGCAGGCGGTGCCGAGGTAGACCGGCCACGGCAACCGGCCGCTGGGGTGCAGCGCGGCCAGGGCCAGCGGCACCGGGGCGAGGGCCACCAGGCCCAGCACCCGGCCGGACTCCGGGCGGAGCCGGCGCAGCTCGGAGCTGCGGAAGGCGGTGGCCATGCTGGGGTGCAGGGCGGCGGCCACGAACAGCGCCATCGACACCGCCCAGATCACCGACAGCCAGCTCTCCAGCGGCTGCAGCCGGATCCCGCTGGTGGCGGCCGCGGCGTCGTAGCCGGCGGCGGTGACCCCGCCGGCGATGACCAGCCGGATGCTCGGGGTGAGCCGGGCGCGGGAGAACGCGAACCGCAGCAGGACGGCGGCCAGCACGACGTCCACCGGTGCCCACCAGGCGCTCGGCGGTGCGCTGTCGGCGTGCGCGGTGGTGATCACCTGCGCGGCGGCCGAGCCGACGAGGAGGAGGAGGGCCAGCTGGTCGGCGCGCCGGCCCCAGGCGGCGCGCTCCCGCGTGCGGCGGTCGGCGGGCTGCGTGCGCACGTGCTGGGCGAACATGTGCAGCAGCAGGCCCAGCCCGATGACGGTGCCGGCGTCCTGCGCCGCCTCGCCGGGCACCGGCCACCGGCCGCCGAAGGCGATCGACAGCGCCCACCCGGTGAGCATGCCGGCGGCAGCGAGCCACGGGAGCGACCTGCCCGGTCGGTGCAGGGCGATGCCCAGGAGCGGGGCGAGCACGGCCAGCACGCTGATCGAGACGACCGCGGCGGGGCGGGTGGCCGGCAGCAGCGAGAGCAGCAGGGCGACCACGGAACCCGCGCCCAGGGCAGCGGGTGCCCAGAGCCTGGTGCGAGAGGTGATCACGGTCCGGTTCTCGGCCGTCGGGGCCGCGGCCTTGATCCGCCGCGGGGCCGATCACCCCTCCGGGTGCTACCCCGCCAGGTCGGCGCAGCCGGTCTCGTCGGGCAGCAGCGGGCGGAAGGTCACCGCCCAGGTGCTCCCGCCGTCGGTCCAGGGGGTGAGGGCGTCGGCGTCCTGCGCGGCGGCGGTGACGGCGGTGGCTTCGTCGCCGGTGCTCACCGTGCACCCCAGGCCGGGGGCCGCGGACTCCCCGGGCAGGGCAGCTCCGGGCCAGCTCACCGGGTCGCGCTCGAGCCCGTCCTCGGCGGTGTAGCTGCCGGCCAGGGCGGCCACGGCGGTGGGCTGGTAGGCCTCGGTCTCCTGCTCGGCGGCGGGGGCGGTGAGCCGGTCGACCAGGTCGGCCAGCGCGGTGCGGGCGGCGGCCTGCTCGGTGGTCAGCGCCGGGTCGCCCTGCCCCTCGCGGAGCCCGTAGACCTCGCGCGTGCTGGTGCCGTCGGCGGTGATCAGCGTAATGGTCGTGGTGGTCGCGTCGGCGATGCCGGGGCTGCCCAGGTCACCGGTGGCGGTCACCCCGGCGTCCAGCGCGGCGTCGACCAGGTCGGTCACGGCGTCGGCGTCGATCCGGGCGACCTGCACGTTCGGCCAGGCCGGGCCCGGGTAGATCGCCGCCACCGGTCCCTCGGTGATCACCCGGCCGTCGCGGTAGACGCTGACCAGCGGCAACCGGCCCAGGTCGGCCCCGGGTGCGGTGTAGCCCCCGCCCTGGGTCACCCGCAGCACCAGCGCGTCGGGGTCGGCAGGAGTCGCCGCGGGCGCGCCGCTCCCCTGCGCACACGCGGCCAACGCGGCCGAGGACCCGAGGACGGCGAGGGCGCAGGCGAGGGCGCGGCGGATCATCCGCCCAGCGTCCCCCATCGGATGATCATCGTCATCCGGTCGGCACCCGCGGCGTGTCGACCGGCCGCTCGCCGATGATCACCGCGCACCGGCGAGCGAGGCGAAGACCACCACGTTGTCCCGGTAGTCGCCGGTGTCCTCGTCGAAGCTGCCGCCGCAGGTGATCAGCCGCAGTTGGGCGGTGGGGGTGTCGCCGTAGACCTCGTCGGTGGGGAAGGCGTCCTTGGCGTGCTCCTCGACCCGGTCGACGGTGAACACCGCCGTCGTGCCGTCGGCCCTCAGCACCTCGACCTCGTCGCCGGGCAGCAACTCGCGCAGGCCGACGAAGGTGCCCGGTTCGCCGTCCCAGTCGACGTGCCCGGCCAGCACCGCCGGGCCCAGGGCCCCCGGGGTGGGCGACCCGGTGTACCAGCCGACGGGCTCGGCGCCGTTCGGGGTCTCCATCGACCCGTCGCGCCGCAGCCCCAGTTCGACGACGTCCGCGTCGGCGCGGAGCACGGGGATCCGCATCGCGACCGGCGCGCTGGCCGCGAGCACCGGCGGGGCCGGGACCGCTGGTGCGGCTGCGGTCACGGCTGCGGTCACGGCGGGGGCCGCCGAGGGGACGACGTCGACCTGCCCGGTGGGCGCGGTGGCCGCGGCAACCTCTTGCCGCACGGGCGCGGAGGAGCTGGTGGGCGCCAGCAGGAGGACGGCGACCCCGGCGGTGGCCAACGACGCCGACACCGTCGTCCAGGCGCGGGTGGTGGTGCGGCGGGACCGACGCCGGTCGTACCGGGTGACGTGCACGGCGGGCACCGACCTGGGGAGCACCGGGCACATCACCGGCGGCGGGTATGCGCCGAGGATGCGTACGGCGTCGACCTCCCCGAGCAGCTGCTCGGGGAGGTCGGACTCGGGTGCGCGGTGCCGCACGGGGCAGCGGGGTCAGGCGCGGGCGCTGCGCCGGGCGGCGACCGCAGCACCGGCGGCGCCGACCAGGGCCAGGCCGCCGACGGCGTAGGGCAGCACACCCGGGCCTTGGGTCGAGCTGCCGTCACCGGCGGCCACCGCGCCCTGGGGCCGGTCGGCCACCTGCGCGGTGAGCGCGGTGCCGTCCTCGGCTCCGCCGGTCGGCAGGGACTCGCAGGCGACCCCGTCGCCGTCCCGGTCCAGGCCGTTGGGGTCGCTGCGGTCGGCGTCGAGCACCGCCTGCGCCTGGTCGCGGGTGGCGAAGTCGCTGCAGTTCAGGTCGGCGGCGGAGGCGGTGCCGGTGAGGGCGAGGGTCAGGCCCGCGGTGGCGAGGGCGGTGGCAGCAGCGGTGGTGCGCAGTCGCACGGTGGTCTCCCCGAGGTCGTCGATGTGACCTGAGACTCACCTGTGCGCCGAGCGAGGCGGAACCACCCGGTTCTGCTGGTTCTCGTCGCCGCCGGACGTCAGGGGTTGCCCGACGCCGACCGGCGTGTCCGGCTACGGCCAGTCGGGCAGCTCGTAGCGGTCGGCCGGGGGAGTGGTGAACCGGCCGAGGACCCCGCCCAGGCTGGTGGCGAGCGGGCTGGCCGCCACCTTCAGCACCGAGGTGAAGGCCCTGCGGCCCAGCTCGGTGCGCGGGTTGGCGATCCGCGGGGTGCCCGGCGGCAGCGACTGGCCCTTCTCCACGAACGGCCGCATGCGGCGCTCGTACTCGGCGAAGGCCGCGCGGTGGTCGGTGTCAGCCGCCAGGGAGGCGGCCAGGGTGTAGGCGCCGCTCAGTGCCAGCGTGGTGCCGATGCCGCTGACCGGCGTGGCGCACCAGGCGGCGTCGCCGACAAGCGCGATGCGGCCCTGCGACCAGCGGGGCAGGGTCACCTGGGAGAGGTCCTCGACGTACATCGGGGCGTCGTCCATGGCGTCGAGCACCCGGTCGGTCTGCCAGCCGGCGCCCGCGAAGGTGCGGCGGAAGAGGGTGGTCTGGGCCTCGCGCGGGAGGTCGTCGATGCCCCGGGTGTCGGTCATCATGTTGATCGCGGCACGGATGGTGCCGACGTCGTCCGGGCGCAGGTTGACGCCCCGGCCGCGGCCGGCGACGTACCAGCGCCACCAGTCGGTGTCGTCGTCCTGCCGCGGGATGGTCAGGTAGGCGATGACCATGCCCAGGTAGCGGCGCTGCGCCTGCGCGAAGACCAGGTCGCGGCTGCGGGAGTTGACGCCCTCGGCCAGCACGACGAGGTCGAAGCGCTGCTCCTTCCCCGAGGCGAAGGTGACGTCGACGCCGCCCGCGTCCTGGTCGAGGCCGGTGATCTGGTCGCCGAAGAGGTAGGCGACGTCGTCCGCGCCGTGGTCGTGCAGCAGCTGGCCGAGCCGGCCGCGGAGGATCTCCATCTCGGCGGTGGCGCCCGAGGTGTCGTCGGTGCTGGCCGGGAAGCGGGCGACCTCGCGGCCGCCGGCGCCGAGGAAGACGGTGCCCTGCTCGCCGGTGCCGGCGGCGAGGGCCGCCTCCTCCAGGCCCATGCGGCGGATCACCTCGCGGGCGGCCCCGCGGACGTCGATGTTCTGGCCGTCGTCCCGCAGGGCGTCGAAGCGCTCGACGACGGTGACGTCGAACCCGGCGCGGGCCAACCAGGAGGCGGTGGTGGGTCCGGCGATGCTGGCGCCGGAGACGAGCACGGTGGGCATGGTGCTCCTTTGGTTAGACGATCTAGGTAGATTGTCGAACATGGACGACGACGGCGCCATGCCGGGGCTCACCGAGGTCACCATCGCCCTGCGCGACCTGATGCAGGCCTCGCGGGACCTGACCGGTCGGCTGGCCCGCGACCTGGGCATGCCGGTGACCGACGTGACCGCCGTCGGGATGCTCGACGCCATCGGCCCGCTGACGGTGAGCGCCCTGGCCGCCGGGCTGGACATCCGCACGCCGTCGGCCACCGCCCTGGTCGACCGGTTGGTCGCCGCCGGCCGCGCCGAGCGCCGTCCGCACCCGGAGGACGGGCGCAGCACGGTGGTGCACCTGACCGGCCCGGGCCGGGAGGAGAGCTGGACGGCGTGGGAGCCGGTGATCCGGGCGATGGACGCCGCCGCCCAGGGGTTGCCGGCCGACCAGCAAGCGGTGGTCGGCCGCTACCTGCGCGACGTCGCCGCCGCGATGCACCGCCACCCCTGATCGCCGGTCAGAGCGTGCGCGGGTAGTACTCGCCCTCGCCCAGCTGGGCCAGGTCGGAGGCGAAGTCGCTCTCGAAGGGCCAGTCCGCCTCCTGCCCGGCCAGCGGTCCCTGCGCGAAGCGGCCCAGCGGACCGCCGTCCCGCTCCTGGGCGACCAGGGACCAGGCCTGCCGGCGGTAGGTCCAGTTGTCCGGTTGCAGCAGGTGCGAGGCGTTGAAGTGCGGGATCGCCAGGTCGCGGCGGCCGGCCTGCCACAGGTGCTGGGCCAGCTCGAAGTGCGCGGCGGCCCACGAGGCCTCCGGCGGGGCCGGGCGGGAGCGGGCGACCACCTCGTCGGGGGAGAGCGCGTACCGGCTGGCCGCGCCGTGCTCGACCCAGTCGCGCAGCGCGGCGGCGTACCCGGCGCGGTCCTGCCCGGAGTTCAGCAGTGCGCGCTGGTCGACCTCCGGGGTCTCCTTCGTCTTCCCCATGGCGGGCAGCACGCCGAAGCCCTCGGGCAGGGTGCGCGGGAAGCCGGGCCAGCCGGGCTCAGGCGGCCGGACGACGGTGCCCTCCTCGTCCACCCAGACGACGCTCGGCACGTTGACCACGCCGAACAGGGCGTCCATCCGGTGGCCGGGGTCGACCAGCGACGGGTGGTCGGGGGCCGTGGCCTCGATGTGCGGGCGCGCGGCGTCGGCGTCGTCGAGGCAGACGGTGACCACCTCGAGGCCGCGGGGGTGCAGCTCGGTGCGCAGGGCCTGCCACCCGGGCAGGTCGAAGGCGCAGCCCTACCAGGGCGCCCAGGAGACGATCGCGACCTTCTGCCCGCGCAGCTCGGCGAGCCGGAACGGGGTGCCGTCGAGCCGGGCCAGCTCGAGGTCGGGGGCCGTCGCGGTGGTCAGCGCCCGGTCGCCCAGGGTGTCGGGGCCGATGGCCCACAGGCCCGCCGCGGGCTCGTGCACGACGGCCATCCGCAGCCGCTCGGCCGTCGTCCGCGCGTCGAACGGCCCGCCGCCGAGTGGCACGCAGGCGTCGCCGCGGCAGGCGCCCTGCGGCTTGATCGCCCACCCGGTGCCGGCGGCGAAGGCCTCGGGGGTGAGGTCGAGGGTGTCCGCGATCACGGCGCAGAGGCTACCCACGTGTGGCCCGGGACCGCTCGGGTCCCGGGCCACCACGGTGCGGCGGGGTCAGGCGGCGGTGGCCTCCTCGGCCGGTGCGAGCGCGGCCTCGGCGACCTCGGCCGGGGTGGGCGGCAGGCCGATGCTGGGGGCGTGGCCGCGGAAGTTCTCCAGCCACCAGCGCCAGTCCGCCGGCACCAGGTCGAACGGTGCCGGGTGGCCGAGCTCGCGGGCGGCCCAGACCGGCCAGTGCGGGTTCGAGAGCGCCGGGCGGCCGATCATCGCGATGTCGATGAGCTCCTCGCGGATGACGGCGTCGGCGGTCTGCGGGACGCCCAGGTTCCAGCTGGTGGCCACCGGGATGCCCACCTCGCGGCGCACCCGGGTGGCGCGCGGGACGAACCCTGCGGGCTCGTCGAAGAAGTGCGGGTCGCGCATGTCGTCGGTGTTGCCGCCCATCGACAGGTCGGCCAGGTCCAGCCCGTGCTCCTTCATCCACCCGATGGCCTCGATCGAGTCCTCGAACTGGGTGCCGTCGGGGTGGAAGTCGTCCGAGCCCAGCCGCATGGTCAGCGGCAGGTGCTCGGGCCAGACCTCGCGGACGGCGTCCAGCGCCTCGAGCAGGAAGCGGGCCCGGTTGCGGTTGGAGCCGCCGTACTCGTCGGTGCGCTGGTTGGCCAGCGGCGAGAAGAAGCTGGCGGCCAGGTAGCCGTGGGCGAAGTGCATCTCCAGCCACTCGTAGCCGGCGTCGGCGGCGCGGCGGGCGGCGTCGGCGTAGCTGCGGTGCAGGGCCTTGATCTCGTCGACGGTCAGGGCGTGCACCGGGTAGGAGTGGTCGCCGCCGGCCGGGATGTTCGACGGGCCGACGGTGAGCCAGCCGTCGGGGTGCTCCGGGGGCAGGGCCTTCCAGCCACCCTGGGCGTTGGTCTCCTTGTGCGGCGGGACCTCGCTGCCCTTGCGACCGGTGTGGCCCAGCTGGATCCCGGCGACGCCGCCGAACATCTTGATGATGTTCGTGACGCGGCGGTGGCCCTCGACCTGGTCGTCGGACCAGATGCCGGCGCAGGAGGTCGTCGTCCGGCCGTCCGGGGTGATGGCGATCTGCTCGGGGAAGACCAGGCCGAAGCCGCCGGCGGCGCGCGCCCCGAGGTACATGACGTGGTAGTCGTCCATCTGGCCGTCGACCGAGCCGTACATGGTCATCGGCGACATCGCGATGCGGTTCCGCAGCGAGACGCCCTTGAGCGTGAAGGGGGACAAGAGGTCGGGCACGGGAGGTCCTCTCGGTGGGAGGTCCCCAGCTCACCGCCGAGGCGCTGCCGGCCCGTTCCGACCGCGATGAGTTGTGGTCAACCTTTCCGCACGGGTGGTCCACCCTCGGCGTGCGGTCGGTGTCGGCGGCATTGCCGACGAGTTCCGGCGGCGGGATGTCGAGAACCGTCGGCCGGTTCCGTCCCCTGTGCGGAAGCGGCCAGGATGGGCCGCACCGACGGAGGAGAACGACATGGCCAAGTACTTGATGCTCAAGCACTACCGCGGCGCTCCGGCGGCGACCGTCGACGTCCCGTTCGATCGGTGGACCCCGGCCGAGTTCGGCGCGCACGTGCAGTACATGCGGGACTTCGCCGACAGGCTGCGCGACAGCGGCGAGTTCGTCGCCGAGGCCGCGCTGGCGCCGGAGGGCACCTGGGTGCGGTTCGACGGCGAGGGTCGGCCGCCGGTCACCGATGGGCCGTTCGCCGAGACCAAGGACCTCATCGCCGGTTGGATGATCATCGACGTCGACAGCTACGACCGGGCGCTGGAGCTGGCCGGCGAGCTGTCCGCCGCGCCGGGTGAGGGCGGCAAGCCGATCGGTGAGTGGCTCGAGCTGCGGCCGCTGATGAGCGAGCCGCCGACGATCACCGAGTGACCGACGCCGACCTGCGGGCCGCCGTCCCGCAGGTGCTGTCGGCGCTGGTCCGGCGGGGCGCGGAGTTCGCCGCCGCGGAGGACGCCGTCCAGGAGGCGCTGGTCGAGGGCCTGCGCACCTGGGCGGCGGACCCGCCCCGCGACGTCCGCGCCTGGCTGGTGACCGTCGCGTGGCGGCGGTACCTGGACGCCGTCCGCTCGGACGTCGCCCGACAGCGCCGGGAGGACATTCCGCCGCCGGAACCCGTCGAGGTGCCGGGCCGGGACGACTCGCTGCAGCTGTACTTCCTCTGCGCGCACCCGTCGCTGACCCCGTCGTCGGCGGTCGCGCTGACGCTGCGGGCGGTCGGCGGGCTGACCACTAGGCAGATCGCCGAGGCCTACCTGGTGCCCGAGGCGACGATGGCGCAGCGGATCAGCCGGGCGAAGAGGACGATCTCCGGCGAGCGCCTGGACGCGCCGGGGGACGTCGGGACCGTCCTGCGCACGCTGTACCTGGTGTTCAACGAGGGCTACGGCGGGGACGTCGACCTGGTGGCCGAGGCGGTCCGGCTCACCCGCCAGCTGCACCAGGCGTACGACCACCCCGAGGTCGCCGGTCTGATGGCGCTGATGCTGCTGCACGCGGCCCGCCGTCCGGCCCGGTTCTCGTCCTCCGGTGCGCTGGTGCCGCTCGCGTCGCAGGACCGGTCCCGGTGGGACACCCGGCTGATCGCGGAGGGGGTGTCGGTGCTGCAGGCGGCGCTCGCCGCCGATCGGCTGGGGGAGTACCAGGCGCAGGCGGCGATCGCGGCGTTGCACTGCGACGCGGCCTCGGCCGCCGAGACCGACTGGGTGCAGGTCGTGGAGTGGTACGACGAGCTGGTCGCGCTGACCGGGTCGCCGGTGGCGCGGCTGAACCGGGCGGTGGCGGTGGGGGAGGCCGACGGCCCGCTGGCCGGTCTCACCGCGCTCGCCGACCTCGATCCCGGTCTGCCGCGGTGGGCGGCGGTGGCGGCCTACCTGCACGCCGCGGCCGGGGACACGGCGACGGCGGCGGACCTCTACACGCAGGCGGCCCGGGCGGCGACCAACACCGCCGAGCGCGACCACCTGCAGCGCGAGGCCGCCCGGCTGCGGGGCGCGACGCCCCCGGGCGGCGGCTGAGGGCTGCCGGCTCGTCCTGACTCCGGCCCCGTGGTCACGGCTCCGGTGTGGTCCCGTCCCCATGCGGACGGCGCCGTTGGTCGAGCCGGTCGGCCCACGCGAACAGCAGCACCCCGACCACCATCGCCAGCAGCGTCGACCCGAAGACGTAGAACACCAGCCCACCGTTCAGCCGGTCCCGGGCGACCAGCCACAGCGCCGCGAGCACGACCACCCAGATCAGCGGGCTGGCCATGCCGACGACGCCCACGGCGCCGAGCACCCGGGCGGGGGCAGAGCGGCTCTCGGGTCCGGCGGGGGTCGGGTTGGGCACGGGAGGAGCCTAGGTGGGCTCGACGTGGTGACGTTGACTGTGCACGTGGACGCCGTGGTCGCTGCCCTGCACTCCCCGCCCGTACCGGTGCCCGACGCCGCGGAGGCCGTGCCGGCGGTGGCCGGTCTCTACGCCTGGTGGGGCCGGTTCGGTGCGCTGCCCGGCATCTCCGGCCCGCGGCACCCGACCGCTCCGGTCCAGCTGCTGTACGTCGGCATCGCGCCGAACGGGTCGACATCGCGGTCGACGTTGCGGTCCAGGGTGGTGGGCGACCACATCCGCGGCACCACCGGCTCGTCGACGCTGCGGCGCTCGCTGGCCGCGCTGCTGGTCGAGCAGCAGGCCTGGAGGAGCCGGTGGACGACGCGGCCGGTGCTGGTGAACAAGGACGAGCTGGCGCTCTCGGACTGGATGGCGCAGACGCTGCACGTCAGCTGGGCCGAGCACCCGGAGCCATGGACCGTCGAGTCCGCGGTCATCGCCGAGCTGGAGCCCCCGCTGAACCAGGCCGAGAACCGCGGCCACCCGATGCACGAGTTCGTCGCGGCCGCCCGCCGCCGGTGGCGCGAGGAGGCCAAGGCCGCCGGCCGCTGACGAGCAGCCGGATCAGTCCGACGTCCCCACGGCGTCCGCCCACCGCCGACGGACCTCGTCGCGTGCGGCGAGGGGGCCCACCTCGATCCGGCCCTGGTGGGCCAGCGCCGTCGCCCACTGCGCATCGGTCGGCACGTGGTCGAACATCCAGGGCTGCACGTCGCCGCCGGTGGGGCCGTGGCTGCGGAACAGGCGTGCTGCCTCGGCGTCGACGAGGCCGGCCCGACCCAGACCCCAGAGGTCGTACAGATCGCGTGGAGCCTCCCGGTCGAACCAGGTGGCCGCCTTCCAGCCGGCGAAGGCCGCCGCCGTGGGGGTGGTCAACGACGCCGGCGGCGCATCGGAGTACCGCTGCTCGAGCGGCCGACGTTCCACGGGCCACCGGCTGTACCCCGTCGCACCGAGCAGCTGAACGCGGATGGTGATCGTGTCGGCGACGACGAGCACGCTGGACTGCGCGCCCCGGGTCTCTGCGAGGGGCGGGAGCCAGGCGACGGTGCCGTGGCTGCGCTGGAGACCCCGGGCCACGGCCTCCTCGATCGCCGGCCCGACGACGCCGCGGTCCTCCAGCGCGAGGAGGTCGATGTCCTCGCTGAGCCGCAGGTCGGGCAGGTGGGTGCGGGACAGGGCGGTGCCGCCGATGAAGACCAGCGCGTCCGCCAGGCCGGCCGCGGAGAGCGCAGCCAGCACGTGGCTGATCGCGTGGTCGCGGAGCACCTGGGAGTCGGCCACCCCGAACGTGTCGCGCACGGCTGCGGCTTCGGCGGGGTCGAGGCCGCGGTGGGGACGCCGGCCGGCGGTCACGGGTGCTCGGCGCGGACGCGGTTGAGGGTGCGTGCCATCCGCTGGGCGCCGGCCAGCTGGTCGAGTCGATCGGGTGCGCACCGGGGGAGGAGTGCACGGACCGCCTCCCGGACCTCGTCGGGCAGGTCGCCCAGCTGCGGTCGTCGGGCGAGGTCGAGAACGGTCTGCTCCGGGGTGGTGACCAGGACGCGGCCGAGATCCGTCGGCATCAGGACGGCGTCCAGACCATCGACGTCGCGTGTCACGAAGGTGAGGACGGCGTCCGGCCGGTCGAGCAGGCGCAGTGGTCGTCGTCGGGTGGGCACGGCGACGACGGCCAGGCCGACGGCGCGGGGGAGGGCGCCGTGCAGCCGGGCGGCGGTCAGGTGCATGAGGACCGGGACCTGGTCGCCGTACAGCGCAGTCGCGGCACCGGCTGCGACCGCTTCCAGCGTGGGAAGCCAGGTGGTGTCGCGGTCGTCGGGCAGGGCGTAGTAGAGGCCCGGAGCGGCCTTGCGCACACGCCCGCCGCGGGTCAGCCGGGTCAGCTGCACGTTGGGCTGGGTGTAGACGGTGGCCAGGTCCTGCGGGCGGATCGTGCGAAACGGCGCCTGGGTGATCGCCGTCGGAACGCTTGTCACGAGATCCTCCCTCCACCGTGCACAGACTTATCTGTCGGATAAGTATTCGACCAGTGGAGGGTACCGCTTGATCGGTGTTCGGCTCGTCGTCAGCCGAAGGTCGAGGTGACCGGGATGCCGGCCAGGGCCTGCAGGGTGAGCAGGACGACGAGGACGGCGTAGCCCACCGACGCGACGGCCACGATCCGGAACCGGGTGCCCGCGTTCTGCAGGGCCGGCACCCGGGCGCGCAGCGCCTCGAGGCCGAAGGCGAGCAGCGGCAGGACCTGCAGGGCGTGCATGCCGACGAAGTGCGGCACCCGCAGGTCCCCGCCCACGGTCGACCAGCCCAGCAGCGGGATGCCGGCCCCGCCGTCGGGGACGCCGACGGCGTGCGCCCCGGCGATGCCGGAGAAGCTGTCGAGCTGGTCGGGCGTCGGCGAGGTCATGAGGAAGGCGACCGCCATGCCGGCCAGCCCGACGAGCAGCCCGGCCCGGATCGCCAGCCGGCGGGCGGCGTCGTCCGACGCCCGCCACAGCAGCACGGCCAGCACCAGGGTGACCAGCCAGACGGCGGCGATCGCCGTCCCCATGGAGGCCCAGACGGCGCTGTGCAGCGGGGTGGAGACGTTGAAGTGGCTGGTGGTGCCCAGGGCGACGGCGCCGACGATGGCCACCATCTCGACCACCATGCCGGCGACGACCACCCAGGCCAGGCCACGCCCGAGCCGCTGGCGGCGGGCCGGCAGCAGGGTGAGCAACCAGGCGATGGTGACCGCGTAGATGCCGATGGAGATGGAGAACTTCAGCGGCTTGAGCCACCCGTCGGTGCCGGTGATCTGCACCGGGTCGACGACGGCCAGGACGAGCGTGACCACCGCGGTGACGGCCATGACGGCGGCGAGGACGAGCAGCGGCCGGTTGAGGCCGTGCTGGCGGACGGGACGGTCGAGGACGGCGGTCATGCGGGGCTCCCGGAGTCGAAACGGCGGACGGACTCGCTGGTCTGGGCCATGCGGCGGAGACCGGCGAACAGGGCGTCCCCGAGGACGGTGCCGACGACGACGGTCTGCGCCGCTGCTGCCGGTCCGGCGTCGAGGTTCTTGCTGATGCAGTCGACGTCGGCGTCGGCGACGACCTCGGCGGCCCGGAGGTAGGCGGGCAGTGTGGTGGCCAGGTCGCCCCGGCCGAGGGCGTCGTAGCGGTCCAGCACGCCGGCGGCGGCGAGCAGGCCCGGGTGGTCCTCCCAGACGGTCCAGCCCTGGCGACGGGCGGCGGCGGCGACGCGGGCGACGGAGGCGGCCGACGGCGGTGCGGTGCGGGTGGGCAGCGAGGCCTGGGCGACCCCGAGGGTGTTGCCGAACGGGTGGTCGGGGTCGTCGGCAGCGACGAGGACGTCCTTGGCGGCGGCGACGCTGAGGCCGCCGACCTCGACCAGGGAGCGGATCAGCCGCAGGCGGGCGAGGTGGTCGTCGCCGTACTCGGTCTGGTTGTAGCCGGTGCGCTCGCCGGCGGGGAGCAGGCCCTCGCTGACGTACCACTTGATCGAGGTGGCGCTCACCCCGCTCGCACTGGCGAGCTCTGCGATCCGCATGGTCGACAGCATCACTATCGATAGTGATGCTGTCAACCTGTGCCCGAGATCGGGAGTAGGAAGGGGACATGGAGATGCGCACGCTCGGACGCACCGGTGTGAAGGTCAGCCCGCTCTGCCTGGGGGCGATGATGTTCGGCGCCTGGGGCAACCCCGACCACGACGAGTCGGTCAAGATCATCCACGCCGCCCTCGACGCGGGGATCAACTTCGTGGACACCGCGGACGTGTACTCGGCGGGTGAGAGCGAGGAGATCGTCGGCAAGGCGCTGGCCGGCGGACGGCGGGACGACGTCGTGCTGGCGACCAAGGCGCACGGCGCGATGGGGGAGGACCCCAACCAGCAGGGCAACAGCCGCCGGTGGCTGGTGACCGAGGTGGAGAACAGCCTGCGCCGGCTGCAGACCGACCACATCGACCTCTACCAGATCCACCGTCCGTCGGAGGACACGGAGATCGAGGAGACCCTCGACGCGCTGACCGACCTGCAGCGGGCGGGCAAGATCCGCTACTTCGGCAGCTCGACGTTCCTGCCCTCGCAGGTGGTGCAGGCGCAGTGGGCGGCATCGGTGCGGCACAGCGGGCGGTTCGTCAGCGAGCAGCCGCCCTACTCGATGCTGGTGCGCGGCATCGAGCGCGAGCTGCTGCCGGTGACCCAGGAGTACGGCATGGGCACCCTGGTGTGGAGCCCGCTGGCCGGTGGCTGGCTGTCGGGCAAGTGGCGCAAGGGTGCCGATGCCCCGGAGACGCACCGCGCCTCGGCGATGGGCGGCCGGATGGCATCGCGGTACGACCTCTCGGACCCGATCAACCAGCGCAAGCTGGACGCCGCCGACGCGTTGGCCGGGGTGGCCGAGCAGGCCGGGGTGAGCCTGCCGCAGCTGGCGATCGCGTTCACGATCCGGCACCCGGGGGTGACGTCGTCGATCATCGGCCCCCGGACGATGGAGCAGCTGACCAGTCAGCTGCCGGCGGTGGACGTCGAGCTGTCGGACGACGTCCTGGACGCCATCGACGCGATCGTGCCGCCGGGGACCAACATCCGCGCCGACGACGCCGGCTACGCCCCGCCCGCGCTCACCGACGCCTTGCTGCGCCGGCGCTGACAAGGGCGTTCTGAGCGTCGAAGGCCAGAACGGAGGAAGTTGCGGGCCCTGGGGGCTCGCACCTCGCCCTCGGGCGGCGCGTCCCTGGCCGTGTGGCAACCTGCCGCCGGGAACGTCGGCAACCCTGGGCTCGTAAAGCCAGGCTGGCTCTCGCCGTATCGCAACGTGGCAACATGTGCATCGAAGGAGCCGGGCCAATTCCGACGCAACCCCGTTGCCGCCGGTAGTCCCAGTGCACCGACCCCGCCCCGACGGATGTGAGCACGAGCTCGGCTCCGGGCGCGAACCAGAAGGACGGGGACAGATTGCGCTACACGACGCGATCGTGATGGGCCTGGGCGTCATGGGCACCGCGGCCGCCGCGCACCTCGCCGCCCGAAGGCAACGGGTGCTCGGCCTGGAGCGACTCGGCCCGGCTCACTACCGGGGCTCCAATAAGGGCGGCGCCTGGATCACCCGGCAGGCCTACTGTCAGGACCCGGCTTCCGAGCCGCTGCTGCGGGCCTACGAGCTGTGGGACCGATCGGCCGACGACTTCGGCGCCGACGGGGCCTCGCTAACTGGGGTGTTCCTAGACCGCCCGGACAGTCCGACGGTTGCCGGCAGCCTGCTCGCGGACCGATAGGGGGCTGCCGCGAGAGCTGCTGGACGCAGTAAAGGTGCGTGATGGCATCCTGCTCCAGGCGCAACCCTTGTCGCGACTGCCCGACGTTCGCTAGCGACAGCGTCAGCGGAGGGGCGGCCAGCGATACGCTCATAGGCCTCTTCTGTCCGCGCGAACCCGAAGGTTCACCATCCCAGCGCAGGCGCGTCTGAGTCCCGTTGCTTGCGCTTGGGCCCATGGACCACATCGGGCCATCGTGCATCGTGGTTCATCGAATCTTTCCGTCCCCGTATGTAATGTCCGGCCTGGGAGGTGCCAGTCCGAATGTCGACTTTGATCGTCAACGCCTCACGAGCAGCCGAGCTGATAGGTCTCGCTGACCCCGTGATGGGCGACCCGGCGATGCCAATCGTCCGGGGATGCGGGCTCCTGGGCGCCGCAGCATCGCTAACCCCTACCGGCGGGCCTGGCCACTGGACAAGTGCAAGGGCGAACAAGGTGCGTCTGAGTCCTTGCCGGGGACAGGCGAACGTTGACCAATCTTCGCGAGTTTCACGGGGTGGCGCATGAAGATCATCGACAACGTCAACGAGTTGCTCGGCGACGATTTCAAAGAACAAATCGCGCCGGGATCCAAGGTGCGCATTGCCGCCTCGACCTTCTCAATCTTCGCGTTCGAGGCTCTCCGGAAGGAGCTGGAGCAGGTCGGCGAGCTGGAGTTCATCTTCACCTCACCCTCCTTCGTGACCAGCAAGGCGACGGACAAGCTCCGCAAGGAACGCCGTGAGTTCTTCATCCCACAGGTCGGTAGTGGCGAGTCCAGCCTTTACGGCTCTGATTTCGAGATCCGCCTGCGCAACAAGTTGACCCAACGCGCGATCGCACGGGAGTGCGCGGACTGGGTGCGCCGCAAGGTCACGTTCCGGTCGAACTCCACGGGCAATCCGATGCAGCAGTTCGCCGTTGTCGATGACGAGGCGGCCTACATGCCGCTTCAGGGGTTCACGACCGCAGACCTTGGCTACGAGCCTGGGAACGCCGTATCGAACATGGTCCACCGCATCGACGATGCGCCGATGACGGCGCAGTACGTCCGCTTGTTCGATCAGATCTGGCACAACTCCGACCAGCTTGATGATGTCACGGACGCGGTCTACGACCACATCGCAAGCGTCTACGCAGAGAACTCGCCCGCGCGAGTCTACTTCATGATCCTCTACAACCTGTTCGCGGAGTTCCTCGAGGACATCAGCGAAGACGTGCTTCCCAACGATCGCACGGGTTATCAGGACACCCAGGTCTGGCAGTCGCTCTACAACTTTCAGCGGGACGCTGCCACCGGCATCATCAACAAGCTCGAGACCTACAACGGCTGCATCCTCGCGGACAGCGTGGGCCTCGGAAAGACCTTCACCGCACTCGCGGTGATCAAGTACTACGAGCTGCGGAACAAGTCGGTCCTGGTGCTCGCGCCGAAGAAGCTCGCGGAGAACTGGACGAACTACAACGCGAACTTGACGACGAACATTTTCGCCAAGGACCGCTTCAACTACGACGTCCTCGCTCACACCGACTTGTCCCGCACCAAGGGTGAGTCAGGGGGACTTCGGCTTGACCGAGTGAACTGGGGCAATTACGACCTCGTCGTCATCGACGAGTCCCATAACTTCCGCAACGCCGACTATGCGGAGGAGAAGGAATCTCGCTATCAGCGGCTGATGCGCCAGGTGATCCGCGAGGGCGTGAAGTCCAAGGTGCTCATGCTGTCGGCGACGCCGGTCAACAACCGGTTCAACGACCTCAAGAACCAGCTCCAGCTCGCCTATGAGGGTGAGTCGGAGAACCTGGCGAAGCATCTCAGCCTGTCCACGACCGTGGAGAGGGTCTTCAGTGATGCCCAACGGGCGTTCAACGAGTGGTCGAAGTTACCGCCGGAGTCTCGCACCCCCGCCGCGATCTCGAAGATGCTCGACTTCGATTTCTTCGAGTTGCTCGACTCGGTCACCATCGCACGGTCACGCAAGCACATCCAGGCGTTCTACGACACCACCGAGATCGGCGCCTTTCCCGAGCGTATGCCGCCAGCCTCTATCCGTGAGCCGCTTAGTGATCTTCAGGATGTCCCGACGTTCAAGGACATTTTTGAGCAACTGCAGGAGCTAACGCTCGCGGTGTACACGCCGTTGAAGTACGTGCTCGATAGCCGTGTGCGAAAGTACGAAGACCTGTACAACGTCGAGGGTGGAACGGCACGGTCAAACCTCGGGCAGCGGGGCCGTGAGCAAGGGCTGAAGAAGTTGATGACCGTCAACTTGCTGAAGCGGTTGGAGAGCTCGGTCGAGGCCTTTCGGCTCACCCTCGCGAAGATCGAGGCGGCGGTCGACCACACGATGGGCCGGCTCGACTCTCACGAGAGCGCGATCGCCGACATGAACATCGACTTCGCTGGCCTAGACGTCGATGACGAGGACACAGTCGGCGCCAACGCTCTCTTGTTCGGCCAGAACATCAAGATCGATCTCGATGACGTCGACGTTGAGTCGTGGCGACGCGACCTGAGGAACGACCGTGAGACGCTCCGCGAATTGCTCGACGAGATGCGGAGGGTGACCCCCGAGCACGACCGCAAGCTCGGGGCCCTCACGGACCTGATCGCCGGGAAGGTCGCTCAGCCGATCAACGAGGGCAACCGCAAGGTGCTCATCTTCTCGGCCTTCGCCGACACGGCCGAGTACCTCTACCGGGAACTCGCTCCGCGCCTGAGTAAGGCTGGCCTCGAGTGCGCCCTAGTGACCGGCGGCGGTCACGCCGCGAAGACCACGCTCGGTTCCGGCTATGACTTCCAACAGGTGCTCACGCTCTTCTCGCCGAAGTCAAAGCAGCGACACCTGACCATGCCCAAGGCGACCGGCGAGCTCGACGTGCTGATCGCCACCGACGTGATCAGCGAGGGCCAGAACCTTCAGGATTGCGACTACCTCGTCAACTACGACATCCACTGGAATCCGGTCCGGATCATCCAGCGCTTCGGTCGCGTCGACCGCATCGGTTCCACAAACACGTACATCCGGCTGGTGAACTTCTGGCCCGACATCTCTCTAGACGAGTACATCAACCTGAAGGAACGGGTCGAGAACCGCATGGTGATCGCTGACCTAGCGGGAACCGCCGACGACAACGTTCTGACCTTGGAGGACGGCGACGCAGCCTTCCGCAAGGAACAGCTCCGCAAGCTGCAGAACGAGGTCATCGAGCTCGAAGACGTCCGCACCGGCGTCTCGATCACCGACCTGGGCCTCAACGACTTCCGCATGGATCTCCTGGGCTACATCAAGGAGTACGGCGACCTCGCCGGCGCGCCCAAGGGGCTCCATGCCGTCGTGCCGGCCCAAGCGGACAATGGACTCAAGCCAGGAGCGCTCTTCGTCCTTCGTGATGTGAACGCCGACAAGAACATCAACCGCGGCAACCGACTCCACCCGCACTACCTCGTCTATCTAGACGGCGACGGCAACGTCATTGCCGACCACACGGAGGTCAAGCACCTCCTCGACCTCATCCGTGCCGGATGCCGCCCGTACGACGAGCCGGTCGGTGCGGTCACGCGCGTCTTCAACTCGGCCACCAACGAGGGCGCTGAGATGGGGCACTACTCGGAGCTGCTCACCGCGGCGATCAGCTCGATGGTCGACGTGACGGCCGAACGCGACCTGGACAGCCTCTTCTCCGACGGAGCTACGACCGCGCTCACCCAGACCATCGGCGGACTGGACGATTTCGAGCTCATCGCCTTCATCGCCATCGTCGACCCAGCGCAGGGCACCGCATGAGGGATCCGCTCTATCGCTGGCCGTCCGCAGCCCGGTTCGGCCGCACGGTTCCCAAGACCAAGTTCTACGAGCACGCGAGCATCGGATCAACGATCAAGGACCGCTTCGTCTCCGACGTACGACGGATCACATGGGCCTACAAGCTCGCCGAGTCGACGATCAACCTTCCGGGCAGCGTTGAGGTCCCAGAGATCCAGGTCTTCGAGATCGGAGCAAAGGAAGAGGACGTCGCGGACGGCGTTCTCGCTGCGATCGACAAGGCGGTCCGAACTCCGATCATTTTCGAGATCAGCCGGGGGGAGGGGAGTAACGGAACCATCCGGATGGTCGCTGCTCACAAGCAGCTCGGCACCGGTGCCCCGAAATTGGGCCCCTACTTGAGCACCTCCTGGCAACCCGCACCCGGCGACCGAACCCCGCTCCCGGCGGCCATCGACTTGACGACCATGTACACGGCGCTCCTGCAACCGTTGACGCCGGTCGCACCGCGGGCTGGCGAGAGTGTGTCGAAAATCGTCAGCAGACTTACGACCGTTCAGTCGCTCGAGCGCGAGATCACCGCCTTGGAGCGGAAGCTCCGGAACGAACCGCAGCTCAATCGGAAGGTCGAGCTGCGTCGGATCTTGAAGACCAAGCAGGCAATGCTCGTGGACCTCACGAGCCCGACCCCTAGCCCGGCCACGGGCAACACGAACTGAGGACCACCGTGGAGAAGCTTCGAATGACGTCACCCGATCTCGCGGCGGCCAATATCGACAAAATCGCTACGATGTTCCCGGGCGTCACTACTGAGGCCATCGACGCAGAAGGGAACCAGGCTCGCGTAGTCGACTTCGACTTGCTCCGCCAAGAGCTCTCCGGTCGCGTGGTGGAAGGGCCCCAGGAGCGCTATCAGCTTGACTGGCCGGGCAAGCGGGTCGCGGCGTTCTCCGCGAACGCGCCCATCGCGAAAACGCTTCGACCGATGCGTGAAGAGTCGGTTGATTTCGATAGCAGCAAGAATCTGTTCATCGAGGGGGACAATCTTGACGCCCTCAAGCTTCTTCAGGAGTCCTACCTCGGAAAGATCCGGGTCATCTACATCGACCCTCCCTACAACACCGGCAGCGACCGGTTCGTCTATCCGGATAGCTACGCAACTGATACTGGGACTTACCTCGCTCAATCTGGCCAAGTGAACGACGAGGGAGTCCGGTTGAAGACGAGCGTGGAGTCAGACGGCAGGTATCACTCGGACTGGCTCAGCATGATGTACCCGCGCCTCAAGTTGGCCCGGAATCTCTTGACCGACGATGGACTGCTCTTCGTCAGCATCGACTCCCATGAGGTGCATAATCTCCGAAAGATCTGCGACGAGATTTTCGGCGCAGGAAGTCACAAGAACACCATCGCGGTCCGTCGGGGTATCAAGAACGTCCAGGCGCAATTCGAGGACCTCAGTGCGCTCTCTCAGGGGCACGAGTACATATTGCTCTACGCCAGAAGTTCCGAGGTTCGGCTGCCCAAACTTTCCTTGGTCCATGAGGACCGAAAGCCGGGCAAGTGGGACACATATTGGCGGGGGACTGACCGCCCGACGATGCGATATGAGTTGCTGGGCGTTACACCTGAATCGGGCCAGTGGCGTTGGGAGCGTGGTCGCTCACTCGAAGCTGTGGCGAACTACGAGCGTTTCCTGGCGCAGGTCGAAGGCGGGCTCAGCCTCGATGATTACTATCTCGATCACCTAACGGCGACCAACGTAAAGTTGAATTTTGTCCGCAGAAGCGATGATGGCACGGTTCAGTATTACGTCCCGCCCAGCGAAGGAAAGTTGCTGAGCGATAACTGGATGGATATTACTCTCAGTGGTAACGAGACGGAGGAGTTTGACACTGAGAAGAGCACTGCGCTCCTCCAGCGAATCGTTCGTTGGGCGTGCGGTCCAGACGAGATCGTTCTCGACTTCTTCGCCGGCTCGGCGACGACGGGGCACGCTGTTATGAACGTCAATGCCGCCGACGGCGGTAGTCGGCGCTATGTCCTTGTGCAGTTGGGCGAGAAGCCGAACGAGAAATCGGCAGCAGCTAAGGCCGGGGCTGGCACTATAGCATCGGTGTCCAGAAACCGACTCCGTAAAGCAGGCTCAGCGATCCGAGAGGGAGCGGGCTCGGGCGGGGACCTCTGCGACGTAGGATTCCGTGCCCTAAAGGTCGACACGACCAACATGACTGATGTGCTCCGCACACCGGATGAAACCGATCAGACGTCACTGTCCGGGCTTGAGGACAGCGTCAAGCCTGGCCGAACCGGGGAAGACCTGCTGTTTCAGGTACTGCTGGACTGGGGGCTCGACGTCGGTGTCTCCATCGCTGTCGAGCAGGTGGAGGGCCACGAAGTCTTCGTGGTCGAGGACGGCGCACTCGTCGCTTGTTTCGAAAGCTCAGTGACCACCGAACTGGTGCGCATCCTGGCGACGCGCGAGCCGCTGCGTGCCGTGTTCCGTGACTCAGGGTTTGCCTCAGACGATGCACGGATCAATGCGCAGCAGATCTTCAAGGAGCTTTCGCCTTCCACCGACGTGAAGGCCATCTGAGCGAATGAAACTTCAGTTCAAGATCCAGCCGTATCAGACCGATGCAGTCGACTCGGTTGTTCAGGTGTTTGCGGGCCAGCCTCGACGTACAGGCATCGCGTACAGGATTGATCCTGGCACGGTGATGCGGAGTGCCGCCCCAGCCCTGTTCGAGACAGGCACGGCTGCCGACTCAGGTCTGCGCAATGCCGCGATTGAGCTCTCCGCTGCTCAGTTGCTCGCTAACATTCACCAAGTGCAAAAAGCGCGGAACTTGCCGCCGGTGCCGAAGATCATCGACAGCAAGGCCGCGCCTGGTGCCCCCAACCTCGACATCGAGATGGAGACCGGCACCGGCAAGACCTACGTCTACATCAAGACGATTATGGAGCTGAACAAGCGCTACGGCTGGTCCAAGTTCATCGTCGTGGTTCCGTCCGTAGCGATCCGCGAGGGCGTCAAGAAGTCGTTCGACGTAACGGCTGAGCATTTCCTGCAGGCCTACGGCACGAAGCCGCGCTCGTTCATCTACGACTCCTCTCAGTTGCATGATCTTGAGCG
Organism: Klenkia soli; assembly: GCF_900103975.1. Lineage (GTDB taxonomy): Bacteria > Actinomycetota > Actinomycetes > Mycobacteriales > Geodermatophilaceae > Klenkia > Klenkia soli. Next base: position 47,590 of record NZ_FNIR01000010.1, read on the forward strand.
TTTCAGCTCCGATGCGGGCGTGCAGGTAATGATCATCAACATCCAGGCCTTCAACGCAACGGGGAAGGACAACCGCCGCATCTACGATGTGCTGGACGACTTCCAGTCCCGCAAGCCGATCGACGTGATCAGCGCCAACCGGCCGATCGTCATCATCGACGAGCCACAAAAGATCGGCGCTCCGAAGTCGCTTGAGGCTCTATCCCGCTTCAACGCGCTGATGGTGCTGCGCTACTCGGCCACTCATAAGGTGGAGCACACCAAAGTCCACCGACTCGACGCCCTGGATGCCTACAACCAGAGGCTCGTCAAGAAAATCGCTGTCCGCGGCATCACGGTCAGGGGCCTTGCCGGCTCCACTGCTTACCTCTACCTCGACGCGGTCGAGGTCAAGAAGGGCCGGCCACCCACGGCCCGCGTGGAACTGGAAGTTCAGACCAAGGGCGGCCCGATCAAGCGGCAGCTCAAGCGGGTCACGAAGGGCTCCCGACTTCATGACCTCGCGAACGGTATCGAGGTCTACAAGGAGCTTGTGGTCACCGACGTCAGCGCGATCGACGACACCATCACGCTCAGCAACGGGGACGTCGTCGTCGCGGGCCAGCTCGCGGATCGTGACGTAACAGAGGAAACCAAGCGGCGAATCCAGATCCGCGAGGTCATCCGCGCGCACATCGACAAGGAGCGCGAGCTCTTCAGCCAGGGCGTCAAGGTCCTCTCACTCTTCTTCATCGATGAGGTCGCCAAGTACCGCGACTACTCCCGCGAGGACACCCTGGGCGACTACGCCCGAGTGTTCGAGGATGAATTCGCCGCCGTTGTAGAGGAGGTCCTCGGGGAGCTGGAGCTCGATGACGCAACAGCGACTTACAAGAAGTACCTCAGCCGTGACGAGGCCCGGGATGTGCACCAGGGCTACTTCTCGATTGACAAGAAGAGTAAGCGGCTCGTCGACGGCGACGTGCACAGGACCGGCGATGAGAAGGGTCAGTCTAAGGACGTTGCCGCCTACGACTTGATCCTCAAGGACAAGGAACGCCTGCTGTCCTTGAAGGAGCCTGTGCGGTTCCTGTTCTCGCACTCGGCCCTTCGCGAAGGATGGGACAACCCCAACGTGTTCGTCATGGGCATGCTCAAAAAGAGCGACAACACCATCTCGCGGCGGCAGGAGATTGGGCGTGGGCTGCGGCTTGCGGTGGACCAGAACGGCGACCGCATGGACAACCCGGTCACCGTGCATGCCATCAACCAGCTGACCGTCGTGACCGACGAGTCCTACACCGACTTCGTGGGCGGGCTGCAGAAGGAGATTGCAGAGTCGCTGGCGGCGCGCCCACGGAAGGCCAGCGTCAAGTTCTTCACTGGCAAGACGATCCACACCGAGTCCGGCGAGAGCGCCGTCGACGAGAAGCTCGCGACCGCTCTGTACAACTACCTTGTGCGCAACGACTACGTCGACGACGACGGGCTCGTGACGCAGAAGTACAAGGAGGACAAGCACGCCAGGTCGCTGGCCGAGCCGTTGTCCGAAGTGCTCAAGCCGGTCATCGATTTCGTGTGGCCATTGATCGACGCCCTGTACATCGACATCCCCGCGCCGACCAACGACCGCAAGCCTAAGAAGATCCCGCTCAACGAGGCGAACTTCAAGAAGAAGGAGTTCCAAGAGCTCTGGAGTCGGATCAACCACAAGGCTGTCTATCAGGTCGAGTTCGACTCAGCCGAGTTGGTGGGCAAGTGCGTCGCATCACTCGACACCCACTTGAACGTCGCAGCCATGCAGTACGTCGTCCAAGCCGGCAAGCAGCGGGAGTCGCTCGACGCTGATGACCTGGCCAGTGGCACCGGATTCGACGTCACCACGACTTCCACCCAGACCGCGTCGGTGTCTGCTGGGTCCCAGGTGAAGTACGACCTGCTGGGGGAGGTGACCGAGAAGACCCAGCTCACTCGGCGCACTGCCGCTGCGATCCTTGGCCGAATCAATCCGAACACGTTCGGCAAGTTCCGTCTCAATCCGGAGCAATTCATCACCGAAGCCGCGCGACTCATCAACGAGCAGAAGGCCACGGTCATTGTGGAGCATCTGGCCTACGAAGCGCTAGAGGACCGCTTCGACATGGCCATCTTCACGGAGAATCAGAGTGCCCAGGACTTCTCTAAGGCCGGGGAGAAGCTCAAGAAGCACGTATACGACTACGTCGTGACGGACTCGACGGTTGAGCGCGACTTCGTCACGGACTTGGACACCAGCTCCGAGGTAGAGGTGTACGTCAAGTTGCCGCGCGGCTTCTTCATCCCGACTCCGGTCGGTGACTACAACCCCGACTGGGCAATCGCGTTCACAGAGGGTTCGGTCAAGCACGTGTACTTCGTTGCCGAGACGAAAGGCTCCCTGTCCACCCTTCAGCTGAAGGGTGTCGAGAACGCCAAGATCGCGTGCGCCCGGAAATTTTTCGACGACGTCAACAAGAAGTTCGAGGGCCGGGTGAAGTACGAAGTCGCCGACGGCTACTCCAAGCTGATGGAACTCGTAACGGGATAGGGGCGATGACTGTGACCGATATCGACCGGACGATCGACGGGGTTGCCAAGACCATCGCCGAAGTCCTGGAGAAAAAGAAGTACTCAATCGACTACTACCAACGCGAGTACAAGTGGGAGTCGAAGCAGATCGCTGAGCTCGTCGCCGATCTGACTGCCAAGTTCCTCGACCTCTATGAGGCTGACCACGCCCGCAAGGACGTCGCCAAGTACCCCGGCTACTACCTCGGTTCCATCATTATCTCACAGAAGGGCAGCCAGCCTTTCGTCGTTGATGGCCAGCAGCGGCTGACCAGCCTCACGCTGTTGCTCACGTACCTGCGGCGTCTCCAGCAGGGACGGGAGGATGTCGTCAACATCGACGAGCTCATCTACTCCGAAAGATTCGGCGAGAAATCGTTCAACCTCGACGTTCCCGATCGCAACGACTGCATGGAGGCCTTGTTCGAGTTCGGTGAATACGAGCCGCCGTCGGACTCAGCGGAGTCGGTGCACACGCTCGTCGCTAGGTACGCGGAACTTGACGGGCTCTTCCCCGACGAGCTGAAGGACGCCGCGCTCCCGTTCTTCATCGATTGGCTCAAGGACCGGGTGCAGCTCGTCCAGATCACCGCGTATAGCGACGACGACGCGTACGCCATCTTTGAAACGATGAACGATCGCGGCCTCAAGCTCACTCCGGCAGACATGCTCAAGGGGTACCTGCTCGCCAACATGGAAGACGGGAAGCCTCGCACCAAGGCCAACGAGCTGTGGCGCAAGCGGCTGCGCAGCCTCGACGAGCAGGCGGAGGACGCCAGCTCCGACTTCCTCAAGACGTGGCTGCGAAGCCAGTACTCGACCAAGATCCGTGAGCGCAAGAAGGGAGCGCGTCCCGAGGACTGGGACCGGATCGGCACCGAGTTCCACCGCTGGGTCCGCGGCGCCAACGATAGCGTTGGCCTGAAGGTGCGCGACGACTTCTACAACTTCGTGTTCCGTGACCTCGAGTTCTACAGCCACCACTATGCGCGCATCCTCGACGCATCGACCGGATCTTTCCAGCCGGACAGCCCTCTGCGCTTCATCCGGTTCAACGCCGACCTCGGCTTCACACTCCAGAATCAGCTGCTCCTGGCGCCGCTCCGAGTCGATGACAACACAGCCGCCATCGACAGGAAGTTGGAGCTGGTCGGCCGGTTCACCGACATCCTCCTCGCCCGCCGTATCTGGAACTTCCGGGCGACGGCCTACTCAACGATGCAATACGCCATGTTCACCGTCATGCGCGACATCCGTGGCCTTAGCGAGCCTGACCTGGCCAAGGTGCTCCGTGACTACCTGCTCAAGGTCGACGAGTCCTTCGACTACGACGGCTTGTACGTCCACCAGCAAAACCGGAGCCAACTCCACAAGATCCTTGCTCGGATCACCGACCACATCACCGTGAAGTCCGGCCAAGCCTCGAACTACATCGAGCTCACGAACGGTGCGAAGGTGAAGTACGAGGTTGAGCACATCTGGGCCGACCATCCCGAGCGGCACGCCGACGACTTCAGCCACGAGGCGGATTTCGCTCGCCATCGAAACCGGATCGGTGACCTGTTGCTGCTGCCCAAGCAGTTTAACGCGAGCTACAACGACGAGACCTACGCGCAGAAGCGTCCGCGGTACTTCAGTCAGAACTTGCTTGCCGCCAGCCTGGATCCCCAGGCTTACGAGAAGAACCCCGGCTTCGTGGCCTTCGTCAAGGACGCGGGTCTGCCGTTCCGCGCCCACGAGGAGTTCAAAGCGGCTGACATCGTCGAGCGTGGCCACCTGTACCGCGATATCGCCAAGCAACTCTGGAACCCCGACGACCTGACCGCTGTCACGGCAAACGAGTTGCCATGACAGAGCGAGCTAACGGCCAACCATGACGGTCAGCCAGCTTTGGATCCGCCAACACGGAGGCTCGCGACAGAACGCGCGCGAAGCGCGCGCGTATCGGTTGCGGGCTGCCGTCGGCCCTAGACTCGTTGAAGCGTTACGGGTTTGGGGCGGGACTGCCCAGACTTCAGTTGACCCCGGTCCGGTAGGTGGGTCAGGCCGCGTGAGCAGCGTGGGTGAGTGTCTCGAACTCGATAGGTGTTAGTCGACCGAGGGCGTCCTGGCGCCTGCGGCGGTGATAGGTGGTCTCGATCCAGGTGACGATCGCCAGCCGCAGCTCGGCCCGGGTGGTCCAGCGCCGGCGGTTGAGGACGTTCTCCTGCAGCAACGCGAAAAAGGACTCCATCGCGGCGTTGTCCGCGCACGTGCCGACTCGTCCCATCGACCCCAGTAGCTGGGCGTCGCGGAGGGCCGCGACGTAGGCGTGGGAACGAAATTGCGACCCCCTATCGGAGTGCACGATGCCCCCGGTCCCACCGCGGAGCGCGAGGGCGTTGGTCAGGGCGTCCACGGCCAGCTGAGAGGTCATCCGGGCGTCGATGGAGTAGCCGACGATCCGCTTGGTGCAGGCGTCCTTGATCGCGCAGAGGTAGAGCTTGCCCTCGGCGGTGGGGTGCTCGGTGATGTCGGTGAGCCACAGGTTGTTCGGGGCCTCAGCGGTGAACTCCCGGCGCACCAAGTCGTCGTGCACGGGCGGTCCGGGCCGGCGCCCAGTGCCACGCTTGCGGGAGTGGACCGACCAGATCCGCTGCTGGGTGCACAGTCGGTTCACCCGGTTGCGGGAGGCCTTCACCCCGGCGGCGGCAAGCTCGTCGGTGATGAACCGGTAGCCGAACTCGGGGTCGTCGTGGTGGATGTCCAGGGCGGTGTTGATCAGGTGCGCGTCGTCCCAGTCCCGCTGGGTCACCGGGTTGGCCTGCCACTTGTAGAACGCCTGCTTGGAGAACCCGAGCACCCGGCAGGTCACCGCGACGGGGATGTTGTCAGCGGCAAGGTCTTGGACCAGCGGGTACATCATTTTGGGAGGATGTCGCGGGCGAAGTAGGCCGTCGCGCGGCGCAAGATCTCGTTCTCCTGTTCCAATTGCTTGGCCCGCCGGCGCAGCTCCCGGTTCTCCGCCTCCAGATCACCCCCGGCGCCGGCGGTGCTGGTCGGCGGGGAGCTGCGGCCGGTCAGGCCGTCCTCCCGGTCGGCGATCTTCAGCCAGCGGGACAGGCAGGACTCCGAGACGCCGAAGCTCTTGGCGACCTGGGCAATGGACTGCTCACCCTGACGGGCAACGGCGATCACGTCGCGCCGGAACTCCAGCGGGAACGGCTTGGGCACGATGACGATCCTTCCAGCGAGCCCACAAGGCTCACAGGTGAGGAGTCAACCGAACCCTGGGCAGTCCCAAAGTCCCGCTGAGGTCCCGTAGGCCGGAGGCGGCGAGCGCCTCGTCACGGCTGTAGTGCGCGTGTAGGTGGAGCGGCCACGGCTCCGTCGGTTCGAGGGTGGGCGCGGCATGCCGGATGCCCTCACGGAGCACGCTGCTGAGCTCGGTTAGCTCCTCCGCCCGGCCCGGGTTGGCCAGGAGCAGCTCGAGCTAGTCCTCCATGCTGCTGAAGGGCACCCGCCATCCCCCCACCGAGAAGTGGAGCAACGCCGCCAGCCGCTGCACCGCTCGCTCACGCCCAGATCGCGGCGTCGGCTCACCACGCTGGCGAAGGGTTCGATGGATTGCCCCGGGACGGAGGTGAGCGCGTTGTCGACCGCGGTGAGCGGGTCGTTGCCGCTCAGGTCGACGCGGACGAGCTCGTGGAAGACCGCGCAGCCCTCGCCGGCAGACGGGTCGCCGTGGGTCAGCGTCGGATGCGGCGCCCGATGTCGATCGTCGCGGTCCGGCTGGACCAGGCGAAGTGCGCAACCGCTGGCTCGGCCTTAGGGCGGGCCGATCCGGGAATGACGCAAATCTTGATTCCGATGTCCGGAGTGCTGATTCATCACGTTATCCCGGTGGTGTTGCGTCGAAAGAGCATTGCGGTTGCGGCGATGAATTTGCCGCATTGGCCGGGAATTTACCTCGATAGCTTCAAGGATGAAAGTCCGCGATCCTGGACACGTAGCTCTCTAGCGCCAGGGGATGACGCCAGGTCAGATTGATTATCGAAGATTGGCCGAGAGTTTGCGCTTGCGGCGATGGGTTCCCGCCACGAACCGTCCCCCTCCAGCTTCTGCTGCAATCGGGCCAGGGCCTTGCTCTCGATCTGTCGAATCCTTTCCCGGGTGACGCCGTACACCTGGCCGATCTCGTCCAACGTCTGGGGCTCTCCTCCGCCCAGGCCGTGGCGGAGGCTGAGAATCTTCGCCTCGCGCTGATGGACGAACCCGAGGACGTCTCGGCCCCACTGGATCCAGCCCGCGTGCTCGGACCCCGGATCGCTAGTGGCGTCCACCAAGACTGGGAGCTCCAGGTCGAGTTCGAGAAGCTCGTCGAGGCTCCACGGAGCACGTGCGTAAGCCTTGATCTCCAGAACAGCAGCCGGAGTCAGGTCCATCTCGACGGCTAGTTCCTCGGCTGTGGGCTCACGTCCGTGCTCCTGGAGCAGCTCACGCCGGATACGACCGAGCTTGTTGATGACCTCGACCATGTGCACCGGGATGCGGATGGTGCGCGCCTGGTCGGCCATCGCCCGGGTGATCGCCTGGCGGATCCACCACGTGGCGTAGGTGGAGAACTTGACGCCCTTGGTGTAGTCGAACTTCTCCACCGCGCGGATTAGACCGAGGTTGCCCTCCTGGATCAGGTCCAGGAACGCCATGCCGCGGCCGGTGTAGCGCTTGGCCAGCGACACCACCAGGCGGAGGTTGGCCTCCAGCAGGTGGGTCTTGGCCCGCTCGCCGTCGCGCACGACCCAGTTGAGGTCGCGGCGCATGGTGGGGGTGAACTTGGCGTCGGTGTCGGCGAGCTTGTGCGCGGCGTAGAGCCCGGCCTCGACGCGGCGGGCGAGATCGACCTCCTGCTCGGCGGTCAGCAGCGCGACCCGACCGATCAGCTTGAGGTAGGCGCGGACGGCGTCGGTCGAGGTGGCCAGCTCGGCGTCCTTGCGAGCCTTCTGCAGGGCGAGCGACTCCTCCTCGTCCCACTCGAAGGAACCGGAGGCGGCGGCCGGGACGGCGGGCTCGTCGGCGAGGTCGGCCTCGTCCTCCTCGAGCTCCACCTCCTCCGCGTCGGCGTCCGGCGCAGGCGCGATCTGCACGGACTCCGCGTCGGCCGAGCGGGCCTTACGGGCGCCAGCAGCGGCCTTCTTCCGGGGTGTTCTCACCTCCCGCGGTGCGTGATTTGGCTCCAGCTCGGGAGGCTGCTCTGCAGCGAGTGGGCAGCTGCTGGTCGGCTCGACGACCAGTGAGGGGTCGGCTCGGTTCCCTGAGGCTGCGCCGAGGAAGTCCAGCAGGGTTCGGGTGTCCTGGGGAACAGTGAAGTCGCCGCGCCGCCGTCCATGCGGCAGAACGCTCATGAGCGGACTGTCCGGGAACAACGTGGGGTCCTCGACGGTGCCCGACGCGAACAGGAGCACCAGCCTGGCGTGGCGGCCATCCGTCTTGGGACGTAGTACCCGACCCAGTCGCTGCACCAGTTGGCGCCGGCTCCGGCTACCAGCAACGATCACCGCGAGGTCAGCCTCGGGGACGTCGACGCCCTCGTCCAGAACCCTGGGCGCAGCCAGCAGCTGCGATGTCCGCTCGCGGAAGGCATCCATCCGCCCGCGGCGCTCGTCGCGGTCAAGGCCCGAGTAGAGCGCCGCCGCAGGGATCCCGGCGTCCTCGAACACAGTCGCGGCTGACTCCGCGCTCTCCTTGGTCTGGGTGAAGACGAGGGCGCCCTGCGCCGTCCGCACGACGGGCTCCAGAGCGGCGAGCACATCGATCTTGTTGCGGGATGCGGCCAGCAGCCGGCGACGCTCAGACATCGGTGCCAGGTATGCCCGGGCAGCTCTGGAGGCCGGATCCGCGGGCGACTGCGCCAACCGGTTCAGCGTCTTGAGGAACTGGCCGTGTGGCTCGCGAGGGATGCCGTGCACGTGCTGCAGGGACCGACCGACCTGCTCCATCCGGTCGGCGGCGTTGTCGTAGGCCTGCTGCTCCAGGCCGGTGAGCCGGACCCCGACCAGTGCGATGTCGAACGGTGCGATGACGCCGTCGGCGAGGGCGCGGTCGTACCACAGATGGAAGACCACCGGGCCGAAGTAGGGCACGAGCAGCTGCTCGACCCCGTCGTCCTCCCGTTCGAAGGTGGCCGTCAAGCCCAGCCGCCGTCCGAACCCAGGCTCCAACGCATCGGCGTAGACGGGTGTCCCGTAGCGGTGGCACTCGTCGGCGACGACGAGATCCGTGGCCTGGCTGCGGAGGGTCCGCCGGCTCGCGGACTGGACCAGCGCGACGAGCACGTGGCAGTCCGTCAGCTCGTCGCTCCGCCCACCGCCGAGACGTCCGACGTCCGCATCGGGGAACGTCTCCACCAGCGTGCGGAACCATTGCTCCTGCAGCTCCGTGGTGGGCACCAGCACCACCACCCGGCCCCCGTCGCCGAGCGTCTCCCGGGCAGCCTCGAGCCCGACGAATGTCTTGCCGGCCCCGGTCACCGCCTCGACGACTCCGCGGTGGCCCGCATCCCGCCAGGCAGCAAGCGCATCTCGCTGCCAAGAGCGAAGGCGGTGGGCCAGGTCAGGCAAGGCCGGGATGCGTGGCGCAGACAGGCTGGGCTGGTACGTCAACTGCGTCGGGGCCTGAGCTGCGGCGGGCCTTGCGGGCGCCCGGTGGCGGCCCCGATCGTCCTGGCCGGCGGGGCGGAGTGCGGGCGGGGGGGATGGCGGAGAGACCGCTGGAGCCGCCAACCGCTCCATTACGGCGATCCGTTCAGCGAGCGCGTCCCTGTCTCGCGTGAGCTCGTCCCGCTCAGCCTTGAGGGAGTGGTTCTCCGCCATCAACCGGCGCAGCACGACCCAGGGGTCTACGACGTCCTCGTCGTGAACCACGGCCTCCATGCCAACTCCGTTCGCCCCGTTACCCAGCGCTCGCTGCTGGTGGACGGACGTTAACCGGCGGCCCCGACATTTCCGATACCCGACCGTCAGGTGTGCCCAGAAGGAGGCGCATGTGGTCGGTGGTGTTCCTGGGCTACAACTGCCGCGCTCACCCCGGCGGGGTCTGGAGACTTGTCGGATACGGAACGTAGGTTGCTCGAAGGGGCCGAGCTGCGTCGGCCCGCACCTGCCTCGGGGGAGAGCTTGACGTCTACGCCTGCTGCTGTGCGCGCCTCGGATCCTCAGCTGAAGGACAAGGTCGGGAGGCTCGTGCAGTTCCTCAAGGACTTGGTGACCGCGAAAGCCGTTCCCGTTCGTCAGGTGAGCGCCCACCTGGACCACCTGTGGCTCGAGGACCTCCGGGACCTGGCCGCGTTGGACCTCGACGCCGCGACCGGCGACGTCGTCGTCCGCGTGCCACGTGTGGTGTCCGATCCGGCGCCGGCGCTGCCCGACGCTCTGCATGGGCTCGTGTCCGTTGTCGACCGCGACAACAGCACCCTCGAGCGGCCACCGCTGCGGGACGTCGAGATCGACGACGACGTCCGCGACGCCTACGACAGCTGGCTCGAGGAGTGGCAGGCGTGGGCTGCCCAGGACCGCCCACGCCGTCGGCTGCAGCGCACCTACGAGCAGCTCCGATCGATGCGGCTCAAGTCGACCGAGAATCCCGAAAGCGTCGAGATCGTCCTCGCCGGCGGGCTGCTCACCCTGCCCGACTCCGCCATCCGGACCCACCTCCTCAGCCACCGGGTGGTCGTGGACGTCGAGGTCGAGACGGGTGACGTCGTGGTCTCCCTGGACCCGTCGGGTACGACTTCGTTGGAGGACGGGCGTGTGCTCGCCGGTCTTGCCGAGTTCGACGACGGCGGGACGTCCTTCCTGCGCGGCCGCATCACCGAGCTCGACGTCCGCCCCTCCGGCGCAGAGTCGGTCGTGTTCCTCAAGGAGTGGGCCGATCGCGCGCTGCTGGCCCAAGTCCAGGTGGTGGAGGACTGGTCGGCACCCCCGACGGGCCGAGCCACCCTCGCCCCCGCGCCGGCCATCGTCCTCCGCAGCCGTGGCGCCTACGCCCTCCAGGAGTACTACGGCGACATCGAGCGCACCCTGAGCGCCGAAGGAAGCCTGGTGCCCCTCGGCCTGGCCCAGCTCGTCGAGTCCATCGAGAAGGACGAACGCCTCGCCTGGCTGGAGGCAACTGGTTCGACAGCAGCTGCCGAGGTGACGGCCGATCCTCTGTTCCCGCTGCCGGCCAACGAGGAGCAGGCGCAGATCATCGGCCGGCTGCGCGACGACACAGGGGTGGTCGTCGAAGGACCGCCGGGAACGGGCAAGACGCACACCATCGCGAACCTGGTGTCCGCGCTCCTGGCTCGTGGGCAGCGCGTGCTCGTGACCAGCGAGAAGGCGCAGGCCCTGTCCGTCCTCCGCGAGAAGCTGCCGGAAGAGATGCAGGAGCTGTGCGTCTCGCTGACCGACGTCCAGCGTGGTGGGTCGGTCGAGCTCGCCAAGAGCGTCGGCCAATTGGCTTCTGAGCACTCCTCGTACAACCCGCAGCGCACCGAACGGGAGGTCCGCGACCTGCAGGGCAAGCTCGACCAAGCTCGCCGCCACCGCTCGAGCCTGCTCGAGTCGATCCGTCGGCTGCGCGAGTCGGAGACGGCGCAGCACCCCGAGATCGCGCCGGGCTTCGGCGGGACCCTCGCCCGCATGGCCGAGAAGGTGGCCAGCGGAACGGCGGCCTTCGCCTGGATGCCAGTCCCTGCTGTCGGCGACTTCCCCCTCGACGTTCCCGAGCTCATGGAGCTGCGGCAGGCGTTGCCGGCCGACACCGAGGCCCGCAGGGAGCGACGCGGGCAGTCGTTCCCGTCGAACGACGTCGTCCCGTCCCCCGACGTCGTGGACCGACTGGCCCAGGCAGTCGCACGCGGGGCAGAGGCACGAGCACGAGAAGAAGGACCCCTAGCTGATGCTCTTGGGACCCTCGACGCAGGGACCTTGGCGGAGCTGACCCGACGGTGCAGGGATCTGGCGGAGCAGCTCGCGCAGATCCGGGAAACAACGGACGCCGACTGGGCGCTACCCCTGCTCGAGGTCGTCCTGCGAGGGGACGACCCCGTGCTGTGGCAGCACATCGGTGGTGCTCGGGGCCTGCGAGACCAGGTCGTAGCGCTGAACCAGCAGATCGGCTTCGCCGACGTCAGGTGGAGCGGCCAGATGCTGCCGGGGGCAGCGGCGGTCCGTTTCGGGGGGTTCGCCAGGTACCTAGGGGCCGGTGGTTCGCTGAAGAAGGTCTTCAAGAGCGACGAGCAGAAGGCCGTTGAGCCCTTACTCGACGCCGCGACGGTCGACGGTCAGCCTGTCGTCACCGCCGGCCAGGCCCACCTCGTCAGCCTGCACCTCGACTGCCTGGCGCGTCTGCAGACCTTCGCGCAGACGATGGGGCTGGTGCGCGTCCCCGTGGACCTCAGCCTGCCGCGCCCTCAGCAGGTCTCCCGTGCGAGCCGCGTGTGGGAACTGGTCGAGGCCATCGACCGCGTCCGGGCCGCACGCGACGAGTTGGTCACCCAGATCCGCAGGGTCCCCACCATCCCTCGCGTCGACCTGCGGACGACAGAAGCGCTCACCCGTTTCGTGTCGATCGCGACCGTCTTCGCGGATGTCGAGACCGCTCGCCGCAGCAGCGACGAGTTGCGGCGCCTGGCCGACCTGGTGTCAGCCACCGTCGCGTGGGATAAGCAACCTCCGGAGCTGCGCTTCGTCATCGACGCGTTGGTCGCCGCCGACGCGGTGGGGTACCGGGATGGCCTGGCTGATCTGACGTCGGCCAGGCGGGAGAAGGAACAGCAGGCCAGGTGCGACGAGCTCGTCACGCGGCTGACCGCCGTCAGCCCTCGCTTGGTGGAGATGTTGCGGGAGACCGCGACCGAACCGATGTGGGACACCCGGATCGAGCAGGTGGAGGGTGCGTGGGCGTGGGCCAGGGCGGCGACCTACGTCCGGCAGGAGTCAGCGCCCGGACGAGAGGCCCAGCTCGACCGTGAGCTCGCCGCTGTCGAGAAGGACACAGCATCGCTGACCGCTCAGCTGGCTGCGGCGCAGGCGTGGCAGTCGTGCCTGACCCGGATGACCGCTAGCCAGGTCACGGCTCTGCAGGCCTACCGCGACAGCATGGCCAACGTCGGCAAGGGGTCGGGCAAGTACGCCCAGCGCTACCGTCAGGCTGCCCGGGAGGCGATGACCGCCGCGCAGTCGGCAGTTCCGGCCTGGGTCATGCCCCTGCAGGAGGTGCTCGCCTCGATCCCCCCGCAGCAGGGCGCATTCGACGTCGTCATCGTCGACGAGGCCAGCCAGGTAGGGATCGAGAACCTCTTCCTGCTGTGGCTCGCCCCCCGGGTCATCGTGGTGGGCGACGACAAGCAGTGCACGCCGTCCGAGGTGAAGCACGGCGCACTGGACAAGGTGTTCAGTCGGCTGGATGTCCTGCTGCCCGACGTCCCGAACTACCTCCGCTCGACCCTGACGCCGCGATCCTCGGTCTTCTCCACCCTGCGCACCCGCTTCGGCCAGGTCGTGCGGCTCCGGGAGCACTTCCGGTGCATGCCGGAGATCATCATGTGGTCGTCCCAGATGTTCTACCGGGACGCGCCCCTGATCCCGGTGCGGCAGCACGGCGCTGACCGGCTGACCCCGCTCCGGACCTCGTTCGTACCGAGCGCCTACACCCAAGGCGCCAACAACACCTTATGCAATGTCGTCGAGGCCGAGGCCGTCGTCGACGCTTTGGTCGGTTGCCTGGATGACAGCCGGTACGACGGCAAGACCTTCGGGGTCGTCGTCCTGCAGGGCCAGACGCAGGTCAAGATCATCAACGACGCCCTGATGCGGCGTGTGGACCAGGAGGAGTGGGAACGTCGCAGGATCCGGGTCGGGACGGCGCCGGACTTCCAAGGCGACGAGCGTGACGTCGTCCTCCTCTCGATGGTGACGGCGCCCGACCACAAACGTGCGTCCCAGACTGGGATGAATGCTCAGCGGTCGTACAACGTCGCCGCTTCCCGCGCCCGGGACCAGCTCTGGCTCTTCCACTCGGTCACGACCGACCAGTTGCGCCCGGACGACCTCCGCAGCCAGCTGCTGACCTACCTGAGCGCGGCCCCGGTCGCCGCCGCGGCCGCCATGCCGCAGGGGGTGACCGACGACGAACGGTGCGAGCCGTTCGACAGCCTGTTCGAGCAGCGGGTCTTCCGCCGCATCCAGCAGCGCGGCTACCACGTGACTCCGCAGGTCGAGGTCAACGGCCGGCGGATCGATCTCGTCGTCACCGGCAGCCAGGGGAAGCTGGCCGTCGAGTGCGACGGGGACGCATGGCACAGCTCGCCGGAGCAGCTCGCCAACGACCTCGCACGTGAGCTGGAGCTGAAGCGGTGCGGGTGGGCCTTCTGGCGGATCCGTGAGTCCCGCTACTACCTGGACCCAGACGAAGCCCTCACCGACCTGTGGCACACCCTGGACAAGCGGGGCATCGGGCCGGTCGTCATCGAAGGCGCCGGGCGCGGTGGCGACTGGGTGCCTGGTGAACTCTCCGAGGAGGAGGGTCCGGACGCACTGGAGCCGGAGGACGGGCACTCGTCGACGGAATCAGTCGCCGCCGTGCCACAGCAGCTCCGTCCCACCCCGAGTGTCCAGACACCGGCGGAGAGCACGGCCGGGCAACAGCTCGAGGTCCCCTTCGCGCAGCCGACGGCGCGTCCTGCGGCGGCTCGCCCCGTCCTCCCGCCTGTCCCACCACCGATGTCACGCTCGACATCGCGATCCCGGGCCCAGGGTCCGAGGATCACGACTGCCTCGGGTGCCTCGTCGCCGACCGACGCGTTGCTCCTGGACCTGGCCAAGGACGGGGCCCTGACCAACGAGATCGTGCGGAGCTTTCTCGACCTGTCGCCGGAAGGAGCGCGGAAGGCCCTGATGGGCCTGGTCGAGCGGGGGCTGCTCGAGCAGCGCGGCGCCAAGCGCGGAACGCACTACGTGCTGCCGGGTGCAGCGAGCGCCGCACCGGCTGACGCTGAGCAGCCGGAGGTCAGGGGCGCCGAGGGACCGGAGCTGGAAGCACGTCTCGAACGACGGTTGCGCGATGACGCGGCTGCCGTGACCAAGAAGTCTGGTTACCGGCCGAGCTACTACCTGCACATGATCAACCAGGAGGGCGCCCTCGGTGCCGCGAAGCGGTTGCTGGCTGACCCGCGACCGCAGCACGGGATCGAGGTGCTGTGGGAGCACGGCTTGCTGGGCCACAGCCTTGAGGCAGCGGTGTGCGCTCCGGAGTTCCGCGACCTCTTCACCGGCAACGAGCTGCAGCGTGCACGGCAACGGCTGAAGGACCTGGGCCACGACCTGAAGGCTGGGAGCTGACATGACGAAGGTGTCGCAGCGTTGGGCAACGCTCCGGGATAGGTACTTCGATGGTCCGGAGCCGGTCGAACTCGTCCGGAAGTACATGTCGAGCGACCGCACCGGGCCAGCCTTCACCGGGTCGTTGTTCAACACGTGGGCCGGCGGCGGCATGGTGCACCCGGACGTCGTGACGGCCGACGACCTGATCGCGGTGCAGATGATGAGCATGCGGCCGTACAGCAAGACGATCTGGCGCCTCCTAGAAGGTCAGCGGCACGCGATCACCGCCGCCCTCTCGCAGGTGCCGTTGTCTGCAACGCTCTGGGACGAGGACGACGTGGTTCGTGATCACCTGGCGGCTGCGACCGTCGCGTGGCAGACCATCCGCGACGTCCCCGGCGCGGGATGGGTGACCGCTGGCAAGGTCATGGCGCGAAAACGACCGGACCTGATCCCCGTCTACGACACCGTGGTGCGCAAAGTGATCGGAGGCGGAGCCTTCTGGGGTCCGCTGCACGAATGGCTGCGTGCTCCGGCACCGGCGGGCGCCGTCAACAACCGAGCCCTGTTGCAGGACATCCGAGCCCGCGCTGGAGCGGCTCCGCATCAGCTTCCTGACCTGCGGGTCTTCGACGTCGTGCTGTGGATGCACGGACGGGGCGCCGGCCAGGTTGATGAGACAGGTGAGAAGGACCCTCTCGAGAACGACGAGGCGAACGGCCTGGTCGGGGGCGGACCGGCGTGAGGAGACCAGAATGAGGGCGGTCCATCTCGTCAACTACAACCCCGCCAATTGGGAATGGCCGAACTACGACCAGCTCGTCGCACGCACGCAAGCTGGGGGCATTGTCGAGGAACCTTGGAGCGTCGGGCAACGGCGGAACGGCATCTCACCCGGCGATGACGTCTTCCTGCTCCGACAGGGTCGAGGCCCTCGTGGCCTACTGGGCCGCGGGACCGTGAGAAGCAGCCCTTCGCGCGATCGGCACTGGGATGGCTCCGATGCGACCGCGATGTTCATCGACATCACCTGGTCCGAGCTGCTCCCCCAAGACGAGCCCATCGAGGTGGACGAGCTCGAGGCGGCCGTCCCGGGTTTCCGGTGGCGTCAGGTGTACAGCTCGGGCCGAACTGTCAAGCCACCGTCGGACCTGGCTCTGCTGGCGCTCTGGGAGGCACGGGGGACAAGCGCGTTCACGTCCTCGGCCACGTACATGGAGGGCTTGCCGGTCTCGTCGACGACGATGCGCTACGAGCGCAGCCGTGCTGCTCGAGACCGCTGCATCGCACTTCACGGTCACACCTGCTCCATCTGTGCCTTCGAATTCGCCACGACCTACGGCGCGCTCGGTGAGGGCTACGTGCACGTCCATCACGTGGTCCCCCTGTCCGCACGAGGGCAGCAGGACACCGTCGACCCGGCGAACGACCTGGTACCCGTGTGCGCCAACTGCCACGTCATGCTCCATCGCTCACGGTCAGCAACTGACCCAAGCCGCATCATGACGCCCGCCGAGATGCGCGCCGCCCTACCCATACCCGCTGCCCCTCGGTGAGCCCCGTGGGTTCAGCGCGCGGCGGCATCTGTGCGCGCCTCGGCGACATCAGCGATTCCTCACCCCGCCCACCTACGAAGAAGAGGACCCATGGCGAACCCCACCCCGAAAGTTGACGACTCGAGCCTCGCGCGGGCTGGCGAGAAGCTCATCGAGCAGCTGCTGAAGGTCGGCCTGAATGGATTCGGCCCTTTCAAGGGTGCGGAGGACAGCGCCCAGGAGGCATTGCGGGGTCGCACGCCGGACGAGGCCGTCAAGGTGCTCATCCGGAACCACTGCGCGATCGCTGGCGCCCAGGGCTTCGTCACGAACCTTGGCGGGATCGTCACGCTGCCGGTTGCTCTTCCCGCCAACATCGGTGCGGCCTACCTGGTGCAGACACACCTCGCAGGCGCCATCGCCGCCGTGCACGGCAACGAACTCGATGCTGAGGAGGTCCGTTCAGCTGTCCTTCTCTGCCTGGTGGGCAATGCCGGATCCGAAGTGCTCAAGCGGTTCGGTGTCACGGTGGGCTCCAAGGTGACCATGACGATGATCGAGCGAATCCCGGTCGCTGTCATCCGGCGGATCAACAAGCGCGTGGGCTTCATGCTGGTCGCCAAGTACGGCACGAAGCGTTCAGTGGTCACCCTGGCGAAGGGTGTCCCGTTGGTTGGTGGTCTGGTCGGGGGCGGCGTCGACACGGCGGCCACGTGGGGAGTGGGCAAGTACGCCCACACGACCTTCCGCCGTTCTGCCGAGGTCGAAGCCGCGGAAGCTCGTGCCGAGAGCTGACGCCGGAGGGACTCGGGGTCAGATCGTCGTGTCGACAGCAACCCCATCCGGTCTCAGGAAGACCAATCGGGGGCCCTCGCTCAGGGAGCCTGCTGCGGTCAGGGCGGCTTCGTAACTCGCCAGCTGGGGACGGTAGTGCACGGCACGTCCATCAATGGCGGCGCTGGGTACTGCGTCGGTCTTGTAGTCGACGACCATCAGCGTGCCGTCATCCCTGCGGACGACGAGGTCGACGATGCCCTCGAGAATCGTGCCATCGGCCTGGACCGCGCCGACGTACATCTCACGCCAGTGAGGCTGGGTCGTTGCCTCGCGGATCAGCGCCGAGTCGAGGGCTGATTGCACAAGGGCCGTGACGACGTCGGCGTGCGGCTCGACGCCCTCCGCGGCGCACTGCGCCGCCACTGCCTCGTCCAGTCCGGCACCTGTCGCGAGGTCGACGGTCTGCAGGACGGCGTGCACCGCTCGGCCGATCGCCGTCCCGTACCGCCCCTTCGACCACGGGGGAAGGTCAAGGTTCTGCGCACCCTTGGCCAGACCGGTGTCGCCGCCACCGAGGGCCACCGCAGGCTCGCTGCCCTCCAGCCCGGATGCGGAGATGGCCGAGGTGCGTCGACTTGCCTCGCGCGTTGGGCTGACGGTGGTCCACCAGGCGTCGCGGTCCGGCGGCGTCGCCGGCATGGTGGGGGCGGCGACCGGCACGACGTCGGCAGGCAACTGGTCGACCGACCAGGCCTCAGCTCCGGAGCGGGCTCCACCGTCGTCGGCCAGCAGCTTCGCGCTCGTCTGGGAGGCCCCGGCCGACCGGTGCAGGGAAACGACCAGGTGATCCCGCGCTCGAGTGGCCGCTACGTACAGCAGCCGGCGGCGTTCCCGGTCGTCCATCTGCTCGTCGACGGGCGCGGCCAGGTCGAAGTCCCCGGTGGTCACACCCTTGCGGATCGAGACCTCGTAGCCGTCGGCGGTCCAGAGCACCCGCACGCCACCGGGCCGGCGCACTCCCGAGGTCATGCCGCTCATCACGACGATCGGGAACTCCAGCCCCTTGGCACCGTGCACGGTCATGATCCGCACGGCCTGGGCGTCCGTCTCGGGCAGCGCGGACTCCGCGACCCGCGACGAGTCCCCGCTCTGCTGCTGCGCCCACGCCAGGTAGGCCCGCAGCCCACCGTGCTCCGATTCCGCCCACGCCCGGGCCTGGTCGACGACGAACCGCAGTCGTCGCCACTGGTCGCGGGCCTGCGGGCCCTGCGCGGCGACCTCGAGCATGCGGCGGTCGGCGACCAGCCGCGTCAGCACCTCGCTCGGCGCCATCCACCGCGCAGCCCGGTGCAGCCTCTGCAGGTAAGCCAACGACCGTGAAACGGGATGCTCAGAGCGGGTCTCGTCGAGGGGAGCGATGACGCTCAACGCCCCGCCGCCGTGCTTCCAGGTCCACAGGTCGTCGTCGCCGCAGCCGAAGAGCGGCGACCGCAGCGCGGTCACCAGCGACAGAGCGTCGGACGGGTCGGCGATGGCCCGAGCCGCGGCCATCAGGTCGCGGACCTCCTGCGCCTCGTACACCAGCGAGCTGGACTCGGCCCGGTACGCGATGCCCGCTCGGTTCAGGGCGGACTCCAGGAAGGGAAGGGACGTCCGCGCTGGTAGCAGGACGGCGACGTCGTCCAGACGTGCCGGCCGCCATGCACCGTCGACGTGGACCGGCCATCCCTCGGCGACCGCCCGGCGGATGACACCGGCGACGTCAGCGGCCTCTCGCTCGCGCAGGGTCGAGGCGCTCGACCTGGGGAGTCCCTGGTGCGGCTCGGCACCGAGGACGACGACGGCAGGTGCGCCGCCGTGCGCCGGGCGCTCCGGCACGAGTGGCTGGAACGCAGGCTGACGGTCGGGCTCGGCCACGATCAATCGGTCGAACACGGCGTTCACCCAGTCGACCACCGGCGCGACCGTGCGGAAGTTCGTCGTGAGGCTGACCTGCTCGCCGATGACGCGCTGCGACCTCAGGTACATCGCGATGTCAGCGCGGCGGAAGCGGTAGATCGACTGCTTGGGGTCGCCGACGACGAAGAGCGACCCCGGGGAGACCACGACGTCCTCCCAGCGCTCGGCCGAGGCCGCCGCGCCACCCGCGATCCGGACCGCGAGCTCGATCTGGATGGGGTCGGTGTCCTGGAACTCGTCCAGCAGCAGCCGCTGGTACCGGTCCTGCAGGGCGGCTCGTACGGGGGTGCCGTCCTCACCGCGGAGAACCTCGCGGGCGATGACCAACAAGTCGTGGAACTCCAGACGGCCGGCGTCGCGGCGCTTCTCGGCAGCCTCGAGCACCCGCTCGGCGATCCAGCGGGAGAGGATCCGCAGGGTCGGTTCGAGGACGGCGGCGACGGCCGCGGCGGCGTCCGCGACGAGCTGGCGGCACTCCTCCTTCAGGCCGTCGAGCGCCGGCTTGCCACCCCAGTTGCCGGCCTGGCCGTAGCTGAACTTCAGGTCTGCCGCAGTGCCCAGGGCGGCGAGCCGGAGGCCGGCGTCGCTGGCCTCGGCGAGCGTCAACCCCCAAGCGCCGAGCCTGGCCAGGTGCGGCAGGAACTTGTCGTCGGCGGAGAGGCAGGCGTCGGCGCGTGCCGCGAGCGTCGCCGCCCGGTCGGCCAGTGCCTCCACCCCGGTCAGGCTGGGCGTCGTCGACTGGGGGCCGGCGAGGACCCGCTCCGCGACCAGGTCCCAGTCCGCGTTGAACAACTTGGCCAGTGACCGGAGGTTGTCGAGGGTGACGCCGGCCGACATCGCCAGCATCAACGGCTCGTCGATCGTGTCGTCGTCCAGCAGCTGACGGCGCTGCTCCGCCCATCGGGCCTCGAAGGCGACGGCCGAGCTGAGCTCGTCAGCCACCTCGATGAGCGGGGGCAGGCCGGCCTCGATGGGGTGCTCGGCCAGGATGCGCTGCGCGAAGGAGTGCAGAGTGCCGATCGCCGCGCCGTCCAGGTCGTCGAGCGCCTCCTCGGCGCGCTGGCCGTCCGCCTGCTCCAACGCGGCCCGCAGCCGGTCCCGCAGCTCGGCGCCGGCCTTCTCGGTGAAGGTGACCGCGGCGATGCGGCGCAGCGGCACGCCGTCGTGCACCACGAGGTGGTGGATGCGCTCGACCAGGCTCCGGGTCTTGCCCGAGCCGGCGCCGGCCTCGACGAACAGCGTGCGGTCGGTGTCCTCGCGGATCGCCCGCCGGGCGTCGGCGTCCTGCAACGGGTGGCTCACGGGGCGCCTCCGGTGGTCGGCTCGATGAGGTCGACCAGGTCGCTCAGGGCGGGGTCGCCCTTCGTCTGCTCCCACCGCCGGCGGGCGTCGGCGTGGCCCACCCCGTCGGGGTTGCAGAAGTGGCACTGCACCCAACGGAAGTCCGGTTCGGAGGGTGGCTTCGGCGGGAACAGACCGCTGCGGATGCCGCTGACGATCGTGTGGAGGGTCTCGGCGTAGCGCTGCTCCACCTCGTCGTCCAGCGGGACCTGGATACGGCCCTTGTCCCGTCGGACGAACCAGTAGGCGGCCTCGACCTCGGCGTCGGGGGCGTGCCGCGCGCGGGCGGCGTGCGCGTAGACCGGCAGCTGGAGCTTCGTGCCACCTGCGACCGGGTCGACCTTGATCGCCTCGAAGGAGCGCTGGCTCCCGCTCTTGATGTCGGTGACGAACAGCCGTCCGTCGTCTGCTTGGTCGACCTTGTCCGCGGCGCCGCGCATGAGCAGCGTCGTCCCGTCGGGAAGCTCGATGGCGACGGGGTCCTCGCCCTTCATGCCGAAGGCCAGCTCGCTGGCGATGACGGCTGCGCGGTGCTCCGCCCGCCAGATGTCGTCGGCCTCCAGCATCGCTGAGAGGTCCGCCGAGACTCGGGCGATGGTGCGTGCCCACAGCCTCGGGTGCCCGGCGCGGCCGTCCGCCTCCAGCTCGGCGCCCTTCTCCGCGCAGATCTGCAGGAGCCGCTCGTGCTGCTCGGTGCTCCAGGGTTCACCGTGGCCCGGCAGACGGCCGGCGAACTCGCGGCACAGCGCGTCGAAGCTCTCGTGCATGAGGGTCCCGATGTCGGCGGCACTGGCCTCGACGACGTCCTCGGGCTGCTCCACCGGCTCGACGCCGAGCATGCGCGAGACGAAGTACGCGTGCGGACAGCCCGCGTAGCGCTCGAGTGCCGTGGGGGAGACGACCCGCGTGCCGTCGGCGTGGTCGGGCAGACCGTCGACGCCGGACAGGTCGCCGTCGAACCGGGTGAACCGGGGTGCGGCACGCTCGCCGAGCAGGTGGACGGCAGCCGCAGCGACGTCGTCGTCGATGTCGACCCCCGCGTGCGCAGCCTGGGTGCGCCACTCCTGCTCGCTCGCGGGCAACGCTGCCGTGGTGAGCGAGCTCGCGAAGGACGGCGACGTCGTCCAGTGCTCGGAGTGCTTCTCCCACTCGGTGGCCGCCAGCTTCGGGATGCCGGTCAGCGCGCGCATCGTCGGGAGCAGCCAGCGGCTGGGCAGGTGCTGGCTCTTCGTGCGCAGGTCTCCGCGCGGGAAGCTGGCCGTGACCGACGGCGCCGCGGCGAACGAGGCGAGCAGGTGACGGTGCTGGGCGTCGATCCGCTCGCGGTAGCCGAGCAGCTGCCCACCGGTGACCTCGCGCGCCCGTTCCGGCAGGAGTGGGTCCTCCTTCAGCCGGCCGGGGAAGACCGACTCGGCCAAACCGAGCACGAAGACGCGGTCGGCATCCAGGCCGATGGCGCTGGACACGGGTCCGACGTACACCCCGTCACCGAACCGACCGACGCGGGGGAGTGCGGCCTCGAGCTGGTCGGCCACCGTCTCGCGGAGGGCGGGGAGCGACGGCTCCCCGCCGTCGAACCCGTCGAGGACGGCGACGCCGCCCATCGCGGCCGCTGTGGCGACGGCGGCGTGCTGCTCCTCCTCGGGCAGGTGGGTCAGCGTGTCGGGTTCGCCGATGAGGTCGTGGAGCAGGTCGAGCGACCACTCGCTCAGCGCCCGCCACGACCGGAGCGACCGGCCCACCGCCAACCGGTCCCGCAGCGCACAGGCGAACGCACGGAGCGCCTCGGCGTTCTCGATGTTCGCGGTCAGCCGGGCGACCATGCCCGGGCGGGCGTCGTCGCTCTCCTGCTCGGCGGCGAGACGGCCGCGTTCGTCGTGCGTGTAGCGGCTGAGGCGGGTCTCCCAGTCGGCGCCGTGCACGACGCCGGCGGTGCGGGACAGCCGTTCCCAGCGGCTGACCGGGACGCGGTCATCGGCCGCCGTCCGCATCGGTGCGGTGGCGAGCACGCGGAACAGGTCGCCCCGCGGCACGTCGCGGGCGGGACCGTCACCGGCCAGGTCGATCAGCTCCAACACGGCTCGAGCCAGCGCGCGTTCGTGCACCGGGCGGGTGCCGGGCCCGTTGACGACGATGTCCGCGGCCCCGAGGTGTTCGTGCAGCAACCGGGCATAGGGGTTCTGGGCGGTGTAGAGGACCGCGATGTGGTGCGCCGGCGTCGTGGTGAGGGCCTTGACGACGTCCCGGACGACGCAGCGGACCTCGTCGTCGGCGTCGGAGGCGGTGAGGACGGCGGTCGCGGTCGGCTCGGCGTCGTTTCCGGTTGCCAAGGCCCCCACGCGGGCCAGCGAGCGGTGGACCGCTGCGTCGGCCTTGGGGTGGCCGGTCAACCCCGCGACCGTGTGCACGGTGCCGGATCCGCTCAGGGCCAGAACGAAGGCGGCCTCCGCCTGGTCGAGCACCTGGGGCAGGTAGAGGACGACGGCGCCCAGCTCGGCGATGCGCTCGGGGTGGTCGCGGCAGATGGCCGCTGCGGTGACGAGCAGGTCGTGCTGGTCGTACCAACCGGTGGCGAGCGAGGTCTGGACGCTCCGGTGGAGGCGGACGAGGTCCGGCCCGAGCGGCTGCACCCCGGCCAGGGCGTTGAGGGCGGTGTCGTCGAGGTCGCGGAGTTCGCGGCCGGCGCGGACGAGGGCCTGCACGGTCACCGGATGGTGGGCGACCTTCGCGAAGACGCCGGCGTCGGCGGTCAGGCAGGCGCGCCAGGCGGCGGTCAGGACCGGCCCGGTCGAGGGACGGCGCGGGTGCAGCGCTGCTGCGGCGAGTTGCTCGGCCAGCCGGGTCGCTGTCGTCGGGAAGATCGCCGCCACACCGTGGTGGCCGTCGCCGAGCCCGTGTGCGAGGAACCGACGGGCGACGATCCCGGCCAGGTTGTTCGGCATCAGGATGGTCACCGGCGTCATCGGGTCGCCGCCCTTGAGCTCCCGGACGACGCGGCGGAGCTCGTGCAGCGCGGGCTGCCCGTACGCAGTCATGTGGTGATCCCCCGTGATCGGACTGGCTCGGAACGTAACAGCGAGCGAGTGAGGCGCAAGCGTCTGCGGCCTGAATGGCCACAGTTCACTCGGAGCGGTCAGCCACAGTGCAGTTGCATCGGAAAGGTCGCCGCCCTCTGGTTGAGTGCATGCGACCGCATCACGAGTGGCGCACGACACGGGGGGCTCGATGGCAGTGACGCTCACACGGGGAACGGTTGAGGTCGACAGATGACGTTCACACCCTTTGTCACCGAGAAGCTCGACTACTACGTCTACTTGTTGCGCGATCCTCGAGATGGTTCCGTCTTCTACGTCGGGAAGGGCGTGGGCAATCGGGTGTTCGCCCACGCGGCTGACGAGCTCGTAGCTGCCGACGACAGCCCTCTGTCGACGAAGCTCGACACGATCCGTGCCATTCGTGCGGAGGGTCTCGTCGTCGGCACGGAGCTGCTGAGGTTCGGCCTGACCAGCAAGGAGGCGTTCGAGGTGGAGGCGGCCGCCATCGAGCTCCTCTCGAACAAGACGCACAGCTCAGTCGCCCTGACCAACCTGGTCTCAGGTCACCACGTCGAGGAGCGCGGCTGGATGACGACGGACGCGGCAGCATCGACCTTCGAGGCGGAGGCGGCACCAGACATCTCCGATGCCGTTCTCCTGATCAGGCCGAGTCAGCTCTGGTCCCCGAAGATGAGCGGCGATGCACTGTTCGAGGCCACGCACGGCTGGTGGGTGCTGAACCCAGCCCGTGCAGCAACCGCCACCTACGTCCTGAGCGTTTCCCGGGGCGTCATCCGTGGCGTCTACCTCCCGACTGGGTGGCGGGAGCAACGACAGGGCGATCGGGGGTGGTCCTCCGCCCCACGCAAGACCCGCTGGGGCTTCGAGGGGGTTCAGGCAGACGACGACTTCTCCCGTGCAGTCCTCAACAGAGACGTCAGCAGGTACTTCGCCAGAGGAGCGCAGAATTCAGTGCGCTACCTCAACTGCTGACGGGGCACGAGCGCATGCCTTCTCACCCCGGCCACGTCTTCGTGGTGCCCGGACGACTCGATCTCCTCGACTGCGACGACGTCGTCGTCCCCACCGACCACTCCGTGCACGTGACGCGGACCTGGACGAGCACCCTGGACTGGGGGAGTGCACCCGTCCGCCGCGCGGAGCGAGGGGCGGTCACATCGCTGTCCGACCAACGTCGGGTTGCCCAGCTTCCGGAGCGGACCGGGAGGCGACGCTGGCTCCTCTCCGTCGGCCACGGTGGTGGTGACATCGAAGCTCTCGCCGACGGCCTCCAACAGTGTCTACGGGCCATCGCCAGCACTCAGATGTTGGGCGACCGATCTGTCCGGCGGGTGGGGCTGCCCACCCTCGGCGTCGGTCAGGGCGGGTACGGAGGCAAACGTGGTGAAGTGATTCGTGCGCTGCTCGAGACGGCTACGGGATTGGCGCAAGAACTCGGCATGGATGTCGTTTTCGTCGCGTACAACCCTGCCGACTACTCGGCCTTCCAATCGGAGCGGCGGAAAGCCGGCGACATGCTGTCGGCCGAGCAGGAGACGCTGGCCAGGGCACTTGCCGAACGAGCGAAGTCCGGAGAACTCGCGCTGTTCATGGGGGCGGGTACCAGCATGTCGGCCGGGCTCCCCTCGTGGAACGGGCTGCTCGCTGCGCTGGCTGCCCGCGTCGATCTTCCCTTCGATGCAGCCGCTTGGGACAGGCTCGGTCCATTGGACGCGGCCGAACTCCTGCGCCGCCGAGCCGCTGACGTGCACCACGGTGAGGAGGGGGCGCTGGGCTGGCTGGTCTCCGAGATCATCGCGCCGAAGAAGCGGTACGGACTGACCCATGTCCAGTTGGCCGCGCTCCACTGCGAACAGGCCATCACCACCAACTTCGACCACCTCTACGAGGACGCAGTGGCGGCGGTGGACGGACGCCGTCCGCTCGTCGTGCTGCCCGGGGGGAAGAGCCGCGAGCTCGCCGGTACCAGCAGTGCAGGGTGGCTTCTGAAGCTGCACGGCGACGTATCCGCACCTGCCTCCGTAGTCCTCGCTCGCCGGTCGTTCGTCACCTACGACGCGCAGAGGCGCCCTCTCGGGGGCGTTCTGCAGTCCACTCTGCTCACGAAGCACCTGCTCGTCGTCGGCGCGTCGATGACTGACGACAACGTGATCCGACTGATCCACGAGGTCGCAGAACTGGGTGAACGCAGCCACGGGTCCGCTACGGAACTGGGCACCGTGATCAGCCTGCAACGAGATGACCTGCGTCAGCAGATCTGGAAGCCAGAGTTCGCGTACCTGGCACTCGGCGAGCGGAACGGTGACGTTGGTCGTGCCGCGCGAGAGCTCGAGGTCTTCCTCGACCGCGTGGTCCTCCTCAGCGAGACCGGCCAGGCACACCTGATCAGCGAGCGCTACGCGCCTCTCTTGGGTACCGACGCAGAACGTCGCGCGGCCGCGTCCGCAAGGCACCTCCATGAAGAGATCGCCGGACTCGGGGGCGAAGGTTGGAGTGCGCTCAGAGCAGCCCTCGAGCAGTTCGGCGCCGACCCGACGTGAGGCTCCTGCATAGGAACACGTCGACCAGCGACTGATGAACCGCATCACCGCAGGCGCGTGGTGGAAGTGACCTCTGCGGTCGGGGCTACCTGTCGTCCGAGGCGTCGACGAGCCAGTTGACCCCACCGATCGAGACCAGTGCGGACCGAAGCCGACTCTGGGTGTCGACCATCCAGTCCAGGAACTCGGGCCAGCGCTCGGTGTCGTCGACCTCGCCGGTGATCTGAGGGGCCTCGACCCGGCACGCCTTCTTCCCGGGTAGTGGGTCCCAGACCAGCCGACCGCCGAAGGCGGTCTCGAACTCGGCTGCTCGACGAGCGAGCCGTTGGTAGATCCTGTCGTTCTCGACGCCATCGGAGTGCCCGAAGTACAACTCGCTTCGCACCCCCGGCGAATTCGTGAAGCTCACGCCCCACCTGAGTCCAGCGCTACCGGCGGTCATCTCGAAGTAGTTGGCCTGCGGCGCTCGACCACGTGACCACGTCGGGTGTGCAGCCTTGAGGCGGTCCAAGAACTGCTCCCAGAACTCCCTGTAGAGGCCTGCTCTGGAGCTGATGCTCTGACTCGACTGGGCAGCGTTCTTGACGATCTTCTGCCAGTCGTTGGGCTGGGAGACGACGCGGAACAAGGGGGCGTAGGGAGACGTCGCAATGCGGACCGCCGCCACCTCGACACCGAAGAATCGCGTGCCTTCGCCTGTGCGGGTGTTGAGCCAGTCGAGTGCTGCCCTGTGCTCCGGTTGGAACGTGGGCGCCACCCAGACGATGTTGGCGACGTCTTCGACCCCGGCGGCGTAGGTGAGCAGCTGTCCCAGGTGACCGTGGTCGGTCCGTTCCAACTGGTTCTCGACGATGACACGTTCGCCGGTGCTGAGGTCGTGTCCGATGAGGTCGAGTGAGAAGTTGCCGACTGGGTGCTCTGCGCCGGTCAGCTCGAGATCCATCCCCAACGCGTCGCCGAGGTGGTTGGCGTTCTGCAGGAGCCACGGGGTGAACACATGCGCCTCGTGGGCCCAGACCTCCCGGACAGCGACGTACTCCAGTGACCCGAGGTGGGGGATGTCGCTCATCACGCCTCATCTTCTCCGCTGCGCTGCCCGTTGCGCCGCAGCCGTGCGGTACCGAGTTGGTGCGTTGCGACCGCTGCGGTTGCGCGTCAACAGTTCGCGGCGGTTGCGACCGCCCCCGGCATGAGCGTCAGGGTCATGCGAGTGCGTTCGTCCAACGAAGCCGTGCGGTGGTCCGCCCTTCGGCCCGTTCGACATCGACGACGGCGTAGTCGCCGCCGGTGATGAGTTCGGCTTCCTCGGGCACTACTCCCGACGCCAACCATGCCGGGACGGCCGGGAAAGGCCCGATGACCTCGAAAAGGAAGCGGCCGCCGTACTGCTCGGTCACCGCTCGGTCCAATGAGAGCCCCCAGAGCGGCATCCGAATGGTGCCCGAGTCGATGACGGATTCGATCTGGGCGTCCTTCTCTGCCTCCGACTTCAATCCGCGGCCAGCGAAGTCACCCGCAGGTAGCGAGGCCACCCGCGCCCATCCGGCGGCGTCCCGCTGGTCGGCTCCCGCCACGGCATCCAGGAGAGTGCGGGCGGCCGCGAGCGCGTCCGGGCGCTCCTTGGCCTTCTCCTCGTGCGCCGCGATGTAGCTGGCCTGCACGTAGTGCGGAACGCCGGTGAGCACTCGTGCGCCGGCGCGGATCAGCGAGGACCCGACGTCCTGCCCGCTCTGCCAGAGCGAGCATGCCTCGCCCAAGGGCATCTGCGTCATTCCCGAGCCTCCATCCGATGGCCTGTCGATCCCCTCTATTGGCCCGAAGCGAGCCAACCACTGACCAGCAGCGGTGGGAATGAAGATCGACGGTGTGTAGAGGATCTTGACACCGACGGCACCGGCGACTGCCGAGTGGAGCACCCGACGGCACGCAGGGGACAGCGCGTGGGCTCCCGCGGAGATCAACAGTCGGACTTCGTCGACACGCAACTCCCCGCCACGGTTGAGGACAGCCCGCAGGTGATCAGTGTGTGGTGCTGGAGGAAGGAGCTGGAGGAGCGAAGCCACCTCGTCGATCCCCATCCCGGACCAGGGTGCCTCGACCTGCGCCCAGAAGTTCCACGCAGTGAAGCCTTCAGCTCGTCGGCTCTCACTCTCCGGGTGGAGCATGTAGACCGCGTACGGCATCGTCGTCAGCCCTCGTTCGGGCCGGCGGGTTGCTGCACGCGCTCGAGTGCGGCGGTGAAGCTGTCGTTCCACCGGCTCAGGTGCGGCCACCTGGCCGCGACCGTGTCGGTCGCCTCCTGCGCGGTCAACCCCTGGCTCCGACGCAGCCACGCCCGCAGCACCAGCCCGGTCCGCGACTGCCCGGCGTGGCAGTGCACCAGCACCTGCCGGCCCTCCGCTCGCAACGCCGCCATGTCGTCGAGGACGTCGGCCAGGACGACGTCGATCTCGCTGTTGGCGTCGTCGTCGGTGAGATAGGCGAACCGCTGCACCTCGTGACCGAAGGGCTCACCGGTCCGGCACAGCGAGACGACGGCGAACTCCCGCGAGCTGCGCCGGGCGCCGTCCAGGTCGCTGGCCCACACCCCGTCGGCGATCTCGCGCGGCTCGAGACCAGGCGTCGATGGAGCCTCGTACCGGTCCCCCGACTTCCCGGTGAGCCCCGCGGTGACCGCATGCAGGTCCGCTAGGTCCCACACGCGATCGCCGAACCCGGGCACCCATCCGTGCACGACCGACGTCCAGCGCATCGGGATGCCCGCGATGCCGAACACGGCTCCGGCCAGACCACCCGCGACGGCGGCCACCGTGTCGGTGTCGCCGCCGAGGTCGACCACCCGGCGCAGCACCTGCGCGAAGGACGTCGCCCCGCGCAGCGCCCACACGGCCTGGCCGAGTGTGGGCCACACGGCTCCGTTGCTCTCGGTCGCATCCGCCGGCGTCCATTCAGGGGCCAGCACCGTCGCCCAGCGCTCACGGTGCTCAGCTGCGACGTGCTGCAGGGTCTCGGGGACGGCGGCCAGCGGATCACCGCCGTCCAGCGCCACCCGCACCAGCTCGTGGAAGATCGCGCAGCCCTCGCCGGCGGACGGGTCGCCGTGGGTGAGCGCCGAGATCCGCCGGGCGGCGTCCATGGTCGCCGTCCGGCCCTGGGGGGCGAAGAAGACCGCCGCCGGCGTCGTCCGCATCAGCGAGCCGTTGCCGGCCGCGTGCCCGGACCGCGCGAAGTGCTCGGCCGCGGCGACGTCCCACGGTCGACCGGACCCGAGGACGGCGCGGGTCTGGTTGCCGATGTCCGGCGGGTTCGCGCCGGCCCAGCGGTGGAAGCGTTCGAACAGGTCGGCCCCGTCCAGCCCGCCGCGGTCGACCAGGGAGCCGGCCACGAGCAGGGCCATCTGGGTGTCGTCGGTGAACTCGCCTGGTTCCCAGTTCAGCGAACCGCCGCCGCACATCTCGGTCGCGGCTCCGCGGGCGTCCTGCGGGAAGCGGGCCGAGAAGCGACCGGCCGGGCCGAACTCGAAGGGTGCGCCGAGGGCGTCGCCGACGGCGGAGCCGATGACCGCACCGGCAGCGCGGTGGAAGCGGGGCATGGTCATGACGCCTCCAGGACGGGGTGGGTGAGGTCGATCGCGGTCAGGTGCACGGTGCGGTCGCGCCAACGGACGTCGTCCACCCGGATGCGTCCGCCACCGCCGTACCGGCGGCCCGCCCCGGCGCCGCGGACCGCGGTCAGGTCGGTGCCCTGCACCCGCTCGGCGAACGCGCGGGCCAGGGCAGCCGTCGTGCGGACGGCGGGCCGGCCGAGTGCATCGAGCGCGGCGGCCTCGAGCAGCGGCCGCCAGTGGGCGCTGAGCGCACGGCGTGAGCCGAACAGCTCGAGGGCGACCGGCCGCCCGGCGATCCCGATGAGGACACCGCTCTGCCCGGCCAGCGGGGTGAGGTCAGGCGCCTCGACTTTCGCCCGGTCGAGGCGGTCCGTCAGCGAGTCGGTGGGGGAGGGCCCGGCGACCGCGGAGTAGCCGGACACCCGGCGCCAGACCCGTTCCTGCGCGTCGGACTGCTCCAGGTGCGGCCGCAGGGCGACCGGCGCGCGGCGGGCCTGACGCCGGTGTGCGGTCTCACCGCCCCAGCGGCCGTGCTCGACGCACAGCACCGGCAGGACGGTGGGGGTGGCCGGCGCCAGGACGGTCGAGGCGGTCAGCGTCCGGTTCTGCCAACCGCCCTCGAGCAGCTCGCCGGCCAGCAGGAGTGTCGGCTTCGCCGACCGGTTCATCACCACGAGTTGGTCGACCGACGGCGCGCCGGCCCGCTCGGCGACGTCGACCTCGGCAGTGGCGCCCGTGGCGAGGCCGGTCACCGGCGACGCGTCGGTCCAGACCGGGAAGACGGTGAGGGCGCCGCGGTGGGTGCCCTGCCCCACGTGCAGTCGGAGACGAACCATGCTGAACACCCCGTTCGAGTTCACGCAACATTGCGTATATCAAAGAGATAGACGGGTTCTGCGTTAAAGTCAAGGGCGTGTACCGCGACTCGTCCGGCAAGGCGCTCACCGACTACCCGCGGCCGTCGGTCGCTGTCGACACGGCAGTGCTGACCGTCCCGCCCGCCGCGGGGTCCCTCGACGTCGTTCTCGTGCGCGGGGACGGCGGCTGGGCCCTGCCCGGGACGTTCCTGCACGAGGGGGAGACGCTGGCCGAGGCGGTGCAGCGCTCCCTCGCCGACAAGGTCGGGCTGGGCGGGCGGTCGCCCCAGCAGCTGCAGGTCTTCGACGACCCGGGGCGGGACGACCGAGGCTGGGTCCTGAGCGTCGCGCACGTCGACGTCGTCCCGTGGGACGAACTGGCGCCGGTGCTCGAGGCACGTCGGGACGACGTCGCGCACCGGCCCTGCGACGAGGTGTTCGGTCTGGCCTTCGACCACGACGAGATCGTCCGGCTGGCTGCTGAACACGTCCGGGCCCGCTACCGGGACCGGCCAGATCCAGCCGGGTTGGTGCCTGAGCCGTTCACCCTGCGCGAGCTACGGGTGGTCCACCAGGCCGTGCTGGGCCGACTGCCGCGTTCTTCGGACACCTTCCGGCGGGCCATGCTGCCGCTGTTGACCGAGGTGCCCGGTGTTCGGGAGGGGACGGTCGGGAAGCCGGCGCAGCTGTACCGGCGCTGACCGGCCTCACACGTCGGGGTGGGGCGGTCCCCTCTGCGCCGGAATTGTCGGACCCCTCCGCCAGAATCGGCCTGTGACCAGCGCTGATGCAGCAGATGACAGCTCCCTGTGGAGGACCGCCACGGGCGGTCGGGCGCACCTCGCGCGGTGCTCCCACTTGGTCGGCAAGAAGATCATCCCGGCCACCGACCAGCCAGTCTGCGACTCCTGCCAGGCCGAGCGCGACGGGCACGGGCGGGACTACCAAGCTGACCTTCTGACCGCGTTGCCGGTGATGGGCGTATCTGTGACCGACTGGCCGCAGGTGCAGTCCGTGCTCGCGCCTGTCGATCACGATGAGGTCTGGCTGCCGTACAGCAGGAGCTACATCGCGCTCGGCCGCAAGGGCAGGGCAGTCGCATGGGTCGGCAAAAGCTACGTCGACGTTGCCGGCGAGATCAGGACTGAGCTCCCCGGCTACACCGGTGTCGTGAAGAACGGCGGCAGCGTCAAGGAACCTCGTCGCGGCGACTCATGCCCGACCTGCCACGAGACGAAGTCGCTGAGCGGCGCCTGTGCCTGCAACTGATCCCGCAGTCAGCTCGCTCGCCGAGCTTTGCCGAGTACTCCGCACCCAGGACCTGGCCGGGGTGAGTGACCTGGTCATGGAGGAGAACGAAGCTGAGACCTGGATCGAGACCACGGACGACGGGATCGAAGTCCGCTGCGACACCGTCGGCACCGGTCTGGTCTTCCCGTTCAGCCTCTCCGAGTTCTGGGAGGTCGTCCAGGAGACGGAGGACGACCAGGTCCGCCGATGGGAACGCGACGAGACCTGAGCCGAACTGTCGGACCTGGGTGCGACGGTACTGATCCGGTCGTCGTGGGGTGTCCGGTCACGGGGGTGCGTGGATGGACGAGTTCGGTGTGGTGCGGGGGCAGGTGTGCCCGCAGTGCGGGATCGAGGACGCCGTCCCGGTGGCGGTCGGGATGCCGGACGCCGAGCTGGCCCGGGCCGCTGACCGCGGGCTGGCGGTCATCGCCGGGTGCGTCGTCGTCGACGATCGGGGTGGACTGCACTGCCGGGCCTGCTCGCACGAGTGGGGCTCGGTCGACGACCCGACCGCCGACGAGCTGATCCTCGCCGCCCTGCTCGCCGTCGGACATGACGACGTCGTCCAGGCGATCGGCCCCGGCTGGCGGCAGGTCGGTGACGACGTGGTCGGCTTGACCTGGTTCGTGAGCGGCGAGCCCGCGCAGGTGGCGGTCGGCGTGGGCGCCGGTGCACTGGTCATCGGCCCGGCCCGCGAGGACCTCGCCGTCGTCGAGGACGAGGGCCGGACCTTCAGCCGGGACGACCTGCTGTGCTCCCCGGAGTGGCTGGCCGCCGCGGCCGACGAGTTCGCGAGGGCCCGCAGACGCAGCTTTCGCTGGTGCCCCACCTGCCGCCGCCCGCACCCGCCCGAGGAGTTCGCGGGGTACCGCGGGGTCTGCGTCGACTGCGTGCGACGGCACCACGGGCTCGGGCGATGAGCGAGCCGCGGCGGCGCTGGGTGGCCCGGATGCCCACCCACGCCGAGCTGGAGTCCGACGACTTCCACCCGGCCGAAGAGCTCCCGCAAGGACCTATCCCGACCGGGCCCGAGTTCCGCGTGATGCGCCTGATCCGGGGCTTCTCGCTGCGCGACATGGCGGACCGGGTCCGACGACCAGTTCACTGGGTGGCCGCCATCGAGGGGCGCCGCGTACCGCTGGCTGACCTGGACGAGCTGGTGCTGCACACGGTGCTGAGGAAGTGCGGCGTGCGGTGGTTCCCGGACCTGCTCGAGGTCGCGAGCGCGGCGTGGCACGACAGCGACCTGCACGACTGGGCCCAGCTGCTCGACCACACCGGGAGCGAGGACCTGGCCGACCTCGACGACATGGCCGGGCCCCGCGTGCAGGTCACGCGTGCGGACGACGCCGTGCTCGTCGTCGGCTCCGCCGCCCGGGTGCAGATGCTGTTCCCGCTCGACATCGAGGAGTTCTGGGACGTCGTCGAGGACGTCGCGGCTGCCGGGCCGCGGACATGACCCGCACGGGTCACACCTGCGTCCCTCGTGACCGGAGCCCTGCCAAGCTGCCCCGGACGGTGTCGATGACGACTACGGGGGAGCAGGCATGACGGCGCGGATGTACCCGCAGGACCCGGACTTCGCGTCGGCCGCCGAGCGGCTGTTCGTGATGGCTCTGCAGGAACAGCTCCCGAACGACGCCGTACTCATCTGCAACCAGCGCTTCACCGATCGCGGCGCCGACCGCGAGGCCGACGTCATCGTGGCCTGGCCCGGCCACGGGGTCGCCGTCCTCGAGGTCAAGGGCGGCAGCGTCTCCCTACAGGACGGTCAGTGGTGGCAGACCGGCGGCCGCAGCAAGGCCATCCACCCGGTCGAGCAAGCACTGAAGTGCAAGTACGCACTGCGTGACTACCTGCACGCCGCACCGAGGTGGTCGCGGGGAAACCCGCGCCTGGCCCACCTGGTCGCGCTGCCGACGACCACCCTGCCGGCGGACTTCGTGGCGCCCGACGCGCCGCGATGGGCCGTCATCGACAAGTCCGAGCTGGGCGCGGCGGCCGGCCGCATCGCGTCGGCACTGCGACTCGTGGAGAACCAGCCGGATCCGCCGACCGTCGACGACGTCGAGCTGTTGGTGGACTGCCTCGTCGGGACGTTGATCCCGCAAGCCGACCTGGTCGCCGAGCTCGGCGAGCGGGAGGCCGCGGTCGAGCTGCTCACCCGGGAGCAGGCCAGGCTGCTGGACTTCCTGGAGTCGCACGACCGCGTCGAGATCCGCGGCGGAGCGGGCTCGGGCAAGACCTGGCTGGCCGTCGAGAAGGCCCGTCGGCTGGCTGCAGCGGGTCAGCGGGTGGCACTGCTCTGCTACTCCCGCGGTCTCGCGGAGTTCCTGCGCCGGCGGGTGGCCACGCTGCCGCGCAAGCAGCGACCGGCCTACGTGGGGGAGTTCCACGAGCTCGGCATCGCCTGGGGCGTCGAGCGCGGCCGGGACGACGACAGCCTGTACTGGGAGCAGCGGCTCCCGGAGGAGATGGTCGAACGGGCGGCCGGGTTGGCGCCAGCCGAGCTCTTCGACGCGGTGGTCATCGACGAGGCGCAGGACTTCGACCAGTCCTGGTGGCCGGCAGTGCTGGCCTCGTTGAGGCAGCCCGACGCGGGTTGCCTCTACGTGTTCTCCGACGAGGGCCAGCGGGTCTTCATGCGCCAGGGACGTTCGCCGGTTCCGCTGCAGGCCTACGACCTCAAGGAGAACCTGCGCAACACCAAGCAGATCGGCGGCACCTTCTCCAGCCTGACCACCGCGCAGATGCGCCTGCTGGGCGGCGACGGCGTTCCGGTTCGCTTCGTCGCGTGCACCACCGACGATGCCCTCGGTGCCGCGGACGACGTCGCCGACGGGCTGCTGGACGCTGGCTGGCCGCCGGAGTCTGTCGCCCTGCTCACCACGTATCGGCGGCACCCGGTGCAGGTCGAGCGCCAAGCCGCTGGTCAGGACGCCTATTGGGCCTCGTACTGGGACGACGAGGACCTGTTCTACGGACACGTCCTCGGGTTCAAAGGGCTGGAGCGACCAGCTGTGGTCCTCGCCGTCAACGGGTTCCGGGACGAGGAGCGGGCGAGGGAGATGCTCTACGTCGGGTTGTCCCGCGCCCGCGACCTGCTCGTCGTGTGCGGCGACCTCGAGCTCATCCAGCGTGTCGGCGGCGACGCCGTTGCCCGTCGGCTGAGGGGCGGGTGAGCAGGTGGCGAAGTACGAGCCGCTGCGACGCTGGCTGGAGGACCTTGCGGGTTGCCCGGAGGTGACGATGAGCCTCGCCGACATCGAGAAGGTGATCGGTGACGCGCTGCCGGCCTCGGCGTACCGACATGCCGCATGGTGGGCCAACGAGACCGGACGGCACGTCCAGGCCACGGCATGGCTTGACGCCGGCTTCAGGGTCGATGAGGTCGATCGTGCAACCCGGACGGTCACTTTCCGTGTGAGCGTCGACCAGTCGGCGCCTCAGACCTCGAGAAGGACCGGGAGGCATCGATGAGGGCCCCGACCGCCGAGACCTTGATGGCGGCGGACGTCCTGGTCCGGTCGGACAAGCCCTGGCAGAGCGAACTCAGACTCCGGCAGTCCAGGTGGCGACAACGCCTCGGACTGCCTGCTGGCGAGCACCGTGGGAAGGCATTGGGATCGTCGCTGCCCGCCCACGACAGGGTCAGCAACTTCCTGACCCCGGCCGTGGCGATGGCGGTGGAAGAGGCGCGGGGTCAGCGTGGTGCGCTGATCAGCGCACCACGGATCTACACCAACATGCTTTCCTCGCAGCCGCTGACGTTCAACCTGTTCGCAGAACTCGCCGCGGACCTCGATACCGCTACGTCGGTGGCCCGCCGACTGTGGCCTGACCTCGTGGAGACGGTGACCGAGGTCCGGTTCGAGTGGTCGCCCGGGCGTGGTGACCTCCGCTTCCTCGGGAACAGGTCGGCCTTCGACGTCGCCTTCGCTGCCGTGGACTCGAAGGGTCGGCCCACGTGCGTCGGGATCGAGGTCAAGTACCACGAAGACCTCACCCAGGACCCTGGCTCAACCCGGTCAGCTCGCTACGACGTCGTCGCACGCGAGTCGGGCGTGTTCAAGGATCCCGACGAGCCAGAGCTGCGCGCGCTGCCGCTGCGTCAGCTCTGGCTCGACCACCTGCTCGCGCTTTCCCTCATCGGTGATGGCGACGGGCGCTGTGCGGCGACCCGGTTCGTGCTGCTCGCACCGGTCGGCGACCTGGCCGTCGCCGCCGCGGACGTGCGGTACCGCAAGGCGTTGTCGGACGCACTCACGTACGAGCGACGGGCCATCGAGGAGGTCGTCGCCGTCATCGCCGGGGTTGTGTCCGCCCCATGGATCCATGACTTCCGGGAGCGTTACCTGCTACCCGCGACGTGAGCTATCACCGATGCCCAGCGTCCGGCCACTGGCCGACGACCAGACCTCGGCGATCGCAGCTGCGACGGCGTCCGGGTCCTCGTGCTCCCAGAAGCGACGGACCGTCCAGCCCAGGCCCTCCAGCTGCGCCGTCGCCGAGAGGTCCCGCAACTGGTTGGTCTCGAGCTTCACCACCCACCACGCGGAGTTCGCCCGCGGCATCTGCAGGTGTTCCGGGCAGGAGTGCCAGAAGCAGCCGTCGATGAACACGGCCAGCCGCACCCGGGTGGAGGCGATGTCGATGGTCCGGCGCCGTTGCCCGGGGATCGGGTGGGCCACCCGGTAGCGCAGGCCCGCGGCGTGCAGCCGCCGGCGTACCGCGAGCTCGGGCCCGTTGTCGCGCCGCTTGGTACGGCTCATCCGGGCGGAGATCCCGGGGTCCGACGAGCCCGGGTGCGGAGGCGGGTTCCACGTCGGCACGTGGCGAGGGTGCGCGGGGGAGCACCGCGAGGCGAGGGCCCACGGCTCAGCTGTGGACAGAGCGCCCGGGTCCGGCAAAGTGCATAGCATGACGACGCCGTTCTCGGGCCCGCTGCACGAGACCACTGCGCTGCCCGACGTGGTCGGGCGCTACGCCGACCGGTTCCACCGTGGGGTCGAGGGTGACCACTGGATCGCCTCGCCGTTGGGCGCCTGGCTGCTGCTGGCCCTCGCCGCACCGGCGGCGCGGCCGGGGTCTGCAAAGGCAGAGCGCATCGCCGAGGCCCTCGGCGTGCCGATCCCCGACGCCGTCCGGCTGGTCGCTGACCTGCTCGGGTCGCCGCACGCCGCCGTGCACGCCGAGACCGCGGCCTGGGCCGACCTCGACGTCACCACCGCGGCGATCGTGGAGTGGGCCGGCGCCCTCCCCGCGGGGACGACGTTCGACACCCGCATCCCCACCCCCGACGAGGCCGACGCGTGGGCGAGCCGGGCCACCCAGGGGCAGATCGAGAAGTTCCCCGTGGACGTCGACGGTGCGCTGCTCGTGCTGGCCAGCGCCCTGGCCCTCGACGTCTCCTGGACCACCCCGCTCGACGTCGTCCCGTCCGGGATGCTCGGTGCGGACGCCCCCCTGGCCGGCCGCGTGCGCCGCGTGCTGAGCGCCGCGCGGGACGGCGGGCTGTCGGTCGTCCGCACCGCCGCAGCCGGGGACGTCGCGCTCGTCGTGCACCGTGCCGTCACCGACATGCTCGTCGCCACGGTCGCCGCCGCACCCGAGGTGCCCGCCGCCGACGTCCTCGCCGTCGCGCACGAGCTCGCCACGGGTGCGGCCCGGCAGCACCCGGCGGCCGTGGTCGACCCCTTCGACCTGGCGCTGGGCGAGGGACCGGTGATCACCGTCGCCGAGCGGGAGGTTCCCCTGCCGCGGGACCGGATGGCCGTGGTGCACGCCTACCTGCCGGCCTGGCGGGCCGACAGCACCCACGACCTGATGCGCCAGCCCGGAATCCCTTCCGGGGCGACCGCCGTGATGGGCCTGCTCGCGCCGACCGATGGTCCGCTGGAGGTCGAGGCCAAGCAGGTGGCGACGGCGGAGTTCAGCCGGTTCGGCTTCCGGGCGGCCGCGGTGAGCGCGATGGCGATGCGGGCCAGCGGCGCGCCGGTGAGAAGGCCCGGGTTGCTGCGCGAGGTCACCCTGCGGTTCGGGCACCCGCACGCCGTCGTCGCCGTCGCCCTCGACGACGACGGCGGGCCCTGGCACGGCGTCCCGGTGTTCAGCGCTTGGGTCGGGCAGGCCACCGAGGTGCCCGAGGACTGATCAGGCCGACCGCAGGTCCGCCACCACCCGGGCCAGCGCCGCGGCCACCGGGGTGCCGGGCAGGCGCGCGTCGATCGCGGCCGACACCGCGCCGTAGTACCAGAGCAGCTGCTCCCTCGTGGGCCCGAACGTCGTCCAGAAGTCCGGGCCGTACGTGGCGACGTCGGCCGCGATCCGCGAGCCGTTGTGGATCTTGTCGCAGGCGGTGACCAGCAGGGCCTCGACCGGCTCGGTGGCCAGCGACGCGACGTAGGCCTGCTTGCGCTCGGCCCACGGGGGCTTCGCGCCGGGGACGTTCGGGTTGTCGCTGCAGACCGCCACGATCGCTGCGACGTCCGCGCCGAACCGCTCGCCGATCTCCGTCAGCACCACCGGACCCTCTCCGTCCGGGGCGTCCTCGACCGCGTCGTGCAGCAGGCCGGCGATCGCCTGGCTCTCGCTGCCGCCGTGCTCCAGCACCAACGCGCTCACGCTCAGCAGGTGCGACAGGTAGGGCACCTGCGAGCCCTTGCGCAGCTGCGCGCGGTGGTGCGCGGCCGCGAAGGCCAGCGCCTCGTCGTAGCGCTCGGTCAGCGGTCCCGAGCCGGCCGTCCGTCGCTGCTCGATCGAAGTCACAGCTCCGATCCAACCGCGCAGGTGTGGGACGGCGCATGCCCGGGGACGACCGGCGGATGAGTGACACGAAGACGGTGCAGTCGGTGGCAGTGCTCGGGCTCGGCATGATGGGCGGCGCGATGGCGCAGCGCCTGGTCGACGCCGGGCTCGACGTCCGGGTGTGGAACCGCAGCCCGGAGAAGGCCGAGCCGTTCGGTGACCGCGCGGCCGCGTCCGCTGCCGAGGCCGTGGAGGGGGCCGACGCCGTCCTCACCATGCTGTTCGACGCCGACTCCGTGCGGTCGGTGGCCGACGACGTCCTGCCGGCGATGACGCCGGACGCGATCTGGATCCAGGCCTCCACCACCGGGCCGGTCGCCGCGCAGGAGTTCGCCGACCGCGCCCGCGAGGCCGGCGTCCGCTTCCTCGACGCCCCCGTTCTCGGCACCAAGGCGCCCGCCGAGCAGGGCAAGCTCACCGCGCTCCTCGCCGGTGCCGACGCCGACGTCGAGGCCATCCAGCCCGTGCTCGACGCGATCTCGGTCAAGCAGGTCCGGGTCGGCGCACCCCCGCAGGCCTCCGCGCTGAAGATCGCCGCCAACGCCTGGATCGCCACCCTCACCGCCGGCATCGGGCAGTCGCTGACCATCGCCGAGCGGCTGGGCGTCGACCCCGCCGACCTGCTCTCCGCGGTCGAGGGCAGCGCCGTCGACACCCCCTACCTGCAGATGAAGGGCAAGGCCGTCATCGGCCGCGACTTCACGCCGTCGTTCGAGGTGACCGGCCTGCTCAAGGACGTCCGGCTTGCCGCGGAGACCCCCGGCGTCGACCCGACCCTGCTCGACGCGCTGGCGAGCCTCTACGCGAGCGCCGCCGACGCCGGGCACGGCGACGAGGACATCGCCGCGGTCTGGCACGCCTTCCAGCGCTGAACCTCGACCGGCCATCAGCGGCTGGCGCTTCTCGGCTCCTCGAGAAGGAGGCCGAGAGCAGCCAGGCCGCTGCGTCGGGCGCCCTCGGGTAGCTGCAACCACGCGGGAGCGGTCGGCCGCCCCAGGTGCTCCTGCAGGTGCAGGAGTCGCCCCCGGTCGCTGCCCGACGGGATTCGGTCCTCGAACGGGTCCACGCATGCCAGCAGGACTGCGGCGTCCAGGAGGTGCCGACCGGGGTCACGTGAGTCGGCCTTGTGGGCTGCAGCCTTGAGGATCAGAGCTCCGAAGGCATTGGGCACGGTGACGACGGTCGGCTCGTCGGTGATGTCCACCTGTGCTGTCGTGGCCCGGCGGCGAGCTTGGGTGCCGCCATCAACGGGAACCATGTCGTAGCCCTTCAGCCGCTCCAGGACCCGAGGTGGCACGTGGTCGGCGACGACGACGTCGACCACAGAGTCCTGGGTGTCGGGCTCCGGGTCGGAGGTGACCAGGTCCACGACAGCTCCCTCGCGGACGAAACGGTGCGCTGCTGCCGTCCTCGGGTCGAAGCCGGGACGCAACTGGTATCCCAACCGCTCCAGACCCCCCGCCACCTCCGCGGCTCGGCCGCGACCGCCCTCGACGTGCAGCAGGACGTCGATGTCCTCGGTGGCGCGGACGATGGGCAGCCCGGCCGCAGCAGCGTGGATCTGGACCATGAGTCCGCCGATGAGCATCCAGGTGTCCGGGTGGAGCTCCTGGCTCAGCTCCGCCACGGCCGGCCACGGTCGTGCCCAGCCGCCAGGTGGCGTCGGGACCAGGATGGGTCCGGTCACCGCGCGCGGTCCCCGAGCCTCGACTGGGCGGATGCGATGAGTTGCCGCCCGGCCGCTCTCTCACGGTCGTCCGTCGATCCTGCAAGGTCCAGTCCGGCGAGCACCTGCTGCCGACCGCGGGCGAGGCTCCGGACCAGATCGATGGGCATCGTGGTCTCCCGCAGCACGATGTGGCCGCCCGGGTCGTGCTCCATCCGGAAGCGGATGACCAGACGCAGGACCTCGTCCGCGGACACGTAGCCGTCCACCCGCTCGTGCTCGGAGGCCGCACTGAGTCCCGCCGTCGCGGTCAAGGCTCCCGACGACACCACGAGCCCACTCAGCCACGAGTGCGCCTGGGGATGGGCGAAGTACCGGCGCACGCGGGCCCTGTCCCGGGTCCTGGCCACCACTTCTGCAGGTGTTGCGTCGACGAGTGCGGTCCTCAGGCGGGACCGGCGCGGTTGGTCGACCCAGTCGACCTTCTGCCCCTCGAGCAGGGCGACCGCCGCCCAGGCGGTCGGTTCCGCCCACGCACGTACCCGGTGGGTGGGGCGCTGTGCGAGCCACTGCTCCACGGAGATGGCCTCGATGCGGTCCGTCCCGATGCGGGTCAGTGCACCGTCGGTCATGAGGCGTTGGACCTGGCGGACCGACAAGCCCATGCGTTCGGCTGCTTGTCGCGTCGTCATGAGGGCCATGCGAAAAGTGTCGTTCTAACGACGTTGTCGAGCAAGAGTGGATGGACGCGCCCGGCGAAGGGGCGGAAGTGCCGGTAGACCGGACGGCGTGCACCGCATCGCGCTCCTCGACGACCACCAGTCCGCCGCCGCCCGGTTCGCCGACTGGTCGACCCTGCCCGAACCCGCCCAGGTGGTGGCGTTCGCCGACTCGGTGGCCGGGGACGCCCTCGTGCAGCGGCTGCGCGGGTTCGACGTCGTCGTCGCCATGCGCGAGCGGACGGCGTTCCCCCGCGAGGTGCTCGAGCGGCTGACCGACCTGCGGCTGCTGGTCACCACCGGCGGTGCCAACGCCGCCATCGACCTCGCCGCCACCGGCGACCTCGGCATCACCGTCTGCGGCACCGGCGCCCACGGCCCCGCCACCGCCGAGCTGACCTGGGCACTCGTCCTGGCCGTCGCGCGGCGCATCCCCGAGGAGGACGCCGCGGTGCGGGCCGGCGGCTGGCAGCACACCGTCGGCCGCGACCTCGCCGGCGCCACCCTCGGCGTCATCGGGCTGGGCCGGCTGGGGGAGCAGGTCGCCCGGGTCGGGCAGGCCTTCGGCATGGACGTCGTCGCGTGGAGTGCAAACCTCACCGACGAGCGCGCCGCCGAGGTCGGCGTGCGCCGGGTCGAGCGCGACGACCTGCTGCGGACGGCGGACGTCGTGACCATCCACCTCAAGCTCTCCGACCGCACCCGCGGCCTGCTGGGCGCCGCCGAGCTCGCGTTGCTCAAGCCGACCGCGATCCTGGTCAACACCAGCCGCGGGCCGATCGTCGACGAGGCAGCCCTCGTCGAGGTGCTGCGGGCGGGCCGGATCCACGGCGCCGGCCTGGACGTCTTCGACACCGAGCCGCTGCCGCAGGGTTCCCCGCTGCGCGAGCTGCGCCGCGCCGTGCTCACCCCGCACCTGGGCTACGTCACCGAGCGCACCTACGAGGTCTTCTGGCGCGACGCGGTCGAGGACGTCGCTGCCTGGCTGCGCGACGAGCCCATGCGGGTGCTCACCGCGTAGTCGGCCACGACCTGCGCGGCAGCAGCGCGGTCGCCGTCAACCCGTCGCCGACGTGCAGGCTGCAGTCGACCCCCTCGCGTCCGCGGAGCACGGTGTCGGCCGCCGCAGCCCAGGCGTGGTCCTCGGGCAGCGGGCTCGCGGGGCCCGGCCGCTCCAGGTACAGCGCCAGGTGCAGGTCGGCCGGCGACAGGTGCTCGGCCTCGGCCACCGCGGCGGTCAGGTCGACGAGGTGGGCCAGCAGGGCGCGGTCCGGCTCGGTCGGGACGTCGTCGATCGGCACCAGCAGCGGGGCGGACGTGCCGTCGGGCCGCAGCCAGCTGAGCACCAGGGAGCGCCGGGACGGCGGACCCTCGGTGCCGAGCAGGTGCTGCCAGCGCTCGGCGAGCTGGGCGGCGTCGGTGACGGGGACGGAGGGGTGCTGGATGGCGGTCATGGCGGGCAGGGTGCCGCAGATCCGCCGGTCACGATGATCTTGTCCACAGGCGCTGCGGATGTCGGACCCCACCGGTTGACTGACGCCATGCGCACCTTCACGGCCCACGCCGGACTCACGCTGCCCGCCCTCGGCTTCGGCACCTACCGGCTCAACGGCACCGAGGGCGTCGCGGCGATCGAGCGGGCGATCGACGGCGGCTGGACCCTGCTGGACTCCGCGTTCAACTACGAGAACGAGGGCGCCGTCGGCCGCGCCGTCCGCAACTCGGG
This sequence comes from Klenkia soli, assembly GCF_900103975.1. GTDB lineage: Bacteria > Actinomycetota > Actinomycetes > Mycobacteriales > Geodermatophilaceae > Klenkia > Klenkia soli. The sequence goes on from NZ_FNIR01000010.1 coordinate 90,382, forward strand.
GCGGCGCGACGAGCTGATCATCACCTCGAAGCTCCCCGGCCGGCACCACGCGCGCGACGAGGCGATCGCCACGATCGAGGAGAGCCTGTTCCGCACCGGCCTCGACGTGCTCGACCTGTACCTCATCCACTGGCCCAACCCGGGGGTCGACAAGTACGTCGAGGCGTGGGGCGCGCTGATCGAGGCGCGCGACCGCGGGCTGGTCAAGGCCATCGGCGTCTGCAACTTCGAGCCCGAGCACCTCGACCGGCTGCAGGCCGAGACCGGCGAGCTGCCGCAGGTCAACCAGATCGAGCTGCACCCCTACTTCCCGCAGGCCGAGTTGCTGGCCTACGGCGCCGAGCACGGCATCATCACCGAGGCCTGGACCCCGCTGGGCCGCGGCTACGACCTGCTCGAGCACCCCGTGCTCACCGAGGTCGCCGCCGCGCACGACGCCACCACCGCGCAGGTGGCGCTGGCCTGGTCGATCGCCCTCGGCGCGCTCCCGCTGCCCAAGGCGGCGTCCCCGGAGCGGCAGGCCGAGAACCTCGCCGCGGCCGACCTGGAACTCACCGACGACGAGGTCGCCCGCATCAGCGCGCTCGGCCGGCCCGACGGCCGCACCTACGACCAGGACCCCACCCGCTACGAGGAGTTCTGACCGCGCATCACGCCGAAGGGTGAGAGGTGCTCAACCGACGGCGGGTGGCCCCCGATGCACGAGGGACCAGCCCGTCGTCAGGAGCACCCCGTGGACCGATCCACCAGCACCGTCTCGACCCGCGTCCTGCTGTGGGGCGTCGTCGCCCCCCTCGTGGTCGGCGGCTTCGTCCCACCGCTGGCCGGCATCGCGATGCTCTGGCTCCTGGTCGGGCTGGGCACGCTGATGGTCCAGGCCATCCGCGACGCCGTGCAGGGCATCGACCCCACCGAGGACGACGAGAGCGACGACCTGCACGACGAGCTGGCCGCCGCCCTGCCCGTGCCGGTGCCCACGCGCTGGTGGAACCGGCGCGACGAGGACCCGAACCTGGCCGCGGCCCGCGTCGGCAGCTGGGGCTGACCCCGGACCGATAGCCTGCCGGGACGTCCGCGATCCGGGGACGTCGACCGGGGGAGGTCTGGGTGGCGCGGCGCGGCCTGGCCCGGTGGGTGCTCGTGGCGAGCATCGTCGTCATCGGCCTCACGCTGTCCGCGGCAGCTGCCGTCTGGTCCACCGAGACCCAGGTGCAGCGCACCCAGCAGCACCGCGACGACCTCGCGAAGGTCGCCCGCATCGAGAGCCAGCTGCTCACCGGCTACGTCGACGAGGAGACCGGCCTCCGCGGCTACCTGCTCACCGGCGAGGCCGCCTTCCTGGCGCCCTACGAGCGGGCTGCCCGGGCCACCCCCGAGCTGACCACCGCCCTGCGCGGCAGCTGGACCGCCGTCGACGGGCCCACCGAGCTGGTCGACGCCCTCGAGGACGCCCACGACAGCTGGGTCGACCACGCCCGGTCGCAGATCGACCTGGTCGGCACCGGCGACGCCGACGCCGCCAGCTCCGTCGCCGAGACCGAGCGCGGCAAGCAGCTCTTCGACGCCATCCGCGACCGGGAACGCGCCCTGGCCGACTGGGTCACCGCCGCCGAGGACCGCACCGCCGACCGGCTCGCCGAGCTGCAGACCCGCATGACCGGGCTGCTCGCCGCCACGCTCACCATGCTGCTCGTGGTCACCGTCGCCGGGTGCCTGGTGCTGTGGCGGGCCGTCGTCCGTCCGCTGAGCCGGCTGGCCGCCGCGACCCGCACCGTCGCGGCCGGCGACCTGGCCGCCGCCCTGCCGGCGACCGGGGCACCCGAGATGCGCAGCCTGGCCACCGACGTCACCGCGATGCGCGACCGGCTCGCCGCCGACCTGCACGGCACCCGGCAGGCCCTGGACGCCCTCGCCCAGAGCGGCCCCGCGGTGGAGGCGCTGCGGGCCGCGCTCGAGCCGGTCGGTGGCCAGGTGCCCGGCATCGCGGTCGCCGCCCGGCTGGACCCGGCCGAGGGCGTGCTCGCCGGCGACTGGTTCGACACGGTGGCGCTGGCGCCGTCCCGGTTGGGGGTCGTGGTCGGGGACGTCGCGGGCCACGGGCCGGCCAGCGCGGTGTTCGCGCTGCGGCTCAAGCACAGCCTGCTCACCGCGCTGCGGGCCGGCCTGGCCCCCGGCGAGGCGCTGGCCGCGGTCTGCGCCGACCTCGCCGACGCCCCCGCCGGGCAGTTCGCCACCGCCTTCGTCGCCGTCCTCGACCCCGACGAGGGCACCGTCGCGCACGCCAACGCCGGGCACCCCGCCGGCCTCCTCGTCGGCCCCGCCCGCACCTGGACCGAGCTGGACACCACCGGGCCGCTGCTGTCGTCGGTGATGGCCGGGCGCCGGTGGCGGACGGTGCGCAGCCGGCTCGCCCCGGACGACGTCCTGCTCGTGCACACCGACGGCGTGACCGAGTCGCGCGACGCCGGGGGCGCCGAGTTCGGGGTCGAGGGGATCCGGCAGGCGGTCGGGGCCAGCGGCACGGACGACCCGCAGCGGGTGGTCGACGCCGTCGCCGCGGCCAGCATGCGGTTCGGCGGCAACCGGCCCCGCCGCGACGACCACACCGTGGTCTGCCTGCAGCGCGGCCGCGCCGTGCCCGGCGCCCGCGCCCCGGCCGACGACCGGACCTCGGCGAACCGCTAGGACCCCAGCCAGCTCTGGACGGCGTCCAGATGGGCGTGGGTCAGGCCGGTCTCCAGCAGCGGCGCCACGACCATGACCTGCGGGTTCTCGGCCAACCAGCCGGCGACGTCGTCGGCCTGCAGGCCCAGGTCGTCGTCGATCCACACGACGCGACGGTCGGGCTGCTCGGCGACCACGGCCCGGGCGGCGACCAGCTTCCACCAGCCGGGGGCGCCGGCCAGGGCGGTGGTGAACCCGCTCGGGCCCTCGCCGTCCTCGCGGTGGTGCACGCGCAACCCGCGCGGCAGGCCCATCGGATCGGCCAGCAGCTCGTCGGCGTACTGCGCCCAGGTGGTCAGCCACTGCAGCTCGACCGTGCCGGAGGTGTGCCAGTCGGCCAGCCGCCGCGTGACCGTCGGGTCCCAGGACAACGTGTAGCCCCGGAACACCCCGCGTTCCCGGCCGGGGGAGACGCCGTCGTCCAGTGCGTTCAGCACGCCGTCGACGTCGAGGAGGACCAGGGGTGGGTGCACGCCACCGTCCTACCCTGCTGGCGCGGACGCCGCCCAGGCAGCAGGGTGGGCCACATGATCAGGCTGATCGTCATCGTGCTCGCCGTGGTCGTCGTCGCCCTGGCGATCCGGTCGTTGCTGCGGCAGACCGGGCACACCGCCGTGCGGAGGTCGAACACGACGCGCTCCACCGACACCGGGACCGCTGCCGGTGCCGGTGCCGGTGCCGGCTACGTCGGCTGGTCCGACGGGGGAGCGGACGGCGGGGCGGACGGCGGCGCCGGGCGCGGCCACCACGGCGGTTCCTCCGGCACCGACGGCGGGTCCTCGGGGTCCGACGGCGGCTCGTCCGGGTCGGACGGCGGCGGGGGCGGCGGTGGTGGGGACGGAGGCGCCTGAGCCGGCTCAGTCCGCGGCGGCCCGCGTGCCGAACCAGCCGATGCCGGCCAGGGCCGCCGTCTCGACCAGGTAGCCGACGACGGTGAGCCCGACCTGGGGCAGCAGCTGCGACACGACCACCGCGGTGATCGCGGCCGGGGCGAACCAGCCCGGCGCGGTCCGGGCGCGCAGGGTTGCGACGAGGCCGAGCAGTCCGCCGACGGCGACCACGACCGTCGTCCCCAGGATGGTCGGCAGCAGCAGGTCCAGGCGACCGTTCAGCCCCTCGACCAGCTCGCGACCGGCCACCTCGGGCAGCACGGCCGGGTCGACGGCGAACGCGAACGGCAGCACCTCGGCGGTGATGACCGCCCCGAACACGATCCCGCCCAGGCCGACCAGCACCCCGGCCAGGCACGCCAGCGCCGACGACCGGCCCAGCAGCACCAGGAACACCGCCGCCGCCACGAACGAGACGGTGTAGCTCGGGCCGCCCAGGTACAGGTTCATCCACCAGAAGCCCGGCCGGCTGGCATCGGCCCAGTCGATCGAGCCGTCGAAGGGGCCCTCCCAGAGGGCGAACACGACCCGGCCGGCCAGCGAGGCCAGCAGGAGGACCAGGAGCAGGACGGCGGCCCGCGGCGGGGCGAGGCGGGTGGGGGTGTCGATCACGGGGTACCTCCGGTGGGCGGGAGCGGTGCGCCCAGCGTCGGGGGGAGGCGGGCCGCGGAACATCGGCCTCAGCACCTATCCGCAGGTCAGGAGGTGTGCTGCAGCCAGATCCGGGTCGCCTGCACGCGACGGTTCGTGCCGCCGTCGGGCCGCAGGTCCAGCTTGGTGAACACCGACCGCAGGTGGGCGTCGACGGTCCGCTCGGAGATCACCAGCTGCGCGGCGATGCCCGCGTTGCTCGCCCCGGCGGCCAGCAGGCCGAGCACCTCGCTCTCCCGCGCCGTCAACCCCGGCACCCGGGTCGGTGCGGCGGGCGCGGCCGCCGGCACGAGGGCGGAGGCCAGCCGACCGCCGGCCAGCCACGCGCCGCCGACGCCGGCCACCGCCAGGACGACGACCCCGACGACGGTCAGCGCCGGGGGCAGCTGCAGCGTCGGGGCGGCCAGCAGCGTGCCGCCGGCCAGGACGAGGAGGACGGCGGCGGTGACCGTCGTCGTCCGCACGACCGCGGGGACGGCGTCGGCGGCGTCCCGCGCAGCGAGCACGGCGCACCCCGCCGCGCAGGCCGCGCCCCCCGCCAGCGCCACCAGGAACGCGACCGACCCCAGCTCCGGCTCGACCGCGCCGGGATCGCGGGCCACCGCCAGCAGCAGGCAGAACAGCACGACCAGCGGCGCGGTCGCCGTCCCCGCCGCCGCGATCCCGAGCCCGGCGCGGGCCGGCCCCGCCGAGGTCGCGGCGGCCCGGCCGAGCCGGACCGGGAGGAGGAGCAGGGCCAGCGCCGCCGCGGTGGTGAGCAGGTCGCCGAGCGGGGCGAGGGCGGTGCGCCAGGCCTCGGGGGCGATCGTCGGGACGCCGGTGAACGGCTCGGTGGCGCTGGTCAGGAGCAGGTTGCCCACCGCGGCCGCGGTGAGGACGGCGGCCACGAGCCGGGCGTCCCACGCGGGGGTCCCGCTCCGCCGCACGGCCGCCGCCGCGGTCAGCTGGGCCAGCGCCAGCGGTGGGATCCACGCGGAGGTCCAGACCGCGACCGCCACGGCGTCCCCGGAGCCGACCGCCCAGGCCGCGGCCCCCAGGTAGGCCAGCAGCGACGCCGCCAGCCACCGGGCGGGGCGCTGCGCGGGGCCGGGCAGCCGGGTGGACGCGACCACGGCAGCGACGGCGCCGGCGGCGAGGGCGACCGCGCCGACCGGGTCGGTGGCGAAGCCGTGGTCGCCGTCCAGGCGCAGCTGCACCAGGCAGAGGACCGCCGCCGCACCGGCGAGGCCGACCAGCGCCACGGGGCGGGGCACGGACACGCACGGAGCGTGGCGGACCCGGGGTGGCCCGGCAAGGCCCCGGTGCACCGTCGGGTTGCCGCCGCGGGGGGCTCGGGCATGATCGTCAACCGATCACATCCGGCCCACGAGGGTCACGACGGAGGAGACGTACATGGCGAACGGTGCGACCAAGGACGCGAAGAAGGCCGTCAAGAAGGCCGAGTCCAAGTGGGAGAAGCTGCTCAAGAAGGTCAAGGGCGCGGACAAGGGCAAGGACCGCAAGCGCGCCAAGAAGGCCGCGAAGAAGGCCGAGAAGGCCGCGAAGCAGGCCCGCAAGGCCGCCAAGAAGGCCAAGAAGAAGTGAGCTCCGGTCCCGCCCCCTCGACGGGGGCGGGACCGCTCAGTCCGGCGGGAGGCCCTGCGCCGTGCGGATCCGGGACCGGGTGTGCAGCAGCTGCTCCACCTCGCCGGTGTCGAGCTCGTCGTCGGTGGCCAGCTCGACCCGGGCCAGCCCGATCGCCGTCCAGCGGGCGGCCTGCACCAGGTCGTCGGCGGTCTCGAACACCTCGGCCATCGCGGTGCAGTCGGTGACGCCCGGTCGGGTGCGCCGCAGCTCGTCGGCCACCGCCCGTGCCTCGTCCGGGCGGCCCGAGGCGAGCAGGACGGCGGCGATGGAGCACCGGGTGTCGGGGACGGCGGGGCGCCCCTCCGCCTCGGCCGCGCGGCGGAAGACCGCGATCGCGGCGTCGGTGTCACCGGCCAGGTCCAGGTGCCAGCCGGCCTCGGCGAGCAGCTCGGCCGTCGACGGCTCGTCGTCGGGGTGCACCACGGAGGCCCACTCGAGCAGGGACTCCGCCAGGGTGCGGTGGGCGTCGGGGGAGCGGTGGCCCTCGGTCGCCTCGAGGTCGTCGTAGGTCAGGGGCTCGCGCACCTGACCGACCCTAGCGAGCGCCGATCATCCACAGGCAGGTGCCGTGCACGTCGTTGACCTGCATAGACTCCCGCGCACTGTCGATCGACCCGGGGAGCGGACTGTGCGTCGAGGTGCGTGGGTGCCGGTGGTCGCCGTGCTGGCCCTGGGGCTGGCCGGGTGCTCGGACCCCGGGACGCCGAGCAACACCCTGCCCACCGCCGCCACCACCTCGGCCGAACCCACCCTGGCACTCCTCGGCCCAGCCGATTTCCCGGTCCCCGCCGAAGCCCGCGAACAAACCGAAGCCGGCGCGTTGGCAATGGCCACTTACTACCTGGACCTCATTGATCTCGCTCGATCCTCGATGAACGGGGAGCCGTTTCTCGCCCTGAGCGATGGTTGCGAGACGTGCGATCAGTTAGCCGCCGGCTTTGACGCGGAACGCGCCGCAGGCAATCGGTACGACGGTGCGGACCTGATGATTTCTTCAGTTGGGCCGATAGTCCTCCGTGATCGAACCGCCGATTTGACTCTCACGATGTCGCAAGCCGCATCGACGCTCCTCGATGCCAGCGGTCAGGCGGTACCCGACCGATCGACCCCTGCTACGCGGCTGAGCGGCGGTCTAGTTCTCGAATGGGACAGCGTCAGGACAGTCTGGCTTGTGACACAACTAAATGCGGAGCAGTACTAGTGCGCCGCTTTGTCCCTGTTCTGTTCGTTGCGCTGCTCGGCGCACTTCTGCTTCCTCCGACAGTGGCAAGGGCATGCGGCCTGGTCGGTTGTGAAGCAGCCCCCGAAGTCAGTGCCGGAGATGGAGCGCTCTTCCCTTCGTACTACGAAGAGCGGCCGGGCGGCACTGACTTCGCCAGCAACGCCGGCGCGGCTGATGCGCCACCGCGTCCCTACGAGTGGCGGCTGCGGACCCAGTGCCAGGCCGACGATGCGGAGGTCGGCGGCTGCACCGGGAACCAACCCGTCTGCGCGGCTCCGCCTGACCGGATCGTCAACTACTACGTGGTCTCACGCCGGGCGCTGGTCACCGACGGTCCCGACGTCGGGGCGGTGGCCGGGAACTGGGCAGTCGTCGGCTCCCGCTGCGTCGACGTCACCGAGTTGAACCCGGCGCCGACGCCGGCGGAGGTGTTCGCCTACTTCCAGACGCTCCCGCTGCCGCAGCTCACCACCACCGTTCAGCCGCCCGGGGGCACCGTCCTCGTCGGGTTGCCGACGATCTTCTACACCGACGCGCCCACCGAGCAGGTGTTCACCGTCGACATCCGTGGCTTCGTCGTGGTCATCACGGCGGGGGCGCAGTCCTTCACCTGGCACACCGGCAACGGCGACGCCGTCGTCACCTCCGACGGTCCGGGCGCTCCCTACCCCGACGAGACGGTCACCTACGACTACACGTCGGGCACCTACTCGACCTACCTCACCGTCACCTGGGGCGGCACGTTCACCGTCGACGGCAGCGCACCGGTCGACATCGGGGGCACGACCACCACCGACGGCCCCACCGTCCAGCTCACCGCGGTGCAGGCGCACGCCGTCCTCACCAACCCCTACGACTGACCGGTCCTCCGGTACCGCAGGGCTTCCTCCGCACGACCATTCGTCCAGGAGGACGCCGGGTGATCGACGACGTCGACCCACGCACCGGGCGCGGGGTCACGGCGACGTCAGCTTGGCCAGCCGAGCGGCCAGCGCCGCGCGGCGGTCGGCGTTGCCGTGCAGGTCCACGTAGCGCTGCCCGAAGCCGGCCAGCAGCGCGTCGTCCAGCCGGCGCACGGCACCCGGCGGGTAGCGGTAGCCCATCCGGCCGGCGATCGCGGCGTCGTCGGCGGTGCGCAGCACCTCGCCCAGCTCCACCAGCGAGGTCACGCCGAGCTCCAGCAGCAGGCCGGAGATCCAGTCGTAGTGGTCCGGCCGCGACCAGCCCGCGTCGGCGTACTGGCCGGCCAGGAACGCGGCCAGCTCGCGCGGGGCGATCCGCGGGTCGTCGGGGTCCTCGTCGTCCGCGGCGGCCGCGGGCGAGGGGGTGCGCAGGCGTTCGCGGATGGCGGTGAACTCCTGGTCGGCGAGCTCGAGCAGCCCGGCGGCCAGGGTGAAGCGGCGGTCGAACTCCGAGGCGTGCTCGGCCGGCACGGTGCCCTTGTAGCGGATGTCGTGCTCGAACTCGGCCCACGCGTGCTGCAGCACCGTGCGCACCTGCACCTGCACCCGCCGGTCCACCAGCGCCGGCCACTCGCCGGCGCGGGCGGCGTCCAGCCCGATCTGCAGGTGCCGGCTGGAGTAGCCGAACCGGCCCTCGCGCGCGGTCTGCGAGCCCAGGTCGCGGTCGTCGTGCACCACCACCTGGTCGCCCAGCAGCTCGGCCACCGCGACGACGTCGCTCTGCACGTAGGTGATGACCCGCACGCCCACGGTGTCGCCGATCTCGGCCAGCGGGTCGGCGTAGAGCCGCACGCCGTCGACCTCCCGGGTCGCCTTCTCCGCGAACGAGGCCACCGTCTTCGCCCGCCCGGCCACCGACAGGTAGTTGATGCCGGCCTCGTCGAGCAGCCCGGTGACCAGCGCGAGCGCCTGCTCGGCCGCGGCCGCCGTCCCGGCGAACCCGTCGGCGTAGACCTGGATGGCCCGTTGGGCCGGGTCCGCCACCGCCGCCAGCGGTGGTCCGGGCTTGAGGTCCGGCGGCAGCGTCGGGGTGACGATGGCCCCCTCGGCCGCGTTGCCGTAGGTGGTCACCTCGTCGGGACGGCGGACGGCGACCCACGCCACGTACGCGCACACCACGGCGTCCACCTGGTCCTCGACCACCCGCAGCTCGCTCTTGCGGGTGGCGGTCTGCACGGCCGAGCGCAGCGCGACCCAGTCCGGGCCCAGGTCCAGCTCGGGCACGCCCTCGAGGTGGCCCATGAGCACCAGCAGCTCGGCGCGCAGCCCGTCAACCGTGCGGCCCGGCTTGTTCTTGTACTTCAGCGTCCGGCCCAGCCGGAACAGCGCCACCGTCGCCGCGTGCGGGTACACCTCGATGCCGCGCCGGTCGCGGCCCGACCGCGGGTCCAGGTCCAGCCGCAGGCGCTTGCCCAACCGGCCGCCGCGGGTGTCGCCGTCGGTGTACTCCGGCTTGCCCTGGTTGGTGGGGTGCGCCCCGGCCTGGAACTTCGCGAAGTCGGCGTTCAGCTCGCGCTCGGCCCGGCGGTTGCCCGTCTCGTTCGTGACCAGCAGCGGCGCGTCGATCGCGACGACGCAGGGCCCGGTGACGAAGGGCTCGAGCGCCGCCACGATCTCGTCGTCGGTGCGGACGGCGGACACGTGCACCAGCCGACCGCCCTCGTCGAGCACGGCGAGCCCCGTCGGGTTCTTGAGTCCCCAGGCCAGGTCGATCCCGATGCAGTGCACGGGCACAGCCTGCCCTGCCGGGCGTTCCGGTACCGGGTCACCCCGCAGGAGGAGGCGTGGTCAAGACCTCTCCGCCGGTGCCGAACACGTCTGTGTGCAGGAGTCCGCGCAGTCCAGGGCGGCCACACCACGGGTGATGGTCGAGACGCTGGCTGTCCTGTTCACGGCCGGCACCCTGGTCGGGATCCTCGTGGCGCTGGGTTCGGAGCTGAGCCCGACCCGGCGCCTGGTCGTCGGCGGGATCGTGGCGTCGACCTCCCTCGCGACCGTCGCGCTGGTCACGGTCGGACGACGGCTGCCCCGACGCGTGCTGGAGGGGCTGGTGGGCGGATCGGCGCTGCTCATCGCGCTGGCCATCGCCATCCCGCTCGAGCCGTCCTCGGCCGTGGCCCTGGCCTGCCTGCTGGCGTTCATCGTCGTGGACGCCTGCTACTTCTTCTCCCGGCCGGTCGCGGTCGGGCACGTGCTGGGCGGGTTCCTGGCGGTCGACGGGTCGCTGCTGCTGCGCGGCGACGTCCCCCTCCCCACCGTCCTCGCACTGGACACGATCATGGTTGCGCTGGCCGTGGTCACCTACCGGCTGGCCCGCCGCGCCTCGGGGGCGAGCTCGGACCCGCTGACCGGGCTGCCCAACCGCCGGGCCTTCGACGACGCCCTGCAGGACCTGGTGCGCGACGGCCGGACCTCGTCGGTCGCGCTGCTGGACCTCGACCACTTCAAGGAGATCAACGACACCGCCGGCCACGAGGCCGGCGACCGGGTCCTTCTCCGCGTGGCCGAGGTGCAGCTCCCCGCGGGGGCGCTGCTGGCGCGGCACGGCGGGGACGAGTTCGCGCTGCTGCTGCCCGGCCGGGCCGGCGAGGAGGCCGTCGCCACCGTGTGGCGGATGTGCGACCAGCTGGCCGGCGTGGGGCTGTCCTGCGGGGTGGCCGAGGTCCGCGCGGGGGAGTCCGCCGCCCAGCTCATGCGGCGGGCCGACGGCGCGCTGTACGCGGCCAAGGCCGCCGGGCGCGGTCGGGTCGAGTTCGCGGCGACGACGCCGTCCCGGGGCCGTCGGTGAACCGCACCCGCCGCGCACCGGAGGTCGCCACCCCGCGCGTGATGGCCGCGACGCTCTCGCTGTTCTACGTCCTCGGCGGCGTCAGCGGTCTGCTGGCCCTGCTGGGCAGTGCCCCGGACTGGCCGAGGCGCTGGGCCATCGCGGCGATCGGCTGCTCGGCGATCGGTGCCGGGGCGGCGATCCGGCGGTGGGGCGCCCGCTGCCCGCGGTGGGCCTTCCACCTGCCGGTCGCGGTGGCCAGCGTGCTCATCGCCCTCGCCGCCGCCCTGGGGCCCGACCCGGTCACCGCCCTGACGATCGGGGCGATCATCGCGTTCGTCGGGGTGGACGCGTTCTTCTTCTTCGCCCTGCACGAGGGCGTGGCCCAGCTGGGGTTCGCGGTCGGGTCGGTGACCCTGGCGCTGCTGCTGCGCGGTGACCTGCCGACCACCACGGTGCTCGCGGTGGACGTCGTCGTCGTCGCGGTCGGCATCGTCACCGGCCGGCTGGTCGCCCGGGCCTCGGTGGCCGGTGTCGACGGGCTGACCGGGCTGGCCAACCGGCGCGGGTTCGACGAGGCGCTGCAGGAGCTGGTGCGCCCGGGCGTCGTCCTCAGTGCTGCACTGCTGGACCTCGACCACTTCAAGCAGATCAACGACACCGGTGGGCACGCCGCGGGCGACGAGGTGCTCCGGCAGGTCGCGCAGGCCTGGCGGCGAGCCGTGCCGCCCGGTGCGGTGCTGGCCCGCCACGGCGGGGACGAGTTCGCGCTGCTGCTGCCGGGCTGGGCCGGTCCGGACGCGCTGGCCCTGGTCAGCCGCCTGCGCACCCTGCACCCGGGCGTCGGGATGTCCTGCGGGGTGGCCCAGTACCGGCTGCGGGACACCGGTGCCCAGCTGATGCGCCGGGCCGACCAGGCGCTCTACACCGCCAAGGCCGCCGGCCGCGGCCGGTCCGCGCTGGCCGACGACACCCGGCAGTCCGCAACGGGCTGAACCGGTCCTGCTCGGGCGTCGGTCACCAGGATCGTCATCCGGGCATGGCACCGTGTCCGCGTGCCACCCAGCCGACTCCGCGTCCCCAGCGTCAAGGACATCCCGGTGGCCCCGCCGCCGGGGCCCCAGGACGCCGTCGACCCCCGCAGCGCCGAGCACGCCCGGCTCGCGGAGTCCGCCGACCAGAACTCGCCCTGGCGCATGTGGGGCCCCTACCTCGCCGGCCGCCAGTGGGGCACCGTCCGCGAGGACTACTCCGCCGACGGCGACGCCTGGGCCGGGTTCCCCTTCGACCACGCGGTCGCCCGCGCCTACCGCTGGGGCGAGGACGGCCTGGGCGGTTTCTGCGACCGCTACGGGTTCCTCAACTTCTCCGTCGCCCTGTGGAACGGCCAGGACCCGATCCTGAAGGAGCGGCTGTTCGGGCTGACCAACGACGAGGGCAACCACGGCGAGGACGCCAAGGAGCACTGGTGGGCCGTCGACGGCACCCCCACCCACTCGTGGGTGCAGTGGCTCTACCGCTACCCGCAGGCCGAGTACCCCTACGCGAAGCTCCGCGAGGAGAACAAGAAGCGCTCGCGCATGGAGCGTGAGTACGAGCTCGCCGACACCGGTGTGCTCGACGAGGACCGCTTCTTCGACGTCCAGGTCACCTACGCCAAGGCCGGCCCGGACGACGTCTGCATCACCGTCAGCGCCACCAACCACGGGCCCGACCCCGCGCCGCTGCACCTGCTGCCGCAGGTCTGGTTCCGCAACACCTGGTCGTGGGGCGGGGACAAGCGTCAGGGGCACATCACCCAGCTGCTGGCCCCCACGCTGACGGCGTCCGGGCTGGAGGCCGTCGAGGCCGAGCACGGCTTCCTGGGCCGGTACTGGCTGGCCGCCGAGGGCTCGCCGAAGGTGCTCTGCTGCGACAACGAGACCGACAAGGTGACCCTGTTCGGCGCCTCGCGCAACGACAGCAAGTACCCCAAGGACGGCGTCAACCGTCGGGTCGTGCACGGCGACAAGGGCGCCATCAACCCCAGCGACTCGGGCACCAAGGCCGCGTTCTGGTACCAGTGGGATGCCGTCGCCCCCGGTGAGACCGTCACCGTCAAGCTGCGGCTGACCACCGACGAACCCTTCGACGGCATGTTCGACGAGGCCTTCGACTCGGTGCTGGCCACCCGCCGCGAGGAGGCCGACGCCTTCTACGCCACCGTCATCCACCCGGGCCTGTCCGCCGACGACCGGCACGTGGCCCGCCGCGCCTACGCCGGCCTGCTGTGGACCAAGCAGCTGTACCGCTTCGACGTCGCCCAGTGGCTCGACGGCGACCCCGACGTCCCCGCACCCGCCGACCGCGCGAAGAAGGGGCGGCGCAACACCACGTGGCGGCACGTCGCCCTGGCCGACGTCATCTCGATGCCCGACGAGTGGGAGTACCCCTGGTTCGCCGCCTGGGACACCGCCTTCCACACCATCCCCCTGGCGCACGTCGACCCCGACTTCGCCAAGGAGCAGCTCGTGCTCATGTGCCGCGAGTGGGCGATGCACCCCAACGGCCAGCTGCCGGCCTACGAGTGGGCCTTCGGCGACGTCAACCCGCCGGTGCACGCCTGGGCCGCCTGGCACGTCTACCGGATCGACGGCTACCGCGACCGCGAGTTCCTCGTGCGGGTGTTCACCAAGCTGCTGCTGAACTTCTCGTGGTGGGTCAACCGCAAGGACGCCGACGGCTCCAACGTGTTCGAGGGCGGCTTCCTCGGCATGGACAACATCGCGCTGTTCGACCGCTCCGCGCCGCTGCCCCCGGGCTACCGGCTGGAGCAGAGCGACGCGACCAGCTGGATGGCGTTCTACTGCCAGCAGATGTTCAAGATCGCCCTGGAGCTCTCGCGCTACGACAAGGCGTGGGACGGCACGGCCACCAAGTTCCTCGAGCACTTCCTCTCGATCGCCGAGGCCATGAACGCCTTCGGCTCCAACGAGGTGTCGCTGTGGGACGACGAGGACGGCTTCTTCTACGACGTCCTCGTCGCCCCCGACGGCGAGGGGCAGCCGCTGCGGGTGCGCTCGATGGTCGGGCTGCTGCCGATCCTGGGCGTCACCGAGGTGCCGCACTGGATCACCCACGAGGTCCCCGACGTCACCGAGCGGCTGCGCTGGCTGCAGCGCCGCCGGCCCGAGCTGGTGGCCCCGCTGCGCAGCCGGTCGGCGCCCGAGGGCCGCAAGATGCTGCTGTCGCTGGTGGACAAGGACCGGCTGCGCCGCATCCTCACCCGGATGTTCGACACCGACGAGTTCCTGTCGCCCTTCGGCATCCGTTCGCTGTCGAAGTCCACCGGTGAGGTCATCGCCAAGGTCGGCGGCCGCGACGCCCGCATCGAGTACGAGCCGGGGGAGTCGCGCACCGCGCTGTTCGGCGGCAACTCCAACTGGCGCGGGCCGGTGTGGTTCCCGGTCAACGTGCTGCTGGCCGACAAGCTGCGCACGCTGGGCCGCTTCTACGGCGACTCGTTCACCATCGAGCTGCCCACCGGCTCGGGCAACCACTGCACCCTCGTCGACGCCGCCGACCTCATCGACAACGGGCTGACCGCGCTGTTCCGCCCGGTCGACGGACGCCGACCCGCCGACGGCGACCGCATCGAGTCCTCGGACTCCCCGCTGTGGCGCGAGCACCCGACGTTCAGCGAGTTCTTCGACGGCGACACCGGCGAGGGCCTGGGCGCCACCCACCAGACCGGCTGGACGGCGCTGGTCGCCCACCTCCTCAACCCCCGGCTGCCCCCCGACCCCCGCTGGAGCTGAGCCGGCGGGGGTGGGGGTCGGGTCAGAGGTAGCCGCCGGGTTCGGCGTCGACCCGGCCGCGGGCGAGCTGGCGTTGCTCGCGGACGGCGTACAGCTCGGCCAGGGTCGTCGGCCGGGTGGGGGCGGTGGTGTCCGCACCCAGCCAGTCGGCCGCCTCGCCGGCGGACAGCGGGAGGAACTCGGTCTGCCCGAGGCAACGACCGGGGCGGGTGATGGCGGGGTGCAGGCGGCCGACGTCCTCGTTGGTGGTGAGCAGGACGACGACCTGCAGCCCGTGGCCGAGGATGCCGTCGCACAGGTTGAGCAGGCGCCCGAGCGACGCCCCGGCTCGCTGCTTGGCGTCGGCGTGCAGGTACTCGTCGCAGTCCTCCGCCACGATGAGCCGCCACGGGTGGTCGTCGCCGTCCTCGTCGCCGCCGTCCACGCCGGCGACCTCCAGCAGGTAGCCGGGATCGGCGAACAGCTTCTCGGGGTCGGCGACGTAGTGCGTCTCGCACCACGGCGACCAGGCACGGCTCAACGCCCGCACCGCCGTCGTCTTGCCCGTGCCCGGGACGCCGTGCCAGAGCACCAACCGGCCAGCCCGGGCCGCCAGGTCGGCGAGGTCCATGAGCGGGGCCAGCGAGGCGGCGGTCGCGCCCGCGTAGTTGTCCGCCACCTCGCCCCAGGACGGCGCCTCGACCGGGCGGGTGGACATCTCCGCGTAGTTGCCGCGGTGCGCCCACAACCGCATGCGCACCTGGTCACCGGGCTGCTCCCGGGCGGCCCGCACCGCCGCCTGCATCTCCGCCAGCAGGGCGGTCACCGCGGGCAGCTCCGAGCCCACGACCTGGATGGTCGTCAGCTGCCGGCGTGAGACCAGCTGCACCAGCGACCCGGCGACCTGGAGGACGACGGTGCGGCTGCCGTCGTCCAGCGAGTCCAGCAGCACGACCCCGTCCGCGGGGACGACGTCGGCCAGGTCGCCGACGACTCCGGGTTGTTCGCCGGTGCGGTGGAAGGGCCGTCCGCCGGCAGCCAGGGCGCGCAGCAGGTGGGCGTCGGCGAGCTGGCCCACCGTCCCGAGGTCGAGGCCCCCGGGCGAACTGGCGGACAGGGGAGCGGTGTCGGGCATCCCGTCATCCTGCGGCACGGCCTCCGGGGCCGGACGACGCCCGGTGACTGTGCAGTTGTCGGGGTCCGTGGGCGGTCGGCGGCCCCGGCAACTGCACGGTCGGGACGGTCAGCGGGTGTAGTGGCCGGCGGCGATGTCCTCGAGCAGGGTCGGGCCGGTCGGGGTCCAGCCCAGCAGCTCGCGGGTGCGGGTCGACGACGCCGGGCTGTCCAGGCCGAGCATGGGGGCCAGCCAGCCCAACGCCTCCCCGGCCTCGGCCGCCGGCACCGACCCGACCGGGACGCCGAGCTGCTCGCCCAGCGCTGCGGCGATGTCGCGGGTGGCCACGCCCTCCTCGGCCGCGGCGTGCAGCACCGTGCCCGCGGGTGCGGACTCCAGGGCCACCAGGAACAGCCGGGCGGCGTCGTCCCGGTGCACGGCCGGCCACCGCGCGGCGCCGTCGTCCACGTAGCGGGACGCGCCGCGCTCGCGGGCGGTGGCGGCAAGCGTCGAGATGAACGCCCCGGGCGGGTCGCCGGCACCGTGCACCGTCGGCGACAGCCGGACGACGACGCTGCGCACCCCGCGGTCGGCCAGGGCCAGCGTCGCCCGGGCGGTGTCCTGGCGGACGTTCACCAGCGCCGACCCGGCGTCCTCGGCGACCCGGCCGTCGTCCTCGGTGGCCAGCCGGCCGGGGGAGACGCCGAGCAGGCCCGAGGCGATCACCAGGGGCTTGTCGGTGCCGGCCAGCGCGTCGCCGAACGCGTCGACGACGGCCCGGTCGTCGGCGGCGGCCCGGCCCATCTCGCCGGAGAAGGCCAGGTCGTGCCGGAAGGCGAGGTGGACGACGCCGTCGGCGGCTGCGGCGGCGGCGCGCAACCCGTCGAGGTCGTCGAGGGAGCCGGTGAGGACGTCGGCGCCGGCCGCGGTGAGGGCCGCGGCGGAGGCGTCGGAGCGGGCCAGGCCGGTGACCCGGTGCCCGGCGGCGAGGAGCTGGGGGACCAGCGCGGAGCCGATCCAGCCCGACGCGCCGGTGACGAGGACGTGCATGGGAGGTACCTCCGGGGAGTGATGGCAGTGGCTGACATGGACGCTACACCGCCATGACAGTCGCTGTCATCGGTAGCCTGCAGCGCATGGGTCGCTGGGCACCGGACGCGCGCGGGCGCCTGCAGCAGGCCGCCATGGAGCTCTACACCGAGCGCGGCTACGACCGGACGACGACCGCCGACATCGCCGAGCGCGCCGGGCTGAGCGAGCGCACCTACTTCCGGCACTTCGCCGACAAGCGCGAGGTGCTCTTCGACAGCACCGGCCGGCTGGAGCAGCTGGTCGTCGCCGGGGTCCGCGACGCCCCTGCCGACGCGGCCCCGCTGACCGCCGTCGCCGCCGGGCTCGACGACGGTGCGCAGCTGCTCGACTCCTTCGGCGACGACGCCCGGGCGCGGGCCGCCGTGGTCGGCGGGCACCCCGAGCTCGCCGAGCGCGAGCTGGCGAAGCTGTCGGCGATGGCCCGGGCCGTGGGGGAGGTGCTGCGCGAGCGCGGTGTCCCCGACCCGGCGGCGGCGCTGACCGCCGAGGCGGGTGTGGCCGTGTTCCGCGTGGCCTTCGAGCAGTGGGCCGTCGCCCCCGGCCGGCCGCCGTTCCCCGCCGTGCTCACCGCCGCCCTGGCCGAGCTCCGCACCGCCGTCGCGGGCGGCTGACCCACCGGGCGCCCACGGGGTCAGCGCAGCGGGTCGGTGCTGCCGTTCGTGCAGGCCAGCCCGGCGACGTCCCAGCCGGCCCGGGTCGCGCCGGCGGTGTAGGCCGCCTCGTAGAACGCCAGGACGGCGGCCCGAGGGTCGGGCGCCGTCCGGGCGACGTCGTAGGGCAGCACTGCCAGGTGACTGCCGCCGCGGGCCAGCCAGGACGCGCCCCCGGGCAGCGGTTCGGTCTCCAGCCCCGCCGGCTCGGGCGCGGTGTAGGAGTAGAACGCCGGGTCGGGGTAGCTCGGGTCGCCGAACCAGAACCCGGAGCTGACCACCTCGCGGGAGTAGGCCTCGCGGGTGACCGGGTCGGCGTCGGGCTGGGGGACGACGCGGTCGGAGAAGCGGGTGAGCGCGATGTCGAAGGTGTGCCAGAAGTGGTGCACCGGGCTGGTCTTGCCGGAGAACCCGCCGGCGAACTCCTCCAGCACCAGGTTCACCTGGCTGAGCACCTGCCAGTAGCGGGTGACGGCCACCGGGTCCCACGAGGCGTGCTCGGTGTCGGCGGCGAAGGGCCGGGCGGCGTCGGGCAGGTCGAAGGGTCGGGCGTCGGTGATGTCGACGTCGATCCCGAGGTCGGCCAGGGCCCGCACCAGGTCGGCGTGCACCTGCGCGACCGACCGGCCCGGCAACGGCGTCGACACCCGTCGTCCCTCGACCGTGGTGACGTCCAGCCGGTGGTCGAGCAGGTCCAGGTCGATGGTGAACGTCGGGTCCAGGCCCATCGGCCGGGTGGTGATGCCGCGGCCGGTGACGTGGAAGGGCACGTTCCACCAGTGGTTGCGCCGCGGGCTGGCCAGCAGCCGCACCCGGCCGACCACCTGGGCGACCCGGTGCACGGTGGCCAGGGTGTCCGACCAGCCGGCGTAGGGGATCGGGGGGAACAGCTCCACGGGGGACCTCCAGGTCATCGGGCGCGGGGACACCCATCCTGTCGGGAACGCGCGGGGGCGCGGGTGGGTTGTCCGGTCGTGCCCACGTCCGACGTGCCCCTGCAGAAGCTCGGCTTCCTCACCATCGGCGTCTTCGACGGCGACGACCCGCGCCCCGGGATGGAGGCGCTGCTGACCCAGATCCAGCTCGGCGAGGAGCTCGGCTTCGACTCCGCCTGGCTGCGCCACCGGCACCTGCAGTTCGGCGTCTCGAGCCCGGTGGCGATCATGGCCGCGGCGTCGCAGCGCACCTCGCGCATCGAGCTGGGGACGGCGGTCACGCCGCTGGCGTGGGAGAACCCGCTGCGGCTGGCCGAGGACCTCGCCACCGTCGACCTGCTCTCGGGCGGGCGGATCAACCCCGGTGTGAGCGTCAGCCAGCCCATGCGGTGGGACGACGTCAAGCACGCCCTGTACCCGGACACCGTCGAGGACTTCACCTACGAGCGGGTCACCCGGTTCCTCCGCATGGTCGGCGGCGAGGCCGTGGCCACCGCCGGCACCCAGGGCATCGAGGTGTTCTCCGACCGGGTCCAGCCGCACAGCCCCGGCCTGCGCGACCGGGTCTGGTACGGCGCGGGCAGCTTCCGCTCGGCCGCGTGGGCGGCCGAGCAGCGGCTGAACCTGCTGACGTCCAGCGTGCTCACCGGCGCCGAGACCGCCGACTTCGCCGGGGTGCAGGGTGCCCAGATCGAGGCCTACCGCGAGGTGTTCCCCGAGGGCCGGGTGTCGCAGGGCCTGGTCGTGATCCCGACCGACACCGCGACCGCGGCGCAGCGCGAGAAGTACGCCGACTACGCCGCGGCCCGGTTGCCGCGCACCCGGCAGCCGCAGGGTCCGGGCAAGCTGCTCTTCGCCCCGGACATCGTGGGGACGTCGGAGCAGATCGCCGAGCAGCTGCACGCCCACGCCGGGTTCCAGCAGGTCACCGAGGTCGCCTTCGCGCTGCCGTTCAGCTTCGACCACGAGGACTACGTGCAGATCCTCACCGACATGGCCACGCACCTCGGCCCGGCGCTGGGCTGGTCACCCGCCCAGTGACGACCTGAGGACGGCGGCGAAGGCCGCGGGGTCGCCGCCCTGCTCCGGGGCGAACCCGGCGTGCCCGCCCGGGAAGCCGACCAGCGGCAGTCCCAACGCCTCGGCGACGGCGGTCGAGGTGCGGCCGGTGAGCGCCGCCCCGCTGTGCTCACCCAGGCCGATCGAGACCCGCCCCGCGGGCAGGGCTGCGCCGTCCACCCGGTACCCGGTGACCGTCTGCAGACCCAGCACCAGTCGGGTCATCGCGCGCTGGTCGCCCTCGGACGGCGGGGGCGGCGCCGGGGCGTCCGGGTCCGGGGCGAACCCCGCCTGGGCGGCGAACAGGCCCATCGCCGCGAACAGCCCCTGCTCTCGGTAGGCCTGCTGCACCGCGGCCCCGTTCGCCCGGTGGACCTCGGCGTCGGGCAGGTACTCCACGAGTGGTGGCTCGTGCGCCACCACCGTCCGGACCTGCTCCGGGTGGGCTGCAGCCAGCGCCAGCGCGGTGATCCCGCCGCCGCTGGAGCCGAACACGTCGGCCGGTCCGTCGGTGACGGCGGCGATCACCCGGGACAGGTCGTCGGCCAGGACGTCGGGGTCCGGTGGCTGGGTCGGGTCGGTCATCGTGCTGGCCCCGGTCCCGCGCGGGTCGTGCAGCACGACGGTGTGGTCGGCGGCGAGCTCGGCCGCCAGGGCCCGGAACCCGTCGGCGGGCATCGGGTGCCCGATCAGGGCGAGCACCGGGCCGGTGCCCAGCACCTCGTAGGACAACGTCGCGCCGGGGGCGTCCAGGGTGTGCGTCATGCCGGGGAGACTGCCCGGCCCCCGGGAACTCATCGGGGGAGGATCGCCCGGTGCCACGACTGAGCTCCGGGATCCTGCTGTTCCGCCGCGAACCCGAGCTGCAGGTGCTGCTGGGCCACATGGGCGGTCCGTTCTGGGCCCGCAAGGACGAGCACGCCTGGTCGATCCCCAAGGGCGAGCACGGTCCAGAGGAGGACGCGCTCACGGCCGCGCGCCGGGAGTTCGCCGAGGAGATCGGCTCCGCGTCGCCGGCCGAGCTCATCCCCCTGGGGGTCGTGAAGGGGTCCAAGACGCTCACCGTGTGGGCCGCCGAGGGTGACCTGGACGCCGACGCCGTCGTGAGCAACACCTTCGACCTGGAGTGGCCACCAAGGTCGGGTCGGGTGCAGCAGTTCCCCGAGGTCGACCGGGCCGGCTGGTTCGACCTGGCCACCGCCCGCACCAAGCTCGTGAAGGGCCAGCTGGCCTTCCTCGACCGGCTGGTCGACGCGCTCGCGTGACCTGAGCCCCCGCATCTCGTTGGTGTGTACGACAGTCACAGCCACGACACCGGAGTCGCCTGATGTCCCGTCGCCTCACCCTCGCCGTCCTCACCGCAGGTGCTCTCGCCGTCGGCGCCGCGCCGGCGCAGGCCGCACCCGAGGTCGCGGACCTGACCCCGGCCACCGCCGTCCCCGCGCCCACGACGGCGACCGACCCGTTCTACGACCCGCCCGCGGCGACGGGTGAGCCCGGCACGCTGCTGCGCAGCCGCCCGGCTGCCGTCCCGCTGGCCGGGGTGCTGCCGTTCACCGCCCAGACCGTGCTCTACACCTCGACCTCGGCCACCGGTGAGCCGCAGGTCGTGTCGGGCACGGTCTTCACGCCCACCCTGTCCGCCCAGGCGGGGACCGTGCTGACCATCGCGCCGGGCACCCAGGGGCTGGGTCCGCAGTGCGCCCCGAGCAAGCAGTTCGTCGCCGGCACCGAGTACGAGCTCGGCTCGGTGGCCGCCGGGCTGGCGCAGGGCTGGACCGTCGCCGTCACCGACTACGACGGCTACCTGAACGGTGGGTCGCCGACCTACACGACCGGGCCGGCCATGGCGCACGCCGTCCTCGACCTGGCCCGCGCGGTCTCGGCCGTGCCCGGCGCGCGCAGCACCGACGACTCCCCGGTTCTGCTGCAGGGCTACTCGCAGGGCGGCGGCGGCGCGGCCTGGGCCGCGTCGCTTGCCCCGGACTACGCCCCCGACCTTGCCGTCGAGGGCGCCGCGGTCGGCGGCGTGCCGGCCGACCTGGGCGCCCTCGCGCAGGGCCTGGACGGCGGCCCGGCCGCCTACTTCGGCCTCCTCGGCGTCATCGGTCTGGACGCCGCCTACCCCGACGCCATCCGGCTGGACGAGCGCCTGAACGCGCGCGGCCAGCAGGTCGTGGCCCAGCTGCGGGGCGAGTGCGTGGGCGGCGCAGGCACGCTGAGCACCGCCTTCACCTCGGTCGCGGACTACACCGCCGACGGGTCGACCCTGGAGCAGCTCCTCGCCGAGCCCGACATCGCCGCGGTGATCTCCGAGAACGACCTGGCCACCCGGCCGGTGCCGACCGTGCCGATCTACCAGTCGCACGCCGCGGCCGACGAGATCGTCGCGCTGGGCCAGGCGCAGGACCTCCACGCGACCTGGTGCGCCGCCGGGGCCACCACCCGGCTGGACCTGCTGCCCGCCGAGCACGTCACCGGCCAGGTCGAGAGCCTGCCGCTGTTCGGCGCCTGGCTCGGTGCGGTCTCCCGCGGACTCCCGGTGGTGCCCAGCTGCTGACCGGTCAGACCACGACGGACGTCAGCGACGACGGGGCGAAGAGCTCCTCGGGCTCGTACCGGCGGTCGGCGAGACCTTGCTCGTGGGAGTACCGGAGGAAGGTCTCCAGCGTGGCCCGGTTCCGCTCGAGGCCGTAGGGCCACCAGTCCTCGCCCAGCACCGCGCGGGTGCGCTCGGCCTCGGCCCACAGCCAGGGCAGGGCGTAGGGCAGGGCCGCGGTCTCCCCGATCCCGGACAGCCCGACCGCCTTGGCCTGCTCGCAGGCCTTGACCAGCTCGCGGGCCAGCCAGGGATGTTGCTCGTGCACGTCGCGCCGGACGACGAGCACGTGCATGGTCGGGAAGATGCCCGTGCGCGCGAAGTAGGCCGACTCGATGGCCGGGGCATCGCGGTAGAGCCGGCGGACACCGGCCCCCAGCGTCCCGGGATTGCGGGCGCTGTACACCGCGTCCAGCTCCCCGTCGGCGAGCATCCGGGACAACGTCTGCCCGGGCCCGATCGGGGTGATCTCGACGTCGGCGGGCAGGTCGAGGGCGACCTTCTCCACCCGGCCGGGCGCGTCCAACCCGCCGGTCCGGTACCGCACCGAGGTCACCGGCAGCCCGTGGTGCTCGGCGAGGATGCCGCGCACCCACACCGCGGCGGTGATCTGGTACTCCGGCACGCCCACCACGCCACCGACCAGCTCGGCGGGGTCGGTGACCGAGGACCCCTCGGGCACGTACACCGCGCTGTGCCGGAACGCCCGGGAGGGGAACACCGGGACGGCGAGGAAGGGCGCCCCGCGGGACAGCGTGAGCACGTAGGTCGACAGCGAGAGCTCGGCGACGTCGAACTCCCCGTGGGCGACCATGCGGTGGAACGTCTCCTCCACCGGCAGGTCCAGGCAGTTGAGCCGGGCGCCACCCACCTGCACCCGCCCGTCGAACAGCGGCTGGAAGCGGTCGTAGGCCTGCACGGCGAGGGTGAACGACGGACGGGTCACGAGAACCTCCGGAGGATCGCGGTGACGGTCGGGATGCCGACGAAGACGGCGAGGGGCACGAGCACGGCGCTGCTGACCAGGGACTGCAGGACGACCGGCAGGTGGGCGAGTGCGGGTGCCACCCACAGGCCGTAGACCACCGAGAACGGGAACAGGCCCGCCCACACCACCAACGCCGTGCGCCAGCGTGGCGGGGTCGGGCGCTGCGCCTGTGGCCGGCTCACCGCGCGGCCGGGGGGAGGAGACCCGGGGGCAGCCCGTACATCTGGTCCTGCACCACCTCGACCACGGCGGGCAGGTCCTGGTCGAGGGCGGCCTGGATGGCAGGGCCCACCTCGTCGTCGGTCGTCGCCCGGGCGCCGAAGGCCCCCAGCGACCGGGCGAACCCGGCGAAGTCGGGGTTGCCGTAGAAGACGCCCAGGTAGCGGCCGCCGTGCGCGGACCGCTGCCGGTCGCGGGTGTTGCCGTAGGCGTCGTTGTTGACGACCACATTCACCGTCGGGATCCGCTCCCGGACGGCGGTCTCCAGGTCCTGGGCCACCATCCAGAAGCTGCCGTCCCCGCTCACGGTGACCACGCGCAGGTCCGGGCGCGCCAGGGCCATGCCCAGCCCGGCGGGGAAGCCCCAGGCCATCGCCCCGCCGGCCGAGCCCGAGAAGCTACCGGGCCGGGGCAGCCGCAGGTAGCGGTGGCTCCACGGGCCGAAACTGGGCGCGTCCTGCACCAG
This sequence comes from Klenkia soli, assembly GCF_900103975.1. Classification (GTDB taxonomy): domain Bacteria; phylum Actinomycetota; class Actinomycetes; order Mycobacteriales; family Geodermatophilaceae; genus Klenkia; species Klenkia soli. The sequence continues at coordinate 114,122 of NZ_FNIR01000010.1, forward strand.
GAGCGTCCCCTCGCGGTCGACGACGGCCTGCAGCGCCTGGACGACGGCGGTGCTGCTCACCTTGCCGGCCGGGTCGTCGCCGGCCAGGGCGGGGGAGTCCAGCGAGGTGGCCGCCAGGTATCGCTGCCGGAGTTCGGCGACCCGGTCCCGGCGTCCCACCGGGGGCTCGGGCAGCGCGTCGGCCAGTGCGGCGGCCGCCAGGCCGGCATCGGCGACCAGGCCGACCGCCGGCAGGTGGACCCGGCCGAGCTCCACCGGGTCGACGTCGACGTGCACGATCCGGGTGCCCGGCTGAACGAGGGTCCACCGCTTGGTGCTGAACTCCGAGAACCGGCAGCCCACGGCCAGCAGCACGTCGGCAGCGCGGACCACCTCCTCGGTGACGTCGTGCGCCCCGTAGCCCAGGGCGCCGAGGAACGCGGGGTCCTCGTGCGACACCGTGGACTGCCGCAGCCACGTCGTCACCAGCGGCGCCCCGAGCCGGTCGGCCAACCGGGTCAGCTCCGCGGAGCGACCGGCCCCGCCACCGCCGACGAGGAGGGCCGGACGCTCCGCCTCGCCGAGCACCCGCACGGCGGCGGCGACGGCGTCCGGCGCGGGACCCGGGGGGAAGGTCCGTACCCGGCGGGCGGGGACCACATCGGGCGGGACCTCGGCCTGCAGCACGTCCAGCGGCAGGGAGACCACGACCGGGCCGGGGCGGCCGGTGACCGCGGTCCGGATCGCGCGCTGCAGAAGCTCAGGGATGCGGTCGGCCCGGTGCACCTCGACGGCCCACTTGCTCATCGGGGTGAAGGTGGCCACGACGTCCATCTCCTCGAAGGACCGCCGCTCGGTGATGGACCCGGGGACCTGGCCGACCAGCAGGAGGAAGGGCACCGATTCGTCGTAGGCGTTGTGCACGGCGATGGCGGCGTTGGCCGCCCCGGGGCCGCGGGAGACCAGGGCCACGCCCAGCCCGCCGGCCCGCGAGACGCCGTCGGCGAGGAACCCGGCGACCTGCTCGTGCCGGGTGTGCACGAACCGGATGTCGGACTGGCGGGCCAGGGAGTCGATCAGGTCCATGACGGTGGTGCCGGGGACGCCGGCCACCAGGTCGACGCCCTCGGTGTGCAGGCACTCGACGACCAGGTCGCTTCCGGTGCGCGGGGGGTGCTGCTCGGGCACGGGACCTCCAGGGGTTGAGCTGTGACGGTTGACACGCTCCCGGGGACTATGCCAGAAAGGGACTCTGCACCGCAGAGAAATGCGGTCCGCACCTCCGTCACCGACGACGGGATCACCCTCCCCGTCATCCCGCCCGGCTGGGAGAACCGTGTCCATCCACGTCATAGGCATCGCCGCACTGGTCCTGGTCTTCGTGATCGGGACCCTGCGGCCGGTCAACATCGGCGCGCTCGCCCTCATCGCCACGTTCTTCATCGGGACCCTCGTGGCGAACGAGACCGTCGACGAGCTGCTCGCCGGGTTCCCGCCCGACCTGTTCGTGCTGCTGGTCGGGGTGACCTACCTGTTCGGGCTGGCGGCGGTCAACGGCACCCTGGAGTGGTTGGTCGACCGGGCCATCGGCCTGCTCGGCGACCGGCCGGCGCTGGTGCCGTGGTTGATCTTCGTGTTCTCCGCTATCCCCACCCTCGCCGGCGCACTGGGCCCGGCCGGGGTCGCCATGCTGGCCCCGCTGTGCCTGCGGCTGGGCGAGCGCTACGGCGTGGACCGGCGGATGGCCGCGCTGATGGTGATGCACGGGTCGTGCCTGGGGAACTTCTCCCCGCTCAACGGCCTGGCGATCATCGTCCGGCAGGTGGCCGAGGCCAACGGGCTGCGGGTCTCGGCCGCCGAGCTGTTCTTCGGCAACGCGGCCTACAACGTCGGCCTGGCCGTGGTGATCTACCTGATCTTCGGCGGCCGGACCCTGATCCGCGAGGGTCGGGACCGGGTCGCCTCGGCCGGTGACCTGCAGGCTCGCACGCAGCCGAGGGTCGAGGACCCGGTGGTCGCCGGCGTCGGCGCCGACGAGACCGCGGCCGGCGAGACCGCGACCGGCGGGACGCACACCACCACCCGCGCGCCGCACGTGGCCCCGGTGAAGACCGCGCTGCGGCTGGACCAGGTGATCACGTTGGTCGTCATCCTGGGTGTCGCGGTGGGCGCCCTGGTCTTCGACCTGGAGATCGGGTTCCTCGCCCTCATCGCGGCCGCCCTGCTGCACCTGATGTTCCCGTCCCGTTTCGAGCAGGCCGACCGACGGATCGTCTGGTCGGTGGTGCTGCTGATCTGCGGTGTCGTCACCTTCGTGGGCGCCCTGCAGCGCTACGGGACCATCGACGTGGTCGGCAACGGCATCGCCGGGTTGGGCAACCCGCTGCTGACGGCGTTCCTGCTCTGCCTCGTCGGCGCCATCACCTCGGCGTTCGCCTCCTCGGCCGGGCTGCTCGGCGTGCTGATCCCGCTGGCCGTGCCGTTCTTGGTCCAGGGCGAGGTCGGGGTGACGTCGATGGTGATCGCGCTGGCGATCTCGGCCACGGTCGTGGACTCCACGCCGTTCTCCTCGGTCGGCGCGCTGACGCTGGCGAACGCACCGGAGGCCGACCGGGGCCCGCTCTTCCGCACGATGCTCATCTGGGGCTTGGCCATGGTCGTCACCGCCCCGGTGATCACCTGGCTGATATTCATCCTGCCCAGCTCCTAGCGTTCTGCTAACAGGAATCAGTTACTGGACAGCAGAGCACCTGGGGTGTTTGCTCCAGTGGTCCCCATCACATCTCCACTGCCCCTCGACCACCTGGGCGCGGTGCACCCGGACGCGCCCAGGAGGCGACATGGCCTACGTGATCGGCATCGACATCGGCGGCACCTTCACCGATGCCTTCGTTGCGGACGAGGGAGGACGGGTGGCGGGCGTCAAGACGCCGTCCACGCCGCCTGACTTCGCGCGCGGGTTCCTGACCGTTCTCGACGAGCTGTCCGCCGAGCTCGGCGTGGCGACCGGTGCGCTGCTCGCCGACACCCACTACATCGTCCACGGCACGACCTCGACGCTGAACGCGCTGGTCACCGGGGACGTCGCGACGGTCGGTTTCCTGACCACCCGCGGTCACGGCGACTCCATCGCGATCATGAACCTGGAGGGCCGCTACGCCGGGCTGGGCTCGGACCAGGTGCAGGACATGGTCCGCACCGACAAGCCGCGGCCGCTCGTGCCCCCGCAGCTGATCCGGGAGATCGACGAGCGGATCGACCACAAGGGTTCCGTGGTCGTCGAGCTGGACGAGCAGGGCACCCGCACCGCGGTCCGGGAACTCGTCGCCGCCGGTGCCGAGGCCATCGCGGTCAGCCTGCTGTGGAGCTTCCGCAACCCGGCACACGAGCAGCGCGTCGGGGAGATCGTGGCCGAGGAGGTCCCGGGCCTGTACGTGGCGCTGTCCAGCGACGTCAGCCCGCGCATCCGGGAGTACGCCCGCAGCGCCACCACGATCATGAACACCCAGGTCGGGCCGAGGTTGCGGGACTACCTGCGCCCGCTGGAGGTCGAGCTCCGCAGGCGCGGGTTCAGCGGCTCTCTCCTGGTGATGCAGGGCTCGGGCGGCTGCGTCGATTCCGCTGACGCGCCGTCCCGGGCCATCACCACCATCGGCTCGGTGCTCACCGGTGGGGTCGTGGGCTGCACCCGGCTCGCCGACGAGCTCGGGCACCGCAACGTGATCTCCACCGACATGGGCGGGACGACGTTCCTGGCCGGCCTGGTCGTCGACGGCGAGGCGGTCTCCACCACGAGCACGGTGCTGAACCAGTACCAGGTCAACGTGCCGATGGTCGACGTGCACACCATCGGTGCCGGCGGGGGTGCGATCGCCTGGGTCGACGCCGGCGGCAACCTGCACGTCGGACCGCGCAGCGCCGGGGCCCGCCCCGGGCCGGCCTGCTACGGCGAGGGCGGCACGGAGCCGACGGTGACCGACGTCGACCTCCTGCTGGGGATCGTCAACCCGGACAACTTCCTCGGCGGTCGCAAGCAGCTCTCCGTCGAGCTGGCCGCCGAGGCCGTCCGGGCGAAGATCGCCGAACCGCTCGGCCTGACCGTGGACGAGGCGTGCGCAGCGATCTACGCGATCCAGAACGCCCAGACCGCCGACCTGGTCCGCAAGGTCGTCGTGACGTCGGGGCAGGACCCCCGCGACTTCGTCCTCTACGCGTTCGGCGGGGCCGGACCCATGCACTGCGCCAGCTACGCCGCCGACCTGGAGATCGGCGAGGTCGTCGTCCCCCTCGGGCCGACCGCCGCGGTGTTCTCCGCCTACGGGCTCGCGGCCTCGGACATCGTGCTGACCGCCGAGCTGTCGTCCCCGACGAACTTCCCGCCCGACCCGGCCGAGTTCAACGGTGCCTTCCAGCAGCTGCGCTCGGAGCTGGACGGGCGGCTCGCCGCCCAGCAGCTCCGGTTCGCCGACGTGGAATACCGGTCCGAGGCCGACCTGCGCTACACGATGCAGCTCGCCGAGGTGGCGACGCCGGTCCCGGTCGGCGACCTCGACGAGGCCGGCCTGGCCGGCGTCGGCGCGGCCTTCAGCGACCGGTACGAGCAGCTCTACGGCAAGGGCTCCGGCTTCGCCGAGGCCGGCCTGCAGCTGATCACCTACCGGACCCGGGCGGTCGGCGTGCTGCCGATCCGTCCCCGGCTCACCCCGGTCGGCCCGGCGGACGGCGACGCCCGTCCGGTCACCAGCCGCCGGGTGTTCCTCGACGCCCGACGCGGCTGGCAGGACGCCGACATCTACGACTACCGGCACCTCGCCGAGGGCCACGAGATCAAGGGCCCCGCCGTCGTGGAGGCCCCCACCACCACCGTCGCCCTGCCCGAGGGCTGCGTCGGCCGGGTCGACCGGCTCGGCAACCTCGTCATCCGCTACACCCAGGCCTGAGAGGACAGCTGACGTGCCCGTCATCCCCGTCGCCGGTTCCGAGAAGTTCGCCAACCTCCCCACCACCCCGGAGGAGACCCGCCGCATCGTCGGGGACTCCGTCCGGCTGCACGACGTCGACAGGTCGGTGGTCGACGCCCTCGACCCGCTGACCTACGAGGTCGTCCGGCACCGCCTCACCTCGATCACCGAGGAGATGGGGGAGGCCCTCAAGCGCATGTCGGGGTCGGTCGTGGTGACCGACTGCAACGACTTCGACGCCGCGATCATGGACGAGGTCGGTGACGTCGTCCAGGTCGGTCTGTACAACACCGAGCTGGCCGCGTCGCTGGACATGGCTGCCAACTGGACGCTCCGCAACCGGTGTGCCCGGCCGGGCATCGCCCCCGGAGACATGTTCCTGTGCAACGACCCATGGGTCGGCGGCGGGCTGCACCAGAACGACACGAGCCTGTTCGCGCCGCTGTTCGTGGACGGCGAGCTCTTCTGCTGGACCGGCGCCGTCGCCCACCAGGTCGACCTCGGGGGCGTCTCGCCCGGCAGCTGGTCGGTGGGGGCGACCGACGTCTTCTGGGAATCCCTCCCGACGCCACCGGTCAAGATCGTGGAGGGCGGGGAGATCCGCCAGGACATCGAGGACGTCTGGCTGCGTCGCTCCCGGGTGCCCAAGCTCGTCGCGCTGGATCTGCGGGCCAAGATCGGCGCCAACAACGTCGCGCACGAGCGGCTGCGGGCGCTGTGCGACAAGTACGGCGCGGACGTCGTCAAGGCCGTGATGCGCCGGACCATGGACGACGCCGAGCAGCGACTACGGGCCAAGCTCCGGGAGATCCCGGACGGCTCGTGGAGCTCCGTGGCCCACCAGGACTCCGCGCGCTCCGGCGACCGCGGCATCTACCGGATCGTGCTGACGCTGACCAAGACCGACGACCGGCTCGTCTTCGACTTCACCGGCACCGACCCGCAGGTGGACGGGTTGATCAACTGCACGTTCGCCGGGTTGCGCGGGGGCATCATGCCCGTGCTGCTGACCATGGTGTGCGGGGACATCCCGTGGGCCTGCGGCGGCATCTACCGGTGCATCGAGATCATCAGCGAGCCCGGGACGATCAACAACTGCACCTTCCCGGCCGGCATCGGCAAGGCGTCGGTCGCCTCGGGGTGGGCCACCACCAACGTCGCGACCGAGTGCCTCGCGGGCATGCTCGACACCCACCCCGAGCACCGCAAGCGCCTGATGAGCGTCTGCTGCGGCACCTGGGACTTCGCGCTGCTCGCCGGGGTCGACCAGCGCGGCGGTGGCTTCGTGACCATGCTCTGCGACTCCATGGCCGGCGGCCTGGGTGCCCGGTCGGACTCCGACGGGGTCGACACCGGCGGGTTGGCCTGCATCCCCATGGGCCGGGTCGCCGACGTCGAGATGAACGAGTTCGCCTTCCCGATGCTCTACCTCTGGCGCCGGGAGGAGCCCGACTCGGGCGGACCGGGCCGGTTCCGCGGCGGGGTCGGTGCCTCCAGCTGCTTCATCCCGTACGACAGCCCGCTCGGCGGGGTGCATCTGGTGGTCTCGGCCCCGGGCAAGGCACTCCCGCTGGCCGGCGGGCTCTCCGGCGGGCTGCCGGCCGGGACCCAGCACGACGTCCTGGTGCGCAACACCGACGTGCACGCGCGGTTCGCCGCCGGGCGCATCCCGGCATCCCTGGACGAGCTCGCCGGGACCACCGACCTGGTGCCCACCCACCACGAGACCGACCTCGGCGCCGCCGACGTCTACTACACGCACTGGCAGGGCGGGGGTGGCTACGGCGACCCTCTGCGCCGCGACCCGGCCGCGGTGGCCGCGGACGTGGCCGCCCACAAGGTGTCCCCGGCCGGGGCCGGCGACGTGTACGGGGTCGTCGTCGACGACCGGGGCGCCGTCGACGAGGACGCCACCACGACCCGCCGTGCGGCGCTGCGGCGCAGCCGGGCGGGGCTCGGGGCCGAGGAGGTCCCGGCATGACCGTCCACATCGACGAGAACCTGGTCCAGGACGACGCCGGAGCGGTGAACTGCCGGCACTGCGACGCCGCGCTCGGGGTGGCGCAGCAGCCGCTGCGCGACGCCCGCGTCCGCGAGTCCGACCCGCGGACCGCCGGACCGTCCGTCCGGGCCGACTCCGGGCACTTCGCCGACCGCCCCGTCGTCCTGCGGCAGACCTTCTGCCCCGGGTGCCTGACGCTTCTGCAGTCGGAGATCGTGCCCGGCGACGAGCCGTCGGGCCGCACCCGCTCGGTGGTGGCCCGGTGACGGGCCCACTGGTGGGCCGGGTCGTCCTCGTCACCGGGGGCGCGCAGGGCCTGGGTCGGGCTTACGCCCAGCGCATCGTCGCCGACGGGGGGACGGTCGTGGTGGCCGACCTCGACGCGGAGAAGGGCGCTGCGGTCGTCGCCGACCTGGTGGGCGCCGGGGGTGCGGCGACCTTCGTGCCGCTCGACGTCGGCGACCCGGCGGCGGTGACCTCCTTCGCCGAGACCGTGGCGTCGCAGTTCGGCGCGGTCCACGGGTTGGTGAACAACGCAGCGATCTTCTCCACGATCACGATGCGGCCGTTCTGGGAGATCCCGACCGAGGAGTGGGACCGGCTCATGGCGGTGAACCTGCGCGGTCCCTGGTTGGTCACCAGCGCGCTGCTGCCCGTCCTGCGGGAGGGCGCCCGGACCGGCCACGGCGCGAGCATCGTCAACGTGGGCTCCGACGCGGTCTGGCTGGGCCGGCCGGGATACCTGCACTACATCGCCAGCAAGGGCGGGGTGGCGGGCATGACCCACGCGATGGCGCACGAGCTGGGCGGCGACTCGATCAGGGTCAACTCCCTGTCGCCGGGCCCCACCTACACGGAGGTGCCGCGCACCACCGTCTCCCCGGAGCAGCGGACCGCGATGCAGGCGGCGCAGGCGCTGCACCGGGATGCCGAACCCGCGGACATGGTCGGCGTGGTCGCCTTCCTGCTCTCCGACGACAGCCGGTGGGTCACCGGCCAGACGGTGAGCGTCAACGGCGGCGTCCTGCACCGCTGACCCCGTACCCGCGCCCGACGACGGAGGAGACCTCGTGACCGATCTGCAGACAGCCAGGACCGCACTGGACCGTGGCCTCGACATCCAACTCGGCGGGCGGGCGGTGCCGACGGCCGCCCGGTACGACGTCGAGGACCCGACGACGGGCCGGACGATGACGGACGCCCCCGACTGCTCGGCCGCCGAGGTCGACACCGTGGTCCGCGCGGCCGGGGAGGCCCAGCGGGCATGGGCCCGGGTCCCGGCCCGGGCGCGGGCCGGCAAGGTGCGGGAGTTCGCCACGCTGCTCCGGGAGCACACCGACGAGCTGGCCACCCTGGACGCGCTGGACGCCGGGTTCCCGCTGCCGGTCATGCAGGCCGACGTCGGGGCCGCCGCCACGCTGCTGGAGATCATGGCCGACCATGCGCTGTCCCTCGGCGGGTCGACCTACCCGCTGTCGGGCAACCTGCACTACTCCACGCAGGAGCCATACGGCGTGGTGGGTCGCATCGTCCCGTTCAACCACCCGCTGTTCTTCGCGGCCGGCAAGGTGGCGGCCCCGTTGGTGGCCGGCAATGCCGTCGTCCTCAAGGCGCCCGACCAGACCCCGCTGTCGGCCCTGCGGATGGCCGAGCTCGCCGCCGACGTGTTCGGGCCGGACCTGTGCGGCGTGGTCAGCGGCCGGGGGGCGACGACCGGTGCGGCGCTGGTGGCCCATCCGTTGATCCGCCGGATCGGGTTCATCGGCGCGGAGCCGACCGGCCGGTTGATCCAGCGGCAGGCCGCCGAGCACGGGGTCAAGCACGTCACGCTGGAGCTCGGCGGGAAGAACGCCCTGGTGGTCATGCCCGATGCCGACCTGGCGAAGGCAGCCGACGCCGCGGTGTTCGGGATGAACTTCACGGCGACGGCCGGGCAGTCCTGCGGGTCCACCAGTCGCCTGCTGCTGCACGAGACGATCGCCGACGAGGTGCTCGCCTCGGTGGTCGAGCAGGTCCGGGCCATCCGGGTCGGCCACCCGCTCGAGGCCGGCACGCAGATGGGGCCCGTGGTCGACCGTGGGCAGTACGAGAAGTCGATGCGGGCCATCGCGGCGGCCACCGCCGCCGGGGCGCCCGTCCTGGTCGGCGGCGGTCGACCGGACACCGTGGGTGCGGAGGGCTGGTACGTCGCCCCGACCGTGCTGGGCCCGATGACGGCGGACAACCCCGCTGCCGTCGAGGAGGTGTTCGGCCCCGTGCTGTCGGTGCTCACCTTCCGCGACGAGGACGAGGCCGTGGCGATCGCCAACCGGACCGAGTACGGCCTGACCGCCGGCGTCTTCACCTCTGACGTCACCCGGGCACACCGGATGGCCGCCGCGCTGCAGGCCGGCTACGTGTGGGTCAACGGCTCCTCCCGGCACTACTGGGGGCTGCCCTTCGGCGGGGTCAAGGCCTCCGGCGTCGGGCGGGAGGAGTCCGTCGACGAGCTCCTCTCCTACACCGAGACCAAGGCGGTCACCGTCGTCCTGGAGTGACGGTTGACGGACCGGGCGGTCTGGTCTCTACTAGGAAGAGAATAGTTCTGTTAGACAGAAGGAACGAGGGGGAGTCAACGATGGCGGACCAGACCACCGTGCTGGCCGACGTGCGGCGCGGCATGATCCCGGCGCACGTCTACAACGACCGGGAGATCTTCGAGCTGGAGAAGGAGCGCGTCTTCTCCCGCGCCTGGGTCTTCGTCGGCCACGAGTCCGAGATCGCCCAGCCCGGTGACTACGTCGTCCGCCGGGTGCTCGAGGACTCCTTCATCCTCACCCGGGACGAGCAGGGCGAGGTCCGCGCCCACTTCAACATGTGCCTGCACCGCGGCATGCAGGTGTGCCGCGCCGAGGTCGGCAACGCCAGCCACTTCCGCTGCCCGTACCACGGCTGGTCCTACCGCAACGACGGCCGCATCGTCGGCCTGCCGTTCCACAAGGACGCCTACGGCGGCGAGGCCGGCTTCCAGCGCAAGGGCCAGCGGCTGCTGCCGGCGCCGAGCCTGGCCACCTACAACGGGATGATCTTCCTGTCCATGGACCCGGATGCGCCCCCGCTGGAGGAGTTCCTCGGCGACTTCCGCTTCTACCTCGACTACTACACCAAGCAGTCGGCGAGCGGCATCGAGCTGCGCGGTCCGCAGCGCTGGCGGGTCAAGGCCAACTGGAAGATTGGCGCCGAGAACTTCGCCGGCGACATGTACCACACGCCCCAGACCCACACGTCGGTCGTGGAGATCGGGCTGTTCCGCGAGCCCAAGGCGGAGAAGCGCAAGGACGGCGCCACCTACTGGGCCGGGGCCGGCGGCGGCACCACCTACAAGTTGCCCGACGGCGACCTGGACGAGCGGCTGCGCTACGTCGGCTACCCGCAGGAGATGGTCGACCGGATGAAGGAGCAGTTCACCGACGACCAGCTCAAGGTGATCGGCGACGACGGCTTCATGATCAGCGCCGCGTCGATCTACCCGAACCTCTCCTTCGTGCACAACTGGCCGCGGGTGGGGGAGTCCGACGACGTGCTGCCGTTCATCTCCATCCGCCAGTGGCAGCCGATCAGCGAGGACGAGACCGAAGTGCTGTCCTGGTTCGCCGTCGACGCGGAGGCCCCGGAGGAGTTCAAGGCGCTGAGCTACAAGGCCTACCTGATGTGCTTCGGCTCGACCGGCATGTTCGAGCAGGACGACGTGGAGAACTGGGTCTCCCTGACCAACACCGCGGCCGGCTCGATGGCCCGGCGGCTGCTGCTCAACAGCCGGATGGGCATCCTCGAGGACGACGAGCCGGTGGTCCCGCCGCTGGGGCCCGACGCCTTCCACGGCCCGGGCGAGGCCCGCACCGGGTACTCCGAGCACAACCAGCGTGCCCTGCTCAACCGCTGGGCCGACGACCTGGAGAAGCCGCCGGTGCAGGCGGCGACGCTCACCGTGGGCGGACCCGGGGCCGGGGCCCAGGACGCGGCGGGTCGCACCTCGCCCAGCGCGAACGACGCGGAGCTGCCCGGCGGGGCGGTGGCGCAGGCATGAGCACCGACCTGCCGCAGGCCCCGCCGAGCGCGGCCGTCACCGCGATCACCGACCCGCACCCGGTGCCGGCCGGCAACCCGACCGGCGACGACGCACAGACCCTCAGCGAGCAGTCCGTCCTCGGCCGGCACGCCTCCCGCGTGCAGCGGGTGGGCGCCAGCCTGCCCTTCGACGACCCCCGGCACCTGCAGGCCCACCACTGGCTGGTCGACGAGGCCTGGCTGCTGGACGCCCAGGCCTACGAGGACTGGCTGGAGCTGATCACCGAGGACGTGCACTACCTGATGCCGGTCCGGGTCACCACGGCCCTGGGCGCGGGCTACGACACCGCGCGCGGCATGGCGCACTTCGACGAGGACAAGTACTCCTTGTCCCGCCGGGTGGCCCGCTTCCTCACCGAGCACGCCTGGACCGAGGACCCGCCGTCCCGGCTGCGGCACCACCTCTCCAACGTGCGCACGTTCGCCACCGACGACGCCGACCACCTGGTGGTGGAGTCGGCCACGCTGCTGTTCCGCAACCGCGGTGACGTGCGCGAGGGGTCCTTCATCTCGGCTGGCCGCGAGGACCTGCTGCGGCTGGTCGACGGGCACTGGAAGCTCGCCCGGCGGGTGATCCTGGTCGACGACTCGGTCATGCGGATGCAGAACCTGGCGATCTTCCTGTGACCGCGCCCCGCGAGCCGCTCTCCTGGGAGGGCGAGGACGTCGACGCCTCAGCCGCCCGCCGGGCCGCCGCCGAGCACGCCGCACTGGTGGCCGGCGCCCGGGGCGAGCCGCTGACGATCGCCAACGAGTTCGCCGAGGTCCGGGTGCGCCGGGTGGACACCAGGAACGGTTCCCGCCTGCTGGTCGAGTCGCCCAAGTCGGGCCAGTGGGTCGCCCTGGACCCCATGCAGGTGGAGGCGCTGACCTGGCAGAACACCGCCACCTTCTCGGCGATGATCGGCAACCCCTTCGGGCCGTTGATCCCCGAGTCCACCGGCGGCGTCGTGACCGACGGCTCGGTCCGCGAGGGCGGGGGACCCGAGACCGTCGAGGGCGGCAGCCAGTGACCGGCGGGTGGCTCGAAGGACGCCGTGCCCTGGTCGTGGGCGCCGGGTCGGGCATCGGGCGGGCGGTGGTCGACACCTTCCTGGCAGAAGGCGCCCGGGTCGCCGTCCTGGAGCGCGATCCGGACAAGTGCCGGGCGCTGCGGACCGAGCAGCCCGACGTCCCGGTCACCGCGGGCGATGCCACCTCCCAGGGGGCGAACGAGGCCGCCGTCGCCGCGGCGGTGGAGGCCTTCGGCGGGCTGGACCTGCTGGTCAACTGCGTCGGCATCTTCGACTTCTACCGGTCGGTGGTCGACCTGGACCCCGGCCTGCTCGAGTCCGCCTTCGACGAGGTCTTCCACACCAACGTGCTGTCCCACCTGCGCTCGGTGCAGGCCGCGCTCCCGCACCTGCAGGCCGCCGGCAACGGGGTGGTCCTGCTGACCGAGTCGACGTCGTCCTACCACCCCGGCCGGGGTGGCGTGCTGTACCTGGCCTCGAAGTTCGCCGTCCGCGGGCTGGTCACCGCCCTCGCCCACGACCTGGCCCCCGAGGTCCGGGTCAACGCCGTGGCCCCCGGCGGGACGCTGGGCACCGACCTGCGCGGACCGGCCAGCCTGGGTACCGCCGACCGCAGCCTGGGCGACACCCCCGGGCGCGCGGCCGAGCTGGCCGCCCGGGTGCCCCTGCAGGTCGCGCTCACCGCCGCCGACCACGCCTGGAGCTACGTGTTCCTGGCGTCGGACCGCTCCCGCGGTATCACCGGGGGCTCGCTGCACCCCGACGGCGGGATCGGCCTCGGCGCCGCCCCGCGCAAGCGTTCCTGATCCACCGACGAGAGGAGAGCACCATGCCCCGGATCACCGCCGACCACGAGGCCTGCCAGGGATACGGCAACTGCATCACCGGCGCCCCCGACGTCTACGACATCGACGACGACGGCGTCGTGGTGCTGCTGAAGGACGAGATCCCCGAGTCCGACCGGGCGCGGGTCGAGGAGGCGGCGCGCAGCTGCCCGGTCAGCGCGCTGGCCGTCGAGGACTGACGTGCCCACCGTCGTCGTCGTGGGGTCCTCGGTCGCCGGGGTGCGCACCGTGCAGGCGTTGCGCAGCGCAGGCTTCGCCGGCCGGGTCGTGCTGGTGGGCGAGGAGTCCGAGCTGCCCTACGACAAGCCGCCGCTGTCCAAGCAGTTCCTGGCCGGCGCCTGGGACACCGCGAAGATCCGGCTCCTGACCGCCGAGCAGGCCACCGAGCTCGACGTCGAGCTGCGGCTGGGTGCCGCTGCCGAGCGGCTGGACGTCGCCGGGAAGCAGCTGCACCTGGCTGACGGCTCGGTGCTGGACTGGGACGTCGTCGTGCTGGCCACGGGCGCCGCGGCCCGTCCCTCGCCCTGGCCGGTGGGGTCGGGGGTGCACGTCGTCCGCACCCTCGCCGACGCCCGGGCACTGCGTGCCGACCTGGCCGACGAGGGCCCGGTCGTGGTGGTGGGCGGCGGGTTCATCGGGGCAGAGGTGGCCGCCACCGCGCACGCACTGGGCCGCGACGTCACCGTGGTGGACCCGCTGCCCACCCCAATCGGCCGGGTGGTCGGCGACGAGGTCGGCGGGCACTTCACCGCCCTCCACGCCCGGCACGGGGTCGGCACCCGCTTCGGCACCGGGGTGGAGTCGGTCACCGGCGGGGCGGGGGACCTCACGGTCACCCTCACCGACGGGACGTCGCTGCCGGCGGCGACCGTCGTCGTCGGGATCGGGGCCACTCCCAACGACGGCTGGCTGGCTGCGTCGGGTCTGCTGGTGGAGAACGGGGTCACCTGCGACGAGCACTGCCGCGCCGTCGACTCCCCGGACGTCTACGTGGTGGGCGACCTGGCCCGCTGGTACCACCCCGGCCACGAGGAGCACCTGCGCGTCGAGCACTGGACCAATGCGGTGGACTCCGCGGTGGTCGCCGCGCACAACATCGCCCACCCCGACGACCTCCGGGCCCACGCCCCCGTCGAGTACGTCTGGAGCGACCAGTACGACTGGCGGATCCAGATCGTCGGCAGACCTGCCCGCGCGACCCGGCACGAGCTGGTGGGCACCCTGGACGGCGACACCGCGCGGGGCGCGGTCCTCTACACCGACGACGAGGGCTCGCTGCGCGGCGCGGTCACCGTGAACTGGCCCAAGGCGCTGGTCACCTGCCGCCGCCTGGTCTCGGCCGGCGCCGGGTTCGCCGACGCGGTGGCCCAGGTAACGGCGCTGCCCCCGGCCAAGGCGGCGGCGTGAGCACCCTCGCGGCGCAGCGGCAGCTCGTCGCCGACGCCTGCCGGGTGCTCGCCGCCCGCGGCCTGGCCGACGGCTACCTGGGGCACGTCAGCCTGCGGGTCGAGGACGACCTGCTTCTCGTGCGCTGCCGCGGCCCGCAGGAGCGCGGGCTGCGCTGGACCACCGCCGAGGACGTCCAACTGGTCACCCTGGACGGCGAGCCGGGTGCCGAGGGCGAGCTGGGGGAGTGGACCGTGCCCAACGAGCTGCCGCTGCACACCGAGGTGCTGCGGACCCGACCGGACGTGGCCGCGGTCGTGCACGCCCACCCCCCGGCCGTGGTCGCGGCCGACCTCGCCGGGCTGGCCGTCCGCCCGGTCGTCGGCGCCTTCGACATGCCCGGAACGAAGCTGGCAGCCGCCGGCGTCCCCGTCTACCCGCGGGGCGTCCTGGTCCGGGACCGCCGCCTGGCCGGGGAGATGGTGGCCGCGATGGGCGACCGGCCGGTGGTGCTGCTGCGTGGGCACGGGCTGACCAGCACCGGGCGCAGCGTCGAGGAGGCGGTGCTGCACGCCCTGTCCGTGGACCGGCTGGCGCGCCTGGAGCTGGCCGTCGTCTCCGCCGGGGGGACCCTGGTCGACCTACCGGCCGAGGACCTGGCCGAGCTGCCCGACCTGGGTTCGGGCTTCAACCACGCGACCGCCTGGCGGCACGAACTGGCGAACCTCCCGTGACCGGGGGACACCTAGGCTGCAGTCATGGACGGCGCCCTCTACCCGCCCGCGCCCGAGCACGGCGCCCCGCCGCAGTACCCGATCGAGTCGGTGGACAACGCGCTCAAGGTGCTGCTGCTGCTCGGCGAACGTCCCTCCCTCCGGCTGACCGACGTCAGCCAGTACCTGGGGGTGGCGTCCTCGACGGCGCACCGGCTGCTGGCGATGCTGCAGTTCCGGGGGTACGTGCGGCAGGACGCCGCGACCCGCGGGTACGTCCCCGGTCCGGCGTTGGACGGGCTGGCCATGGGTGTGCTGCGGCGGCTGGACGTCCGCGCCCGGGCGCGTCCGGTGCTGGAGAAGCTCAACGCCGACCTGCAGGAGACCGTGCACCTGGGCCGGCTCGAGGGCGCCGACGTGCACTTCATCGACTCCATCGAGAGCAGCCGGGCACTGCGGGTCGGCGGCCGGCTGGGCCGGTCCATCCCGGCGCACTGCACCTCCAACGGCAAGGCCCTGCTGGCCGGTCTCCGCGAGGCGGAGCTGCATCGGCTCTACCCCGACGAGCAGCTGCGCCAGCTGACCCCGCACTCGATCGGCACCCGCACCCGGCTGCTCGAGGTCCTGGACGAGGTGCGCGTGCGGGGATTCGCCACGAGCGACGAGGAGAGCGAAGAGGGCGTGAGCTCGCTCGCGGTCGCGCTGCCGGCGCGGCACTCGCCGCGGTTGGCCGTGAACGCGTCGGCGCCGCTGAGCCGGCTCTCCCCGGAGGTCCGGCAGGACGTGCTGGACCACCTGTTCGCCGCCGTCGAGGAGATCGACCGGCTGCTGCTCTGAGGCCCCGCGTCCGCGGGGTCCGACCCCGATGGACGGAGAACCCGTGAGCGACCCCACCGACCAGCTGCGCGAGGACGTCGCCACCTCCTGCCGGGTCCTGGCCGCGGCCGGGCAGGACGACCTGATCTGGGGCCACTCCTCCGCCCGTGATCCGCAGGGCCGCGGGGTGTGGCTGAAGTCCGCCGAGTGGGGCCTGGGCGAGGTCACCGCCGACCGGGTGCACCTGGTCTCCCCGGCCGGGGAGGTGCTCGCGGGCGACGGTCCACGGCACAGCGAGTACCCGATCCACACCGAGGTGATGGCCGCCCGGCCCGACGTGGGCGGTGTCGTGCACACCCACCCGCCGCACGCGGTCGCCCTGGCCGCGACCGGGCAGGAGCTGCGTCCCGTCAGCCACGCGGCCAACCTGTTCGTGCCGCCCGGGGTGCCCCGGTTCACCGACACCGCCGACCTGGTGCTGACCACGGAGCTGGGGCAGGCCGTCGCGCTGGCGCTGGGGGAGGCGCGGGCGGTGTTCCTGGTCAACCACGGCATCGTCGCCGTCGGCCCCGACGTCCGGGCCGCCACCGTTGCAGCGGTCGTGCTCGAGCAGGCCTGCCGGCAGCAGATCCTCACCCATACGGCCGGCGGGTGGCCCACCTGGTCGCCCCCGGAGGAGTCGCGGGCCAAGCGCGAGCACGTCTACAACGACCGGGCCCTGGGCGCGGTCTGGGACTTCCTGGTGCGCGGGCTCCCCCCGGTCCGCGGATGACCGGTGGGTGAGGCGCTGGCGGTCGCCTCGCTCCTGCTGTTCAGCGCCAACGTGCTGCTGGTCCCGGTGGCCTCGGCGCGGCTGGACCAGGCCCCCGGGTTCGCCCTCGCCCTGCTCGCGAACGTCCTGGGCGCGGCGGTGCTGCTGGGTGCCCAGGCCGCGCTGACCGGTCCGCCGAGCCGGGTGGACTGGCCGGCGCTGGGTCTGTTCGCGCTCGGCGGCCTGCTGACCTCGTTCCTCGGCCGCCGGACGTTCTTCCGGTCCATCACCGCGATCGGGCCCACCCGGGCCGCCACCCTGCAGACGACCAACCCCGCCTTCGCCGCCCTCGGCGGCTGGCTGCTCCTGGGCCAGGCACTCGCCCCGCCGGCCGTGCTCGCGGGGGCACTGGTCCTGGTCGGCCTGGTCCTGGTCACCCGGGTGCCCTCGTCCTGCGCCGACCCGGTGTCGTGGCTGCTGCCCGGTACCGGGCTGGCCCTGCTGGGGGCGGCGGCCTATGGGCTGGGCAACGTGGCCCGGGGAGCGGCGGTCGGGATCTGGGCCGAACCGGTGGCCGGCAGCCTGATCGGGGCGGTGGCCGGCTTGCTCGCGTTGCTGCTGGTCACCGGCGACCGCCGCGGCCTGCTCGCCGCGCTGCGCTCCGCCGACCCTGCCGGACGCCGGCTGTGGGTGTTGTCCGGGGTGCTCACCATCGGGGCGCAGACCTGCCTGGTCGCTGCGACGCAGACGGTGCCCGTGGCCGTCGCGGTGGTGGTGTCGGCGGCCGTGCCGGTCGTCGTCCTCCCGCTCGGCCTGCTGCTGGGCCGGGAGACCCGGCTGCGGCCGGTGGCCGTCGCGGGGGTCGCGCTGGTGGGTGTCGGCGTCGTCGCACTCGTCCTCGGGTAGGGCTCAGCGGGCCAGCAGCACCCCGCCGAGGAAGGCGGACAGCTCGCCGCGGGCGTCCAGTGACAGGACGTGCGCAACGTGCTGGTCGGGCCGGACGACGACCACGCAGCCGGCCTCCCGGTCGATGCCGCGCAGGTCGAACACGTCCTCGGCCCGGGGGTCGGGGCAGTAGACCTTCTCCTGGTCGACCAACCCCAGCGGTCCCTTGCGCGGCCGCAGCGCGACCGGCACGGACTCCACCGGCACCTCGCGGTGACCCTGCTGGTAGACCGCCCGTACGTCGAGGACCGAGTCGGGGTCCCAGCCGTCGGGGGTGTACGTGGCCACCGGGGAGGCCGGTGACGCCAGGTGCTCGCACAGCTCCCGCAACCGGGTGGTGTCCCGGTCGGCGAACAGGTAGAGCCGCCAGGCGCCGTCCGCCCGCGCCGCGTGGCCCAGCTGCACCGGCTTGGCGTCGGCCAGCCGCACCACCGGCGCCGAGTGGAACCGCATGCCGACCGGGTAGCCGGTGGCCAGCTCCTGATGGTCGGTCGCGGCGGTGGTCATCGACGGCCCGTAGCGGGTCGCGGTGCCGGCGGTGAACCGACCCTGCTGCACGAAGTACCGCTCGAACTCCTCCGGGTCGGCCTCGCCGGGCGGCGCGCTGAAGAGCGCGGCGAAGCGCCGGTCGAAGTCGATGAGCTCCTGGGCGATCACCTGCCGCTCGGCGGTGTAGGTGGACAGCAGCTCCGGTCGGGCGACGCCGCGCAGCACTGCGGCGAGCTTCCAGCCCAGGTTCCAGGCGTCGTGCATCGAGACGTTCATGCCCTGGCCGGCCTTGGCGCTGTGGGTGTGGCAGGCGTCGCCGGCGATGAAGACCCGCGGGCCTCGGGAGCCGTCGTCCGGTGCGTCGTCGAACCGGTCGCAGAGCCGTTGGCCGATCTCGTAAACCGACCACCAGCCGACGTCGCGGACCTCGACGGTGTAGGGGTGCAGGATCCGGTTGGCGATCTCGGTCAGCCGGGTGGGGTCGACCTCGCCGGCGTCCCGCACCCCGTCGAGCTCGATGTAGAACCGGACCAGGTAACCGCCCTCGCGCGGGATGACCAGGATGTTGCCCTCGCCGTGCGAGTGCACGGTGGCCTTGAGCCGGATGTCGGGGAAGTCGGTCACCGGCAGCACGTCCATCACGCCCCACCGCTGGTCGGTCCGGTCACCGACCAGCTCGCGGCCGATCGCCGTCCGGACCGCGCTGCGGGCGCCGTCGCAGCCGACCGCGTAGCGCGCCCGCACGGTGGCCCGCCCGCCCGTCGCGGCGTCCTCGAGGACGACGACCACCGGGTGGTCGCCGCCGTCCTCGACCCGCAGGTCGACGAGCTGCAAGCCGTGGTGCACCGGTAGCCGCGTCGCGGCGCGGGCGAGGTCTTCCCGCAAGTAGGCCAGCATCCGCGCCTGGTTGACGATGACGTGCGGGAACTCCGACAGACCCTCCTCGGTGTCCAGCACGCGGCCGGTGCGCACGATGCGGCGGGGGTCCGCCGGGTCGGGGCGCCAGAACGCCACCTCGTTGACCCAGTACGCCTCGGTGACCAGCCGATCGGCCAGCCCGAAGGCCTCGAAGATCTCCACCGTCCGGCAGGCGACGCCGTCGGCCTGGCCCACCTCCAGCGGCCCGGGTCGCCGGTCGACGACCAGGGTGTCCACGTCGGCGAACCGGGCGAGCTGCGCGGCCAGCACCATCCCGGCCGGCCCGGTGCCCACGACCAGCACGTCGGTGCGCTCGGGCAGCCCGGCCGGGCGGTCGGCCACCCCCGGCGCCGGCGGCTGCACGAAGGGGTCGCCGGGGCGGTAGCCGTCGAGGTAGAACTGCATGCCCCACGGTGCGGCGGGAACGGCGGCCTGAGACAGTCTTTTCTGCCATGCGGAACGCGCCCACCTACCCACTCAGCTCGGTCGACGCTGCCCTGCTGCTCGCTGCGCTCCTCCGCCAGGAGGGCCCGACCCGGCTCACCGACGCGGCGGCCCGGCTGGGGGTCGCGCCCTCGACCGCCCACCGCTTGCTGGCCGCTCTGGTGCACCGGGACTTCGCCGTCCAGCTGCCCGACCGGCGCTACGCCCCCGGCCCGGTCCTCGGGGAGCCAGTGGCACCGGTGGCCTCCTCGCACCTGCGCGACGCCGCGCTGCCGCACCTGCGCCGTCTGGTCGCCGAGCAGGGCGAGAGCGCGCACCTGGTGGTCCCGGCCGGGGGGGTGACGCGGTTCGTCGCGACGGTGGAGTGCGACGCGGTCCTGCGGGTCGGGGACCGGACCGGGCGGACGCTGCCTGCGCACCGCAGCGCGGCCGGCAAGGCGCTGCTGGCCGGGTGGGACACCGACGCGCTCGCGGCCCTGCTCGGCCAGCTCGACCCGGCGGAGGCCGAGCGGGTGCACCGTGACCTGCGGGGCGTCCGCCGGCGCGGGTTCGCGCTCAACGACCAGGCCACCGAGGTCGGCCTGACCGCGGTCGGTGTCCCAGTCCCCGGCGCCCCGGGGGGTGCGGCGATCTCCCTTGCCATGCCGCGGGTGCGGTTCTCCCGGGACCGCCTGCCCGGGTGGGTCACGGCGCTGACCTCCACCGCGGCCGCCGTCGCCGCCGACCTCACCGATGAGTCCCGGGGTCGGCCGCGGTCTCCTGGGTCATGACGTTCTCGGAGCTGTTCGCCCTCGTCGACCGGCAGGTGGCCGAAGGTCGGTACCCCGGTGCGGTGGTCGCCGTCCGGCACGCGGGGACGACGACGGTCCACCCGACCGGCACGCTGGCCGTCGGGGGAGCGGACCCGGTCACCGTCGACACCCCGTTCCGGGTCGCGTCGGTGAGCAAGCCCTTCGGCGGGGTGCTGGCGCTGTCGCTGGCCGCGGACGGCCTGCTCGACCTGGACGCCGACGTCGCCCGCTGGCTGCCCGAGCTGGCCGACCCGCAGGTGCTGGCGCACCCGGACGCCGAGCTGACCGACGTCGTCCCGGCGCAGCGGCCGATCACCGTCGCCGACCTCCTGCACATGACCGCCGGCACCGGGCTGCGCATGGACGAGTCGCCGCTGGCCCACGCGATGTGGGAGCGGCAGGTCAGCCCGGGCCCGCTGCCGCCGTCGGCGTCGGCGGACGAGTGGCTGGGCCGGCTGGCCGCGCTGCCGCTCTCGGACCAGCCGGGGGCCGGGTGGAGGTACCACACCGGGAGCGACGTCCTGTCCGTCCTGCTGGCCCGGGTGACCGGCCGGTCGGTGGCCGACCTCCTGGCCGAGCGGGTGACCGGCCCGCTCGGGCTCACCGGCACCCGGTTCTGGGACGCCGACCGGCTGCCGGTGCAGTACGCACCCGGCGACGACGGGCTCGAGGTGCTCGACCCGGCCGACGGGGTCTGGTCCCGGCCCCCGGCCTTCGAGTCGCTGGGTGGTGGGCTGCTCTCCACGGCGGGCGACGTCTGCGCGTTCCTGGGCGCGATCGCGGACGACGCGCTCCCCGGCGGAGTGCGGGCTGCCGACGTGCTGCGCGACGGGCTGACCGACGGCCAGCGGGCCGCCGCGCAGACCTTCCTCGGGCCCGGCCGCACCTGGGCGACCGGCAACCTGGAGCTGACCCTCGAGGTCACCGACCCGTGGACGACAACGGGCCGGTTCGGCTGGACCGGGGGCACCGGGACGTCGGCCTACTGCGACCCGTCGCTGGACCTGGTCGCCGTCCTGCTCACCCAGCGGATGATGACCGGCTCGCACGACGGCCCCGAGGAGTTCTGGCAGGCCGCCCACGACGCGGTGGCCTGATCAGTCCCAGGCGGTCGGTGGGGCGAACTGGCTGGCGGTGAACACGGCGCCCTACGGGTCGCGGACGGTCGCGGTGCGGGTCCAGTCGGTGTCGGACGTGCCCAGCACGGTGCCGCCCAGGCGCTCGGCGGTGGCCGCGGCGTCGTCCCGGTCGGCCACGGTGAACGCGACGTGCCAGCGCGGTGCCTCGCCCTCGGGCAGCGCGGCCAGCGACCCGATCACGTGCTCGAACCCGTCGGGCGCCTGCGCCTGCCGGGTGCAGATCTCGGGGTCCACGGAGGACTCCAGGTGGTCGCCGGGCTCGTTGACCGCCTGCGCACCCGGTCGGCGGCGAGCCTGCCACAGCCGGACCCGCGCACCCGCGGGGTCGGCCAGCACAGCTCCGCGACCGCCGGGGCCGGCGTCCTCGGGCGGGGAGACCACGGTCGCGCCCAGGTCGACGGCGCGGGCCGCGATGGCGTCCGCTCGGCGACGGCCACGTAGGTGTTCCAGGTGCGGTCGTCACCGGAGCCGATGGCCGCGACGTCCCGGCCGCCGAGGGTGGCGATGACGTACCGGCCGGGTGCCTCCGGGGGCATCGCGTTGGTGAACTGCCAGCCGAGCAGGCCGCCGTAGAACGCGGTCGCGGCGTCGACGTCGGGCTGCTCGGCGTCCACCCAGCAGGTCACGCCGGGCGGGTAGGTGCGGGGCTGGTCGCCAGTGGTCATGGTCGGCTCCGTCCGAGGCTGCGACAGTCCTACCGCGGGGTCCGACAGGGCGCGAGCCCGGCGCGGTGCCGCGCTCGAGGTCAGTCGGGGAGGAGCCGCCCCATCGCCCGCTCGACCTGGGCGGCGGTCCCGCGGATCTCCGTCAGCCAGGCCAGCTGCTGGTCCGGCGACCGGTGCGCCTCCAGCGCGGACAGGTGGATGGCCGCCACGACCCGGTGGCCGGCGTCCCGGACCGGCACGGCGATGCCGACGATGCCGGCGTAGGACTCCTGGTCGCTGACCGCGTAGTCGTGCTCGCGGATCCGGGCGAACTCTGCCTCGAGCGACTCGGCGTCCACGAGGGTGGCCGGGGTCAGCCGGGGCAGCGGGCCGGTCAGCGCCTCGGCCCCCAGCCCCGGGTCCAAGGCGGCGAACAGCTTGCCCACCGAGGTCGCGTGCAGGTACAGCCGCTGGCCCAGCCGGATGTCCAGCGCCATCGCCCGGGGCCCGACGACCCGGTCGGTGTAGGTGACCCGGCTGCCGAACCGCTCGGCGAGGTAGACGTCCTCACCGAGGGAGCGGGCCAGGTCCTGCAGGTGCCGCCGGGCGACCCCGCGCACCTGCAGGGCCTCCATGATCCGGATGCCGTAGCGCACCGCCCGGCCGCCGATCGTGTAGCGCAAGTCGTCGGTGACGACGGCGGCATCGGCGGCGACGAGCCGCTGGAGCAGGTTGTGCGTGCTGCTCAACGGCATGCCCACGGCCTTGCTGACCTGGGTGACGGTCATTCCGCCCGAGTCGCCGGCCAGCAGCTCGAGCACCTCGAAGATGCGCGACAGGCGGTCCTTGGACTCCTCGCTCGCTGCGGTCATTGGTCCATCCTGGCCGGTGTGCCCGGGCCGGCGACGGTGCGCCCGGCCATCAGCTCCTCGATCCGCTCGGGGGGCAGCCCGAGCTCGGTGAGCAACTCCGTGGTGTGCTCGCCGGCGTGGGCGGCGCCGCGGTCGACCGCGGCAGGGGTCCGGCTGAACCGGGGGGCCGGCGCGGGCTGCACGACACCGTCGACGGTGACGAACGCGTCCCGGGCCACGGCGTGCGGGTGGGCCGGAGCCTCGGCCATCGACAGCACCGGCGCGAAGCAGGCGTCGGTGCCTTCCAGCAGGTCGGTCCACTCCTGGCGGGTGCGGGTGCGAAAGACCGCGGCGAGTCGCTCCCGCAGGGCGGGCCACGCGCCGGTGTTCCACTGCTCGGGCAACTCGTCGACGGACAGCCCGATCAGGTCCAGCAGCACGGCGTAGAACTTCGGCTCCATCGCCGCGATCGAGACGTGCCGGCCGTCGGCGGTCTCGTAGACGCCGTAGAAATGGGCACCGCCGTCGTTCATGTTCGACTGCCGGGCCGGGTTCCACAGCCCCCGCCCGCTCAGCTCGAACATCATGGTCATCAGCAACGCCGACCCGTCGACCATCGCGGCGTCGACCACCTGACCCCGGCCGGAGCCGCGGGCCTCGAGCATCGCGGCCAGCACCCCCAGCGCGAGCAGCATGCCGCCGCCGCCGAAGTCGCCGATGACGTTCAGCGGGATGACGGGCGGGCCACCCGCGGTGCCGATGTGCTCCAGCACGCCGGCGGCGGCGATGTAGTTGACGTCGTGCCCGGCGGCCATCGCCAGCGGCCCGGTCTGGCCCCAGCCGGTCATCCGGCCGTAGACCAGCGGAGGACGGCGGGCCAGGCAGGGCTCGGGGCCCAGCCCCAGCCGTTCCATGACCCCGGGCCGGAACCCCTCGACCAGCGCGTCGGCACCGGCGACCAGGTCCAGCACCAGCTCGCGGCCGGCTGCGTCCTTGACGTCGACGGCGATCGAGCGCCGGCCGCGGCCCAGGGCGCCGGTGGTCATCGCGCCCAGCCCGTCGGCAGGCCCGCCGGCCGGGATGCGGTCCACGGTGACGACGTCGGCACCGAGGTCGGCCAGCAGCAGCGCGGCGAACGGGGCCGGACCCAGCCCGGCGAACTCGACGACCCGGGTGCCGGCCAGGGGCCCGCTCCGGGCGGTCAGAGGAAGTCCCAACCGGGCCGGCCCGCCGTGCACGCCTCGAACGCGACCGGGTCGATGGTCTGGTAGACCCCGATCACCGTCTCGCCGTCGCAGGTCACCCGGCACAGGTGCTCGTCCAGTCCGCGCAGCCCGATCCGCTGCCGCAGGTCGGTGAGGTCGTAGGTCTCGCCCTCGGTCATGGCCGGGCCGTCGTAGGAGCCCTGGTGGATGTCGCCGTCGGGGGTGCCGCCGTACATGCCGCAGCGCAGGTAGGCGGTCTGCTCGCCGATCCGCTCGTAGTGCAGCTGGCGGGTCTCCCCGGTGACCAGGCGATAGTCCACGACGCCCTCGACGAACACCTGGGTGTCGGGGTCGAAGCGCAGCCGGCGGGTCGGCTTGAGCACCTTCGTGGCCCCGGGGGTGACGTGCCCGAAGGGGTAGTAGACCCGGTCGCCCCACAGCGTCCAGTCTGCGAGGGGCACGAACGCGTTGCCGTTGGTCCCGACGTGCAGCCGGCCGCCCAGGGACAGCGCCGGGCCGCCGACGCCGCGGCCGGTGCCCCAGTGCCGGTCCCGGGTGCCGGCCGAGCCCTCGCCGAGCTCGACCCGCTCGCCGTCGACCTCGACCCAGCCCGACACGGTGCCGAAGCCCTCGAAGCCGGCGGTGACGTCGTTGCGCCGGCCCGGCGGGGTGCCGTGCGCGGAGTCCGAGAGCGGCTCCCGGAACACCTGGCGGGTGGTGTCGGTGAACGTGAGGTCCCAGCTGATGCCCTGCTCGTTGGGCTCCAGGACGTACCGCCACTCCCGCAACCCCCGGATGATCTGCGGGGCGATCGGCCCGACGCGCAGGTCGGCCCGGTCCACGCCCAGCGGGCGGAAGCTGCGGACGGAGGTGTGCTTCCCGTCCCGGACGACGACCGCGTAGGCCTCGGCCCGGTCCAGGTTGGGGTAGATGCTGCCGCCCGTCGCGACCATCACCTCGCCCGCGGCGTCGTGGGCGATCATCCAGTAGCGCTCGTAGGCCCGGGGGTCGCCGGTCCACGAGACCCGGACCGGGTCCGGGGTCTGGTGGATCATGAAGTCGTCTAGCGGGGACAGCGGGAACTGCTCGGCGAAGAAGTCGTCGCCGATGGTCAGGTCGATCACGGGAGGCCTCTCGGTCAGGTGGGGTCGGTGTCGACCCGGTGGCGCAGGTGGTCGCCGATCTCGGCGCGGGCGGCGTCGCCCTCGGGGGTGCGGGGCAGGCCGGTGACGACGCGGGACAGGAGGGCGCGCAGCTCGGCGTTGCGGGTGGCCACGGCGACGGCGTCCAGCGGCGGGGTCGCGTCGTCCTCGGGGACCAGGCCGGGGTCCACCAGCGGCGCCGTGCGGTTCAGCAGCGTCGTGAGCTCCGCGTTGTCGGTCGTGTGGAAGGGCAGCTGGGCGGCCCACGAGCGCTGCACCTTGCCGAGCAGGCGCCGTACGTTGGTCAGCACCTCCTGGCCGCCGGTGGACAGCTCGTCCTCGGTCTCCAGCACGTCCAGCAGGCGCAGCGCGCCCGTCAGCTGCTCGTCGACGGTCGGGTGCACGGTCAGTCCTCCGTGATCGCGGCGAGCAGGGTGGCCAGTACCCGGCGGGTCGGGCGGTAGGGCTCGTCGCTGCGGCCCTCGGTGAACGCACGCAGGCCGCTGACCTGCATGACCGCGGTCTTGAAGGTGGAGAACACGACCCACCAGCGCAGCTCGTCGTCGGCGACCTCGAGCCCGAAGGCCGCGGTGTAGCGGGCGACCAGGTCGTCTGCGGTCCAGGCGCCGTCGATCAGGTGCTCCCCGGCGCGCAGCGGTTGGGTCACCCAGCCCAGGTCCTCCAGCGGGTCGCCCAGGTGTGCCAGCTCCCAGTCCAGCAGCGAGCTGATCCGGTCGCCCTCGAGCAGGATGTTGCCGGGCTTGTAGTCCGCGTGCACCAGCACGGTGCGCCGCGCGGGCCGGGCCCGGGTGCGCAGCCAGTCGATCGCCAGGTCCAGCTCGGGGAGCGCCTCGAGCTGGTCGGCCCGCAGCACCTGCTCCCAGTGCTCGAGCTCGTGCAGGGCGGCCTGCTCGCCGGGGTCGACGAGGACGTCGTCCAGCCCCAGCCCGCGCCAGTCGACGGCGTGCACGTCGGCCAGCAGGTCGCAGAAGGACTCGGCCAGTGCGCGGCGTGCGGTCTCCGGGCGGTCGCCGTTGACCACCCGGTAGTCGCAGGTACCCGGCTCCCGGCGCATGAGCAGGGACGGGCTGCCCAGCTGGGCCCCGGTGGCGTCCAGCCAGCGCACCCGCGGGGTGGGCAGGGTGCTGGCCTCCAGCGCCCGCAGGACGGCGAACTCCTGGGCGCGGCTGGTGTCCACCAACCCGCCGTCGGGGTCGCTCCGCAGGATGAGCGGCTCGCGGTCCTGCGGGCCGGGCCCGACCAGGTCGAACAGCCAGTTCTCCCGGGACCGGCCGGCGCCAGCGCGACGCAGGTCGGCGATCCGGGTGCCGGCGGTGCCCTCCTGACCGGCCAGGAAGTCCTGCAGCCGGTGCAGGGTGTCGGTGCTCTCGTCGCTCATGGTCTGCCCCCCAGGGAGTCGCGGTGCTCGGGTGCGGCGACGGCGGTCAGCGCCGTGGCGCGCTCGGCGAGGCTGAGGCCGCGCAGGTCGGCCACGCCGTGCTCGGTGACGACGACGTCGACCCCGGACCGGGGCGTGGTCACCGCGCCGCCGTGCAGGCGGTGGACGATGCGCGATTCCTGCCCGCCGCGGGCGGTCGCGGGCAGCATGACGACGGCGACACCACCGGGGGAGCGCTGGGCGGCGCGCAGCCAGTCAGGCTGGCCGCCTACGCCGGCGACGTAGCCGGTGCCGAGCTCCTCGGCGTTGACCTGGCCGGTGAGGTCGACCTGCAGTGCCGAGTTGACCGCCACGAACCGTGGGACGGCGGCCAGGGCGTCGGGTCGGCCCACCTCGCCGACCGGGCGCACCGGGAACCCGCGGGTGGTCACGAGGTCGTAGAGCTCCTGGGTGCCGGCGGCCTCGCTGAGGACGACGGCGTCCGGCTCGCTGCTCAGCGCCCCGGAGGCAACCAGCTCGCACAACCAGCTGCCGACCAGGGTGGACCGCACCCGGAGGTCGCGTCGGTCGCGGAGTGCGGCGGCGACCACCGAGGCCAGGGCGCCGACCCCGAGCTGCAGTGTGGCGCCGTCGGGCACCAGGGCAGCGACGTGGTCGGCGATCCGTCGGTGGACGTCGTCGGGGGTGCCGCTCTTCACCTCCACCGACGGCCGGGAGGTGGGCACGGCCGCGGTGATCCACGAGTGGTGCACCCGGGGTGCGGTGGTGACCGGGAGCTGGTCGTTGACCTCCGCGACCACGGCCCGTGCACCGGCGAGCAGCTCCCAGGTGTGGTCGACGGCCAGACCGAGGCTGTGGAAGCCGTCGGCGTCTGCGGGGGAGACCTGGACGACGACCACCACCCGCCCGGGGGCGCGGAGCTCGAGCTGACGGGGGACGTCGGAGAAGTGGCAGGGCAGCACCGCCACGCGTCCCTGCGCGGCGAGCCGGGCCAGCGGGCCCATCGCGCCGAACGAGACCAGCGACAGCTCGGCAGCACCGGGTCGGCGCAGGACGTCGGTGTGGCTCAGACCGACGAAGACCTCGACGTCGCGGAGCGTCGGACCTGCATCCACCAACGCCTCGAGCAGGGGTGTGGGCTCCCCGGCGCCGCCGGCGACCACGACCAGGTCTCCCGGCTGGAGCACCTCAGCGACCCACGAGCTCGTCGAGGCGCTCACAGCACGGCCACCGGGGCGACCGGGCTGCCGGTCGAGCCCACCAGCGGGATCGGGGCCAGCACGAGCAGGAACGTCGAGCGGTCCTCGGCGGCCAGGGCCCCGGCCAGCTCGGCCAGCACCACGTTCTCGACCAGCGGCACCCCGTGCTGGTGCAGCAGCACCAGGTGCGCGGGGAAGCCGGGGGTGGCCGACTGCTGCTCGACCGCGTAGTTGTCCGCGCCGACGGCGGCCACGTCGCGTTCGGCCAACCAGCGGGCGGCATCCTCGGTGATGCCGGGTTCGTCGGCGAAGTAGTCCGCGGCGTCGCCGTGCGACTCGATCCAGCCGGTCCGGACCAGGACGGCGTCCCCGGGCTCGACGGTCACCCCGCTCTCCCGGATGCCGCGCTCGAGCTCGACGACCCCGACCGGCGCACTGGGCGGCAGCGGGCCACCGGTGGCCGCGACCACGTCGACCAGCACGCCGCGGGTCAGCACGGGCACCAGCTTGTCCGCACCCAGCCGGCCGGCCCCGCGGGTGCTGCGGGTACCCGACTGCGGGTGGCCGTTGTACAGCTCCTCGCCCGACCACGCGTGAGCCAGCGCGTCGAGGTGGGTGCCGCTGTGCGTGGCGAACTGCACGGTGTCCTCGGCGAACCGGAACCCGCCGGGGGTGCGTGCACCCAGGGCGTAGTCCCCGGCGTCGCGGTCCATGAAGCGTGCGGGCGGGTGCCGGTGCGGGGGACCGGGGGTGGCCGGGCCGAGCGGCTGGGCCAGCGACAGCGTCCTGCCGGACCGCACCAGCCCGAGGGCCCGCCGGGTCACCTCGGGGGTGACCAGGTTCAGCGCCCCCGCCTCGTCGTCGGCACCCCAGCGTCCCCAGTTCCCGGTCACGCGTCCCCCTCCAGCCGTGCCGTCACGAGTTCCGCCGCCGCCTGCTGCAGCGTGCGTCGGGCCAGCTTCCCGGTCCCGGTGCGCGGCAGCTCGTCCACCACCGCGGCGACCCACGGCACCTTGTAGCCCGCGACGCGCGCCCTGCTCCAGGCGATGAGGTCCGCCGGCGTGAGCCCGGGGGACCGCGCCACGACGAAGGCCACCACGACCTGGTCGCGCGAGGGGTGCGGGGCGCCCAGCACGGTCACCTCGGTGACGTCCGGGTGGCCGGCGAGGAAGCTCTCGACCTCGGCCGGGGAGACGTTGATCCCCGAGGTCTTGATCATGTCGGTGGTCCGGCTGACGAAGGACACCGCGCCGTCGGGGTCGACCAGCATCCGGTCCCCGGTGCGGTACCAGCCGTCGGGGGTGAAGGCGGCGGCGGTCGCGGCGTCGTCCCCGAGGTACCCGGGGGTGACCCGGCCACGGACCTGCAGCTCGCCGGGCTCACCGGCGGGCACGAGCTCGCCGGCCTCGTCCACGACCCGCACCTCGACCCCGGGGAGGGGTGGGCCCTGGGTGGTGACCCGGACGTCGACCGGGGTGCGGTGGTCGGTCACGCAGCAGTTGCCGTAGGTCTCGGTAGCGCCGTAGACGTTGCACATCCCGGTGATGCCCAGGTCCTCGACCGCGCGGCGTACCTCCTCGGGCCGACCGATGGTGGCCCCGGTGCGCAGCGGGTCGATCGCCGCGACCTCGGCGGCCACCGAGCCCACCAGGGCGTCGACCATGGACGGGAGCAGGTAGGCAACCGTGACCGACTCCGCGGCCATCAGCTCAGCGGCCCCCGCCGGGGTGAACTCCTCCTGGAGCACGAAGCACGCGCCGTGGCTCAGCGCGTTGACCAGCGCGTTCGCACAGCCGAAGCTCCAGAACAGCGGGGAACCGAACCAGACCCGGTCCGCGGCGGTGACGCCCATCCGCTCGCCGATGTGGAACGCGTTGAGCACCAGATCGTGGTGGCACAACGGCACGGCCTTGGGGCGGCTGGTCGACCCGGAGGTGTAGAGGACGAATGCGGGTGCCTCGGGCCTGGCGGCCGGGACGCGGGGCGTCGGCTCCGCCGTGGCCGCCAGCTCCGCCCAGGTCAGCGCGCCGGCGGACACCCGGTCGCCGAGCACCACCACCTGCCGCAGCGCCGGGTACCGCTCGCTGCGCCACCCGGGTCCGGTGCCCAGCTCGGGTACCAGGGACTCCAGCTCGGCGAGGAGGTCGCTGCTGCGCACCCGGTCGGCCAGCACCAGCACCGAGGCCCCCGAGCTGGCCAGCAGGTGGTCGAGGTCGTAGGCCTTGACCCAGGTGTTGAACGCGTCGACCCGGGCGCCGAGGGTCTGCGCACCGACGGCGACGGGCACCCAGGCAGGGACGTTCGGTGCGAGCAGGGCGACCGTGTCACCGGCGCCGACCGAGAGACCGGCCAGCACGTCGGCCGCGAGGTCGGCCTGCGCGGCGAGCTCCGCGTAGGTCCACCGGGTGCTGCCGACGACCAGTGCGTCGGCGCCCGGGGACCGGGCGGCCATCTCGCGCACGAGCTCGGGCAGCGTGGTGGCGGACGGGAGGGACGCCATCGGTGCACCTCCAGCCAGATCGGTTTCTTCGCAATCACGAAGCTTGCTTCGACAACTCGCAACGTAACCACCACGGACGTCCCGGGTCAAACCGGCCGGGGCGGCCGGGAGTCGGTCTTGTGCGGGCCCGGCACGTGCGCTCTACTGGCTGCACCAGTTCGAATGTTCATTCGATTTCCCGAAGCATCCTGGCCTCCGGGATCACCGGCAAGGAGACGCTCAGTGACGAGCGACATCTACTCGAAGAGCTCGCAGCGCAAGGTCGCCGCGGCCTGCATCATCGGCAACTTCCTGGAGTACTTCGACTTCGCCCTCTACGGGTTCTTCGCCGTGGCGATCGGCGCGGCCTTCTTCCCCGGGGAGTCGGCGAGCGTCCAGCTGCTGTCCTCGCTGGCGGTCTTCGGGGTGGCCTTCGTCGTCCGCCCGCTGGGTGGGCTGGTCTTCGGGCTCATCGGCGACCGGCGGGGCCGGCGCACGTCGCTCTCGCTGTCGATCGTGCTCATGGGCCTGGCCACCGCGCTGATCGGCGTGCTGCCCACCTACGCCCAGGTCGGCATCCTGGCCCCGGTCCTGCTGGTGCTGCTGCGCTGCGTGCAGGGCATGTCGGTCGGCGGCGAGTGGGGAGCCAGCTCGGCCTACCTGATCGAGACCGCGGGCCCGGGGCGCCGCGGCGTGCGGGGCAGCTACCCGTCGATGGCCGCCGCGCTGGGCCTGGTCGGCGGCGGGCTGCTCGCCCTGCTGTTCGGTGCCCTGCTGTCCGAGGACGCCCTGGCGACCTGGGGGTGGCGGGTGCCGTTCCTGCTGGCGTTCCCGCTGGCCATGGTCGGGCTGTACATCCGCCGCCAGCTCGAGGACACCCCCGTGTTCCAGGCGCTGGAGTCCGGCGGCGAGCGGCCCAGGGCGGTCTGGCGGGACGCCTTCAGCCGGCACCACGCCAAGGCGCTGCTGATCACCTTCTGCTTCTCCTGGATCTGCGGCGTGGGTCTGTACTACCTGGGCTCCTACGTCGTGAACTACCTGTCCACCACCGTGGCGCTGCCGCGCACCGAGGCGGTGCTGCTGGCCTCGCTCGGCCTGGCCGTCTACGCGGTGTTCTGCCCGATCGCCGGCCGGCTGTCCGACCGGTTCGGACGCCGGCGCACCGTGCTGTTCGGGTGCCTGGGCCACGCGGTGCTGGGCATCCCGGTGTTCCTCGTCCTCAGCGGCGGCAACCCGGTGCTGGTCGTCCTGGCCCTGGTGGTCTACGCGGTCTTCCAGGCGCCGATCAACGCCAACACCTCGCTCATCCTCATCGAGATGTTCCCGGCCTCCACCCGGCTCACCGCCGGCTCGGTCGGGTTCAACCTGGGCGTCGGCGCCCCCTCGGGCTTCGGCCCGCTGATCGGTGCCGCACTCGTCGTGGGCACCGGGCTGGACTTCGCGCCGGGCTTCTTCCTGGCCGGGGTCGCGATCATCTGCGGGCTGATCCTGTGGCGCCTGCTGCCCGAGACCGCCGGGCGCGACCTGCTCAGCGAGCACGACGCCACCCAGGACGCCCCTCGGGCTGCTGCGGCCGCCGCCGCCGCGGCCGCCCGGGAAGTGGCACCGTCGTCGTGACGATGCGCGTGGCGGAGCTCGCCGCGCACGGCGGACCCGAGGTGCTGGTCGCCGGCTCCCGGCCGGTGCCCGAGCCGGCAGCCGACCAGTTGCTGGTCCGGGTGGCGGCCTGCGGGGTCTGCGGTCACGACGCGCTGGCCCGCCGCGGCCTGCTGGCCGCCCCGGTCGGCAGCGTGCTGGGCCACGAGATCGCCGGTCGGGTCGAGGCGGCCGGCGTGGACGTCGTCGGCGACTGGGTGGGCCGGAGGGTAGCGCTGGTCCAGCGCATCCCGTGCGGACGATGCCCGGAGTGCGCGGCCGGGACAACCGCGCGCTGCCGGCAGGGACCCGGTTTCTACGGCGAGGACCTGCCCGGCGGCTACGCCGAGTACGTGGTGGCCAGCCCGCTCAACGCCGTACCCCTGCCCGACGCCGTCGACGACGTGACCGGCGCGCTGCTGTCCTGCGCTGTGGGCACCGGGCTCAAAGCACTGCGGACGGCCGGTGTCCGAGCCGGGGAGGTCGTGCTGGTGACCGGCGCCGGCGGCGGGGTCGGCGTGCACACCGTGCAGCTCGCCCGGCACCTCGGGGCCACGGTCGTCGCGGTCACCGGCGATGCCGGCAAGGTCGCGCCGCTGCGGGACGCGGGGGCCGCCGAGGTCGCCGTCCGTCCCGACGGCCGAGAGCTTCGCCGGATCGCCGCGGGGCTGGACCGGCCGCGGGGTGTGGACGTGGTGGTGGAGACCACCGGGGCGCCCACGTTCGCCGTCGCCCTGCGGGCGCTGCGGCCCGGCGGCCGGTTGGTGCTGGTCGGCAACACGGTGCCGGGGGATCTGCCGCTGGACCCGGGCCTGGTGATCGTGCGGGAGCTCGCCGTCCTGGGGTCGGCCCACGCCGCACGCGCCGACTTGGAGGAGGTGGTCGACCTCGTGGCCCGTGGCGCGGTGCACCCGCTCGCAGCGCAGGTGTGGCCGCTGACCGAGGCGGCCGCTGCGCACGCTGCGCTGGACGCCCGGACGCTGGTGGGGCGGGCAGTCCTCCGGCCCTGATCAGCGGCGGCGGGTGCCCCCGGCCAGGAACGCCTCGTCGTCCAGGGCGAGGGTCAGACCGACCAGCGCCGCGGCGTAGCCGTGCTGACGCAGCCCCATCGTCAGCCCGGTCGCGGTGTAGGTGAACCTGGACGTCTGCTGCTGGGAGTGCGGTGCGACCTCGGCGAAGTGCCGGGCGATGTTCGCGAAGTGGCACTCGACGACGGGCTTGCCGGTGTCGTCGAGGGCGTGCCGGGTCGCCTCGCCGTAGGTCGTCAGCCCCGCCGGGTTGATCACGTAGCCCTGCACCTCGGTGGCCGTGCGGTGGATGAACTCCAGGATCTCGCCCTCGTGGTTGGAGGCGAACTGCACCACCTCCACGCCGAGTTCGCCGGCGACCTCCCGCACCATCGCCTGCAGGTCCGCCAGCGACCTGATCGGGCCGTAGATGGCCTCGCTGCGGTGACCCAGGTTGGGCATGTTCGGGCCGTCGACGACGGCGATCGTCCACCGCGGTGCATCGGCGGGACGGCGGAGGACGGGCACGGCGAGGCCTCTCGTTCGGTTCCCCCTGTCCTACCTGCGGTCGCGACGGTCCGCGAGCCGGGGTCTGCTCAGTCGAGGGCATCCCGGCGGCGGCGCAGGTCGGCCTGCTCGGCCTCGTTCGCCGTCCGGGCCAGCGCTGCGTCGTACGCGGCGCGGGCCTCGGCGAACCGGTCGAGCCGGCGCAGCAGGTCGGCCCGGACGGCGTGCAGCACCGGCGACCGGTCCAGGTCGACCCGGTCGACCAGGGCCAGCCCGACCGACGGGCCGTCCAGCTCGGCGACCGCGACCGCGCGGTTGAGCTGCACCACCGGGGTCTGCGGGAGCAGGTCGTAGAGGGCGACCACCTGGGACCAGTCGGTGTCGGCCCAGGTGGGGGCATCGGCGTGCACCGCGGCGATGGCGGCCTGCACCTGGTAGGTGCCCGGTCGGCCGATCCGCAGGCACTCCCGCACCAGCTCCTGGCCCTCGTCGGCCAGCCCGCGGTCCCACAGCGCGCGGTCCTGGCGGTCGAGGGGGAGCGCCCGGGCCGGTGCGCGGGAGGTGGTGAGCAGCAGCAGGGCCAGCAGACCGCGGGCCTCGGGTTCGTCCGGCCGCAGCCCGACCAGCAACCGGGCCAGTCGGATCGCGTCGGCGGCCAGGTCGGGGCGGGTCGGGGCGCTGCCGGTCGCGGGGGAGTGCGCCTCGGTCCCGACGAGGTGCACCACCGCGAGCACCGACGACCACCGGGCCGGCAGGTCGGCGTCCCCGGGCACCCGGTAGGGGATCCGGGCCTTGGCGATCTTGTGCTTGGCCCGGGTGATCCGGGCGGCCATCGTCGCCTCGGGCACCAGGAAGGCCCGGGCGATCTCCGGGGTGGTCAGCCCGCCGACCATCCGCAGGGTCAGCGCCACCCGGGCCTCGGGCGCCAGCGCCGGGTGGCAGCAGGTGAACAGCAGCCGCAGCTGGTCGTCGCGCACCGCCCCCACCTCCTCCTGCTCGGGCTCCGGTCCGGCGATGGTCTGCAACCGGGCCACCTCCGCGAGCTTCGCCGTCCCCACCGCCTCCCGGCGGAGCCGGTCGACCGCCCGGTTCCGGGCCGTCGTGACGATCCAGCCGGCCGGGGACGGCGGCGTGCCGCGCTCGGGCCAGGTCGCGGCCGCGACGGCGAAAGCCTCCGCGACCGCCTCCTCGGCCAGGTCGAGGTCGCCCAGCTGCCGGGTGAGGACGGCGACCGCCCGACCGTGCACGTCTCGGAAGACGGCCTCGAGATCGCTCACCAGGCGAAGGGCCGGACCTCGATCGGCAGCCCGATCGCGGCCACGGTGCGCCGTCCCCAGTCCAGCGCGGCGTCCAGGTCGGCCGCCTCGACGACCGTGAACCCGCCCAGGTACTCCTTGCCCTCGGCGAACGGGCCGTCGACCAGCAGCACGTCGTCCCCGTCCGGCCGGAGCACGGTCGCCGTGGACGGCGCCTCCAGCCCGCCGGAGAACACCCAGGCGCCGGCGGCCTTCATGTCGCTCTGCAGCTGCCCCACCCGGGCCATGATCGCCTCGAGCTGGTCGGGCGTGGGCGGCTGCGCACCCTCGGCCGGGGTGACGACGCTGAGCAGGTACTGGGCCATGACTGCCTCCTGGTGTCCGGTCGGCCCGGGTGGCCGACTCACCCCCTGTACGAACGACCCGCCCCCGGATCGACAGCCCGCGGGTTCCGCGATCCGGTCAGGGGCGGCCGGCGTGGGGGACGGCGACCTCGGTGGTCAGCAGCACGGCCTCGCGGACCGGACGGCGGTTGTGCTCCAGGAAGTCCGGCGCCGCGCACAGCAGCAGGGTGCGGCCGTCGTCCCCGCCGAGCGCGCAGGCGAAGACCCCCAGCCCGTCGGGTGCCCGCACCTCGTCGACCACGGAACCGCCCGGGGCGATGCGCACCGCCCGGCCACCCACCGCGTCGGCGGCCCACACGTGGCCCTCGGCATCCCCGGTGCAGCCGTCGGGGGCGATCACCAGCTGGCCGAGGACCTCCTCGGTCGTCGTGCCGGTGGGCGCCGGGCCGAACTCGGCCCACACCCGGCGGTTCGACAGCGACCCGTCGGCGGCCAGGTCGAAGGCGGTGTACCGATTGCCCAGGGTCTCGCCGACCAGGAGCGTGCTGCCGTCCTCGGTGATCACCATGCCGTTGGGGAACAGCAGGTCCTCGGCGACGACGGTGATCGTGCCGTCGGGGTCGACCCGCTTGAGCGTGGCCGGGCCCGGGGCGCCGCCACCCATGAGGTCGAAGCCGAAGTCGCCGACGAACACGTGCCCGGCGGCGTCGACCACCAGGTCGTTGAGCAGCCCGCCGCAGTACGGGGCCAGCGCGGCGTAGGTGGCCAGCTCGCTGCCGTCCCAGCGCAGCAGCCGCTGGTCGGTCATCGAGACGACGACCAGCGACCCGTCGGGCAGCCGGCCCGAGCCCGAGGGCTGGGTCGGCACCTCGAGGACGACGGTCTCCTCGCCGGACGTCGACACCTGCAGGACCTGCCCGCGGTAGAAGTCCGAGACCCACCAGTGGCCCTGGTGCCAGCGCGGGCCCTCGAAGAACGATCCACCGGTCAGCAGCGTCGTCAGCGTCATGGCCGCACCCTAGGGTCCCGGGTGTGATCCGCGCCTCGCAGACCTGGCAGCCCGACGTCCGTGCGGTGATGGACGCCAGCCCCTTCCTCGGCCGCGCCGAGGTCGACATGACCGACCGGGAATTCATCACCGCCGCCCGCGCCCGCGGCCCGGTCCCGGAGAGCGTCGACGGCGTCGAGATCACCGAGACGACGGTGCCCGC
The DNA here is from genome assembly GCF_900103975.1 of Klenkia soli. GTDB lineage: Bacteria > Actinomycetota > Actinomycetes > Mycobacteriales > Geodermatophilaceae > Klenkia > Klenkia soli. Next base: position 150,300 of record NZ_FNIR01000010.1, read on the forward strand.
CCCGGACGGCCACGCCATCACCGTGCGGGTCTACCGGCCGACCACGCCCGCTCCCGGGAAGCCGGCCTACGTGCTGTTCCACGGCGGCGGCTGGTCGTTCGGCTCGCTGGAGACCGAGCACCCGCGCTGCCTGGAGCTGACCCGCCGCTGCGGCGCGGTCGGGGTCAACGTCGACTTCCGCATGGCCCCCGACGTCCCCGCCGAGACGATGCTCGACGACTGCTGGTCCGCCGTCCGCTGGACCGCCGCCCGCGACGACGTCGACGCCGACAAGCTGGTCGTCACCGGCAGCAGCGCCGGGGGAGCGCTGGCGCTGTCGATGGCGCAGATCGGCCGGGACCGGGGCGACGTCGTCCCGGCGCTGGCCCTGGCGCTCTACCCGAACACCGACGACCGGCCGCACCCCTCGCGGGTGTCGCCGGCGTTCCCGGTGATCAGCGGCACGCAGGTCGACCAGGTGGTGCGCAACGTCCGGCAGGGCCGCGGCGACGACCCCGCCTACGTCTTCCCCAACCGGACGGCGGACCTGACCGGTCTGTGCCGCACGTTCCTGGTGGTCGCCGGCAACGACCCGCTGCGCGACGAGGCCCTGGAGTACGCCCGCCGGCTGGTCGACGCCGATGTTCCGGTCGAGCTGCACCTGCTGCCGGGCGTGCCGCACGCCTTCGACGGCCTCGCCCCCGACTCGGCATCGACCCGCACCGCCTACGACCTGATGTGCGCCGCGTTCGACCGGGCCGTCACCCCCTGAGGCGACATCGGGACGCCGCCGCCCCCGACGCATCGACGACGGCCGGGCTGGTCAGTCGTCCCCGCCGTGACCGCCGTGCCCGCCGGAGCCGCCGTGCCCGCCGTCGTCGGTGGACGTGGTCGGCACGGTGGGGCCGCCACCGGACCCCGATCCGTCGGAGGAGGACCCGTGGCCTCCGGAGGACCCTCCGCCCGAGGTCCCGGAGCCGGAGGTGCCCGACCCCGAGGAGGTCGACGTGACCACGGGCGCCGGGGTGGGTGCGGGGGCCGTGGCCGGGGTGGTGGCCCGGCCTCCGTGGTGCCCGGAGTCGTCTGCGGAGCCGTGCCCGGCCTCGGTCTCGGCCTCGGTCTCGGTCTCGGTCCCGTGCTCGACCTCGGTCTCGGCGGGGTGCTCGGAACGCGGGGTCACGTCGTCGTCGACCTCCGGGCCGGCCGAGGTCGGCGCGGCCGTCGGTGCAGCCGTCGTGGTCGGTGCCGTCGGGTCGACGGGGACGGTGACCGGGGAGTCGTCACCGGCCCCGTGCTGCTCGGCCGGCTCGGGGTGTGCGGCGTGCGGGAACTCCAGCGGCGTCAGCGTCTCGACGGCCGCGGCCACGCCGTCCTGCACCGGGCCGGGCAGGGCACCGGCCGCGCCCGCACCGGTGATGCCGGCCACCGAGAGGCCGACGCCGATGCCGATCTTGGCGAGGGCGGAGGCCGACGTGAGCTTGGCGAGCGCGGCGGTGAGGACCATGCGCACCCCATCGGCATCCCGACCCCGGATCATGAACGATCAAGCACCCTTCGGGATGGTCGGGCTCACCCGTCGGTGCCGAAGCGCTCCTCGAGCTGGCGCAGGGTGCCGTCGATGCAGCGCTGCGCCGTGGCCGGGAACCCCATCGCGCGCAGGACCCAGAAGGCGGGGCGCGGGTAGCGGGTGGCGTCCCAGGTCTCGGTGACCCGGGTGCCGCCCGTGGCGGGCTCGAGCTCGTAGCGCCAGCGGTGCAGCCCGACGTGCCGCCAGGCGATGAGCCGGTCGGCCTCGAACTCCACCACCCGGTTGGTCACCCGGTACCTCGCGCCCATCCGCATGGCCATCGAGAACTCCGAGCCCAGCTCGAGCCGCTCGGGCGCGGACACCACCCGCTGCACGGTCCCCGACCCGTCGATCTCGGCGTGCCGGCGCGGGTCGGCCAGCAGGGCGAACACCTCGGCCGGGGATGCGTCGACGACGGTGGATCCGGACGCGGTTCGGGAGGCCATGCGCCGACGCTAGGAGCACTGCAGGCCGTCGGCAGGACGACCGCGAACTGGTTGCCGTGTGCACCTGGGGTTCCCGGGGCACCAGGTACCTCGACAACCGACACGACCTCAGGAGGCGCCCCGTGGGGATGCTCAGCGGACTGCTCAAGGGTGCCGCGGCGCAGAAGGTCATCGCCGCGGCCCGCAAGCCCGAGAACCAGGCGAAGGTGAAGGGCATGATCGCCGACGCCCGGGCCAAGAAGGGCCGCAAGGCCTGATCCCGCCAGCTCCGACGGCCGCCGCTCCCTCCGGGGGACGGCGGCCGTCGTCATGAGGCAGGGTGGGGGCATGGTCATCACGCCCCGCGAGCTCGAGGACGAGGTCACCCTGCAGGTGGCCGCCAACCGCATCGACTTCCTGTCCCGGCGCGACGCCGGCGTCGTCGAGGCGGCGGCCCCGGACGACGCCGACGACTTCCTCGCCGACCTCCGCAACACCGGCACCTCGCTGGACCGGCACGAGGCGCTCGAGCTGCTGGCCCTGGGCGAGGTCGTCTACCGCAAGGCGCACGACAGCCGGCACCTGGGCATGCACGCCGCGCTCCGCGAGGGCGCCTCGTGGGCCGACATCGCCACCGCGCTGGACGGCGACGCGGGCCTGGCCTGGGACGCCCACCAGAAGTGGATCGAGGACCAGTTCCGGCTGCACCGCACCGCGGGCACCGGCGGTCTGGACGCCGGTGCCGCTGCCACCGCGCGCGACCTCGCCGGGCGTCGGCCCAGCTGATGCGGCACGAGTCCGGCCTGGTCGTCGAGACCCGCGGCCACCTGCGGCTGCTCACCCTGGACCGCCCCGAGCGCCGCAACGCGTTGTCCTCGGCGCTGCAGGCGGACCTGGTCGACGAGCTGCTGACCGCGGGCACCGACGGCACCCGCGTGGTCGTGCTCAGCGGCAACGGCCCGGCGTTCTGCGCCGGGTTCGACCTCAAGGAGATCCGGGCCGCCGACGACCGGGGCGAGCCGTTCCGGCCGCCGATGGAGCGCCCCGGCCGGTCGCTGTTCGAGGTGGTCACCGAGTGCCCTGTGCCGATCGTCGCGGCGATCACCGGCGCGGCCGTGGCCGGCGGGTTCGAGCTCGCCCTGGCCTGCGACCTGCGGGTGGCCGCCCCCGGCGTCCCGATGGGCCTGCCCGAGGCGAAGATCGGCATGGGCGCCAACTTCGGCTCGGTCGTGCTGCCCAAGCGGATCCCGATGGGCATCGCGCTGGAGATGCTCTACACGGGCGCCTACCTCGACAGCGACCGGCTGGATCGGTGGGGGCTGGTCAACCGGCTGGTCCGGCGGGAGGAGGTCCTGTCCGCCGCGCTGGCCCTGGCCGAGACCATCGCGGCCAACGCGCCGGTCTCGGTGCGTCGCATGAAGCAGACGGCGGTCAAGGGCCTGGAGCTGCCGCTGTGGCAGGCGCTGCGGCTGGACGTCGGCCCGAACCCGTACACGTCCGAGGACCGCAAGGAGGGCATCGCCGCACAGCTGGACAAGCGGGCGCCGCGCTGGACCGGTCGCTGAGGGAATGCGCGAGCGGGGCCCCGCGCTGGCCCTGGTGAACCACCCCCTGCGAAAGGCTGTCCCGATGTCGTTCCCGCTCTCCGTCCTGGACCTCGCCCCCGTCTCCCGCGGGGAGTCGGTCGGCCAGTCGATCGCGCACAGCGTCGCCCTGGCGCAGGCCGCCGAGGAGCACGGCTACACCCGGGTCTGGTACGCCGAGCACCACAACATGGCCTCGATCGCGTCCTCGGCCACCAGCGTGCTGATCAGCCACGTCGGGGCGAAGACCTCCACCATCCGGCTGGGCTCGGGCGGGGTCATGCTGCCCAACCACTCGCCGCTGGTGATCGCCGAGCAGTTCGGCACCCTCGACGCGATGTACCCCGGGCGCATCGACCTGGGGCTGGGCCGCGCGCCCGGGTCGGACCAGAACACCATGTACGCGATGCGCACCGACCCGCGCTCCTCGGACCGGTTCCCGCAGGACGTCCAGGAGCTGCAGGCCTACCTGGCCGGCGAGACCCGGGTGCCCGGCGTCGACGCCATCCCCGGCAAGGGCTCGAACGTGCCGCTGTACATCCTGGGCTCCTCCACCTTCGGCGCGCAGCTGGCCGCCGCCCTCGGCCTGCCCTACGGCCACGCCTCGCACTTCGCCCCCCAGGCGCTGCAGGCCGCCGTCGAGATCTACCGCCGCGACTTCCGGCCCTCGGCCCAGCTGTCGGCCCCGCACGTGATCGCCGGCGCCAACGTCATCGCCGCCGACACCGAGGACGACGCCCGCGCCCAGTTCGAGAAGGTCCGCCGGGGCCGCGCCACCGCGCTGTTCGGGCGCGGCAAGGAGTTCACCGAGGCCGAGACGGACCTGCTCATGGAGTCCGGCGCGGGTCGCCAGGTCGACTCGATGCTGACCCACTCCGCCGTCGGCACGCCCTCGCAGGTGCGCGAGCAGCTGGTCGAGTTCCGGGCCTTTGCCGACGCCGACGAGCTGATCGTCGGCCACGCCTCGCCGCGGGTCGAGCAGCGGCTGCGCTCGGTGCAGCTGCTGGCCGAGGCCATGGAGCCGGTCAGCGCCTGACGGTCACCACTCGGCGAGCTCGGCGCAGGTGGGGCACAACGCCCCCAGGGTGCCGGGCTCCGGTGGCCAGGGCACGTCGTCGTCGTGGGTGACGAAGGCGCCGCAGAGCGAGTTGCGGCGCCCACCCGCGGCGCTGCCGATGGTGGCGTGCGCCGGTCCGATCAGGGTCGGCCGCCCGCCGGCACCGACCAGCGAGCCGACCATCACCTCGGCCCGCGCGGTGCCGTAGACGAACCCCATGGATCCAGGGTGCCCCCGCGCGGCGGTCGATCCGGTGAGCCGAGGTCGTGTCGCGCCCCAGGCGCCCCACCCGTCACAGCGTGACGGAGCACACCGCTAGCTGTGTGCTTGCTCCGGCTAGCAGGTGGGCAGTGAGGGGTTGGCCCACAGTCCAGACCTCCCAGGGAGTTCCTCATGGCCGACACCACCGTCCTGACCGCCCAGCTCCGCGCCCTCCTCCTGCTCACGCAGACCGAGGAGCAGGTCGCCCGCACCCGCGTCGCCCAGGCCCGCACCGAGGCCGTCCGCCGCGAGCTCGCGCAGAACGCCGACAACGCCGCCTCCCGCACCGAGGCCATCACCCGCACGCTGCGCGACCTGGGCGGTGTCCCCGACGTCGTCACGCCCGCGCTGGGTCGCCTCGGCGCCATCGTGAAGGCCACCGTCGAGCAGGCCGGCCCGCTGGACGAGGCGCTGCTGAGCGACCTGTCCCTCGAGCACCAGCTGCTCGACCGCGCCACCTACCTCAAGGTGCTGGCCGAGACCGCCGAGCTGCCCCGGGTCGCCCGGCTGGCCGAGCGCCTGGTCACCGCGCACACCGCCACCGTCGAGTGGCTGACCGTCGTCCTCGCCGAGACCGCCCTCGGCGGCCCGGCCGCGCTGAAGGCCACCCCGCTGCAGCGCGTCACCGGCGGGGCGACCCGGCTGGCCGCCTTCCCGGCCCGCTACGTCGCGGACTCGGTGAACAAGGTCATCGACACCACCCAGCAGGCCACCGACTCGGTGCAGCAGAAGATCGACGCCGCCGCGTCGCGGGCCAGCTCGTTCGCCGGCGCCGTGCGCGAGTCGCTCGCCGTCGGTCGCGACGCCTCGCTCAAGGAGGCCGAGCACCAGGCCCGCGCCGAGGGCGCGACCGACACCGCGCAGGCGATCCACGAGACCCGTCGCGAGCTGGGCGCCCTCGACGCCGCCGAGCTCCCCGTGAAGAAGTACGACGAGCTCAACGTGTCCGACACCGTGAAGGCCGTGAAGGGCCTGACCGACGCCGCCGACCTCGAGGCCGTCATCCGCTACGAGGAGACCCACAAGGACCGCGCCTCGGTGGTCAACGCCGCGCAGCTGCAGCTGGCCGCGCTGGCCAAGGAGGCCGTCGGCGTCAGCTGACCCCACCCCGCACGACGACGAGGCCCGCACCCCTTCCCGGGGGTGCGGGCCTCGCCCGTGGGACCAGCTCAGTTGCCCTTGACGTTCACGACCTGGCGCAGCGTGTGCCGCACCTCCACGAGGTCGGCGGCATCGGCCATGACCTGGTCGATCGGCTTGTAGGCCTCGGGGTGCTCGTCGAGGAACGCGTCCGAGTGCCCCCACGCCACGCCGGCCATGCGGGTGTCGAGGTCCGCCCGGTCGAAGAGCTTCCGGGCCGCCGTCCGCGAGTGGCTGCGGCCTGCGCCGTGCGGCGCCGAGTGCAGCGCCGGGACGTTGCCCTTGCCGACCACGACGTAGGACGCCGCCCCCATCGACCCCGGGATCAGCCCCGGCTCACCCTCCCGCGCCGAGATCGCACCCTTGCGGCTCAACCACACGTCCCGCCCGAAGTGCCGCTCGCGGGCGGTGTAGTTGTGGTGGCACCGGATGGCCTCCTGCGGCTCGACCGCCACCCCGAGGAAGCGGCCGAGCTGGTCGAGCACCCGGTCCATCATCTCCTCGCGGTTGAGGAACGCGAACCGCTGCGCCCAGAGCAGGACCTCCAGGTAGGCGTCGAACTCCGGCTCGCCCTCCACGAGGTAGGCGAGGTCCCGGTCGGGCAGCTCGACGAACCGCCGCGCGCACTGCTCGCGGGCCACGGCGATGTGCCGCTGCGCGAGCTTGTTGCCCACGCCCCGCGAGCCCGAGTGCAGGAACGCCCACACCCGGTCCTCCTCGTCGAGGGAGACCTCGATGAAGTGGTTGCCCGAGCCCAGCGAACCCAGCTGCTGCGGCCAGTGCTTCGCGACCGCGTCGGCCTGCTCGATCCCCGGCATGCCGCGCAGCTCCTCGATCCGCGGCTCGGCGGTCGCGCGGATCTTCTGGTTCCGCCCGCCGGCCGACAGCGGGATCGATCGGCTGATCTGCGCGTGCAGCCCGGCCAGGTCGTGCCCGGCGAGGTCGCCCGCGGTGAACTGCGTGCGGACGGCGGCCATGCCGCAGCCGATGTCGACCCCGACGGCGGCCGGGATGATCGCGCCGGCGGTCGGGATGACCGAGCCGACGGTGGCCCCGAGGCCCAGGTGGGCGTCGGGCATGAGGGCCACGTGCGGGAAGACGAACGGCATCGTGGCCGTGCGCTGCGCCTGCTCGCGGGTCGTGTCCTCCAGGATGGACGCCCAGCTGACGAGGCGTCCGGTGATCGTGTCCATGGTCCTTTCCCTGCTCGTGGTGGTGGGGGAGTGGCCGGCGCCGGCCGAGGGGGGAGTCAACCCGCCGTCGCCGTCCGGCGCCTCCCCTTTTCCCGGCCACCCGTGCGGTGGGACGCCCTCACCCGGGTGGATGACCTCGGGTTGAGAATTACGGAGACCGGCCGACAGTGCAGGGGTGACCTGGGGAACACGACGAGCGCCGACGCGGCTGGTGTCCGCGCTGGCCGACGGCGAATCAGTGGTGTCGGTGACCGACTGCGTCCCGCTGACCGATTCCCTCGACGTGCCTGCCGGCGATGCCTCCCGCACCGCCGTCCTCACCGACCGCGCGCTCTACTGCTGCATCGGCGAGGCCGACGTCGTCCCGCTGCCGTTCTCCCGCATGCGCGAGCTGAACCGGCGCGGGTTCGCCCTGCTGTTCTTCCGGATCGACGACAGCCACGCGACCTGGGAGCTGCGCGACCAGCGGTTCGCCGCGCGCGCCGAGCGCCGCTTCGCCCAGCACGGGCTGGCCGCGCACAAGGCGTGGGTCGGCACCAAGCGCGAGGCTGGCCGGGAGCCCGCCGGCTTCCGCCACCAGGCGCACCTGGACCTGCTCAACCGCGTCGTGGGCGGCACCGCCTTTGCCGACGCCGTCGCCGACCAGCGCACGCTGGTCGACCAGCTGGTCTGGACCGAGACCGGCGACCGTGCCTCGTGCCGGGCGGCCCTGCGCCGGCTGGGCACGGTGCACAAGCAGCTGCACGGCGACCTCACGGTCATCGCCGAGGCGGCCCCGAGCCTGGCCATGGCCCAGCACGCACTCGTGCTGCTGGACCAGCCCTCGCCGTGGCAGGGCGAGGTGGCGGAGCCCGTGGACGACGGCCCGACGGCTGCCGAGCTCGCCGGCCTCACGCCGGACGCCCCGCCCGTGTGGGTGGACGCGCAGCGCGCGACCGTCTGACGACCTACGAGACGACGACGCCCTTCCAGAACGCGACCCGGTCGCGGATCTCCGCCGCGGCCTCCTTGGGCTGGCGGTAGGTCCACGCGGCGTCGGTGATGGTCTGCCCGTCGGCGACGACCGAGAAGTAGCTGGCGTCGCCCTTCCACGGGCAGTGGCTGGTGGTGTCGGTGGGCTCGAGGACGCCGGGGGCGACCGAGTCGAGGGGGAAGTAGGCGTTGCCCTCGACGGTGACGATGTCGTCGGACTCGGCGATCACGGTGCCGTTCCAGGTGGCGGTGGTCTTGGCGGAGGTCATGGTGCTGGTCTACCAGCGCAGCGGCTGGACGGCACGGGAGTCCGCCGTCCGGCACTTCCGGCAGTGGCCCCAGGCGCTGAGCTCGCGGGGGGTCGTCGGCAGGCCGCACTCGGGGCAGACAACGGAGTCGTTCGACCGTGCCTTGGTGTCGTCCATGCCACGACGCTACGCACCCGCGGGGTCGACGGACCCGGATGCGCCCGGATCGTGACCCGTCAGGGGGTCCACCCGGCGCAGGAAGGACCGCATCGCGAGGTGCTGGGACAGCGGTTCGCGGTGGTCGTCGCAGGCCAGCCAGGTCTTCTCGCGGTCGGGGGTGTGGATCTTCGGGTTGTTCCACACCAGCACGTGGGCGGCCGCGCGACGGCAACCCTTCGCCGAGCAGATCGGGCCGAGGTCGTCGCCGGTCGGGTGCACGGGTGCATGGTGCCCACCCGCTCAGCGGGCGGCGGACACCGAGGTGCCGGCGCCGAACCAGGACGGCGGGGCGGCGGTCTCGACCACCCGCTTGCCCAGCGGGAAGAGCCCCACCGCGGCCAGCTTGAACGAGGCCACGCCGAACGGGATCCCGATGACGGTCAGGCAGAAGGCGATGCCGGCCAGCACGTGCACGAGGGCCAGCCACCACCCGGCGACGACGAACCAGACCAGGTTGCCCAGGGCGGACGCCAGACCGGCGCCCGGGTCGCGCACCGTCGTCCGCCCGAAGGGGAGGACGACGAAGAACGCCAGCCGGAACGCGGCGATGCCGAAGGGGATGCCGACCACCGTCAGGCAGGCCAGCGCACCGGCGACGAGGTAGGCCACGGCGAGCACCCAGCCGTGCAGCACCAGCCAGACCAGGTTGAGCACGAGGCGTAGTCCGTCCACGCAGGGACCACGTGCCGGAGCCCTCGACCGTTCCCGCGGACGGGTGATGCTGTGCGCCCCCGGTGTGCGGACTGGGCGGTCCGCCGGGGATGATCTACCCGCCCGTCGATCTCTTGGAGGACATCCGTGACCACGCCGCCCGGCTCAGGCGACCAGCCGCAGACCCCCGGACAGGGTTGGGGGCAGCAGCCGCCGTCCGGCCAGCAGCCCGCCGGCCAGCCCTCGGGCGACCCGTCCCAGCAGGGCCAGTGGGCCGCACCGGGCAGCCAGCCGCAGCAGCCGGGCCAGCCCCAGCAGTTCGGCCAGCCCGGCCAGCAGCAGTTCGGCCAGCCGGGTCAGCCCGGTCAGCAGCCGTGGGGTGCGCCGGGGCAGCCGACGCAGCCGCCGAAGAAGAGCGCCGTCGCCCGCATCCTGCCGATCGTGGCCGGCGTGGTCGTCGTGATCGTCGTCGGCATCCTGGTGCGCAGCTTCCTGGGCGGGCCCAGCGCGGCCGTGGGCGACTGCCTCAACGACAGCCTGACCGAGATCGGCAAGGTCGACTGCGACTCCGGCGAGGCCGCCTACCGCGTGGTGAGCGTGGTCGAGGACACCACGCAGGCCGACCTCGTCAGCGGCAGCGAGTGCACCGACTTCCCGAACGCCACGAGCTACGCCTTCGAGGGCGACACCTCAGGGGGCGAGGGCACCGGGTACTGCCTGGAGTCCGTCGGCTGACCTGCACGACACCCACCACCGCCCCGGAACCGATCAGGCTCCGGGGCGGTGCTGCGTCGGGGGTCAGTCGGTCGGGATCGCGCCGACCAGGTCGGCCTCGGTGTACCCGCGCTGGGCGGCCAGCAGCTCGCGGGCGGCGTCGGTGCTGTCCCACACGTTCCACAGCAGCACCCCGCGCAGCCGGTCGCCGGCCAGGTAGTAGACGACGCCCTGGGCCGGGCCGTCGCCCCCGGGCGGGGTGGCCCAGTCGGCCACCATGTCCAGGTCGGCCGACAGCGTGCCGACCGCCTCGTACCCCGAGTCGAACAGGTCCGAGTAGAACGACGGCGTGTGCGTGTAGGGCTCGGCCTCGCGGCCGCGGGCGTCGGCGGCCATGACGCGGCCCACCGCCGTCCCCATGTCGGTGGCGTTCTCGACGTGCTCGACCCGGGTGCGGCCCAGGATCGGGTCCGGCCAGCTGGCTGCGTCGCCGGCGGCGTAGACGTCGGGGTCCTCGGTGCGCCCGAAGGCGTCGACCACGATGCCGTCGTCCACGGCGAGACCGGCGTCCGCGGCCAGCCCGGTGGCCGGCTCGATGCCCAACCCGACGGCGACCCCGTCCACCTCGAGGGTGGAGCCGTCGTCCAGGGTCAGCGTCACGCCCTTCGCGTCGGCCGAGCCGCCGGTGACCCGGGTGGTCGGGTGCACGGTGACGCCGGCGCGGGTGAACCGCTCGGTGAGGTGCTCGGCGAGGTCGTGCGGGTACTTCTCCCCGCCGAGGAACTCCTGCGGATAGACGAAGGTGACCCGGGTGTCGTTCTGCACCAGCGCCGCGGCCAGCTCGCTGCCGATGTACCCGCCGCCCACGACGGCCAGGTGCCGACCCTCGCCGGCCAGCCCGCGCAGCCGCCGGTAGTCGGCCATCGTGCGGAAGTGCACGACCCGGTCGTCGGCGGGGAGGTCCAGCTGCCGGGGGTGGCCGCCGGTGGCCAGCAGCAGCTTGCGGTAGCCGATCTGCTCGCCGTCGGCGGTGGTGACCGTGTGCCCGGACCGGTCCACCGCGTCGACGCGGGTGGCCAGCTGGACGACCGCACCGGTCTCGTCGGTGCCCAGCCAGGAGTCGTCCAGGGTGAACTCGGGGTCGGTCCAGAGCTTCTTGGACAGCGAGGGGCGGGCGACCGGCGGGTCGACCTCCTCGCCCACGACCCCGATGCTGCCGTCGGTGTCGATCTCGCGGATGCCACGGGCGGCGCTGTCGGCGGCCATGCCCGCGCCGATGATCAGGTAGTCGTAGGTCGTCACCTGGTCAGTCGTGCCCCGGGCACGCCGGTGCGACACCCCGGGGCCTCACCGGTGTTCCTCGAGCGTGATCGCGGCGTTGACCAGGGCCAGGTGGCTCAAGGCCTGCGGCAGGTTGCCCAGGAAGCTGCCGTCGGCGGGGTCGAGCATCTCGGCCAGCATGCCGACGTCGTTCGCCGTGCCCGTCAGCTCGTGCATGAGCGCCCTGGCCTCGGGGCCGCGGCCGCACAGCTGCAGCGCCGAGACCATCCAGTACGAGCAGGCCAGGAACACGCCCTCCTCGGCGTTCATGCCGGTGTAGCGGTACAGGTGCGGGCCGGCCCCCAGCTCGCGGCGGAGGGCGTCGAGGGTGGAGCTCATCCGCTCACCGCGGTCGAAGCCGCTGACGGCGTGCAGCAGGATCGAGCAGTCCAGCCCGTCGCTGCCGGGGTACCAGAGGTAGGCGCCGCGCTCGTCGTCCCAGGCGTGGTCGTCGACCCACTGCCGGATGCGGCCGGCCTCGGCCCGCCACCGGTCGGACTCGCCCGGGATCTGGCCGGCCTCGGCCAGCTCGACGGCCTTGGTCAGCGCCTGCCAGCACCCGAGCTTGGAGGTCGTGTAGTGCTGCGGGTCGTGCAGCTCCCACATGCCGGAGTCCTTCTGCTGCCACCGGTCGCAGGCGGTGTCGGCGATCTGGGCCAGCAACCGGCCGGTCTCGGCGTCCAGCACGTTGCCGTTCTCGACGTACAGCGCGACGATCGAGAACAGGTCGCCGTAGACGCCCAGCTGCAGCTGGTCCGCGGCACCGTTGCCCACCTGCACCGGGCCCACGCCGCGCCAGCCGGGGACGTCGGGCTCGTCCACGCCGTCGGTGAGCTCGCCGTCCAGGGTGTAGCAGACCCGGGGCTCGGGGCCGTGGCGTCGGATGGTGCCCAGCAGCCAGCTCATCGCCCCGTGGGTCTCCTCGCGCAGCCCGAAGCGGAACAGCGCGGTGAGGGCGTAGGCGGAGTCGCGCACCCAGGCGAACCGGTAGTCCCAGTTCTTGTCCCCGGCCATCGTCTCCGGCAGCGAGGTGGTGCCGGCCGCGACCATCGACCCGCTGGGGGAGTGGATGAGCAGCTTGAGGGCCAGGGCGCTGCGCCGTACCTCGACCTCGAAGTCGCCGGACCAGTGGAACTCCCGCGACCAGGACTGCCAGTTGTCGATCGTGCGGTCGATGCCGGCGTCGACGTCCTGCGGGTCGGCCAGGAACAGCGGTTCGCGCTCGGTGGCCACCAGGCCGAGCACCGCGCGGGAGCCCGGCGTCGAGGTGTAGGTGACGTCGATGCGCTGGTCGCCGGTCTCGACGGCGTCCTCGCCGAGGGTCCGCACGGCGAGGGTGAGCCCGTCGACCCGGAGCACCGCACCGTGGGTGGTCTGCTGCACCCACGGCGCGGCGGTGTTCAGGCAGGTGCCCGGCCGGACGGCGGCGCGCATCGCCACCGTGCCGGCCAGGCCCTCGATCCGCCGGCCCAGCTCGGACCACGGCAACCGCCCGGCCACACCGGTGTTGAGCGCGTCGGTGACCCGGACGCTCCCGCTGGCCGTGGTGAAGGTGGTGGCCAGGACGTTGGTGTGCTCGACGTACTCCCGGGACGCCGTGAACGGCTCGACGGGGGCCAGCTCGACGCAGCCCCCGTTCTCGGCGTCCAGCAGGGCCGCGAAGACCGGCGGCGCGTCCATGGCGGGCAGCGGCAACCAGTCGATGCGGCCGTCGAGCGCCACGAGGGCGATCGTCCGGCCGTCGCCGATCGCGGCGTAGCTGCGCAGGTCCGCGTAGCCCGCGGCGTCCCGGGAGGTGGTCGTCACGGGGTGGGCATGCCGCCGTTCACGTTGAGGGTCTCGCCGACGGTGTAGCCCGACTCGGCCGACGCCAGGTACACGTAGGCGCCGGCGAGCTCGGCCGGCTGCCCGGCGCGGCCCAGCGGCGTCTCCGCGCCGAACTCGGGGAGGGCGTCGGGCTGCTGGCCGCCGGAGGCCTGCAGCGGCGTCCAGAACGGGCCGGGGGCGACGACGTTGACCCGGATGCCCTTGGGCGCGAGCTGCTGTGCCAGCGCCTTGCTGATCGTGTTGATCGCGGCCTTGGTGGTCGCGTAGTCGACCAGCCCGGGGGCGGGGGAGTACGCCTGGATCGAGCTGGTGGTGATGATCGTGGAACCGGCCGGCAGGTGCGGCACGGCCTCCTGCACGACCCAGAACACCGAGTAGACGTTGGTCTTGAAGGTGGCGTCGAACTGCTCGCTGGTCAGGTCGGCCAGGTCGTCGACCCAGACCTGCTTGCCGGCGACGAGCACGATCGCGTCGAGCCCGCCGAGCTCCTCGACGGCGGTGCGCACCAGCTGGCGCGCCTCGGACTCCACCGACAGGTCCGCGGGGGCGAGCACGGCCTTCCGGCCGGCCTCGCGCACGAGCTGCGCGACGGCCTCGGCGTCGGACTGCTCCTCGGGCAGGTAGTTCAGGACGACGTCGGCGCCCTCGCGGGCGTAGGCGATGGCGGCGGCCCGGCCGATGCCGGAGTCGGCGCCGGTGATCAGCGCCTTGCGCCCGGTCAGCCGGCCGGTGCCGCGGTAGGTCTGCTCGCCGTGGTCGGCGCGGACCTCGAGCTCGGACTCCAGGCCCGGCGCGTCGATGCTCTGCGCCGGGTAGCCGTCGGTGCGGTACTGGTCGACGGGGTTGGTGAAGGTGTACTGGTCGGTCACGAAGGGTTGCCTCCAGGGCGATGCTGGTGGGACCGGCCGCTGGTGGCTGAACGACCACACCGTCCTTGCCCTGGTCGGACGCGGCCCAACCGGTCCGGGTCGGTGGCCCGGCCCACGTCGACCACCTACCGTCGGTCTCCGTGAGCGCGCCCCCGCCGAGGTCGTCGGCCCCGCTCGCCCGGGTCCTCCTGCCGCTGGCGGCGGTGGTCATCGTGGTCGGCGTGGTCGGCCTGCTCCTGCTGGGCCGCGGGTCGTCGGTGGCCGTCGGGGACTGCGTCGCGGCCGGCGACGGCGAGGTCGTGGTGGTCGACTGCGGTGACGCCGCGGCCACCTTCCGGGTCATCGGGGTGCTGGACGACGTCCGGCCCGTGGACTCGCAGCCGGCCTGCCTGGCCGCCTTCCCGCGGACCACGGCCAGCTACTCCGAGGGGGGCCTGTCGGCCGAGCCCGCCCAGGTGCTCTGCCTCGTCGCGGCCTGACCCGGGGGGCTGGCAGAGTCACCGGCATGGGCCTCGACGACGTCGTCATCTGCTCCCCGCTGCGCACCCCGGTCGGCCGCTTCGGCGGCGTGTTCGCCGGGCTGACCGCCACTGCGCTGGCCGCGACCGTGCTGCGCGAGGTCGTGGCCCGCACAGGTCTGCAGGAGGGCGAGGTCGACGACGTCGTCCTCGGCCAGTGCTACCCCAACGGCGAGGCGCCGGCGATCGGCCGGATCGCCGCCCTGGACGCCGGCCTGGGCGTCGGCGTGCCGGGGCTGCAGATCGACCGGCGGTGCGGGTCGGGCCTGCAGGCGGTCGTCTACGCGTGCCTGCAGGTGGGCGCCGGGGCCGGCACCGTCGTGGTGGCCGGCGGCGCGGAGTCGATGAGCCAGGTCGAGCACTACGCCCTGGGCCTGCGCACCGGGGTCAGGGGCGACGGCACGATGCTGCACGACCGCCTCGCCCGCGCCCGCGAGACCGCCGGCGGCATCCACCACCCGGTGCCCGGCGGGATGCTCGAGACGGCCGAGAACGTGCGCCGCGAGCACGACGTCGACCGGCTCTCCCAGGACGCCTGGGCACTGCGCTCGCAGCAGCGCGCCGGCGCCGCGATCGCCGAGGGCCGGTTCGCCGACGAGGTCGTGGGCGTGGAGGTGCCGGGCACCCGGAAGTCCCCGGCGCGCACGGTCACCGAGGACGAGCACCCCCGGCCGCGGACCACGATGGCCGACCTCGCCGCGCTGCGTCCGGTGATGGCGTCGGTGGACCCCGCCGCCACGGTCACCGCCGGCAACGCCTCCGGCCAGAACGACGGCGCCGCCCTGTGCGTGGTCACCACCCGGGCCGAGGCCGACCGGCGCGGGTGGGAGCCCTTCCTCGCCCTCCGCGGCTGGGCGGTCGCCGGGGTGCCGCCCGAGACCATGGGCATCGGGCCGGTACCCGCGGTCGCCGCCGCGCTGGCCCGCACCGGGCTGACCCTGGCCGACATGGACCTGATCGAGCTCAACGAGGCCTTCGCCAGCCAGGTGCTGGCCTGCCTGGCCGCCTGGGAGTCGTCGGGGCAGCTGGGCGAGGACGACCGCGAGCGGGTCAACGTCAACGGCTCCGGCATCTCCCTGGGCCACCCGGTCGGGGCCACCGGTGCCCGGATCCTGGCCACGATGGCGCACGAGCTGAAGCGGCGCGAGGGCCGGTACGGCCTGGAGACGATGTGCATCGGCGGCGGTCAGGGCCTGGCCGCGGTCTTCGAGCGGGTGTCCTGAACCCCGGTCCTGTCGGTACCCCGTCGTAGCTTGGCGCCGACCTCGGGAACCGGGGCAGGGGCAGGAGGTGGCCGGTGTACGAGTTCGACGACGGGCTGGTGGTCAGCGCCGGTGACCTGACCGGCTTCCTGGCCTGCGAGCACCTCACCCGGCTCTCCCGCGAGGTCGCCCGGGGCGAGCGGGCCCGGCCCACCGCGGTCGACCCGATGACCGCGCTGGTCGCCGAGCACGGCATCGCGCACGAGGCCCGGCACGTGCAGCGGCTGCGCGACCGGGGCCTGTCCGTCGTGGAGATCGCCCAGCCCGGCTCCGGCCGCGACGCCGCCGGCCTGCACCGGGCCCAGGCCGACACGGTGGCCGCCATGCGGGCCGGGGCCGACGTGGTCTACCAGGCCACCTTCTACGGCAGCCGGGCCGCGGGGGTCACCTGGCGCGGGCACGCCGACTTCCTGGTCAAGCGCACCGACCGGAGCAGCGCGCTGGGCCCCTGGGCCTACGACGTCGCCGACACCAAGCTGGCCCGCCGCATCAAGGTGCCGGCGATCCTGCAGATGGCGCTCTACGGCCGGCTGCTCGCCGACCTGCAGGGCGTGCCGCCCGAGCTGCTCACCGTGGTCACCGGCGACCAGCAGGAGCTGGTCTTCCGCTTCGCCGACGCCGAGGCCTACGCGCGGGCGGCCGAGGAGCGGTTCCTGGCCCGGCTGGCCGACCTCCGGCTGGCCGAGCCCTACCCGAACGCGCACTGCGGGGTCTGCCCGTGGCGCGAGACCTGCACCGCCCGGTGGGCCGCCGAGGACCACCTGTCCCGGGTGGCGTTCCTCCGGCGGGACCACGCAGGGGCCCTGGTCGCGGCCGGCATCGGCACGCTCACCGCGCTGGCCGGGCAGGGTCCCGATGACCTGCCCGACAGCATCGGCCGCACCTCGCGCGAGCGCATCACCCGGCAGGCGGCGCTGCAGCACGCCGAGCAGCTCACCGGTGTGCCCGGCTACGACTTCCTGCCGCGGGTGCCCGGCCGCGGGTTCGAGCTGCTGCCCCCGCCCAGCCGCGGCGACGTCTTCTTCGACATCGAGGGCGACCCGTTCACCGGCGACCACGGCCTGGAGTACCTGTGGGGCGTGCTGGACCGGGCGGGGGAGTACCGCGCGTTCTGGGGGGTGACCGCCGACCAGGAGCAGGCCGGCTTCGAGGCGCTGGTCGACCACCTGACCGCCGTGCTGGCCGCCGACCCCGATGCGCACGTCTACCACTACGCGCCCTACGAGCCGGCGCGGCTGCGGGCGCTGTCGGCCCGGTTCGGCAGCCGGCAGGCCGCCGTCGACCGCCTGCTGCGCGGCGACGCCCTGGTCGACCTCTACGCCGTGGTGCGGCAGGGCCTGCAGATCAGCAAGGAGTCGTACTCGATCAAGAAGGTGGAGGACTTCTACCGCGGGCACACGAGGCCGGTCGGCGAGGCGGTGTCCGACGCCGGGGCCAGCATCGTGGCGTTCGAGCAGTGGCAGCAGACCGGCGAGCAGCGGCTGCTCGACGAGATCGAGGACTACAACCGCGACGACTGCGTGTCCACCCTGCAGCTGCTGGACTGGCTGGAGGAGCGCCGGGCCGAGCTGGCCGCCTCCGGGGTGCCGCTGGGCCGGCCTGTCGACGCCGACCCCGATCCGAGCCCCGCCGCCCAGGCCGCCGACGCCGCCCGGGAGGCCCTCGAGCAGCAGCTGCTGGCCGGGCTGCCCGACCACACCGCCGACCGGTCGCCCGAGCAGCAGGCCGTGTGGCTGCTGGCCCAGCAGCTGGGCTGGCACGCCCGCGAGTCCCGCTCGGAGTGGTGGGAGTTCTTCCGGGTGCGCGACCTGACCCCGGCCGAGCTCGAGCGCGAGACGGCGGCGCTGGGCCCGCTCGAGCCGCCGGTCGTGCTGGGCGTCGCCGAGGGCCGGGTGCACGTCGCCCACCGGTTCCCGCCGCAGGAGACCAAGCTGGCCCCGGGGCAGCGGGTCGAGCAGGTACCACCGGGGGCGGACGGCCGTGCGGTGTCCGCCGAGGTGGTCGCGGTCGACGGCGCCACCGGTGAGCTGGTGCTGTCCCGGCCGGTGGGGCGGGCGGGCGACCACGCCGAGGGGTTGCTGCCCACCGGCCCGCTCGACGCCCGCAACCAGAAGGCGGCGCTGCTCCAGCTGGGTGCCGCCGTCGCCGACGGCGGGCTGGCCGGTCCCGGGGTGCGCACCGCGGCCGCCGACCTGCTGGCCCGGCGCCCGCCGCGGCTGCGGGCCGGCACCCCGCTCCAGGTGCCCGGCGAGACCGCGGCCGACCGCACCCGCCGGCTGGTGGCCGCGCTCGACGGCGGCGTGCTGGCGGTGCAGGGTCCGCCCGGGGCGGGCAAGACCTGGGCGGGGGCGCGTGCCGTGCTCGACCTGGTGCGCGCCGGCCGGCGGGTGGCGATCACCGCCAACAGCCACAAGGTGGTCGGCAACCTCCTCGACGGGGTGCTGCGCGCCGCCCGCGAGGCCGGCCAGCCCGTGCGCGCGGTGCAGAAGGCCCCCGCCGACCAGCGCTGCGCCTCCCCGGAGGTGCTGGGCACCGACGACAACGCCACCGTGGTCGAGCTGCTCGACGCCGGCGACGTCGACGTCGTGGCCGGCAGCCCCTGGCTGCTCACCCGGGCCGACCTGGCGGGCCGGCTCGACGTGCTGGTCGTCGACGAGGCCGGGCAGCTGTCGCTGGCCGACACCCTGGCGGTCTCCCGCTGCGCCACCGACCTCGTGCTGCTCGGCGACCCCCAGCAGCTGCGGCAGCCCGGCCGGGGCATCCACCCCGACGGCGCCGACGTGTCCGCGCTGCAGCACGTGATCGGCGACGACGACGTCCTGCCCGCCGACCGGGGCGTGTTCCTCGACCGGTCGTGGCGGATGGCCCCGGCGCTGTGCCGGGTGGTGTCCGAGCTGTCCTACGAGGGGCAGCTGCACCCGGCGCCCACCACCGCCGGCAACGCGATCGACCTGCCCGCGCGGTGGGCCGCCCCGGCCGGCATCGGCTGGGTGCCTGTGGTGCACGAGGGCAACGGGTCCGCGTCGGGGGAGGAGGCCGCCGTGGTCGTCGAGCTGGTCGGCGACCTGCTCGGCCGGGCCTGGCGCGACCCGGGTGGCGACCGGGTGGTGGGGCAGGCCGACGTCCTCGTCGTCACCCCGTACAACGCGCAGGTCAACCGGATCCGCTCGGCGCTGGCGGCGGCCGGCTTCGCCGACGTCGAGGTCGGCACCGTCGACAAGTTCCAGGGGCGGGAGGCCGCGGTGTCGGTGTTCAGCCTGGCCGCCTCGAGCGGTGCGCACGTGCCGCGGCGGCTGGACTTCCTGCTCGACCGGCACCGGCTGAACGTCGCCCTGTCGCGGGCCAAGACGGCGGCCTACCTGGTGGGCAGCCCGGCCCTCCTCACGTCGCCGGTGCACACCCCTGAGCAACTACGCCTGGTGAACGGGCTCTGCCGGCTGGTCGAGCACGCCACAGGGCGTGTCGGACCTGGGTCGGCGGGGGTCCGCGGGGCAGATGTGGCCACTCTCGGTCACGAAGTGGACACGACCCTGGTGCGGTGACCAGGTGCACCGATACGGTCACGTCACGGTTGACCGGCCGACGGCGGCGACCGAGCACAGGGGGTGGGCAACCATGACGAGCACGCACGAACCGGCATCCGTGGTGGCCGCCCGTCAGCTGGCCCTCGAGGCGCACGAGGCCCCGCACGGCCAGTCGGCCCGCGCGCGCACCGGTGCCCGCCGGGCAGCCTCCGCCCGGGCCCTGCGCGATGCCGTCCGCGGCGCCCGTGAGCTGACCGGGGCCTCCGCCGGATCCTGACCCCGGTCCCCGCGGGGAGGCGGTCGACGCACCGGGGGGAGAGACCACCGGGCGCCGACCACCGGACCCCCCACAGAGGTCCGACCACCGACCCCGTGGCTCGGTGGCTTCACAGGGTTCGGGCTGTGCTCCCCGCGTGGTTCACCCGGACGGGTGTGGCGCCGGTCATGCCGTGCGGCCCAGTGCCTCCAGGACCGGGCGCTCGACGGGAGTGGGCGGGGTCGGACGGGCGCCCGCGGGCCGGAGGTCGAGGAGCCCCGTGGCCGACAGCGGCGGCTGGGCCATGAAGCGCGGCGCACTCCCGTGGTGAGGCTGGGCGGCGTGCACCAGGAAGGGGTGCACCAGCCACACGTCGCCGGCCCGGCCGGTGGCCAGGGCCTGCGTGCGGTGCCGGCTGACGGCCTCGGCGTCCGGGGAGACGTCGGCCACCGAGCGGCCCCGGGCGCCGGCGTCGGCCAGCAGCGGGGGCACGTCGCGGTGCGAGCCGAGCCGGATGCGCGTGGGGGCGTCCTCGGGGCCGACGTCGGTGAGCAGGAACAGCATGAGCAGGGCACGGCCGCGGCTGGCCAGGTTGGTCCACCAGCCCTGCGCAGCCAGGTCGGGGTCGTCGGGGGCGAACCCGCCCTCGACGTGCCAGCCGGTGTCGCCGGGGTCGACGTCCCGCTGCGGGAAGCGGATCGGCCACGTGCCCAGCCCGAACGGCGCCGACCACCGGCCCTCGCCGGCCAGCTGGTCGTAGGCGGTCTGCAGGCGGGTGGTGTTGCCCATGGCGACGAACGGCGGGGCTGCCGACCAGTCCAGCCGGACCACCGGGTGCACCCAGGTGGCCGGGTCGTCGGGGTCGAGCTCGGGGTGCCGACCCCGCAGGTCTGCCCACAGCAGCCGGCGGCCCCGCTCGGCGAGCACCGGCGGGAACGCGTCCTCGACGAGCACCGCGCCGTCCCGCTCGAAGGTGTCGACCTGCTCCGTGGTGAGTCCGGGGTGCACCGGATGATCGTCCCCGCTTCGGCTCTGGTTAGGCTACCCTCACTTGGACGTCGACCCCGGGAGCCCGCATGAGCACGGCCACCGAGACCCTGCAGCCGGTCTACCGCTTCTTCCGCACCACCCTGGCGCGCAGCGAGCGGCTCTCGCCCTCGTTCCTGCGGCTGACCTTCACCGGCCCCGACCTCGACCGCTTCGGCGTCGGCGGTGCCGACCAGCGGTTCAAGCTGCTCCTCGCCCAGGACGGCCACCCCCTCGACGACCTGCTGGCCATCACCGGGCCCGACTGGTACCCGGCCTGGTGCGCGATGCCCGACGAGACCCGGCCGCACATGCGCACCTACACCGTGCGGGCGTTCCGGCCGGAGGTGTCCGAGCTCGACGTCGACGTCGTGCTGCACGGCATCGGCGCCGACGGCAGCGTCGGCGAGGGCGCCGGCCCGGCGGCGGTCTGGGCGGCCCGGGCGGTGCCCGGTGACGAGATGGTCTTCCTGGGGCCCGACCGCCCGGGCGCCGGCCGCATGTGGGGCGTCGAGTGGGCGCCGCCGGCCGAGGCCGACACCCTGTTCCTGGCCGGCGACGAGACCGCCGTCCCGGCGATCGCGGCGATCGTCGAGGCCCTGCCGGGTGACCAGCGGGTGGTCGCCGTCCTCGAGGTGCCCGAGGCGGGTGACTTCCTGCCGCTGCGGTTGCCGCCGGGGGTCGACGTCCGGTGGCTGGCCCGCGGGTCGCGGCCGCGCGGCGAGCTGATGGAGACCGCCGTGCACGCCGCGCTGCGCGAGCTGGGCATCGCCCGCGACACCCCGGGCGTCGACCCCGAGGCCGGCGACCCCGCGGAGGACGACATCCTGTGGGAGGTGCCCGAGGCCGGGGCGCACACCAGCTGCTACGCCTGGCTGGCCGGCGAGGCCGGGGTGGTCAAGGAGCTCCGGCGGCGGCTGGTCCGCGACCTGGGCGTGCCCCGCGACGCGGTCGCGTTCATGGGCTACTGGCGGACCGGCGCCCGCGCGGCGGGGTGACCCTGCTCGTCGACGTCGCCAACGTGGTCGGGTCGCGGCCCGACGGCTGGTGGCGGGACCGCGCCGGGGCGACCTCCCGCCTGCTCGCCCGGCTGGCGACGCTGGACGACGAGGTGGTGGCGGTCGTGGAGGGCCGGGCCCGGGACGTGCCCGACGTGCCCGGCGTCCGGCTCGTCCGCGCGACCGGCAGCGGGGACGACGCCCTGGTGGCCGCGGTGGTCGAGCTGCCGGGCCCGCTGGTGGTGGTCACCGCCGACCGCGGTCTGCGGGCCCGGCTGCCCGAGGGAACGACGGTGCGCGGCCCCGGTTGGCTGCTCGACCGACTGACCTGACCGGGGTACCCAGCGCGGGGCACCCCGGTCGACGGGTCAGACCGTGGTGAGGACCGGGCGGGCGCGCTTGCGGCCGGGCAGGGTGGCGGCCAGCGCGAGGGCGATGCCGACGCCGTCCTCGATCACCGCGGCCTGCCAGTCCGGGATGCCGGCGGACCCGGCCCAGCGGCGGAAGCCCAGCCCGCCCCAGGTGCCGGCGGCGGCACCGACGAGCCCGGCCAGGATCGGGACGGCGGCGTTGGCGTCCTCGCGCGCCGACAGGGCACCGGCGCCCCCGGCGGCCGAGGCGAAGCGCAGCGGCAGGCCCTGCGGGCTGGTGCGCGGCGGGGTGTCCTCGAGCTTGTCGGCGTAGAGCTCGGCGCCGATCGCGCCCACCGCGCCGAGCTTGCGCACCGCGCCGCCGTCGGGGTTGGTCAGCGCCGGGGCCGACAGACCCAGCGAGCTGCGGCAGCCGGTGGCCACGCCCAGCAGCAGCGAGCGCACGGTGAGCCCGCCGGACGCCTTGCGCTTGGGCTTGTCGGAGGGGGAGGGGATGGCCTCGACCACGGCCTGCACGGCGGCGCCGTAGGCCAGGTGCGGGACGGCGTCCGAGATCCAGTCCTTGCTGGACCAGTCGCGGGGGTCGCTGACGCCCAGCGCGGTCGTCGCCCCGTCGGTGAGGGCCATGGCGGCGGCTCCGGTGGCGACGGCGCCGACGGTGGTGGGCAGCCGGACGCCGGCGGTGCGGGCGAGGCTGGCCAGCACGCCGACGGCCACGCCGTTGCCGATGCCCGACAGTGCGCCCAGGGCGGTGCGGCGGTTCTCGCGCTCGCTCTTCTTCCCCGGGAGCTTGGTGCCCGCGGCGTCGACCGCGGCGTCGATGGTGTCCTCGGGGGTGCTGCTGGCGCCGCGGCCGCGCAGCGCCATGTCGAGGTAGGTGACGGCATTGAGGACGGTGGTGCCGGCCGCGCCTGCGGCCAACCCCCGTGAGAAGGACCCGGTCATGCCCCGACCCTGCGACCTGCGGCCCGGCCCGGCAACCGGTGGCTCGCGTCACGTGCGGACCATCACGGTGCTGACCTGGGCGTTTCGCAGGCATCGGACAGGCTCGGCTGGCACCGTGGAGACCAGCGCCCGAGGTCGTGTGCCCATCCCCGCCACCCGCGCCCCCACTCTTCCTGCGAGGTCCCCCCGTGTCTGCACCCTTCTTCCTGCGTGCCCGCGAGCCGGTCGGCCGCATGGTCCGCGGCGCCACCAGCCGTGCGCCCCAGCCGTCCCTGACCACCCTGCGCGTGGCCGTCGCCGCCCTGTTCGCCCTGGACGGGTTCGTCTTCGGCACCTGGGCCGCCCGGGTCCCCGACGTCAGCGCCCAGGTCGGCGCCGACCACAGCACCCTCGGTGCGGCCCTGCTCTGCCTGTCCCTGGGCGCGCTGGCCTGCATGCAGCTCACCGGCGCGCTGGCCGCCCGGCTCGGCCCGGGGCTGGTCGCCGCCGTGGCAGCGGTCGGCGTGTGCGTGACGGCCGTGCTGCCGGGCCTGGCGACGTCGGTGCCGCAGCTGTGCGCCGCGCTGCTGGCCTTCGGTGCGGCCACCGGCATGGTGAACGTGGCCGCCAACAGCGTGGGCGTGCAGGTCGAGGCCCGGGCCGGCAAGCCGCTGCTCTCGGGCATGCACGCCGCGTTCAGCTTCGGCGGGCTGGGCGGCGCCCTGCTCGGCGGGCTGGCCGCGACCGCCCTCGACGTCCCCACGCACCTGGTCGTCGTCGCCGGCGCCGGGCTGCTGCTGACCGCCGTCCTCGTGCCGCCGCTGGTGGGTGCCGACGCCGTCGTCGTGCAGCCGGTGGCGGTGGTCGAGTCGGCACCGCGGCGGCGACCCACCGCGGTGCTGGTCGTGCTGGGGTGCATCGCTGGGGCCACCGCCTACGGCGAGGGTGCGCTGACCGACTGGGGCGCCCTGCACCTGCGCGAGGACCTCGGTGCCGCCTCCGGTCTGGCCGCCGCGGGCTACGCCGGGTTCGCGCTGACCATGGCCTGCGGCCGGCTCGCCGGTGGCGCGCTGGTGGCCCGGCTCGGCGAGCGCCGGCTGCTGGTGGGCGGCACGCTGCTGGCCGCGGTGGGTGCCCTGCTGGCGGTGACCACATCGTCGGTGCCGGTCGCGCTGGCCGGGTTCGCCGTGGTCGGGCTGGGCCTGGCCAACGTGTTCCCGCTGGCCATCGCCCGGGCCGGCGCGCTCGGCGGCTCGACGGGCATCGCGACGTCCACGACGGTCGGCTACACCGGCCTGCTCGGCGGGCCGCCCGCGATCGGCTTCCTCGCCTCGCACGCCGGCCTGCCGGTCGCGCTGGGCACGGTGGCGCTGCTCGCGGTGGTCGCCGCCGTCCTCGTCGTCCTGGTGGACGGCGACCGGGTGCGCGTGCCCGCCGTCCCGGTCCTCCCGGCCCTGGACCTGGCCCCGGTCCACCGTGCCGCCGGCGACCTCCGCATCCTCGCCGTCGCCTGACCCGCCCGGGGCGCGGCAGGATGACGCCGTGGAACGCGTGTTGGGCATCGGTGGCTGGTTCGTGCGCTCGGCCGACCCCGGGGCGCTGAACGCCTGGTACCGCGACCACCTCGGCATCGGCGTCGACCCCGAGGCGCCGTGGGAGCAGCAGGCCGGGCCCACGGTGTTCGCCGGCTTCGACGCCGACACCGACTACTTCGGGTCGGCCCGCCAGCAGGTGATGCTGAACTTCCGCGTGCGCGACCTGGACGCGATGCTCGCCCAGCTCCGCGCCGCCGGCGCCGACGTCTCGGACGACGTCCAGGACCTGGACGGCGTCGGCCGCTTCGGCTGGGTGACCGATCCCGAGGGCAACCGCGTAGAGCTCTGGCAGCCGGCGTGACCGGCATCGACCCGGAAGGGAGAGCGGCCTGGCAGGCACAGATACCGGGTCTCCGCCGGTTCTGGGAGCCGGTCGTCGCGCGTGTGCTGGCGGACGTCGAGCGAACCACCTCGGTGGACGTCACCTGGTCCGTCGAGCTGGTCGAGTGGCAGCTCGACCCGGAGCCGAGCCCAGGGTTCTGGCTCAACCCCGGGCCGCAGCCGCTGCCGGTGCGGGATGTGCCGTTCCCGTCGCTGCAGCTGCGGCTCCTGCACCAGTGGTTCGACCTGCGGGTTCTGGACGACGCCGAGGAGGCCGCCGCAGAGCTCGCCGGCGTCCTGCAGGACTACGTCATCGAGGAGCTGCCCGGCGCCTGGCCGGTGTGCGAGGGGCACGCCCACCCGATGCAGTCGGACCGGACGGAGGACGGCGCGGTGTGGCGCTGCCCCGTCGACCCGGCCGGGACCACCGCGATCGGCTGCTTGACGACGGTTGGCTAAGGGTCGTAGCTTGTGGCTAACAACGTTAGCCATTGGAGCGCGACATGACCGAGCACCTGACCGTCGAGGGCGGCACCATCGCCTACGAGCTCACCGGCACCGAGGGCCCGCTGGTGGTCCTCGCCCACGGCATGGGCGACAGCCGCGCGGCCTACCGCTTCCTCGTCCCGGAGCTGGTCGCGGCCGGCCATCGGGTGGCGAACGTGGACCTGCGCGGCTGCGGGGAGTCCAGCGCGGTCTGGCCCTCGTACAGCCGCACCGACATCGCCGGTGACCTGCTCGCCGTCGTCCGGCACCTCGGCGGGCCGGCCGTGCTGGTGGGCCACTCGATCTCCGGCGGCGCCGTCACGATCGCGGCGGCGCAGGCCCCCGAGCTGGTCACGGCGCTGGTGGAGCTGACGCCGTTCACCCGCAAGCAGGCGGTCTCGCTGAAGGACCTGCGGTCCGCCCGGTTCCGCCGCGGCATGCTGCACCTCGTGGGCACCGGTGTGCTGGGCAGCGCCGGGCAGTGGCGCAAGTACCTCGAGATCGCCTACCCCGGGCCCAAGCCGGCCGACTGGGCGGAGCGGTCCGCGCAGGTCGACGCGATGCTGGCCGAGCCCGGCCGGATGAAGGCCGTGCAGAAGATGGGCATGACCCCCGCCACCGATGCCGGCGCCGCGCTGGGCGACGTCCGCTGCCCGGTGCTGGTCGTGCAGGGCACGCTGGACCCCGACTGGGCCTCGCCGCAGGCGGAGGGCGAGGCGATCCTGGCGGAGCTGCCCGACGGCCTGGGCCGGCTGGCGATGGTCGAGGGCGCCGGGCACTACCCGCACGTGCAGCACCCGGCGCGGGTGCTCGCCGTCCTCCTGCCGTTCCTGGCCTCCGTCGATGCCTAGGGCCGGCCTCGACCAGGCCGCGGTCGTGGCGGCCGGGGCGGCACTGGCCGACGACGTCGGGTTCGCCGCGCTGACGATGGGCGGGCTGGCCGAGCGGGTCGGCGTCCGCACGCCGTCGCTCTACAAGCACGTGGCCGGGCAGGAGGACCTGGTCCGCCGGATCGCCGCCCTCGCCCTGGACGAGGCCGGCGCCGCGGTCGGCGCGGCGATCCAGGGGCTGGCCGGTCGGGACGCCCTCGCGGCGGCGGCCCGGGCCTTCCGGGACTACGTGCTGGCCCACCCGGGCCGCTACGCCGCCACCGTCGGGGTGGAGCCGACCGGCCCCGACGACCCGGTGGCGATCGCGGCAGCCCGGGCGCTGGACTCCTTCCGCGCGGTGCTGCTCGGCTACGACCTGGCTCCGCAGCACGCAGACCACGCGCTGCGCACGGTGCGCAGCGCGCTGCACGGCTACGCGACCTTGCAGGCCGGGCGTGGCTTCCAGTACTCGGCGGACGTCGACGAGAGCTTCGAGTGGCTGGTCGACCTGCTCGACCGCGGTCTGCGGAGTGCACCGCGACCCTGACCGATGAGTTCGCCGACCCGCCGCCGTCGATGCTGCGGGGCGTTCATCCGGAGCGCCGGGGAGCGGTGAGGGAGCACGGGATGACCGACCACGGCGAGGACGAGGTCCGGGGCACGGTGAGGGCTGCCGACGGCCTGGGCGTGGTGCGCCTGGAGGTCCGGTGCGCCGTCGGGGTCGACGAGCTGTGGTCGGCGCTGACCGACCGGCGCCGGCTCGGTGCGTGGCTCGGCGAGCTGGACGGCGACCTCCGGTCGGGCGGGGAGTTCACCGCGCGGTTCACGGCCAGCGGCTGGGAGGGCACGGCTCGGGTGGAGGTCTGCGACCCGGGGCGACGGCTGGTCGTGCGGACGCAGTCTCCGGACGAACCGGCCGGCCGCTTCGAGGTCACGCTCACCCCGCACGGTGCCCGCACCGACCTGGTCGTCGAGGACAGCGGTCTGCCCGTGGACCAGCTCGCCGCCTACGGGGCGGGGGACCAGATCCACGTCGAGGACCTCCTCGCCCACCTCGCCGCCCGCCCGCCCTGCGACGCCCGCGCGCGGTGGGCGGAGCTGCACCCCGGCTACCAGGTCATGGCGCCGGGCTGAACCCGGCCGCGCCCGGCGGGAGGACGCCGGTCAGGCTGGGGTGGTGAGCGACGAGGCGGGTGTCCGGGTCCGCGGTGCGCGGGAGCACAACCTGCAGGACGTGGACGTCGACGTCCCCCGCGACGCCCTGGTCGTGTTCACCGGGGTCTCGGGCTCGGGCAAGTCGTCGCTGGCGTTCGGCACGATCTACGCCGAGGCCCAGCGCCGGTACTTCGAGTCCGTGGCGCCGTACGCCCGCCGGCTCATCCAGCAGGTGGGCGCCCCGGCGGTCCGGGAGATCACCGGCCTGCCGCCGGCGGTCGCGCTGCAGCAGAGCCGGGGGACGCCGAGCAGCCGGTCCACCGTCGGCACCGTCACCACGCTGTCGAACTCGCTGCGGATGCTGTTCTCCCGCGCCGGCAGCTACCCGGACGGCGCCCAGCACCTGGACTCCGACGCGTTCAGCCCGAACACCGCCGCGGGCGCGTGCCCGGAGTGCTCGGGCCTGGGCATCGTGCACACGGTCACCGAGCAGTCGCTGGTGCCCGACCCGTCGCTGAGCATCCGGGACGGCGCGGTCGCCGCCTGGCCGGGCGCGTGGCACGGCAAGAACCTGCGCGACATCCTCACCGAGCTCGGCCACGACATCGACCGGCCGTGGCGCGAGCTGCCGCAGGCCGAGCGCGACTGGATCCTGTTCACCGACGAGCAGCCCGAGGTCACCGTGCACCCGGTGCGCGGGCCCGGCCAGATCCAGCGCGACTACACCGGCCGCTACCAGGGAGCCCGGGCCTACGTCATGCACACCCTGGCGAACACCGGCAGCCCCACGCTGCGCCGACGGGTGCTGCAGTACGTGCTCACCGACCCGTGCCCGGTGTGCGGGGGCACCCGGTTGCGGCCGGAGTCCCTCGCGGTCACCGTCGCCGGCCGCAGCATCGCCGAGCTGACCGCGCTGCCGATGACCGAGCTGCTGCCGGTGCTGCGCGCCGCGGACCTGTCGACGGTGGGGCGGGGCATCGCCGCCGACCTGGTCGCCCGGGTCGAGGTGCTCGCCGACCTCGGCCTGGGTTACCTGGGCCTGGCCCGGACGACGCCGACGCTCTCGCCGGGCGAGCTGCAGCGGTTGCGGATCGCCACCCAGCTGCGCTCGGGCCTGTTCGGCGTCGTCTACGTGCTCGACGAGCCCTCGGCCGGCCTCCACCCGGCCGACACCGAGCAGCTGCTGACCGTGCTGGACCAGCTCATCGCCGCCGGCAACTCGCTGTTCGTCATCGAGCACGACATGGCGGTGGCCCGGCGGGCGGACTGGGTCGTGGACGTCGGCCCGCGCGCGGGGGTGCACGGCGGGCGGGTGCTCTACAGCGGCCCGGTGGCCGGGTTGGCCGACGTCGAGGAGTCGGTGACCCGGCGCTTCCTGGCCGACCGGGGGCCCGCCGTCCGCACCCGGCGGGAGCCGTCGTCCTGGCTGACCCTGTCCGGGGTCAGCCGGCACAACCTGCGCGACGTCGAGGTGCGGGTGCCCCTCGGGGTGCTGACCGCGGTCACCGGCGTCTCGGGGTCGGGCAAGTCGACGCTGGTCAGCCAGGTGCTGGCCGAGGTCGTCGAGTCCTCCCTGGCGGGTTCCGCCGTGCCGGCGGAGGGGGTCGACGCGTTGGACCGGCTGGTGCAGGTCGACCAGAAGCCGATCGGCCGCACGCCCCGGTCGAACCTGGCGACCTACACCGGCCTGTTCGACGTCGTCCGCAAGCTCTTCGCCGACACCGACGAGGCCCGGGCCCGCGGCTGGTCGGCCGGGCGATTCTCCTTCAACGTGGCCGAGGGCCGCTGCCCCACCTGCCAGGGCGAGGGGTTCGTGGCGGTCGAGCTGCTGTTCCTGCCCGGCAGCTACGCGCCCTGCCCGACCTGCCACGGAGCCCGGTACAACGCCGAGACGCTCGAGGTCACCGTGGCCGGCAAGACCATCGCCGACGTGCTCGAGCTGACCGTGGAGGCGGCGCAGGAGTTCCTCGCGGACGTGCCGGCTGCCGCGCGCAGCCTGCGGACCCTGCAGGAGGTCGGCCTGGGTTACCTGCGGCTGGGCCAGCCGGCGACCGAGCTCTCGGGCGGCGAGGCGCAGCGGGTGAAGCTGGCCAGCGAGCTGCAGCGCGCCCGCCGCGGGCGCACGCTCTACCTGCTGGACGAGCCGACCACCGGCCTCCATCCGGCCGACGTCGAGGTGCTGATGGCCCAGCTGCAACAACTGGTCGACGCCGGCAACACCGTCGTCCTGGTCGAGCACGAGATGGACGTCGTCGCCGAGGCCGACTGGGTGCTCGACCTCGGCCCCGGCGGCGGGGACGCCGGCGGCCGGGTCGTGGCGGCCGGGACGCCGGAACAGGTGGCGGATTCCAGCAGCGCGACCGCGCGGTTCCTGGCCCCGCGCCTGGCCGGGGTCTGAGCCCCCGGCCAGGCGCTCGACTCAGGCCTGCACGACCTTGCTGCGGTAGCCCTCGATGATGTCCATGAACTCGCGCAGCTCGGGGTCGGGCACCCCGACGAAGTCCAGCGTCGCCTCGATCTCCTTGGCCACGGCGTCGAAACCGGCGGTGTCGATGGCCAGGTGCTCGTGGGCGGTGTCCATGTCGTGGCCGATGTAGCACTTCGGGCCGCCCGCGGCCTCGATGGACCACGAGGTGACCAGCCATTTGTAGCCCGCGGCGTTGGCCGGGTTGCCGTGGTGCTCGTGCACCTTCTCGTTGGCGTTGACCTTGACGTTCTGGAACAGCCGGTCGACCAGGATGTCGACGGCGCCGGCGATGCCGTAGCAGCCGCCGAGGCGCTCGTAGAGCGTGGCGTTCGGCGACTGCTCGGCCGGCGCGGTGGCGGGGTCGGCCTCCGGGGCGAGCCGGCGGGTGTCGGGGACGTGGGCGTGCTCGGGCGTGGTGGTGGCGTCCTGGGTGGTGGTCATGGCGGTGCTCCCTCTGCTGCGCCGATGCTGCGGCTGCTGATGGATCGCGCCCTGCTCCCTCGGACCCCCTCGACGTCTCCCCGGACGCGCCCCCGTTGGGTGTGACGCAGATTACTTGTGGGCGATACCGTGGGGCAACGCCGAGTTCTCGGCGCCTACCGTCGGGGCATGACGTCCCTCCGCAGGCCGCTGGACGAGCTCCGGGACACCGTCGGTCGCCTGGGTGGTCGCGGGGTTGAGGACCTGGTCGGGGACCTCTTCGGTGGTCGGTCCACGCCGTCCCGGCCGTTGGCGGTGATCCAGGCCGACCTCGCCGCGCTGATCGGCTTGGAGGCGGTCAAGGAGCAGGTGCGGGCGCTGGTCGCGTTCCTGCAGGTGCAGGCCCGCCGCAAGGAGCACGGGCTGCCCGAGGCGGCGACGTCCCAGCACCTGGTGTTCCTGGGCAACCCGGGCACGGGCAAGACCACGGTGGCCCGGCTGCTGGCCGAGATGTACCGCGCGGTCGGCCTGCTGCAGAGGGGCCACCTGGTCGAGGTCGACCGGGCGGCGCTCGTGGGGCAGCACGTCGGGGCGACCGCGATCAAGACCGACCGGGTGGTGCGCTCGGCGCTGGACGGCGTGCTGTTCATCGACGAGGCGTACTCGCTGGCCCCGGAGGGCGACGGCCGCAACGACTTCGGCCCCGAGGCGATCGAGGTCCTGCTCAAGCGCATGGAGGACCACCGGCACCGCCTGGTGGTCATCGTGGCCGGCTACCCCCGGCTGATGGAGGCGTTCCTGCTCTCCAACCCGGGCCTGCGCTCGCGGTTCGGCCGCGAGATCCGGTTCCCCGACTACTCGACCGCCGAGCTCGAGGCGATCTTCGTGAGCATGGTGGCCCAGCACGAGTACGTGCTGGAGCCCGGCGCCGACGGGACGCTGCGCAGCACCCTGGCCGGCATAC
Organism: Klenkia soli; assembly: GCF_900103975.1. GTDB lineage: Bacteria > Actinomycetota > Actinomycetes > Mycobacteriales > Geodermatophilaceae > Klenkia > Klenkia soli. The sequence continues at coordinate 181,481 of NZ_FNIR01000010.1, forward strand.
GCGCGGGGGAGGACACCGGCAACGCCCGCTTCGCCCGCACCCTGTTCGAGCAGGCGCTGAACCGGCAGGCGCTCCGGTTGACCCGCGACGGCGACGTCGCGTCGCTGGACCGCGCCGCCGTCACCACGCTGACCGCCGACGACGTCGCCGAGGCCGCCCGCACCCTGCTCGGCGAGCCCACCTCGCTGCCCGAGCTCTCGCGCTGGCAGCGCTGGATGGGGTAGCCGACCCCCGATCTCGGCGTCGACCGGTCAGGCGGGCACGACCCCGCCGACCTCCCCGAACAGCGGGAAGGGGGTGTCGAGCCCGTCGAGGACGGCGTCGAGGCTGCCGGCACGCTCGACCGCGGCTTCCTCGACCAGCACCTGGATCCCGTCGCCCTGCACCCGCGGTCCCACGGCCTGCACGGTCGGTGCGTGCTCGCGGATGAGCCTGTCCGCCTCGGCGAGCAGGTCGCCCGGTCGGAAGGGGGTGGCGACGACGTCCACCCTGACTCGGCCCTCGTACTCGGCGACCAGGTCCAGCACGGCGTCCGGGGGTGTCCCGAACCAGTAGAGGGTGACGGTGGTGCGGTCGTCGCCGAGTACGGGTCCTCCGCTGTCGGGTGAGCCCCCGGCCAGGAGCTGGACGCGCTGGATGAAGTCCGAGACGTCTGCCGACGGGAGCGGCAGCACCAGCTGCTCGGACGCATCCAGGTCCTCCTGGAGGTCGAGCAGCGGCGGATCGTCGGGCATCGGCAGCAGGGTGACGGACCCCGGGGGCCGACCCGGGTCGGCCGAGGGTGGGGTACCGGCGCAGGCGCACAGGGTGAGCGCGACGAGCGCGAGCGCGGGCAGTGGCCGAGGCACGGCAGCAGCATCGCGCACGGCCGGGCCTCGTCGGAAGGCGTGGGTGGCTCAGCCCTCCAGCAGCCAGACGGCGGTGTCGGCCGGTAGCGCGACGGTGCCGTGCGCGTTCTTGACGTGGGTGGTGGACGCCAGCAGGACGGTGCCGGGGTTCGGCACGAGGGCGGTGTCGGCGCCCATGTTGAGCACGCAGGTCACGGTCTCGTCGTCCCCGGCGCAGCGGACGGTGAGGACGTCGCCCGACGTGCTCACCGTCGCCCGGCCGGATCCCAGCGCCGGGTGGGCGGCGCGCAGGGCCAGCGCTCGGCGGTACAGCGTGAGGGTGGAGCCGCCGTCCCGGGTCTGCCGGGAGACGGCGTGCTGCGACCAGTCGTCCGGGATGGGCAGCCACGGTGCGGCGGCACCGTCGGGGGAGAAGCCGACGCCCGGTGCCTCGTTCCACGGCATGGGCACGCGGCAGCCGTCGCGGCCGGCCCGGGCACCGCCGCTGCGGTGGAAGATCGGGTCGAGCTTGGCCTCGTCCGGGACGACGGCCTGCGGCAGCGCGAGCTCGTCGCCGGCGTAGAGGTAGGGCGAGCCGGGCAGCGCCAGCATCAGCAGCGTCGCGGCGCGTGCCCGTGCGGTGCCGAGGGTGCCGCCGCCGAACCGGCTGACCTGGCGGTCCTTGTCGTGGTTGCCGAGCACCCACGAAACGGGGGCGCCGACGGTGGCGAAGGCGTCGAGCGCGGTCTGCACGCCGTCGGCGAAGGCAGCGGCGTCCCAGCCGGACTTGATCAGCCGGAAGGAGAACGACTGGTGCAGCTCGTCGGGGCGGGAGTAGAGCGCGACCTGGTCGAGGTCGGACAGGCAGACCTCGCCGACGAGCATGGTGCCGGGGTACTCGTCGCAGATCGCGCGCCAGCGGCGCCACACGTCGTGCACCTCGGGCTGGTTCCAGGTCATGGCCTGCTCGGGGCCGTGGCCGAAGAGGGTGGGGGAGTAGGCGCCGGGGTTGTCCCGCAGCTGGTCGTCCTTGATGAGCCCGTAGGCGACGTCGACGCGGAAGCCGGAGACGCCGCGGTCCAGCCAGAAGCGGAGGGTCTGGTCGAAGTCGTCGGCGACGGCGGGGTCACGCCAGTTCAGGTCGGGCTGCTCGGGGGCGAACAGGTGCAGGTACCAGCGACCGTCGGGGGTGCGCGACCAGGCGGGTCCGCCGAACAGCGACTGCCAGTTGTTCGGGGGCTCCTCGGATGCTTCGGCGAAGTGGTACCGGTTGGCCTCCGGGCTGCTGGGGTCGGCGAGGGCCTGCTGGAACCAGGGGTGCTGGTCGGAGGTGTGGTTGGGGACGACGTCGAGGATGACCTTGAGGCCGAGCTGGTTCGCGTCGGCGACGAGCGCCTCGAGGTCGGCGAGGTCGCCGTAGTCGGGGTCGACGGCGCGGTAGTCGACGATGTCGTAGCCGCCGTCGGCGCCGCCGGAGGGGTAGTGCGGGTTGATCCAGAGAGCGTCGACGCCGAGCCAGACCAGGTAGGGCAGCCGCGACCGCAGGCCGGCGATGTCGCCGATGCCGTCGCCGTTCGAGTCGGCGAACGAGCGCAGGTAGACCTGGTAGACGACCGCGTCGCGCCACCACTCCTGTGATGGGGCGGGTGCGGCGGGGGACGGCAGCGCTGCCAACCGGGGTGCCATGACTCCGTCATCGGCAGTCGTGGGCCCAGAGGTGTGCACTGGGTCTCAGACGTCCCTGCCATCGATGTGGCAGATCGCCTCGTCGCGCAGACAACCTCTATGGGTGGGGACCTCCCACACCAGACGGGAGCCGTCGTCGTGACGTGGCCACGTTGGAGAGGAAAGACCTCGCGTCGGCGGCCCGGGACATGATGAGGATGTGACCGACAACGGGTTGGAGGCGCGCAGCACTGAAGCAGGTGGTGCTCCATCGCGAAACAAGGAGGCGCTGGCGCACGTGCGGGACGGCGTGGGTCGGCGGCCGGGTCCTGGCCGGTCGCTCCAGGAGGTGGCTCCGGACGTAGCCCGGCATTGGGATGAGGAACGCAACGGCGGCGTGAAGCCGACTCGCATTCACGCGAACAGCAGACGTGTGGCGTCCTGGATGTGTCCGGACTGCGGCACCCGGGGACAGGACGTGATGGTCCTCAGCCGCGTGGCCGGGTTTCGAAGGTACGGCCCAGGTCATGGTTGCAGAAGGTGTTCTCTGGACCGGCGCGATGCACCGAAGTCCGGGATGTCGCTGGCGGACAAGCGTCCTGAGCTGGTACCCGAGTTCGACCTCGGGGCCAATCACCCACTGACACCGACCGCCGTCCCCGCCACCTCCAACAAGAAGTGCTGGTGGCATTGCCCGGCGGGTTTGGACCATCCGAGTTACCCGGCATCTCCAGCCAATCGACGGCGGTCTGGATGTCCGGCGTGTGCCGGGAAGATGGTCACGCCCGCTACCTGTCTGGCGACACGTTTCCCGCTCGTGGCGGAGTCGTGGCACCCGACGCTGAACCACCCGCTCACCCCGCACGACGTAACCTGTGGAACACCGCGCATCGTGTGGTGGCGCTGTCGCCGGGGGCACGACTGGCGAACGTCGGTGGCTCTGCGCACAGGTCAGTCGACGCAGTGCCCGAGATGTCACCATGCGCACCGCTCGAACATCGAGACCAGGATCTTCTCGGAGCTGTTCGTTCTGCTGGAGCCCTACCTCGGTGCTGTCGCAATTCAGCACAACCTGTCTCTGGAACGGTGTTCCAGAGCCCTGGGCGAGGTTGACATCCTGATATCCCTCCACCGTTCAGCTGGGCCGGTTGTCGAGACGAGCGTGGCCCGTGAGCTGCAGCTGATCGTCGAGTTCGACGGTGCGTACTGGCACCGAGGTCGAGGGGCTCAGGACCGCAAGAAGTCGGCCGCCATACGGGCGGCCGGATACCGGTTGATTCGCGTCCGCGAGCAACCGCTCCGTGCTCTGCATCCTGACGACGTGGCCGTCGTCAACGGGGGTACAGCACACCAGGCTGCAGTGGAAGTGCTGCGACGGCTGAGGGAGCGGGCGTGGTTACCGGCAGACCTCATCCTGCCGGTCGACGAGTATCTGTCCGGTCAGACCCCAGTCGGGGATTCAGTCGCGAATGCACTGCTTGCTGACGGGAGTCGCCGAAACCTCGGGAGTCGGTCGCTTGCGATGACTCATCCCCACCTCGCAGCGGAGTGGGACGGGAAGGCGAATGGAGATCTGACGGCCTGGAACGTCACCGCGAGCACCTCCCGGAGTGCGTGGTGGATCTGCGAGCGAGGAGACAGGTTCAGCCGTCCACCCCGCGAACGGGCGGCCGGCGGTGGGTGCCAATATTGTTCAGGTCGCGCCGTCAACGCTCGCAATTGTCTGCTGACCACCCACGCGGACCTGTCGGCCGAGCTCATGCGCCCCGAAGACGTCGCCGGACTGCACGGCGAACTGAGTGGGGCTCTGCAACGGAACCCAGCCGACATCAGCGGGGGATACTCGAAGATCCAGTGGTGGTGCTGCTCCGCCTGCGATTTTCAGTGGCTCGCAACAGTCAAGAACCGGGCGAGGAACGGGTCGGGGTGTCCCCGCTGCTGGAGCATTCGGCGAAGGGGGGCGACGCGCCGTTGACGCCACACGTGTGTCACGATTCCGCGGGCTGAGTCGATACCGACAGGCGGTCCGTCGGTCGCTGGCGAATCATGTCGATCACGTGCACCCTCCTGGTTCAGGATGGCGCAGAACGGTGATGGGGCAAGCCGGTCTCGTCGGGTTCCCCTTCTGGTCCACGGAATGGCGCGACGGTGCTCGCTGCACCCTGGTCGAGCGGCCTCCGGGTTTCGTCATCCTCGTAGGCAGCTGACGAAGGCCGCCTTCATGAGGGGCACGTCGACGGCGGAGCAGAGTTCACGCACCGAGTGCATGGCCAGCTGGGGCGCGCCGACATCGACCGTCGACAGCCCGAGCCGTGTGGCCGTCAGCGGGCCGATGGTCGAGCCGCAGGGCAGGTCGGCGCGGGAGACGAAGTGCTGCACCGGCACCCCGGCCTCCTGGCAGCGCTCAGTGAACCAGCCACCTGACACCGCATCGGTCGCGTAGGCCTGGTTGGCGTTCAGCTTGAGCACCGGCCCGCCCCCCAGCACCGGCTGGTGCGACGGCTCGTGCCGCTCCGACCGGGTCGGGTGCACCGCGTGCGCCATGTCCGCGCTCACCAGCTTCGACGCCGCAATCGTCCGCGCGAACGCCTGCGGCTCCGAGCCGGCCAGGCGAGAAATGACGTCCTCCAGGAACGACCCGCGCGCCCCCGACGCCGAGCCCGAACCGACCTCCTCGTGGTCGTTGCACACCAGCACCTGGGTGTGCCGCGTCTCCGCGGAGACGCCCAGCAGCGCCAGCAGACCCGAGTGGCAGCAGGCCAGGTCGTCCAGCCGCGGCGCCGCGATCCACGTGCCGTCGACCCCCGCCCGCGCGGCCGGCTGCGTGTCGGCCAGCACCAGGTCGTGGCCCACGATGTCCGCCGCGTCCACCCCGGCGGTCGAGGCCAGTGCCTGCAGGAGGCCAGGCTCCGTCGACAGCTCCGACCCCCACACCGGCTGCAGGTGCCGCTGCGGGTCCAGGGTCAGCCCCTCGCGGACCGATCGGTCGAGGTGGATCGCCAGCGACGGCAGTCGCAGCGGTGCGCCGGGCAGCTTCGCGAGCACCGTCGTCCCACCGCGGAGCGCGAGGCGACCCGCGACGGTCAGCTCGCGGTCCAGCCAGGTGTGCCACAACCCGCCGCCGTAGGGCTCGACGCCGACGAGGCGGTAGCCGGCCTGCCGGACGTCGTACCGCGGGCGCACGCGGAAGGTGGGGGAGTCGGTGTGCGCGCCGATGATCCGCAGCCCGGCCTCGGCCACCGGGTCCGAACCCACCCGCACCGCCACCACGCTGGCCCCGCGCACCGTGAACACCGCGTCGCCGGGGGACAGGTCCCACACCGCGGTCTCGGCCAGCCGACGGAACCCGCCTGCCTCCAGCCGGCGGGCGATCTCCGCCGCCGCGTGCGAGGGGGAGGGGGAGGCGTCCACGAACGCGCGGAGGTCGTCACCGAGGGAGAGGTCCACACCAGCAGTCTGGCCCACCCCGTACCGTTCCCCGGCCACCCCCGCCCGCACGCTGAGCCGCCCCCACCCGCCCGACCGACGGAGCTCCCGCATGACCGCAACCACCCTCGGCGTCGAGGAGGAGTTCCACCTCGTCGACCCCGCCACCGGGGCCCTGGTGGCGAGCCAGCAGGTGGCCGCCGCCGCGGTGATGGGCCAGGCCGGGCCGCACGTGCAGCCCGAGATCAGCCAGACCCAGCTCGAGACCGCCACCGGCGTCTGCACCACCCTCGCCGAGGTCCGCGCCGAGCTCCTGGCCACCCGGCGCGAGGCCGTCGCCGCCGCCCAGGCCGCCGGGCTGACCGTGCTGGCCGCCTCCACGCACCCCTCGGCCGCGCCGGAGGACCTCGTCCTCACCGACGCCCCGCGCTACCGCGTGATGGTGCAGCGCTGGGCGGGCCTGGCCACCGGCCAGGACATCTGCGGCACCCACGTGCACGTCGGCGTCGACGACCTGAACACCGCCGTCCACGTCATGGACCGCGCCCGGCCCTGGCTGCCGCTGCTGCTCGCGATGACCGGCAGCTCCCCGTTCCACGACGGCGCCGACACCGGCTACGACTCCTGGCGCACCCTCTGGTGGTCCCGCTGGCCGGTCTCCGGACCGCCCGAAGCCCTGGGGGACGCCGCCGGCTACCGCGCCGTCGTCGCCTCGCTCGTCGCCAGCGGCATGGTCCCCGACGGCTCGCAGCTGTACTGGGACCTGCGGCCCTCCACCCACGTGCCCACCGTCGAGTTCCGCATGGGTGACGTCTGCACCGACCTGGACGACGTCGTCCTGCACGCCGCCCTCTGCCGCTCGCTGGTGGCCGTGCTGGCCCGCGACGAGGCGCCCGCCCCAGTCGTCCGGCCCGAGGTGCTGCGCGCTGCGCGCTGGAAGGCGGCCCGCGCGGGGTTGACCGGCGAGCTGCTCGACCCGGTCACCGCCGAGCTGGTGCCCGCCCGCGCGGCCGTCGATGCGCTGCTGGCCCTGGTCGCCGAGGACCTCGACGCCCGCGGCGACCTGGATGAGGTCCGGGGGCTGACCGACCAGCTGCTGGCCCGGGGCACCTCCGCCGTCCGGCAACGCCAGGTGCTGGCCCGCACCGGCGACCCGGGTGCCGTCGTCCGCGACCTGCTCGAGCTCGGCGGCACCGCGGGCTGAGCGAGGTCCGGCGTGGTGGGGGATGGTCCGCGGCAGGCGGCGGACCATCCCCCAGCAGGGCGGACCATCCTGCGCGGGAAAGATCCACCGCAACGCGCGGGCATTGCCCCCGCAACACAGCAGGGCCACAGTGAGCGCCACCCGACCCCGGAGGCCTGCTGTGACCGCTGAACCCACCGCCCCACCCGAGACCGGGACCAGCGACTACCTGGCCAAGCGCCAGCTGCGCGGTGGCACCGCCGGCTGGACGCTGCTGGCCGGCCTCGGCGTCGCCGCCGTCATCTCCGGCGACTACGCCGGCTGGAACTTCGGCCTGGCCCAGGGCGGGTTCGGCGGACTGCTGATCGCCACGGTCCTCATGGGCATCATGTACGCCGCGATGGTCTTCGGGCTCGCCGAGCTGGGCTCGGCGCTGCCGACCGCGGGCGGCGGCTACACCTTCGCCCGGCGCGCGCTCGGACCCTGGGGCGGCTACGCCACCGGCGTCGCCGTCCTCATCGAGTACGCCATCGCCCCGGCCGCCATCGCCACCTTCATCGGCGGCTACGTCGAGTCGCTCGGCCTGTTCGGCATCACCGACGGCTGGTGGGTCTACCTCGCGGTCTACGCCTTGTTCATCGGGATCCACCTCATGGGCGTCGGCGAGGCGCTCAAGGTCATGATGGCCATCGCCGCGGTCGCCGTCGTCGGCCTCGTGCTCTTCCTGATCGGCGCCATCCCGAACTTCGACGCCGCCAACCTGACCGACATCGTGCCCACCGGCGCCGCCGGCGCCTCGGACTGGCTGCCCTTCGGCCTGCTCGGCATCTGGGCGGCGTTCCCGTTCGGCATCTGGTTCTTCCTCGCCGTCGAGTGCGTGCCGCTGGCCGCCGAGGAGGCCAAGGACCCCGCCCGCTCCATGCCCAAGGGCATCGTGGCCGCCATGGCCGTGCTGGCCACCCTGGCGATCCTCATGCTGGTCTTCACCACCGGTGCCGGGGGCGCGCAGGTGATCAGCGAGTCGGCCAACCCGCCGGTCGACGGCCTGCAGCCCGGCACCCTGCAGACGGTCGTGAACTACATGGGTCTGGTCGGGCTGGTCGCCAGCTTCTTCTCGATCGTCTACGCCTACAGCCGGCAGACCTTCGCGCTCTCCCGCGCCGGCTACCTGCCGAAGTCGCTGTCGGTGACCAACAGCCGCAAGGCTCCGGTGCTGGCACTGGTCGTGCCGGGGATCGTCGGCTTCCTGCTCACCCTCACCGGCCAGGGCGCGACCCTGCTCAACATGGCGGTGTTCGGCGCGGCCGTCTCGTACGTGCTGATGATGGTCAGCCACATCGTGCTGCGCCGCCGCGAGCCCGACCTCGAGCGCCCCTACCGGACGCCGGGCGGCACCACCACGACGACCATCGCCCTCGTGCTCGCCGTCCTCGCGGTGCTGGCCACCTTCCTGGTCGACCCGCTGGCCGCCGGCCTGACGCTGGTCGCGTTCGGCCTCTTCATCGCCTACTTCGCCCTCTACAGCCGGCACCACCTGGTCGCCTCGGCGCCGGAGGAGGAGTTTGCGGCACTGGCCGCAGCCGCGGACGACGTCCGATGACCGCGCGCCGGGCGACGCTGGCCGGCCACACGTACGAGTTCCCGTCGCTGGTCGAGGTCATGGCGAAGGCCACCCCCGCCCGCTCCGGCGACGTCCTCGCCGGGTGCGCGGCGACGTCGGAGGCCGAGCGGGTCGCCGCGCAGACGGTGCTCGCCGACCTGCCGCTGACCACGTTCCTCGACGAGCAGGTGGTCGGCTACGAGGAGGACGACGTCACCCGCCTCGTCCTCGACACCCTGGACGCCGACGCCCTCGCGCCGGTGCGCTCGCACACGGTCGGGGAGTTCCGCGAGTGGCTGCTCGCCCGTGCCGCGGCCGGGGACGAGGCCGCGATCTCCGGGCTCGCCCGCGGGCTCACGCCCGAGATTGCGGCCGCGGTGTCCAAGCTGATGCGCAACGCCGACCTGGTCGCGGTCGGCCGGCGGGCGCGGGTGGTCACCGGGTTCCGCTCCACCCTCGGCCTGCCCGGTCGTCTGGCCTCGCGGCTGCAGCCCAACCACCCCACGGACGACGCGGTCGGCGTCACGGCCTCCCTGCTGGACGGCCTGCTGCACGGCAGCGGCGACGCCGTCATCGGCATCAACCCGGCCACCGACTCCCCGGCGCAGACCATCGCGCTGCTGGAGCTCATCGACGCGGTGATCAGCCGGTACGAGATCCCCACGCAGTCCTGCGTGCTGGCCCACGTGACGACGACGCTGCGGGCGCTGGAGCAGGGCGCCCCGGTGGACCTGGTGTTCCAGTCGGTGGCCGGCACCCAGGGCGGCAACGAGGGCTTCGGGGTGACGCTGGCGCTCCTCGACGAGGCCGTGGCGGCGACCCGGGAGCTCCGGCGCGGCACGGTCGGGGACAACGTCAGCTACTTCGAGACCGGCCAGGGCTCGGCGCTGTCGGCCGGGGCGCACCTCGGCGTCGGCGGGGCGCCGGTGGACCAGCAGACCCTCGAGTGCCGCGCCTACGGCGTGGCCCGGCACTACGACCCGCTGCTGGTGAACACCGTCGTCGGCTTCATCGGGCCGGAGTACCTGTACGACGCCAAGCAGGTCATCCGGGCCGGGTTGGAGGACCACTTCTGCGGCAAGCTGCTCGGCCTGCCCATGGGCGTGGACGTCTGCTACACCAACCACACCGACGTCGACCCCGACGACACCGACACGTTGACCCTGCTGCTGGGGGCGGCCGGCTGCTCGTTCGTCATCGCCGTCCCGGGGTCGGACGACGTGATGCTGCACTACCAGTCGCTGTCCTTCCAGGACGTCCTCACCGCCCGCCAGGTGCTCGACCTGAAGCCCGCGCCGGAGTTCGAGGCCTGGCTGCAGAAGATGGACCTGGTCGACGCCTCGGGTCGGGTCCGCGAGCTGACCGCCGACGCCCCGCAGGCCCGCGCGCTGCTGGCGGCCGCGCGGTGAGCGACGCCTTCGACACGCTCCGCGCCGCGACCCGGGCGCGGGTCGCGCTGGGCCGGGCCGGGGACGGGCTGCCGACGGCGCGGCTGCTGGAGTTCCGTGCCGCGCACGCCGCCGCCCGGGACGCCGTGCACTCGCCGCTGGACACCGCCTCGGTGGTGGCGGCGCTCGGGACGACGGGCCTCGACGTGCTGGAGGTCGCCTCCGCGGCGCCGGACCGGGCCACCTACCTGCAGCGACCCGACCTCGGGCGGCAGCTGGCCGAGGGCACGGAACTGCCGGGGGGCGAGCACGACCTGGCGCTGGTGGTCGCCGACGGGCTCTCGCCGCGGGCGGTCGAGGAGCACGCCGCCGGCACCGTGACCGCGGTCCTGGAGCGGCTGACCGGCTGGTCGGTGGCCCCGCTGGTGGTGGCCACGCAGGCGCGGGTGGCGCTGGGCGACCCGGTGGGGGAGGCGCTGGGGGCGCGCATCGTCGTCGTCCTCATCGGCGAGCGGCCCGGGCTCTCGTCGGCCGACAGCCTCGGCCTCTACCTGACCTTCGGACCCCGCACCGGCCGGGCCGACAGCGAGCGCAACTGCATCTCCAACGTCCGTCCCCCGCACGGCCTGGGCTACGCGCAGGCCGCCGACACCCTCGCCGGCCTGCTGCTGGCCTCGCGCGAACTGGGCGCGTCGGGCGTGGTGCTCAAGGACGAGGGGACGGCGCTGCCACCCGGCGCCGGTTGACAGGATGGGCCGATGTCGACGAACGCGACCACCACGCTGACCGTCTGGTCGGCCGACCGCGCGGCGCTGGAGGCCTTCCGCGCCCGCGTCGCCGGCCCCTCGGCGCCCTTCTCGCTGGAGGCGGCCGTGCCCACCGGCATGGACCTCGACGCCTGGGACCACGACCGGGCCACCGCGCTGTGGGGCTGCGGACGCCCCGAGCTGCCGCCGGGCGGGCTCACCGACCTCGGCGACCGGCTGGTCTACCGGGTGGACACCCCCTGGGCGCCGCCGACCACCGCGTTCGCCACGCTGACCGCGGAGCACCCGGCCGTCGTGGCCCACGCCGTGACCACCTGCGAGGCCGAGTTCGCCAGCACGGCCTGGTTCGTGCACGGCAGCACCGTCGACGAGCGCGAGACCGGGCTCGACCTCCCCGTCGAGGAGCTCGACGACTGGGACGGCGAGTGGGACCTGCCCGCCGACTGGAGCTTCGACGCCGCCCGCGCCCGCACCCTCTCGGGCGGCTGAGGGTCGGCGAGTGGCGTCCTGTGGTTCGAGAACGGTCGGGGACGAACCCTCAGGCGCCGCTCGACGGACCGAGTCGGAGCTGGCGGACCCGCTGGGCGAGCCGGCCGCGCAGGGTGGTGGCCCGGGGGATGAACCAGAGCCCGGCGCCCCGCTCGGCAGGCACCGCCACCAGCTCCGGGGTCGGCTCGCCGTGCTGCCGGGCGAACTGCTCGGCGGTGGTGGCGGCCTCGGCGCGGGCGTGCAGGCGGGCCCGGACGTCGTCGGGCGTGTAGGCGCGGCGCTGCCGCTCGTCCCGCGCCAGCACCGCTCCGGTGGCCGCCACCCCCGCCAGGCCGGCGACCCCGAGCAGCTTCCCCACCGTGGCCAGACGCATGCCGGGCACGGTAGCGGGGCTCAGCGCCCCGAGGGCAGGGTGAGCACCTCGACGCCGTCCTCGGTGATCGCAACCGTGTGCTCGCTGTGGGCCGTGCGGCAGCCGGTGGCGCTGCGCAGGGTCCAGCCGTCGTCGTCGGTGACCAGCTCGTCGGTGTCGACCATGACCCAGGGCTCCAGCGCCAGCATCAGGCCCGGGCGCAGCTTGTAGCCGCGTCCGGCGCGGCCGGCGTTGGGCACGTGCGGGTCCTGGTGCATGGTCGAGCCGATGCCGTGCCCGCCGAACTCGGTGTTCACCGGGTACCCCGCGCCGGTCAGCACCGCGCCGATCGCCGCGGAGATGTCGCCCAGCTTGACCCCGGGCCCGGCGGTGGCGATCGCGGTGGCCAGGGCCTTCTCGGTGGTCTCGATCAGCCGCACGCTCTCGGCCGAGCGGCTCTCGCCGACCACGAAGCTGATCGCGGAGTCCGCCGCCACCCCGCCCAGGACGACGGCGAGGTCGAGGCTGAGCAGGTCGCCGTCGGCCAGGGCGTAGTCGTGGGGGAGCCCGTGCAGCACGCCGTCGTTGACCGAGGTGCAGATGTAGTGCCCGAACGGCCCCCGGCCGAAGGAGGGCGCGTAGTCCACGTAGCAGGAGGTGGCCCCGGCGCCGAGGATGATCTCCTTCGCCCAGGTGTCGATCTCGAGCAGGTTGGTGCCCACGGTCGCGCGCTCGCGCAGCGACTGCAGGACGTCGGCCACCAGCGCCCCGGTGTCGCGGGCGCGGGCCACCTGGGCGGGGGAGAGGATCTCGATCACGCCGGTCATGTTATCCCGGTACTAGTATCCCGGTCATGGTCAGGTTGCCGCTCACCCCCGACGAGATCGAGCGCGGGCGCCGGCTGGGCGCGGTGCTGCGCCGGGCCCGGGGCGAGCGGTCGATGCTCGACACCGCGCTGGCCGCCGGCATCTCGCCCGAGACCCTGCGCAAGATCGAGTCCGGGCGCGTGGCCACCCCGGCGTTCAGCACCGTCGCCGCCGTCGCCGGGGTGCTCGAGCTCTCGCTGGACGCGGTCTGGGCCGAGGTCGCCGGGCCGGTCGGGGCGTCCCTGGCCAGCTAGGTTGGCCCGGTGCTGACCCTGGACGCCGCCGTCGACCTGACCCGCACCGGCGACGTCTGGCTGTTCCGCGGCGCCTCGGTCGCCGACCGGGCCATCCAGACGCTGACCAACGCCCCGGTCAACCACGTCGGCATGGCCGTGGTGCTCGACGACCTGCCGCCGCTGCTCTGGCACGCCGAGCTGGGCCGGTCGCTGCCCGACGCCTGGACCGGAACCCACCAGCGCGGGGTGCAGCTGCACGACCTGCGCGACGCCGTCCTGGTGTGGCGGCAGAAGTACAGGCAGCGGGCCTGGCTGCGCCAGCTGGTGGGGCCGGCCGACGACGGCGGGGTCACCCCGGCCATGGAGGACGCCGTGATGACCACCGTCGCGCGGCTGGACGGCCGGCCCTTCCCGACCACCCGTGGGCTGATCCGCGGGTTCGCCAACGGCCTGGTCGACCGCCGGACCGACGCCGAGACGGTGTTCTGCGCCGAGCTGGTCGCCGCCACCTACACCGCCATGGGCCTGCTGCCCGACGACCGGCCGCTGAACTCCTACGACCCGGGCAGCTTCTGGTCCGGCGACCGGCTCGAGCTCGTCGACGCCCGCCTGGGCCCCGAGGTCGCCGTGGACGTGCCGGCCGCCTGACCGGTCAGCGCAGCGCGGCCAGGGTCTCGGTCAGGGTCTGCTCCGTCGGGGTCCAGCCCAGCTCGCGGCGGGCCTTCTCGCCGGTGGCCTGCTGGTCGAGCAGCAGCGCGCCGCCGAAGGCGCCCAGCCGCTGCGTGGTGTCGGCGTCGGAGGTGCCGACCGCGCGCACCCCGGCCGCCTCGGCGATCTCGGCGACCGTCGGGTTGTGGCCGTTCACGCCCAGGTAGGTGCTGCCGGCCCCGCCGTGCACGAGGGCGAGGGCGTAGAGCCGGCCCAGGTCGGCGGCGTGCACGGTGGTCCAGTGCTGCTGGCCGCTGCCGGGCAGCAGCACCGCGCCGTCGTCGTCGGTGGGGCCGCCCAGGACCGCCCCGGTGATGCCGGCGATCTGACCCTCCTGCACCGCGTAGACGATGCCGGGCTCGACCAGGACGCCGCGGACGCCGTCGCGGCCGGAGGTCACCCGCTCGTCGAGCGGCGCGCGCCACGCGGTGAGCTCGGGGGCGTCGCGGGGGGTCTCCTCGTCGACGGTGCCCGAGCCGTGCACCCAGACGCCGCCGGTGTGCAGGTAGGGCTTGCCGCTGCCGGAGATCGCACCGAGCACGGCGTCGAGGAACGCGGTGTCGACGTCGGCGCTGGTGGCGTCGCCGGGGGAGGCGGTGTGGATGATGCCGTCGGCGGCCAGCGCCTCGCGGGCCAGCAGCTCGGCGTCGGTGAGGTCGCCGCGCACGGCGGTCGCGCCGGCGGCCTCGACGGCCGCGGCGGAGGAGTCGCTGCGGGCCAGTGCCCGCACGGTGTGCCCGTCGGCCAGCAGGGCCGCGAGCACGGAGGAGCCGACGAGTCCGGTACCACCGGTGAGGAAGACGTCCATGTGCCGGGTCAAGTCGTTGCGGGCCGGGACGATTCCCGCACCCGGTAGGTCGTCTGCACCATGCCGCCGCCCAGCACCTCGGTGGAGACGTGCTCCAGCGGGACGTCGGCCGGTAGCGCGCCGAACAGGCTGAACCCCTCGCCGATCAGCACCGGGACCCGGCTGAGGGTGAGGGTCTGCACCAGGCCCCGGGCCAGCACCGCCCGCACCGTGGCCCCGCCGTCGACGTAGACCCGGGCGTACCCGGCGGCGTCGAGCGCGGCCACCGCCTCGTCGAGCGTGCGGTGCACGGTGATGCGCGGATCGGCGGTGGGGTCGAGGGTGGAGCTGACCACGTGCACCGGCTTGCCCTGGTAGGGCCACTCCGCGTGCGGGGCGATCACCCGGTAGGTGCCCCGGCCCATGAGCAGGGCGTCGACCGACTCGACGAACGGGGTGAACCCGGCGTCGCCGGCCTCGCCCGAGCCGTCGGAGGACTCCAGGAAGTCGAGGCCGTCGTCGGGCCGCGCGATGAAGCCGTCGACGCTCATGCCCAGGAACACGTGCCCGGTGAAGGTCATGCCCGGCACCCTGGCACGGACCTCCGACACTTCCCGTCCGCAGCCGGACCATGCGCGGGGGCGGACGGGGTCCACCCCGAAGGGGGAGACGAGATGGATCGGGCACAACCCATCCCGGTCCGGTGCCGATCACCGGGGCATGACGACCCTGACCACCCCCGCCGGCACGGCCCAGTCCCTCGACGCCGCGCTGCTGCCCGGCCCGACCGCGCTGCACCACCGCATCGAGGAGCGCCTCGCGACGGCGGCCGAGCAGCCGGCCTGCCTCGTGGTCGTCGGCCTCCTCCGCAAGGACACCGGCTGGCCGCTGGCCTCGGGTGCCCTCACCACCGTCACCGCCCTGCTGGCCGGTGCGCTCCGCGACGACGACTGGCTGGCCCGCGAGGACCACACCGAGTTCGCCGTGGTCGTGAACGGCAGCCCGACCGCCGCCGACGCCGTCGCCGCCCGGCTGACCGGGGTCGTCACCGGCGCCGTCACCGGCCTCCACGCCTGCGCCGGCGTCGCCGTGCTCGAGCCCGGGCTCACCGCCCACGAGGTCGAGCGCCGCGCCGTCCTCTGCCTGGACGCCGCCCGGCACCGCGGTCCCAACGGCGTCGTCCGCTACTCCGGGACGCGCTGAGCGGCCCCCGAACTCCGTCGGCACCGGGGTGTTCCCCCACCCCCGGTGCCGACGGGCTCACGCGACGCCGACCCTCACCCTCGTATCGAGGGTGAGGGTTGTGTCGTCAGGGCCGGTGACGCGGTCGTCGTGGGTCACGCAGACCACCACCCGCCCGGCCAGCGCGCCGCGCAGGTCGGCGACCAGCTCGTCGGCCGTCGGCCGGTCCAGGTGCGCGGTCGGCTCGTCCAGCAGCACGACGTCCCGGTCGGCCAGCAGGGCCCGGGCGGCGGCCAACCGCCGGCGCTCACCGCCGGACAGCGCGGTGCCGCCGGCCCCGACCGGGGTGTCCAACCCCTCGGGCAGGCCCGCGACCAGCGGTCCGAGTCCGCAGGCGGTCAGCGCCGCCAGCATGGCCTCCTCGCCGATCGCGCCGCGCGGCCCGGCCAGCGCCAGGTTCGCCCGGATCGACGACGCGAACACGTGCGCCTCCTGCGGCAGCCAGGCCATCGCGCCGCGGACGTCGTCCCCCGTGAGGTCGTCGGCGGGCACCCCGGCCACCGCGTAGCGCCCGGCGCGCGGCCGCAGCGAGGCCAGGAGCACGGCCAGCAGCGTCGACTTGCCCACGCCCGACGGCCCGCGGACGACCAGCCAGCCGGTGCGGTCCGCGGCCAGCGACACCCCGCGCAGCACGTCGGGGCCACCGGGCCAGCCGGCCACGAGGTCCTCGGCGTCCAGCCGGTCCACCGGCGCGGGGACGGCGGCCGGCTGCGTCGGGTCGGCAGCCACCGGGGCGGTGAGGACGGCGTCCACCCGGCGGCGGGCGTCGTCCCAGGCACCCCGTCGTTGCAGCGACCCGACCCAGCCGGTCAGCGGTTCGGCGAAGGCCAGCGGTGCCAGCGCCAGCACGGCCAGCACCGGTCCGGACACCCCGGACGACCAGGCCAGCGCGGCGGCGACCACCGCGGCCAGCCCGGTGCCCAGCGACACCGCGCCGTCGGCCCACGCCTGGCTGCGGACCGCGCCGGCCGCCGCCGTCCCCTGGGCTGTGGTCAGCGCCTGCACCCGGTCGCCCGCCGCGGTGGCCAGCCCGTGCGCGCGCAGGTCGGCGGCGCCCTCGAGCAGCGTGCTGGTCTCCTGCAGCGCGGCGACCCGCAACGCCGACTCGGTGGCGGCCGCCCCGGCGTCCACCCGGCGGTGCAGCAGGGCGACCGCGGCCGCCGTGGCCAGCAGCACCGCCAGCACGCCCGCCGCGGCGGCCGGGGAGAGCAGGGCCAGCACCCCGCAGCCGACCAGCACCGTCGTGGCGGCCACCGCGGGCGGGGTCAGCACCCGCACGGAGAGGTCCTGCAGGAGCGAGACGTCGCCCACCACGCGGGCCAGCGCCGTCCCCGGCGTCCGCTCGGCGGCGATGCCCTGGCGGGCCAGCGCCCGCCAGACGCGCACGCGGGTGTCGGCAGCCAGCCGCAGGGCGGTGTCGTGGGCGGCCAGCCGCTCGGCCCACCGGGCCAGCGCGCGGAGCAGCCCGAACCCGCGCACGCCGACGATGGCCACCAGCAGGGTGAGCACCGGCGGCATCTCGGCGGCCCGCACCACCAGCCAGCCCGACAGCCCGGTCAGCGCGACCCCGGCCAGCGTCGTCACGCTGCCGGCGCCGACCGCCCGCGCCGCGGCCACCCGCGACCACCCCACCCCGCCGCCGGTTCCGGAGGCAAAGGAACCTCCACCCCCCACATCGAGCGGATGAGGGGGTGCGAAGGATCCTTTGCCGCCGGTGGGCGGGGGCGGGGGTGCGGGTGCGGGTGCGGCGGCCGGAGCAGTGGCCGCGGGCGCGGTGAGCACCACCGCGCGGTCGGCGAGGGCGGCGAGGGCCGGGTCGTGGGTGACCAACACCGTCGTCACCGACCCGCGCAGGTCGGCCAGGACGGCGGCGACCCGGGCGGTGGCGGCGTCGTCCAGGTGGGCCGTGGGCTCGTCGAGCAGCAGCAGCTCGGCGCCCCGGCGGACCCGGACCATCGCCCGGGCCAGCGCCACCCGCTGCAGCTCGCCGGGGGACAGGGTGCTGCACCGGCGCCCGGCGAGGTCCGTCGCGCCGACCCGGGTCAGCGCGTCGACGACCAGACCCTCGGCCACGACGGCGTCCAGCGGGTCGGCGGGGTCGATGCCGGCGTGGAGGCGCAGCTCGTCGGCGACCGTGTCGCCCAGCGTGCGGGGGTGCTGCGGGAGGACGGCGACCCGGCCGGGCACCCCGGTGGCGGAACCCCGCACGTGGGCGGAGGTGGGCAGGGTGCCGGCCAGCGCGGCCAGCAGCGTCGACTTTCCCGAGCCCGAGGCGCCGGTGAGCGCGACCAGCTCGCCGGGCTGCAGGGTGGCCGAGGTCGGCGCCAGCGCGGGCGTCGTCCGGCCGGGGTGGGCGACCGCGAGCCCGTCGAGCACCACCCGGGCCCCGCGCGGGTCGTCGGCCGGGGTGCCGGGAGCGGGGACGACGTCGGGGGCGGCCAGCACCGCGCGGGCCTCCGCCGCGGCCTGACCGGCGTCGGCGTTGGCGTGGTAGGCCGAGCCCAGCGCGCGCAGGGGGGCGAACGCCTCGGGGGCCAGCAGCAGCGCGGTCAGCCCCACGGCCAGACCCAGGTGGCCCTCGACCAGCCGCAGGCCCACGGTCACCGCGACCAGGGCGACCGAGAGGGTGGCGATCAGCTCGAGCACCAGGGCCGAGAGGAAGGCCAGCCGCAGCGTCGCCGTCGTCCTCCGGCGGTGGTCCTCGCCGAGCCGGGCCAGCGCGGCGGTCTGGTCGGCCGCCCGGCCGAGCCCGGTGAGCACCGGCAGTCCGCGGACCAGCTCGGCGACGTGGCCGGCGATCCGGTCCAGCGCGCGCGCGGCGTCCACGGTGCGGTCGGCGGTGTACTTGCCGACCAGCACCATGAACACCGGCACCAGCGGCAGGGTGACCGCGACCAGCACGGCCGAGAGCAGGTCGGTGCCGGCCAGCACGACCAGCAGGACCGGGGGGACGACGACGGTCTGCGCGAACGCGGGCAGGTAGGTGGCCAGCGCCGGGGCCAGGTCGTGCAACCGGGTGGTGGCCAGCACCGCGGCCGGCCCGGTGCCCCCGGCGGTCTCGACCGCGGCGGGGGAGGCGGTCAGCCGGTCCAGCAGGGCGGTGCGCAGCTCGTCCTCGCTGCGCCGGGCGTCGCGGGCGGCCAGCCTGGCCCCCACCGTTCCGGCGCCGGCCCGCACCAGCGCACCAACCGCGGCCAGGGCGAGCGCGGCCAGCGGCGAGCGGCCGTCGACCACCGCGGCGATGCCGTGCGCCAGCCCCGCGGCCAGCCCGACCAGGCCCGCGGTCTGCACCAGGGCGACGGCCGCGGCCCGGACGACGGCCCCGGTGACGCCGGGGACGCCGTCCAGCGGGGCGAGCGGGCCGCGGCTCACGAGACGGTGGCGTGCTCGGGCTCGGCGGTGAGCCGCTTCCGGAACACCCAGTAGGTCCAGGCCTGGTAGCCCAGCACGACCGGGAGGCCGAACCCGGCGACCCAGGTCATCACGGTGAGCGTGTAGTCGCTGACCGAGGCGCCGGTGACCAGGACGTCGAAGGCCGGGTCGATCGTCGAGGGCAGCACGACCGGGAACACCGCGCCGAACACGGTGGCCATCGAGGCCAGCAGCACGACGGCCCAGGCGGTGAACGCCTGCCCCTCGCGCCCGGCGGCCAGCCGCGCCCAGGTGAGGACGACGGCCCCCGCCGCGACCACCAGGGTGATCCCGGTGGGCAGCCCGCCGTACCGCGCCCAGACCAGTCCGGCCCAGCCCAGCAGCGGCAGCGCGGCCAGCGGCGCCCAGCGCTGCGCGAACGCCCGCGCCCGGTGCCGCAGCTCGCCCTCGGTCTTCATCGAGAGGAACACCGCGCCGTGCACCAGCGAGTAGGCGAGCACCGCGACGGCGCCCAGCAGCGCCGGCCACGACCAGCCGGAGAACGCCCCGCCCACGCGGATCCCGCCCTCGCCGACCGGCAGACCCAGCGTGGTCGCCCCGAGAGCGGCGCCGAGGCCCCCGGCGGCGATGAACGAGCCGGTGGTGATGACCCGGGTCCAGGCGGCGTCCCAGCGCTCGTCGTGGCTGGAGTGCCGCCACTCGAAGGCCACCGCCCGCACGATCAGCCCGACCAGCACCAGCACGAACGGCAGGTACATCGCCGGCAGCCAGGTGGCGTACCAGCCGGGGAAGGCCGCGAAGGTGGCGCCGACGGCGGTCACCAGCCAGACCTCGTTGCCGTCCCACAGCGGGCCGATGGTGCGCAGCATCAGCTTCCGGTCGGCGGGCTCCCGGCCCAGCACCGGGAGCAGCCCGGCGACGCCGAAGTCGAAGCCCTCGAGGAGCAGGAAGCCGGTCCAGAGCACGGCGACGGCGACGAACCAGAGGGTCTGCAGATCCATGTCTCGCTCCTCAGTACGCGAACTGGAGGACGTCGTCGCTGGCGTCGTCGTCCGCGCGGGGTGGCCGGTCGTCGTCGTCCTTCGTGCCGCCGCCGATGCCCGGGGTCGGCGTGGTGTCGCCCTCGGTGATGCCGCGGCGGGCGAACCGGACGATCAGGCCGACCTCGATCACCGCCAGCACGCCGTAGAGCACGGCGAGGGAGATCAGCGACGTCCAGACCTCGGTCGCGGTGATGCCCGGGGAGACCGCCTGGGCGGTGAAGAAGTAGACCTGATCGGCCCGGGGGACGTCGGGGTTCGGGTAGACCACGAAGGGCTGGCGGCCCATCTCGGTGAAGACCCAGCCGGCGGCGTTGCCCACGAACGGGGCGCCGACGGCCAGCAGGGAGCCGTAGACCCCGATCCGCGAGGTCGGCACCCGGCCCTTCCTGGTCGACCAGAGGGCGTAGGCGGCCACCCCGGCCGACAGCGCGCCCATGCCGATCATGAGCCGGAAGCCCCAGTAGGTGACGGCCAGGACCGGCGTGTAGTCGATCGGCTGACCGGCCTTGTCCCCGTAGCTCGGGTCATCGGGGTAGGTGGCCCCGTAGGCCTGCGCGTACTCCTCCTGCAGCTGGTTCACCCCGGGCACGGGCGAGGAGAAGTCGCTGTGCGCGAGGAAGCTGAGGATGTACGGGATGGTGAAGGAGTGCACGTCGTCGCACTCGTTCGAGCCCAGCTTGTTGAAGGCGAAGATCGAGAAGGACGCCGGGGCCTCGGTCTCGCACAGCGCCTCGGCCGAGCTCATCTTCAGCGGCTGCTGCTGGTACATGAGCTTGCCCTGCCAGTCGCCGGTCAGAGCCACGAGCACGAAGGCGGCCAGCGAGACGTAGCCGCCGACCCGCACCGACCGGCGCCACACGGCGTGGTCGACGTCCTCGGTGCTCTTGTCCGCCAGCTTCCGCTTGCGCAGGTGCCACAGGCCGATGCCCACCAGCAGCCCGCCGGCGACCATGAGCGAGGCGACCATCGCGTGGCTGAAGGCCGCCAGCGCGGTGTTGTTGGTCAGGACGGCGACGAAGTCGACCTGGCGGGCGCGGGGCTCACCGCTCGAGGTGTCGAGGACGACGCCGACCGGGTGCTGCATCCACGAGTTCGCCGCGATGATGAAGTAGGCGCTGATCGCCGAGCCGACGACCGCGGCCCAGATGGTGGCCAGGTGCAGCTTCTTCGGGATCCGGCCCCAGCCGAAGATCCACAGACCCAGGAACGTGGACTCCAGGAAGAAGGCCAGCAGGGCCTCCAGCGCGAGGACCGAGCCGAACACGTCGCCGACGAAGCGCGAGTACTCGCTCCAGGCCAGGCCGAACTGGAACTCCTGCACCAGCCCGGTGGCCACGCCGAGCACGAAGTTGATCAGGAAGATGCGGCCCCAGAACCGGGTCATCCGCAGCCACTCGGCCCGGCCGGTGCGCACCCACATGGTGTGCATGACGGCGACCAGCAGCCCCAGGCCGATGGTCAGCGGGACCATCAGGAAGTGGTAGACGGTCGTGATGCCGAACTGCCAGCGAGCGATCTCGAGCACGTCCACCGTGGCGGCCTCTCTGCCTGTCGTACGATCGGTCGACTTCTTTCTACGCCATGTAGAAGCTGTTTTCTACCTTGCGTAGAAGACTCGCCGTGAGATGACCGACAGGGGGTTCCGTGGAGTCGCTGGGGGAGCTCGAGCGGGCGGTGATGGACCAGTTGTGGTCCGGGTCCGCCGCGCTGTCCGCGACCGAGCTGCGCGATGCGCTGGCCGACCGCGGCCTGGCGCTGACCACCGTGCACACGGTGCTGACCCGGCTCGAGGGCAAGGGGTTCGTGCGGCACGACGACGCGCGTCCGCGCCGGTTCGCCGCGGTCGCCAGCCGCGAGGAGCACGCCGCCGGCCTCATGCACGAGGTGCTGGGGCAGGCCGCCGACCGCCAGGCCGTGCTGGCCCGGTTCATCGGCTCGGCGTCCCCGGACGAGGCCGCCGTGCTGCGTGCCCTGCTGGCCGACACGCCCTGACCGCCCGCCGACGACCACCGAGCTGATGCCGTGCTGCCGCTGACCGCCCTGCTGCTCGGGCTGCTGGCGGTCGCGCTCGCGTGGCCGGTGCCGGCGGTGCTGGCGAGGGCCGGCTGGACCCGCCGGGATCCGGTCGCCGCGCTGGTTTGCTGGCAGGCAGTCGGGCTGGCCGGCGGGCTCTCGATCATCGGGGCGCTGCTGGTGCACGGGCTGTCGCCGTGGGGTGGGTCGCTGCCCGAGGCGTGGTGGGCGTGGGCGCGGCACTGGTTCACCGGTGCCCAGCCGGCCGGCCCGGTGCGCGGCGACCACTGGGTGGCCCAGACGCTGGCCGCCGTGCTGGCGCTGGAGCTGCTCGGCGTCCTGGTGCTGGCGCTGGTGCGCACCGCCCGCACCCGGGCCCGGCACCGGGCGCTGCTGGAGCTGCTGGTCGACGACGTGTCCGGGGTCGATGCCCGGGTGCTGGAGTCGCCGGTGCCGGCTGCGTTCTGCATCCCGGGCGCCCGGCCGCTGCTGGTGCTGTCGTCGGGCATGGTCGCCGAGCTCGACCCCGCCGAGCTGGCCGCCGTCGTCGCCCACGAGCGCGCGCACCTCGCCGAGCGGCACCACCTGCTGCTGATGCCCTTCGTCGCGTGGCGGGAGGCGTTGCCGGTGCTGCCCGCCGCGGACCGCGCCCACGACGCCGTCCGCGACCTGGTCGAGATGCGCGCCGACGACGTCGCCCTGCGCGCCGTCCCCGGGCCCGCGGGACGACGGACCCTGGCGAAGGCCATCGTGGCCGCCGCCGAGGGCGGCGCCCCGCAGGGTGCGCTGGCCGCGGGCGGGGGAGTGCTGACCGCCCGCGTCACCCGCCTGCTGGAGCCGCCGGCCGAGCTGCCCAGGTGGGCGAGGCCGGCGGCGATCGGCGCCGCCATCACCCTGGTCGCCGCCCCCACCCTCCTCCTCGTCCTCCCCGCGGTCGTGTAGCCCGCGTTGAGCCGGCGGCGGCGGTAATCATGGGGTTGTGGCCAGCGGGCGCGCCGAATGCGCGTATCGATCGGGCGAGAACCCCATGATCACCGCCGCGGAGGGGGCCGCCAGCCGCGGCTGACGAGCGCGCTCTCCACCCGGGCGAGGAGCAGCTGCGGTCTTGTCAGGTGCTTCCTCGCGAAGCGCTGGACGAGGTAGCCGTCGGCGGCCGCCAGGGAGTGGCGCTCGACGTCGGCGTCCAGCTTCTCCTGCGTGGCGTGGCCGCCGCCTTCGTACTCCAGGATCAGCCGGTAGAGCTCCCACCCGAGGTCGCCGTGGGTGACGACCACACCGAAGCGGTTCGCCACCGGCATCTGCGGCTCGGGGTCGGGCAGCGGGCTGTCGAGGATCCAGCAGCGGACCAGGCTCTCCGGCCGGGACATCGCCAGCGGGGTGAGCCTGGGCGCGCAGAACCGGGCCCGGACGACACCGCGCAGACCGTCAGCGCGGTCCAGCCGCTCCTGCAGGCGGCCGGGATCGAGGTGTCCGAGGCGGTGGAGGGCGTCCCCGATGGCCACCAGCTCGTCGGGTCGGGTGCAGCGGGCAAGGTCGAGGAAGGTCTGTGCGCCGGAGGTCACCGGCAGGCCGGCGACCTCGACGACGTCCTCGGGTCGCAGGTGGCGGTGCACGACGGTGAGCCCGCTGCGGTGGGGCAGGAGCCGGTCGGGGCCGACCACGGCGTGGACGACGTCCGGTGGATCCACGAACGCGCCCAGCAGTGCTGCCGCGGTCTGCAGCCCGAACGCAGCCCCTTCGGGCAGCAGCGGCACCCAGGCCCTGCACCGGGTGGGCAGGTCGTCCAGCTCGCCCCTCGACAGGTACACCCCCCGGCCCAACCGGACGCCGTCCGCCTCGATCTGACGACGGCTCATCCCCGCCGCGCGTGCTCCGCTCCACGTGTACGTCCCCGAGAAGTGCTCCACGCGCCCGACCGTGCCGCCGGGAACCCCCAGCTGGCGGACGTGCTGGACATCTGTGGACAGAAGACCGGCATGTGGACGTGCACAAGCACCCCTCGCACCCCTGTGCCAGGATCCGCGCACCCACCCCTTCCGGCGATGATCATGGGCTTTAGCGCGGAGGACACGCCGTCGGTGCGCGTCGTACGAGCAACAACCCCATGATCACCGCCGGAGGGGGCGCCGGCAGGGCGCGGGAGGGGGCTACTTGATGCCGCTTCTCGTGAGGCCGGCTACGAAGTAGCGCTGGAAGGCCAGGAAGACGACGACCATCGGGATCACGTTGACCAGGGCGAAGGCCATCGTCGCGCCGTAGTCCGAGCCGAACTGGCCCTGCAGGTACAGCAGTCCGATGGGCAGCGTGTACAGCGCGTTGTCGCGCAGGGCGATCAGCGGCCAGGCGAAGTCGTTCCAGCTCTGCAGCAGGCTCATGAAGAACAGCACCGCGATCAGCGGCTTGGCCAGCGGCAGCACGATCGACCGGAAGATCCGCAGGTGCGAGGCGCCGTCGATGCGCGCGGCCTCGATCAGCTCGCGGGGGATGCCGAGCAGGAACTGCCGGGCGAGGAACAGCCCGAACGCCGACGCCGCGGTGGGCAGGATGACCGCCCAGTAGGTGCCGTACAGCCCCAGCCCGGTAACGATCCGGAACAGCGACACCATGATCACCTGGATCGGCAGCACCAGGGTGCCCAGCGCCACGAAGAACAGCACGTTCGACCCGGGGAACCGCAGGTGCGCGAAGGCGTAGCCGGCCAGCAGCGACGTGCTCACCGACAGCACCGCGACCACCAGCGAGATGGCCAGCGAGTTGCCGAACCAGGTCACCACCGGGAACGAGGAGAACACCCGCTCGAGGTTCTCCAGGGTGAAGCTGCGCGGCCAGACCCGCAGGTCCCCGCCCAGCAGCTCGCGGCGGCTCGAGAAGGCGACGACGACCATCCAGTACAGCGGCGCGATGATCACCAGCGCCGCGACCACCGCGAGGCCCAGCCGGGCCAGTCGCCCGGTCACTCGACCAGGTCCCGGGTCCGCGAGGCCCGCCACTGCACCACGGCGAACACCGCGGCCAGCAGCAGGAGCACCATGCCGAGTGCTGCGGCGTAGCCCTGGTCGCGGGTGACGAAGCCGGTGTCGTAGGCGTAGGTGACCAGCACGTTCGTGGCGTTGCGCGGCCCGCCGCCGGTCAGCACGAACACGATGTCGAACACCTGGAAGCTGTAGATGACGTTGAGCACCACCAGGAAGAAGGACGACGGCCCCAGCAGCGGCAGCGTGACGTGCCGGAAGCGCTGCCACGCGTTCGCGCCGTCCAGCCGGGCGGCCTCGTGCAGGTCGGGCCCGATGCCCTGCAGCCCGGCCAGGTAGATGAGCATGTTGAACCCGGTGCGCCACCAGATGGTGACCAGCACGATCGTGGCGAAGGCCGGCACCGGCTCGGACTGCCAGTTGACCGACGGCAGCCCCACCGCGGTGATCAGCTTGTCGAGGATCCCGTTGTTCTGGTCGAACACCAGGACGCCGATCAGCGCGGTGGCCACCCCCGAGACCGCCATCGGCAGGATCAGGACCGACCGGAAGAGCCCGC
Source organism: Klenkia soli (assembly GCF_900103975.1). Lineage (GTDB taxonomy): Bacteria > Actinomycetota > Actinomycetes > Mycobacteriales > Geodermatophilaceae > Klenkia > Klenkia soli. The sequence continues at coordinate 206,976 of NZ_FNIR01000010.1, forward strand.
GCGCGGGCAGCACCGAGTTCATCAGCACCGCCAGGCCGAGGCCCAGCGCCATCGACAGCGCGGTGACCACGACGGTGAACCCGGCCGTGGTGGCCAGCGCCTGCCAGAAGACCGGGTCCTGCACCAGGCGGGTGTAGTTGCCCAGCCCGATGAACTCGCCGTCCCCGAAGCCGTTGGTCCGCTGCAGGCTGACCAGCAGCGCCCCGGCCAGCGGCACCAGCACGAAGACCGCGAGCAGGCCGAAGTTCGGGGCCAGCAGGCCGTACGCGGCGACGGTCTCCGCGCGCGGACGGCGGGGGCGGGCCGCCGGTGCCGGGCGGGTGGCGGCCAGGGCGGGCGCCGCGGTCGGCTCAGGCACCGGTGGCGTCGGCGATGCCCTGGGACATGTTGGCCACGGTGGTGGCGGCGTCCTGGCCGAGGAAGGCGGCGTCCAGCTCCTGCTGGAGCACCGGGATGATCCCGGACATCGAGGGCGAGGCGACCTGGGCGGCGTCCTGCGGCTGCACCTGCGAGGCCTGGCCGACGAACACGTCGGTCAGCTCGGGCCGGACGTCGAAGGCCAGCGACCCGTCCAGCAGGTCGGGGCGCGTGGGCAGCAGCGACGCGCTCTGGCAGAAGCCCTGCATCTGCTCGCGGGCGGTGACGAACTCCAGGAACGCGGCGGCGAGCTCGGGCTTGCCGGTGTCCGCCGTGGCGACCAGGGCGTTGCCGCCGAAGTCGCCGCCCCGGCGCACCCCGCGGGGGGCGAAGGTGACGCCCCACTCGAAGTCGGCGGTGGTGTCGGCGTCCGGGATCTGGAAGGCGCCGGACCACACCATCGCCACCGTGCCGGCGAACCAGCTGTCCGCGGCGTAGGTCGACGAGGTCGTGGTGTCGGTCTCGGGCACCCACTGCTCGGCGAAGAACGAGCTGCTGAACTCGACGGCCGAGCGCCCGGCGTCGGAGTCGATGAGCGGGGTCGCCTGGTCGGTGTCCAGGAACGCGCCGTCGGCCTGGAAGAGCAGGCTCAGCCAGCGGGTGACGCCGTTGCCCTGCCAGTTGTAGGCGAACGGGTAGGTGCCGGCGGGCAGTGCGGCCTTGAGCTGGTCGGCGACGGCGGACAGCTCGTCCCAGGTCCAGGCGTCCTCGACGGTGGTCGGGATGTCGGTGATGCCGGCGGCGGCCAGCAGGTCGGCGTTGTAGAGGATCGCCGAGGTGTCGGTGTGGTGCGGCAGCCCGAACGGCGAACCGCCGTTCTGCACCGCGGCCCACGCGGTCTCGGTGAACTGGTCCTGCACGCCCTCCGACAGGTGGGGCGTGAGGTCCAGCAGCTGGCCCTGGCCCGCGTAGGCGCCGAACGTGTAGTACGGCACCCGGAAGACGTCGGGCGGGTTGCCGGCCTGCAGCTGGGCGTCGATGTTGGTGAACATCTGCTCGTACGGGACGGCGTTGAGCTCGATCCGCTTGCCCTCGTTGGCGTCCTGGAACGCCGAGATCGCGGCGCGGAACCCGGCCAGCTCGGCGTCGGTGCCCCAGGTGGTGAAGGTGAGGGTGTCGGCGTCGCCCGACCCGGAGCCACCACCGCCCCCGACGAAACCGCAGCCGGGCAGCAGCAGCGGGGCGGCGACCGCACCGGTGGCGGCGAGGAAGGCGCGGCGGGAGAACTGCACGGCGGCTCCAGGTGAGAGCAGGCACCGGGTGGACCCGGCGGGGCCGGATCACCCTATACGCGGGAGAACTGCGCAAGCACGGCTTACCGGCGGTTACGGAAACGCCCTGCTCAGGAGCTCAGACGGCCCGGAGCGGCCGGGCCGGTGTGCTCCGGGCGCGGTCGCCGAGCCACCCCGGCAGGTCGGCGGTGGGCATCGGTCGGCCCAGGTGCCAGCCCTGCACCAGGTCGCAGCCGGTGTCGGCGAGCAGGTCCCAGGTCTCCTGGTCCTCGACGCCCTCGGCGACCACCGCCAGGCCCAGGTGCCGGCCGAGGTCCACGATCGCCCGCACGATCGCGACGTCCTCGCCGCCGGACCGCAGACCGGTGACGAAGCTCTGGTCGATCTTCACCTCCTGCACCGGGAGCCTCTTGAGGTAGGACAGCGACGAGTAGCCGGTGCCGAAGTCGTCCACGGACAGCCGGCAACCCAGGTCGCGCAGCTGGTGCAGCACGGCGATGGTGCGCGCGGGGTCGGCCATGACCGAGCCCTCGGTGACCTCCAGGGTCAGCCGGTCGCTGGGGACGTCGTGCCGCCGGAGCAGCCGGGCCACCTCGTCCACGAGGTCGGTGTCGTGCAGGCTGCGGGTGGACAGGTTCACCGCCACGGACAGGTCGGTGCCGGCGGCCCGCCAGGCGGCGACGGCGGCCAGCGACCGGTCCAGCACCAGCGTGGTCAGCGGACCGATCAGCCCGCTGCGCTCGGCGACGGGGATGAACTCGTCCGGGCCGACGCGGCCCAGCTGCGGGTGCGTCCAGCGGACCAGGGCCTCGACGCTGACCACCCGGCCGGTGAGCACCTCGGCCTGCGGCTGCACGTGCACCTCGAGCTGGCCCTCGTGGACGGCGGTGCGCAGCTCGGTGACCAGGGCCAGCCGGCGGGGGTCCTCGGCGGTCAGGGAGGGGTCGAACACCCGCAGGCCGCGGGTCGAGGCCTTGGCGTCGTGCACCGCGAGGTCGGCCCGCTTGAGCAGCCCGGTGGGCTCGGCGGCGTGGGTCGGGGCCAGGGCGATGCCCAGCGAGCCGGTCACCTCGACCTCCATGCCGTCCAGCGGCACGGGGTGCTCCAGGGCGCGCAGCAGGCGCCGGCCCAACCGCACGACGGTGTCCTCGTCGCCCAGGTCCTCGGCCAGCACGGCGAACTCGTCGCCGCCGAGCCGGGTCACCAGCGCGGCGGTGCCGGCGGCGTCGGTGAGCCGTTGGCCGACCACGGCGAGCAGCTTGTCGCCCTGCTGGTGCCCGAGGGCGTCGTTGACCTCCTTGAAGCCGTTGAGGTCCAGGATCATCACGGCCGCACCGGGGGAGCGGCCGTCGCCGACCCGCTCGAGCGCGGCGACCAGCCGGCGCTGCAGCTGGGCGCGGTTGGGCAGCCCGGTGAGGGCGTCGTGCAGGGCGTCGTGGCGCAGCTGGTCGACCAGCTCGCCGTTCTGCAGCGCCACCCCGGCCTGCGCGGCGACGTTCTCGGCGAGCGCGACGTCGCTGTCGTCGAAGGTGCGGACGTCGCCGAGCCGGTCGAGGACCACCAGGGCCCCGAGGACGCCGGTGCCCCCGCGCAGGGGGACGACGACGGCCTCGCGGGCGGCGCGTGCCTGCAGCCAGGCGCGCTCCTCCGGGTCGCGGGTGCCGCGCGCGAGGAGCAGCTTCTGGCCGTCCCCCACCACGCGGTCCACGATCCAGGCGTCGACGTCGAGGTCCTCCTCGCTGCGGGTGAGCCGACCGGAGGTGCCCAGCCGGACGTGGGCGGCGACCCCCTCGCGGGCGCCGACGAACACCGCCTCGGACCGCTCGGCGTGCAGCAGTTCCCGGGCCTCGCCCAGCACCCGGCCGAGCACCTGGTCGGTCTCGGGGGAGTCGCTGACCGCCTGGGTGAAGCGCAGCAGCCGCTCGACCGCCAGGTGCCGCTCGGTCAGCGAGGCGTAGGCCCGGTAGCCCAGCAGCAGCGCGACCAGGGCGGGCACCAGCAGCCAGGCGGTGATCACCGAGGCCTGCAGCGAGGTGGCGACGACGAGGGCCACGGTGACCACGACGGGGGCGGTCGGGTCGCCGACCGCGATGTCCCGCAGCAGGCCCCGCAGGTCCAGGTCGCGCTCGTAGACGGCGATGACGGCGGCCAGCGCGACGCTGCCGAGGGCGTGCGCGGCGAACGCCCCGGCGAAGGCGCCCAGCCAGGCCAGCGGCGCGTGGCCGGGGGCCAGGTCGGCCAGCAGGTGGAAGACCGTGGTGGTGAGGGCGGTCTGCGCGCTGATCAGCGCCAGGTTCCAGCCGGTCTTGAGCGGGGAGCGGCGCTGCCAGGTGAAGACGGCGGCCGAGCCGAGCAACCGGCCCAGCAGGAGGTCCACCGGGCTGGCGAAGAACAGGCCGAGCACGAGGGGCAGCTCGCTGACCGAGACGGTGCGGGCCTCGCGGGCGGTCTGCACGTGCAGCACGCAGGCCTCGGTGGCGGCGAAGGCGACGGCCAGCACCCACCACGGCAGCGGGACGACGTCCACGACGGGCCCGGCGTGGAGCAGGTGCGCGCCGGCGACCGAGGCCAGGGCGAGCAGGGCCACGCCCTGGAGGACGACGACCACCGAGCGGTGGTCCACCGCGGGTCGGGTCATCGTGGCCTCACCCGGTGGACAACGGCAGGACGGGACGGGCTCATGAGCCCGTCCCGTCCCTGTCTCACCCGCCGGGGTCACCCGGCCGCCGGCATCAGCTCCAGGCGACCGAGGAGAACCCGACGCTGCGCCACGTGCGCGCCGACCACGAGGAGTCGCGCCAGGTGCGCGCGGTCCACGAGCCGTCCCGCCAGGTGCGCGCCGACCAGTCCGCCGACGTCCAGGCGACGCCGTTCCAGTCGACGGCCCAGGCGGCGGTCGGCCAGGTGCGGCCGGCCCAGCGGTCGCCGGTGTACACCGTCCCGCGCCAGCGGCCGCCGTCCCAGACGGTGCCCGCGTTGGTGGCCCTGGCCCAGGCCGCGGCGTCCCAGCGCACGCCCTGGACGTCGACCTCGCCGGTCAGCTCGGAGACGCCGTCGAAGACGTGCGCGCTGCCCCGGGATGCCTCGAGCGAGCCGGTGCCGCGACCCCAGACGCGGGGCAGCACCGAGGTGACGATCGCGCCCAGGGTCGGCAGCAGCCGGGCCTTCGTGATGTCGACCAGACCCGACCCGCGCAGCAGCGCGCTGACGCCGGTCAGCCCGCTGGCCGACTGGGTGACCACCGCGCGGACCTGGTCCGGGGTCATCCACGGGTACTGCTGCAGCACCAGCGCGACCTCGCCGCTGACCACCGCGGCGGCCTGCGAGGTGCCCGATGCGTGGGCGAACCGGCCGGCCACCCGGGAGCTCGGGAAGGCCTGGTCGGCGTAGCCGTTGGGCACCCGGGCGCCGATCACCGAGACCCCGGGCGCGACCACGTCGACGGCCCGGGTGCTGTCGCCCCGGGTCGACCAGGCCGGCACCGTGTCGTCGGTGCGGGTGACCGTGCCGGCGGTGTCGGAGGCGCCGACGGCGATGACGAACGGGTCCCGGGCCGGCTGGGCCAGCGTGCGGGTCGACTCGCCCTCGTTGCCGCCGGCCACGACGACGACGATGCCGTTGCGCCAGGCGTTCTCGACCGCGTAGGTCATCGGGTCGACCTGGGTGTCCTGCACCGAGTCGGTGCCGTAGGACAGGTTGATCACCCGGATGTTCATGCCCGGGTCCCGGGCGTGCTCGACTACCCAGTTGATGCCGGCGATGACCTGGCTGACGTCGACCGCGCCGTCGCTGGCGCCGACCTTGACGTCGACGAGGGTCGCGTCGGGGGCGATGCCGTTGAACCGGTTCGGGTCGAGGTAGGACGCCGGCGTCCCCGCGGTGTCCCGGCCGGCGATGATCGAGGCCAGGTGCGTGCCGTGCCCGAAGGCGTCGAGGTGGGCCAGCTCCGGTGACTGGCTGTCGAAGGAGAGGTCCGGCCCGTCGACGACGTTGCCGCTGCTCAGGCCGGGCACCGGGGAGACCCCGGTGTCGATGAGCGCGACGCCGATGCCCCTGCCGGTGTACCCGGCCCGGTAGGCCGCGTGGGCGCCGGTGACCTCGGCGATGTTGTAGAGGGAGCCCTTGTCGTTGACGGCGTCGTAGCCCAGGCCGGGACCCTGCGCCGGTCCGGCAGGGCCGGCGGCCGGTGCGGCCGGTGCGGCCGGGGCCGCGGGGGTGGCCGGGATCGCCGGCTCAGCCGGGGCGTCGGGAGTGGTGGCGACCGGGGCCGGGTCGACCGAGGTCGGCGTCGTGGGGGTGGTGGGGGTGGTCGTGGCGGGGGCCGGGGCGGTGTCGCCCGGCTCCGCGACGGCGGGGGCGGCCTGGGCTGCGCCCGCCCCGACCACGGTGCCGGAGAGCCCGATCGCCGCCGTCAGGACGGCGGCGGCCGCCGCCCGGGCGAGGTGGGACGTGCCGGTGCGCCTCATGCGGCGCGCCGGACGGGGAGGTCGTGCACGAGGGTTCCCGTCTGTCGTGGGCGGCCTCGTCCGTGAGGCCATGTGCGCTCAGTACGACAGTCGTGACGCTCCGTGTCATCCGGTGCGGCCCGGATGTCACCCCCGCGGGTCAGTGCTTCCAGCGCACCGAGCGACAGACACCCTCCGCGGAGACCCCCTCGAACAGCGCGACCTCGCCGCGCCGGACGTCGACGACCGTGGCGTGCAGCTCCTCGCCGAACGCCTCGGCCAGCACCTCGTCCTGCTCGAAGGCGCGCGCGGCCTCCTCCAGGGACGACGGCAGCGGCCGGATGCCGGCCTCCCGGCGGCCCTCGTCGCTCAGCGACGCCGGGTCGACGCCGACCGGGTCGGGGAGCCGGGACCCGGCGCGCACCCCGGCCGCCCCGGCGGCCAGGCAGCCGGCCAGCAGCAGGTACGGGTTGGCGGCCAGGTCGAAGCTCTTCACCTCGACGTTGGCGGCGTGCTGCCGGTTGCCGTCGGGCCCGGTGACGAAGCGCAGCGCCGCCTCGCGGTTCTCCAGGCCCCAGGCGGCGTACGCGCCGGCCCAGTGGGAGGGCACCAGCCGCAGGTAGGAGGCCACCGAGGGCGCGCCCACGGCCAGCAGACCGGGGAGGTGGGCCAGCAGCCCGGCGGTGAACGCCTCGCCGTCGGGGGTCAGCCCGAAGGTGCCCTCGCCGCCGCTCATCAGGTTCTCGCCGTCCCGCCAGAGCGAGAGGTGCACGTGCCCGCCGTTGCCGACGCCGTCCGCGGTGACCTTGGGCGAGAACGACACCCGCAGCCCGTGCTGGGCCGAGACCGCGGTGATGGTGTTGCGGACCAGCAGCGCGGTGTCGGCCGCCGCGACCGGGTCCTGGGCGCCGACGGAGATCTCCAGCTGGCCGCCGGCGTACTCGGGGTGGAACTGGTCGACGACGACGCCCTGCTCCTCGAGCGCGACCAGCAGGTCGCGGGCGTAGTCGCTGACCTCGGCCAGCCGGGTCATGCCGTAGGCCGGCCCGGACAGCGCCGGCACGAAGGCGTCGGCGTCGTCGGGCAGGCCGTCGGGCCGCCCCACCACCCACTCGACCTCGAACGCCCCCAGCACCGTGAGCCCGTCCTCGGCCAGCGAGTCGACCAGCCGGCGCAGCAGCGAGCGGGAGCACTGCACGTGCGGGGTGCCGGCCTGGGTGTAGCGGTCGACCGGCGCCCACGCCCAGCCCGGCTGCCCGGCCAGCACGGTCAGCCGGGACAGGTCCGGGTGCAGCCGCAGGTCGCCGACCGCCGACCCCGCGAACCGGCCGGCGACGATCGAGTCGTCGAGCAGGAATCCGTCGAACACCGGGCTCATCCCGACGCCCCAGGCGGCGGCCGAGGGCAGCTTCGCCAGCGGCACGGTCTTCACCCGGGTGATGCCCGAGGTGTCCACCCACGGGAGGGCGACGGCGACGACACCGGCGTCCTCCAGCTCGGGCAGCAGTGCCTCTGCGGCGGCGCGGCGGTCGTCCCGGGTCGTGTGGTCGAGCTGGTCCATGCGGGGGAGTGTCACACCTGCGCGGGCAGCACGTGCTCCCCGGTCGTGTCCGTCGACAGGCACAGCGAGCAGACGTGGGCGTCGTGGGCGAGGCAGGCAGCCATGTCGGGGCGCTCGTAGTCGGTGTCGCAGACGTGGCAGTGCAGCACGAGGTCCGAGGGGTTGCCCTCGGCGTCCAGCATCGGGGCCTCGATGCCGTCGTCGGTGCGGCGCAGGTACCAGCGCCCCTTCGTGGCCACCGCCAGCACGGGCGGCAGCACCAGGGCCAGGCCGACGGCGAGGATGGGGGAGTAGGGCCGCAGCATCTCGCCGAGCAGGCCGAAGAAGCAGGCGATCGACAGGATCGACGCGACGGCCATCGCGCCGAAGCCCACCGGGTTGACCGCGTGCAGCATCCCGCGGCGGAACTCGGGCTGCTTCGGCGAGATGCCCAGCAGGTACTTGTTGATCGCGATGTCGCTGGCGACGGTGACCACCCACGCGATGCCGATGTTGGCGTAGAAGCCCAGGATCGTGTTGAGGAAGTCGAACATGTTCGCCTCCATCAGCACCAGCGCGATCGCCAGGTTCACGGCCACGAACACCAGCCGGCCCGGGTAGTGCTTGGTGACCCGGGTGAAGCTGTTGGTCCAGGCCAGCGAGCCGGAGTAGGCGTTGGTCACGTTGATCTTCACCTGGCTGATGACGACGAGGACGACGGCCAGGGCCAGCGCCAGCCACCCCGGGACGATCTCCCGGTAGATCTCCAGGAACTGGTGCACCGGCTCGTTGGCCACCGTGGCGCCGTCGGCGACGTTCGCGATCACGTAGACGGCGAGGAACAGCCCGACCACCTGCTTGGCCGCGCCGAAGAACACCCAGCCCGGCCCGGCGAGGACCACTGCGGTCCACCAGCGGCGACGGTTCTCGGCGGTCTTCGGCGGCATGAAGCGCAGGTAGTCGATCTGCTCGGCGATCTGGGCGATCAGCGACAGGCACACCCCGGCGGCCAGCAGCACCGAGCTCAGGCTGGCCGCACCCTCGCCGTTCTCGCCCTGGTAGTCGAAGAACGCGCCGACCGACTCCGGGTGGCTGATCACCAGGTAGCCGAAGGGGGCGACCATCAGCAGCAGCCACAGCGGCGTCGTCCAGACCTGCAGGGTCGAGAGCACCTTCATCCCGTAGACCACCAGCGGGAAGATGATCAGCGTGGAGACGGCGTACCCCAGCCACAGCGGCACCCCGAGCCCGAGCTCCAGGCCCTGGGCCATGATCGAGCCCTCGAGGGCGAAGAAGATGAACGTGAACGTCGCGAACACCACGTTGGTGACCACCGAGCCGTGGTAGCCGAAGCCGCTGCCGCGCGTGATCAGGTCCAGGTCGAGGTTGTAGCGGGCCGCGTAGAAGGCCAGCGGGAAACCGCTGAGGAAGATCACGACGGCGAACAGCCCGATGCCCCACAGCGCGTTCGTGGTGCCGTAGGCGATGCCGATGTTCGCGCCGATCGCGAAGTCGGCCAGGTAGGCGATGCCGCCCAGCGCGGACACCGAGACGACGCCGGTGGACCACCTCCGGTAGCTGCGGGGGGCGAACCGGAGGGTGTAGTCCTCCAGCGTCTCCTTCGTGGCGGACGGGACGGTGCTCGGTGTCCCAGCGGGTTCGGGGCGGGTCTCGGTCGTGGCCATGCGGTCCCCCAGGAGCGGCGTCGTGACGCAGGTCAGCGTCGCGGCGCGGTGTTGCCCTCAGGTGTCCGTGCGGTTCCGTTCCCGCGGGCTCCCGGCGTGGCGGAAGCCGGACAGCGCCAGGGCGACCGCGCCGACCGCGATGCCGGCGGCGGCAAGCAGCAGCGTGGCCCGCGGCGAGGTCACCAGCGCCAGCGCACCGCCGGCCGGGGCGCCGACGACGATCACCGCCCGGTTCAGCGAGCGCATGGTGGCGTTGGTCCGGCCCTGCAGCCGGTCGGGGGTGACGGCCTGCCGGTGCGAGAGCTCGAACGGGCTCTCCAGGCCCATGCCCAGACCGAGCACGAACTGGCCCACGGCGGCCGCGGCCAGCGGTGCACCCAGCAGCGGCAGGCCCACCAGGGCGGCCGCGCCTGCCGCCTCGACCAGCCGGCCGCCCACGACGGTGCCGGCGTCGCCGACCCACCGGCCCGCCCGCACGGCCAGCGAGGTGCCGGTGAGCGCGCCCACCCCGGCCGCCGCGCCGACCACGCCGAGCCCGGTGGCGCCGAGGTCGAGCACGGTGAGCACGTAGGTGACCGTCACCGTGGAGATCGCCGCGTTGCAGAGGAACCAGGCGTGGGTGGACAGCGCCAGCGGTCGCAGCGTCGGGTGCCGGTAGACCCACCGCACGCCCTCGCGCAGGTCGCGCAGCACGGTGCGCCGCGGGGCAGGCTCCGGCCGCGGGTCGTGCACCCTGGTGCGGGCGACCAGCACCCCGGCGACCAGGTGCAGGACGCCGTCGACCAGGAAGGTCAGCGGCGCCCCGACCAGCCCGACCGCGCCCCCGGCCAGCAGCGGACCCGAGCCCTGCGCGGCGGCGTCGGCCTGCTGCAGCCGCACGTTGGCCAGGTTCAGCGCCGGGGCGGGCACCAGCCGCGGCAGGAACGACTGCTCGGCGGCGTCCCCGAGCACCGACAGCGTGCCGTAGAGCAGCAGGACGGCGACGACGGTGCCCAGCGAGAGCAGCCCGGTCGCGGCCAGCAGCGGGAACAGCGCGAGGGCCGCCGCCCGGCCGAACTCGGTGCCGGCCAGCAGCGGACGACGGCGCACCCGGTCGGCCACCACCCCGGCGAACAGGCCGACGGCCAGGTAGGGGGCCCAGCGGGCGGCGTTCGCCCAGCCCAGGTCCAGCGACGTGCCGCCCAGTGTCTGCTCGACCAGCACCCCGAGGGCCAGCGAGGTGACGTAGGTGCCGAAGGACGTCGCCGCCATCGCCGTCCAGAAGCGGCCGAAGCCGCGGGGCAGGCCGTTCAGAGGTCTGCGGCGATGGCGCGGGCGACCGCCACGACGGCGGCCCCCAGCTCGGCCTCGTCGTCCCGCGCGCCGGTCCAGACCACCGCGGCGGCGGCCTGCGCACCGCGTACGGGCGCCGACAGCGACCGCACGCCCGGGATGACCTCGCCCTCGCTCACCGCCCAGCCGGTGGCCCGCGCGGTGCGCAGCTCGGGGCGGTCGTCGGCGGCGTCCGGGTCGGGCATGAGCAGCGCGAGCCCGGGGGCGCCCCGGCCGACCGGGTGCCGGGTGCCGGGGCGCCGGGTGACGTGGCTGGGCACGTCGCGCGGCTCGACGCTGGTGAGGGTGACCGCGTCGTCCCCGGCCCGGACGACGAGGAACCCGGTGCAGCCGAACCGCTCGACCAACGGGGTCAACCGGGCGGTGGCCGCGGCCTGCAGGCTGGTGCGCACCCCGCGGGCCAGCACGGAGACGGTGAGCCCCAGCCCGAACCGGCCGGCGTCGTCGCGCTCGACGAAACCGCGGTCCTCCAGCGTGCGCAGCAGCCGGTAGGTGATCGACCGGTGCAGGTCGACGGCGCCGGCGATCTCCATGACCGGCCGCGGGGCCCCGGCGGCCGCCAGGTGCTCGAGGATGCGCAGCCCCCGGTCCAGCGTCTGGGACTGCGGCGCGGTCACCGGTGCAGCCTAGGCACCGGCGTCGACGCCGAGGTCGGCTCCCCGCGTCTCGCGGACCAGCGACACGGCGCCGAAGCTGATCGCGGCCAGCACCATCATGTAGATGCCGATCGAGGTGCCGGTGCCGGTCTCCTGCACCAGCAGCTCGCTGATCGCCGGCGCGAACGCACCGCCCAGGATCGCGCCGAGGGCGTAGCCGATGGAGACCCCGGAGTACCGCACGGCGACCGGGAACATCTCGGCGTACATCGCCGACATCGGGCCGTACGAGAGCCCCAGACCGACCGACAGCACCAGCACGCCGAGGCCGAACAGCCAGATGTTCGCCGTGTCGACCAGCAGGAACATCGGCAGCATCCAGACGAACACCAGCGCGTAGCCCAGCTGGAACGTGCGCACCCGGCCGATCCGGTCGCTGAGCGCGCCGCCGTGGAGGGTGAACACCAGCCAGCCGACCGAGGCGACCACGATCGCGGTGAGCACCGGCCCGCGGGCCATGCCCAGCGTGCCGGTGCCGTAGCCGATGAAGTAGGCGATCACCAGGTAGCCGGCGGCGTTGTTGGCCACGAAGACCAGCGCGGTGATCACGACCTGCTTGGTGTTGCTGCGGAACAGGTCGCGCAGCGGCGCCGAGGACTCCCGCTTGCGCTCCTGCAGCTCGCGGAACACCGGGCTCTCCTCGACCGAGCGCCGGATCAGGTAGCCGACCCCGATCAGCACGATCGACAGCAGGAAGGGCACCCGCCAGCCCCAGGACAGGAACTGCTCGGCGGTGGTCACCGTGGTCATCAGCAGCAGGACGCCGGTCGCGAGGATCAGCCCCAGCGGCACGCCCACGCCGGGGTAGGCGCCGAACAGCCCGCGACGGGAGAGCGGGGCGTGCTCGACGGCCATGAGCGCGGCCCCGCCCCACTCGCCGCCGGCGGAGAACCCCTGCACCACCCGAAGCAGGACCAGGACCACCGGCGCCGCGACACCGATCGAGGCGTAGGTGGGCAGCAGGCCGATCAGCGCGGTCGACCCGCCCATGAGCAGCAGGGTGAGCACCAGCATCTTCTTGCGGCCGAGCCGGTCGCCGTACCGGCCGGCGACGATCGCGCCCAGCGGGCGGAACAGGAAGCTGATGCCGATGGTGGCCAGCGAGAGCACGGTGGCCACGGCCTCGTTGCCGTCGCTGACGGGGGCCAGGAACAGCGGGGCGAGCACCAGGGTGGCCGCCTGGGCGTAGATGAAGAAGTCGTACCACTCGATGGTCGTGCCGGCGAGGGTGCCGGCCAGGACCTTGCGCTCCTCGCGGGTGGTGGTGGGGCGGGCTGCGGACGTCGTCGTCACGGGGCTCTCCTCGGTGGGGGTCAGCGGGCGGGCAGGACGGTGCCGGTGACCTCCCCGAAGCCGATGCGGCCGCCGGCGGTGCCGGGGGCGGTGGCGGTGATGGTCACGGTGTCGCCGTCCTCGAGGAACGTGCGGGTGCTGCCGTCGGCCAGGGTGATCGGCTCGGCGCCGCCCCACGACAGCTCGATCAGTGAGCCGCGCTCGTCGCGCGCCGGCCCGGAGACCGTGCCGGAGGCGAAGAGGTCACCGGTGCGCAGGGTGGCGCCGTTGACCGTCAGGTGCGCCAGCTGCTGCGCCGGCGTCCAGTGCATCTGCGCGAACGGCGGGCTGCTGACCCGCTCGCCGTTGAGGTGCACCTCCAGCTGGAGGTCCAGCCCCCAGCGCAGGCCGGCGTCGTCCAGGTAGGGCAGGACGGCGGTCTCCCGCGCCGGCGGGTCGACCCGGGCGGCCTCCAGCGCGGCCAGCGGCACGACCCAGGGCGACACCGAGGTCAGGAACGACTTGCCGAGGAACGGGCCCAGCGGCACGTACTCCCAGGCCTGCAGGTCGCGGGCCGACCAGTCGTTCACCAGGCAGACCCCGAACACGTGGTCGGCGACCGCGTCCACGGCCACGGGCCGGTCGGACGGGACGCCGACGACGAACCCGACCTCGGCCTCGATGTCCAGCCGGCGGCTCGGCCCGAACGTGGGGGCTGCTCCGGGACCCGAGCCGTCCAGCCGCTGCCCGTTCGGCCGGACGACGGCGGTGCCCGAGACGGCGACCGTGCCCGCGCGGCCGTGGTAGCCGATCGGCAGGTGCGCCCAGTTCGGCGTGAGCGGCGGAGTGCCCGGCCGGAACATCCGCCCGATGTTCTCGGCGTGGTGCCGCGAGCTGTAGAAGTCGACGTAGTCGGCCACGGTGAACGGCAGGTGCATCGTCACGTCGGAGCGCGGCACGAGCGGGTGCGCGCCCGCCGTGACCCACCGGACCAGCTGCGCCCGGACGGCGTCCCACGCCCGCGGCCCCTGGGCGAGGAAGGCGTCGAGGCTGCCGGTGGCGTGCACCGGGTCCCCGGTCGCGGCGGCCAGGTCGAGCACGCCGTCGCCGACCGCCACGCCGGTGCGGGGTTCGGTGCCGGGGGTGGAGAAGACGCCGTAGGGGAGGTTGTCGACCCCGAAGAGCTCCGCCGTCACGAGGTGGGGCCCCGCCCCGACCAGGTCCAGGCGTAGCGCCCGTCGTCCGACGCCGTGCCGGCCTCGCCGAGGCCCAGCGGGCGGAAGGTGTCGACCATGACCGCCAGCTCGTCGAAGAACTCGGCGCCCAGCGAGCCCTCGATGGCCGAGGGCTGCGGACCGTGGCTGTGCCCGCCGGGGTGCAGCGAGATCGACCCCTTGCCGATGCCCGAGCCCTTGCGCGCCTCGTAGTCGCCGTCGACGTAGAACATGACCTCGTCGCTGTCGACGTTGGAGTGGTAGTAGGGCACCGGGATGGCCAGCGGGTGGTAGTCGACCTTGCGCGGCACGAAGTTGCAGATCACGAAGTTCGCGCCCTCGAACACCTGGTGCACCGGCGGGGGCTGGTGCACGCGGCCGGTGATGGGCTCGAAGTCGGCGACGTTGAACGCGTAGGGGTACAGGCAGCCGTCCCAGCCCACGACGTCGAAGGGGTGCTCGGGCACCACGTGCACGGTGCCGGCCAGCCCGCCGGGGCCGTCGCCGCGGTGCTTGACGTAGACCTCGACGTCGGTGCCGGTCTCGACGAGCACCTCGGTGGGCCCGCGCAGGTCGCGCTCGCAGTAGGGCGCGTGCTCGAGCAGCTGGCCGTACCTGCTCAGGTACCGCTTCGGCGGGGCGATGTGGGAGTTGGCCTCGACGGCGTAGGTGCGCAGCTCGCCGTCGGGCACCCAGCGGTGGGTGGTCGCGCGGGGGATCACCACGTAGTCGCCGGTGCCGACGGTCAGCGCGCCGAACACGGTCTCGACGACCGCCGAGCCCCGCTCGACGTAGACGCACTCGTCGCCGGTGCCGTTGCGGTAGTACGGGCTGGCGGCGGTGGCGAGGGAGTAGTGGATGCGGACGTCGGCGTTGCCCAGCACCAGCCGCCGGCCCAGCACCGGGTCGGCGTCCGCGGCGAACGCCAGGTCGTGCAGCTCCAGGTGCCGGGGCACCAGCGGGGTGTTCGGCGTGAGCGCCTGGTCGGGCAGCTCCCACACCCGGGCGTCGACCAGCGAGCTGGGCACGCCCGAGTGGTAGAGCAGCGACGAGTCCGACGAGAAGCCCTCCTCGCCCATCAGCTCCTCGCGGTACAGCCCGCCCTCGGGCGTGCGGTGCTGGGTGTGCCGCTTGGGCGGGACGCTGCCCACCTGCCGGTAGAACGCCATGTCAGATGTCCTCTCTGGTCGACCTCCCGGAAACCGCGGTTTCCGGGATCCGGGCGGTGACGCGGGCGAGTGCGGCGGGGAGGCCGGCCGGGTCGGTGAGGACGGCGGCGACGTGGGCGTCCGGGCGCAGCAGCCAGACCTCGTCGGCGCAGGCACCCAGGGCGCCGGCCAGCACGCCGGAGGGGTCCAGGTCGTCGATCCGGTGCACCGCCACGGGCAGCTCGGCGTCGAGCGCGGGCAGGTCGCCGACGTCCGGTCCGACCAGGACGGTCAGCCCCTCACGGGCCAGCTGGCGCAGCCGCCCGAGGTCGGGGCGGGCCGGCACGGTGACCGGGCAGTCGGGGGCGAGCACGCCGGGGGCCGGCTCGGGGACGTCGCCGCGCGGCGGCCGACCGGCGGGGGGACGGCGCGGGTCGGCGGTGGTCAACGGGGAGTCGACGTACCAGAACGGTTCGGCCAGCCGTCCGCTGTCGACGTGGGCGCGGGCGGCCGGGTCGGAGGCGGCGCGCTCCAGCACCTCGGCCCGGTGCGCGGCCTCGGCCGGGGTGGCCGGCACCAGGAAGCGCATCGTCGCGCCGGTGACCTCCAGGTTCTCCACCGCGGCGGCGTGCCGCTCGGCGGAGTAGCTGTCCAGCAGGTCCTCGCCGGCCCAGCCGCGGCGCACGAAGGCGATCTTCCAGGCGGCGTTCTCGGCGTCCAGCACCCCGGAGTTCAGGCCGCGGGCGCCGAAGGGGGACACCAGGTGGGCGGCGTCGCCGGCGACCAGCACCCGGCCGACCCGCATGCGGTCGACCACCCGGGAGTGGAAGCGGTAGACCGACTTCCACACCACCTCGTAGGGCCGGTCGCCGACCACCTGGCGGATCTTGGCGGCCAGCCCGCCCGAGGCCTCCTCGGCGGCGAGGTCGAAGTCCGGCGACACCTGCCAGTCGATGCGGTAGGTCGAGTCGGGGCAGGGGTGGATGAGCACCTGCCGGCCGGGGTTCCACACCGGGTCGAAGTAGAACCGGCGCTCGGTCTCCCAGCCGGGGAGCTCGGTGCGGATGTCGCAGATGAGGAACTGGTCGCCGAAGGTGGCGCCCTCGAAGGTCAGCCCCAGCTGCCGGCGGAGCAGGTCCGACCGCGCGCCGCCGCACACGACGGCGTGCGTGCCGCGGTGCTCGGTGCCGTCGGCGCAGCGCACGGTGACGCCGTCGCCGTCCTGGTCGATGCCCTCGACCGGCGAGCCCCAGCGCACCTGCACCAGCGGCTGCCCGGCGATGGCCTCGTCCAGCAGCTCCTCGGTGGTGCACTGGCTGAGGTTGACGAAGGGCGGGAACGGCGAGCGGCCGCGGTCGACGAACTCGACGCTGAACAGCTCGTCGCCGCGGTGGAACGTGCGGGCCGTCGTCCAGGTGACCCCGTGCGGGGCGACCTGCACGCCGACGGAGTCCCAGACGTCGAGCACGTCGCGCTGCTGGCAGATCGCCTTGGAGCCCACCAGGTCGCGCTCGGGGCGGGCATCCAGGACGACGACCGGCAGCCCCCACCGGGCCAGCAGCAGCGCCGTGGTCTGGCCGACCGGCCCGGCGCCCACCACGAGGACCGGGTCGAGGACCGGGTCGGTGCTCATGACTGCAGCTGGTCCCACACCTGGCGGTCGCGGTCGGCGGTCCAGATGACGGGGCGCTCGATGCCGGAGAACTCGTCCCACAGGCGGGAGACGTCGAAGGGCAGGCAGTGCTCGAAGATCGGCCAGTGCCCGAACTTGGGCGCCAGCGCGGCGTGGGTGGCGTCGAAGGCGTCCTTGAGCGTGCCGCCCGAGCGGTGCGCGGTGCCGACGGTGTCGTGCATGGTGGTGAGGAAGGCGCGGGTCTGCTCGACCGCGGCGTCGACCTCGGCGCGACCCCGGGCGATGGCGCCGCGGCCGCCGATCAGCTGCTGCGCGCCGTAGGCCTTGACCCGGTCCAGGGTGCCGGCCGCCCAGTCGAAGTGGAACGCGTCGCCGGTGTAGAGCGCGGCCTGGCTCTCGACCAGGTCGCCGGCGAACAGGATCTCGTGCTTGGGGATCCAGGCCACGATGTCGCCCTCGGTGTGGCCGCGGCCGACGTGCTCGAGCACCAGCTCGCCGCGGTCGCCGCCGAGGGCGATCGTGAGCCTGTCGCGGAAGGTCATGGTCGGCCAGGTCAGGCCCGGGATCGACTCGGGCTCCTCGAACAGCCGGGGCATGCGGCCGTACTCGCTCTCCCAGTCCTGCTGGCCGCGCTCGGCGATCAGGCCCTTCGTCTGCTCGCTGCTGACGATGATCTCCGCGTCGAACGCGGAGGCGCCGAGCACGCGGACGGCGTGGTAGTGGCTGAGCACCAGGTAGCGCACGGGCTTGTCGGTGTGCTCGCGCAGCCTGGCCAGCCAGCGGCGGGCGGCGACGGGGGTGGCCAGGGCCTCGAAGCAGACCAGGAAGTCCTCGCCCTCGACCGCGCCCAGGTTGGGGTCGCCCTCGGCGGTCAGGGCGTAGACGCCGTCGGCGAGCACCTCCAGCGTCTGCTCCTTGACGCCGAGGTCTGCCGAGGATGCGAACGGCTTGGCCACTGTGCCTCCCTGCTCGTATTGCGAGCAGCCTGCTCGCCTGATGAACAGGACCGTAGTGCTCCGGTGACCGGGCCCACAACCCTCACCCGGTGCGCTCGTGCAGCAGCGGGGCCATCCGCAGCGGCAGCACCTCCGCCAGCGCGATCGAGGTGCTGGCCCGTTGCACGCCGGGGGCGGCGAGCACCTGCTCGGTGATGCGGTAGAGGTCGGCGGTGTCCACCGCGACCACCCGGGCCAGCAGGTCGGCGTCGCCGGTGGTGGCCAGCACCTCGACCACCTCGGGGATGGCGGCGAGGGCCCGCGCGGTCTCCGCGGACCCCTCCCGCTGGCTCAGCGACAGCGTCATGAACGCCAGCAGGTGCCGGCCCAGGGCGGTGGCGTCGACCCGGCGGCTGTGCTCCCGCAGCGGGCCGTCGTCCTCCAGCCGGCGCAGCCGCGCGTGCACCGTGTTGCGGGCCAGGCCCAGCCGGGTGGCCAGCGCCATGGTGGAGGCCTGCGGGTCGTCGTCGAGGGCCAGCAGGATGCGGGCGTCGGTGGCGTCGAGGGTGTGCACGGTGCGCAGCTCGCTCTCGGATCAGGGGTCAACGGTGGGCAGAGTGCGCACCGTGTCGGGCAATGGTTGCGCACATCAGCAGTCGAGGCCACCGTGGTGACCATGCCTGCCCCGGACGAGCGCCCCGCCACCGTCACCCTCGCCGAGTACCTGGGCACTCGGTTGCGTCAGCTGGGCGTCGACCACCTCTTCGGCGTCCCGGGCGACTTCAACCTCGACCTGCTCGACGGGCTGGCGGGCGGCCCGACCTGGGTCGGGTCGCCCAACGAGCTCGGTGCGGGCTACGCGGCCGACGCCTACGCCCGCACCCGCGGCCTGGGCGTCGTCGTCACCACCTACGGGGTGGGGGAGCTGTCGGTCATCAACGCCCTGGCCGGCGCCGCGGCCGAGGACGTGCCGCTGGTGCAGGTCGTCGGTGCCCCGCGCCGGGCCGCGGTGCAGGCCGGCGCACTGGTGCACCACACGCTGGCCGACGGCGACTTCGGGCACTTCTCCCGCGCCGCGGCGGAGGTCGCCGCCGCCGCCGAGACGCTCACCGAGGAGCGGGCCACTGCCCAGGTCGACGCCGTCCTGCTGGCCGCCGTCACCCACCGCAAGCCCGGATACCTCGCCGTCCCCCAGGACCTCGCACTCGTCCAGGTCGACGCGGCCCCGCTGGCCCGCCCGCTGGTGGCGCACTCCGACCCCGCGGCGCTGGCCGCCTTCGAGGCCCGGCTGACGGAGCTGCTGGCGACCGCGCAGCGTCCGGTGCTGGTCGCGGGCCAGCTGGTGCCGCGGTTCGGCGCCGCAGGCGACCTGGCCAAGCTGGCCGAGCGGCACGGTGTCGCCGTGGTCACCCAGCTCTCCGCGCGCGGTGTGCTGGACCCCGCGCACCCCGCGTTCGCCGGCGACCACGCCGGCCGGATGCTGGCCAACGGCACGGCCGAGCTGGTCGAGGCCGCCGACGTCGTCGTCCACGTGGGCACGGCGCTGACCGCCGAGCTGACCGGCTTCGGCTCGCACCGCCGTCCCGACGCCGACACCCCGTTCCTGGCCGCCGCCGAGGCCGGGTTCGGCGGCGCCCCGGTGGGGCGGGTGCTGTTCGCCGACGCACTGGCCGCGCTAGACCGGGCGCTGGACTCCCGGGTCGGCCCCCGGTACGAGCGGGCCGAGGTCCCCGCGCCCGCAGCCCCGGCCACGGGCGGCCCGCTCACCCAGGCGCAGCTGTGGTCGGTGCTGGGCGGGGCGCTGCCCGAGGGCACCGCGCTGCTGGCCGACACCGGCACCTCGTACTGGGGCGCCGCCGGCATGCCGCTGCCCGCGGACACCGTCTTCTCCGGCCAGCCGATCTGGAGCTCCATCGGCTACGCGCTGCCCGCCGTCCTCGGGCAGGGCCTGGCCGAGCCGGCCCGCCGACCGGTCCTGGTGATCGGCGACGGCGCCGCGCAGATGACCGTGCAGGAGCTGTCGACCATCGCCGCCACCGGGGTAGCGCCGGTGGTCCTGCTGCTGGACAACCGCGGCTACACGATCGAGCGGGCCCTGCAGTCGCCGCGGGCGGCCTACAACGACGTCGCGGCCTGGGACTGGTGCGCCCTGGTCGCCGGGTTCACCGGCGGCGGGGCGGGCTACGCCGACGCGGCGACCGGCGACGAGCTGGCCGCCGCCCTGGGCGAGGCGTTCGCCGACCCGTCCCGCCTGCGTGTCGTCCGGGCCGTGCTGGACGCCGACGACACCCCGCCGCTGATCGACGAGCTCGCCCGCCTGGCCACCGCCGCGAAGAAGTAGCAGCGCGCCGGAAACCCCGCCGACACGATCGAGGCCGCACACTCCCGTTGCTCGCCGCAACGACGACGAAGGAGTGCGCATGTCGGATCTGGAGACGCCGAAGCAGGGTGGCCTGCGCCGCTCGTTGTCGGTCTGGCAGGCGATCGGTCTGTCGGTCGCGCTGATGGCGCCGTCGATGGCGGCCAACATCAACCCGCAGGGGACGGCGGGCACCGTCGGCCGGGCGGTGCCGCTGGCCTTCCTGCTCGCCGCGGTCGGGGTGCTGCTGGTGGCCTACGGGTTCGTCCGGCTCTGCCAGTACTTCCAGTCGGCCGGCTCGGTGTACGCCTTCGTCGGCGCCACCCTGGGCCCCCGGGCCGGTCTGTTCTCCGGCTTCGGCCTGCTGGGCACCTACTGCTTCTACGGCGTGGTGACCTCCTCGGCCACCGGCATCTTCGGCACGGCGTTCCTCCAGCAGGTCGGCATCTGGCCGAACCCGCCCGCCTGGGGCCCGTTCGTGCTGGTCGCGCTGGCGCTGGTCGGCGCCTACCTGCTGACCGTGGTGCCGGCCAAGCGGGGCACCAGCGTGCTGCTGACCGTCGAGGGCGTGACGGTGGCGCTGATCCTGGTGATCGTCGCCGTCGTCCTGGTCCGGCTGCTCGGCGGCTCGACCCCCTCCACCGGGACGTTCGCGGACGGGTCGTTCACCCTCGACGTGTTCAGCGTGGCGCCGGGCACCGACCTGTCGGCGGTGTTCCTCGGCGTCGTGTTCGGGTTCCTCTCCTTCGCCGGCTTCGAGGCCGCCGCGACGCTGGGGGAGGAGGCCCGCAACCCGCGCCGGGACATCCCCCGGGCGATCCTCGGGACGGCGGTCTTCGGCGGCGTGTACTTCGTCGTCGTCACCGCGGTCGAGATGATGGCCTTCGGCACCGACGACGCCGGGGTGGCCGCGTTCACCGCCTCGCCGTCGCTGCTGGGCGACATCGGCACGGCCTACATCGGCTCGTGGATCGGCGACATCATCACGCTGGGTGCGGCGATCAGCGCCTTCGGCTGCTGCCTGGCCTGCGTCGTCGGGGCGTCCCGGCTGGTCTTCGCGTTCTCCCGCGACACCGCGGCCACCCCCGAGCGCGCCACGCAGGGCCTGGCCGCGGTCAACGGCGAGGGCGTGCCGGCCCGGGCGGCGCTGGCCTCGACCGTCGTGATGGCGGTGATCGTGCTGGTCTGCGCGCTGTTCTTCGGCGCCGAGGCCGGCGACACGTTCCTCTGGTCGGGCGTGATCGGGACGCTGATCCTGCTGGTGGCCTACCTGCTGACCACCGTGGGGGCGATCCGGCTGGTCTTCGTGCAGAAGAAGCTGCCGGGCGTGCCGATGTGGCAGGTCGTCATCCCGCTGGCGGCGCTGGTGGTGCTGGGCTACACCGTCGTCCGCAACGTGTACCCGTACCCGCCGAACGACGGCAGCGCACCGTTCTGGCTGCCGATCGTCGGCGGGGTGTGGCTGCTGGTGGGGCTGGTCGCCGTCCTCGCGCTGCCCGCCGTCGCCCGCCGGGCCGGGCAGGCGCTGATGGCCGCCGAGCTGGGCAACCGGGCGGCCGTCGAGCAGGGGTGATCCCGGAACGGGGCCCGGAGAGGTCCGAGGACCGCGCCTGGTCAGCGACCTGCCGCCAGCCCGGGGTGTCCGTGGTGGACGGCGGTGGGGGTAGCCGGGGCCGACGCGGGATATGGGTGCTCCATGACCGACACCGACGTCACCCCGTTCCGCGTCGAGATCCCGCAGGCCGAGGTGGACGACCTCCGCGAGCGGCTGGCGCGCACCCGCTGGCCGGTCGACCAGCAGCTCGACGGCGAGCGCGGCATCCCGCTCGAGCTGACCCAGCGGCTGGCCCAGCACATGGCCGGGGCCTGGGACTGGCGCGAGCACGAAGCCGCCCTGAACGCCCACGACCAGGTGACGACGACGATCGACGGCACCCGCATCCACGCTCTGCACGCCCGCTCGGCAGCCGCCGACGCGCCGTGCGTCGTGCTGCTGCACGGGTGGCCTGGGAGCGTCGTGGAGTTCCAGCGGGTGATCGCGCCGCTGTCGCAGGTCGCGCACGTCGTCGTCCCGTCCCTGCCGGGGTACGGGTTCTCCGGCCCGACCCCGACCGGCGGGTGGACGTCGGAGCGCATGGCCCGGGCGGTCGCGGAGCTGATGGCCAGGCTCGGGTACGGGCGCTACGTCGCGCACGGCGGTGACTGGGGCTCGCGGGTGGCGCGGGACCTCGCCGTCGTCGACCCGGACCACGTGGCGGCCATCCACGTGACCATGACGATGGGTCTGGAGCCCGAGCAGAGCGACGACGCGCGGGCGGCCGAGCGGGCGCGGCGGTACGCCCAGGAGCTGTCGGGCTACATGAAGACGCAGGCCACGAAGCCGCTCTCGCTGGCCCCGGCGCTCACCGACTCGCCGGCCGGGCAGCTGGCCTGGATCGCCGAGCGGTTCCGCGACTGGACCGACCCGGCGTCGGATGTGTTCGGCCCCGCGACACTGGACCTCGTGCTGGCCAACGTGGCGGTCTACTGGTTCACCGGTACCGCGGGCTCGTCGTCCCAGCTGTACTGGGAGCGCCGCGAGCACCCGAACGACGAGTGGTCGACGACCGTGCCGACCGGGGTCTGCGTGCTGCCCCACGACCTGCGGCTGCCCGTGCGCGCCGCGGTGGAGCCGGCGGTCGACCTGGTGTCGTGGACCGAGCTGCCCCGCGGCGGCCACTTCCCGGGCATCGAGGTCCCCGACCTCCTGGTCGAGGAGCTCCGGAGGTTCCTCGCGGCTCTCTGACCTCGTCGAGTGGCGTCCCAGGGTTCGAGAAGTCGCGAGCCCGAACCCTCAGACGCCACTCGGCGAGATGCCTCCCGGCCCGGTCCACCCATGGGGCTCAGTCCAGCAGGTAGTGACGCAGGGTGGGGCCGAGCCACGCCTCGGCCTGGTCGCGGGGCATGTCGACCAGGGGTGGCAGGCGCAGCACGTAGCGGGCCATGGCGAAACCCAGCACGGTGGCGGCGACCAGGGCGGCCCGTTCGGGGGCGCGGTCGTCGGTGACCGCAGCGAGCGCCGGGCCCACCTGCGCGGCGAACACCGAGCGCATCGCCTCGGCGGCCACCTCGCTGGTCGCGGCCGCCCGCAGCAGGGCGAGGAAGGTGTCGTCGCCCTCCCACACGGCGAAGAAGCGGCCGACCAGCACCTTGGACAGGTCGCCGGCCCGGACGCCGGTCAGGTCGGGGAGGCGCAGGTCGAGGTCGGCGGCCCGGGTGAACAAGCCCTCCTTGCTGCCGAAATACCGGATGACCAGCGCGGCGTCGACGCCGACGTCGCCGGCCACCGCGCGGATCGTCGTCCGGTCGTAGCCGTCGGCGGCGAACCGGCGGCGCGCGGCGGCCAGCAGGTCGTCGCGGGTCCCGACGGCATCGCGGGCCCGAGCAGGCATGTCATCGCTCGTGGACACAGCTGGCAGTATAAGTCATCGCGTGTTGACACCAGAGCTAGCCTCGGTGTCATCGAGCGATGACACGGAGGCGGCATGGACGACGTCCTGGTGGTGGGGGCCGGTCCGACCGGCTGCACGGTGGCCGCGGAGATTGCCCGCACCGGCGCGCGGGTGACGCTGCTCGACCGGCACGAGGCACCGAGCCCGCTGTCGCGCGCCTTCGGCGTGCACGCCCGCACCCTCGAGCAGCTCGACAGCCGCGGCCTCGCCGACGACCTGGTCGCCACCGGCACCCCGGTCGACCGGCTGCAGCTCGTCGGTCGGGCCGGCATCGACCTGTCGCAGCTGCCGACCCGCTTCCCGTTCGTGCTCATGACCCCGCAGGTGCACGTCGACCGGCTGCTCGAGCGGTACGCACGCGAGTGCGGCGTGCGGGTCGAGCGCGGGGTCACCGTCACCGGCCTGACCCAGGACGACGACGGCGTGACGGTGACCGCGGGCGACCGCACCTGGCGCGCGCGGTACGCGGTGGGGGCCGACGGTGTCCGCTCCACGGTGCGGCAGCTGGCGGGGATCGGCTTCCCGGGTCGGGCGGTGCTGCGGTCGGTGGTGCTGGCCGACGTCCGGCTCGACCTGCCGCCGGGGGACCTGCGGGTGGACGTCGACGAGCACGGGTTCGGCTTCCTCGCCCCGTTCGGCGACGGCTGGTTCCGGCTCATCGGCTGGGACCGTCGCCACCAGCCCGCCACCGAGGTCCCGGTCGACCACGCGGAGGTCACCGGCCTGCTGGACCGGGTGTTCGGGCTGACCGCCGGCGAGGTGCGCTGGTCCTCCCGCTTCGCCAGCGACGAGCGGCAGGCGCCCACCTACCGAGCGGGCCGGGTGTTCCTGGCGGGGGACGCCGCCCACGTGCACTCACCCGCCGGCGGGCAGGGCATGAACACCGGCATCCAGGACGCGTTCAACCTGGGCTGGCGGCTGACTACCGGTGACCTGGACGGCTACCAGCGCGAGCGGCACCCGGTCGGTGCGGCGGTGCTGCGGTCGTCCGGTGCGCTGATCCGGCTGATGACGGTGCCCGGCGTCCCCGGCCGGGTGCTCCGCACGGCGGTGCTGCGCGGGCTGCTGCGGGTCCCGCTCGTCGTCCGGCGCGGTGCCGGCCAGATCTCCGGCATCGACATCCGCTACCCGGGACCGGGGCCCGTCGGCACCCGCGCTGCCGGCGTGCCCCTGCGCGGCCCTCGCCTCGCGGAGCGCCAGCGCTCGGCGGGCTTCGTGACGGTCCCCGCCGCCGACCGCACGGACGGCGGCCCCGGCCTGCTGGTCCGCCCCGACGGCTACGTCGCCGAGGTCAGCCCGTGATGCCGGTGAGCTGCTCGGACGCCGTCCAGAGGTCCTTCGCGAGCTGGACGTCGGAGGCCTCGCGGGAGCGGCCGACGAGCGTCGGGGCGCCGCGGCCCTCCTGGAAGCCGGACGGCCCGGCGTAGCTGCCACCGGGCAGGTCGGCGGTGGCAGCGAAGAGGGTGGGCAGTGCGCCGTCGGCATCGGACTGGGCGATGAACCGGTTGCCCAGCTTCATCGCGACGTCCTTGAGCCGGTTCTCGGTGTGCGACTGCAGGTTGGTCGCGGCGTAGCCGGGGTGCGCGGCCATCGAGCGCACCGAGGACCCGGACGCGGTGAGCCGGCGCTGCAGCTCCAGGGCGAAGAGCAGGTTGGCCAGCTTCGAGGCCCCGTAGGCGCCGGTGTCGGAGTAGGGCCGGCGCTCCCAGTTCAGGTCGTCGAGCACGATGGTCCCGCTGCGGTGCAGGCCCGACGAGACGGTGACCACCCGGTCGGTGATGTGCGGCAGCAGCAGGGATGTCAGCGCGAAGTGGCCCAGGTGGTTGGTGCCGAACTGCAGCTCGAACCCGTCGGCCGTGCGGCCGGCCGGCACCATCATGATCCCGGCATTGTTGACCAGCAGGTCCAGGTCGCCGGTCCAGGAGGACGCGAACTCCCGCACCGAGGCCAGGTCGGCCAGGTCCAGCCGGCGCACCTCGACGTCCCCGGTGATCGACCGCGCGGCCCGCTCACCACGACCCACGTCCCGCACGGCGAGGACGACGTGCGCCCCGGCGGCAGCCAGCGCCCGCGCCGTGGCCAGGCCCAACCCGGAGTTCGCCCCGGTGACGACGGCGGTGCGGCCGGCCTGCGAGGGGATGTCGACGGTGCTCCAGCGGCTGTCCATCCCCCGAGCGTAGGAGGATCGCCGCGTGGACCTCACCGACCTCGAGCTCGTCGACCACCACTGCCACGGCCTGATCACCCGCGACCTGGAGCGCCCGGAGTTCGAGTCGCTGCTCACCGAGGCCGCCGCCCCGAGCGCGCTGGGCGGTTCGCTGTTCGACTCCCAGATCGGCTTCGCGCTGCGCCGGCACTGCCCGCCGCTGCTGGACCTCGAGCCGCACGCCGACCCCGACGCCTACCTCGCACGCCGCGCCGAGCTCGGTGCCGCCGAGGTGAACCGGCGGCTGCTGGCCGCCACCGGTACGCAGACCTTCCTGGTCGACACCGGCTACCTGCCCGAGCCGATCACCACCCCCGACGAGCTCGCCGCGCTCACCGGCGGGCAGGGGCAGGAGATCGTGCGGTTGGAGGCGGTCGCCGCCGAGGTCCTGGAGCAGGGCGCAGCGGACTTCCCCGACAACCTCCGCACCGAGCTGGGACGGCGGTGCGCGACCGCCGTCGGGGTCAAGTCGATCGCGGCGTACCGCGCCGGGCTGGCCCTGGGCGGGCAGCGCCCCACCGACGCCCAGGTGGTCGCCGCCGCCGACCGCCTGCTCAGGAGCGGCAGCACCCGCGTGGCCGACCCCGTGCTGCACGAGTTCCTCGTCTGGTCGGGCATCGACCTGCGGATGCCGGTGCAGTTCCACGTCGGCTACGGCGACGCCGACACCGACCTGCACCGCGGCGACCCGCTGCTGATGACCGACCTGCTGCGGGCCACCGAGCCGCACGGCGTGCCGATCATGCTGCTGCACACCTACCCGTTCCACCGCAACGCCGGCTTCCTGGCCCAGGTGTTCGGGCACGTGTTCTGCGACGTCGGGCTGGCCACCCACAACCTGGGCGCCCGCTCGGCCGCGCTGATCCCGGAGCTGCTGGAGCTGGCCCCGTTCGGCAAGGTCCTGTTCTCCTCCGACGCCTTCGGCCTGGCCGAGCTGTACCTGCTGGGCACGCTGCTCTTCCGCCGCGGCCTGGGCAGCTACCTGGGGTCGGGGCTGGACGACGGCGCCTGGACGGCGGCCGACGCGCAGCGGGTCGCGGAGCTGATCGGCTCGGGCAACGCCCGCCGGGCCTACCGCCTGTGACCTCCCGGCAACGGGGCACCGGCACCATGGTCGGGTGAGCCTCGACAGCTGGTACGAACGCCTGCACGCCGCCGTCCTCGAGGAGCTGCCGGCCGCCGTCGAGCTGCGGCACGCCCTGCACGCCGACCCGCGCCGCTCCGGCGACGAGGCCGACACCACCGCCGCCGTGGTCGCCGCCCTGGGCGCGGGGGAGGGCCGCGAGGTCGCCGGCACCGGCCGGCTGGTCCGGATCGGGACGGCGACCGGCCCGACGGTCGCGCTGCGGGCCGAGCTCGACGGGCTCGCCGTGCTGGAGCAGACCGACGTCGGCTGGGCCTCGGGCAGCGGTGTCATGCACGCGTGCGGGCACGACGCCCACCTGGCCGGGCTGGTCGCGGTCTGCCGCGCGGTCGCCCGGGTCGGCGGCCCGGCCCCGCTGCTCGCGCTGCTGCAGCCCCGCGAGGAGTCCGCGCCCTCGGGCGCTCGCGACGTGGTCCTGTCGGGGCTGCTGGCCGAGGAGGGGGTCCGATCGGTGGTGGCCGCGCACGTGCAGCCGCAGCTCGCGGCCGGTGTCGTGAACGCCACCCCCGGCCCGGTCAACGCCGCCACCGACGAGTTCACCATCACCGTCACCGGGCACGGTGGGCACGGCGGTTACCCGCACACCACCCACGACCCGGTGCTGGCGCTGGCCGCCGTCGTGGTCAACCTGCAGCAGCTGGTCAGCCGGCGGGTCGACCCGACGGTGGGCGCCGTCCTCGCGGTGACGCAGCTCGACGCCGGCACCAGCTTCAACGTCGTCCCCGACACCGCACGGGCCCGCGGTGGCCTGCGGGTGATGCGGGAGTCGGACCGGACGGCGCTGCTGACCGCGCTGACCGAGGTCGCCGAGCACACCGCCGCGGCGTACGGCTGCAGCGCGCAGGTGCACACCGAGAGCAACGAGCCGGTGCTGGCCAACGACCCCGAGCTGGCCCGGGCGGCCGTGCCGTGGCTGGCCCGGGGCGGGGTCGAGGTGGACGACAGCTGGCGGTCCTTCGGCGCGGACGACTTCAGCCACTACTGCGCCGACGCGCGCGGGCTGATGCTCTTCCTCGGCGTGGACGGCGGGGCGCCCGACGCGCAGGGGCGGCGGCCCGGCCTGCACTCGCCGCGCTTCCTGCCCGCCGACGAGACGGTCGGCCAGGTGGCGACGGCGCTGCTGGCCGGCTACCTGGCGGGTGCCCAGCTGCTGGGCACATAGCCTGACCGTCGTGCCGGCCCACTCCCACTCGCACTCGACCGCCGACGAGGCCCCGCCGTCCCCGGAGATCGTGACCCGCCGTCGGCGGGCGACCTGGCTGATGCTGCTGGTCCTGGTCCCGATCGCGCTGGCCACGGTGGTCGGGCTGATCGCGCTGTGGCCCTCGGGCGAGACCAGCCGCGCCCAGCAGGCGGCCGAGACCTTCCAGCCGCCCGGCACCTCGTACCCGGACGCCACGGTGCAGTCGCTGGACACCTACGACTGCTCCGACTCCTCGACGTCGGGCCAGCAGCTCACCTGCGGCACCGCCGTGGTGGAGGTGACCGACGGGGACGGCGAGGGCGACTTCGTCTCGGTCGACCTGCCGCCCGAGGTGGTCGGCACCGGCGTGCAGGTCGGGGACGGCTTCGTGCTGACCCGGATGGTCGACGCCACGACCGGCAGCCCCAGCTACTCGTTCTCCGACTTCCAGCGCACCACGCCGATGGTGGTGCTGGCCCTGGCGTTCGTGCTGGTGGTGGCCCTGGTGGCCCGGGTGCGCGGGATCGCGGCGCTGCTGGGCCTGGGGTTCGCGTTCCTGATCCTGCTGAAGTTCATCCTGCCCGGGATCCTGACCGCGGAGTCGCCGACCCTGGTCACGCTGGTCGGCAGCTCGGCGATCATGTTCGTCGTCCTCTACCTGGCCCACGGGTTCACCACCCGCACGACGACCGCGCTGATCGGCACCCTGTTCGGCCTGGTGCTGGTCGCGGTCATGGGGGCCGTCGCGGTGTCCGCGGCGAAGCTCACCGGGTTCTCCAGCGAGGCGACCATCCAGCTGCAGACCTTCGACCCGTCCCTGGACTTCTCCGGCCTGGTGCTCGCCGGCATCGCCGTGGCCGGGCTGGGCATCCTCAACGACGTCACGATCACCCAGGCCTCGGCGATCTGGCAGCTGAACGAGGTCGACCCGACGATGACCGTGCGCCAGCTGTTCACCCGCGGCATGCAGGTGGGCCGCGACCACATCGCCTCGACGATCTACACGATCGTCTTCGCCTACGCGGGGGCCGCCCTGCCGCTGCTGCTGCTCATCGAGATCTACGACCGACCGTTCGGGGTGGTGCTGACCGGCACCGAGATCGGCGAGGAGGTCATCCGCACGCTGGTCGGGGCCATCGGGCTGATCCTCGCCGTCCCGGTCACCACGGCGGTCGGCGCCTTCTTCGCCAAGGCCGCAGGCGACAAGCCGGCGCCGAAGCTGCTCGCCCGGTTCGCCCGGTGAGCCGCACCGACGAGCTGCTGGCCGCGGCCGCGGCGGCGCCGGGGTTCATGCCGGCCGACGAGGGCCTCGCCCTGCACGCGGCCGCCCTGGCCGTCGAGGTGCCCGGGCCGCTGCTGGAGATCGGCACCTGGATGGGCAAGTCCGCGCTGTACCTGGCCGCGGCCGCCGTCGCGACCGGCCGCACGGTGGTCACCGTCGACCACCACCGCGGGTCCGAGGAGCACCAGCCCGGGTGGGAGTACCACCAGCCCGAGCTGGTCGACCCCGTCGTCGGGCGGCTGGACACGCTGGCCTCGTTCCGCCGCACGGTGCACCCGGCCGAGGACGTCGTCGTGGCGGTCGTCGCCCGCGCGGAGACCCTCGCCCCGCTGTGGTCGACCCCGCTGGCGCTGCTGTTCCTGGACGGCTCGCACACCGAGGAGTCGGCCCGCCGCGACCAGGACGCCTGGGTGGCCAAGCTCGCCGTCGGCGGCACCCTCGCCGTCCACGACGTGTTCCCCGACCCGGCCGACGGTGGCCAGGCGCCCTTCGGCGTCTACAGCCGGGTGCTCGACTCCGGGGAGTTCACCGAGCTGCCGGGGACCGGGTCCCTGAGACTGCTGCGTCGCGACCGATGACCGTGACCGTCGAGCTGCTCGGACCGGTCGTGGTCCGGGTGGACGGCGTCCCGGTGGACGTCGGGGGCGGGCGGGCCCGCGCGCTGCTGGCCCGGCTGGCCCTGGACCCCGGCCGGGTCGTGTCCGTCGACGCCCTGGTCGAGGCGCTCTGGGACGGCGCCCCGCCGGCCGCCCCGGCCAACGCGCTGCAGGCGGTGGTCTCCCGGGTGCGCCGCGCGGTGCCCGGGCTACCGCTGCGGGCCCAGCCGCCGGGGTACCTGCTCGACCTGCCCCGGGACGCCGTCGACGCCACCGCCGCCGAGGACGACCCCGCCGGTACCGAGCACCTGTGGCGGGGGGAGCCGCTGGCCGACCTCAGGGACCTCGCGTTCACCGCGGCCCCGGCCGCCCGCTGGGCCGAGCTGCGGCTGGACGCCGCCGAGCAGCGGCTGGCCGGCGCGGGTGCCGCCGAGCTGCCCGAGCTGGACCGGCTGGTGGCCGAGCACCCGTTGCGCGAAGGTCTCGCCGCCCTGCGGGTGCGGGCGCTGCACCGGGCCGGCCGCACGCCCGACGCGCTCGCCGCGTACGAGGCCACCCGCCACCGGCTGGCCGACGAGCTGGGGCTGGACCCCGGTCCGGCGCTGCGTGCGGCGCACCTCGCGGTGCTCCGGGAGGAGGCCCCGGAGCGGCCGGTGCTGCGGGCCGCGCTGACCAGCTTCCGCGGCCGGGCCGCCGAGCTGGACCTGGTCGCCGACCGGTTGGACCGCGGCCGGTTGGTGACCCTGCTGGGGCCCGGCGGCGCGGGCAAGACCCGGTTGGCCCAGGAGGTGGCCCGCCAGCGCGAGGCGGGGACGCCGGACGGGGTCTGGTGGGTGGAGCTGGCGCCGGTCGGGGAGCCCCGGCAGCTGCCGGCCGCCGTCCTCACCGCCGTCGGGCAGCGCGCCTCGACCACGCTGGAGCGGGTGCCCACGGTGGTCGAGGCCGGCGCCCGGCTGCGCGAGGTGTTCGCCACCCGGCGCGGGCTGCTGGTGCTGGACAACTGCGAGCACCTCGTGGACGCCGTGGCCCGGCTGACCGACGACCTGCTGGCCGGGTGCCCCGGCCTGGTCGTGCTCACCACCAGCCGCGAGGCCCTGGGCATCCCCGGTGAGGCGCTGGTGCCGGTGGGCCCCCTGCCGGTGCCGACCGCCGACCAACCGGGTGCCGCCGACGCCGACGTGGTGCGGCTGTTCGCCGACCGGGCGCAGGCCGCGGACCCGACCTTCGCCGTGTCCCCGGCGAACCTCCCGCTGCTGCTCGAGGTGTGCCGCCGGCTGGACGGCATGCCGCTGGCCCTGGAGCTCGCCGCCGCCCGTCTGCGCACCCTCGGCCTGGCCCAGATCGCCGCCCGGCTCGACGACCGGTTCGCCCTGCTGACCGGGGGCAGCCGGCTGGCGCTGCCCCGCCAGCAGACCCTGCGCGCGGTGGTCGAGTGGAGCTGGGAGTCCCTCGGCCCGGCCGAGCAGGCGGTCGGCCGCCGGTTGTCGGTGCCGCCGGACGGCGTGACCCTGGAGGCCGCCGAGGCCATCTGCGGCGGCCCCGCCGTCCTGGACGCGATCGCCGGTCTGGTCGAGAAGTCCCTGCTCACCGCCGTGCCCGAGGGGGACGGCGTCCGGTACCGGATGCTCGAGACGGTGCGCGCCTACGGCGCCGAGCAGCTGGACGCCGCGGGCGAGCGGGCCGCCACGGAGGCGGCGCACACCGCCTGGTGCCGCACGCTGCTGGACCGGCTGGACCCGCTGCTGCGGAGCGGGCCGCACCAGCTGGCGGCCCTGCGCGAGCTGCGGGCCGAGCACGACGGGCTGGCCGCGGCGCTGCAGCGCGAGGTCGACGCCGGCCGCGGTGACGAGGCGGTGCACCTGGCCGGCCGGCTGTCGTGGTTCTGGTTGCTGAGCGGGCAGCAGTCGGTCGCGGCGCGCCAGCTGGCCGACGTCGCCCGCCTCCCGGCGGAGCCCAGCAGCCTGCGGACAGTGTGCCTGACCTTCAGCGCGCTCGCGGTCGCCGACGAGGTGGGCTGGACCGGCGCGCGCGACGCCCTGGCCGCGGTGGTCGCCGTGCCGGCCGAGCTCGGTCCGTCCTCGCCGGAGCCGATCGCGGTGATCAGCTGGGCGCTGGCGACGGTGTTCCTGGGCCAGCCGCAGCGGCTGGGGGAGACCGCCGGCCACCCCGACCCGTGGGTGCAGGCGGTCGTGCACGCGGCGGTGGGGCTCGCCGCCGAGAACGACGGCCGGTTCGACACCCTGGCCGAGGACCTGCAGGTCGCGCGGGAGGCGTTCCGCGAGCTGGGGGACCGGTGGGGGATGTCGATCACCGCGGCGTCGCTGGGTCAGCTCGCGGCGCAGGACGGCGACCTCGTGCGCGCGACCGTGCTGGTCGAGGAGGCGCTGCGCTGCTCCGACGAGCTGGGCACCTCCGACGACTCGCCGATGCTGCGGGTGCGCCTCGCCCTGCTCCGTGCCGCCGCCGGCGAGCTGGTCGCGGCCGGCGCGGACCTCGACGAGCAGCTGGTCCAGGTGGCCCGGTTGGGCGGTCCGATGCTGGCCTACGCGGAGTCCGTGCGGGCGCTGGTGGCCGACCTGGCCGGCGAGCCCGAGCTGGCCGAGGCGACGAGCCGGGCGGCGGTGGACCGCATGGACGTCGCCGGGTTCCTCCCGCCCGACCAGATGGGCGCGCTCGTGCGCACGGTGCGGGCCCAGGTGCTGGCCGGTCGGGGCGCGCTGGCCGAGGCGGCGGAGCAGCTGGCGCAGGCGCAGCGCGGGGCCGTGCAGAACTCGGCGGACATGCCGGTGCTGGCGATCGTGCAGGTGGGCCGCGCGGTGCTCGCCCACGCCGCAGGTGACGCCTCCGGGTCCGCGCGGTTGCTCGGCCTGGCCGAGGCGGTGCGCGGCCGGGCCGACCTCGGCGACCCCGTCGTGGCCCGGCTGCGGGCCCAGCTGGTCGAGGAGCTGGGTGCCGCCGCGGTCGACGAGGCAGCGGCCGCGGGCCTGGCGCTGGGCCGGGCGGCGGCCCTGGCCGAGGTCGGCGCCGAACCGGTCAGCCCCCTCGGCTCCTGACCTCCAGCGCGATCTGGTCGGCGTCCAGCTCCGCGAGCGCCGCGGTCAGCACGGCGGAGTCCAGGCGGCCGAGGTCCCGCTCGGCCAGCAGCGCCGTGCGCTGGGCGCGGAGGACGGCGACCGGGTCGTCGGTGCCGGCCCCGGCGGCGGCCTCCGCCAGGCGCTGCCGGACGACGTCCCACTGCTGCTCCTGGTCGGCCGGGTCGGCCGCGCTGCTCCCCAGCAGCCGGCGGACCACCCAGGGCAGCGTCGCGCCCTGCAGCAGCAGCGACCCCACGGCGACCGCGACGGCCACGAGCAGCAGCAGCGGCCGGGCCGGGGTCTCCTCGGGCAGCGTCTGCGCGGCGGCGAGGGTGATCGCCCCGCGCATGCCGGCCCAGACGACGACGGCGCCCTGCCGGGCGTCCAGCGGGTGCGCGAGCAGGTGGTCGATGTCGGCCAGGGCGCGGGCGACCCGGGAGCGGAACTGCTGCACCTGCCGCTCGGTCGGGGTGCGCCGCTGCCTGCGGCGGTGACCGACGTCCTCACCGGCGTCCAGGCGGGCGAAGACGTCCCGGCGCTGCGCCGTCCGTGCCGTGCGGGTGCGTTGCCCGAGGAACAGCAGGGTCACGTAGACCGCCCGCACCACCACGGTGAGCGCGAGTGCCCCGGCGGCGACGGCCAGCGCGGTGCCGACCCCGGCGTGGTCGGCCTGCACGTCGCGCAGGATCCCGATCAGCTGCAGTCCCATGACCAGGAAGACCGCGCCCTCCAGGAGCATCTCGACGGTCGACCAGTTCTGGGCGTCCGAGAGCCGGGCGCCGGGCGACAGCACCCGCGGCGCGCGCCACCCGGTGGTCAGCCCGGCGAGCACCGCGGCGACCAGACCGGAGGCCCCGGCCAGCTCGGCGGGGATGGCGGCCACGAAGGGGACGGCGAACGACAGCGCCGTGGTGGCGGGGACCTCGCGGAGCCGGGCGCGCACCCACAGCCCGGCCCGGCCGACCAGCACGCCGATCAGTGCGGCCAGGGCGATGGACCAGACGAACCGGCCGGCCACGCCCCACAGCGAGACCCCGCTGGCGGCTGCGGCGATGCCGGCGCGGAGGACCACCAGGGCCGTGGCGTCGTTGAGCAGCCCCTCGCCGTCCAGGATGGTGACCGCCCGGGCCGGGACGCCGAGCCGGCGGGCGATCGAGGTGGCCACCGCGTCGGTGGGGCTGACCACTGCGCCGAGCGCCACGCCCCAGGCCAGCCCCAACCCGGGGACGACCAGGGCGAAGAAC
Source organism: Klenkia soli (assembly GCF_900103975.1). Taxonomy (GTDB): domain Bacteria; phylum Actinomycetota; class Actinomycetes; order Mycobacteriales; family Geodermatophilaceae; genus Klenkia; species Klenkia soli. The sequence goes on from NZ_FNIR01000010.1 coordinate 241,064, forward strand.
CCGCCGAGGGCGAACGAGCTGAGCACGACCAGGACGACGGACAGGCCGCTGACCGCGCTGAGCTCGCGGCGCAGGTCCATGGCCGGCACCGACACCGCGGCGGAGTACAGCAGCGGGGGCAGCAGCCCGGCGAGCACCCACTCGGGCTCGACCTCGAAGGTCGGGAACCCCGGGACGACGCTGGCCGCCACCCCCGCCCCCACCAGGAGCAGCGGGGCGGCCACCCCGAGGCGCTCGCCGAGCGCCGAGGCGGCGACGACGACGAGCACCCCGAGGACGGCCAGGGCGAGGGTGACGGTCAGCGGGTCCACCGGGTCAGACTCGGCGACGGTAGGCGCGCATGGCCAGCGGCACGAACACCGCCAGCAGGAGCGCCGACCAGCCCGCCGTCCACAGCAGCGGCTCGGCGACCGGGCCGCCGAGCAGCAGGCCGCGGACGGTGTCGATGACGTGGGTGACCGGGTTGTTGCGGGTGAAGGCGGCCAGCCAGCCGGGCAGGGTGTCCGCCGAGACCAGCGCGGTGCTGCCGAAGGTCAGCGGGAAGGTGGCCAGGAAGCCCACGCCCTGGACGGCGCCGGCGGAGCGGACGGTGAGCCCGATCCAGACGAACACCCAGGACAGGCTCATCGCGAACCCGATGGCGACCAGGACCGCGAGGGCGGCCGAGGCGAAGCCCTGCGTCGTCCGGAACCCGAGGGCCGCGGTGAAGGCGAGCAGCACGCCGATCGAGGTGACGAACCGCACGACGTCGGCCAGCACCGCGCCGACCAACGGGGCGGAGCGGGCGATCGGCAGGCTGCGGAACCGGTCGAACACGCCCTTGGCGATGTCGTTGTTGAGGGCGACGCCGATGCCCTGGGTGGCGAACATCAGGGTCTGCACCAGGATGCCGGGCACCAGGTAGGTCAGGTAGTCGTGCCAGTCGCCGGCGATCGCGCCGCCGAAGACGAACACGAAGAGCACCGTGAAGATGATCGGCTGCAGGCTGACGTCCATCAGGGCCTCCGGCTGGTGCCGGATCTTCACGACGTTGCGCCAGGCGAGGGTGAGCGACTGCTGGATCGCCGGCAGCCTCGGTGCCTGGGTGATGGTGGGGACGGTCAGGGTGGTGGTCACGAGACGGGCTCCTTCTCGGTCTGGGTGGCGTGGCCGGTGAGGGCGAGGAAGACCTCGTCGAGGCTGGGCAGCCGGACGGCGAGCTCGGAGAGAGCGATGCCCTGGGTGGTGAGCAGGTCCAGGACGGTGCCCAGCACGGTCTCGCTGCGGACCGGCACCGACGCGGTGCCGTGCCCGTCGAGCGTCGGGACCGCGCCGGTGACCTGCTCGATGACCTGCAGCACGGTCGGGGTGTCGGCGCGGTCGCGGGGGCGGACGGTCAGGGTCTGCGCGCCGGTGCGGTGCTTGAGCTCGTCGCTGGTGCCGTGCGCGACGACCCGGCCGGTGTCGAAGACGACGATGTCGTCGGCGAGCTCGTCGGCCTCCTCGAGGTACTGCGTGGTGAGCAGGACGCTGGTGCCGTCGGCGACCAGCCGCCGGACCACGTCCCACACCTCGGTGCGGCTGCGCGGGTCCAGGCCGGTGGTGGGTTCGTCGAGGAACAGCACCTGCGGGCGGCCGACGAGGCTGGCGGCCAGGTCGAGCCGGCGCCGCATGCCGCCGGAGTAGGTCTTGGCCGATCGCTCGGCGGCGTCGGTGAGGCTGAAGCCGGCGAGCAGCTCGGCGGCCCGGGCGCGGGCCGCGGCGCGGGGGAGGCCCAGCAGCCGACCGATCATGGCCAGGTTCTGCGAGCCGGTGAGGTCCTCGTCGACCGAGGCGTACTGGCCGGTGAGGCCGATGCGGCGGCGGACCTGCTGGGGGTCGGCGAGGACGTCGAAGCCGGCCACGCGTGCGGTGCCGGCGTCGGGGCGGAGGAGGGTCGAGAGGACGCGGACGGCGGTGGTCTTGCCGGCGCCGTTGGGGCCCAGCACGCCGAGGACGGTGCCGGCGGGGACGGTGAGGTCGACGCCGTCCAGGGCACGGGTGGTCCCGTAGCTCAGGGTGAGGCCGGTGGCCTCGATGACGGGGGAGTCGGATGTCATGGGAGCACCGTGCGCCCGCGCGCTGACATCCCGGTGACGCGCCGCTGACACCCGCTGACGCCGAGCCCGGCCCGCTGACGCCGCTCCGCCTCCGCTGGTCGCGCCGCCGGTTGCGGGTGCTGCAGCCGGTCACCGTGCAGGCATCCGGTCAGGTCATGCGGTGACCAACTGCCGCTCGGGTGACCGGATCCTCCTCGTTGCGGGCGGCGGACCGACCTCGACGAGGCTTCCGGGGATGCGGTCAGAAGGGCGGGGGATCCTCGTCCACCGCGGCGCGGTCATCGCTGGCGTCGTCGGCACCTGGGCCCCCGGTCGCCGTGCCGTCTCTGGCCGGGCCGGCGTTCTGCTCGGCCCGGATGCGGGCGGCGGCGTCGAGCTCGGCCTCGATGTCGGCGGCCAGTCGTGCACGTTCGGCGGCCGTGGCGCGGCGTGCGGCGCGTTCCGCCGGGGTGGGTGAGCGGTAGCGCTTCGGGGTGGGGCCCAGGAGGTCGGTGAGGCTCTGGAGGTGACTGGGTGTCGACATGTCGACCTCGGCGATGCGGTCGGGTCGGGTGGTGCGGGTGCGTCCGCCGGGTGGGGTGACGTGCAGCGTGCCGTCGGGGTCCATGGCGAAG
>NZ_FNIR01000004.1 GCF_900103975.1 Klenkia soli
GGGACTGGGTGCTGCCGAACCAGTCGGTGAAGTAGAGCCAGAAGTTGCGGTTGCCGTAGGCGGAGCAGGTGTCGCCGTTGCCGTAGCCGGCGCCGAGGGCGGCGGCGTTGGGTCGGTAGGGGGTGTAGTTGTAGAGGCCGGCGGTGGCCTGGTTGGCGATGTAGACCTGGCTGGTGCCGCAGCTGGCGGTGGGGGACCACTGGATGGTGTTGGTCTGGCCGGCGCGGTAGGAGTAGTTGCGGGGGTAGGTGGCGTAGCGCTGGTACTGGCGGGCTGCGGAGTAGACCTGGTTGTAGAACCCGTAGTACTGGGTGTCGCAGGCGGCGGTGTCGGGGCAGCCCATGCCGGCGGCGATCTGGTAGCGGCGGGCGGTGAGGCTCGAGCCGCTGGCGGTGACGAGTGCTTGTTCCTTCTGGAGGAGCACGAGCAGGACCTTGGGGCTGATGCCGCAGGCCTGGCCGACCTTCCAGATGATCATGCCGGGGGTCTCGCCGGTGGCGCCGGTGTAGCTGCCGGTGCAGATGCCGTCGGGGGCGCGGGTGGTGGTGTTCTCGCGGTAGTCCTTGAGGCAGGGGATGCCGGCGCTGGAGGCGACGCAGCTGCGTCCCTTGGCGGCGATGAAGTCCTGGACCTGCTGGGCGGTGAGGGCGTTGGCGTCGAAGAACATGCCGTCGCTGATGATGTTGCCCGGGTCGAACTGGGAGACGTCGGCCGCCAGCTCGAGCTCCGGCGCGGTCTGGTCCGAGGTGGGCACGGCGCCCAGCAGGCCGGCGACGACGCAGAGCAGGGTCAGGGCGTGGACGACGTGCCGCCCCGCCTCCTGGATGCGCGTCACGGGACCACGACCTCGTCGACGGCGGAGGACCCGCTGGCGGTGTCGGAGCTGTAGGCCAGCTCGACGTCCCAGGTCCCCGAGGCCAGACCGGTGCCCGTCTCCAGGAGCCCGCACGAGGTCGTCGTGGCGTCCGCCGAGGCCACCGTGGTCACGACGACGTCGTCCTGGCCCTCCCGCCGCAGCGTCAGGGTGCAGGTGCCGCCGTCCTGGATGACCCCCGAGACGAAACCGTTGGCCTGGACCGTCCCGGTGTCGGACTGGAACTGCGCGTAGGTCAGGACGACCTGCACCTCCGGTTGCCCCGTCCCGGCGTCCTCGCTCGACGCCGGGTCGACGGGGAGGCCGGCGGCAGGCGGGTCCGTCGCCACGGTCGTGGGCTCCGGCCCGATGCTGTAGGAGGCGTAGGGCGTGGGGGTGGTGGCGGCTGCGTCGACCGAGGAGGTGCCGCCCCCCGTGAGGTGGGTGACGACCAGGAAGGCCGCGGCTGCCACGGCCACCGCTCCGAGCAGGAGCAGCACCACCGGACGGACGGAGGGCCGGCGAGGGGATCGGGGCACAGGGGGCTCGCTTCTCGGTACGCAGGGATGGCGGGGCGCCGCGCCTGGCTCGACCACCGAGACCAGGCATCCGGTGGTGCCGGGCGACTCCCCGGTCGCGGTCCCGATCCACGCCGATCACCCGCAGGTGGGACGCGGCGATCGGGGTCGACCGGTCGCGCACAACTCTAGGGATCGTGAACGTCCCGTCACAGGTGCAGCGACGACAAGACCACCTGCGCAGCACGGCACTTTGTGCGCCCGGTCCCGGATGACACGCGGGCCGCGAGGCCTCCTCCGCCCCACCCGCCCCAGCGGGCCCGCGGTCAGGTGCCGGCGGGCGGCGCCGACCCGTCCGCGGACCCGACGGGCGACGTGGCAGCCAGTCGGTGCACCGCCGGGAGGGCGCAGGCAAGTGCCGCCACCGGTCCCACCATCGCACCCACGGCGGTGGTGGCCACGACGTCCAGCGGGCTCAGCAGCAACCAGCCGACGGTGGCGCCGACGGCCACGGCCCACACCGCGATCATGCGGCGATGGGCCGACAGCGCGATCAGGGTGGCCGACAGCAGCTGGGTCCAGGCCAGCAGGCAGGCCGACAGCACGAGCAGGGCCATGGCACCGGACGGGACGTCGTAGTCCGGGCCGTAGACCAGCCGCACCGCCCACGGGCCGAGCAGACCGCCGAGCAGCGCACCGACCGCACCCAGCGCCAGCGTCGCGAGCGTGCCGAGCACCAGCATGCGGCGCAGTGCCGTCGTCCCCTCGCGGCCCGGTTGCTCGCGGGTGCGCACCACGAAGGGGACGGCGAGGGCCTGCACCGGCGAGATGAGCAGCAGCGGGACCCGCGACACGGTGAGCGCGGCGAAGACGGCGCCGCCGGCGGCGCCGGGTGCCCCGCTGCCGAGGGCGGTCACGAGGGTGGGGAACCCGGTGATGACGCTCGCGATGAGGCCGGCACCGGCCATCAGCGAGACCGCCCTGACCAGCGCCGGCCGCCAGTCCGACCGCGGCACGCGGCCGCGCGGCAGCACCGACCCGGCGCGGCGGGCCCAGGCCAGCCACGCGAAGGACCCCACCCCGACGGCGACGACCGCCGTCTGCAGGTCCAGCCGGGCCAGCGCCAGGAGGGCGAGCAGGACGACCAGCCGGCTCAGGGCCTCGGCGACCACGAGGCGTCCGTAGCCGCGCACGTCCCCGGACCCGACCAGCAGCCCGCGGACGGCGAACTGCGCGGCGAACCCCAGGGCGGCCGCGAGCACGACCACGCCGAAGACGACCTCCTCGCGCCCGAAGAGCCGTTCGCCGACGGCGGGGACGAGCGTGAGCGCGGCCACCACCCCGGCCACCAGCGCCGCCGCGGTGGTCACCGCGGCGGCCGCCGGTCCGGTGCGCGGCCCGGCCTGGGCGGCGTCCCGCGCGGCTTCCTGCTCGATGGTCGACAGCGAGGAGCCCAGCCCGAACACGACGCCCCACACGGCGACGAAGACCCCGAAGTCGGCCGGGCTCAGCCCGCGCCCGACGAGGGCGAGCAGGCCGTACCCGGCTGCGCTGGCCACCGCGATGGCCAGCCCGGTGCGCGCGACGTCGGACCGTCCCCCGGCCACCCGCCCGGCCGGGCGGCTCATCCGGCCGACCGGGTACGCCCCGGGCGCAGGCGGCTGCGGGCCGCCAGCAGCAGGCCGCGCAGCACACCGGCGCCGAAGCTCAGCACGAAGACCGGCGTCAGCACGGCGCCGGCGGTGATCTCGTCCCGGCTGCCCCCGACCCGGGCGACGACCGCGGGCACGGCCACCGTCACCGCGCCCAGCCCGGCCGCACCCAGGGCCGGCCGGCGCACCCCCAGGACGGCGAGGGCACCGCCGGCACCGAGCGCCGCGAGCAGGGCCCGCCGCACGGGCCCGGGCTGACCCAGGTAGCCGTCGACGAACGTCGTGCCGCGGAACCAGCACTGCTTCACGAAGCCGCGGGCGCCCTGCTTGCCGTGGTAGTCGAAGCGGAAGTCCGGCGTCAGCCAGATCGGCGTGCGGCCGGCGATGTGGCGCAGCAGCCGGGTGTCGTCGCTGGCGAGGTCGGGGTCGTCGTAGAGCGAGCTGAAGCTGTCACCGGCCTCGGCCAGCACCTCGCGGGGGAGCAGCAGGCAGCCGGTGCCCTTGGGGTAGGCGTCGAACTCCTCGGCGCCGAAGGAGACCAGCCGGGGGGCCGAGGTGTACCGGCGCCAGCCGATCTTCACCAGGCCGGACCAGTAGGCCGCGAACAGGTTGCCGTCGGTGGCGACGTCGACGTGGCCGCACCACACCACCCGGCGGGAGTCCTCGGCGACGGCGGCGCGCACCCACGAGAGCGCCTCGGGGGCCGTGATGACCCGGCTGTCGAGCAGCAGGACCCAGGGTTCCCGGGTGCGGGCGACGCCGGTCGCCCGGGCGGTCAGCCGGCCGGCGTTGGGTTGGTGCACGACGGTGAAGCCGTGCTCCGCAGCCAGCTCGGCCAGCACCTGCGGGGTGTCGTCGGTGCTGCCGTCGTCGACGACCACCAGGTCGAGGGGCAGGGCGGCGTGCTCGGCCGAGACGACCAGGGCCTCGATGCACGTGCGGATCCAGGTCTGCTCGTTGAACACCGGGACGACGACGCTGAGCGCCTCGAGCGGGGGCGGCGGGGTGACCGGGGCGGACGTCGTCGAGGTCGCCATGGCACCGAGGTTAGCGGAGCGGCGGGTGCGTCCTCGGCCACCGGACCGCTCCGCACCGTGACCGGGGTGCTCCACAGCGGTCACCTATTGTGCCCGGATGACGTCACAGGCGAGAGGCACCCGATGATCGCGTTCGTCGTCGGCACCACGGCAGAGCTCATCAAGGTGGCCCCGGTCTTCCACGAGCTCACCTCGCGCGGCAGGTCCTGCGAGATCTGGTACACCGCCCAGCACGTCGAGGAGCTGGGCGAGGCGCTGGTCGACCTGTCGCTGCCGGCACCCACCGAGTGGCTGGTGCCCGAGGCCGGCGCGGGCAACCTGGCCCGGCCCGTGGACGTCCCGCGCTGGGGTGCCCGCCTGGCCGCCACCGTCTGGCGGAACCGGGCCCGCCTGCGCGCTCGGCTGCGGGCAGACGGCCGGCGCCCGGTGGTCCTCGTGCACGGGGACACCTTCACGGCGCCGCTGGGTGCGGTGATCGGGCGGTTGCTCGGGGCCCGGGTCGGCCACGTGGAGGCCGGGATGCGCAGCCACAACCTGCGGCACCCCTTCCCCGAGGAGGTCAACCGCCGGCTGGCCGCGCGTGTCGTGGACGTGCACTTCGCGCCGACCGACGTGGAGGCCGAGAACCTGAGGGGCCGTCGCGGAGCGGTGGTCACCACGGGGGCCAACACCGTGGTGGACGCCGTCCGGTACGCGTTGGACCGGCCGGCCCCGCCGGCCGTGCAGCTCCCCGCGGAATACGCGGTCGCCACCCTGCACCGCTTCGAGCTGGTGCGCGACGAGGCGCTGTACCGGCAGGCGTTGGAGATCCTGGCCGAGCACTCGGCGCGGATCCCGATCGTGTACTTCGCCGGCGCCTCGGAGCGGGAGCGGCTGGCCCAGTACGACCTGCTGGGCCTGTTCGGCGACCGGTTCCGGATCGAGGACAAGCTCAGCTACGTGCACTTCATGCCGGTGCTGGCCGGCGCCCGGTTCGTGGTCACCGACAGCGGTGGCCTGCAGCAGGAGACCAGCCACCTGGGCATCCCGGCGGCGATCCACCGCGCGCACACCGAGATCCTCGCCGGCGAGGGCGAGACGATGGTGCTCACCCGGTTGCAGCCCGACCGGCTGCGCGCCTTCCTGGCGGACCCGGAGCGCTACCGCTCGCCGGGGACCATGGACCGCTACTGGCCCAGCCGGGTCATCGCCGACGCGGTCGACACGCTCTTCTGAGACCACCCGGACGGCGCCCGCCGCGCGGGTGCCGTCCGGGGCGCGTCAGTCCCGGCGGAGGTCGACGGTGGTGCCGGTGCGGGCCGACTCCAGCGCGGCCTCGGCCACCTGGAGGGTGTGCAGGCCCTCGCGCATGGTCACGATCCGCTGGTCGAGACCGAGGATGGCGTCCCGGAAGGCCTCGTGCTCCAGCAGCAGCGGCTCCCGCTTGGCCAGGGCGTAGCGGATGCTGTCGCCCTCGGTGACCCCGCGGAAGGACGTGATCGACTCCCACTCGGTCAGGAAGGTCCCGTTGGCGTAGAAGGTCAGGTCCGCGCTCGCGGTGTCCGCGACCAGAGCGCCCTTCTCGCCGGTGACCGTCGTGGTGCGGACCTTGAGCGGGGACAGCCAGTTGACCAGGTGGTTGGTGATGATCCCGTTGGTCAGCACACCGGTGGCCGCCACCATGTCCTCGTGCTGGCGGCCGCTGCGGTGCGCGGTGCGGGCGCTGATGGAGCGGTAGTCGCTCTGCGCGACCCACACCGTGAGGTCGATGTCGTGGGAGGCGAGGTCCTTGATCACCCCGACGTCGGCGATGCGGCCCGGGAAGGGGCCCTGCCGCTGGGTGGCGATCTGGTAGATCTCGCCCAGCTGGCCGTCCTCGATGCGCTTGCGCATCTCCTGCAGGGCCGGGTTGAACCGCTCGATGTGCCCCACGGCACCGACCAGCCCGGCGGCCTCGAAGGCCTCCGCCAGGCGCAGCCCTGCCGTGCCGTTCTCGGCGATCGGCTTCTCGATCATCGTGTGCACGCCGGCGGCGGCCAGCTCCAGGCCGACCCGTTCGTGCTCGGCGGTCGGCACGGCCACGACCGCCATGTCGATGGCGGCGTCCAGCAGGTGCTGCACCTGGCGCCCGACGGCGAGGTCACCGGCCACGCCGAAGGAGTCGCCGACGGCGTCGACGACGGCGACCAGCTGGACACCGTCCAGCTGGCGCAGCAGACGGGCGTGGTGCCGGCCCATCGAGCCCAGGCCGATGAGGCCCGCGCGGAGGTCGGCCATCACGCACCGGCCCGGGCGACGGTGTTCACGGCCTGCACGACGCGGTCGAGGTCGTCGGCCGACAGGGAGGGGTGCACGGGCAGGGAGATGACCTCGCGCGCGGCCTTCTCGGTCTCCGGCAGGTCCAGGTCCAGGGCGAAGCTGGCCAGCCGGTGGTTGGGCACCGGGTAGTAGACGCCGCTGCCTACGCCGTGCTCCTCGCGCAGCGCCTGGACCATGCGGTCACGGTCGCCGGACACCCGCACCGTGTACTGGTGGTAGACGTGCGTCGCGCCGGGGCGGACCGTGGGGGTGACCACGCCCTCGAGGTGGGCGTCGAGGTAGGCGGCGTTGCTCTGCCGGGTGGCGGTCCAGGCAGGCAGCCGGCCCAGCTGCACACGGCCGATCGCGGCGTGGATGTCGGTCATGCGGTTGTTCAGGCCCACGACCTCGTTCTGGTACTGCGCGGCCATGCCCTGGTTGCGCAGCAGGCGGATCTTGCGGGCCACCTCGCCGTCGCAGCTGACCATGCCGCCCTCGCCCGAGGTCATGTTCTTGGTCGGGTAGAGGCTGAACATCGCGAACGTGCCGAAGGTGCCCACGGCTCGGCCGTCCTGGGCGGCGCCGTGCGCCTGGGCGGCGTCCTCGAACAGCGCCAGTCCGTGGCGCTCGGCCACCGCCGCCAGGCCGGCCACGTCGGCGGGGTGGCCGTACAGGTGGACCGGCATGATCGCCGCGGTGCGGTCGGTCACCACGGACTCGACCGAGGCGGGGTCCAGGCAGAAGGACACCGGGTCGATGTCGGCGAAGACGGGGGTGGCCCCGGTGAGGGCCACCGAGTTCGCGGTCGCCGCGAAGGTGAAGGAGGGGACGACGACCTCGTCGCCGGGGCCGATGCCGGCGGCGAGCAGGCCCAGGTGCAGGCCCGAGGTGCCGGAGTTCACGGCCACGGACTCGCGGCCCTGGACGAGCGCGTCGGCGAACTCCTGCTCGAAGGCGGCCACCTCGGGGCCCTGGGCCATCATCCCCGAGCGCAGCACGCGGTCCACCGCAGCGCGCTCGTCGTCCCCGATCAGCGGCTTGGCCACGGGGATCATGGGCGGTGTCGTCACGGGGTGACCTCTCTGATGGTGTCGTCTGCTGTCTGGAAGGTCTGCCCGGTCACCGGGCACACCAGGAGGTCACCCTCCTCCCGCAGCCGGGCACCGGCGTAGCCGACCCAGCCGATCCGGCGGGCCGGGACGCCGACGACCAACGCGTGCGCCGGCACGTCACGGGTGACCACGGCGCCGGCGGCGACCATCGACCAGGCGCCGATGCGGACGGGGGCGACGCAGACCGCGCGGGCGCCGATCGAGGCGCCGGTGTCGACCGTGACCCCGACGGCCGTCCACTCGGCCGCGCTCTTGGCGCTGCCGTCGGGGTTCATCGCCCTGGGGTACTGGTCGTTGGTCAGCACTGCCGCGGGGCCGACGAACACCCCGTCGCCCAGCACCGCGGGGTCGTAGACGAGCGCGTAGTTCTGCACCTTGCAGCTGTCCCCGAGACGGACCCCGGTGCCGATGTAGGCACCCCGGCCGACCACGCAGTCGCGGCCCAGCCGGGCACCTTCGCGGACCTGGGCGAGGTGCCACACCGACGAGCCCTCACCGACCTCCACGTCGGTCGCGACGTCGGCGGAGGGTTCGATGCGTGGCGCCATGGATGTCGCGTACCTCCCGCTGGGGTCCTGCTGCCGACCGGGCGAGGGTAACCCAGTGCCCGCGGTGGCTCCGGGGACGTGGCAAGGTCGTGGCCCGAACGGGCCGCCCAGCGGTCGCTCGGCGTGCCGATCACGGTCGGTCGCCGGCCCATTGCGCCTCGTCGGTCACACCGCGCGCACCCGTCTCGCGGATGCGCCCACCTGCGGGGCTGCGTTCCGTCACCGACCTATCGTCGGCGAGGTGCCGCCCGGAATCGGCACACCACCGCCTAGCAAGGGATCCCATGATCGTCGTCCTCCTCCTGCTCGTCGTCGTCCCCGGTGCGCTGATCTGCGCGGCCGCAGGGGTGCGGGGATGGCGGCTCGCGGGGGTGGCGCCGGCGGCCACGTTCGGCGCGGCTGCGGTGGGCGGCCCCGCGCTGGGGGCGGTGGGCATCCGGTGGGACCTGTGGAGCTACGCCGGCTGGACCCTCCTGCTCGTCGCGGTCGTCGCCGCTGTCGCCTGGCTGGTGCGCCGCCGGCGGCCGGCCGTGGACGGGACGACGGCGGGCCAGGGCGTCGGGACCGCCGGCGACGAGCTGCCCCGGCAGCGGGCCCGCTGGGAGCACCTGCTCGTGGGCGGCGGCGTGGCCCTGGGCATGGCCGTGGGGGCAGCTGTGTTCCTCCGCGCCAGCCGCGGCCTGTCGGCCATCGCGCAGGACTTCGACGCCCCGTTCCACGCCAACGCCGTGCGCTGGATCGCCGAGCACGGCGAGGCGGTCCCCGCGTCGATCGCCCCCATCGCCAACCTGGCCGAGGGGACGCCGTACTTCTACCCGATCACCTACCACTCGGTGCTGGCCCTGCTGGTGCAGGTGGGTTCGGATCCCTCCTACGCGCTGAACGCCGGGGCCCTGCTGGTCACGCTGGCCTGGCCGCTGGGCATCGCCGCGCTGGGGATGAGCTGGCGGGTGCCGGCGCCCGTGGTGGCGGTGGCGGCCACGGTGAGCACCTGGTTCACGGCCTTCCCCTACGACTCCCTGTTCCGCGGACCGCTCTGGCCGTACGTGGCCGGTCTGGCACTGCTGCCGGGGGTGCTGGCCGTCGCGCGGATGCTGGTGGACCGGTCTCCCGTGGTCCCGGCCGTCGTGGCGCTCGCGCTGGGCGTCACCGGTGTGGTGGCCATGCACCCGAGCATCGCCTTCGTCGTGCTCGTGTACGCGGTGGCGCTGCTGGTCGCCTTCGTCCTGAGGCTGGAACCCGTGGTCTGGCGGGCCTCCCTGGTGCCCATGCTGGTGGGGGCCGTGCTCGCCGCGGTGCTCCTGCTGCCCGTCGTCCTGCCTGCCCGGGTGCAGAGCGGGGGTGTCCAGGCGGCCCGGTGGCCCGAGTTCGCCACGACCACCGAGGGCTTCGGCCAGGTCCTCCTCTTCTCCCCGGTCACCCTGGACGCGCAGTGGTGGCTCGGGCTGACGGCGCTGGTCGGCCTGTTCCTGCTGGTCCTGCGGCGCCGGCTGGTGTGGCTGGTGGGTGCCTTCGCCGTCTTCGGCGCCGCCTACGCCGCGACGGCGTCGATCGACAGCCCGCTGGTGAACTCGCTGTCGGGCCCGTTCTACAACGATGCGTGGCGGTTCGCCGCGCTCCTGCCGCTGGTGGGCACCTTCGCCGTCGGCGAGACCGTGGTCACCGCGGGCAGCTGGCTGGGTGCCCGGTTGCGGGTCGGGCGCCCCTGGGTGATGGCCTCCGCCGGCAGCCTCGTCGTGCTGCTGGCGGTGGCAGTGCTCGGCGACGGCGCCTACGTGCAGCGCAACGTCGACCGGTTGTCGATCAACTACGGGGACGGGCCGACCGTCTCCGCCGACGAGGTCGCGGCCTACGAGTGGCTCGGCGAGCACGTCGAGCCCGGTCAGCGCGTGATGAACGACCAGTGGGACGGCTCGGTGTGGATGTACGCCCTCGCCGGGGTCGAGCCCATGGAGTGGACCTTCTACGGCGCCCCCGCCGGGACCCCGGCCGCGATCCTCACCGCCGACCTGCACGACCTGGACACCAGCCAGCGCGTGCAGGAGGCGGTTCGCGAGGCCGACGTCCGCTACGTGGTCGTGGGGCTGGGCTTCGTGCGGGACAACGTGCGCCGCGCCCCGGGGCTCATCGGCCTGCAACGGGTCCAGGGGCTCACCGAGGTCTTCCGCAACGCCGACGCCACGATCTACGAGGTGACCCAGCCGTGAGCCCCACCACCGCCCCGCCCCGGCCCGTCCGGATCCGCGCGCGCTCCGCGGCCCAGGCCGCGCCCACGTCCCTGCCGGTCCGCTCGCCGGGGGGTGACCCCGATGCGGACACCCGGGTGCGGGAGGATCGGGGCGTGGCGGAGGCGGCGGGGCCCTGGGACGACACGGTCGTCGTCGTGCGCGTGTACAACGAGGGCCTCGTCGTGCGGGGGGTCATCGCCGAGCTGATCGCGGCCGGGCTCAAGGTCATCGCCGTGGACGACGCGAGCACGGACAACTCCGCGGAGGAGATCGACGCCGCCGGTGCCTTCCGGGTCACCCACCCGATCAACCTGGGGGCCGGGGGTGCGCTGCAGACCGGGTACGAGGCAGCGCTGCGCTTCACCGACGCCCGCTACATCGCCTGCTTCGACGCCGACGGCCAGCACCAGCTGAGCGATCTTCTCGGCATGGTCGAGAAGATCCGCACCGGCTACGACGTCGTCATGGGTTCGAGGTTCCTCGACGACCAGACGCAGATGAGCCCCTTCCGCCGGCTCATCCTGCGCAGCGCCACGAAGGTGATGAACCGGCGGGCGGGCACCAAGCTGACCGATGCGCACAACGGCCTCCGGCTCATCACCCGCGACGTCGCGGCCTCGATCCGGCTCAGCCACACCGGCATGGCCTACGCCTCCGAGCTGGAGGAGGACCTCACCCGCCCCGGCCGGCGGGTCGTCGAGCACCCGGTCCACATCCTCTACACCGACTACTCCCGCGCGAAGGGTCAGCCGCTGCTCAACAGCGTCAACATCCTGGCAGACACGTTGGCGCACCGGATCAGCGAAGGGCGGCGTCGGTCGTGATCATCAAGTGGCTGCTGATCCCGACGCTGATCGCGCTGGTCTACCTGTCGCTGCGCTCCCGGGCGTCGCTGCGTGGTCAGGCGCGCCGCAAGATCCTCGCGGTATTGACCGTGGTGGCCGGTGTGCTGGCCGTGATGTTCCCGAGCTCCACCCAGTGGCTCGCCGACCTGGTCGGGGTCACCCGCGGGTCGGACCTGCTGTTCTACGTCGTCGCCCTGGTGCTCATCTACCAGGTGGGCAGCACCGGTGTCCGTTTCCGGGAGCAGGAGACCCGCATCGTGGGCCTGGCGCGCCAGGTGGCCCTCGCCGAGGCCGAGGCGAGGATCGGTCTGCGCCCGGCCGAGTCCGACCGCGGGCACCCCATGGCCTACCGGGCCGACGGCAGCCGCGAGGTCCAGCCGGACCCGGCACCGGCAGCAGGCGCGCCGTCCGACCGGTGAACCGGCCGGACGGCGCGCGGAGCTCAGTCCCGGTCGGCCGGGATCCCGAAGGCGCGTGCCCAGCTCTCGGGTGAGGTGAGTTCACCCAGGTGCTCGCGGTACCGGGCGCTGAGCTCCGGGAACTCCCGGTACAACCGGATGTGCGTCGAGACCGAGGTCCGCAGCATCTCCCGGAACGTGCCCGGTTCGCGTCGACGGAAGGTGACGCCGCGACCGTCGGCGGTGCCCACGGTCGCGCTGTCCAGCCGGGACAGCAGGAACCACCGGGCGTCCTGCGCGCCGATGTTCATCTCGGGCACGTCCTTGGCCTGCGGCTTCGCCGGGCGGAGGTTGTGCACCAGTGCCGCCAGCAGGGTCCGCCCGATGGTCAGCGGGGTGGTGGGCGGGGTGAGGAAGCGCTCGGCCTTGATGGCGCCCATCGACGGCAGCGGCAGGTCGCTGGAGGAGGCGATCACCTGGCCGTCGGGGTAGTCACCCTGGTGCTCCAGCGCCGTGGGCAACGCCGTGGGCAGGATCGGGAACAGCCGCTCGGGGCCGGCGAGGAAGTCGTCGTAGGCCCGGTGGTGCAGCGCCGCCGTCGCGTACTGGAGCATGATCAAGAACTTCAGGTCGAACTTGAAGGTGTCCTGCAGCAACCGACCGCCACGCTTGTGCGGGGTGTGCAGGGCCGCGGCCACGAGCCGGTTGCGGGTGTGGAAGTAGGCCTGCCAGCCCGCGGTGTCGTCCTTGTCGCTCCAGGACAGGTGCCAGATCGCGACGCCGGGGAGCGTGGCGGTGGGGTAGCCGTGGGACCCGGCGCGCAGGCCGTACTCGGCGTCGTCCCACTTGATGAACAGGGGCAGGGCCAGACCGGTCCGCTCGACGACCTCGCGGGGGATCAGGCACATCCACCACCCGGTGTAGTCCACGTCGATCCGCCGGTGCAGCGCCGGGGACTTGCGCAGGGACTTCTTGGCGAAGTCGTGCGCGTACTCGGTGTTGGGCGCGGCCCGCCAGAAGAAGCGGTCACGGGCCACGATCTCACCCATGGTGTGCAGGACCGAGCGGTCCTGCAGCGTCAGCATCTGGCCGCCGACCAGCATCGGCCGCTTCGCGAAGCGGGCGAAGGCGAAGGCGCGGGCGATGCTGTCGGGCTCGAGCTCGACGTCGTCGTCGAGGAGGATGTGGTGCGTCGCGGCGGTCTGCAGCATCTCGTACATGGTCCGGGAGAAGCCGCCGCTGCCACCCAGGTTCGGTTGCTCGACCAGGCGCAGCCGGGTGCCGAGGGTCTCGGACACCTCGGCGAAGTGCCGGGCGTCGCGGACCAGCTTGTTGCCCTGGTCGGCCACGACGACGGTGTCGATCAGGTCGAGCACGGCCTGGTCGCCGGCCAGCGCCTGCAGCGCGGCGACGCAGTCGGTGGGTCGGTTGAACGTGCAGATGCCGATGCTGAGCTTGGCCTCCTGGGCGGGTGCCTGCATCGACCACCAGCCGGCCCGGTGGACCGAGACCGGCTGGTCGTCGGCGGTGACGTCGAACCAGTACCAGCCGCCGTCCTCGAACGGGGTCAGGTCGAGCTCGAACTCCAGCGTCTGCCGGTCGCCCCGGGTGGTGGTCCCGACGACGTGGATGATGCTGCCGTCGGCCTTGGAGCGGTAGACGTCGACCCGTCCCGGGCCCGAGACCTCCAGCTGCAGGACGACGGCGTCCAGCACGGTCCACCGGCGCCAGTAGCTGGCCGGGAAGGCGTTGAAGTAGGTCGCGAAGGACACCTCGTTGCCGGCGGCGACGGTCGCCTGCTCGCGGCCGGAGGACCGCACCCGCTTGGCCTTGCCCTCGTCGACGTAGAGCGAGCGGACCTTGAGCGGGTCGCCGGGCCGGGGGAGGATGACGCGCTGCAGCTGGTGCTGGGCCCGGGTGGGGGCGAGGTCGGCCGGGTCGGGATCGGACACGGTCTCGGGCGAGACGGGCGACGGTGCTGTGTCGGTCATCTGGGTCAGTCCTCCAGGCGGCCGTCGAGAGACGTGCCCTGGTCGAAGTAGGGGCGGATCCGGTTGTCGAACATGCTCAGCGCGGATCCGATGGCCATGTGCATGTCGAGGTACTTGTAGGTGCCGAGCCGACCGCCGAACAGCACGCGCTTGTCGGCGGCCTCCTTCTTCGCCAGTTCGCGGTAGGTCTCCAGCTTGGCGCGGTCCTCGGGGGTGTTCACCGGGTAGTAGGGCTCGTCGCCGGCGACGGCGTTGCGGGAGTACTCGCGCACCACCACGGTCTTGTCCGCCGGGTAGTCGCGTTCGGGGTGGAAGTGCCGGAACTCGTGGATCCGGGTGTACGGGACGTCCTCGTCGGCGTAGTTCATCACCGACGTGCCCTGGAAGTCGCCGATCGGCACGACCTCGGTCTCGAAGTCCAGCGTGCGCCAGCCCAGCTCGCCGGCCGCGTAGTCGAAGTACTTGTCGATCGGGCCGGTGAACACGGTGGGGACGTCGGCGGGCAGGGAGTCGCGGACGTCGAAGTAGTCCGTCTCCAGCCGCACCTCGATGTTCGGGTGGTCGGCCATCTTCGTCAGCCAGGCCGTGTAGCCGTCGACCGGGAGCCCTTCGTGGGTGTCGTTGAAGTACCGGTTGTCGAAGGTGTAGCGGACCGGGAGCCGGGCGATGACGGCCGCGGGCAGCTCGGTCGGGTCGGTCTGCCACTGCTTCTTCGTGTAGCCCTTGATGAAGGCCTCGTAGAGCGGGCGACCGATGAGCGAGACCGCCTTCTCCTCGAGGTTGGCCGCCTCGGCGGTGTCGATCTCGCCGGCCTGCTCGGCGACCAGCGCCCGCGCCTCGGTGGGGCTGAAGCTGCGGCCGAAGAACTCGCCCAGCGTGGCCAGGTTCATGGGCAGGGAGTACGTCTTGCCGTCGTGGATCGAGTAGACCCGGTGCACGTAGTCGGTGAAGTCGGTGAACTGGTTGACGTACTCCCAGACCCGCTCGTTCGAGGTGTGGAAGAGGTGGGCGCCGTAGCGGTGGACCTCGATGCCGGTCTCGGGCTCCGCCTCGGAGTAGGCGTTCCCGCCGATGTGGTCGCGCCGGTCGATGACCAGGACGCGCTTGTCCAGCTGCGTGGCCACCCGTTCGGCCACGGTGAGGCCGAAGAAGCCGGAGCCGACGATGACGAGGTCTGGGCTTCCTGAGGTCACGCCTCGCGACGATACCGTTGCAGCCCTGTCACAGCCCGGTCCACCCGGCTCTAGGGTCAGGGGGTGGATGCCGAGACCGACCCGCTCCGCGTCGTGGCGGTGACCTACTCCCCGGGCGCCAGCCTGGAGAGCTTCCTCGCCTCGGTGGTGACGGCGACCGGTCGACCGGTCGACGTGGTCCTGGCCGACAACGGCTCGACCGACGGGGCACCCGAGCGGGCGGCTGCTGCCCACCCGCACGTCCGCGTGCTGCACACCGGGGGCAACGTCGGCTACGGGGCCGCCGTGGACGCAGGCCTCGCGGGCGCCACCGGTCGCTACGCCCTGGTCGCCAACCCCGACGTCGAGCTCGGCCCCGGCTCGGTGGACGACCTGCTCGCGGCTGCCCGCCGCTGGCCCCGGGCAGGGGCGGTGGGGCCGGCCATCCGCACGCCCGACGGCGAGCTGTACCCCTCGGCGCGGGACCTGCCGTCGCTGTCGACCGGCGCCGGTCACGCCGCGCTGGGGTGGATCTGGCCGGCCAACCCGTGGACGGCGCGCTACCGGCGCGAGCGCGAGGCGCCCCGCGAGCGGACCGCCGGGTGGTTGTCGGGGTCGTGCTTCCTGCTCGACCTCGAGGCCTACCGTGCCGTCGGAGGGTTCGACCCGGGCTACTTCATGTACTTCGAGGACGTCGACCTCGGCGAGCGGCTGGGCCGCGCCGGGTACCTCAACGTCTACGCGCCGTCGGCCGTCGTCGTGCACGAGGGCGGGCACGCCACCCGTCGGCAGCCGCACCGCATGGCCCGGGTGCACCACACCAGCGCGCTGCGCTACCTCTCCCGGCGCTACCCCGGGGTGCGGTACGCGCCGTTGCGGCTGGCGCTCCGGGCCGGCCTGGGCGGCCGCATGCTGCTCTCCTACGTGAGCGGTCAGGTGGCCGCCGGGGCGCGCTTCCAGCGCGGAGCGGCCGAGCTGCAGCAGGATGACCACTCGTGAGGCACGCCGTGATCATGGCCGGCGGTTCCGGGACCAGGCTCTGGCCGCTGTCCCGGTCCGCCCGGCCCAAGCAGCTGCTCGACGTCGTCACCGACGAGGCCGGCGACGTGCACAGCCTGCTGGCCGAGGCGTTCACCCGGCTGCGGGCCGTGCTGCCCACCGAGCAGATCTGGGTCTGCACCGCGGCCCGCTACGGCGACCTGGTCCGCGCCGCCCTGCCCGAGCTCGGTGCCGACCGGTTGATCCTGGAGCCCGTGGCGCGGGACACCGCGAACGCGGTGGGCCTGGCCGCCGCCCTGGTGGCCGACGCCGACCCCGACGCCGAGCTCGCCGTGGTCTCCGCGGACCACGTCATCCGACCGGTCGAGCGGTTCGCGGACGCCCTGCGCACCGCCTACGACTGCCTCGCCGTCCGGCCCCGGGCACTGGTGACCCTGGGCATCACGCCGACGTCACCGGCCACCGGTTTCGGCTACGTGCAGAAGGGCGGCCCCACCGAGGTGGCCGGGGCTGCCGAGGCGGCGTCCTTCCGCGAGAAGCCCGACCTCGCCACGGCGCAGGAGTATCTGGCCTCGGGGGAGTACCTCTGGAACTCCGGCATGTTCGTCTGGCGGGCGCAGACCGTGCTCGACGCGCTCGCCGACCACCTCCCCGGGTCCGCGGAGGGCCTCGCCCGCATCGTCGCCGCGCCGGACCGCGAGGCGGCCCTGCAGGAGATCTTCCCGACCCTGCAGAAGATCAGCGTCGACTACGCCGTCCTGGAGCCCGCCGCCGCCGAGCCCGGCCGCGTGCTGGTGGTGGACCTCGACGTCGACTGGCTGGACATCGGGTCCTGGCCCGCGCTCGCGCACACCCTGGACACCGACGACGCCGGCAACGCCACCCGCGGGCTCGTCGTCGCCCTCGACAGCAGCGGCAACGTCGTGGTCTCCGACGACCCCGACCACCTGGTCGCGCTGGTCGGCGTGCGGGACAGCGTGGTGGTGCACACCGCCGACGCGACGATGGTCTGCCCGGTCGGCGAGGCCGAGCGGGTCAAGCAGCTGCTGGCCGTCGTCGAGGAGCGGTTCCCCGGCCGGTACGCCTGACCGTCCTACCCTCGAGCCGTGAGCGCAGCGACCGTCCTCCCGCGCGAGCGGACCTGGCGGCCGGACTGGCCGCTGGACGTGCGCCGGGCCCTGTCGCCGCACCGCCGCGGCACCGGCGACCCCACGCTGCAGCACGCGGCGGACGGTGCCGTGTGGCGGACGACCAGCACGCCGGAGGGCGCGGCGACGGTGCGGCTGACGGTCCGCGACGGTGACGTCCACGCGCAGGCCTGGGGTCCCGGCGCCGACTGGGCGCTGGACGTCGTGCCGCGCTGGCTCGGCGCCGACGACCGCCCCGAGGGCTTCCCCGCGCACCACCACCCGCTGGTCGAGCGGCTGCACCGCACGTCGCCCTGGCTGCGCATCGGGAGCACCGGCCGGGTCTGGGACGCCCTCGTGCCCGGGGTGCTGGAGCAGAAGGTCACCGGCATCGAGGCGCACCGCACCTGGCGGCAGCTGCTGCAGCTGGCCGGCGACCCCGCACCCGGTCCCGCACCGGCCGGCATGCGGGTGGTGCCCTCGGCCGAACGGGTCCGGGCGGTCACCGACTGGGAGTGGCACCGGTGCGGTCTGGACGGCGCCCGCCGCCGCGCGCTGCTCGCGGTGGCGGGCGTGGCGTCGCGGTTGGAGTGCGACGACCACACCGACTGCGAGGACCTCCGCCGTCGGCTCCGGTCCGTCCCCGGCATCGGGGTCTGGACGGCGGCCGAGGTGGCCCAGCGGGCCATCGGCTGCCCCGACCAGGTCAGCGTCGGCGACTACCACCTGAAGAACCTGGTCGGCTGGTCGCTGGCCGCTCGGAAGACCGACGACGCCGGCATGCTGGAGCTGCTGGAGCCCTGGCGGGGTCACCGGCAGCGGGTGATCCGGCTGCTCGAGGTCGGCGGCACCCGCCCGCCCAAGCGTGGCCCGCGGATGGCTCCCTCGGACCACCGGCGCATCTGAGCCGGGCGACGCGGAGGACCGGTACGTCTCGGAGGTCCCGGATCCGGCGGGGCGGACGTCTAGTGTGATCGGTCGAGCCCGCTCGGTCCGGGTCGGTCCGAGCCGTCGCACGTTCGCCCGGGGAGCCATGCACACGTCCACCCTGCCGGTCGCCACCCTCGCGCCGGCCCGCCGTTTCCTGCCCGAGGTGCAGGCGTTGCGGGCCGTGGCGGTGCTGCTGGTGGTGGTCTACCACCTGTGGCCCCTGCGGCTGCACGGAGGGTTCGTGGGGGTCGACGTCTTCTTCGTCATCTCGGGGTTCCTCATCACCTCGCACCTGGACCGGGAGGTCCAGCGCACCGGTCGGGTCTCCCTGCCGCAGTTCTACGCCCGCCGCGCCCGGCGACTCCTGCCGGCGTCGATGCTGGTGCTGGTGTCCACGGTGGTGGCCTCGGTGGTCTTCCTGCCCGACGGCCGGTGGGCGACGACGGCCCACGAGGTGCTGGCCAGCGCGTTCTACGTGCAGAACTGGGCGCTCGCCGACCGGGCGGTCGACTACTCGGCCCTCACCGACGCGGCGTCCCCGGTGCAGCACTTCTGGTCGTTGTCGGTCGAGGAGCAGTTCTACCTGGTCTGGCCGGGGCTCGTGCTGCTGCTCGTGGCGGTGGCCGTCCGACGCGGTCGGGCGGCGCGGTCGCTGCTGGTGCCGGGGATCGCCGTCGTCACCGCGGTGTCCTTCGCCGTCTCGGTGTGGATGACGGCCGACGACCCGGCCGCGGCGTACTTCGTCACCCCCACCCGGGTGTGGGAGCTCGGTGTCGGCGCGCTGCTGGCCCTGGTGACCGCCCGTCTCGCCGAGCGCCGGGGACGTCGCCATGCGGCGCCGGCCGCGGGGGACGCCCGGTGGCCGGTGGTCCTCCGCTGGGCGGGGATCACGGCCGTCCTGGCGGCGGCCGTCGCACTGAGCTCCGCGAGCCCGTTCCCGGGCTGGCTGGCGGCGATCCCGGTGCTGGGCACGGCTGCGGTGATCGCGGCCGGCGACGGTGGTCGGCGGGATCCGCTGCTCCGGGTGGCCGGGTGGGGTCCCGTGCAGTTCGTCGGCTCCACCTCGTACTCGATGTACCTCTGGCACTGGCCGCTGATCGTGGTGGTGCCGGTCGCGCTGGGCCGACCGATGGCGTGGACGGACAAGATCGTGCTGTTCGTGGTGGCGCTGGGCCTGGCGTGGGCGACCAAGGTGTGGGTGGAGGACCGCGGGCAGCGCTGGTCGTTCGTCGCGGTGCGACCCCGGCGGACGTTCGCGGTCACCGCCGCGGCCATGGCCGTGGTCGCCGGGCTGGCGGTCGTGCAGCTGCAGTGGTTGGACCAGCGGACGGCGGTCGCGGCGGCGCAGGTGGCCTCCGCCGAGGGCGATCCGTGCTTCGGTGCGGGTGCACTGGACCCGGCTCGGACCTGCACCGCTCCCTTCGGCCCGCCGATCTCCACCACGCTCCCGGAGGAGGAGCGTCCGTGGTTCTCCGACGACGCCTGCGACGTGGACCGGACCGGGCCGATCGAGATCGCACGGTGCCGGTGGGGGACGACGGAGCCGACCCGGCGGGTGGTGCTGGTGGGCGACTCCCACGCGGAGATGTGGCGGGGTGCCATCCACGCGCTCGCCGAGCGGGAGAACTGGGAGCTGGACGAGATCCTGCTCGGCGGCTGCCCGGCCGCGGACGCCCGGGTCGCCACCTTCGACGGATCACCGATCGACACGGGCGCGTGCCTGAACTGGGGGCAGGAGGCCACCCGGTACATCGCCGCCACGGAGCCCGACGACGTCTTCACCTCCTCCTTCGCGAGCGCCTACGGGTTCGAGGACGGCCCGGAGGCCGGCGTGCAGGGGTACGCCGACATCTGGGACACCTGGGCCGACCTGGGCGCCGCGGTCCACGTGCTGCAGGACATCCCGCGGACCGGTGGCGTGCAGATGCCCGAGTGCGTCGCCGCCCACGCCGACGACCCCGCCGCCTGCGCGACGCCCCGGGCCACGGCCTTCCCGGCGGACCCGGCCCGGGAGGCGGTCGGCCTCGCCGGGGACCGGGTGCAGTCGGTCGACCTCACCGACCGGTTCTGCGACGCGGACCGCTGCTACGCCGTCATCGGGGGCGCCCAGGTCTACTGGGACGTCAACCACATGACGGCCCTGTACAGCCGCAGCCTGGCCGACGCCGTGGGGGAGGCGACCGGCCTGGCCTGACCGGCCCTCACCGGGCGTGCTGAGCCCGCAGCTGCTCGTACCGGGCGGTGCACTGGGCCATGGTCGGCAGCAGACCCTGCTCGAGGGCCTCGGCCAGGGTGGGCGCGGCGAGGTCCTTCGCCGAGAGCGCGAACTCCACGTCCGACGGCCACGGCAGCCCCAGGTCGGGGTCCATCGGGTCGATCCCGAACTCCCGGCCCGGTGAGTACCCGGTCGAGACCAGGTAGGTGACCGAGGTGTCGTCGGCCAGCGACACGAAGGCGTGGCCCAGGCCCTCGGACAGGTACACCGCGCGGGGGCGCTCGCTGTCGAGCTCGACGGCGTCGACGACCCCGAACGTGGGGGAGCCGGCCCGGACGTCGACGACGACGTCCAGGATCTTCCCGCTGGGGCAGTAGACGTACTTGGCCTGGCCGGGGGGCACGAGTGCGAAGTGCACGCCGCGCAGGGCACCGCGCGCGGACACCGAGTGGTTGGCCTGGGCCAGGGGCAGCCCGTACCCGAGTGCCTCGGTGAGCACGTCCGCGCGGTACCACTCGGTGAACCGGCCCCGGCTGTCCCCGTGCGGCACGAGGTCCAGGACGTAGGCGTCGGGCACGCCGAGCTCGCGGATGTTCACGAGCCCAGCAGCCCGAGGAGGTAGTCGCCGTAGCCGCTCCTGGCCATCGGCGCCGCGGCCCGGCGCAGGCCGTCGTCGTCCAGCCAGCCGTTGCGCCAGGCCACCTCCTCGATGCACCCGATCTTCAGGCCCTGGCGTTCCTCGACCACCGAGACGAACTCGGTGGCCTGGCGCAGCGAGGCGAACGTGCCGGTGTCCAGCCAGGCCGTACCGCGGTCCAGGGCGGTCACCGTCAGGCGGCCCTGCCGCAGGTAGTGCTCGTTCACGGCGGTGATCTCCAGCTCGCCGCGCGCGCTGGGGCGGATGGAGCGGGCCACGTCGACCACGTCGGCGGCGTAGAAGTACAGACCGGGGACGGCGAAGGAGCTCTTCGGCGCCGCGGGCTTCTCCTCGATGGAGAGCACCCGCCCGGCGTCGTCGAACTCCACGACGCCGTAGGCCCCGGGATCGGCGACGTGGTAGGCGAACACGTGCCCGCCGTCGGGCTCGGGCAGCCGGGACAGGGCCGTGCCCAGGCCCGCGCCGTAGAAGATGTTGTCGCCCAGCACGAGGGCCACCGACTGGTCACCGATGAAGTCGGCGCCGATCACGAAGGCCTGCGCCAGCCCCTCGGGTGCCGGCTGCGTGGCGTAGTCGATGCGCATGCCCAGGCGGGAGCCGTCGCCCAGCAGGTGCTGGAACGCCCCGCTGTCGGCGGGGGTCGTGATGACGAGCACCTCGCGGACGCCGGCCATCATGAGCGTGGAGAGCGGGTAGTAGACCATCGGCTTGTCGTAGACCGGCATCAGCTGCTTGCTGACCGCCTGGGTGATGGGGAAGAGCCGGCTCCCCGTGCCCCCGGCCAGGATGATCCCGCGCATGACCGGAACCCTAGAGGCGGTCGCTACCGTCCCCCCATGCGCGTCCTCGTCACCGGCGGTGCCGGGTTCATCGGTTCCCACTACGTCCGCACGATGCTCACCGGTGGCTACCCGGGGTTCGAGGACGCCGAGGTCACCGTCCTCGACAAGCTGACCTACGCCGGGAACCTGGCCAACCTCGCCCCGGTGTCCGACGACCCGCGCTACCGCTTCGTCCGGGGCGACATCTGCTCACCCGACGACCTCGACGCCGCCCTGCCCGGGCACGACGTGGTCGTGAACTTCGCCGCGGAGTCGCACGTCGACCGCTCCATCACCGGCGCCGCGGAGTTCGTGCTGACCAACGTGCTGGGGGCCCAGCAGGTCTTCGAGGCCTGCCTGCGGCACGGCGTGGGCCGGGTCGTGCACGTGTCCACCGACGAGGTCTACGGATCCATCGACGAGGGCTCCTGGGTCGAGGACCACCTCCTCGAGCCCAACTCGCCGTACTCGGCGGCCAAGGCCGGCAGCGACCTCATCGCCCGGGCCTACGCGAAGACGTACGGGCTGGACATCTCCATCACCCGGTGCAGCAACAACTACGGGCCTTACCACTTCCCCGAGAAGGTCATCCCGCTGTTCGTCACCAACCTGCTCGACGGGCACCCGGTGCCGCTCTACGGGGTCGGCGCCAACGTGCGCGACTGGCTGTTCGTCGACGACCACTGCCGGGGCATCCAGCTCGTGGTCGAGAATGGCGCGCCGGGGGAGTACTACAACATCGGCGGCGGTCGCGAGCTGTCCAACCGGGAGCTGACCGAGCAGCTGCTCGCGGCGACCGGTCGCGACTGGAGCTACGTCGAGGAGATCGTCGACCCCCGCGGCGGCGGCCACGACAAGCGCTACTCGGTCGACTACTCCAAGACCGGCGAGCTCGGCTACGCGCCGCGGACGACGTTCGAGGACGGCCTGGCGCTGACCGTGCAGTGGTACCGGGACAACCGGGCCTGGTGGGAGCCCCTCAAGGCTGCGGCGGCGACGGCCCGGTCGTGAGCACCGCCTGGCTGGTCACCGGAGCCCGCGGGCAGCTCGGCCGTGACCTGCTGGCCGTCCTGGCCGGCCGGTCCGGCGACCAGGTCACCGCGGTCGGCCGCGCCGAGGTGGACCTCACCGACGAGGGGTCCGTCCGCGGTGCGGTCCAGTCGTGGCTGGCGGCCTCGTCGGCCGACCGGGCGGTGGTGCTCAACGCGGCCGCCTACACGGCCGTGGACGCCGCCGAGGACGACGAGGGCACGGCGCTGGTCGTCAACGGGCACGCCCCGGGCTGGCTGGCGCAGGAGCTGGCCGGGCGGGGGCGGCTGGTGCACGTGTCGACCGACTACGTCTTCGACGGCACGGCCACGCAGCCCTACCCGGTCGACACGCCGACCGCCCCGCGGTCGGCGTACGGACGCACCAAGGCCGCCGGGGAACGGGCGGTCGCGGCGGTGGACGACGACCACGCGGTGGTCCGGACCGCCTGGGTGCACAGCCGGCACGGCGGCAACTTCGTCGCCACGATGACCGGGCTCGAGGCGCAGCGGGAGACGGTCTCGGTCGTCGACGACCAGATCGGTTCACCCACCTGGTCGGCCGACCTGGCCGCCGGCCTGGTCGCCCTCGGGTCGGCCGAGGGCGACCAGCCCCGGCTGCTGCACTTCACCGACACCGGCGAGGTCAGCTGGTGCGGGCTGGCCCGGGCGGTCTTCGAGGAGCTCGGCGCCGACCCCGCGCGGGTCGTGCCGACCACCTCGGCCGCCTTCGTGCGCCCCGCGCCCCGCCCCGCCTACTCGGTCCTGGACGGCAGCGTCTGGGACGCAGCCGGCCTGACCGCGCGCCGCGACTGGCGAGCGGCGCTCAGCGAGGCGATGCGGGTGGGGTCCCGGGGATGACGGCGGGCGACCCCACCCGGAGCCGGCCGACCAGCGACGAGCCGCCGGGCGTGCCGACGGGCTCCCAGCGCGTGGCCCAGCCCTCGGCGTGCAGCTGCACCAGCGCGGCGCCCAGCAAGGCCCCCAGGTTGAGGGCGGTGGTGGTCGTCCAGGCGTCGGTCAGGTGCAGGTCGACGAGGCCGGGGTCGTCGCTGCCGTAGGCGAACACCACCGGGAACTCGGGCAGGGCCGCCGAGGCGACCCGCAACGCGGCCGCCACCGCCTCCGGCGCGCCGGCGCGGACCTCGATGCCGGTGGCCGGCGCCCGGGCGGGGACCAGGTCGCGGGTGCCGAGGGCGAAGAGGTCACCGGGACCGAGCCGGACCAGCGGCCGGGTGCCGGCGTCGTCGGCCGGGGCGGTGAACCGCAGACCGCGGACGACGGCCACGGGGACGCCGGCGAGCTTGCCCTTCACCAGGTCGGCGGCGGCGGCCAGCTCGTCGACCAGGGCCACCTGGGTGGTCTCCAGCCGGTTGCCGTGGGCGTCGACGGACCCCCGGTGGTCGACCAGCGCCGGCAGCCCGGCCGACCCGACGGCGACGTCGGTGAGCCCGTCGCGCCAGGTCCGGCCGAAGGTGTCGCTCACGACGACGGCGACGGTGACCCCCAGGAGGTCGCGCAGGTCCGACCGCAGCCGCCGTGCGGAGTCGTCGGCGTCCACGGGGAGCAGCACCAGGGTGTCGGCGGCGACGTTCGAGGCGTCGATGCCGGCGGCGGCCACCACCCACCCGTGCCGGGTCTCGACGATCTTCAGCGGCCCGCGCCGGGCCACCACCCGCACCGTCTCGGCGTCGACGGCCCGTTGCCGCACCGCCTCCCGGTCCTCGCCCGGGGCGACCCGGACCAGGTTCCCCTCGACCTTGCTGACCACCTTGGAGGTGACGACCACGACGTCGCCGTCGGCCAGCCAGGGCGCGGCACCGGCGATCGAGGTGGCCAGGTCGTCACCGGGGGCGAACTCGGGGAGCCCCGGTACCGCGTGGATCGAGAGGGTGTCGTCAGCCACGGGCGGCATTCAACGCCGCCTCCGCCATCGCCTGCGTGGTGGCGGGGTCGACCATGAGCAGGGGCACCGCCCGGACGTCGACGCCGGGGACGTCGGCGGTGTCGGTCTCGTGCACGAGCCAGCTGTCCAGCAGGCCCTCGTCGGACCGTGCGCCGTAGTGCCGGCCGACCCCCTCGGCGCTGACCTCGACCCCGATCGCGGGGAGGCAGCGGTCGGCCATCCCGCGGACGGGGGCGCCGCCGACGATCGGGGAGACCCCGACGACCCGGGCCGGGGAGGCCAGCAGGGCGGCGCGCAGGCCGGGGACGCCGAGCACGGTGCCGATGGACACGACCGGGTTCGAGGGGGCGATCAGCACCGCGTCGGCCTCGGCGAAGGCCTCGACGACCCCCGGGGCCGGGCGGGCGTCCTCGACACCCACCTGGACGAAGGCGGCCGGGTCCAGGGCGGCCCGGTGCCGGATCCACCACTCCTGGAAGTGGATGGCCTGCTGCCGGCCGGTGTCGGGGTCGGTGACCAGCACGTGGGTCTCGACCCGCTGGTCGCTCATCGGCAGCAGGGTGACCCCGGGCTGCCAGCGCTGCGCGAGGGCCAGGGTGACCTCCGACAGCGGGTAACCGGCGTCGAGCATGCGGGTGCGCACGAGGTGGGTGGCGAGGTCGCGGTCGCCGAGTCCGAACCAGGTCGGTTCGGCGCCGTAGGCAGCCAGTTCGTCCTTGACCACCCAGCTCTCGGCACGCCGTCCCCAGCCGCGCTCGGGGTCGATCCCGTCACCGAGCGTGTACATCACGGAGTCGAGGTCCGGGCAGATCCGCAGGCCGTGCAGGGTCACGTCGTCGCCGGTGTTCACGACGGCCGTGATGGTCGCGTCGGGGGCCGCGGCGCGCACCCCGGACAGGAATCGGGCTCCGCCCACTCCGCCGGCGACGACCACGATCCTCATGCACACCATGGTGCCTGATGGCAAGAGACGTTCTCGATGCCGGATCCGTGTCGGAATGATCTGGACCAACTACCGGGTGACCATGGGCAGATGTTGTGCAGGGCGGCGGCGTGTCTCCGGCTTTCGTGACGCTGTCGAGACCCTGCGTGACACCTGTGACTTCTGGGGCTGGGCGCTACCGCAACTCAACTTGACCCCACCCCAATGACACGCGTGTAATTCCCTCGATGTCACCGAGTGCGGCGCATCGGGAGTGGCCCGATGATCACGCACTGTGACGAAGGCGAGAGGGGACGCATCGTCATGGCCGAGGTGTCGTGGTTGAGCGAGTACAAGCAGCAGCAGCAGGCGGCGGAGACCGGCTACGCGGCCGGTCCGACCGGGTTCCAGGCGGTCAACTGGTCGGCCGGGCTGGACGAGGACGACCAGGGCTGGCAGGAGCGCGCCCTGTGCGCCGAGACCGACCCCGAGGCGTTCTTCCCCGAGAAGGGTGGCTCGACCCGCGAGGCGAAGAAGATCTGCACCGGGTGCGACGTCAAGATGGAGTGCCTGGAGTACGCCCTCGGCAACGACGAGCGGTTCGGGATCTGGGGCGGGCTCTCCGAGCGCGAGCGTCGTCGGCTGCGTCGCCGCGCCGTCTGAAGAAGGACCCCCTCGCCCCCCAGTGCTCGCGAGCTCGCACCGGGCCCCTGCGAGGGGGCCGTTCCAGCACGTCACCATGGGGTCGTGCTCACCCGGGTCGTCGAGGGTCCCCGCCGCGTGGTGCGGGAGATCCGCGCCGCAGCTCCGCTCCTGAGGGAGCTCGCAGCACCCACCACCGTCCGCGGGCCGTGGCTGGCCGCCGCACTGCACGCGGCGCCGGCCCCCGTCCCCCGGGTGCGCCACCGGGCGGTGGTCGTCGAGGCGCACCGGCAGGGCAGACCAGCAGGTCTGGCCCTGCTGTCGTCCCGGGTCGAGGTCCGGCGCGGCCGACCGGTCACGGTGTTCCGGCTGCTGGGTGACCCGGGGCCGGCCGGCCCCCCGGGTGTCGCCCCCCGCCGG
The DNA here is from genome assembly GCF_900103975.1 of Klenkia soli. GTDB lineage: Bacteria > Actinomycetota > Actinomycetes > Mycobacteriales > Geodermatophilaceae > Klenkia > Klenkia soli. Next base: position 26,300 of record NZ_FNIR01000004.1, read on the forward strand.
TTGCCGGTGGCCGACCCCGACGTGGCGGTCCACCTCGCGGACGGTGTCGCCGACCTGCTGGCCACCACGCGCGGGCGGTGGCAGCTCCACCTGACCGGTCTGCCGCTGGGTGACCCGGTGCTGGCCGCCCTCGGCGCCCGGCTCGGCACCGGCGCCGTCTTCCAGACCTCCCGCAGCCGGTCCCTGGTGGACTCCCTGGACACCGTCGGGCCGGTGCTCAGGTCGACCCGCCCGGCCGACCTGGAGCGGTGGCTGCCGACCTTCCTGGACCACCGGCCCGCCGGTGCCCGGCGGGCCGACCTCCGGGCGCTCGCCCGGGTGCACGCCGCGGCCGGGTCGCTGGAGCACGCCGTCGTCCTCGACGGGGGCCGGCCGCGCGCCGGGCTGCTGACCGTGCTCGACGGTGCCTCCCGTCGGCCCTGGTGGGGCTTCGGCCAGCCCGGGGGAGCGGCCACGGCCCCGGGGCAGCCCTGGGTCGCGCTCGCGGCGTCCGGGCGCGGCCGTCAGTCGTCGAGCTGACCGGGGGGCACCACGGTGGCCTCGCCGCTGCCGAGCCCGAGGGTGCCGGACGCGCCGTCCGCCGTCCGCGTGATCCCGATCTCGACGGGGTAGCTGCGCCCGGTGTAGGCCTCGGGCGACCCGTTGGGGCGGGTGTAGGTGGCGAAGGTGCCGACGAGCTCGACCCCGTCCGCCGTGCGGGTCACCTGCAGGTCCGGTGAGCCGAGGTCCGCGTACTCGGTGAGCGAGCGGCGGCAGTCGGCGGTGGCCGGGTCGGCGGGTGGGGTGTCGGCCAGGCAGTTCCAGACGGCCAGCTCGAGGTGGGCGACCGCCTGCGTGCCGTCGGAGCTCACGGTCAGCTGCGGGTAGGCGACCGTCACGCCCACGGCCCGGGGTTCCAGGACGACGCCGGTCCAGGTCAGCGCCGCGGTGAACCCGTCGCCGCCGGGGGACAGCTCGACACCTGCGAGGTCGCCGGCGGCGGCCGCGGTCAGCGGGGCGGCCGGGCTGGTCGACGCGGCCGGCCTGGACGACGTGGACGACGTGGCCGACGCGGACGTGCGGTCCGCGGTGGTGTCCGTCCCGCCGCCCTGGGCGTGGTCGGTGCCCTGCCCGGCGACGACGGCCACCGTGGTCGCGGCCCCCACGAGGACGACGGCCGCAGCGGCGGCGGCGACCCAGCGGCGGCGACGCGGGTCGGTCGGGGCGGAGTCGGGGTCGCCCGCCGGGGCCTCGCGCTGTTCGACGGGCGGGGGGGCCGCGGTCAGCGCGGCGGGGGAACCGGGTGGGCTGTCGTAGAAGCCGGGGAGGTCGTCGACCGCCTCGACCGCCTCGACCGGGCCGGCCGGCGGCGCCGTACCCGGGTCGGTTGCACCTCGTCGTCGTCCCCGCATCCCCCGACCCCCGTCCTCCACCCGGCCAGCATGTCAGCCGGTCGGGTCGATCTCCTCCGGGTCGCGGCCCAGCAGGACCGCCACCTGGTCCACCACCACGTCGCGCACCAGGTCGGCGAGGTCGACGGAGTCGTGCGCCCGGATCTCCAGCGGGCGGCGGTAGACCACGATGCGCGGTGGGTGCTCGACCCCGCCCTCGCGGCGCCCGGGCAGCACCCGGGCCAGCGGCACGCTGCCGTCGTCGAGCACGTCGGCGTCCAGGACGACGTCGTCGGGGCTGCTGTGGTCCACCCACGGCACGTCCTCGACCGCGAACTCCACCCCGGCCAGCTCGCGCTCCCACCGCCGCTCGATGTCCTCGACCGCGTCGAGGACCAGGTCGTCGAACTGCTCGGCCCGGCTGCGGGACAGCGGCACGCCCGGGGGGACCAGCCGACCGCGCAGGCCACGACCGTGCCGGTCGCGGCGGCGGGCAGGGGTGCGGTCCATGGCGGGGCGAGCCTACGACGGCCCCGCCGGGTGCCCGACCCGGCAGGCGTTCGGGTGCCGCACCGGAGTGCCTGCTGACGAAGTGCCGTCGGCGTGGTTATGGTGCCAGCCGTGAGGATCCGGTGGTGAGGCAGTCGCGGCGCTGCTCGCGCAGTGGGTGCGCGCAGCCGGCTGCGGCCACCCTGACCTACGTCTACGCAGAGTCCACGGCCGTCGTCGGTCCGCTGGCGACCTACTCCGAGCCGCACAGCTACGACCTGTGCGAGTTCCACGCCGAGCGGCTGACCGTGCCGCGGGGCTGGGAGGTCGTGCGGCACGAGGTCGACACCGACGACGCCGGCCCCACCGGTGACGACCTGCTGGCGCTGGCCGACGCGGTGCGCGAGGCGGCCCGCCCCGAGCCCGAGCGCGACCCCGCCGACGACGGTTCGGGCACGCGCCGCGGGCACCTGCGGGTCCTGCCGAACCTGCCCTGACGGAGCCGCTGGCTAGGCTCCTCGCCATGCCTGACCTGTCGTCGCTGATCAAGGCCTACGACGTCCGCGGCGTGGTGCCCGACCAGTGGGACGAGGACGTCGCCCGCGTCATCGGCGCCGCGTTCGCGGAGTTCGTGCACGCCGAGAGCGGGGCGACCGCGGTGGTCACCGCCCACGACATGCGCGAGACGTCGGTGCCGCTGTCCCGGGCCTTCGCCGAGGGCGTGCTCAGCCGCGGGCTGGACGTCGTCGAGGCCGGTCTGGGCTCGACCGACATGCTCTACTTCGCCGCCGGCAGCCTCGACCTGCCCGGCGCGATGTTCACCGCCAGCCACAACCCAGCGCAGTACAACGGCATCAAGATGTGCCGCGCGGGCGCGGCGCCGATCGGCCAGGACTCCGGGCTGGTGCAGATCCGCACCTGGGCCGAGCAGCAGCTCGACGGCGTCGCCGTCTTCGACCGCGAGGTCACCGCACCCGGCACGGCCAGCAGCCGCGACGTCCTCGCCGAGTACTCCGACCACCTGCGCGGACTGGTCGACCTCGCCGGTGTCCGCCCCCTCAAGGTCGTGGTCGACGCCGGCAACGGCATGGGCGGGCACACCGTCCCGGTCGTCCTCTCGGGGCTGCCGCTGGAGGTCGTGCCGATGTACTTCGAGCTCGACGGCTCCTTCCCCAACCACGAGGCCAACCCGCTGGACCCGGCCAACCTGGTCGACCTGCAGGCCGCCGTCCCCGCGCACGGGGCCGACATCGGGCTGGCCTTCGACGGCGACGCCGACCGGGTGTTCGTGGTCGACGAGCGCGGCGAGCCGGTCACGCCGTCGGCGGTCACCGCGCTGGTGGCGGTCCGCGAGCTGGCGCGCGGGGTGGGGACGACGATCATCCACAACCTGATCACCTCGTCCGCGGTGCCCGAGATCGTCCGGGAGCACGGCGGCGAGCCGGTGCGCACCCGGGTCGGGCACAGCTTCATCAAGGCCGAGATGGCCCGCACCGACGCCGTCTTCGGCGGTGAGCACTCGGCGCACTACTACTTCCGCGACTTCTGGCGGGCCGACACCGGCATGCTGGCCGCCATGCACGTGCTGGCGGCGCTGGGGGAGCAGCCCCGCCCGCTGTCCGAGCTGACCGCCGCCTACAGCCGCTACGCCGCGTCCGGCGAGATCAACTCGACGGTCGCGGACGCCGCCGGGCGGGTGGCCGCGGTCCGCCAGGCCTACGCCGCCGACGACCGCGTGACCTTCGACGAGCTGGACGGGCTCACCGTGGGGCTGCCCGACGGTGCCTGGTTCAACCTGCGGGCCAGCAACACCGAACCGCTGCTGCGGCTCAACGTCGAGGCAGCCGACGAGGCCCGCATGACCGAGATCCGCGACCACGTCCTGGAGTTGGTGCGCTCATGACCACGACCCACCCCGACACGCTCGGCATCGACCCGTCGCTGCTGGAGATCCTGGCCTGCCCGGACACCCACCACAGCCCGCTGACCCTCGACGTCCCGGCGGCCGAGCTGCTGTGCACCACCTGCGACCGGGCCTTCCCGGTCCGCGACGGCATCCCGGTGCTGCTGCTCGACGAGGCCCGGCACCGCGGTGACCGGGAGCAGGGCGGGGCAACCGCATGACGTCGCCGGAGCTGGCCGAGGAGGTCCTGGACGACCCGCAGCTGCTGCGGGCCCGCGACCCCCGCGGCCTGCTCCCGGCCGTCGCCGGCGCCGGGGCGCAGGTCCGGGAGACCGCCGCGCTGACGGCCGAGGCCGGTCTGGGCCGGGTCACCGACGCCGGACGTCCCCGCGGCCTGGTGGTCGTCGGCCGCCGCGAGGGCGCCGTGGCCGCCGCCGTGCTGCGCGCCCTGCTGGGCCCGGCCAGCCCGGTGACGGTCGACCTGGTGCCCGGCCCGCAGCTGCCGGTCTGGATGGGGGCCTCCGACGTCGCGGTGGTGGCCACCCGCACGGGCGCGGGGCACTACGCCGTGGCCCCGGCCTACGAGGCGGCCCGCCGGGGCGTCGCCGTGGTCGGCATCGGCGCCGAGGGGGCTCCGCTGCACGCGGCCTGCGCGAGCAGCCGGTCGCCCTACGTGCCGCTCCCGCCGACCCGGGTGCAGCACACCACGCTGTGGTCGCTGCTGACCCCCATGCTCCGGCTGGCGACCGACCTGGGCCTGCTGTCCGCCGAGGTGGCCGACACCGGTGCCGTGGCCGATGCCCTGGACACCGTCGCGGCCGACTGCGGCCCCGTCGTCCCGACGTACGCGAACCCCGCCAAGGTCCTCGCGCTCGAGCTGCTCGAGGCGCTGCCGGTGATCGCCGCCGAGGGGCCCCTCGCCGCGGCCGCCGCCGGTCGCGTCGCCGACCAGCTGGCCACGCTCGCCGGGCTCCCCGTGACGTCCTTCCGGCTCCCCGACCAGCGGGTCGCCGCCACCGCCGTGCTGGGTGGCCCGCTGGCCCCCGGGGAGGCCGACGACTTCTTCCGCGACCGCACGGACGACGAGGGCCGGCGGCTGCGGCTGATCACGGTCCGCGACGGCGGTTCCGGGGGCGACGGGCCCGGGGAACGCGATCCGCGGTCGGCGTCGGAGGCGCTGCGCGAGGTGCTGCGCACCGCGACCGAGCGCAACGTCCCGGTCAGCGGGTTGGCCGAGCAGGGCGACACCGAGGGTGCCCCCCGGTTGGCCCGGGTGGCCCGTCAGCTGGCCGCGGCCGACTTCACGGCGGTGTACCTGGCGCTGGCCCTCGACGCCGAGCGGGCTCGCTGAGCGGGGGGCACACTCCTCCCGTGACGCAACCGGCCGAGGCCACCCCGACCCAGGCCGACGAGGGCCACGGCGGCAGCCCGAAGGCCATCCTCGCGGCGCTGGCGGCCAACCTGGGCATCGCGGTCGCCAAGTTCGTCGCCTTCCTCGTCACCGGCGCCTCGTCGATGCTGGCCGAGGCGATCCACTCGGTGGCCGACTCCGGCAACCAGGTGCTGCTGCTCATCGGCGGCCGCACCTCGCGGCGTCGTCCCACGGCCCAGCACCAGTTCGGCTTCGGCCGCGACCGGTACGTGTACGGCTTCCTCGTCGCGATGGTGCTGTTCAGCGTCGGCGGGGTCTTCGCCGTCTACGAGGGCGTGCACAAGATCGTCTCGCCCGAGGAGCTGACCAGCCCGGTCTGGGCCTTCGGCGTCCTGGGTGTGGCGATCGTGCTGGAGTCCTTCTCGCTGCGCACCGCCATGAAGGAGACCGACGCCGTCCGCAAGCCGGGGGAGAGCTACTGGGCCTTCATCCGGCACGCCCGCGCCCCCGAGCTGCCGGTGGTGCTGCTCGAGGACACCGCCGCGCTCACCGGCCTGGTCCTGGCCCTCGCCGGCGTCGGGCTGACCGCCGCCACCGGCAGCGGGGTCTACGACGGGTTGGGCACGGTGGCCATCGGCGTCCTGCTGATCGCCGTCGCGTCCGTGCTGGCCGTCGAGACCAAGAGCCTGCTGCTCGGCGAGGCCGCCACCCCGGACATGCAGGGCGACATCCGGGCCGCCCTCGAGGGCGGTGAGCACGTCGAGTCGGTGATCCACCTGCGCACCCAGCACCTGGCGCCCGAGGAGCTGCTGGTGGCGGCCAAGATCGCGGTGCGGCACGACGACACCGCCGAGGCCGTCGCCCGGGCGATCGACGAGGCCGAGGCCCGGATCCGGTCGGCCGTGCCGATCGCCACGGTCATCTACCTGGAGCCCGACATCCGCCGCACCGGAGCGGCGGCCACCCCCGCGTCGTCCTCAAGTTCCGGTACGGGGTTGCCGACGCCCGAAGGGTGACCCTCGCCCCGGTAGCCTCGCGCACGATGTGGCAGCTGACGAACTCGATCCGGCACTACCCGTGGGGCAGCCACACGGTCATCCCGGAGCTGATCGGCGAGGCGACCCCGGCTGCCCAGCCGCACGCCGAGCTCTGGATGGGCGCGCACCCCGACGCCCCCAGCGTGCTCGCCGACGGCCGCGGTCTCGACGCGGCCATCACCGCCGAGCCGGCACGCCTGCTGGGCGAGGCCGTGCGGTTGCGGTTCGGTGACCGGTTGCCGTTCCTGATGAAGGTGCTGGCCGCCGACCGCCCGCTGTCCCTGCAGGCGCACCCCAGCACCACCCAGGCCGAGGTCGGGTTCGCCGCCGAGGAGGCCGCCGGCGTCCCGCACGACGACCCCACGCGCTCGTTCAAGGACCCGTTCCACAAGCCCGAGATCCTGCTGGCCACGACGCCGGTCGAGGCGCTGTGCGGGTTCCGGCCGGTCGAGGAGTCGCTGCACTGCCTGGCCAAGCTGCAGCTGCCCGAGCTCAAGCCCACCATCGCGTCGCTGGCGCGGGGTGGCCTGCAGGTCGCCATCCCCCAGTTGCTGGCCCTGTCGACCCGGCGCCGGCAGTCCCTGGTGACCGCCGTGGCCGAGAAGGCGGCCACGTTCGTGGCCGCGCACGACCCCGAGTTCATCAACACCTACCGCTGGGCCGCCTCCCTGGCCGAGACCTACCCCGGGGACATCGGGGTGGTCATCTCGCTGCTGTGCAACCACCTCAAGCTCGCCCCGGGCGAGGCGGTCTTCCTGCCTGCGGGCAACCTGCACGCCTACCTCTGCGGCGCCGGCATCGAGGTCATGGCGAGCTCGGACAACGTGCTCCGGGGTGGTCTCACCGCCAAGCACGTGGACCTCGCCGCGCTGGTCGAGGTGCTGGACTTCACCGACGGGCGCGTCCCGGTCATCCACCCCGTGCTCGGGCCCGGCGGGCTGCGCTACCCGGTCCCGGTGGAGGACTTCGACCTCACCCGGTGCGAGCTCGGCGAGTACCCCGGCAGCCTGCGCACCTCGGGTCCGCAGGTGCTGCTGTGCACCGAGGGCACCGCGGTGCTGACCACCGACGACGGCGACCTGGTCCTGCGGCGCGGTGAGTCGGCGTTCGTCCCCGCGGGCGCACCGCTCGACGCCCAGGGCCCCGCCGTCCTCTACCGGGCCACGACGGGTCTGCGCGCGGTCTGACGAAGGACCCGGCTGCCCCCCACGACACGCTCCGCGCGCTGCGGGCCCCTGCAGCCGCGCCGTTCCAGCAGGTACCGTGGGGGACGGCACGAGCCCCGCCGAAGCCTCGGCATGCTCGCTCACGAACAGGACCGACGCAGCCGCAGCCCCTCTGGCGCGGCCGGGACACTCTGGAGCGACATGACCGCCAGCACTGGCGCACGCGTACTGACCGACGGCGACTTCAAGGTCGCCGACCTCTCCCTCGCCGGCTTCGGCCGCAAGGAGATCTCCCTCGCCGAGCACGAGATGCCCGGCCTCATGGCGCTGCGCGCCGAGTACGGCGAGGAGCAGCCGCTGGCCGGCGCCCGGATCGCCGGCTCGCTGCACATGACCGTGCAGACCGCCGTCCTCATCGAGACCCTGACCGCGCTGGGCGCCGACGTCCGCTGGGTCTCCTGCAACATCTTCTCCACCCAGGACCACGCCGCCGCGGCCATCGCCGTCGGTCCCGAGGGCACCGTCGACGCGCCGTCCGGCACCCCCGTGTTCGCCTGGAAGGGCGAGTCGCTGGAGGAGTACTGGTGGTGCACCCAGCGCCTGTTCGAGTTCCGCGACGAGGCCGGCACGGTCGTCGGCCCGAACATGATCCTGGACGACGGCGGCGACGCGACCATGCTGGTCCACCTCGGCACCCGGTTCGCCGCCGACGGCGCGGTGCCCGACACCACCGACGCCGACAGCGAGGAGTTCTCGGTCGTGCTGCAGGTGCTGCGCGACACCCTGGCCCAGGACCAGCAGTACTGGACCCGGATCGGCGAGGCCGTCAAGGGCGTCACCGAGGAGACCACGACCGGTGTCCTGCGCCTGTACGAGCTCGCCCGCGACGGCCGCCTGCTGTTCCCGGCGATCAACGTCAACGACTCGGTCACCAAGAGCAAGTTCGACAACCTCTACGGCTGCCGGCACTCCCTCATCGACGGCATCAACCGGGCCACCGACGTGATGATCGGCGGCAAGGTCGCCGTCGTCTGCGGCTTCGGCGACGTCGGCAAGGGCTGCGCCGAGGCCCTCCGCGGCCAGGGCGCCCGGGTCATCGTCACCGAGATCGACCCCATCTGCGCGCTGCAGGCCGCCATGGAGGGCTTCCAGGTCACCACCCTGGACGACGTGATCGGCATCGCCGACATCGTCATCACCACGACCGGCAACAAGGACATCATCTCGGCCGAGCAGCTGGCCGCCACCAAGCACCAGGCGATCATCGGCAACATCGGGCACTTCGACAACGAGATCGACATGGCCGGCCTGACCCGCACCCCGGGCGTCGTGAAGACGACGATCAAGCCCCAGGTCGACGAGTGGCGCTTCGCCGACGGCCACACGATCATCGTGCTCTCCGAGGGCCGGCTGCTGAACCTGGGCAACGCCACCGGGCACCCCAGCTTCGTGATGAGCAACTCCTTCACCAACCAGGTGCTCGCCCAGATCGAGCTGTGGGGCAACCGCGCCGCCTACGAGGGCCAGACCCCCGGCGTCACCGTGCTGCCCAAGCACCTGGACGAGAAGGTCGCCCGCCTCCACCTCGACGCCCTCGGCGTCAAGCTCACCGAGCTGACCAAGGTGCAGGCCGACTACCTCGGCGTCCCGGTCGAGGGCCCGTACAAGAGCGACCACTACCGCTACTGAGGAAGCCCGGCCCCCGGTGATCAGGTGACCTGATCACCGGGGTGCCGCCCTGACCAATGGTGGTGAGGACGGCACACCCTTGGTGAGGGTGGCGGGGCCGGAACGTCGCGACCTCGCGCACAATGGGGGTGTGCCGTCCTCCGCTGCGTTGCCCAGTCCCACCCGCGGCCGGGTGCTGGTCGTCGACGACGACGCCGCGCTGGCCGAGATGCTCGGCATCGTGCTGCGGCGCGAGGGCTACGAGCCCGCGTTCGTCTCCGACGGCGCCCGGGCGGTCGCCACCTTCCAGCAGGTCCGCCCCGACCTGGTGCTGCTGGACCTCATGCTGCCCGGCCGCAACGGCCTGCAGATCTGCGCCGACATCCGCACGCAGTCCAGCGTCCCGATCATCATGCTGACCGCCAAGGGCGACACGATCGACGTCGTCCAGGGTCTCGAGGCCGGCGCCGACGACTACGTCACCAAGCCGTTCAAGCCCGTCGAGCTGGTGGCCCGGGTGCGCTCGCAGCTGCGTCGCGGCGAGACCGGCCAGGCCGAGACGCTGACGATCGGCGACCTGGCCATCGACGTCCCGGCCCACCAGGTCAGCCGCGCCGGCGCGCCGATCGCGCTGACCCCGCTGGAGTTCGACCTGCTGGTGGCGCTGGCCCGCAAGCCGCGCCAGGTCTTCACCCGCGAGCTGCTGCTCGAGCAGGTGTGGGGCTACCGGCACGCCGCGGACACCCGGCTGGTCAACGTGCACGTGCAGCGGCTGCGGGCCAAGGTCGAGCGCGACCCCGAACGCCCCGAGGTCGTGCTGACCGTGCGCGGGGTGGGCTACAAGGCCGGCCCCGCATGACCCGTCGGTGACGACCGTCCGGGCGCGCCTGCGTGGCTGGGCGTCGGCGGGTTGGCACGCCTGGCGGTCCTCGCTCCAGCTGCGCATCGGGGCGATCACGATGCTGGTGGCCGGGGTGGTCGTCGTGGTGGTCAGCGTCGTGCTGTTCCAGCAGATCAGCACGCAGCTGCTCACCGTCAAGCGCGCCGCCGCGATCGACCAGGCGCAGGCCGGGGTCGCCTACGCGCAGTCGCAGGTCTCGGGCATCGTCACCGGCGACGCCGCCAGCGTGCGCTCGACCCTGGCCCGCACCGTGCGCGAGCTGCAGAGCCGCAACGGCGAGGCCGGCAACTTCGACACCGCCCTGGTCTACCGCACCGGTGACATCGCCCGCCCGGTGGCCAGCCGGCAGTACCTCTACCCGGACCTCCCCGCCGAGCTCACCGCCGCCGTCGACGACGGCACCCAGGTCTGGCAGTACGCGCTGGTCGACGACGAGTCCCTGCGGGCGGTGCCGACGCTGCTGATCGGTGCCCCCGTGCCGATCGACGGCCAGAGCGGCGAGCAGGTCGACCTCTACTACGCCTTCCCGCTGGACCAGGAGCAGCAGACGCTCTCCCTGGTCCGCAGCACCGTGGCCATCAGCGGCATCGCGCTGACCCTCTTCGTGGTGGGCATCGGCGTGCTGGTCACGCGGTTGGTGGTCGACCCGGTCCGGCGTGCGGCCAGCAGCGCCCAGCGGCTGGCCGCCGGCCAGCTCGAGGAGCGCCTGGTGGTCAACGGCGAGGACGACCTCGCCCGGCTCGCCACCAGCTTCAACGCCATGGCCGACAGCCTGCAGAAGCAGATCACCCAGCTCGAGGGCCTGTCGCAGCTGCAGCAGCGGTTCACCTCCGACGTCTCCCACGAGCTGCGCACCCCGCTGACGACCGTGCAGATGGCCGCGGAGGTGCTGCACGAGTCGCGGGCCGACTTCGACCCGCACGTGGCCCGGTCGGCGGAGCTGCTCTACGCCGAGGTCAACCGGTTCGAGCTGATGCTGTCGGACCTGCTCGAGATCAGCCGCTACGACGCCGGCGCCGCGCAGCTGGAGGCCGAGCCCACGGCCCTGGCCCCGTTGCTGGGTCGGGTGGTCGAGGACATGTCCTCCCTGGCCGACCGGTTGGGCTGCCGGTTGGAGGTGCGCACCCCGGACCGGCCGGTCATCGCCGAGATCGACGCCCGGCGCGTGCTGCGGGTGCTGCGCAACCTGGTCGGCAACGCCGTCGAGCACGGCGCGGGCCGGCCCGTCGAGCTCACCCTCGCGGCCAACCGCACGGCGGCCGCGGTCACCGTCCGGGACCACGGCATCGGTCTGGACTCCGAGGAGGCCCAGCACGTGTTCGACCGGTTCTGGCGGGCCGACCCTGCCCGGGTGCGGACCGTCGGCGGCTCCGGTCTGGGGCTGTCGATCAGCCTGGAGGACGCCCGGCTGCACGGGGGCTGGCTGCAGGTGTGGGGCCAGCCCGACCAGGGCGCCCAGTTCCGGCTGACCCTGCCGCTGACCGCCGGGGCCGAGCTGACCGGCTCCCCGCTGCCGCTGCGCCCGGTGGTCGTCCGGCGCCCGCGGAGCCCGCGGTGAGGGCCCGCGCGGGGCTCGTCGGGCTCGCCGTCCTGCTGGGCGGGTGCGGCACGGTGCCCACCAGCTCGGACCCGGTGCCGATCACCCAGGTCGCCGACCCGCCCGAGGACGTCGGCATCGAGGCGCTGCCCCCGGTCGCCGGCGCCAGCCCCGAGGAGGTGGTGCGCGGCTTCGTCGACGCGATGGCCAGCACCACCCGCAACCACCCGGTCGCGCGGCAGTTCCTCACCTCCGACGCCGCCGACAGCTGGCGCGACACCGACGGCATCACCGTGATCAGCGCCGACTACGCCCCGGTGGCCTCGGACGACGGGACGGTGGCCGTCACCGCCGGACTGGTCGGCAGGGTCGACGAGCAGGGCTCGTTCACCACCGGTGACGGGCAGTCGTTCGACCAGACGTTCCGCCTCGTGCAGGAGGACGGCGAGTGGCGCATCACCGACCCGACCGACGGCCTGCTGCAGCTGGAACCCGACTTCGCCCGCACCTACGACGAGGTCAACGCCTACTTCCTGGACCCGACCGCCACCCGGGTCGTCCCCGACCCCCGGTTCCTGGTCTCGGGGGAGTCCCAGGCGACCGCCCTGGTCGACCGGCTGCTGACCGGTCCGTCCCCGACCCTGTCGGCCGGGGTCACCAACCCGCTGGCCGGGGTCGAGCTGCGCAGCAACGTCCGGATCGACCAGCAGGTGGCCACCGTCGACCTCACCGGGCTGCCCGCCGGCACCTCGGACGCGCTCAACGTGCTCTGCGCCCAGCTGGTCTGGTCGCTGGACCAGCTCGACGACGTCCGCGCCGTCCGGGTCTCGGTCGACGGGGCCCCGGTCGACGTGCCGGGGGTGCCCGACGTGCAGACCGTGGACGACTGGGCCTCCTTCGACCCCGACGCGGTCCCCGCGGTGTCGGTCGGCCACTACGTCGCCGGCGGCGCGCTGCGCACCGTCACGGCGGGGGACGCGGCCCCGGGCCCGGCGGGCACGGGCCAGTACGGGCTGTCCGCCGCCGCGGTCACCGCCGACGCGCGCACCAACCAGCTCGGGACCACCGTCGCGGTCGCCGCCGCCGGGGGCACGGCCACCCTGCTGGTCGGGCCCTACGGCGATGCGCTCGCCCCCGTGCTGACGGCGGGCACCTTCACCGACCCCACGACGGCGGCCACCCGCCCCGAGGTCTGGACGGTCCGCGACGGCGGTGAGGTGATCCGCGTCCCGGCGACCGGGTCGCCCCAGTCGGTGAGCGCCCCGGCGCTGCCCGAGCTGGGCACCGTGCGGGTGTTCCAGCTCTCGCCGGACGGCGTGCGTGCCGCCGTGGTGGTCGACGGGCCCGACGGCGGGGAGCTGCTGGTGGGCACCGTGGCGCGCAGTGACGACCAGGTGACCCTCGGCGACCTGCGCGCGGTGGCGCCGGACCTGTCCCAGGTCGTGGACGTCGGCTGGCGCACCGCGTCGGAGCTGGTGGTGCTCGCCGGTGCGCAGGACGAGGACGGCACCGCGCCGTGGTCGGTCGGGGTCGATGGCTGGGACCTGACGGCGCTGAGCCGGTCCGGCTTGCCGGGCCAGCCCACGGCGGTGGCCGCCGCGCCGAGCCGCACGCCCCTGGTGGTGGCGGCCGGGACGCTGTGGCAGCTCGTGTCGGGGACCTGGTCGACCCTGGTGCGCGGGCAGGAACCGCTGCCGGGCGGGGCACCCTTCTACCCGCTCTAGGAGGACCTGGTTCCCCCCACGACTCGCTGCGCTCGCCCCGGGCCCCTGAACCAGGCCGACGGCGCAGCGTTGCACGTCGACGTCCTGCGCGGGCGCCGTCGTCCACAGCGCGGGGGTCCGTGCACAGGCCGGACGGCGGCAGGTCGTGGTGCCCGCGGCCGGGGGAGGCTGCACCGGTGCTGCGCCGGGTGGTCGAACCGCTGGTCGACCTGGTGCTGCCCCGGGTCTGCGCCGGCTGCGGCCGGCCGGGCTGCCAGCTGTGCCCGGGCTGCGCCGCGCTGCTCTCCCGGCCCCGGCTGGCCACCCCCCGCCGGCACCCCGACGGGTTCCCGCCGACGGTCGCGGCCGGTGCGTACGCCGGCCCCGTGCGGCCGGTGGTCAACGCCTTCAAGGAACGCGGCCGGGCCGAGCTCGCGGCGCCGCTGGGCGCGGCCCTCGCCCTGGCCGTGGTGGTCGTCCGCGCGGCTGCCGGCGACCACGGTCCGGTGGTGCTGGTGCCGTTGCCCAGCAGCCGGGCCGCCCTCCGCGAGCGGGGCCGGGACCACGTCGGCGAGCTGACCTCCGCAGCGCTGCGCGAGCTGCGGCGGGCCGGGGTGCCCGCGACCACCGAGCGCCTGCTGGGCCGACGCGGCCGGGTCCGGGACTCCGCCGGGCTGGACGCCCGGCAGCGCCGGGCGAACCTGGCCGGCACGTTCGTGCTGCGCGCGCCGGTGCGGCCCGGTCGCGGCCTGGTGGTGCTGGTCGACGACGTGGTCAGCAGCGGCGCGTCGATGACCGAGGCCGCCGCCGTCCTCCTGCCGTCGGCGGGTCGCCACGACACGCCGGTCGTCGCCGCGGTCGTCGCCGCGACCCCGCGCGGCCGGTCACGACCCGTGGTCGAGCCGGGACCTGGGGTGTTCACGGTGCGTCACCCCTGAGGAGGGTGGGAAACCGTGGTCCCCACTGTCGGACCGGGCGGTCCAGGGCTAGCGTCGGGTCGATCACACCCGAGTTCGGGAGGTCACATGGAGATCGTGGTCCGAGGTCGCAACGTCGAGGTGCCCGAGCACTTCCGGCAGCACGTCGAGGACAAGGTCGGCCAGCTGGAGCGGTTCGACGCCAAGATCGAACGCTTCGACGTGGAGCTGCTCCACGAGAAGAACCCACGCCAGTCCGCGAACTGCCAGCGCGTGGAGATCACCCTGCGGGGCAAGGGCCCCGTCGTGCGGGCCGAGGCCTGCGCGGAGCACTTCCAGTCCGCGCTGGACGCCGCGGTCGGCAAGCTGGAGAACCGGCTGCGGCGCGCGGCCGACCGCCGCCGGGTCCACCACGGCCGACGCACCCCGGCCAGCGTGCGGCTCGACGGCTCGGCCGCCCTGGCCGACGCCGCCTCCGCGGTCGAGCGGGACGCGGCACTCGCCGAGGGCGAGCACCGCACCGACCTGCCCGAGCACCTGCCCGGACAGGTGGTCCGGGAGAAGCAGCACCCGGCGACACCCATGACGGTGGACCAGGCCCTGCACGAGATGGAGCTGGTCGGGCACGACTTCTTCCTCTTCGCCTGCGCGAAGACCGGCCAGCCGACGGTCGTCTACCGCCGGCACGCCTACGACTACGGCCTGATCCGGTTGTCCGGCGAGCCCGTCGTCGACGTCGCCCCGGGCGCCGCGGACCGGGAACCCGCCCGCGTCTGAACCAGGACCCCCTCGGTCCCCGCACGGGGCCGACACCGCCGGGCCGTCCCGCACCGGGGCGGCCCGGCGGCGCGTTCAGACGTTGCCGAGGACCCGGTCCACGGTGATCTCGAGGACGACCCGGGCCGGGTTGACCCGCGGCTGCCGGTAGCGCGCCGCGTAGCGCTGCACGGCGTCGGCCACCGATGCCGGGTCCTCGCGCAGCGTCGCGGCCCCCTCCAGCGTCGTCCAGCGCCGACCGTCCACCTGGCAGACCGCCACCCGCGCGGTGCCGCCCCCGTCCCGCACGTGCCCGGCCTTGACCGACGTGCCGGAGGTGATCACCCGCGCCGTGCGCGTGTCGAGGTCGAAGGTGACCCCGACGGGGACCACGTGCGGCGTGCCGTCGGCCCGCAGGGTGGTCAGCGTCGCCAGGTGCCGCTCGGTGAAGAAGGCGCGCAGATCGTCGGACAGCTCGTCGCGGGTCACCCGCGCAGCGTACGGCTCACCTAGGGCGCCGTTCTGACCAGCGCAAGTGCCGGTGTCGGGGGAGGATCGGCCCGTGGAGCTCCAGGGTGCACGGGTGTGGGTGGTCGGCGCGACCGGGGTGCTGGGTGGTGCGCTGGCTCGGGGGCTGGCCGCCGCCGGCGCCCGGCTGGCGCTCGCCGGACGGGACCCGGAACGGCTGGCGGTGCTGGCCGCCGACCTGGGCGGTGTGCCCGCCCAGGGGGTGGACGTCGTCGACGTCGAGTCCGGCCGCGCAGCAGCCGCGGCAGCCGCGGAGGGCCTGGGTGGCCTGGACGCCGTCGTGGTGGCGACCGGGCTGGTGGCCTTCGGTCCGGCGGCCGACGCCGATGACGCCGTCGTGGAGGAGCTCTTCGCGGTGAACACGCTGGGCCCGATGAGCCTGGTGCGGGCCGCCCTCCCGTCCCTCGCCGACGGCGGGGCCGTCGTCCTGCTGTCCGCGGTCGTGGCCGATGCGCCCACCCTGCACATGGCCGAGTACTCGGCGTCCAAGGCGGCGCTGTCGGCGTGGGCATCCGTGCTGCGCCGCGAGCTGCGCCCCCGCGGTCTCGCCGTCCTGGACGTGAAGCCACCGCACGTGGACACCGGCCTGGTCGACCGGGCGCTCGCCGGCACCCCGCCGCGGCTCCCGGCCGGCTTCGACCTGGCGGCCGTCGTCGACACCGTGCTCGAGGGCATGCGCACGGGGGCGAAGGAGGTCGTCCTGGACCCGCGGGCCGGGACGCTCGTCCTGCGCTGAGCTGCCGCACAGGTGCGTCACCCACCCGAGCAGGTGGCGGGGCCGCACTACTCTGGTGCCGTGGTGTTCTCCAAGATCCTGCGCGCGGGCGAAGGCAAGCTCGTCCGGCGGCTGTCCAAGATCGCCGACGCGGTCGAGTCCCTCGAGCCCGACGTCGTCGACCTGACCGACGCCGAGCTGCAGGCCAAGACCGACGAGTTCAAGGCGCGGTACGCCGACGGCGAGTCGCTGGACTCCATGCTCCCCGAGGCGTTCGCGGTGGTCCGCGAGGGTGCCGGGCGCACGCTGGGCCAGCGGCACTACCGCGTGCAGCTCATGGGCGGGGCGGCGCTGCACCTGGGCAACATCGCCGAGATGCGCACCGGTGAGGGCAAGACCCTGACCGGCGTGCTGCCGGCCTACCTCAACGCGCTCACCGGTGACGGCGTGCACGTGGTCACCACCAACGACTACCTCGCCAAGCGCGACGCCGAGTGGATGGGCCGGGTGCACCGCTTCCTCGGCCTCTCGGTCGGCACGATCCTGTCGGGCGAGAAGCCGGCCCAGCGACGCGAGCAGTACGCCCACGACATCACCCACGGCACGAACAACGAGTTCGGGTTCGACTACCTCCGCGACAACATGGCCTGGACCCAGGGCGACCTGGTGCAGCGCGGCCACCACTACGCGATCGTCGACGAGGTCGACTCGATCCTCATCGACGAGGCCCGCACCCCGCTGATCATCAGCGGTCCGGCCGAGCAGTCGGCCAAGTGGTACGGCGAGTTCGCCCGGATCGCCCCGCTGCTCAAGCGCGACCGGCACTACGAGGTCGAGGAGTCCAAGCGCACCGTCGCCATCACCGAGGAGGGCGTCGAGTTCGTCGAGGACCAGCTCGGCATCGACAACCTCTACGAGGCGGTCAACACCCCGCTCATCGGCTACCTGAACAACGCGCTCAAGGCCAAGGAGCTCTTCCACAAGGACCACGAGTACATCGTCACCAACGGCGAGGTGCTCATCGTCGACGAGTTCACCGGTCGCGTGCTGGCCGGGCGCCGCTACAACGAGGGCATGCACCAGGCCATCGAGGCCAAGGAGAAGGTGGCGATCAAGGACGAGAACCAGACCCTCGCCACGATCACCCTGCAGAACTACTTCCGGCTCTACGAGAAGCTGGCCGGGATGACCGGCACCGCCCAGACCGAGGCGGCCGAGCTGAACCAGACCTACAAGGTCGGCGTCGTGCCGATCCCGACGAACCGGCCGATGGTCCGCGAGGACCGCTCCGACGTCATCTACAAGACCGAGAAGGCCAAGTTCGACGCCGTCGTCGACGACATCGCCGAGCGGGTCGACGCCGGGCAGCCGGTCCTGGTCGGCACCGCCAGCGTCGAGAAGTCCGAGATGGTGTCCAAGGTGCTGCTCAAGCGGGGCATCCCGCACGAGGTGCTCAACGCCAAGAACCACGCCCGCGAGGCCGCGATCGTGGCCCAGGCCGGGCGGCTCGCGGCGGTCACCGTGGCCACCAACATGGCCGGCCGCGGCACCGACATCCAGCTCGGCGGCAACCCCGAGGTCATCGCCGACGACGAGCTGCGCGCCCGCGGCCTGACGCCCACGGAGACCCCCGAGGAGTACGAGGCCGCCTGGGACGACGCCCTGGCGCAGGCCAAGGCTCAGGTCGCCAAGGAGCACGAGGAGGTCGTCGAGGCCGGCGGTCTCTACGTGCTGGGCACCGAGCGGCACGAGAGCCGCCGCATCGACAACCAGCTGCGCGGCCGCTCCGGCCGGCAGGGCGACCCGGGGGAGTCCCGGTTCTACCTGTCGCTGGGCGACGACCTCATGCGCCGGTTCAACGGCCCGATGCTCGAGTCGATGATGACCACCCTGCGGGTCCCCGAGGACCAGCCGATCGAGTCCAAGATGGTCAGCCGGGCCATCCGCTCGGCGCAGACCCAGGTCGAGCAGCAGAACTTCGAGACCCGCAAGGACGTCCTCAAGTACGACGAGGTCCTCAACCGGCAGCGCACCGTCATCTACGACGAGCGGCGCAAGGTGCTCGACGGCGAGGACCTCCACGAGCAGGTCGAGTCGATGCTCGACGACGTCGTCGGTGCCTACGTCGACGGCGCCACCGAGGCCGGCTACGCCGAGGACTGGGACCTCGACCAGCTCTGGACCGGTCTCAAGGCGCTGTACCCGGTCGGGGTCACCGTCGAGGAGTTCCTCGCCGAGCACTCCGAGGGCGACCAGTCCGGGCTCACCGCCGACGTGCTCAAGCGCGAGCTCCTGGCCGACGTCCAGGCGCAGTACGAGGTGCGCGAGGAGACCCTGGGCGGCGACGTCACCCGGGAGCTCGAGCGCCGGGTGCTGCTGAGCGTGCTGGACCGCAAGTGGCGCGAGCACCTCTACGAGATGGACTACCTGCGGGCCGGCATCCACCTGCGCGCGATGGCCAACCGCGACCCGGTCGTGGAGTACCAGCGCGAGGGCTACGACATGTTCAACGCGATGCTCGACGGCATCAAGGAGGAGTCGGTCGGCTTCCTGTTCAACCTGGAGGTCAAGACCAAGGAGCAGCAGGAGGCCGAGGCCAAGGCGAAGCAGGACACCGCCGAGGCCGAGGCGCTGGCGCGCGCCGTCGCCGGCAACGAGCGGGTGCTGGCCCGCCAGGCCTCCGCGGCCGCCGCGGCCGCCTGGAAGGGGCCCTCGCCGGCCGCCGCGGTGGACACCGGCGCCCCGGCCGGCACGGCCCGCCGCACCTCGGCTCCGTCGGCTCCGACGGCCCCGTCGGAGGACACGCCGACGCGCACCGGCACCGGCCCCGAGTTGGCGGTGAAGGGCCTCGACGAGCCGAAGCCGGCTGCACAGCTCAGCTACTCGGCCCCCACCCTCGACGGCGCGGAGGAGCCGACGCGGGGTGGACGGGTCGGTGCTGCGAAGTCGGCCACGGTGACCGGGAGCAAGGCTCCGGCCCGGAACGCCCCGTGCCCGTGCGGGTCGGGCAAGAAGTACAAGCAGTGCCACGGGACCGCCGGCTGACCCGACGGATCCGCTGCCCTCACCCGACCTGGAGAGCGGTGCACCGCCAGGCGCCGTCGACCGCCTCCAGGCGAACGGCCACGGCGTGCGCGCGCCCGTTGCGCCGGGCCACCACGCACACCTCGGCGACCCCGGCCACCGGTTCGGCGACGCGCACCGTGCCCACCACCAGGGGGCCGGTGCCGTCGACGCACCAGGCCGGGCGCCGTCCGCGGCTGACGGCCGTGAACACCGGCAGCGTGTAGGCGCCCCGGAGCTGGGCGAAGGACCGCCGGCCGCTGAACGCCTCGAGGGTCATCGTGACCAGCCGGTGCGCGACCGGAGCCGGGTCGGGCAGCGACCGCGACGGAGCCGCCGGCGCGGGGCGGGGCGCACCCGGTCGCGGACCGGGTAGCTGCCGTGGTCGCGGGGAGGGCACCCCCGGTCGGAGCAGGCGGACGACCGGCTCGGGGTCCAGCGCCGGCCCCGGCGTGGGGACCAGCCACAGGCGCACCGGCCCCGGCCGGGCGGGACCTGCGGGGTGGGCGGGGGCGGGCATCGGTGCGGGCGTGCTCATCGCGGGGCTCCTCGGCGGTGTGGGTACGGGGTCAGGGGGCGGGCGGGAACTGCAGGACCTGCCCGGGCAGCAGCAGGTCGGGATCGGGGCCGATCGCGGCGGCGTTGGCGCGCCACCAGGCCTGCACCGCGTCCGCGATCTGCGCGTCGGTGGCCGGGCCCCGCAGGGCGAGCCAGGCCGCCGCGACGTCCCAGAGGCACTCGCCGCGGAGGACCACGTGCTCCTCCGGTGCCGCGACGGGCCAGTCGGGGACCGGGGCCGGGGTGCCGACGTCGGACCACGCGGTCGAGGGGGCCGGGGTGCCGACGTCGGACCACGCCGCGGTCGGGGGGACGACGGCCGGTGCGCCGTGCGCCGCCGTGCTGACCACGGCGCCGACCGCGCCGGGCGGGACGACGACGAGGGCGGGTGCGGCCACCAGGGAGACCCCGACGGCCAGCGCGGCCGCCCGGCGCAGTCCGGCCGGCAGGACCACGGTGAGCAGCGTGCGGGCGATGCCTGCCCCGACCCCGCCGCCGGCGGCGGCGACGGTGAGCAGCAACCCGACGGTGCCCCAGACCCAGCAGCCGGCCGCGAGCGCCCAGGCGAGCAGCAGGAGCAGGGCGTCGGGTCCCTGGGTGTCGACCATCCGCTGCGGGTCCGCGGCGGCCGCACCCAGGACGGCGGCCGTGGGAGCCGCTTCCCACAGGCCCAGCCCGACGGCCGCCATCACCGCGGTCGTCGTCGCCCAGCGTCGCACCGTCATCGATCCTCCTTCGTGGTGGACGTCATCGAACAGGATGAGTGCAAGCAAACGCAACCAAACGCATGCATCTGTGGACGGGATACGCTGCCGGACATGCGCTGGGAGCAGCTGTTCGCCGACCTGGACGCCGCGTTCGAGGCGGAGGAGGCAGCCGACGAGCGCGCTGCGGCCGGCTCCCGCGCGCGGGCCGAGACCGGTGCCGTCCGGTGGGTCGACCGGCTCCGGGGCGCGCTGGGTCACCCGGTCCGGGTGGGGTGCCGCGGCGCCGGGTCCGTGACGGGTCGGCTGCTCGACGTCGGGCCGGACTGGCTGCTGCTGGCCGACGACCGGGGGAGGGAGGTGCTGGTGGCCGCCGGCGCCGTCCGCGTGGTCGGCGGGCTCGGCGCGACCACCGCGGCCGCCGTCGAGGAGGGGGCGGTGGCGCGGTCCTGGGACCTGCGGCGGGCGGTCCGGGGGTTGGCCCGCGACCGGGCGCCGGTGCAGTGCCGGCTGGACGACGGCACGGTGCTGACCGGGACGATCGACCGGGTGGGCGCCGATTTCCTGGAGCTCGCCGAGCACCACCTCGACCAGCCCCGGCGCCGCGGAGCGGTGCGCTCGGTGCAGGTCGTGCTGCTCGACGCCGTCGCCGCCGTCGTGTCGGTGGTGCCCGGCTCGGGCTGAGCCGGGTCAGCTCGTGCCGGTGGTGCCCTCCGGGCCGGTGACCGCCTCGACCGGGGGCGGGGTGGTGCCCCGGGCCTCGGCGTACTTCTGCTGGATGAACCGCTCGAGCTCGTCGCGCTCGACCCGCCACTGCCCGCGGCCGCCGATCTGGATGGCGATGAGCTCCTTGCGCCGCACGAGGGCGTAGGCCTGCGACCACGAGACGTTCAGCGTCTCGGCGACGTCGTCGAGGGTCAGGAATCGGGGCGTTGCCATCGGGATCGGTCGTCTCCCTCCAGAGATGGACGCCAGTCTGGCACCTCCGACGCCACCCGGTCGGGTGCATCCACAGGCAGATCATCCACAACCACTGCACGTGGACGGCTCGGTACGTCATCATCTGCAGCTGTTCGCGCCTGGATGGCCGCGACGGCCACCACCAGGCACGGACGGGAGCAGGATGAGCGCCAGCACGATGCAGGGGGTCGCCGAGGACCGCGCCGCGCCGCCCGAGGGGCCGGTGCCCCGCAGGGTCCGGCCGCCGCGGTGGTTGGACCTGCGTCTGGTGCTCGGCGTCCTGCTGGTGCTCGGGTCGGTGCTCGTCGGTGCCCGGGTGGTCACCGCGGCCGACGCGACGGTCCCCGTCTGGGCCGCGGCCGGCGACCTGGCCGCCGGCACCGTGCTGCGGGCCGACGACCTCGTCGCGGTGTCGGTCCGGCTGGACGACGCCGCCGGGGGCTACCTGTCGACGTCGACGGACCCGGCCGGCCAGGTGCTGGGCCGGACCGTCCTGGCCGGGGAGCTCGTCCCGCGGTCGGCGCTGGACCCGGCGTCCGGGCAGGTGCAGCTCGCCCTCCCCGTGCAGGCCGGCTACGCCCCGCCGGGGCTGGTGCGGGGCCAGGTGGTCGACGTGTACGCGGTGGCCGACCCCGCCGCGGGGGCCACCGACGTGTCCGGCGACGTGTCGCTCGTGGTGGGCGGCGCCACCGTGCAGGCCGTGTCCGACCGGGGCGAGGGGGTGCTGTCGACCAGCTCCACCACCATCCAGGTGGTGGTCGGGGTGGCCGCCGACGAGGTCCCCGACGTGCTGGCGGCCGTCGGCGGGCGGGCGCTGGTCGTGGTCGTGCGGGACAGCGCGGACGGCGCCGGGGCCCCGGTCACCGTGCCCACCGCCGTGCCCACCGCTGGGCCCACCGCCGTGCCCACGCCCACCACGGCGGGGCCGACCGGCTGATGGCGCTGCAGGTCTTCACCGCCGTCACCGGCGCGGCCTGGGAGTCCGAGCTGGTCGGTGCCCTCGACCGGGCCGACCACGGGGTGACCGTGGTCCGCCGGTGCGTCGACGTCGCCGACCTGCTGGCCGCGGCCGGCACCGGCACCGGGCAGGCCGTGCTGCTGTCGGCGGAGCTGCGCCGCCTCGACGGCGACGCGGTCGCCCGGCTCCTCGCCGCCGGCGTCGCCGTCGTGGGGCTCGTCGAGCCGGGGGACACCGCCGCCGCCGACCGCCTGCGCCAGCTGGGCGTGGGACGGGTCCTCCCCGCCGACACCGACGCCGCCCGGATCGCCACCGCCCTCCGCGAGGCCGTGACCGGCGTCCCCGCCGGGCGCGGGTCGGTCGGTCACGACGTCGGCGACCCCCGGGCCGCCCTGCCCGCCCTGGGCGTGCCCGACGACCCCGCCGCTCGACCGGCCGGCCGCGGACGGGTCATCGCCGTGTGGGGTCCCACGGGCGCCCCCGGTCGCACCACCGTGGCCGTCGGCCTCGCCGACGAGGCAGCCCGGCTGGGCATCTCCACGCTGCTCGTGGACGCCGACGTCTACGGCGGCGTCGTCGCCCAGGCGCTCGGCCTGCTCGACGAGTCGCCCGGGCTGTCCGCCGCGGCCCGGCAGGCGACCGCCGGCGGGCTGGACGTCGCCCGGCTGGCCCGGTTGGCGTGGGCGGTGACGCCGCGGTTGCGGGTCCTCACCGGGCTGGCCCGGGCCGACCGGTGGCCCGAGCTGCGGCCGCAGGCCGTCGGGGCGGTCCTGGAGCAGGCCCGCCGGCTGTCCGCGCTGACCGTGGTCGACTGCGCCTTCTGCGTCGAGGAGGACGAGGAGCTGTCCTTCGACACCGCCGCGCCCCGGCGCAACGGGGTCACCACCACGGTGCTGGAGCAGGCCGACACCGTGCTGTGCGTGAGCGGCGCGGACCCGGTGGCGCTGCAGCGGACGGTCCGGGCGCTGGGCCAGCTCCGCGACGTGCTGCCCGCGGTCGAGCCGGGCGTCGTCGTCAACCAGGTCCGCCGCGGGCCGGTGCCGGGCGATCCGCGCCAGGAGATCGGCTCCGCGCTCGCCCGGTTCACCGGAGCCCGCGTCGTGGGGTTCCTCCCCGCGGACCGGCGGGCCACGGATGCGGCGCTGGCCGCCGGCCGCACGCTGGCCGAGGTCGCCGAGCGGTCGGTGCTGCGCACCGCCCTGCGTTCCCTCACCGCGGAGCTCACCGGGGTCCCGGTCCCCGGACGCAGCCGTCGCCGACGCTGACCGGGGTGCGTAGGTTGGGGCCCCCGACGGAGGGAGCACCGTGGTCGACCGGCTGACCTCGCTGGATGCGTCGTTCCTGTACCTCGAGGACGCCGACACCCCGATGCACGTGGCGGGGTTCCTGGTCCTCGAGTCCCCACGGGGCGGCCTGGACCACGACGACCTGGTCGAGCTGGTCAGCTCGCGCCTGGTGCTCGTGCCCCGGTTCCGGCAGAAGGTGGTCGAGGTGCCCGGGCACCTGGCCAACCCGGCCTGGATCGACGACCCCGACTTCGACGTCACCTACCACGTGCGCCGCTCGGCGCTGCCCCGGCCGGGCACCGAGGAGCAGCTGCTGGACCTCGTCGCCCGGCTGACCGCCCGGCCGCTGGACCACTCCCGTCCGCTGTGGGAGATGTACCTGGTCGAGGGGCTGGCCGGCGACCGGATCGCCGTCGTCACCAAGACCCACCCGGCCCTCGTCGACGGGCTGACCGCGATCGACATCGGCCAGGTGATCCTGGACGACGCCCCGGTGCCCGCCGACCGGCCGGCCCCGCCCGACGACTGGCGGCCGCGGCGTCCCCCGGGGCCGGTCGGCCTGGTGTGGGAGGCCGTCGAGGAGGCGGTCCAGCGGCCCACCGCGGTGCTGGACACCGTGCGCACCGCGACGGGGGACCTCCGGGCGACCGTCGGCCGGTTGGCCGGCACGGCCACCTCGGTGCTGAGCGCGCTGGCCCGCACCACGGTCCGGCCCGCGCCGACCAGCCCGCTCAACGGGTCCATCGGCCGGCAGCGCCGGGTCGCGGTCGCCCGGGCCGACCTCGACGAGCTCAAGGCGGTGCGCCGCGCCCTGGGCGGCACCGTCAACGACGTCCTCCTGGCCACGGTCACCGGGGCGTTGCGGGAGTGGCTGCTGTCCCGCGGCGAACCGGTGGTCGGGTCGACCTCGATCCGCGCGCTCGTGCCGGTGTCCGTGCGGCCCGAGGACGCCGAGGACGACGAGGGGACCGTCGTGTCCTCGTTGCTGCTGGACCTGCCGGTGGGCGAGCCGAACCCCCGGGTCCGCGTGGCCCGCATCGGGTACGCCATGCGCGGTGCGGCCCAGGGCGGCCAGTCGGTGGGGGCCGACACCCTCGTCGCGCTGTCGGGGTTCGCCCCGCCGACCCTGCACGCGCTCGGCGCCCGGGCCGCCAGCGGGCTCTCCCGCCGGTTGTTCAACCTGGTGGTCACCAACGTGCCGGGTCCGCAGGTGCCGCTGTACGCCGCGGGCGCGCGGATGCTCGAGGTGTTCCCCGTGGTGCCGCTGGCCCGGGGGCAGGGCCTGGCCATCGGGTTGACCAGCTACGACGGCACCGTCTACTTCGGGCTCAACGCCGACCGCGACTCCGTGAGCGACGTCGACGTCCTGGCCGACCTCATCGAGCAGGAGGTCGCCGACCTGGTGGACACCACCCGGGAGACCTGACCCCCGGTGGGCGACACTGGTGCGATGCGCGTGTACCTGCCGGCGACGACCACCGTCCTGCGCCGCCTCCTCGACGACGGCCGGCTCACCGGACCGCTGACGGTGTTCGCGGTGACCCCCGAGCTGCGGGGGTTCTACGACTCCGGCGACGCCGACGAGGAGGAGCTCGAGTACGCGGCCCTGCTGGCGGCGGCCCGGGCCAGCCTGCGCCTGGTGGACGTCGACCCCACCGCGGCCCGGCGGCGGGTGGTCGTCGCGGCGGACCTGCCCGACGACGCGGTGGTGCCCCTGGGCGACCCCGACACCGACCGGGGTGCCGCCCGGGCGACCACCGACGTGGCGATGGCCGACGTCGCCAGCGCGCACATCGACGTCACCGAGGCCGAGGCGGACGTCGCGAAGGCGGTCGGCGTCGTGCTGGAGGCCGACCTGGGCAGCGAGGACGCCCAGTTCGTGGTCGACCAGGCCGAGGGCCACGAGCTGGCCTGGTACGCCACGCAGGAGATCGGCCCGGCCCTCGACCTGCTGTGACGCGGGGCCCCGGGACGGGGCCGTCCCGGCGGGTCACCTGGCGACCTGCACCCGGGTGACGGCACCGGCGGTGACCAGCCAGCCCGAGCCCGGACGGGCCGGGAGGTCGGCGCGCGGGATCCGCAGCGACAGCAGCTCGGCGTCGCCCCGCGCCGGCTGCAGCAGCAGTGCCGTGCGGGTGCGGCGCAGCGCAGGTCCGGGCCCGCGGAACGTGCCCGCCACGTCGGCCGGGGTCGCCGCGGCGACCAGCACCGTCGACGCCCCCGGGGCGGTCAGGCCGGCCAGCGCGTCGAGCACCGGGTCGGGCAGATGGCCCAGGTCGTCGACCAGGACGACGGCGGGCGACCCGGCTGCCGCCGCCCACGCCGGCAGCTCGACCACCCGGTCGGGCACGACGGCGAGCACGCCGTGGGGCAGCGGGACACCGAGGCGCTCGCGGGGTCCGACCACGAACGCCGCCGGGGTCCCACCGGCCGCCAGCCGGCCGGCCAGCGCGGCCAGCGTGCTGCTGCGACCGCTCCCCGGTGGCCCGGCGACCAGCAGCCCGCCCGTGCGCACCAGGTCCAGGAGCACCGGGCTGCCGTCGTCGCCGCCGGGACCGAGGGCGACGACCCCGGGCCGGAGGGTCGGGACATCAGGTGCGGGTGGGTCCGGCGGCAGCTGCACGACCGCGATCCGCCCGGGCACGGGGTGGGCCGCCACGACCGGCAGCGCGCGCGGGAGGGCCAGCTGGACCTCGAGGGCGTCGTCGTCCAGCAGTGCCCGGCCCGGTGGCCGGTGGCCGGGGACGACCCGGGCGGGCACCCCGGCGGCGGCGTAGTCGGCGCGGTCCGCGAGGGGGAGCACCAACCGGTGCGCGGCGGCCCCGGCCCACCGGCCGCCCGGCAGCACGCGGTCGGCGGTGAGCACCGCGGTCAGGCCGACGGCCGCGCCCTCGCGCAGCAGGCGGAGCAGGGCGGCCCCGCCGGTGCCGGGGGCCAGCTCCTCCAGGGAGGACCAGACGGAGTCGACCCCGTCGACGAGCAGGAGCAGGTGGGGCGCCGGGGTGTCGCCAGCTCGCCGTCGGTCCACCTCCTCCTGCAACCGGCCGAGCAGCCGCTGCAGGCGGTGGCCGTCCCCGCGCTGCAGGTGGGTGCCGGTCAGCGGACCGCCGCGGACGGCCGCAGTGAGGGCCCCGCCGGCGTGGTCGACGGCGTGCACGTGCACGTCCGCGGGGGTCAGCCGGTGCACCGCCTCGGCCAGCAGCGTCCGCAGGGCGGTGCTGCGGCCGCTGCCCGGACCGCCGACCACCAGCCAGCCACCCCCGGCGGCGAGGTCCACCAGCAGCGGGTCCTGCCGCTGCACCGCCGGCCGGTCCACCAGCCCCCAGGCGAGCAGGCCCGGCGCCCGCGCCGGGTCGGCCCCGGGCAGCGGCTGCTCGACCCGGTCGGGCAGCACGGGCAGCCAGGGCCGCGGTGGGACGGGGAGCCCCTCGGCGTCCGCCCGGGCCCGCAGGTCGGCCACCTCGGCGGCCAGGTCCGTGCGCTCCGTGGGCTCGGCGGCCAGGTCGTCGACCGGGTCGACCGGCCACCGCCAGCGCCGGGCGGTCACCGGTGCGCGACCGGTGGGCGGTGCAGCGGTGCCCACCCGCGCCACCTGCAGGGGCACCGGCGCGCCGGCACCGACGCGGAGCAGGCCCCGGCCCGGTCGGTCGACCGGGATCCAGGCCGCGTCGGGCACGCCCAGGACGTCGCGGGAGCCGGCCTCGTCGGTGGTCCGCAGGCACAGCCGCACGGTGCAGTTGGCCCGGATCTCGGGGCTCACGACGCCCGAGGGCCGTTGGGTGGCCAGCACCAGGTGCACCCCCAGCGACCGGCCGCGCTGGGCGATGGCCACCAGACCCGGCACGAAGCCGGGCAGCTCGTCGCCGAGGGTGGCGAACTCGTCGACCACGATCACCAACCGGGGCAGCAGCACCCCCGGGTCGAGGTCGGTGAGGTCGCGCGCGCCGTGGTCGGCCAGCAGCCGCTCCCGCCGGGTCAGCTCGGCCCCCAGCGAGCGGAGCGCCCGGGCGGTCGAGGCGCCGTCGAGGTCGGTGAGGACACCGACCGTGTGCGGCAGCTGCGCGGCCTCGGCGAAGGCGGCCCCGCCCTTGTAGTCGACCAGCAGGAAGCTGCACAGGTCCGGCGGGTGGGCCGCAGCGATGCTCAGCACCGTCGTGCGCAGCAGCTCGGACTTGCCCGCCCCGGTGGTGCCGGCGACGAGGGCGTGCGGGCCGTCCGCGCACAGGTCCAGCACGACCGGCCCCGCCGGCCCGGTGCCGAGGAGGGCGGTGAGGTGGGACCGGCTCCTGGACCACCGGGTGGGGGTGGTGGCCACGAGGTCCCGCCAGCGGACCTGGCCGGGGATCCCCGCCGGTCCCCGGGGCACCGTCAGCGGCGCCAGGTCGGCCGCCACCTGACCGCCGACCTCCTCGTCGGCGAGGTCCAGGTCGAGGTCCTGGTCGGGCCGGCCGGGTCGGTGCAGGCGCGCGCGGCCGCCGGTGCCGCCGACCACGTCGAGCACCGCCCGGTCCTGGCCGTCGCGGGACGGGCCGCCGGTGGACACCACCGCGGCGCCGGCGTCGACCATCCGTGCCACCCAGGTGCGGGCCGCGGCGTCGAGCTCGCCGGCGTGCCCGGTGTCGACGACGACCAGGTGCGGGCCGGAGCCGACGGCGGTGGGGTGGGCCCCGGGCAGGACGCCGACGTGCGGCAGCCAGCGGGTCCAGCGCCAGTCGGGGAGTTCGCCGGCGGCGGCGAGCACCGTGATCGGCACGGCATCCGGCGGGTGCAGCACCGCCGTCTGGCAGACCAGCGCGCGGAGGACCCCCAGGACGGTGCCGCGGGGCCCGTGCAGGTCGAGCCACCGGCCGCGCAGGTCGACGGTGACGGGCAGGCGGTCGGCCGGTTCCGGTGTCCCCGGGGAGCCGGGCGGCCGGCGGAGGACGGCGGTGGGCCCGGGACCCGTGCCCACGCGCAGGACCAGCAGGTCGGGGTCGCCCGGGCCGCGCTCCCACAGCGGGCCCGATCGGCGCCGGGCGGCGGCGGCCAGCTGGGCCAGGTCCGGCGCCCGTCGGTCGCGCACGGCGAGCTCGTCGGCCACGGCCGCCGTGATCCGGGTGGTCACCTCGGCGAGGGCGACCCCGTGGTCCGCGGTGCGGCGCCGGTGCCCCCGCCGTCCTGACCAGCGGTCGCCGGCCCAGCTGCCCAGAGCGGCCATCGGGCTCAGCAGCGCGAGCAGGAGGAACTGGGGCGCCGCCAGCACCCAGGCCATCGTGACCCCGGCCGCGGCCGGGAGGGCGATGGCCAGCCAGGCCAGCTGTCGCCGGGGTGGCTCGGCCGGTGCGTCGGGCTCCTCGACGACCACCTCCGCGACGGCCGGGTGCACCGGACGGACGGGGGCTCTGGCCGACAACCGGCCACCGGGGGCCGCCTCGGTGACCGCCGGCGGACCGCCCGGCGCGGCCAGCCGCACGGAGCTCGAGCCGATCCGCAGCACCGCCCCCAGCGGCCAGGGCAGCGGATCGGGACCGACCGCGTGCTCACCGCCCCCGGTCGCGGCGGTGCGGGCGAGGCGGGTGCCGTTGGCCGACCCGAGGTCGCGCACGGTCACCCCGGTCGCGGTCACGGCCACCTCCACGTGCTCGCGGGAGACCTCGGTGTCGGGCAGTGCCAGCCGGGGGGACGGCGAGGCGGCGGGTCCGCGTCCCCGCCCGACCACCAGCACCCCCTGCGCCACCGCGAGGGTGCGGCCGGCACCGGGACCGGCGCAGACGTGCAGCTCGAGGGCTCCGCCGGGACCGCCGCCGCGCGGGCCGGGGCGGTCGGCACCCAGCCGGGCACCGTGCCGCAGTGCCGGGTCGCCCAGGGTTGTCCGGTCGGGGAGGGGGCGGGACCCGGCCCAGAGCTCCGCCACGGGGACCCCGGCGGTGGCCAGGGCGGCGCGGACGTCGTGCAGCGGAGCCCCGTCGGGGCCGGTGACCTCGACGTCGACGTCGCCCGACTCCGTGCGCAGCGTCCACCGGCGGGCGACCACCTCGGGCGGGGGACTGTCGGGCACAGGGGGAGGGTGCCCCGACCGACCGGCCGGCGGGGGTGCCCGGGCGGATCTGTGGACAGGTGCCCGGACTGTGGACGGCGACCGGTGCGGACGGCGCCGCCGACCTACCGTCCCCGCTCGACCGGGAGGTGCCCGGACGAGGAGGAACCATGAAGGTCGACATCGCCACCCTGCAGGCCATGGCCGCGCAGTGCCAGGGGGAGGCCGCCGAGCAGTCGGCCCGGCTGGGCACGCTGTCCTCGGGCATCGACACCGGGGTCACCGACGGGTGGACCGACAGCGCGGCCGCCGTCCAGTTCCGTGCCCTGTACGACCAGTGGCGGGCCGGCAGCGCGGGCGTGAGCGAGGCCCTTTCGGGCATGGGCCGGCTGCTCACCGACGTGGGCAACGCCTACCAGCAGCACGAGGCCGAGATGGCCGCCCGGATCGGTGCGATGGTCTGATCGGGGTCAGCCCGGCCGGTCGCCGTCCCCCGCGGGGACGGCGACCGGCGGCGGGCCGGCCACCGCACGGGCCCGCCGCAGGCGCTCCCACGGCAGGATCGACAGGATCGCGATGCAGTGCGGCAGGAAGATGATGCCGACGCCGGCGTAGACCATGACGTGGAAGCCGAGCAGGAACAGGACCAGCCCGATCCGGGCCCGGTCGCTGCGCACCAGCAGCATCAGCGGTGAGAGGAACTCGAAGGCCAGCATCGCCCACTGGGCCGCCGGCAGCAGCCAGGCCACGTCCAGGGTCCAGGTGGCCAGGTCGGTGCCGCGGCGCACGATCGCGCGGGTCAGGGTGGAGCCGGTGGCCCAGTCCCAGCCGCCGAACCGCATCTTGGCCCAGGCGGCCAGGAAGTAGGTGAGCATGACCGTGACCAGGATCGCCGCGGCCCCGAACCCGGCGGCCTGGGACGACCGGCGGTCGCGCCAGCGGGCCACCCCGATGGTGGGCAGCACCGCCAGGGCGACGAGGTAGGCGATCCGGTCGTGGTCGACCTTGCCGTAGCTCATCGCGATGACCATCCACTCCGCGTACAGGAGGAAGACGGCGGTGCCCAGCAGCCGGGGTGCCCGTCCGCTCGCCGCGACGACCGCGGCGAGGACGAGGGCCCACTGCACGACCAGCACGACGGTGTGCGTCGGGGTGGGCAGGTGCAGGATCCGCCCGATCAGCAGCGGTTGGTAGTACTCGGTCGGGACGTCGGCGTGCGCCTTGACCCACGCGGTGGTGAGGAAGACGTCGACCGGGACGAACAGGTAGGCGATGGTCCGGAAGACCGCGATGCGGGCCAGCGGCACCGGGCGGAACCACCAGCGCGGGGTCAGCGGCACCGCGGGCTCGGTCTCGGGGCGCACGGCCAGCTGCGGCGCGGCGCTCACGGGGCACCGTCCAGGTCGTAGGACACCAGGACGTCGTCGGTGTAGGCCCCGGTCGGCTCGCCGTCGGCGAGCTCGATGTGCCGCTGGACGACCTCGACGCGGACGAGCTCGGGGCCGCCGGGGTGCCGCGACTCGTAGGACTCGGCGAGCAGCCCGAGCAGCGAGGGGTCGTCGACCAGCCGGGGCAGCTGGCCCTCGAACTCGGCCCGGCGCAGGCCGACCTCGCCGCCGGACAGCCGCACCTCCTCCTCGGCCGCCGTCACGCCGACCACCCGGGTGGAGACGACCGGGGTGTCCGGGTCGGCCCGGGTGGAGTACATGCGGAACGGGCCGAACGGGAACTCGGAGTCGTCGCCCCACACGCTGCCGGCCAGCAGGAGGGCCAGGACGACCGCGGCCGCGGCCAGCCGGGCCCGTCGTCCGGCGGCACCGAGCCGCACGACCTCCGGTTCGGCCTGCACGTCGGGTGCGGTCTGGAGGGTCACCGGCCCATCGTAGGATCGCCGACGGCCCGATGCGGTCACCCGCGCAGGGAACGTCCAGGTCAACGACGACAGGAGCCCATCCGTGCAGTTCGGCCGGTACTACGAGGAGTTCGAGGTCGGTGCGGTCTACAAGCACTGGCCCGGGAAGACGGTCACCGAGTACGACGACCACCTCTTCTGCCTCATCACCATGAACCACCACCCGCTGCACCTGGATGCGCACTTCGCCGGCGAGACCACCGAGTTCGGCAAGAACGTGGTCGTCGGCAACTACGTCTACTCGCTGCTGCTGGGCATGAGCGTGGCCGACGTGAGCGGCAAGGCGATCGCCAACCTGGAGGTCGAGTCGCTCAAGCACGTGGCCCCCACGTTCCACGGCGACACGATCTACGGCGAGACCACCGTGCTGGACACGACCGAGTCCCGGTCCAAGGACGACCGGGGCGTCGTGCACGTGGAGACCATCGGCTACAAGCAGGACGGCACCGTCGTCTGCGTCTTCCGGCGCAAGGTGATGGTGCCCAAGCGCTCCTACGGCGACGCCCGGGGCGGCGAGCAGCCCGGCCGTCCCGAGCCGGTCCGCCGCTAGGTCGTCCGCCGCCGGTTCGTCCGCCGCTGTGTCAGCAGCGCGGCAGCTGGCCCCACCGGGTCAGGGCCTCGACCAGACCGGGGGTGCAGCGCAGCTGCCCGAGCCCGGCCAGGTCGACGAAGGCCACGTCCGCGGCGTCGTCCCCCGCCACGGGGACGGCGCCGGGGTCGACCATCGTGCAGGCCAGGTCGACCACCTCGTAGACCGGCGCGCCGGCCGGCACCAGGACCCGGCCGACCTCGGCGCCGGCCACCACGTGCAGGCCGGTCTCCTCCAGCACCTCCCGGACGACGGCGGTCGCGTCGTCCTCGCCGGGCTCGACGCGGCCCCCGGGCACCGACCACGCCCCCCGGTCGGGGTCGTGGCCGCGCTGCACCAGGAGCAGTCGTCCGGTCGCGTCGTGCACGACCCCACCCACGCACGCCACCGGGTCCACGTGCCCAGTGTCGTTGACAGGAGGGGGCCCGGACCGAGACGGTGGGCGGGATGAACGTCGGTCCGGTGTGCCCTCGGTGCGGTGGTGACATCCCGACCCGCCCCGGGTCCGACGAAGCCTGGTGCCACCTGCACGGTGCCGTGACCCCGCTGCACCACAGCGCGGTGCTCGCCCACGACACGCTGGCGGCGGTCTGCCTGGACGCGCGGGTGCCGGCCTGGGTGCCCGACCCCATGCCGGCGGGGTGGGCGGTGACCGGGGTGGCCTGGGGCGGCGAGGCCGGCGCGCGCGGCATCGTCGTCGACTGCGCGGGCCCGGCGCCGCTGGGGGGAGCGGCCGAGCTGGTGCTGGTCGCCGAGGAGCCGGGCACCGGGCTGGGGGCGGGGTACGCGGGCCTGCCGTGGTTGGACCCGGGGGAGCTGCTCGCGGGGGCGTCCAGCGCGTCGGTGACGGCCGCCGGGCAGCGCGCCGCGCTGTGGTCGGTCCCCACCACCGCCGACCGGTCGGCCTTCGTGGGCGAGGCCTTCGGCGTCTGGTTGTGGCTCGTGACGTGGCCGGCCACCGCCGCGTGGTTGCTGGCCGAGGACCTCGTGCTCACCGACCTGCGCGACCGGGTGCCGCCGGACCTCCCGCTCGCGCCGCCCGGTGAACACTTCCTGCCCGGTGCCTGACATCGGCGGCGTGGCGCGCCCGTGACTGCTGCGGCCTGTGTTACCCATGTGGTCCGCGGTCCACGGGGTCGTCGAGGAGGAGGTGTCGGGTGAACGTCAAGAAGCTGCTCAGCTTCGTCGTCATCGCGTTCGTGCTGTTCTACGTGATCTCGCAGCCGGAGCGGTCTGCCGACATCGTCCGCACCACCGGGACGGCCCTGGCCGACGCGGCGGGGCAGTTGTCCACGTTCGTCGGCTCCCTGTTCTGACCCGCCCGGCGGTGGCACGGCGATGACGCGTCCCCGGACGTCCGCGCCCCTCGGGCGGGACGCCGGCCGCTACCTGCTGCCCGGCGAGAAGGCGGTGGTCAACCAGCGTCGGCACTGGGCCGCGCTGGTGCGCCCGGCCGTGCGCGGGGTGCCCGTGCTGCTGGCCGGGGTCTGGGTGCTGGCGGCGGACCCGGACAACCGGTTCACCGTGCTGCTCGGGCTGGCCATCGCCCTGGGCGCGCTGGGCTACCTGGGGTTGGCCGCCGGCGAGTGGTGGGTCCGGCACTTCCTGGTCACCAAGCGCCGGGTGCTGCTGAGCTCGGGCGTGTTCGTGCGCAAGGTCGCGGTGATGCCGTTGCGCCGCATCACCGACCTGACCTACCAGGAGACCCTGGTCGGCCAGGTGCTGGGCTACGGCGGGTTCCGGTTCGAGTCGGCCGGGCAGGACCAGGCGCTGTCCCAGATCACCTACCTGCCCGACGCCAAGAAGATCTACGACGACATCAGCGGTCTGCTGTTCCCCAGCGACGCCGGCCGCGGCGGCGGGGACGACGAGGAGGGCGGGGACCCGACCCGACGCCCCGAGCCGCGGACGCCGGCGCCGGCCGCGCCGGAGCGGCACAGCACCGGCCCCATCCCGGGGTTCCGCAGCGCCTACCCGCGCGGTCGGGCGACGCGCAGCAGCTGACCCGGTGCGGCAGGCTGGACCCGATGCGCATCGACCTGCACACCCACTCGGCCGTGTCCGACGGCACCGAGTCCCCGGCCGACCTGCTCGCCGCGGCGGTCGCCGCCGGGCTGGACGTGGTGGCCCTCACCGACCACGACACCACCGACGGGTGGGACGTCGTCCGCGCGGCACGTCCGGCGGGGCTGACCGTGGTGCCCGGCATGGAGCTGTCCTGCCGCTGGTTCCCCGCCCAGGGGGCGCCGATCAGCGTGCACCTGCTGGCCTACCTGTTCGACCCGGCGGCCCCCGAGCTGGCGGCCGAGCGGGCCCGGCTGCGCGCCGAGCGGCTGACCCGGGGCGAGCGGATCGTGGCCGCCCTGGTGGCCGACGGGCACGCCGTGTCGTGGGACGGGATCGTCGAGCGCAGCGCCGGTGGCGTGGTGGGTCGACCGCACGTGGCCCGCGCCCTGGTCGAGGCCGGCGTCGTCGGGTCGGTGGACGAGGCGTTCGCCGGGCCGCTGCACCACACCAGCCCCTACTACGTGGCGAAGGCCGACACCGACGTGCTCGACGGCATCGCGCTGGTGCGGGCCGCCGGCGGGGTGCCGGTGTTCGCGCACGGGCTGGCCCGGTCCCGCGGCCGGGTGGTCGGCGACGAGGCGCTGGCCGCGATGGCCGACGGGGGCCTGCTGGGGCTGGAGGTCGACCACCCCGACCACGCCCCGGCCGACCGGGCGCACCTGCGCGGGCTGGCCGCCGACCTCGGGCTGCTGGTGACCGGCTCCAGCGACTACCACGGCACCAACAAGCGCACCCCGATCGCGGCCTGCACCACCGGGCCCGACCAGTACGAGCGACTGGTCGCGGCGGGCACCGGCAGCGTCCCGTTCGCCGACTGAGGTCTGTCGGACCCGCGGGATACGGTGCCGGGCATGACCGGACAGCTCGAGATGCCCGGCATGCCCCGCAGGCTGTTCCCCGCCACGCCGAGCAAGCTGGCCAGCTTCTCCGACTGCCCGCGGCGCTACCGGTTCGCCTACCTGGAGCGGCCCACCCCGCCCAAGGGCCCGCCGTGGGCGCACAACACGGTCGGGTCGGCGGTGCACGCCGCGCTGCGCTCGTGGTGGGAGCTGCCGGTGCCCGAGCGCACCCCGCGGGCGGCCCGGCAGCTGCTGTACGGGCACTGGTCGGCCACCGGCTTCGCCGACGACGAGCAGTCCGCCGCCTGGCGGGCCCGCGCGGCCGGGTGGCTGGACGACTACGTGCCGACGATGGACCCCACCGACGAGCCCGTGGGCACCGAGCGCCAGGTCGCGGCGACCACCGAGCGGCTGGCGGTCAGCGGCCGGGTCGACCGGATCGACGCCCGCGGCGACGAGCTGGTGGTGGTCGACTACAAGACCGGCCGGCACCCCAGCACCGACGACGAGGCGCGGGGGTCACCGGCCCTGGCGCTGTACGTGCTGGGCGTGCGCCGCACCCTGCGCCGGGCCTGCACGCGGGTCGAGCTGCACCACCTGCCCAGCGGCACCGTGGCGGCGTTCGAGCACACCGAGAAGTCGCTGGCCAACCACGTCCGCCGGGCCGAGGACGTCGCCGCCGACATC
Organism: Klenkia soli; assembly: GCF_900103975.1. Lineage (GTDB taxonomy): Bacteria > Actinomycetota > Actinomycetes > Mycobacteriales > Geodermatophilaceae > Klenkia > Klenkia soli. The sequence continues at coordinate 62,001 of NZ_FNIR01000004.1, forward strand.
ACGGCGGCGACCCAGGCCCGCGACGACGGCGCCGACGTCGACGAGGCGTTCCCGCCGGTCCCCGGCCAGCAGTGCGGCTGGTGCGACTTCCGCCGGTCCTGCCCGACCGGGCAGGCCGCCACCCCGGCACGCGAACCGTGGAGCTTCCTGCCGGTGACGTGATGGAACGGCCCTGGTGCAGGGGCCCGCGCCGAGCGTCAGCGAGGGGTGGGGGGCACCAGGGTCCTTCTCCGTGCCGCGCGCAGGGTCGGGTTCTCCCGCACCCGGGGCGGCACGGCCAGGGTGGTCGCCCGGAAGGCGCGCAGCGAGGCGGTGGTCGCCGGTTCGGTGATCGCCAGCCCCGGCAGCCCGTACATCGACCGGGCCCACCGCGGCAGGGTGGCCAGACCCAGCGAGGCCAGCCCGGCCCAGGCCGGCCGGGCCGGGGTGAGCAGCTGCACCCACCCGGGCATCGGGGGGACGACGACGAAGCGTGCGGCCTCGCGCGCCGGTCCGGTCATCGCCAGCTCGGGCATGACCCGGTCGAAGTAGTCGGCCAGGTCGGTCACCGAGCGCGGCACGTCGGCGGGCTCGCACCCGATCAGCTCGGCCGCCACGGCCTGCTCGGCCACGTACGCGTCGGCGTCGGCGTCGGTGAGCGGGACCCCGGAGCGGCGGGCCACCGACAGCAGCGAGTCGACCTCGCAGGCGTGCACCCACAGCAGCAGGTCGGGGTCGTCGACGGAGTAGGCGCGCCCGGTGGTCGGCTCGGTGTCGGACTTGCCGCGGTGCATGCCCCGCACCCGGCGGACGGCGCGCAGGGCGTCGCGACGGGTGCCGAAGGTCAGGGTGGCGACGTACTCGGCGGTGCGGGTCAACCGGGCCCAGGGCTCGTGGGTGAACCCCTCGGAGAACCGGTGGACGCCCCCCATCGCGACCGGGTGCAGGGCCTGCAGCAGGAGGGCCCGGATGCCGCCGACGGAGAAGCTGGGGTCGGCGTGGATGCGCCAGGTCACCGAGTCGGGCCCGAAGAACCCGGCGAGGTCCTCGGCCGGGGTGAAGTCCCGGGCCGACGTGCCGCTCATGCGTCGACCCCGGCCGGGACGCCGGCCCAGAAACCGGTCAGCAGCTCGACGGTGCGGACGGGCTGCTCGATGGCGGGGGAGTGCACCGAGCCGCCGATCACCTCGTGCTGGGCGCCGAGGCGGTGCGCCATGTCCTCCTGGGCGGCGGGGGTCCAGGCGTCGTCGTCGACCCCGTGGGCGACCAGCACCGGCACCCCGGTGGCCCGCAGCTCGGCGACCCGGTCGGGCTCGCCGGTCATGGCCGCGGCCATGCCGGTCAGCCCGGCCGCGTCGTTGGCCAGGAACCGGCGGGCCAGGAACTCCCGCACCGGTGCGGGGACGGCGGCGGCGAGCGGGTCGGTGAGCGCGAGCTCCTCGAGCGTGCGGTGCACCAGGGGGACGCCACCGGCGGCCAGCAGCGGGGCGAGGTGGTCCAGCAGGTCGGCGCGCGGGCCGGTCAGCCCGACCGGGCCGCTGCCGAGCAGGGTCAGCGAGGCGAAGGTGCCCGGGTCGGCGAGGACCGCGGCGCGGGCGACGATCCCGCCGAAGCTGTGGCCCAGCAGGTGCAGCGGGCCGGTGCCGTGCAGCTCGGTGGCCACGGCGAGGACGTCGGCGGCGAGCTGGTCGACGGTGTAGGCGGCCTCGTCGTCGGGCCCGGGGGACTCGAACTGGCCCCGCTGGTCGATCGCGACGACCCGCCACCCGGCGGCGGCCACCGGATCCAGCAACGGCGCGAAGTCCTCCTTGGACCCGGTGAACCCGGCCACCAGCAGGATCGTGCCGCGGGGGCCGGGCCCCGTGTCGAGGGCCGCGAGGGGCCCGGTGCGGCCGGCGAACCGGGTGCGGGTGGCGTGGTGCGGGGTGAGCTGCCGCAGGTCGTCGGGTGCGCTGCGTTCGGAGCCGCCGGGGAGCATGACCACCATTAGACGCGCCCGCAGGGCTCCGCGCTGCTGGCCGCGCCCTCAGGGGGGACGGGTGGTGCTCCCGGCCGGGTCAGCGGTAGGCGGCGACCGCGTCGGTCGTCGTCACCACGACGGTGGACCCGACCAGGGCGGTGCGGCCGCCCGCGGGCACGTCGTCGGCGGTGGTGGACCGGGACACCTCGGCGCCGGTGGCGAGGTCCCGGGTCACGAAGGCGCCCTCCTCGGGCACGACGACGGTGCCGGGGTCGGCCTTGTCGTCGGCCGGTGCGGGCAGCCCGAGGCCCGGGACCGACCAGCGGACGGCGCCGGTGGTGGCGTCGAGCGCGGAGGCGGTGCCGCCGGCCCACACCAGCGCCGTCGTGTCCGCACCGGTCTGCAGCAGCGGTCCGTCCGCGGCGCCCGGAGCCAGCGCGAGGGCCTGCAGCGTCGTCCCGTCGGCCTGGGACAGCACCTCGAGCTGGTCGCCGACGACGACGTCGACCAGCCGGTCGGCGCCCACCACCCGGGCCGGGTCCCCGCCGAGGTCGCGGCTCCACAGCTGCGTGCCGTCGAACCCGTCGAGCAGCACGACCTGGGAGCTGCCGTCGCGGCACTCCTGGACGGCGGCGACGCCGGTGCTGCCGGCCTCGGCGGAGGTCAGCCGGCAGCCCGCGGGGGCGGCGTGGTGCCAGCGGACGTTGTTGCCGACCGGGTCGACGGTGGCCAGCCCGGTCGGGCTGCTCGCCAGCACGATGCGGTCGGTGCTGCTCAAGGTCGCGTCGGGGCGGAAGCCGACCGACCGGTACCAGAGGCGCTCGCCGGTCGCGGCGCGCAGGGCGGTGAGCTCGTTGCACCGCCCGCCGGTGGAGAACAGCACGACCACGACGTCGTCCACCGAGGTGGACCCGCACAGCCGGGCGCCCGTGCGGGTGTAGTGCCAGGCCTCGTCCCCGGTGGCCGGGTCGAGCACCGACACGCCGTCCGCGGTCGGCACCACGACCCGGCCGGACTGCACGGCCGCGGGCGGTCCGTCCAGCGGGGCGTCCCAGACCTGCGAGACCTGCGCGGCCGGCGACCCGGCACCCGGCACCGCGGCCTCCGCGGTGGTGCTGGAGGTCGCGGCCGCGTCGGAGCCCCGCCAGGCCAGCACGGCGACGGCGACCACCACGAGGGTGGCCGCCGTCCACACCCAGACCCGGGCGGGCGGGCGACGTAGGCGGCTCACACCGAGATGGTGCCCGACCCGTGCCGCGGCCCCGTCACGAGGCGGCGGGCTCGCCGCCCCCGCTGCGGCCGGAGCCGCCGCGCCGACGCCGGCGACGCGGACGCGGGGTGCCGTCGCCCTCGGCGGCTGCTCCACCGGTCGCGGGCGCGGCGCCCGGACCGTCGGCGGCGGCAGCCGCACCGGCTGCGGCCTCGCCGTTGCCCCGGGTCCGGCGCCGGGGACGGCTCTTGGGCGGGCCGACGGTGGTCGGCTCGTCCTCGGCGGCGGCCTCCCGGCCCGGGCCCGAACGCCCGCCCCGGTCGGCGCCGCGGTCACGGTCGCCGCGTCCGCCGTCACGCCCACCGGTCTTCTGGCGCTTGCCGGTCTCGCCGAGGTCCTCGAGGGTCTCGGCGCCCAGGCCCTCGCGGGTGCGCTGGGCGCGGGGCAGCCGACCGGTCGCCGTGGTCGGCACGTCCAGGTCGGTGTAGACCCACGGCGAGGTGGAGTAGGTCTCCGGCGGGTCGGCGAAGTCCAGGTCCAGCGCCTTGTTGATCAGCTGCCAGCGGGGGATGTCGTCCCAGTCGACCAGGGTGACGGCGACACCGGTGCTGCCCGCACGGCCGGTGCGGCCGATGCGGTGCACGTAGGTCTTCTCGTCCTCGGGGCACTGGTAGTTCACGACGTGGCTGACGCCGGTGACGTCGATGCCGCGGGCGGCGACGTCGGTGGCGACCAGGACGTCGACCTTGCCGGCGCGGAAGGCGCGCAGGGCCTGCTCGCGGGCGCCCTGGCCCAGGTCGCCGTGCACCGCGGCCGCGGCGAACCCGCGGTCGACCAGCTCGTCGGCGACCTTCTGGGCGGTGCGCTTGGTGCGGCAGAAGACCATGACCAGGCCGCGGTCGCGGGACTGCAGCACGCGGGACAGCAGCTCGGGCTTGTCCAGGTTGTGCGCGCGGTAGATGAACTGGGTGGTCTGCGGGACCGTCGAGCCCTCGTCGTTGCCGTGCGCCCGGATGTGGGTCGGCTGGGTCATGAACGACCGGGACAGGGTGACGATCGGGCCGGGCATCGTGGCCGAGAACAGCATGGTCTGCCGCTGGTCGGGGACCATCGCCAGGATCCGCTCGATGTCGGGCAGGAAGCCCAGGTCCAGCATCTCGTCGGCCTCGTCGAGCACCAGGCCGCGCACCTTGCCCAGGATCAGGTGACCCTGCTGGGCGAGGTCGAGCAGCCGGCCCGGCGTGCCGACGACGACCTCGACGCCGGTCTGCAGCGCGGACACCTGCGGCTCGAAGGCCCGGCCGCCGTAGATGGCCTGCACGCGGATGCCGCGCTTCGCGCCGGCGGCGGCGAGGTCGCGGGAGACCTGCACGCACAGCTCGCGGGTGGGGACGACGACCAGCGCCTGCGGGACGCCGTCGGCACCCTCGGAGGGCGGGGTGACCCGCTGCAGCAGGGGGACGCCGAAGCCCAGCGTCTTGCCGGTGCCGGTGCGCGCCTGGCCGATCAGGTCGTTGCCGGCCAGGGCGAGCGGGAGGGTCAGCTCCTGGATGGCGAAGGTGCGGGTGATGCCGTTGTCGGCCAGCGCCGCGACGATGTCGGGGTGCACGTCGAAGTCGCTGAACAGCGGGGCGTCGGGGGGCACCGGGGCGCCGCCGAGCGCGTCGATCTCCTCGACCACCTGCTCGGGTGCGGGAGCGCCGGTCTCGGCGTGGTCGACCTCGGGGGTCTGCGGATCGGACAGGGGGGTGTGGCTCGTGGTCAGTGCTCTCGCCTCGGTCTGGAGGGGGGCTGCGGTGCGGTCGGTGTCGCCGACCCGTCGCGGGCCCCGGTCGGGGGTGCTGCGATCAGTTCCAGCGCCGACGCGGCCAGCAGACCGGGCGTCGTGGGGCAGACTCACCCGGGAGACCGACCGTGGTGCCGCTGGAGCAGGTTCGCGTCCAGGGTCCCGGCGGTCGTCGTCCAGCGGTCATCAGCGCACACGGAGAGCGAGCCGTGCGGCCCGCCGCCGTCATCCTAGCGCGGGATACGGTCCGTGCAGGTCCCGCGGCAGGTCGCGGGTACCCCCGACCCCCTGCCGGGGTCGGTGACCGCAGTCGAGGAGGTACCCCGGTGAGTGCCCCGAACGAGGTCGGCCCGGCCGTCGTCGACCTGCTGGGCGTGCTCGCCTACGCCGAGCTGACCGCCTTCGACCGGTTGGCCGAGGACGCCCGGCTGGCCCCCACCCTGGACGGCCGGGCGGCGCTGGCCCGCATGGCCGCGGCCGAGATCGCCCACCACCAGCGGTTGGACGAGCGGCTGCGCGAGCTGGGGGTCGCCCCGGCCGACGCCATGGCCCCCTTCGTGGCGCCGCTGGACGCCTTCCACGACTCCACCCGGGCCGGCACCTGGCTCGAGGGGTTGGTCAAGGCCTACGTCGGCGACGGCCTGGCCACCGACTTCTACCGCGAGGTGGCTGCGTTCCTGCCCGAGCCCGACCGGGGCCTGGTGCTCGAGGTGCTGGCCGACACCGGGCACGCCGACTTCGCCGTGCGCGAGGTGCGGGCGGCGATCGCCGAGGACCGACGGGTGGGCGGCCGGCTGGCGCTGTGGGCCCGCCGGCTGGTCGGCGAGGCCATGACCCAGTCGCAGGCGGTCATCGCCGAGCGCGACGAGCTGGCCGACCTGCTCATCTCCGGCACCGGCGACCTCAACGGCATCGCCGAGCTCCTGGGCAGACTGACGACGGCGCACTCGGCACGCATGGAAGCGTTGGGCTTGAACGGGTGAAGGGCTGAGCCGGGGACGGCACAGGCACGGTGGTCGCCCGGGACGGAGGTCGGAGACCTCCTCCCGGACGACCACGGACGCGCTCGTCGCCCCAGGGGGACGGCCGTTGGCCGCGGTGCGATCCGGAGGATCGCAGTGCTACTGCCCGCTGGCGATGAAGCCGACGCGGCGGGTGTCGGCCTCGGCGATCTCGACGTAGGCGATCCGGTCGGTCGGGACGACGATCCGGCGACCGCGGTCGTCGACCAGGGTCAGCAGCCCGTCCTTCGAGCCGGTCATGGCCTTGGAGACCTCGGCCGCGATCTCGTCGGGGGTCTTCGGGCTGTCGATGACCAGCTCGCGGGGGGAGTGTTGGACACCGATCTTGACTTCCACGCTGGAGATGCCTCCTCAGGTCTGGCGGCCGCTCTGGCTGCTGCGCCACGACGCTAGCCGAGCCGCGGGGCCCGGGTGCGGCGTCGGGGTGCGCCGACAGCGAACGCTCAGGAGGGGGAGGGGTGGTCCGCGTCGCCCAGCCGCGGGAAGCCGGAGATGCCGCGCCAGGCCAGCGAGCTCATCAGCGCGACGGCCTCGTCGCGGGTCACGGTGCCCTTGCGGGGCAGCCACCACCGGGCGCTGGTCTCGGCCAACCCGGTCATGCCGGAGGCCAGCAGCAGGGCGCGCTCGTGGTCGACCCCGGTGTCGGCGGCGATGACCTCGGCGATCGCCTCGACGCACCCGCGGGTGCCGGCGTCGACGATGCGGCGGACCTCGTCGTCGTTGCGGAGGTCGGACTCGAACACCAGCCGGAACGCCTCGCCGTCGGCGTCGACGAAGTCGAAGTACGCCCCGACGGCGCCGTCCACGCGCGTGCGGTTGTCGTCGGTGCCGCTCATGGCGGCCCGCATGCGTTCGGTCAGCTCGCCGACCTGCTGCTCCAGCAGGGCCAGGTAGAGCTCGCGCTTGCCCGGGAAGTGCTGGTAGAGCACCGGCTTGCTCACCCCGGCCGCCACGGCGATGTCGTCCATGGCCGCGGCGTGGAACCCCTGGGCGACGAAGACCTCCTGCGCGGCGCGGAGCAGCTGGAGGCGTCGCGCCCCCCGGGGCAGGCGGGAGGTGCGACGAGCGGGGTCGTCGGCGGGTGCGGTTCCACGGGAGGGCTGCATGGCCCGGCAGATGTTACCGACGAGTTCGTCCGGGCGTGGTCCGGAGGCGGTGGTGGTCTACCGTCGCGCGGGTGCACGACGTCCGCCCGGCCCCTGCGCCCACCCGCACCGGGACCACCACCGGGGACCACCGACCGGCCGGACGGTCCGCTGCCCGGCTGCCGGCGGACACCGGGCCGTGGTCGCCGTGGCCCGGTGAGCAGGTGCCGGCCGACGGCGGCACCGTCTACCTCCGGCACACGCCCTACGCCGGTGCGGGCGACGTCCCGGCCGGGCGGGGCCTCTACGTGCACGGCCTCGGCGGGGCCTCGACCAACTGGACCGACCTCGCCGGCCTGCTGGCCGTACGGCTCGAGGGCTATGCGCTGGACCTGCCCGGGTTCGGCCGCTCCGAGCCGCCCTCGGACGGCGGCTACTCCATCGCCCGGCACGTGCAGGCGGTCGAGGCCGTGCTCGCCGACGTCGCCGGCCGGCCCGGTGCCGGCCGCGGCGAACCGGTGCACCTGGTCGGCAACTCCCTCGGGGGCCTGGTCAGCCTGCTGGTGGCCGTGCGGCGTCCCGACCTGGTGGCCACCCTCACGCTGATCTCCCCGGCCATGCCGGTCTACCGGGTCCCGCCGGCCTTCGACCGGGCGATCGCGCTGCTGCTGCTCCCGGGCGTGCCGAGCCTGGCCGAGAAGCGGATCCGCCTCGGGGCCCCCGAGGACCGCGTCCGGATGACGCTGGAGATGTGCTTCGGCGACCCCGGTCGGGTCCCGGACGAGCGCATGGCCGAGGCGGTCGCCGAGATGCGGCTGCGCGACGAGCAGGCCTGGGCCGGTCGGGCGCTCACCCGCAGCATGCGGGGCCTGATGACCTCCTACCTCCGGGTCGGCCGCGGCAACGCGTGGCGGGCCGCCCAGGCGGTGCGGGCGCCGGCGCTGGTGGTGTGGGGCGACCAGGACAAGCTGGTCGACCCGCGCCTGGCGCCCCGGCTGGCGGGGGCGCTCCCCGACGCGCGGCTGCAGGTGCAGGCCGGCGTCGGGCACGTCGCGATGATGGAGGCCCCCGAGGACACCGCCCGGGCCGTCCTGGCGATGCTGGAGGAGGCCGACCGGTGAGGGGCCGGTGGCGGGGGTGACAGCTGCGACGGGACGGTCCGACACGCCTGCCCGCGGACCCCGCGCGGGGTCGTGCGGCCGGCGGCCCGTGAGAACCTGACCGGCGTGGATTCCCCGGGCCCCGGTGCCGACGTGCCCCCGGGCCCGTCCCGACCGGGGTCGACGGGGCGGCCGCCCGCGCTGCCGCCGGTGCCGCCGTTGGTCGGCCCGCGCACCCGGTCGCGGTCCCGCAGCACCTTCCCGCCCGCCCCCGACCCGCTGCCGCGGCCCGTCCCCGGCACCGGGTTGCGCACCACCTCGGGGCCCCTGGTGGCCCGCCGCGACCCGGTCGGCCGGCGGTCCTCGGCGGCGCCGTCCGGGGCGGCCCGCTTCGACCGGTTCGCCCGGCGGTGGGGGTGGCGGGCCTACGCGCTGCCCGTGCTCGCCGTCCTGACCGTGCTGGCCCTGGTCGACGTCGCGGTCACCGGCACCGGGCAGGCCGAGCCGGCCGCCCCGGCCGCGGCGGTCGCGTCGACCTCGGCCCCGACGACGACCGCGACCGCGACCGCGACCGCCGAGCCCGCGCCCGCCCAGGGCGACGCCAACCCCACCGACCTGGCCCCCACCACCGGGGCGGCCAGCTACGTGGAGACCGGCGCCGGCACGGTCACCGTGGTCGACGGCACCTCGGCGGTCTACGGCGCCGGACCGCTCGAACGGTTCGTCGTCGAAGTCGAGGACGGCATCGGCATGGACGGGCCGACCTTCGCCGCCGCGGTCGAGGCCACCCTCGGCGACCCCCGCTCGTGGGGTCACGACGGGGCGATGAGCTTCCAGCGGGTCGGGGCGGCCGAGGCCGCGGCCGGCGACTACGACTTCCGCGTCAGCCTGGTGAGCCCGGGCAGCATGGAGACCTACTGCCCCGGGGTGGGCACCGGTGGGTACACCTCTTGCCGGTACGGCGAGCGCGCCGTGATCAACCTCGCGCGCTGGGAGACCGCGGTCCCCGACTACGAGGGCGACATCGCCACCTACCGCGAGTACGTCGTCAACCACGAGGTCGGCCACGCCCTGGGCAACGGCCACCAGCCCTGCCCCGGCCCGGGCGAGCTCGCCCCGGTCATGCAGCAGCAGACCCTGGGGCTCGAGGGCTGCCGGAAGAACGCCTGGCCCTACCCGGCCTAGCGGGAAGAGGGGCGGCTGGCAGGCTGTTGGGGCTCGTGAGGACGCCGTACCCAGCTGCTCTACCCCGCACGCAAGGAGCCCGACGTGTCGTTGCCACCCCTGGTGGAGCCCGCCGCCGACCTGTCCGTCGACGAGGTCCGCCGCTACAGCCGTCACCTGATCATCCCCGACGTCGGGATGGACGGGCAGAAGCGCCTGAAGAACGCCAAGGTGCTCGCCGTCGGCGCCGGTGGGCTCGGTTCGCCGGTGCTGATGTACCTGGCCGCGGCCGGTGTCGGCACCCTGGGCATCGTCGAGTTCGACACCGTCGACGAGTCCAACCTGCAGCGCCAGATCATCCACGGCCAGTCCGACGTCGGCCGGTCCAAGGCCGAGAGCGCGCGCGACTCGATCAAGGAGATCAACCCGCTGATCGACGTCCGGCTGCACGAGACCCGGTTGGACTCCTCGAACGTCGAGGAGATCTTCGCCGACTACGACCTCATCGTGGACGGCACCGACAACTTCGCCACCCGGTACCTGGTCAACGACGCCTGCGTGCTGCTGGGCAAGCCCTACGTCTGGGGCTCGATCTACCGCTTCGACGGCCAGGTGTCGGTGTTCTGGGCCGAGCACGGCCCGAACTACCGCGACCTCTACCCGGTGCCGCCGCCGCCGGGCATGGTGCCCTCCTGCGCCGAGGGCGGCGTGCTGGGCGTGCTCTGCGCGACCATCGGCGCCATCCAGGCGACCGAGGCGGTCAAGTTGATCACCGGCATCGGCGACACCCTGCTGGGCCGGCTGATGGTCTACGACGCCCTCGAGATGACCTTCCGCACCATCAAGATCCGCAAGGACCCCGAGGCCGAGCCCATCACCGGTCTGATCGACTACGAGGCCTTCTGCGGCGTGGTCAGCGAGGAGGCCCAGGAGGCCGCCGCCGGCTCGACGATCACCGTCGACGAGCTCAAGGACATGATGGACGCCGGCAAGGACTTCGAGCTGATCGACGTCCGTGAGCCCAACGAGTACGAGATCGTCTCCATCCCGGGTGCCCGCCTGGTGCCCAAGGACGAGATCCTCTCCGGCCGCGCGCTGTCCTCGCTGCCCCAGGACAAGCCGATCGTGCTGCACTGCAAGACCGGGGTCCGCTCGGCCGAGGCCCTGGCCGCGGTGAAGGCGGCCGGGTTCAAGGACGCCGTCCACGTGCAGGGCGGCGTGACCGCCTGGGCCACCCGCATCGACAAGGCCCTGCCCACCTACTAGAAGGACCCCCTCGCCCCCCGGGCCACGCTCCGCGCGGCCCGGGGCCCTGCGAGGGGGCCGTTCCATCCCGTCACCTCCGCGCGGCCCGGGGCCCTGCGACGGGGCCGTTCCATCCCGTCACCTCCGCGCGGCCCGGAGCCCTGGGAGGGGGCCGTTCCATCCCGTCACCTCCGCGCGGCCCGGGGCCCTGCGAGGGGGCCGTTCCGTCCCGTCACCATGGGCGCATGGATGCGCAGGGGGTGGAGCTGTTCCAACGGGCCCAGGCCGGGTTCACCGACCGGGTAGACGCGGTCGAGCGCGAGCAGTGGGACGCCGTGGCGCTGCCGGGTTGGGACGTCGCCGACCTGGTCGCGCACCTGATCGGCGAGCAGCTGTGGGTGCCCGTGCTGCTGGCCGGCGAGGCCGTCGGCGACCAGGTGCCCACCGACACCGAGCTGCTGGTGGCGGGCGACCCGCTCGGCTCCTGGGAGGCGGCGGCGGACGCCGCGCTCACCGCCTGGGTCCGCCCCGACGCCGTCCGGACGGTCCTGCTGTCCGCCGGCCCCACCCCGGCCGCCGACTACCTCGCCGAGCTGACCGTCGACCTCACCGTGCACACCTGGGACCTCGCCCGCGCCGTCGGCGCCGACCCCCGCCCGGACGACGCGCTCGTCGAGGCGGGGCTGACCTACGCCGCCCGCAGGCTGGGTCCCGACGGCATCCCGGGCCTCGTCGCCCCGCCGCTCGAGGTCGGCCCGGACGCCGATCCGCTGACCCGGCTGCTGGCCGCGTTCGGCCGCCGAGCGTGATCGTTCCGTGACCTGCTCGGTGCGCCCGTCCCCGTTCCGCGCCCTACGATCCGGTGCGGCACAGTCCGCAGTCAGCTGGAGGTCGTACCCATGAGTCAGCCCCCCCAGGGCCAGCCGCCCTACGGCAACCCTCCGTCGGGCGGGCAGCCGCCGTACGGCCAGCAGCCCCCGGCGGGCGAGCAGCCGACCGAGGTCCTCGGCCAGCAGGGCCCGGGCCAGCAGGGCGGGTGGGGCGGCCAGCAGCCGACCCAGCAGTACGGGCAGCCCGGTCAGCCGGGTCAGCCGGGTCCCGGTCAGCAGGGTCCGCCGCCCACCCAGCAGTTCGGTGCCCCCGGCTACGGTCAGCCCCAGGGCCCCGGAGGCTTCGGCGCACCCTCCTACGGCGGGCCGGGCGGCCCCGGGGGACCGAGCGGCCCCGGGGGACCGGGCGGACCGTACGGCGGGCCGCCGCAGGGGTCCGGCGGGGGCAACAAGAACCTCATCATCGCCGGGGTGGCCGCGCTGGTCGTCGTCATCGCGGTCGGGGTGACCCTGTTCCTCACCCTCGGGGGTGACGACTCCGACACCACCGCGGACCCCACGACCACGTCGGCCACCACGACCTCGTCGTCGGCCAGCTCGTCGTCGTCCTCCTCGTCCTCCAGCAGCTCCTCGTCGTCGTCCACCAGCAGCTCGGGCGGGCTGGACGAGGAGTTCCTGGCCACGCTGCCCAGCGACTTCACCGACTGCGAGTCGACCGACCTCGCCGGCGACGGCGACCTCGCCGCGGCCGCGTGCGGCAGCGCCATCACCCAGCCCGGCCCCCAGCAGGCGACGTTCTACGGGTACCCGGACCAGTCGACGATGGACCAGGTGTTCGCCGCCGACGTCGCGACCGGCGGGCTGACCGAGCTGGGCCCCGACCAGGACTGCACCACCGCGACCGGTTTCTTCCCGTGGTCCACCGACGACCAGAGCCAGACCGGGCAGGTGGGCTGCGCGCTGACCACCGACGGGGTGATCATCGTCTGGACCGACGACCAGTACCTGATCGAGGGCTACGTCCTGGCCCCCGGCACCACGCAGGCCGACGTCGCCTCGCTGTACCAGTGGTGGCAGGCCAACAGCAACTACAACTGACCCGCAGCAGGTGTCCCGGCCGGCGGAGGACGTCGACGAGGCGGTGTTCGACGTCGTCGAGTCCATCCCGGTCGGGCGGGTCAGCACGTACGGCGCCGTCGGGCGGCTCGTCGGGGTAGGACCCCGACGAGTCGCCCGCGCGCTGTCCCAGGGCGGTGCCGCAGTGCCCTGGTACCGCGTGGTGCGGGCCGACGGCAGCGCCGCCGAACCGGTGCGGGCCCGCCAGCTCGAGCTGCTGGCCGCCGAGGGCGTGCCGGTCCGCCGGCAGCGCGTCGACCTCGCCGCGGTGCGGTGGCCCGAGGAACCCTGACCGGCCGCCGTCCTGTCGGACCCCCGTGGTGTTATCGCAGGCATGAGCTCGTCGGGCACCGCCGAACCCGGGTACCGGCTCCTCCTGCCGTCGGTCGGTGTGGTCGCACCCCCGGTCCTCGACCCCACCCAGCAGGCGGTGGTCGACCACCCGGGCGGTCCACTGCTGGTGCTCGCCGGCCCCGGCACCGGCAAGACGACCACGATCGTCGAGGCCGTCGCGCGCCGGATCGAGGCCGGGCTGGACCCCGAGCGCGTCCTGGTGCTCACCTTCAGCCGCAAGGCCGCCGCCGAGCTGCGCACCCGGATCAGTGCCCGGGTCGGGCGCACGATGCGCGAGCCGGTCGCCCGCACCTTCCACTCCTACGCCTTCGGCGTGCTGCACCGGGCGGCCGCGCTGCGCGGTGACCCGCCGCCCCGGCTGCTCACCTCGGCCGAGCAGGACAAGGTCGTCCGCGATCTGCTGGACGGCGAGCCGGGCTACGGCGTGGCCTGGCCGGACGACCTCGCGCAGGCCCTGCCCGTGCCCGGCTTCCGTGCCGAGCTGCGCGAGCTGCTGATGCGGGCGACGGAACGGGGCATCAGCCCGGGGCGGCTGGCGTCCTGGGGTCGGGAACGTGGCCACGACCACTGGGTCGCAGCCGCCGACTTCATGCGGCAGTACTCCGAGGTGCAGTACTGGTCCACCCTCGCCCGCGGCGACGACTCGGGCTACGACCCGGCCGAGCTCGTCCGCGAGGCCATCGACGAGCTGCGGGCGGACGACGCGCTGCTGCGGGTCGAGCAGGAGCGGGCCAGCTGGTTGTTCGTCGACGAGTACCAGGACACCGACCCCGCCCAGGTCGAGCTGCTGCACCTGCTGTCCGGGGGAGGTCGCGACCTGGTCGCCGTCGGCGACCCCGACCAGGCCATCTACGCCTTCCGCGGGTCCGAGCCGCGGGGCATCGTCGAGTTCCCCGAACGGTTCCGGCACGCCGACGGCCGCCGGGCCGAGCGGGTGTCGCTCGGGGTGTGCCGCCGGTCGGGCACCGAGCTGCTGCGGGTCAGCCGTCGGGTGGCCGAGGGGCTGCCCGGCCCCTGGGAGCACCGGCGGCTGTCGGCCGGGGCAGGCACCGCACCGGGGGCTGCCGAGGTGCACGTGTTCGACACCCCGGCGGTGGAGGCGGCGCACGTCGCCGACACCCTGCGACGCGCGCACCTCCAAGACGGGGTGCCCTGGTCCGAGATGGCCGTGGTGGTCCGCAGCGCACACGCCCTCGGTGCGCTGCGCCGCGCGCTGAGCCAGGCCGCGGTCCCCGTCGTGGTGTCCGCCGACGACCTGGCGCTGGCCCAGCAGCCCGCCGTCGAGCCGCTGCTGGCCGCGCTGCGTGCCCTGCTGCCCCCGCCCCGCACCCACGACATCCCCCGGGTGGCGTACGAGCCGACGGGCCAGGTGGGTCCCGCGGCCACCGCAGCGCCGCCCACCGAGGCCGGGCTCACCGAGACGGGAGCGGAGGCACTGCTCGCCTCGCCGCTCGGCGGAGCCACGGTGCTCGATCTCCGCCGCCTGCGCCGGGCGGTGCGCCGCGAGCTGGTCTCCCGCGGCGTCGACCCCGCCGAGCGCGGTGCCCCCCTGGCCGACCTGCTCGCCGACGCCGCGCTGCTCGACGCCCTGCCGGCCCCCGTCGCCCGCCCGGCCGCGCGGGTCGCCGGGGTGCTGGCAGCCGGCCGGGTGGCGCTGCTGCGCGAGGGCAGCGCGGAGGACGTGCTGTGGGCGATGTGGCAGGCCAGCGGTCTGGCCACCCGGTGGGCCACGGCCAGCGCGGCCGGCGGCCCCGCCGGCGCCGTGGCCGACCGGGACCTCGACGCAGCCGTCGCGCTCTTCGACGCGGCCGCGCGGTTCGTCGATCGGCTGCCCGGGGCTCAGGTCCAGGACTTCGTCGACCACTTCGGCGCCCAGGAGCTCCCCGGTGACGGCGGTGCGGCGCGCGCCCCGGCCGGCGAGACCGTGCGGCTGCTCACCGCGCACGCCGCCAAGGGTCTGGAGTGGGACGTCGTCTGCGTGGCCGGGGTGCAGGAGGGGGTGTGGCCCGATCTGCGGACCCGGGCCAGCCTGCTGGGGGCCGAGGAGCTGGTCGAGGTCGCCGCCGGCACCGACGCGACCGGCCTGGACCGGCGCACGCTGGCGCTGGCAGAGGAACGCCGGTTGTTCTACGTCGCGGTCACCCGCGCCCGGCGGCGGCTGGTCGTCACCGCCGTCGACGGCGGGCTGGAGGGCGGCGACGTGGGCGCCAACGCCTCGCGCTTCCTCGACCTGGTCGTCCCGCCCCCCGCCGAGGGCGAGGCCGACGGGGGCGGCGGCCGGCCGCACACCCCGCTGCCCCGGGCCCTGACGCTGCCCGCCCTCGTGGCCGAGCTGCGCCGTGCCCTCACCGACCCGCACACGCCGGCCCCGCGGCGGACCAGTGCCGCGGCCGTGCTCCGCCGGCTGGCCGAGGACCGCGTGCCCGGCGCCGACCCGACGTCGTGGTGGGGCCTGGCGGCGCTGTCCGACGACGCGCCGCTCGTCGACCCGGCCGAGGTGGTCCGGGTGCGCCCGTCGGCGATCGACACCTTCCAGCGGTGCCCGTTGCGCTGGGTGCTCGGCTCCGTCGGCGCCGAGGCGTCGCCCGAGACCACCCGCACGGTCGGCTCGGCCGTGCACGACGTCGCGCAGCAGGTGGCCGAGGGGCTCCCACCCGGGGACGCCCCCGACGTGCTGGCCGCCGAGCTGGACCAGCTGGACCTGGGGCCGGGCTGGTTCGACCAGCGCCAGCGCGACCGCGCCCAGGAGATGCTGGCCAAGTTCCTGAGCTGGCACGCCCGTGCCGAGCGCGAGCTGCTCGCCGCCGAGGAGGACTTCGACGTGGTGGTCGGGCGGGCCCGGCTGCGGGGCCAGGTCGACCGGCTCGAGCGCGACGACTCCGGCCGGCTGGTCGTCGTCGACCTCAAGACCGGCAAGACCGCGCCGCGCACGGTCGAGGAGCACGGCCAGCTGGCCGCCTACCAGGTGGCCGTCGCCGAGGGCGCCTTCCCCGCCCACGGCACGGTGCCCGGCGGGGCGGCACTGCTGCAGGTGGGCGGCGCCCAGAAGGCGGCCAAGGAGCACGTGCAGCCCCCGCTCCCCGTCGACCTGCCCGCGCCCTCGACCTGGGCGGGCGAGCTGGTCGCCGCGGTCGGCGACGGCATGGGTGCGGCCACGTTCGCCGCGCGCACCGACACCGACTGCGAACGCTGCTCGTTCCGCCGCAGCTGCCCCATGCAGGAGTCCGGCCGGCAGGTGACCCGGTGAGCCGCGGACGACCGTCGGAGGACCAGCTGACCTTCGACCTGCCGGGGTTCGTCGAGCCCCGGGCCGCGGTGGTCCCCGAGCTGCTGACCCCGGCCGAGGTGGCCCACCGGTGCGGGCTGTCCTACGCCCCCTCGGCCGAGCAGGCCGCCGTGGTGCAGGCCGCCGTCGACCGGCCGATGGTGGTCGTGGCCGGTGCCGGGTCGGGCAAGACCGAGACCATGGCGGCCCGGGTCGCCTGGTTGGTGGCCAACCAGCTGGTGGCCCCCGAGGCCGTGCTGGGGCTGACGTTCACCCGCAAGGCCGCCAGCGAGCTCGGTGCGCGCATCCGGCTGCGGTTGGCCGCGCTGGCCGCGCACCCGGACACCGACCCCGTGCTGCGCGAACGACTCGAGGTGGCCTCGCCCACGGTGGCCACCTACCACGGCTACGCCGCCGGCATCGTCGCCGAGCACGGGCTGCGGATCGGCGTCGAGCCCGGTGCCGGGGTGCTGGGCCCGGCGATGTGCTGGGGCCAGGCAGCCACCGCCGTCGCCGCGCACACCGGTGACATGAGCGACGTCGCGCTGGGCCTGGTCACCACCACCGAGGACGTCCTGCAGCTGGCGGCCGAGCTGGGCGAGCACGACATCAGCCCCGACCGGCTCCGGGCCTGGACCGCGCGGCTCGAGGCGCAGGTGCACGCCTACCCGGTCACCGGCCGCACCAAGGGGCCCTACGCCGACGTGCTGAAGATGCTCGCCCGGCAGCGGTCCCGGGTGGCGCTGCTGCCCATGGTCGAGGCCTTCGAGGCCCGCAAGCGCGCCGCCGGTGCCATCGACTACGCCGACCAGGTCGCGCACGCCGCCCGGGCCGCCACGGGGTCGCCCGAGGTGGGCCGCCGCGAGCGGGCCCGCTGGCGCACCGTCCTGCTCGACGAGTACCAGGACACCTCGGTCGGCCAGCTGCGCATGCTCGAGGCGCTGTTCGGCGGTGACAGCCACCACCCCGTGCTCGCCGTCGGCGACCCCCGGCAGTCGATCTACGGCTGGCGCGGGGCCTCCTCCGGCACGATCGAGCGGTTCCACCGGACCTTCCCGGGTGCGCCCGGCCGGCGGGCCGAGCGGCTGACGCTGTCCACCAGCTGGCGCAACGACCAGGCGGTGCTCGCCGTCGCCAACCGGGTCGCGGCCGACCTGCCGCTGCCCGAGGGCGCCGCCGCGCTGCCCGACCTCACCGCGGCCCCCACGGCCGGGCCGGGGGAGGTCCGGGTCGGGTTGTACGAGACGGTGGCCGAGGAGACCGCGGCGCTGGCCGACCGCCTGGCCGCCGAGTGGCACGGTCCGTCGGCTGCGGAGGCCGCTCCCGGCCACCGGCGGCCCACCATCGCGGTGCTCGCCCGCCGCCGGGCCCAGCTGCCCGGCATCGCCGCGGCGCTGCGCGAGCGCGGCCTGCCGGTCGAGGTCGTCGGTCTGGGCGGGCTGCTCGACGTGCCCGAGGTGTCCGACGTCGTCGCCACCCTGACCGTGCTGGTCGACCCGACCGCCGGCGACGCACTGGGCCGGTTGCTCACCGGTGCCCGGTGGCGCATCGGCCCCCGCGACCTGGCCGCGCTCGAGGCCCGGGCCCGGCAGCTCGTCCGCGGCCGTACGCCGGGCGGTGACCCGGCCACCGCCCCCGCCGCGGGCCCCGGCGCGGGCCCCGACGAGGCGTCCGCTCCCGTCGTCGAGCTCGCCCCCGAGCGGGGGAGCATCGTCGAGGCCCTCGACGACCTCGGGGCACCCACCGCGTTCTCCGCCGACGGGCACCGACGCCTCCGTCGGCTGGGCGCCGAGCTGGCCGGGTTACGGGCACGGCTGGGTGAACCGCTGCCCGACCTGGTCGACGAGGTGGTCCGCACGCTGGGCCTGGAGACCGAGCTGGCCAGCCACCCCGATGCCAGCCCCGGCGGTGCCCGCACCCACCTCGACGCCCTCCACACGGTGGCCGCGCAGTTCGCCGACCTCGCCGAGCTGCCGTCGCTGCCGGCGTTCCTCGGCTACCTGTCCGACGCCGAGGTCCGCGAGCGCGGTCTCGAGCCCGGCGAGGTGGCGGTGAACCCCGAGGCGGTGCAGCTGCTGACCGGGCACTCGGCCAAGGGCCTGGAGTGGGACGTCGTCGCGGTCCCGGGCATGACCGTGGGCCAGTTCCCCAGCAAGGCCGACACGTCCGACTCCTGGATCAACGACCCCGGGGCCGTGCCGGCCGAGCTGCGGCTGACCGACCGCGACGACCTGCCCGCCCTCCGGCTGCCCCTGCCCGGGTCCGGCGACCAGTCGGTGGTCCGCGACGCCCTGGGTGACTACGTGGCGGAGTGGAAGGCGTTCGGGTCCGCCGAGGAGGTCCGGCTGGGCTACGTCGCGGTGACCCGCGCCAAGCGGCTGCTGCTGTGCTCGGGCAGCTGGTGGCGCGACGGGGTCAAGCCCAACGGCCCCTCGACCCTGCTGCTGGCCGTCCGCGAGGCGGTCGAGGTGCTCGCGGGTGCGGGCACCGGGGGGGTCGAGGCCTGGGCCGAGCCCCCGGCGGACGACGCGACCAACCCCGCGCTGGCCGAGTGGCCCGTCGGGGTGTGGCCGGCCGACCCGCTGTCGGCCGGCCGGCGGCGGGCGCTCACCGCCGCGGCCGAGCTCGTCGCGGGCACCCGGGCACACCCCCTGGACCGGTCCGGCCTGGGTGCGGCCGAGGACCCGGTGGTCGACGACTGGCTGCGCGACGCCCAGCTGCTGCTCCGCGAGCGGGCCGAGCACGGGCGCAGCGCCACCGAGGTCACCCTCCCGGCGCAGCTGTCGGTGTCCTCGTTGGTCGCCCTGCGGCGGGACCCCGCTGCCCTGGCCCGCCGGCTGCGCCGCCCGATGCCGGCCGCGCCCGCCCCGCTGGCCCGGCGGGGCACGGCGTTCCACCTGTGGCTCGAGCAGCGGTTCGGCGCGACCCGGCTGATCGACCTCGACGAGCTGCCCGGGTCCGGCGACGCCGACGCCGCTCCCGACGCCGCGCTGACCGCGCTGCAGGAGGCCTTCCTGGCCGGGGAGTGGGCCGACCGGCAGCCGGCCGAGGTCGAGGCGGCGTTCGAGACGCCGCTGGGGCCGCTCACCCTGCGGGGCCGCATCGACGCCGTCTACGCCGACGCCGCGGGCGGGTTCGAGGTCATCGACTGGAAGACCGGCCCGGTGCCCGGCGCCGCCGAGCTCACCGCGGCCGGCGTGCAGCTGGCGGCCTACCGGTTGGGGTGGTCCCGGTTGGCCGGGGTGCCGGTCGAGCGGGTCAGCGCCGGGTTCCACCACGTGCTCGCCGGGGTCACGGTGCGACCGGTCGACCTGCTGGACGAGGCGGGCCTGCTGGCCTTGGTGACCGGTGGTGGGTAGCCGCCGCCGGGGCCCCGGACCGGGTTCTGGACCGGGCTCTGGACCGGGTCCTGGGTCGAGTGCGGGATCAGGCCCCGGCGACGCGGTCCAGGATCGCCGCGGCCAGGGCCTCCGGTGCCCTCTCCGGGATCCAGTGCGAGACCCCGGCCAGCTCGACGAACCGGTAGTCCCCGGTCACCTGGTCCGCGCAGGCCTCCGCCGCGGTGCGCCCGATGGCCATGTCCTCGTCGCTCCAGACGTAGGTGGTGGGCACCCCCACCGGGTCCAGCGGCGTGCTCGAGCTCATCGCCCGGTACCAGTCCAGGGCGGCGGTGAGCGCGCCCGGCGCCGACAGGTGCGCCACGTAGGCGTCCACGGCCTCGGGCGGCACGTCGCCGAGCACGCGCCGCAGCCGGCGGGCGTCGTCCTCGAGCAGCACGCGCTCGGCCTTGCCGGCCTGCCAGAACAGCTTGATGTAGGCCGAGCGCTCCTTCTGCTCCGGGTCCGCGCGGTAGGCCAGGGTGTACGCGGTCGGGTGCGGCACCGACACCGCGGTCAGCGTGCGCACCCTGTCGGGGTGCCACCCGGCCAACGCCCAGGCCACGTTCGCGCCCCAGTCGTGGCCCACCACGTCGGCGGTGGGCAGGTCCAGCGCGGTCATCAGGTCCGCGGTCACCGCGGCCAGGGCCGGCAGGGCGTAGGCGTCGGTCTCACCGGGGCGGGCGCCGGGGGAGTAGCCCAGCTGGTCGGGCGCATAGGTGCGCAGGCCGGCCTCGGCCAGCAGCGGGGTGACCGCCGACCACGACAGCGAGGTCTGCGGGAAGCCGTGCAGCAGCAGCACGGGCCGGCCGTCCTCGGGGCCGTCGGTCCGCACGTCGAGCACGAGGTCGCCGACGTCCACCTGCAGTTGCCCAGCACCCATGCCGGGCAACGTAGCCCGGGGGCCCGCGGCCGGCGCGTTACGGTCGCCCGGTGAGCACGGACAGCCCCGCCCTGCGCCCGGATCCCGCCGGCGACCCCGCCCTGCGCCCGGATCCCGCCGGCGACCCCGCCCTGCGCCCGGATCTCGCCGGCAACCCCGAACGCGACTTCGTCACCGCGCACCGCGCCGACCTCGACGCCGACCTGGACGCCTGGCTGCGCATCCCGTCGATCTCCGCCGACCCGGAGCACGCCGGCGACGTCGCGGCCAGCGCCGAGTGGTTGGCCGCCGCACTGCGGCGGGTCGGGTTCCCGGTGGTCGAGATCTGGCCCACCGCCGGTGCGCCGGCGGTCTACGCCGAGTGGCCCTCGGCCGACGCCGGTGCCCCGGTCGCGCTGGTCTACGGCCACCACGACGTGCAGCCGGTGACGCCGGAGGAGGCCTGGACCCACCCGCCGTTCGAACCCACCCGGGTCGAGACCGAGCTGGGCACCGAGCTGCACGCCCGCGGGGCCATCGACGACAAGGGCAATGTCGCCTTCCACCTGCTGGGCATCCGCGCGCACCTGGCCGCCACCGGCCGCGACACCCCGGCGGTGACCGTCAAGCTGCTGGTCGAGGGCGAGGAGGAGTCGGGCTCACCGAACTTCCCCGCCCTGCTCGCCGAGCGCCGCGAGCGGCTGGCCTGCGACGTGGTCGTGGTCAGCGACACCGGCATGGCCGCCCCGGACGTCCCCAGCGCGGTCACCGCGATGCGGGGGTTGGCCGACGCCGAGATCACCCTGCGCGGGCCCGGCGTCGACCTGCACTCGGGCTCCTTCGGCGGCGCGGTGCCCAACCCCCTGCACGCCCTGGCCGCGCTGCTGGCCGCGCTGCACGACGACCACGGGCGGGTCACCCTGCCCGGGTTCTACGACAAGGTCCGCCCGCTCACCGACCGCGAGCGCGAGCTGATGGGCCGGGTGCCCTTCGACGAGGCGGCCTGGCTGGCCGGGCCGGCGGCGTCCCGCGCGGCGACCGGCGAGGCCGGGTTCAGCACCCTGGAGCGCATCGGTGCCCGCCCCACCGCCGAGGTCAACGGCATGTGGGGCGGCTACACCGGCCCCGGGCACAAGACGATCATCCCGGCCGAGGCGCACGCCAAGGTGACGTTCCGGCTGGTCGCCGACCAGGTGCCGGCCGACCTCGGCGAGCAGCTGCGCAGCTGGGTCGCCGACCACGTGCCGGCCGGCATCGAGGCCGAGGTGCACGTGCCCGAGGGCGGGGTGAGCCCGTGCGCGAGCGACCTCGACCACCCCGCGATGACGGCGCTGCTCACCGCCATAGGCCAGGCCTTCGACCGCCCTGCCGACGAGGTGCTGTTCACCCGCGAGGGCGGCAGCGGGCCCGAGGCCGACCTGGTCGCCGTCCTCGGCGCACCGCTGCTGTTCCTGGGCGCCGGCCTGCCCACCGACCGCATCCACGCCCCCAACGAGCGGGTGCTGCTGCCGATGCTGCACCGGGGCGCCGAGGCGGCCGCGCACCTGTGGCGCGAGCTCGCCGCGGTCCCCGCCGAGCGCTGAGCCGGGAGGGCGACGATGCACGAGGGCGACCGGTTTGGCCCCTACCGGGTGTTGGGTGTGCTCGGGCAGGGCGGCATGGGCGAGGTCGTGCGCGCCCTGGACGCCGAGCACGAGCGCGAGGTGGCCCTCAAGGTCCTGCACCCGCAGTGGGCCGGGGACGAGTCCTACCGGGAGCGGTTCCGCCGCGAGGCACGGGTGGTGGCCCGGCTGCGCGAACCGCACGTCGTCCCCATCCACCGCTACGGGGAGATCGACGGGCGGTTGTTCCTGGACATGCGCCTGGTCGAGGGCGAGGACCTCGCCTCGCTGCTGCGCCGCACCGGCGCACTGCACCCGGCCCGCGCCGTCGACCTGGTCGGGCAGGTCGCCCGCGCACTCGACGCCGCGCACGCCGACGGCCTCGTCCACCGCGACGTCAAACCCTCCAACGTGCTGCTGGTCGCCCGACCCGACGGCGGCGACCTGGCCGGCTCGTCGGCCGGTGACGACTTCGTCTACCTGGTCGACTTCGGCATCGCCCGACCGGTCGGCGACGAGACCGGGCCGTCCCTCACCGGCACCGGGCTGACCATCGGCAGCACCGAGTACATGGCCCCCGAGCGGTTCCACGGCCGCGCGCTCTCGGCGGCCACCGACGTGTACTCGCTGGCCTGCGTGCTGTACGAGGCGCTCACCGGGCAGCGGCCCTTCCCGCCCGGTGACGCGGTCAGCCAGATGTACTCCCACGTCAACGCCGTGCCGCCGCCGCCGAGCTCGGTCCGGCCCGGCGGCGTGGGCGGGGTCGACCTGAGCGTGCTGGACGGCGTCGTGCTGCGCGGGTTGGCCAAGGACCCCGGTCAGCGGTGGACGTCGGCCGGCGGCATGGCCGCCGCCGCGCGGGCGGCCCTCGGCGTCAGCGGCATCGAGGTGCCCCGCCCGGCCGAGCACCCGCCGGGCCCGAACGGCACCGCGCCCACCACCGTCGGGGTCGTCGGTGGTGATCCCGGTCGGGCCGGTACGGCGGTGCGGCCGCAGTCGATCCCCACCAGCGTCCAGCCGGCGCCGTCGCAGCAGCGAGGACCCGGCCAGCTGCCGGGCCCGTCGCCGCGGTCCGCCGTCCCGCCGCCCCCGGGTCCGCCGCCGTGGGTCGGCGACCAGCCGGGCGGGCGGTCCGGGCGTCGGCGCGGGTCGCTGGCCCTGGTCGTCGTCCTCGCGGTGCTCGCCGTCGGTCTGGGCACCTGGGCCGCGGTCGCGACGGTGCGCCTCGCCGGCGCCCGCGACGCCGCGGTCGACGCCCAGCAGGCGTTGCTCGCCGACGGACTCCCCGCGGACGTCGTGCCGGCCGACTGCACCCGCACGGGCGCCGAGGGCGACGTCCTCACCGGCCTGGACTGCGGGGTCAGCCCGTCGTCCGAGGGCCCCAGCGAGCAGACCTACCAGCTGCTGGGGTCCCCGGACGCCGCCGCCGCGGCCTTCGCCGGCGGTGTGCAGCAGGCGGGGCTGTCCCAGCTGGAGGGCGGCGAGGTCTACGCGTGCTCCAGCTCCGACGGCGACCAGGGCTGGGTGCGGCTGGCCGACTTCGACGACCAGCCCGTCGGCCGGCTGTCGTGCGGGCTGGACACCGACGGCGCCCCGGTGCTCACCTGGACCTGGGACGACCGGTCGGGCTACTCGTCGGTCACCGGCCGCGGCGGCCAGGACGGTCTCACCGATCTGCTCGGCTGGTGGCGGGACAACGCCGACCGCGACGACCTGTGAGGAGGGCGTGGGGATGAGCGGACCGGGCGCGGCGCCGCCGGGCTACTACCCGGACCCCGACGGCGCCCCCGGCATGGTGCGGTGGTGGGACGGCGGCGGCTGGTCCGACGTCCTGACCCCTGCCGGGCCCGGGGTCTCCACCGGGCGCGGGGAGACCGCGCACCGGCCGGCGCCGTCCCCGTGGCAGCCGGCCGTCCCCGTCCGGGGCCACGGACGCACGCCGTGGGTGGTCGGTGCGGTGGTGACCGCGGTCGTCGTCCTCGTGGTCGCCGTCGTGGTCGGGACCACCGGCCGGGGCACCTCGAACCCGAGCCCGACGGTCGTCGCCGTGCCCACGGGCCCGACCTTCGCGCCCGGCACCGTGCAGATCGTCGACGAGGACGCCGGCATCGCCTACCCCTACCTCGGCGACGGCTGGTACCAGTACGCGCTCGGCGCCCCGCTCGAGACGACGTCGGTGCAGGGGCAGTACTTCATCACCCAGGACACCGTCCCCGACGGCGGCGAGTTCATCGCCCAGATCACCTCGGGCCCGGTGGCCGAGGGCTACGGCTGGTCCGGTGCCGGCAGCGAGCAGGCCACGATCGAGACCCTCGCCGAGAGCGTGCGCGCCAACTACTACCCCGGACCCAACGAGCGCGAGGTGCTGCGCGACGAGGCGACCACCGTCGACGGCGCACCGGCCTGGGTCTACGAGTTCGTGCTCAGCTGGGACACCGCCGGCTACGACGCGACCGGGGAGCGGGCCGCGCTGGTGGTGATCGACACCGGGCGGGCCGCCCCGGCCCTGCTCTACCTGTCCATCCCCAACACCCACGCCGAGCTCTACGGCGTCATCGACCGCGTCATCGGTGCCGTCGACGTGCTGTGAGGCCCCGCGGGGCCGGGGCGCGCGTACCCGCATACCCTCGGGCGGTGAGCTCACCAGCTGCTGATCTGACCCTGCGGCACCCGGTGGAGCGGTTCACCCTCGACAACGGGCTGCGCGTCGTCCTGGCGCCCGACACCAGCGTCCCGGTGGTCGCCGTGAGCGTGTTCTACGACGTCGGCATGCGCTCCGAGCCCGAGGGCCGCACCGGGTTCGCCCACCTCTTCGAGCACGTGATGTTCCAGGGGTCGGCGAACGTGCCGAAGATGGAGCACGCCCGGCTGGTCCAGGCCGCCGGCGGCACCTTCAACGGCTCGACCCACCAGGACTACACCAACTACTTCGAGGCGCTGCCGGCTGAGGCCCTGGAGCGCGCGCTGTTCCTCGAGGCCGACCGCATGGCCGCCCCGGCCATCACCGAGGAGAACCTCCGCAACCAGATCGACGTGGTCAAGGAGGAGATCCGGGTCAACGTGCTCAACCGGCCCTACGGCGCGTTCCCCTGGCTGCAGCTGCCGCAGATCGCCTTCGAGTCCTTCGCCAACACCCACGACGGGTACGGCTCCTTCGTCGACCTCGAGTCCTCCACGGTCGAGGACGCGAAGGACTTCTTCGACCGCTACTACGCCCCGGCCAACGCCGTGCTGTGCCTGGGCGGCGACCTCGACGTCACCGAGACCGAGAAGCTGGTCCGCCGGTGGTTCGACGCCGTCCCGCACCGGGCCGCCCCGCCCACGCCCTACACCGGCGAGCCCTCGCCCACGGGTCCGCGGCACGGCGTCGTCGTCGACGCCCTCGCCCCGGCGCCGGCGGTGGCCATCGCCTGGCGGGTGCCCGACCCGGTCGCCGACCTGGACACCTACCTGGGCACCGTGCTGCTCAGCGAGCTGCTCAGCGAGGGCGACGCCTCCCGCCTCGAGCTGCGCCTGGTGCACCGCGACCACCTCGCCGTCGCGCAGTCGTCCTACGTGGGCCTGTTCGGCGACCCCTTCGACGTCCGCGACGCCACCACGCTGACCACCCAGGTGCACCACCCGGCCGACGTCACCCCCGACCGGGTGCTCGCCGCCGTGCACGAGGAGATCGAGAAGGTCGCCCAGGACGGCGTGGGCCGCGACGAGCTGACCCGGGTGCAGGCCCGCACCAGCGCACAGCTCCTCCGCGGCGCCGACTCCGTGCTCGGCCGCACGCTGGGGTTCGCCTCCGCCGAGCTGATCCACGGCCGGGCCGAGCTGGCCGGCGAGCTGGCCGCCCGGCTGGCCGCCGTCACCCCCGAGGCCGTGCAGCACGCCGCCCGCGGGCTCGTGCCCGACACCGCCGCCGTCCTCGAGCTGCGCACCGCCGAGAAGGGGACCACCCGATGAGCGCCCCCGTCCTGGACCTGTCGCTGGTCCCCCCGCTGGGCGAGCCCCGCCCGCAGCCGGTGCCCGAGGTCCACCTCACCACCCTGGACAACGGGCTGCAGCTGGCCGTCGTCCCGCGGGCCGGTGTGCCGCTGGTCGAGCTGCGGCTGCGGATCCCGTTCGCCGCGGCCACGGCCCGGGCCGCGGCCGCGCACGTGGCCCGCACCTCCGTGCTGAGCGGCGCCGTGCTGCTGGGCACCGCCGCGCACGACCAGGTGCAGATCGCCCAGCTCCTGCAGGCCGAGGGCGCCGAGCTGTCGGTCTCGGCCGATCCCGACCGCCTCCTGCTCGGGACGACGATGCTCCCGTCGGGGCTGCCCGCCGTCCTGGGTGTGCTGGCCGAGCTGCTGGGCCGGGCCACCTACCCGGCCGACCAGGTCGCCGCGGAGAAGGCCCGGGTGGCCGAGCGGATCGCCATCGCCCGCTCCCAGCCCGGCGTCGTGGCCCGCACCGCGCTGGCCACCCGTCGGCACGGCAGCCACCCCTACGCCGTGCAGCTGCCCGACCCCGAGCAGGTCGCCGCCATCACCCCCGCCGCGCTGCGCAAGCTGCACCGCGAGCGGGTGCTGCCGGCCGGCAGCACGCTGGTCCTGGTCGGCGACGTCGACCCCGCCGCGGCCACCGACGCCGTCGCGACGGCCCTGGCCGGCTGGACCGGCAGCGGCACCGCCGTCGACGCCCCCCGGCTGGTCGAGGCCCCGGTCGGCCCGCTGCTGCTGGTCGACCGACCCGGCGCCGTGCAGTCCAACCTGCGCCTGGGCGGCCCGGCCCCCGGCCGCCGCGACCCCGAGCTGCCCGCCGTGCGGCTGGCCAGCATGGTCTACGGCGGTTACTTCTCCTCCCGCCTGGTCGAGAACATCCGCGAGCGTCGCGGCTACACCTACAGCCCGCGCAGCTCGGTGGACCACCTGCAGGCCGGGTCGTCGTTCCTGGTCGACGCCGACGTCGCCACCGAGGTGACCGGCGCGGCGCTGCTGGAGACGCAGTACGAGCTCGGTCGCATCGCGCTGGTCCCGATGAGCGAGGCCGAGCTGGACGCCGCCCGCCGCTACGTCCTGGGCACCACCGCCCTGGCCACGGCGACCCACGCCGGGCTGGCCAGCACGCTCTCGGCCCTGATCGGCTCGGGGCTGCCCGCCGACTGGCTCGCCGAGCACCAGGCCGCCCTGGCCGCCGTCACGCTGGACGAGGTCACCGCGGCCGCCCGCCGCTGGCTGCACCCGGCCGGCCTCACGACCGTCGTGGTCGGCGACGCCGACCGGGTCGCCGACCAGCTCGGCGCGCTGGGCCCGGTGCAGCGATGACCGTCCCCCCGGTCGACCCGGCGGCGAACCCGCCCGGCGGCGCGAGCCCGGCCGACAACCCGCCGCCCACCGAGCTGCCCGTCGACGTCGCGGTGTGGCCCGAGCACAGCGGGCCCACCACCGACGACGTCCCCGTGCTGTCCCGGGTGGACCACGACCGCGGTCACCTCGACCGCGACCTCGACGACCCCTCCCGCGGCCGGCCGGTGCGGGTGCTGACCATCGACCCGCAGCGCCAGGTGCCGGTGCGCGAGGGCGCCCACGGCCCCGAGCTGCTCTGGGACGAGCGGGCCGAGTTCCCCGCCGGCGGCATCTACCTCGGCCACGCCGAGGACGTCGCCTACGCGGTGGTGCGCGGCGAGCGGTCGCTGACGATCAGCGGCACGCCGGTCGACGGGTGGAGCGGGCTGCGCGAGATCGGCTCCGACCTGGGTGCCCGCGACGCCGGTCTGCTGGCCCAGGCGGTGGGCATCGTCGAGTGGCACGAGCGCAACCGCTTCAGCCCGTACACCGGCGCGGCCACGACCATCGAGAAGTCCGGGTGGACCCAGCGCGACCCCACCACCGGCCAGGAGGTCTTCCCGCGCACCGACCCGGCCGTGATCATGCTCGTGCACGACGGCGCCGACCGGGTCGTCCTCGGCCGCCAGGCGGTCTGGCCGCCCGGGCGGTTCTCCATCCTGGCCGGGTTCGTCGAACCGGGGGAGTCCGCCGAGGCCGCCGTCGTCCGCGAGGTCGCCGAGGAGGTCGGGCTCGAGGTGACCGACGTCCGCTACGTCTCCAGCCAGCCCTGGCCGTTCCCGCAGTCGCTGATGCTGGGCTTCACCGCCCGCGCCGTGCGGCCCGACCTGCAGGTCGACCACGACGAGATCGAGGAGGCCCGCTGGTTCAGCCGGGCCGAGCTGCTGGCCGGCGAGGGACCGGCCGCCCTGCCGCCGCCGGTCTCGATCGCCCGGCACATCATCGACTCCTGGCTGCAGGGCCAGCTCTAGCGGCAGGACCCCGACGAGCTGGCCGGGGTCACCGCTGCCATCGACCCTGCAGGACGAGGGCGGGGCGGTCGGCGTGGTCGGCCAGGACCACCGCGTCGGCCAGGGCGACCGGGTCGACCTCGTCGTCGTAGCGGTCGAAGGCCGGCAGCTCCCAGGCCTGGTCGGCCGGGGTGCGCCGGCGCCGGGCGGCGGGGGAGACCCGCAGGTGGACGACGACGTCGAAGGCCAGCCCGACCCCCTGCAGCAGCGCGCCGGGCACGAGGAGCACCCCGCTGACCGGCACGCGGGCGGCCCGGGTCGCCCGGTCCCGCTCGACGTCCCACAGCTCGGGCAGCACGTCACCGGGGCCACCGGGACCCACCCGGTCGAGCACCTCGCGGCCCAGGGCCGAGACGTCCAGCCAGTCGGTGTACCGGGCGTCGGCGTCGGTCCGGCCGTGCTCCAGGCGGACCGAGGCCGGCCGCAGGAAACCACCCGCCGGGACGACGGTGGCCGGGCGGCCGAGCGACGGCAGCAGCGCGGCCACCGCAACGGCGAGCTCCTCGGGGACGGAGACGTCGGGACCGTCGACCGCGACCCGGAGCGCGGCTGCGCCCGCCGACGGGGCGGTGTCGGCCAGCAGCCCGGCCAGCCGTTGCGCCAGGGCTGCCGGGGACAGCGGGAGCGGGGAGCTCAGCGCTCACCCTCGACGAGGACCGGCTGCCGGGCCCGGTTGCGCTCGACGCGGCGCCGGGCCGGCCGCTCGGGGCCCGCCAGCGACTCGGTCTGCGACGGACCGGCCGGCGGCGGGACCGCGGGACCGGCACCCAGACCGTCCAGGACCTCGCGGGCCAGGTCGTGGACGGGGCGGCCCGAGGACCGTGCCCGGTGGCGCAGCTGCTCGAAGGCCTGACGTGGGCAGCAGCCCTGCTGCACCGCCAGCACGCCGATCGCCCGCTCGACCGACACGCGGGCGGCGAGGGCGTGCTCCAGCTGGGCGACGGAGCGGCGCAGTGCGGCCAGCTCCTCGTCGCGCGGATCGGCGTCGGGTGCGTCCGGGGCGCCGCCGCGGGCGGCCCGGCGGGCGTCGCGACCGGGCTCGGGGGAGGTGCCGAGGTCCTCGGCGATCAGGTCGGCCAGGCTCATGGCCTCGACCAGGTCGGGGGTGTGCTCGGTGCCGGCGGGGGTGAGCACGGCCCACCCCCTGGTCGTGCGGGTGATGGCGAACGCCGGTTCGCCGTCCGCGGTCCGCACGACGTCGTCGGGTGTCGCGCCGCTCACGGGGATGCCCACCGCCACGTCCTCCCTCGGCCGCCCGGACCACGGTGGTCCCGGCGTCGCCGGCTCCCCACGGCCGGTGACCCCGTGATCATGGCCCGAGGAGGACCGCGGCGGGGGGATCACGCGCCGGAGGTCTGCGACAACTGGCTCTTCACCTGCTCGATGCTGGGGTTGGTGAGGGCCGTGCCGTCGGCGAAGATCAGCGTGGGGACGGTGCGGTTGCCCCCGTTGGCCTTCATGACCAGGTCGGCGGCACCCTCGTCGGTCTCGATGTTGACCTCGGCCCACTCGATGCCCTCGCGCTGCATCAGCTTCTTCAGGCGCACGCAGTACCCGCACCAGCTGGTGGTGTACATGGTCACGGGTGCGGTGGCGGCAGTCATGCAGTCGATCCTCCGTCGTGGTGACGCCGGCGACCAGTCGGGTCGGTCCGGCTCCTGATCGGTCGAACGCCGTCCCCCCGGGGATGCTTCCCCGGGTGTCGTACCCGACTGCCAGACTCGGGGGGTGACGGTCGAGGAGCGGGAACGGCCGACCGGCGCCGAGGCGGTGCTCGCCGGGCTGGACGAGCAGCAGCGGGCGGCGGCCGCCGCCGTCCGGGGTCCGGTGTGCATCCTGGCCGGGGCCGGCACCGGGAAGACCCGCACGATCACCCACCGCATCGCCTACGGGGTGCACACCGGCGTCTACACCCCCGAGCAGGTCCTGGCGGTCACGTTCACCGCGCGGGCGGCCGGCGAGCTCCGCGGGCGGCTGTCCGGGCTGGGGGTGGGCGGGGTGCAGGCCCGCACCTTCCACGCCGCAGCCATGCGTCAGCTGCGCTACTTCGCCCCGCGCGTGCTGGGCGGGCCGATGCCCGAGCTGGTCGAGAACAAGCTCCGCGTGGTCGCCGGGGCGGCCACCCGGCACCGGCTGACCACCGACCGCAGCAGCCTGCGCGACCTCGCCGGTGAGATCGAGTGGGCCAAGACCACCCTGGCCACGCCCGACGACTACCCCGCGCGGGCCCGGGCCGCCGGGCGCGAGGCGCCGTTCGAGCCCGCCGCGGTGGCCGCGGTCTACGAGAGCTACGAGCAGCTCAAGCAGCGCGACGGCACGCTGGACTTCGAGGACCTCCTGCTCGTCACGGCCTACGCGCTCGAGGAGCACCGCGACGTCGCCACCGAGGTGCGTGGGCAGTACCGGCACTTCGTGGTGGACGAGTACCAGGACGTGAACCCGCTGCAGCAACGGCTGCTCGACGCCTGGCTGGGCGGGCGGGCCGAGCTGTGCGTGGTCGGCGACCCGCACCAGACGATCTACTCCTTCACCGGGGCCGACCCCGACTACCTGCTGGGCTTCGCCGACCGCTACCCCGACGCCGAGGTGGTGAAGCTCGAGCGCGACTACCGGTCCACCCCCGAGGTCGTCGGGCTGGCCAACAAGCTCATCGGCATGGCGCCCCGCCGCACCGGTCTGCCGGGCCTGCGCCTGATGGGCCAGCGGGCGGCCGGTCCCGAACCGCGGTTCCTGGAGCACCCCGACGAGCCGGCCGAGGCCGCCGCGGTCGCCGCGGCCTGCCGCGAGCTGGTCGACTCCGGGCTCCCGGCGGCCGAGATCGCCGTCCTGTTCCGGATCAACGCCCAGTCCCAGGTCTACGAGTCGGCGCTCACCGACCTCGGGGTGCCCTACGTGCTCAAGGGCGGCGAGCGGTTCTTCGAGCGGCCCGAGGTGCGCGAGGCCGTGCTGCTGCTCCGCGGCGCCGCCGCCGGCCGGGACGACGGCAGCCCGCTGGTGCCCGCCGTCCGCGACGTGCTGGCGTCGGTGGGCTGGGTCGAGCACCGACCACCGCCGGGCGGTGCGGCCCGCGACCGCTGGCAGTCGCTGTCGGCCCTGGTCGACCTCGCCGTCGACCTGGTCGCCGAGCAACCGGCGCTGACCCTCGCCGGGTTCGTCGGCCACCTGGCCGAGCGGGCCAACGCGCAGCACGCACCCACGGTGCAGGGGGTCACGCTGGCCTCGATGCACGCCGCGAAGGGCCTGGAGTGGGACGCCGTCTTCGTCGTCGGTCTGGTCGACGGCGTGCTCCCGATCGCGCAGTCGCTGGCCCGGCCCGACGCCGTCGAGGAGGAGCGCCGGTTGCTCTACGTCGCCGTCACCCGGGCCCGTGAGCAGTTGACGCTGTCCTGGTCGCTGTCCCGCCAGCCCGGCGGCAAGCGGGCCCGGCCGCGCAGCAGGTTCCTCACCGGGGTGGCCCCCGACGCCGCGGTGCCGGTGCGCACCCGGGTGGCCCGGCGGGTCGAGGTCGTGCTCGACGGCCCGGCCGGTGAGCTGTTCGAGCGGTTGCGGGCCTGGCGGGCGGCGACGGCCGCGCAGGCGTCGATCCCCGCCTACGTGGTGTTCAACGACGCCACCCTGCAGGCCATCGCCGAGACCCGCCCCGGGTCGCTCACGGAGCTGTCCGCGCTGCCCGGGATCGGGGCGCGCAAGCTGGAGCTGTACGGCACCGACGTGCTGGCCGCGGTCGACGGCGACGACCCGCATTAAATGCGTTGACCCCGTTCGGCGGGGTCCCCTAACCTCACCTGCACACGCACCGCCCGCACCGGGAACGGCCCACCGGCCGAGTCCCCGAGCCCCGAGAGGAGGGGTCACGTTGATCTCCACCACCACCACGAAGGCCCCGACCTACGCCGGGGCCTTCGCCGTGCGCGGCGTCGATGCCGTCGCCGGCGGCGTCACCGCTGCCGAGCGCACCACCGGCCTGCCCGTCGGCGGTCACCTCCGCCTGCGGCCGGTCGTCGACGTCCCCATGACCGGCCTGCCGATCGGCGCCACCGCCGTCCAGCTGAACAGCGACACCCCGGGTGACCTGCCTCCGAGAGACCCCCTGAGCTAGCGCTCAGGTCGGTCCCCTCGAGGCCGCGGAACCCGGACAACCGGGATCCGCGGCCTTTTCCGTGCCGTCGATCCCACCGACCCACCCGGGTCGGCGGGGCCACCGTCGACCGGGAGCACGACGAGGAAGAGAGGACCGACCGTGCAGCACACGATCGAGCGACCGGTGTCCGTCCCGCGCGCCGAGCTCGAGCGGCCCCAGCGGACGGCGCTGCCCTGCCGGACCGAGGACGCCGACCTCTGGTTCGCCGAGACCCCGGCCCAGCTCGAGCAGGCCAAGGAGTTCTGCGCGTCCTGCCCCCTGCAGGCCGCGTGCCTGGCCGGCGCCCTGGACCGCGCCGAGCCCTGGGGCGTCTGGGGTGGGCAGATCTTCGACCACGGGGTCGTGATCGCCCGCAAGCGTCCCCGCGGTCGCCCGCGGAAGGTCGCGGCATGACCGACCACACCAGCAGCACCGAGACCACGGGAGGGGGAGAGATGGACCTGCACCGCCACGACTGGCTCGCCGGCGACCTCTACATGGCGCGCATGCACCAGGCCGACCTGCTGGCCGACGCCGATGCGGCGGCCCGGGCTCGTCGGATCGCGGCAGCCCGACGGTGGGCCCGCAGGGCCGACCGCGCCACACGCCGGGCGGCCCGCGCCAGCGCCGCCGTCCGGTAGTGCTGCGCCCGCTGCCGCCGCCCACCCGCCCCTCGGTGATCAGGTCACCTGATCACCGAGGGGCCACCCTCACCACCGTTCGTGTGGTCGGCGACCCGGTGATCAGGTCACCTGATCACCGTGGAGCAGACGGCGGGGGGAGCTACTCGGCGAAGCCGGGCAACCAGGTGGTGATGACCGAGCGGAAGTCGGCCTCGGCATCCAGCTGGCAGAGCACCCCGATGGACCCGATCGTCACCCGGTGGATGAGCAGGTAGGCCGGCGGCAGGTTGAGCTGGCGGCCCAGCCGGCTGGCCTCGCTGCGCGGGTCGCCGACCCGGGTGGCCTGCTCCTGCATCCAGGCGCGGCTGAAGTGGAACCGGTCGGTGGCCACGGGGGCCAGCAGCGGGAGCAGGTAGTCCAGCACCGCCTGGGCGTCGACCTCGACGGACTCCCTGACGAAGCCCTCGGCGCGCAGGTCGGCCAGCACGTCGTCGGCCCGGCCCGCGAGCGCCCAGCGGACCAGACGGCCGATGGGCTCGGGGTAGCCACCGGGCAGCCGCGCGACGGCGCCGAAGTCGATGACGCCCAGCCGACCGTCGGGCAGCAGCCGGAAGTTCCCGGGGTGCGGGTCGGCGTGCAGCAACCCGGCCCGCCGGGGCCCGGAGAAGTGCAACGTGGACATCAGCAACCCCGCGCGGTCGCGCTGCTCCCGGGTGCCGTCGGTGATGATGCGGGCGAGCGGTGTGCCCTCCATCCACTCGGACACGATCACCTTGGGCGCGCTGGCCACGATCCGGGGGACGGCGATGTCCGGGTCGCCGGCGTAGGCGGCGGCGAAGGCCCGCTGCGAGTCGGCCTCCATGGCGTAGTCGAGCTCCTCGGCGACCCGGGCCTTCAGCTCGGTGATCAACGGCTTGACGTCCATGCCGGGGAAGAGGACGGCGAACATGCGGGCGAAGCGGGCGAGCTGGTTCAGGTCGGCCATCAGGGCCGGACCCGCGCCCGGGTACTGGATCTTGACGGCGACGTCGCGGCCGTCGCGCCAGACCGCACGGTGCACCTGGCCGATGCTGGCCGCGGCCGCCGGCTCGTCGTCGAAGGAGGAGAACCGGGTGCGCCAGGTGCCGCCGAGCTGCTGGGCGAGCACCGCGTGCACGGTGCGCACCGGCATGGGCGGCGCTTCCTCCTGCAGCTTGACCAGCGCCTCGCGGTAGGGCGCGGCCAGCTCCTCGGGGACGGCGGCCTCGAACACCGACAACGTCTGGCCCAGCTTCATGGCGCCGCCCTTGAGCTGCCCCAGGACGGCGAACAGCTGCTCGGCGGTGCGCTGCTGCAGGTCTGCCGACACCTGCTCGGCGGACTGGCCGGACAGCCGGCGTCCGATGCCCAGCGTGGCACGGCCGGCGACCCCCAGCGGGAGCGACGCCAGCTTGGCCGTGCGCGACACGCTTCCGCGTGGGATGTCCCGCCCGCTGTCCGTCACGCCCCCCAGTGTCCCTGTTCGCGCCCACCCGCGCCGGGACGGCCCTCCGCCGCGGCCGCACCGGCACGGCAGGCGCAGGCCGGGTGCGCCGGCCACGGGCGCCGACGGGGCAGCAGGTCGGGGGACCGCAGCTCCAGCGTGGCGTCGAGGGCGACGGGGGCCGCCGTCCCGTCGAGGTGGCCCAGGGCCTGGGTGAGCGCCGTGACCGCGGTCGCCAGGGACACCCCGGTGCCCCCGGTGACCGGTCCGACGGGCGGGCCGGTGCGGGCGGTGGGCGGCTCCCGGAGCTGGCTGGCCAGCGCAGGCCACTCGGGTGCCGTGTCGGTGCGGGTGACCTCCGCGCAGCGCAGGCACCCGGTGCGGCCCGGCACGACGAGCGGACCGACGACGCCGACCTCGCCGCGCACGGTGGCCACCAGGTGCGGGACCCGGGCGCTCTGCAGCCCGGCGAGCAACGGGTCGACCGCGGCCCAGGGCCGGGTCAGGACGAGGAGGTCCGGCGCGGTGCCCGGGGGCAACGGCCGGAGGTCGACGTCGGGGGCGGCCCGACGGACCGCGTCGGCCGCGGCCAGGGTGCGCGGGCGACCCTCGTCGGCGGCGGACAGCCCACCGACGACCGTGTCGGCCGCGCCCACGGTGCCGCGGTCGCGGACGTGCACCCGGCCGACCCCGCTGGCGGCGAGCATCGACGCGAGCGGGACCCCCACCCGGGTGGCCCCGTCGACGACCACCGAGGAGCCCGAGCGCCGGCCCCAGGTGCCGGGACGGCCGTCCCCGAGGGCGGCCGGCAGCTCGACCTCGGTGCGGGCGCGGGCGGCCGGGGTGTGCGCGGCGGCCAGCAGGTCGGTGGAGGAGACGTCCACCAGCCGCCCGCATGCGCGCAGCGCCGCGAGCACGTCGGCCACCACGGCACGGTCGAGCCCGGCGGCGACGCCCTCCGCCACCACGGCCGCCGTCGGCCGGTTGCCGTCCAGCCCGCGCAGCAGGACGGCCAGCGCCCGTGACGAGTCGGCCGGGAGCGGTCCGACCCGCAGTCCCGGGTCGCCGTCCGCCCCGCCGATCTGCAGGGTCCCCGGGGCGAGCCGGAGGACCGGGACGGCCCGGGGCAGGAACGGGCGGTGGCTGTCGGTCACGGAGCGAGGGTGGCAGTCGGGACGCCGGGGCCCGCCGGTCCACCCACACCCTGTGGACAAGGTTGTGGAGCACGTGGGGAGGGCTCGGCGTGGCGCTGTGCACGGCCGGGGGACGGAGAGCGGACGGCGCGGGCCGCAGCGGTCCTCGGGCCCGGTCGGGGGCGGGCGTGGCTGTGGATGCGCGCCGGTGTCCACCGACGGTGTGCACCTGCACCCGACCGGGTGTCGGCGGGGTGGGCGCACGGCCCGCTGGTGGTTACGGTGCGTGCGTGCAGCACCAGCCCCCGCCCCGACCCGGTTCGAGCGACCCCGCGGCCGGCGGCCCGGGCCCGGTCGAGGTGCGGCGCAGCGCGCGGCGCCGGCGCACCGTGACCGCCTACCGGCAGGACGGCCGCACGGTCGTGCTCATCCCGGCCTCGTTCAGCCGCTCGGAGGAACGGTCCTGGGTCGATCGCATGGTCGCCAAGCTCGAGACCCGCGAGGACCGCGGGCGGCGCACCCTGGGCAGCGACGACGAGCTGATGGCGCGCGCCCGCGGGTTGTCCGAGTCCTACCTGGGCGGGGTGCTGCCGGCCAGCGTCCGCTGGGTCGACAACCAGAACCGCCGGTGGGGCTCCTGCACCCCGGCCGACCGCACCATCCGGTTGTCCAGCCGGCTGCGGGACATGCCCGAGTACGTCGTGGACTACGTGCTGGTGCACGAGCTGGCGCACCTGCTGGAACCGGCCCACGACGCCGCGTTCTGGGCGCTGGTGGGCCGGTTCCCCCGCGCCGAGCGGGCGCTGGGCTACCTCGAGGGCGTCGAGGCGCGCACCGGCACCGCGGCGGGCTGATCAGGCCGGGGTCGGGGTGTCGCCGTCGTCCCGGGTCCCGGTGGTGCCGGTGTCGTCGTCCCCGGTGCTGGTGTCGAGGTCCAGCCCGGCGGTGAGCCGGTCGAACTCGTCCTGCTCGGCGGCGGTGTCGGCGGCCGACCTCCGGCCCTGCCGGCCGACGAAGTCCAGCGGCTCGTCGAGGTCCTCGGCCGAGGGCAGCAGGTCGGGGTGCGCCCACAGCGCGTCGCGGGCCTCGGTGCCGTGCTGGGCGGCCATCGCGGCCCACACGTTCGCGGCGTCGCGGAGGCGACGGGGCCGCAGCTGCAGCCCGACCAGCGTGGCGAAGGTCTGCTCGGCGGGACCCCCCGAGGCGCGCCGACGGCGCATCGTCTCGGCGAGGGCGCCGTACCCGGGGAGCCGCTGGCCGGCCGCCGCGGCCACGACGACGTCGACCCAGCCCTCGACGAGGGCCAGGAGGGTCTCCAGGCGGCGCAGCGCGTTCTTCTGCTCGGGGGTCTCGGCCGGCTCCAGCACCCCGCTGCCCAGCAGCTGCTGGAGCTTCTCGGGGTCCTGCGGGTCGAAGCCGCCGTCCATGCCGCCCATGGCGTCCTCGAGGCCGCGCTGGATGGCGTCGGCGTCGACGTGGATGCCTCGGGCGTAGGCGTGCACGGCGTCGGCGAGCTGCTGGCGCAACCACGGCACGTGGGCGAACAACCGCTGGTGCGCCGCCTCGCGCAGCGCCAGGAACAACCGCACCTCCTCCTCGGGGCGGTCCAGCCCCTCGCGGAAGGCGTCGATGTTCTGCGGCACCAGCGCGGCGGTGCCGGCAGGGGTGAGCGGGAGACCGACGTCGGTGCTGGTGACGACCTCGTCGGCGAGCTTGCCCAGCGCCTGGCCGACCTGGGCGCCGAACATGACCCCGCCCATCTGGCCCATGACGCCCGACAGCGGGCCGGCCATCGCGGCGGCCTCGGCCGGCAGGGCGGAGGTCATCGCGGCGACGACGCGCTCGGCGAGGGGGTCGATGAGGGCGCCCCACGCGGGCAGCGTCTGCTCCAGCCACTCGACCCGCGACCAGGCCAGGGTGCGCTCGACGCCCGAGGGCAGGTCGGTGGCCTGGTCCAGCCAGAGGTCAGCCAGCCGGATCGCCTCGGTGACCTCGCTCCGCTCGGCGGCCGAGGTGGGCTGGTGGCCGGCGGCGAGCTGGCTGATCGCCCCCTGCCGGGCGAGGTCCCAGTTGACCGGCCCGCCGGACCAGGTCATGAGCTTCTGCAGCTCGGCGAACAGCGGCATCTTGCCCAGCAGCTCCTCGGGCGACCCGCCACCGGCCCCGCCGAACAGCGCCCCGAAGCCGAAGGGGTCGGCGGGGTTGCCGCCGCCGCCGGGACCGTTCTGGTCGCGCCGCTCCGGGTCGCGGTCGGAGGGGCCGAATCCGAAGGGCACGTCGCTCATGTCTCCACGGTAGCCGCGCAGATGGGGTCCGCGACCACGCTCTGGGCGAACACCCAGGCGGGTGACCAGCACGGGTCCACCCGGCGCGGTCACCTACTGTCGGCCCCCGTGAGCCGTCGTGTGACCGTCCTCGTCGCGGGTGTCGTGCTGCTGCTGGGGTTCGGCCTCGTCGGCACGCTGGTGCCGGTGCCCTACGTCGCCCAGGTGCCGGGACCCACCTACAACACCCTCGGCGACCTCGACGGCGACCCGATCATCACCGTCGACGGGCGCGCGCGCAACGACGTCAGCGGCAACCTGAACCTGACCACGGTCGGCGTGCCGCAGCGCCCGCTCACCCTGGTCGGGGCGGTGCAGGGCTGGTTCGACGACGAGGTGTCGGTGGTGCCCCGCGACACGGTCTACCCGCCGGACCAGTCGGTGGAGGAGACCCAGCAGCAGAACCGGCAGGCGTTCCTCACCTCCGAGCAGTCGGCCAACGCCGCCGCGCTGGGCGAGCTGGGCTACCCGGAGAAGGTCGTCGTCCAGTCGGTCGGCGACGACTCGCCGTCGGCCGGGGAGCTGGAGGCCGGCGACGCGATCGAGGCCGTCGACGGCACGCCGACCCCCGACACCGACGCGCTGGACGCCGCGCTGACCGCGATCCCCTCCGGCAGCACGGTGACCGTGGACTACACGCGGCAGGGCCGGGCGGGGTCGGCCTCGATCACCACGGGGTCCGACGACAGCCGCTCGGGCTCGTTCCTGGGGGTCGGCGTGCTGCAGACCCCGTCCGCCCCGTTCACCGTGTCGATCAGGGTCGACGACGTCGGTGGACCCTCGGCCGGCCTGATGCTGACCCTGGGCATCATCGACCTGGTCGGCGACACCGACCTCACCGACGGTGCGGTCATCGCCGGCACCGGCACGATCGACGCCGACGGCACGGTCGGCCCGATCGGCGGCATCCCGCTGAAGATGATCGCCGCCCGGGACATCGACGCCCAGCTCTTCCTGGTCCCGGCCGACAACTGCGCCGAGGCCCTGGCGAACGCGCAGCCCGGTCTGCCGATGGCGCGCGTGGCCACCCTGGAGGACGCGCTGACCGCGCTGCAGACCTTCCGGGACGGCGGCACGCCCACCCCCTGCACCGACGGCGACTGACCGCTCGCGACCGCCCGCTCAGGTGGGCGTGGTCTGCTTGTCGGTGACCGGGAACCCGGGGGCGTCCGCGGCAGTTGAGCAGTCGTCCCCAGCCTCCGGTCAGGCTGCCCGCCGCACCTGTCGTGCGGCTGTCGGTCACCGGTCGGGCAGCTGTGATCCCCGGCGGTCGCCGCAGCAGGACGACGAACTCGAGCAACTGAAGGAGACCGCCCCGTGACCATGCGGCCACCCGTGCCGGTGCCGACCCTGTCCCGGCGCGCCAAGCTGGTCATCGGCGTCATCGCCGTGCTGCTGGTGCTGTTCACCGTGATCGGCACCCTGACCAACGTCTACGTCGACTACCTGTGGTTCGGCTCCACGGGGTTCACCGAGGTGTTCTGGACCGAGCTCCAGACCCGGGCGCTGCTGTTCGCCGTGGCCGGGGTGGCCACCGGCGGGCTGGTGGCGCTGGCGGTGTACCTGGCCTACCGGTTCCGGCCCACGTTCCGGCCGATGAGCCTGGAGCAGCAGAACCTCGAGCGGTACCGCCAGTCGATCGAGCCCCGCCGCACCCTGGTGCTGGTCGCGCTGGCCGTCGTCCTCGGGTTGTTCGCCGGGTTCACCGCGCAGGGCAGCTGGGAGACCTGGCTGACCTTCCGCAACGCCACGCCGTTCGGCACCGTCGACCCCCAGTTCGGGCTGGACAACGGGTTCTTCGTCTTCGACCTGCCCTTCTACCGCCTGGCGCTGGGCTTCGCGTTCGCCATCGCGATCCTGGCGCTGATCGGCTCCCTGCTGACCCACTACGTCTTCGGGGGGCTGCGGCTGCAGACCCCCGGGCAGAAGCTCTCGGGCGCGGCCCGGGTGCAGCTCTCGGTGCTGCTGGGCATCTTCGTCGCCCTCAAGGCCGTGGCCTACTGGCTGGACCGCTACAGCACGGTCTACTCCGACCGCGGCGGGGTGTTCACCGGCGCCAGCTACACCGACGTCAACGCCCTGCTGCCGGCCAAGACGATCCTGGTGTTCGTCGCCGCCATCTGCGCCGTGGCGTTCTTCGCCAACATCGTGGTGCGCAACTTCGCGCTGCCGGCGGCGTCCCTGGTGCTGCTCATGCTGTCCTCCCTGGTCATCGGGGTGGCCTACCCGGCGATCGTGCAGCAGTTCGTGGTGCGCCCGACCCCGGACGAGCGGGAGGCGGCCTACATCTCGCGGGCGATCGACGCCACCCGTGAGGCCTACGACATCAGCGGCGTCGACTACGTCAACTACACCCAGAACCAGACCACCGACACCGCCACCAGCGCCGATGCCCAGGCCGCGGCCGCCGAGCTGGCCGGGTCGCCCACGGTGGACAACATCCGGCTGCTGGACCCGAACGTGCTCGCGCCGACGTTCACCGCCCTCCAGCAGATCCGCAACGTCTACGGGTTCCCCGAGCGGCTGGACGTCGACCGGTACACCGTCGACGGCGTCACCCAGGACTACGTGGTGGCCGCGCGCGAGCTCGACCAGTCCAACCTGTCGGACAACCAGAGCAGCTGGATCAACCGGCACACCGTCTACACCCACGGCAACGGGTTCGTCGCCGCACCGGCCAACCAGGTGAAGACCGGCTCCAGCGACGGCGGCCAGCCGGACTTCAGCGGCGCCAGCGACCTGCCCACGACCGGGACCATCGACGTCGAGCAGGCGCGGATCTACTACGGCGAGCTGCTCAACGACAACGGCACCGACGTCTACTCGGTGGTCGGTGCCGCCGACGGCGAGGCCCCGCGGGAGTTCGACCGCCCCGAGTCCGGCTCCGACGACGGCCAGGTCAACTCGACCTACACCGGGGGTGGCGGCGTCGCGATCGGCAGCTTCTTCCGCCAGCTGACCTTCGCCATCTACTACCGCGAGCGGAACTTCATCCTCTCGGGGGCCGTCAACGACAACTCGCGGGTGCTCTACGTGCGTGACCCGCTGGACCGCGTGGAGAAGGCTGCCCCGTTCCTGACCGTGGACGGCGACCCGTACCCGGCGGTCGTCGACGGCCGGGTCACCTGGATCCTCGACGGCTACACCACCTCCGACGCGTTCCCCTACGCCGAGCAGATGGAGCTGGGCGAGGCCACCACCGACGCGCTCACCGGCACCGGCACCACGGCGCTGCCCAACGAGACGTTCAACTACGTGCGCAACTCGGTGAAGGCCACGGTCGACGCCGAGACGGGCGCGGTCACGCTCTACGCCTGGGACGACGAGGACCCGGTGCTGGCCACCTACATGGCGGCCTTCCCGGGCATCGTGCAGCCGAAGTCGGACATGTCCGACGACCTGATCAGCCACGTCCGCTACCCGGAGGACCTGTTCAAGCTGCAGCGTGACGTGCTGACCCGCTACCACGTCAGCGACGCCGGCGACTTCTACAACCAGAACGACCGCTGGCAGATCCCGACCGACCCGACCCGGGACACCGACCAGGCCCAGCCGCCGTACTACATCCTCAGCCAGCGGCCGGGCGACACCGGGGCCACCTTCCAGCTGACCAGCGCGCTCAACGCGTTCAACCGGCAGAACCTGTCGGCGTTCATCTCGGCGTCGGCGGACCCGGCGACGTACGGCGAGCTGCAGGTGCTCAGGTTGCCGGGCAACACGCCCTACCAGGGCCCCAGCCAGGTGCAGAACGCGATGACCTCGAACGAGAGCGTGGCGTCGAACCTGAACATCCTGAGACAGGGGAGCACGGTCCAGTTCGGCAACCTGCTCACGCTGCCCATCGGTGACGCCGGTCTGCTGTACGTGGAACCGGTGTACGTGCAGAGCCGGTCGGACAACGGCTTCCCGCTGCTGCAGAAGGTGATCGTCAACTACCAGGGCCGCATCGGGTACGGCGACACCCTGCAGCAGGGGTTGGACCAGGTGTTCGGCTCCGGGGCCGCGACACCGGACACCGGGACGACGCCGGACGACGGCAGCAGCGGCAGCACCAGTCC
The DNA here is from genome assembly GCF_900103975.1 of Klenkia soli. Taxonomy (GTDB): domain Bacteria; phylum Actinomycetota; class Actinomycetes; order Mycobacteriales; family Geodermatophilaceae; genus Klenkia; species Klenkia soli. The sequence continues at coordinate 104,002 of NZ_FNIR01000004.1, forward strand.
GCCGACGACCACGGCGCCCTCGACCACGACCGCACCGCCCTCGGGCGGCGGGGACGTGGTGGTGGACTCGGCGACGGCGCAGGCCATCGCCCAGATCCAGCAGGCGCTGCAGGACCTCAGCACGGCGACGCAGGCGGGCAACTTCGCCGACATCGGCGCGGCCCAGCAGGCGCTGGCCGAGGCGACGGCGGCCTTCGAGGCGGCGCAGTCGGCGGCCAGCAGCTCGGCGGCGAGCCCGACCGGCTGACCCCGGTGGGACCAGCCCGACCCGGTGGGTTAGGCTGGTCCTACCGACGCGGGGTGGAGCAGCTCGGTAGCTCGCTGGGCTCATAACCCAGAGGTCGCAGGTTCAAATCCTGCCCCCGCTACCACCACGAAGGCCCGGACTCCTCGGAGTCCGGGCCTTCGTCGCGTCCCGGGCCCCCGGGCGAGCGGCGGCGGTCGTCGGGCGGCGGTCGACACGGGGGCGTGCTCGCCGTCACGGTGCCCCGGCTCGACCCCGCCCACCGGGCCGTGTAACCTTCTAGGAGCGACGCGGGGTGGAGCAGCTCGGTAGCTCGCTGGGCTCATAACCCAGAGGTCACAGGTTCAAATCCTGTCCCCGCTACCACAACGGAAGGCCCGAACTCCTCGGAGTTCGGGCCTTCTGCGTTGTCCGGCCGGGGAACAGGTCCCGGCCGCGCGGGCGTTGCCCTGGTCCATGACCGGTCCGTTCGCCGTCCGTCCCGTCGACCACGTCTACGGTGCGCCGGACGCACCGGTCACCGTGCTCGAGTACGGCGACTACGAGTGCCCGTACTGCGGGGCCGCCGCCCCGGTGCTCAAGGCGCTGGTCGACGGGTCCGACGGCGGCGTCCGACTGGTGTTCCGGCACTGGCCGCTGCCCGACGTGCACCCCTACGCGCTGACCGCGGCGCTGGCTGCCGAGGCCGCCGGCGAGCAGGGTGCGTACTGGGAGATGCACGAACTCCTGTTCGGCAACCAGGACCACCTCGCCGACGCCGACCTGGCCGCCTACGCGACCGGGCTCGGGCTCGACGGCTCCCGGGTCGTCGGGGACGCGGCGCAGCCCTTCGGTGCCAAGGTCGTCGCCGACTTCGAGACCGGCGTGGAGCTCGAGGTGCCGGGGACGCCGACGCTGTTCGTGGACGGCCAGCTCTTCAGCGGCCGTCCGGACCTGGCCTCGCTGCGCCGGGCGATCGGCGCCGCCGCCCAGGGCTCAGCTGCGGACGCCGGGTTCGACCCAGGGGAACGGGGGAAGCGACGGTGGCTCGTCGGACGCCGGCGAGCACAGCGGGAACCGCTCGCCGAGGGTGCGCAGCAGGAGGGTGCCGACCACCGCTGCGGTCAGTGACCCCAGCAGGATCCCGATCTTGGCCTGCTCGCGCAGCAGCTCGTCGTCGAAGGCGAGGTCGGTGATGAACAGCGAGATGGTGAACCCGATGCCGGCCAGGGTCGCCCCGGCCATCAGGTGCGACCAGCGGACCCCGCCGGGCAGCACGCCCCAGCCGGTCCTGAGGGCGACGAACGCACCGGCAGTGATGCCGACGGCGTTGCCCAGGACCAGGGCGACGGCGATGCCCAGGGTGATCGTCGAGGTGGCCGCTGCCCGCAGCGCCTCGGCGTCCAGCACGACCCCGGCGTTGGCCAGGCCGAAGACGGGGACCACCAGGTAGGACGTGTACCGGTGCAGGGACTCCTGCAGCCGGGCGTTGGCCGGCACCGTGGAGGCGACGGCGAGCTTGGTGCTGCGCGCCTTGGCGGCGTCCGGGTCCTCCCGCAGGGCTCGGCCGAACGCCGCCGTCCGCTCGATCTCCCTGCGCGAGGGGGGCCGGGCCGGCAGGACGAGGCCGAGCACCACCCCGGCGAGCGTGGCGTGCACACCGGACTCGTGCACCGCCAGCCACAGCGCGATGCCGGTGAGCACGTAGGGGGTCAGCTTCCAGACGCCGATCCACCGCAGCACCAGCAGGACGACGACCAGGGCACCGGCGACGGCGAGGGCCGGCAGCACGATCTCGTCGGAGTAGAACAGCGCCATCACGCTGATCGCGCCGATGTCGTCGACGATCGCCAGGGTGAGCAGGAACATCCGCAGCCGGTCCGGGCACCGCGGCCCGAACAGCGCCAGCACGCCCAGGACGAACGCGGTGTCGGTGCTCATCACGATGCCCCAGCCCGAGGCCGCCTCGCCGCTGGGGTTGAACGCCAGGTAGACCAGCGCCGGGACGGCGAGACCGCCCAGCGCGCCGAGGGCCGGGGCGGCGACCGCCCGCCGGTCGCGCAGCTCGCCCGTGGCGACCTCGCGGGTGATCTCCAGGCCGACGACGAGGAAGAACAGCGCCATCGCGCCGTCGTTGACCCAGTGCCGCAGGTCCATGGACAGCTCGACGCTGCCGATGCCCAGCGAGGCCGGCGTCGACCAGAACGACTCGTACCCGGCCGCCCACGGCGAGTTCGCCCAGGCCAGGGCCAGCAGCGTGCCCACCAGCAGCAGGGCGGAGCCACCGGCCTCGGTGCCCATGTAGAGCTTCGAGGACGGCGACAGGGTCGGTACCGAGACGCGCAGCGCGGGTCCGGGGCGGGGGGCCTGGGTCATGCGGGTGCCTCCCGGGTGGTTCGGCGGGTCAGCGGGCCAACCCGCAGATCACAGCACGTGTTCCCCGTACATCTCACCCAGCGGGTCGGCGATGAGCTCGATGCGCGCGCCGTCGGGGTCGCGGAAGTACACCGAGACACCGGAGTGGACGACGTGCTCGACCCCGGCCGACGTCAGCTTCTCGACCAGGGCCTCCCAGCGGGCCGGCTCGACGCTGATCGCCACGTGGTGCAACCCGCCGAGCACCTCGGCGTAGGGGCCGACGTCCAGGCCCGGGAAGTCGAAGAACGCCAGCAGGTTGGAGTTGCCGATGTCGAAGAAGAAGTGCGAGCTGCCCGGGTAGTCCCGGTTGTCGATCAGCTCGGTCAGCGGGAAGCCCAGCACGCCCTGGTAGAAGGCGATGGTGGCCTCGACGTCGCTGCTGATGAGCGCGGTGTGGTGCAGTCCGCGCGCGGTCGAGGCCGGGCGCTCGCCGGCCGGGGCCAGGTAGGCGTCGCGCAGACGCCGGCGGGTGGCTTCGACGGCGGCCAGATCGATGGTCATGCGTTCAACCATCCCACCCCGGGTCAAGCCGCGCCTCCCCTTCCCGGTGATCACGGACCTGTGTTCGGGACATGCCTCGTCCCGGTGTCCCGGGGTCCGTGATCACCAGGGAGGTCGGCGGGGAGCCGGCGGGGGAGCGGGGCCGGGCGGAGGTGCCGGACGGCGGCCGGCTCCGGGAGGCCGAGCGCCCGGGCCGCGGTGGACGTCGTGGTCGGTGAGGTGCAGCAGGGCCCAGCGGTGCGCGGTGATCTCGTTGTGCCGCCGCCGGTCCTCGCGCAGCTGCTCGCGGGTCATGTGGGCGTCGAGGCCGTCGTGCTCGCCGGCGACCGGTTCCTCCTCCCACCCGAGGTCGAGGAACCTGGTGCCGACCGGAACCTGGGGCACAGGGGCCGGCAGCCCGCCCTCGATGTACCGCCACCGTGCCCGCGACTCCATCGGGGAGTCCGGGAGGGGGGACGCGTGCGGCAGCACCCGCCGGAGGTAGAGCGTCGTCCGCACGACCTCGCAGGCCGTCCGGGCCGGTGGGGTGCACCAGACCCCGGCGACCAGGACGGCGTCGTAGCGCGGCCGTCGTCCGGCAGGCCACCAGGTCACCGCCCAGCAGCAGGGACGCCGCCCGCACCAGCACGGCCGGGCTCCCGGGCAGGTCGGCGTCGACCAGGACGCCGACCTGGCGGACGACGGTGCGGTAGAAGGCCAGGTGCATGCCGGCACCCTCGGCCAGGGAGACCGGTAGCGGGGCGGTCACGGGCGATCTGTGGACGCCGGATCGGCCTGTGGACAGCCGGCCCCCGACGATCACGGACCCCAGGACACCGTCGGGCGGCGTGTCACGCGCGCAGGTCCGTGATCATCGGGAGGGGTGGGCTCAGGGGCGCAGCATCTGGTCCAGGTCGGCGAGGAGGTCCTCGATCTCCTCGATGCCGACGCTCAGGCGGACCAGGTCGGCCGGCACCTCCAGGGCGCTGCCGGCGACCGAGGCGTGGGTCATGCGGTGCGGGTGCTCGACCAGGGACTCCACGCCGCCCAGCGACTCGGCCAGGGTGAACACCTGCGCCCGCTCGCAGACCGCCAGCGCGGCCTCCTCGCCGCCGCGCAACCGGAACGACAGCATCCCGCCGAAGCCGGACATCTGCCGCGCCGCGACCTCGTGGCCGGGGTGCTCGGGCAGCCCGGGGTACAGGACCGACGACACCGCCGGGTGCTCCACCAGGAACTCGGCGACCCGGCCGGCGTTGGCCTGGTGCCGGTCCATGCGCACGCCCAGGGTCTTGATGCCGCGCAGCACCAGCCAGGCGTCGAAGGGCCCGGCGACGGCACCCATCGCGTTCTGGTGGAAGGCCAGCTGCTCGCCCAGCTCGGCGGTGCCGGCGACCAAGGCGCCGCCGACGACGTCGGAGTGCCCGCCCAGGTACTTCGTCGTCGAGTGGACGACGACGTCGGCGCCCAGGGTCAGCGGCTGCTGCAGGTAGGGCGAGGCGAAGGTGTTGTCCACCGCGAGCAGGGCGCCGTGCTCGTGCGCCAGCTGGGCCAGCGCCGCGATGTCGGCGATGCCCAGCAGCGGGTTGGTCGGGGTCTCGCACCAGACGAGCTTCGTGGTGGGCCGGAACGCGGCCCGCACGGCGTCCAGGTCGCCGAGGTCGACCGGGGTGTGGTCGACCCCCCAGCGCTGCAGGACCTTGCTGATCAGCCGGAACGTGCCGCCGTAGGCGTCGATCGGGATGACCAGGTGGTCACCGGGGTTCAGCACGGTGCGCAGCAGCGCGTCCTCGGCGGCCAGCCCGGAGGCGAACGCCAGCCCGGTGGCGCCCTGCTCCAGGGAGGCCAGCGCCTCCTGCAACGCGGTGCGGGTCGGGTTGGCGCTGCGGCTGTACTCGTAGCCCCCGCGCAGCCCGCCGACGCCGTCCTGCTTGTACGTGCTGGTCAGGTGCAGCGGGACGACGACGGCGCCGGTGGTCGGGTCGGGCTCCTGGCCGGCGTGGATGGCCCGGGTGGAGAAGCCGTGGGAGTCGCTCATGCCTGCACCGTAGGGATCCCCGCGAGGTGACCGAGCACGTCCTGCCGGGTGACCACGCCCGCGGGCTTCCCGTCCTCGTGCACCAGCAGCGCGTCGGCCCCGCCCAGCGCGGCGACCGCGGCGGACACCGGCTCGCCCGAGCCGATGATCGGCAGCGGCGCGCTCATGTGCTTCTCCAGGGTGTCCGACAGCGCCGCGGCGCCGGAGAACAGCGCGTCCAGCAGCGCCTTCTCCTCGACGGACCCGACCACCTCGCCGGCGGTGACCGGCGGCTCGGCGCGGACGACCGGCATCTGCGAGACGCCGTACTCCCGCAGGATGTCGATCGCCTCGCGGACGGTCTCGGTGGGGTGCGTGTGCACCAGGGCGGGCAGGGCGTCGCCGTCGCCGGACTTGGCCCGCAGCAGCTCGCCGACGGTCTCGCCGTCGGCGGCCTCGACGAAGCCGTAGTCGGCCATCCACTCGTCGTCGAAGATCTTCTTGAGGTAGCCGCGGCCGCCGTCGGGCAGCAGCACGACCAGGACGTCGTCCTTGGTCAGCTTCTCGGCGACCCGGAGCGCGGCGACCACGGCCATGCCGCAGGAGCCGCCCACCAGCAGGCCCTCCTCGCGGGCCAGCCGGCGGGTCATCGCGAAGGAGTCGCCGTCGGAGACCGCGACGATCTCGTCGGCGACCGTCTGGTCGTAGGTCGAGGGCCAGAAGTCCTCGCCCACGCCCTCGACCAGGTAGGGCCGCCCGGTGCCGCCGGAGTAGACCGAGCCCTCGGGGTCGGCGCCGATGACCTGCACGCGGCCCTCGGAGGCCTCCTTCAGGTACCGGCCGACGCCGGAGATGGTGCCGCCGGTGCCCGCGCCGGTGACGAAGTGGGTGACCCGGCCCTCGGTCTGCGCCCAGATCTCGGGGCCGGTGGTCTCGTAGTGGCTGCGCGGGTTGTTCGGGTTGGAGTACTGGTCGGGCTTCCAGCCGCCGGGGGTCTCGCGGGCCAGCCGGTCGGAGACCGAGTAGTAGGACCGCGGGTCCGACGGGTCGACCGCGGTGGGGCAGACGACGACCTGCGCGCCGTAGGCACGCAGCGTGTTGACCTTGTCCGCGCTGACCTTGTCGGGGCAGATGAAGATGCAGCTGTATCCGCGCTGCTGCGCCACGATGGCCAGCCCGACGCCGGTGTTGCCGCTGGTCGGCTCCACGATCGTGCCGCCGGGCTGCAGCGCACCGGAGGCCTCGGCGGCGTCGATCATGCGCACGGCGATGCGGTCCTTGACCGATCCGCCCGGGTTCACGTACTCGACCTTCGCCAGCACCAGCGGGGCGTCGGGCCCCAGGTGCTCGGTGACCTTGCGCAACCGGACCAGCGGGGTGTTCCCGATCAGGTCGACGACGGACTCGGCGTACTGCACGGGAGGTCCTCCAGCGTGGGGTGACGATCGGCCGGGGTTGCCGGTCCGTGCCGACGATCCCACGTGTCGGCGACGGCGTGATCGGGCAGGGCGGGTGCATGACGCAACCCACCGCCGCCCTGCCCGGGGGCGGGGCCATGCCCCTGCTCGGCTTCGGCACCTGGCAGATCACCGGCACCGACTGCACCGACGCCGTCCGGGCCGCCCTGGAGGCCGGGTACCGGCACCTGGACACCGCCACCATGTACCGCAACGAGACCGAGGTCGGCCGCGGGCTGGCCGACTCCGGGGTGGCCCGCGACGAGGTCTTCGTGACCACGAAGCTGCCGCCGGAGCGGGCCGACGCGGCGCAGGCCACCCTCGACGCCTCGCTCGCCGCGCTCGGGGTCGACACCGTCGACCTGTGGCTCGTGCACTGGTCCACCGGTGGGGACGACGTCGCGCTGTGGCGGGAGTTCGTCGCCGCCCGGGACGCCGGCCGCGCCCGCGACATCGGGGTCAGCAACTTCTCCCTCGCCCAGCTCGACGAGCTCACCGACGCGACCGGCGTCACCCCGGCGGTCAACCAGGTGCGCTGGGCGCCCTCGCTCTTCGACGCCGAGGTGCTCGAGGGCCACCGGCAGCGCGGCGTCGTGCTCGAGGGCTACAGCCCGTTCAAGAGCACCGACCTCGCCGACCCGGTGCTGGCCGGGATCGCCGACGCGCACGGGGTCACCGCGGCCCAGGTCGTGCTGCGCTGGCACCTGGACCACGGCGTCGTCGTCATCCCGAAGTCGGCCACGCCCGAGCGGATCCGGGCCAACGCCGACGTCCTCGGGTTCGCGCTGACCGACGACGAGCGCGCCCGGGTGGACGGGCTGGCCTCCCGGTGAGCAGGATCGGGTCATGACCACACCGATCAGCCGGCGCCGGCTCGGCGACCTCGACGTGTCCGCGCAGGGGCTGGGCTGCATGGGCATGAGCCAGTCCTACGGCGCCGCCGACCGCGACGAGTCCCTCGCCGTCCTCGACCGGGCGCTCGACCTGGGCATCACCTTCTGGGACACCTCCGACGTCTACGGCGATGGGCACAACGAGGAGCTGCTCGCGCAGCGGCTGCGCACCCGCCGGGATGACGTCCAGCTGGCCACCAAGTTCTCGATCTCCCGGGACGACACCGGGACCATGCAGATCGACGGCCGCCCCGAGAACGTGCGGGCCCGCTGCGAGGACAGCCTGCGCCGCCTGGGCGTGGACACCATCGACCTCTACTACCAGCACCGGGTCGACGCCACGGTGCCGATCGAGGACACCGTCGGCGCGATGGCCGAGCTCGTGCAGGCCGGCAAGGTCCGGTACCTGGGCCTGTCCGAGGCGTCGGCGGAGTCGGTCCGCCGGGCTGCCGCGGTGCACCCGATCACCGCGCTGCAGAGCGAGTGGTCGCTGTGGACCCGCGACCTGGAGTCCTCCGGCGTGCTGGCCGTGGCCCGCGAGCACGGCATCGGCATCGTGCCGTTCTCCCCGCTGGGCCGCGGCTTCCTCACCGGGGCCATCACCAGCCCCGCCGACTTCGGCGACGACGACTTCCGCAAGGACATGCCGCGCTTCCAGGGCGAGGCGTTCGACGCCAACCTGCGGCTGGTCGACGCGGTGAAGCAGCTGGCGGGGGAGAAGGGCGCCACCGCCGGGCAGCTGGCGCTGGCCTGGGTGCTCGCCCAGGGCGACGACGTGGTGCCCATCCCGGGCACCAAGCGCCGCACCTACCTGTCGGAGAACGCCGGCGCCGACGCCGTCGAGCTGAGCGACGCCGACCTGGCCCGCCTGGAGCAGATCGCCCCGCCCGGGGCGGCCGAGGGTGGCCGTTACGCCAACGCCGGCTACGCCTACGGCGACAGCCCCGCGCGGTGAGCACCGACCCGAACTGCGGGGTCGCCCACGGCGACCCCGCAGCACCGGTGACCGACCGCGTGCTCGTCGCGGTGTTCGCCTCCCCGGTCGCCGCAGCGCTGCTGCGGCTGGGCGTGGAGTGCGGCTACGCGCCCGTGCTGGTGGAGCCCGGGGACCGGGAGGTCGAGGGCCTGCCCGTCGGCACGACCCGGCTGGCCGCGGTGCCCGACGAGCCGCACGCCGACGTCGTCGTGTGCGACCACCACCGCCCGGAGCTGGGCGAGGTCCTCCGCGACGCCCTGGCGACGTCGACCCGGTGGATCGGCCTGATGGGCAACCCCCGGCACGAGGGCCCGCACGTGGCGGCGCTGGCCGCGCTCGGCGTCCCGGCCGACGAGGTGGCCCGGGTGCACCGGCCGATCGGGCTGGACATCGGCTCCCGGGCGCCGGGCGAGATCGCCGTCTCGACGCTGGCGGGGCTGCTCGCCGACCGCAACGGCCGGGGAGGCGGACCCTTCGGCTCCTGACCTGCGGAACGCGGGGCGGCCTGCGACCGTTCGGTGACCAGACCCGCCCGCACAGACGGAAGGTGAGCCCCCGTGGCATCGCTGTTCGACAAGATCGCCAAGTTCGCGAAGAGCCCGCAGGGTCAGCGCGCGATCCGCACCGCCACCGACAAGGCGCAGCAGTTCGCCAAGGACCCGAAGAACCGGGCCAAGATCGAGCAGGTCCGGGCCAAGCTGCAGGGCGGCGGCAAGGGCCGCCGCCCCTGATCAGCGCGGCGCGAGCGCGTCCAGGACGGCGGGGTGCAGGTGGCCGTTGGTGGCCACCGCACTGCCCCCGGCCGGTCCCGGCGTGCCGTCCAGGTCGGTGAACGTGCCCCCGGCCTCGCGCACGACGACGTCGAGGGCCGCGAGGTCCCAGAGCGACACCTCGGGCTCGCAGGCCACGTCGACGGCGCCCTCGGCCAGCATCGTGTAGCTCCAGAAGTCGCCGTAGGCCCGGGTGCGCCAGACCGAGCGGGTGAGGTCGAGGAAGCCGTCGAGCCGGTGGCGCTCCTCCCAGCCCGACAGCGACGAGTACGACAACGAGGCGTCGGCCAGCGACTCGACCCCCGAGACCCGGCAGCGGGTGGCCGACTCCAGGCGGCGGCCGGTGTAGGCGCCCACGCCCGTGGCGGCCCACCAGCGGCGGCCCAGCGCCGGGGCGCTGACCATGCCGACGACGGGGGTGTCGCCGTCCAGCAGGGCGATCAGCGTGGCCCACACCGGTACCCCGCGGACGAAGTTCTTGGTGCCGTCGATGGGGTCGATCACCCAGCGCCGCGAGCCGTGGCCGGTGGTGCCGAACTCCTCGCCCTGGACGGCGTCCCGGGTGCGGGTGCGGGCCAGCGAGCTGCGCAGCTGCTGCTCGACGGCGCGGTCGGCGTCGGTGACCGGCGTGAGGTCGGGCTTGGTGTCGACCACGAGGTCCTGGGCCTTGAAGCGCTCCATGCTGATGGAGTCCGCCTGGTCGGCCAGCACGTGCGCCAGCTGCATGTCCTCGGTCCACCCGCGCCCGGTCATCCTCGCAACCTAGCCTGGGGTGCGTGGACCCGGACCCGGACGCCGCCAAGCTGGTCGGCCTGCTCGCCGACGACGCCCGCCTCGCGGTGGTCGCCGCCCTGGTGCTGGGCGCCACCGACATCGCCTCGGTGGCCGCGGCCACCGGCCGCTCGCAGACCGAGGTGGCCCTCGCCGCCCGCCGCCTGGGCCGGGGCGGTCTGGTCCGCCGCGACGGCGCGGGCCTGGAGCTGCGCGCGGAGGTGTTCGCCGCCGCGGCCCGCTCGGCCGGGGAGCACCGCCCCCCGCCCGAGCCGCTCTCGGCCGACCCCGCGGCCGACGCGGTGCTGCAGGCCTTCGTCCACGAGGGCCGGCTGACCTCGATCCCCGCGCACCGGGCGAAGCGGCTGGTGGTGCTGGACCACCTGGTGCGGGTGTTCGAGCCCGGGGTGCGCTACCCCGAGCGCGAGGTCAACGCGCTGCTCGCCGTCTGGCACCCCGACACCGCGGCCCTGCGCCGCTACCTGGTCGACGAGGGCCTGCTGTCCCGCGACGCCGGGGTCTACTGGCGCAGCGGCGGCACCGTCGAGGTCTGAGGCCGGCTCAGTAGTTGGGCGTGCTGGTCACCGCGGCGACCAACCGGCGGAAGCTGGCCAGCCGCTCGCCCCGGGTGGGCGGGCCCTCGGCGGCCCAGTCGTCCAGTGCGCAGTCGGGGTCGTCGGCCGTGTGCGCGCACAGCGGTGGGCAGTCGCGCGCCACCTCGGCCAGGTCGTCGAAGGCGGCCAGCACGTCGGCCGGGTCGGTGTCGGCCAGGCCGAAGCTGCGGATGCCGGGGGTGTCGATCACCATGCCGCCGCCGGGGAGGTCCAGCAGCACCGCCGAGGACGACGTGTGCCGGCCCTTGCCCACCTTGCTGACCCCGCCGGTGGCCCGGTAGGCGTCGGGCACCAGCCGGTTGACCAGGGTCGACTTGCCGACCCCGGACTGACCCACGAAGACGCTCATGCGGCCGTCCAGCCGGGGCTGCAGCTGCTCGAGGGTGGTCTGCTGGGACACCGCGATCGCCTCGACCTCCAGCCCGGCGTACCGGGCCAGCAGCGCGTCGGGGCTGCCGAGGTCGGCCTTGGTCAGGCACAGCAGCGGGGTGAGCCCGCCGGAGAAGGCGGCCACCAGGCAGCGGTCCAGGAAGCCGACGTGCGGTTCGGGGTCGGTGATCGCGCAGACCACCACGAGCTGCTCGGCGTTGGCCACCACCACCCGCTCGGTGGGGTCGGTGTCGTCGGCGGTGCGCCGCAGCGTGGTCACCCGCGGCTCGATCACCACGATCCGGGCCAGGGTGTCGGTGCGCCCGCTGGTGTCGCCGACCAGGCGCACCCGGTCGCCGGTCACCACGCCGTGCTTGCCCAGCTCGCGGGCCCGCATCGCGGTCACCTCGACGGGCCCCTCGGGTGCCTGGACGCGCACGGTCATCCGCCCGCGGTCCACCCCGACGACCAGCCCGGGGACGGCGTCGTCGTGGCTGGGTCGCGTGCGGGTGCGCGGTCGGGAGCCCCGGCGACCGGGACGCACCCGGACGTCGTCCTCGTCGCTGCGGCTGTCGAACGTGCGCCCGCTCAGCTGACCGCTCCCACGGGGTCGCCGAGCAGGCCGGACCAGCGGTCGACGAAGTCCGGCAACGTCTTGGCCACCGTGCCCGGGTCGCGGACGACGACGCCGGGCACCGCGAGACCCAGCACCGCGGCGGCCATGACCATGCGGTGGTCGGCGTAGGAGTCGACCTCGGCGGACCGCCGCGGGCCCGGGGTGATCTCGAGCCCGTCGGGCAGCTGGGTGACCGTGGCGCCCACGGCGGTGAGCACCTCGTCGAGTGCCTGCAGCCGGTCGGTCTCGTGGCCGCGCAGGTGGGCGACCCCGGTCAACCGGGACGGGCCGTCGGCCAGCGCGCACAGCGCCGCGAGGACCGGCGTCAGCTCGCCCACCTCGGACAGGTCGGCCACCAGCGGCCGCACGGTCTGGCCCCCGGTCACCTGCAGGCCGGCGTCGGTCCGCTCGACGGCGGCACCCATGACCGGCAGCAGCTGCTCGAGGTGCGCGCCGGGCTGCGTGGTGCGCGACGGCCAGTCCCGCACGGTCACCCGGCCCCCGGTGACCAGGGCCGCTGCCAGGAACGGTGCGGCGTTGGACAGGTCGGGCTCGACCACCCGGTCGACCGGGGCGATCGGCCCGGGGTGCACCCGCCAGCCGGTGGCGGTGCGCTCGACCTGCACCCCGTGCTCGGCGAGGGTCTCGACGGTCATCTGCACGTGCGGCATCGACGGCACCCCGCCGGCCAGCGACAGGTCCAGGCCCTCGGCGAACCGGGCCGCCGCGAGCAGCAGGCCGCTGACCACCTGGCTGGACTCGCTGGCGTCGACGGTGACCGCACCGCCCCGCACGGCGCCGGTGCCGTGCACGGTGAACGGCGCCTTGCCGCGGCCGCCGTCGTCGATCCGCACCCCGCACGCGCGCAGCCCGTCCAGCAGGCCGGCGTTGGGGCGCTCGTGCAGCCGGGGGTCGCCGTCGACGGTCACCGGGCCGTCGGCCAGGGCGGCCACCGGGGGGAGGAAGCGGAGCACGGTGCCGGCCAGCCCGGCGTCCACGGTGGCCGACCCGTGCAGCCGGCCGGGGGAGACCAGCCAGTCGTCCTCCTCGACCTCGATCCCGACCCCCAGGGCCCGCAGGGCGGCGGCCATGAGGTCGGTGTCGCGGGCCCGCAGCGGGCGCACCAGCCGGGAGGGGCCCGCGGCCAGCGCGGCCAGGACGAGGGCGCGGGCGGTGATCGACTTCGAGCCGGGCAGGGTGACGACGGCGTCGACCGGCTGCGACGCGGTGGGGATCGACCAGCTGCTCATGCCGTGCATCCTGCCCGGTCGGGCCGCCGCCCCTGCCCGGTGCTCACCTGGTCGCCGGCAGGGTGCGCACCAGGCGCCGGTTCGCGAACTCGAACATGCCCAGCTCGGAGAGCTCGCGGCCGTAGCCCGAGCGCTTGACGCCGCCGAAGGGCAGCTCGGGGGAGGAGCCCGAGGGCTGGTTGATCCAGACCATGCCCGACTCCAGCCGGTCGGCGACCCCGCGGGCGCGCTCGGCGTCCCCGGAGTAGACGACGGCCGACAGCCCGTAGCTGCTGTCGTTGGCCAGCGCGACGGCGTCGTCCTCGGTCTGCACCTTGTAGATCACCGCGGCCGGCCCGAAGAGCTCCTCCGAGTAGGCGCGCATGTCCGGGGTGACGTCGGCGAGCAGGGTGGCCTCGACGAAGGCGCCGGCGTGCTCGGGGCGGCCACCGCCGGCGAGCACCGTGGCGCCCTTCTCGACGGCGTCCTGGATCTGGGCGTGCAGCTCCTGCGCGGCCTTCTCGGTGGACAGCGGGCCCAGCGTGGTGGCCGGGTCGGCGGGGTCGCCGGGGGTGAAGCCGGAGAAGGCCTGCTGCATGCCGGCGACGAAGTCGTCGTACACGTCGGCGAGCACGATGATGCGCTTGGCGGCGATGCAGGCCTGGCCGGTGTTGGCCATGCGGCCCATCGTCGCGGCCTTGACGGTGCGGCCCAGGTCGGGGGTGTCGAGGACGACGAACGGGTCGCTGCCGCCGAGCTCGAGCACCGACTTCTTCAGGTGCTTGCCGGCCAGCGAGGCGACCGCCGAACCGGCCTTCTCGCTGCCGGTGAGGGTGACGCCCTGCACCGCCGGGTGCGCGATGACGGTCTCGACGTCGGAGATGTTCAGGAACAAGTTGGTGTAGACGCCCTCGGGGGCGCCGGCGTCGCGGAAGAGCTCCTCGAGCGCCAGCGCGCACTGCGGGTTGTTCTCGGCGTGCTTGAGCAGCACGGTGTTGCCCAGGGTCAGGTTCGGGCCGGCCACCCGGACGACCTGGTAGAGCGGGTAGTTCCAGGGCTCGATGGCCAGCAGCACGCCGGTCGGTTCGTTGACGACGACGGCCTCGCCCTTCATCACCTGGATCGTGCGCTCGGCGAGGAACTCCTCGGCGTGGTCGGCGTAGTACCGCAGGATGCTCGCGGCCAGCTGCACCTCGCCCGCCGCCTCCTGGATGCGCTTGCCCATCTCCGTGGTGATGAGCGCGGCGAAGGCGTCGGTGCGCTCGAGCATGAGGTCCGCGGCCCTGCCGACCACGGCGGCGCGGTCGGCGACGCTGCGGGTGCGCCAGTCCAGGAACGCGGTGTGCGCCCGGTCGACGACCGCGGTCACCTGGTCGCCGGGGAGGGCGTCGAACTCCCGCTCGGTCTCGCCGGTGAACGGGTTCACGGTGGCGTAGGTGCGGTTCGCGGTGGTGCTGTCCTGCGTGCTCGTCACGTCGATGCGGCCTCTCGTCGCTGATGGGGTCGGGTCACCCCTACCCGGTCGGTCCGACGGCACACGGAGCAGCACACGGAGCAGCACGCGGACGAGCCTCCTGTCGGACCCCGCACCTACAGTTCCGGGCAGCACCACCGCCGATGTCGCAGCAGCTGGAGGCCACCGTGTGCGGGCGCTATGCGGCCAGTCGCCGCCCCGAGGACCTGACCGTCGAGTTCGAGGCGGTGCCGGCACCGGACCAGGCGCCGTTGGCCGCCGACTACAACGTCGCGCCGACGAAGGACGTGTACGTCGTCCGGCAGGCGAGGGAGCGGGACGCCGAGGGCGCGCCGACCGGGGCCAGCCACCGCGAGCTGCGCGTCGTCCGGTGGGGTCTGGTGCCCTCGTGGGCCAAGGACGTCTCGGTCGGCAACCGCATGCTCAACGCCCGGGTCGAGTCGCTGACCAGCAAGCCGGCGTTCGCCAAGGCGGCCCGGGCCCGCCGGTGCCTGGTTCCCGCCGACGGCTGGTACGAGTGGTCGCCGCGGGAGCACGCGCCGGGCAAGCAGCCCTGGTACGTCACCCCCGAGGACGGTTCCGGGCTGGCCTTCGCCGGGTTGTGGGAGGTCTGGGGGCGGGGCGACGACCGGGTCTACTCGTGCACCGTGATCACGGCACCGGCCGTCGGTGCGCTGACGCGCATCCACGACCGCATGCCGTTGGTGCTGCCCCGCGACCGGTGGGCCGACTGGCTGGACCTGGGCCGCGACGACGTCGAGGCGCTGGTCGAGCCGACCCCGCCGGCGGTCGTCGAGGGCCTCGAGATCCGCCCCGTCGGCCCAGCCGTGGGCAACGTGGCCAACGGCGGCGAGCAGCTGACCGCCCGGCAGGAGTCGGTGGCCGAGCCGGCCGACCAACCGGCGCTGTTCTGAGTGGCCCGCACCGAGGAGCCCGCCGTCGAGCCCGGGTCGCGCGCGCTGCCCGGCTGGGTCGCGGCCGTGGTCACGTTCCTGGCCTCCGGCGCGGTGCTGGTGCTCGAGATCGCCGGCCTCCGGCTGATCGCCCCCTACGTCGGCATCACGCTGCAGACCAACACCGCCGTGATCGGGTTCGCGCTGGCCGCGATCGCGGTGGGTGCCTGGGCCGGGGGAGCGGTGGCCGACCGACGCGACCCCCGCGGCCTGCTCGCCCCGCTGCTGGTCGCCGGCGGGGCGCTGGTGGTCGCCGTCGTGCCGGTGGTCCGGTTCGCCGGGGCACTGCTGTCCGGGGCGGACGCCGGCAGCGTGCTGCTGCTGGCCGCGGTCGCCGTCGTGCTGCCCGCCGCGCTGCTGTCGGCGGTGCCGCCGATGGTCGTCGCCCTCCAGCTGGGGAGCCTGCGCGAGACCGGTTCGGTGGTCGGCAAGCTGTCGGGCATCGGCACCCTGGGCGGCATCGCGGCCACCTTCGGCACCGGGTTCGTGCTCGTCGCCGTCCTGCCGACCAGCGTCATCCTGGTCGGCACCGGCCTCGTGGTGGTCGCCACCGGGATCGGTCTGCAGCTGCTGCTGCGCCGCACGGTGGCCGTGCGGTTGCCCGGCGCCCTGCTCGTGGCCGCGCTCGCGGGCACCGGCCTGGCCGTCGTCGCCCCCAGCCCGTGCCAGGTCGAGACGACCTACCACTGCGCGCGGGTGGTGGCCGACCCCGCCCGCGAGGGCGGCCGCACCCTGGTGCTCGACACCCTGCGGCACTCCTACGTCGACCTCGACGACCCGACCCACCTCGAGTTCGGCTACGTGCGCACGATCGCGTCGGTCACCGACACCCTCGCCCGGCCCGGCGAGGCGATCTCGGCGCTGCACGTCGGCGGGGGCGGGCTGACCCTGCCGCGCTACCTGGCCGACGTCCGCCCGGGCACCACCAGCCGGGTGCTGGAGGTCGACGCCGGCGTGCTGGCCGTCGACCGCGACGAGCTGGGGCTGGAGACCTCCGCGCAGCTGCGGGTCGACGTCGGCGACGCCCGCACCGGCCTCGCGCAGGAGCCCGGTGGCACCCGCGACCTGGTCGTCGGCGACGCCTTCGGGGGGTTGGCGGTGCCCTGGCAGCTGGCCACCGTCGAGGCCCTCGAGCTGGTCGACGGGGCGCTGACCGACGACGGCGTCTACGCGGTGAACCTCATCGACCACGGCCCGCTGTCCTTCCTGCGGGCCGAGCTGGCCACGATGCAGCAGGTCTTCCCGCACGTCGCCCTGCTCGCCCGCGGTCCGGTGGTCGAGGGGCGGGAGGGCGGCAACGTGGTCGCGGTCGCCTCGCGCAGCCCCCTGGACACCGCGGCGATCGCGGCGGCGCTGACCGGGCGGGCGCTGCCCTGGGAGATCGTGGCCGGCGCCGACCTCACCGCCTTCGTCGGCAGCGCCCCGGTGCTCACCGACGACTTCGCCCCCGTCGACCAGCTGCTCACCCCGTACGGCTGACCCTCACCGGCCGATCGGCGCGGTGCGGGCCCGGGTCAGCCCTACCAGGTCGGCCGGTGCCAGCTCCACCTGCAGGCCGCGGCGGCCGCCGCTGACGCACACCGTCGGCAGGCCCAGCGCGCTCGCGTCCACGACGGTGGGCAGCGCCCTCCGCTGGCCCAGGGGGCTGATGCCGCCGCGCACGTACCCGCTGCTGCGCTCGGCGTCGCCGGGGTCGGCCATCACCGCCCTGCGGCCGCCCACCGCGGCGGCCAGGGCCTTGAGGTCCAGCTGCCCGCCGACGGGCACCACCGCCACGGTGAGCACGCCGTCGACCCGGGCGACCAGGGTCTTGAACACCCGGGCGGGGTCCTGGCCCAGGGCGTGCACGGCGGCCTCGCCGTAGCCCTGGCCGGTCTCGTGGTCGTCGGGGTCGTAGCTGCGCACCTCGAAGGCGACACCCGCCTTCTCCAGCACCCGCAGCGCGGGGGTCGCCGCCATGCCGTGACCCTAGGGCCGACCCGGGCCGGCGGGGAATGCGACGGGGGGCCACGACGCTGCAGGGACCGTGACCAGTGCAGCGCTACCGACGAGGGCCCGCCCGGCCGTGGTCCCCTCGGCGACCCGTCGTCCGCCCGGCCGCGCGGTGCCCGCGCGACTAGGATCGTCCGACGTGGTGTCCCGTCTGCGGGCGCCGCAGAGAGGACGGTCGGTGCCCGACGACAGCACGGAAGACACCACGGACGACACCGGGTCGACCACCCCCGCGGCGGTCGAGACCCCCGAGGCCCGGGCCGACGGCAGCCGCAGCGAGCAGACCGAGACCCGCGCCCAGCGCGACGCCCGCTTCGAGCGCGACGCCCTGCCCTTCCTGGACCAGCTGTACCCGGCGGCGCTGCGGATGACCCGCAACCCGGCCGACGCCGAGGACCTCGTGCAGGAGACGTTCGTCAAGGCCTACTCCGCGTTCCACCAGTTCGCCGAGGGCACGAACCTCAAGGCCTGGCTGTACCGGATCCTGACCAACACCTACATCAACAACTACCGCAAGAAGCAGCGGCAGCCGCAGCAGTACCCCACCGACCAGGTGCAGGACTGGCAGCTGTTCGCCGCCGAGGAGCACAGCTCCAGCGGTCTGCGGTCGGCCGAGATGGAGGCGCTGGACCACCTCCCCGACACCGACATCAAGGACGCCCTGCAGCAGCTGCCCGAGGACTTCCGGCTCGCGGTCTACCTGGCCGACGTCGAGGGCTTCGCCTACAAGGAGATCGCCGAGATCATGGGCACGCCCATCGGCACGGTGATGTCCCGGCTGCACCGCGGGCGGCGCGGGCTGCAGAAGCTGCTGGCCGGCTACGCCCGGGAGCGCGGGTTCGCCCGGGCGGGTGCCTTCGAGGAGGGATCGGCATCGTGAGCGACACGAACACCGGCGACACCCAGATCAACAGCTGCGACGACGTGCTCAGCCACGTCTTCGAGTTCCTCGACCACGAGACCGGCGACGAGCGTCGTGCCGTCATCGCCGAGCACCTCGAGGACTGCTCCCCGTGCCTGCGGGAGTTCGGCATCGAGCAGGAGTTCAAGGCCCTGGTGCGCAAGCGCTGCGGTGGCGACCCCACGCCGATGGGGCTCAAGGACCGGATCAAGCTCCAGCTGACCCAGGTCGCCTTCGAGGAGAACGGCACCACGGTCACCGTCGAGCAGGTCACGGTGGAGCGCACCGCCGAACGCTGAGCACGGACGCGCTGAGCACGGACGACGGAGGGCCCGGACGACGACGTCGTCCGGGCCCTCCTGCGCTCGCCTGGTTCAGGCGTTGGGGCGCTTGCCGTGGTTGGCGCCGCTCTTCTTGCGGGCGCGCCGCTTGCGTCCACGCTTGGACATCGCTGCCCTCCTCTCCTCACGGGGTCCCGAGCTCCTCGGGCACCGGCCGTCCAGGGTCTCACGAGCCCCGGCCCGCGCGCCGGACGTCCTCGACCCGCCGGGTGGTGGAGGGTGTGCGGGGACGTCATCCGGGCATGGACCGGGGGGAGCGCGGGGGACGAGCTCCGGGCAGGACGGGGGCGGGCAGTGGCGGACACCGGCGGGACGGGCATCGGGAGCGTCCTGGTGGCGGGGCGCGGGCCCATGGCGTGCGCGGTGATCCGGGCCGCCGAGGTGCTCGGGGTGAAGACGGTCGCCGTGCACTCGGCCAGCGAGCGCGACGCCCGGCACGTACGGCTGGCCGACGACTCGGTGTGGCTCGGCCCGGCGCCGGCCGCGGAGTCCTACCTGTCGGTGCCCCGCCTGGTCGAGGCCGCCCGGCGCAGCGGGGTCGACGCGGTCCTGCCGGTGCCCCCGGCGCTGGCCGGGAACGCCGAGCTGGCCGCGGCGGTCGTGGCGGCCGGGCTGACCTGGGTCGGACCGGCGGCCGGGGTGCTGGAGCGGCTGGGCGGCGACGGCGTCGAGCCGGCCAGCGCGCAGGGTTTCCTCGCCGTCGTCACCCCCGACGGACTCCGGCACGTGACCCCGGTCCGGCGGGACCGGGACGCCGGCACCGCGCGGGTCTCCTGGACACCGGCCGGGTGGCCGGCGGGTGGGGGGCTCGAGCTGCCCCGGGCCGCCCGCCGGCTCGCCGAGGTCGGCTGGCGGGGGCTGGTCACCGTGGGCATCGACCCCGACGGCGAGCTCGCCGAGGTGGCCGCCGGGTTCTCCCTGGACCTCGCCGTCCTCGAGCGGGCGCACGCGGTCGACGCCGTCGACCTCGCGCTGCGCTGCGCCTCCGGCCGGCTGCGTCCCGACCGGCGCACCCCGCCCCGCCCGGCGGTGGTCGCCCAGCTGCGCGCCACGCTGCCGCCCGGCACACCGGGGCGGGTCACCGGCCGGCTGCCCGACCTCGTGGGCCCGGTCGACGCCGAGGTCGTGGCGGTCGGCGGCTACGCACCCGGCGACCGGCTGGACGGCTGGTACGACGCGCTCCTCGCCACGGTGAGCGCCAGCGGACCGGACACCGCCGCGGCGGCCGGCCGGGTGGTCGACGTCCTC
This sequence comes from Klenkia soli, assembly GCF_900103975.1. Lineage (GTDB taxonomy): Bacteria > Actinomycetota > Actinomycetes > Mycobacteriales > Geodermatophilaceae > Klenkia > Klenkia soli. The sequence continues at coordinate 123,744 of NZ_FNIR01000004.1, forward strand.
TCCGGGCTGCCCGCCACCGGGGTGCCGCACGACGGCGACGCGGTGCGCGAGGTGCTGCGCCAGCTCGCCGCAGCCTGATCCGGCGCCCGTCGCGGGGTGGTTGGATGGTCCCGACACACCCGAGACACCCACGAGCACGAGGAGGTCCGCCGGTGGCGGTCGAGGAGATCCACGCCGAGATGGTCTCCAGCGTGTGGAAGGTGCTGGTCGCCCCCGGCGCCGAGGTGGCCGCCGGCGACACGCTGGTCATCCTCGAGTCCATGAAGATGGAGATCCCGGTGCTGACCGAGCGGGCGGGCACCGTCACCGAGCTGCACGTGGTCGAGGGCGAGGTCCTCCAGGAGGGCGACCTCATCGCGACCGTCACCGCCTAGTCGCAGGTGACCCAGCGCAGCAGCCTGTCCGAGCGGCTCTCCCGTGCGCCCGCGGTCAGCCCGTCGCAGGCCGACCACGCCCGCCGCCTGGTCGCCGACTGGCAGCTGCTGGCCGACCTGTCCTTCGCCGACCTGACGCTGTGGGTGCCGCTGCCGGGCGGTGCCTGGTGGTGCGTCGCGCAGGTGCGCCCGCTGACCGCGTCGACCACCCAGCCCGAGGACCTCGTGGGTGTCGAGGTGGCCGCCGCCGAGGCGGGCTCCTTCGTGCAGGTGCACCAGGAGGGCGAGCCGGTCGTCGAGGAACCCGACGGCACCGGGTCGGCCCCTCGGCGCCGCGAGGTGCTGCCGGTGCGGCACGAGGGCGCCGTCGTCGCGGTGCTCGCGCGGGACACCCGCATCTCGGCGACCCGCCCGCCGTCGGAGCTCGAGCTCACCTACCTCGACATCGCCGCGGAGCTCGGCCAGATGGTCTCGGCGGGCACCTTCCCGCCGCGCATGCTCGAGGACGCCGAGATGAGTCCCCGGGTCGGCGACGGCCTGGTGCGCCTGGACGGCGACGGGCGGGCGGTCTACGCCAGCCCCAACGCGCTGTCGGCCTACCGCCGGATGGGGTTGTCCGGCGACGTCGTCGGCGCCGACCTCGCCGAGCTGACCCGTCGCTCGGCGACCGACCGGGTCGTCGGCGAGGTCGTCGCGGCGCACATCGCGGCCGCGGTCGCCGGGCGGTACCCCGACCCGCTGGACGTCGAGGGCGACGGAGCCACGATGCTGGTCCGCGCCCTGCCGCTGCAGGCACCCGGCGGTGAGCACGGCGCCCTGGTGCTGGTGCGCGACGTGACCGACGTGCGCCGGCGCGACCGGGCGCTGATGACCAAGGACGCCACCATCCGCGAGATCCACCACCGGGTGAAGAACAACCTGCAGACGGTGGCCGCGCTGCTGCGGCTGCAGGCCCGGCGGGTGGCCGAGCCCGCGGCCCGGGACGCCCTGCTGGAGGCGGTGCGCCGGGTGGCGTCGATCGCGGTCGTGCACGACACGCTGGCCGGCAGCCGGGAGGACGTCGTCGACGTGGACGAGGTGCTCGACCAGGTGCTGCCGATGCTGGGCGACGTCGCCTCGGTGGGGCCCGCGGCGAGGATCGGCCGCACGGGCCGGTTCGGCGAGCTGCCGGCGGTGAACGCCACCCCGCTGGTGCTGGCGGTCACCGAGCTGATGCACAACGCCGTCGAGCACGCGTTCGTCGGGGCCGCCGCCGGCCGCATCGAGCTCGTCGCCGAGCGGGACGGCCACGACCTCGTGGTGCGCATCGCCGACGACGGACGGGGGCTGCCCCCCGGCTTCGACGTCACGGCCAGCAAGGGCCTGGGTCTGCAGATCGTGCGCACCCTGGTCACCAGCGAGCTGCACGGCCGGCTGGAGATCACCGCGCCGGCCGAGGGTCCGGGTACGGTCGCCGTCCTCACCCTGCCGGGGGCCGGCCGCTCCCGCCGCTGACGACGGAGGACCCCGCCCTCGTCGGCCCGGTCCTGCTCGGGGCGACGAGGAGCGGGGTCCTCGAGGTCGTTCGGTGCGTCGGCGGGGACGTCAGGCGGTGCGGACGCGGGCGCGCTGGGTGCGCCGCTTGAGCGCCCGGCGCTCGTCCTCGGAGAGCCCGCCCCAGACACCGGAGTCCTGGCCGGAGGTCAGCGCCCACTCGAGGCAGGACTGCACCACCGGACAGTGGTGGCACACAGCCTTGGCCTGGTCGATCTGGGTGACCGCAGGGCCCGTCGTCCCGATGGGGAAGAAGAGCTCGGGGTCCTCGTCCCGGCAGAGGGCGCGGTGGCGCCAGTCCATGTCGGTGTGCTCCTCGGTGTCGTCTACGGTGTGCCCGTACCCCGGGTCCGGCACGAGGCCGGACCCTGGTCGGCCGACGACGGCTGGATCGCTGTCGGCGGCACCCGCACGCTGGTGTTACCAGCGGGTTGCGTTCGTGGTCGATCGTTTCACGCGACGGGGAGCTGTCAAGCAGTTCAGCCGCTCGCCATCCCCTCGTATGAGCAACCTCACCACGCCTCTACCAGGTCTGCCACCCCAGTGGGTCGGCGGGTGCCCCACGGAGCTGTCGACGACCTGGGTGCTGGCTGCCGAGGGGATCAGACGACGACGTCCAGGGCGGCCGGCACGCCGCGGACCCGCAGGGCGGTCGCCGGCCCCAGGTGGTCGCCGTCGAGCTGCCACTCCTGCGGTCGGCTCGACGTCACCTCGAGCTCGGCCAGGTCGTGCTCGCGGTGCACCCGCCGGCCGGAGGTGTGCGGGCGGTCGGACATCGTGGCGCGCAGGGTGGCCAGCATGCGGACCGGGCCGACCCGGCCCATCGCGAACGTGGCCAGGCCGCCGTCGAAGCCGGCCTCGGGGCTGGGGCTGATGGGTCGGTCGCCGAGGTAGGTCCAGGGGTTGACGTTGGCGACCAGGCACAGGAACAGGTGCTCGACGGGGGCCCGTCCCGGCACGTGCAGCGTCATCGACGGCCGGCGCCGGTCGGGGCCGAGCAGGAAGGCCCGGGTACCGGCACGCACGTAGAGGCCGCCGGTGGACCGCCGACCCCGCGCCCGCTGCTCCTCGACCCGGCGGATGACGTCGGCGTCGAAGCCGAGGCCCGCGGAGAAGACGAAGTACCGGGGGGCGGTCCAGCCCGGGCCCCAGGCGATGTCGGTCTCGGTGGCCACCCGGGCGCTGGCCGTGCCCAGCGAGATCCGACGGGTGCGCCCGGCGCGGAGGGAGTCGAGGATCTCGGCGGTGGCCTCGACCGGGTCGCGGGAGCGGCCCAGGGCGCGGGCGACGACGTTGGTGGACCCGCCGGGCACGACGGCGAGGGTGGGCACGTGGGCCCCCGGGCCGTCGGCGAGCATGCCGTTGACCGTCTCGTTGACCGTGCCGTCGCCACCGAGGGTGACGACGACGTCCACCCCGTCGGCCGTCGCCTGCGCGCCGAGCTCGTGGGCGTGCCCGCGGTGGGTGGTCTCGGCGACGTCGACCTTCAGGTCGCTGGACAGGGCCCGGACCAGGACGTCGCGGACCTTCGCGGTGGTGGTCGTCGCCGCCGGGTTGGCCACCAGGAGCGCGCGCATGCCCTCGACAGTAGCCAGCCCGCCGACGAGGGCCCGCGTAGCCTCGCCCCCGTGGCAGCGCGCTCGCAGGACCCCGGCGGTCGTCGGTGGACCGAGCGGCTGCTGGGCGGCAGCGCCCGCGAGACGGCCCCGCGGCCGCCGCGGCCGACCACCGAGGCCCCCCGTGCGGTGCGGTTGGCCGCGCTGCTCGTCGGGCTGGAGGCCCTCGCCGCGGTGGTGGTCGCCGGCGTCGTGCTGTGGCTGACCGTCACCGGCGACCCCGACAGCGTCGGCCGGGCCCTGGCCGAGGTGGTGTACGTGCTGCTCGGTGCCGCTGCGCTGGCGGCGTGCGCGGTCGGGATGCGGCGGGTCGCGGCGTGGGCCCGGGGTCCCGTGGTGGTGCTGCAGCTCCTGCTCGGGGCGTTCGGCTACGTGACCGCCTTCGAGGCGGAGCGGCCGCTGCTGGGCGTCCCCGTGCTGGCCTGCGTCGCGGGTGTGTGCTGGTTCCTGGCCACCCCCGAGGCCCGGCTGGCCTACTCCGACCGCTAGACCAGGTCGATCACGTCGGCGATGGAGTCGAGGACCCGGCTGGGGCGGAACGGGAAGCGCGAGACGTCCGACGCCCGGGTCGAACCGGTGAGCACCAGCACCGTCTCCAGCCCGGCCTCGATGCCGGCCACGATGTCGGTGTCCATGCGGTCGCCGATCATCGTGGTGGACTCGGAGTGGCCGTCGATCCGGTTCAGCGCCGAGCGGAACATCATGGGGTTCGGCTTGCCGACGAAGTAGGGCTCGGCCCCGGTGGCCTTGGTGATGAGCGCCGCCACGGAGCCGGTGGCGGGCAGCGAGCCCTCGGCCGAGGGCCCGGTGACGTCGGGGTTGGTGGCGATGAACCGCGCCCCGGCCTCGACCAGCCGGATGGCCCGGGTGATCGCCTCGAAGCTGTAGGTGCGGGTCTCGCCCAGCACCACGTAGTCGGGGTCGGTGTCGGTGATCGTGTAGCCGGCCTCGTGCAGGGCGGTGGTCAGCCCGGCCTCGCCGATGACGTAGGCCGACCCGCCGGGCAGCTGGGTGGCCAGGAAGTCGGCGGTGGCCAGGGCGGAGGTCCAGATGGCCTCCTCGGGCACGTGCAGACCCGAGCGGGCCAGGCGGGCGGCGAGGTCGCGCGGGGTGAAGATCGAGTTGTTGGTGAGCACCAGGAACCGGCGCTCGCGGTCGACCAGCCGCTGCAGGAAGTCGGCCGCGCCGGGCAGCGCCTGGCCCTCGTGCACCAGCACGCCGTCCATGTCGGTCAACCAGCACTCGCTGGGCCTGCGCTCGCTCATGAGGTCCTCTCGGTGCCGGCGAAGTCGGTCAGTGCGTCGTCGGTGAGCCGGTAGACCGACCAGCCCTCCTGCGGGCGGGCACCGGCGGCGCGGTAGAACTCGATCGAGGGCGTGTTCCAGTCCAGCACCGACCACTCCAGCCGCGCGTAGCCGCGCTCGACGCACACCGCGGCCAGCGTGCGCAGCAGCTCGCGGCCCAGGCCCGTGCCGCGGTGGGCGGGGGAGACGTAGAGGTCCTCGAGGTGCACCCCGTGGGTGCCGCGCCAGGTCGAGAAGTTCAGGAACCACAGCGCGAACCCGGCGACCGCGCCCCCGGCGTCCACGGCGACGTGCCCGAAGAGGGCGGGGGAGTCGCCGAAGAGCGCGGCGTGCAGCTGCTCGGCGGTCATCCGCGCCTCGTCGAGGCTCTTCTCGTAGTCGGCGAGCTCGCGGACCAGGCCGAGGACGACGGGCACGTCGGCGGGCTCGACCGGCCGCACGCTCACGACAGCAGGTCCTTGACCCGGGTCGGCACCAGCCGGCCCAGCGGCGAGACCACCGGCACCAGCAGCGGCGACAGCAGGTAGCCGTAGGCCACCACGCAGAAGGTGAGCACGGGGACCGTGGCCAGGCCGACGGCCACGAGCACGGCCGCGGTGACCAGGCCGTAGGGGCGCCGGCTCTTCGGGCTGACCAGCGACCGGAACGAGCGCCACCGGATCGTGGAGATCATCAGCAGTCCGGGGACCAGGACGACCAGGAGCACCCACAACCGGTCGCGGCCCTCGAGGACGTCGGAGAAGGCGAACACGCTGGCCATGACGACGCCGGCGGCACCGGGGCTGGGCAGGCCGACGAAGAACCGCTTGTCGGCGGTGGGGTCGACGGTGGTGTTGAACCGGGCCAGCCGGATCGCCGCGCACGCCACCCACACGAAGCAGGCGATCCAGCCCAGCGGGTCGAAGCCGTCGCGGCCCGCGGAGAACAGCGCGAAGGTCAGCAGCGAGGGGGCCAGGCCGAAGGACACCAGGTCGGCCAGGGAGTCGAACTGCAGGCCGAAGGGGGAGACCGCACCCACCATGCGGGCGACCGCGCCGTCGGCGATGTCGAGGATGACCGAGGCGCCGATGAGCACGCAGGCCAGCGCGTACTGCCCCCGGAAGGCCACCAGGATCGCGGCGAACCCGCACAGCATGTTGCCCAGGGTGAACAGGCTGGGCAGCCACGAGCGGGCCCGGCTGCGTCCCCGGCGCGACGAGGCGCGGACGAACTCGACGGTCTGGGTGCGCCGGGTGGTCTCGCGGGTCACCGTCCGCCGCCGTCGTCCGGGGTGCCCCAGCGGGCGATGACGGTCTCGCCGCCGCGCACCCGCTGCCCCTTCGTCACGGCCAGGGTGGCGTCGGCGGGGAGGAAGACGTCCATGCGGGAGCCGAACTTCATCAGGCCCATGCGCTCGCCGGCGGCCAGCTGCTCGCCGGGGCCGGTGCGGGTGACGATGCGACGGGCCAGCACGCCGACCAGCTGCCGGAAGACCACGGTGCGGTCGCCGTCGGCCAACCAGATCTCGCTGCGCTCGTTGCGGTGCGCGCTCTCGGCCCGGTAGGCGGCCAGGAAGCTGCCCGGCGTGTAGGTGCTGCTGGTGACCGTGCCGCGGTAGGGCGAGCGGTTGACGTGCACGTCGACGACGGACAGGAAGATGCTGACCTGCTGCCAGCCCCCCTCGGGCACCGGCTCGGGGGCGACACCCTCCTGGGCGGGACCGGCCACCATCACCATGCCGTCGGCGGGGGAGAGCACGTCGTCGGTGCCCGGCGGGGTGGTGTCGCACCGGCGCTGCGGGTCGCGGAAGAACAACGCCATGTAGGCCGACAGCCCGAGCAGGGGCCACGTCGCAGCCCGAGCCGCAGCCCGCGCCGACCGGGTGCCGGTCAGCCGCCCGAGCACCCCGAGGGCGACCGCCGGGGCGAGCGGGACGGTGATGAAGGGCCAGCCGGCCCGGTCGATGCGCATCGGGGTCCGAGGCTACCGGTGGGTGGCCGCGGTGGCTGCTGCTCGCCGCGGGCTCACGTCGAGGCGTGCTCGGCGCTGGCCCCGCTGTCGCTGCTGCGGGGGCGGAGCTCACCGCCGTACCAGTCGAGGCAGACGACGGTCGCGTCGTCGGAGAGCTCCTGCCCGACGGCCCGGACGACGGCCGAGCCGAGCGCGTGCACCACCTGGCGCGGGTGCGCGCCGGCACTGCTGCTGACCGCCGCGACGACGTCGACCGCGGCGGCGTCGCGCTCCTGCATGCCGTCGGTGAGGAACACCAGCCGGTCGCCGGGCCGCAGCTCGAACTCCTGCAGCCGGAAGTCCCGGCCCCGCTGGACCCCGAAGGGCAGGTCCACCAGCAGCTCCAGCTCCTCGACCACGCCGTCGCGCAGCCGCAGCGGCGCCGGGTGGCCGGCGTTGACCAGCAGGGCGGCCCCGGTGGTCAGGTCGACCCGCAGCACCTGGCCGGTGACGAACTGGCCGTGGCTGCCGTGCTGGGCGACCGCGTCGTTGGCCGCCCGGGTCTGCGCGGCGAGGTCCGCCCCGCGCCGGCGCTCGTTGCGCAGGCAGCCGACCAGCAGGGTGGCGAGCAGGGCGGCGGCCACGTCGTGGCCGACCGCGTCGGTGATCGACACCTGCAGGCTGTGCCGGTCCAGCGACCAGTCGAAGGTGTCCCCGCCGACGGTGGCCGCGGGCTCCAGCCAGCCCGACACGGTGAACTGGCCGGCCTCGCAGGTGAAGGACGCCGGGAGCAGGCGCCGCTGGATCTCGGCGGCCAGCGAGAACGGCGTCGTGCGCTGCCCCCACTCGAACAGGTCGGTGTGCCGGCGGTTGGCGATGAGCACGTACGCCAGCGCGTGGCCGGCCGCGGCGACGTCGGCGAGCACCTCGGGGCCCGGCTCGTCGGGCAGCACCAGCTCGAGCACGCCCAGCGCGTCACCGCGGTCGGTCACCGGGACCAGCACCCGGGTGCCCTCGGGGCCCGGGGTGACCAGGGGCCGCTGGGTGCGCAGCACCTCGCCGTGGTCGCTGCCGGCCAGGTCGAGGGTGTCGGCGCTCTCGGTCCCGGTGGTGCGGGTGGCCGCACCCGACGGGGTGACGGTGCCCAGCCGGACCAGGGAGTGCCCCGAGAAGTCGGCGATGAGGAAGGAGACCGCCCGTGCCGCCACGGCGGCCGACAGCTCGGCGGCCACCACGGTCACGGCGTCGACGGGGGCGGCGGCCTCGACCTGCTCCAGCAGGGCGCGCAGGTCCAGCCGGGAGCGGTCGGTCACGGTCACCTCGGGGAGGGGGGCGGAGGAGCAGGGACGACGACGCCGGGCCGCCCGCGGAGGGGCGACCCGGCGTCGTCGGTCGAGCAGGGCTTCAGGCCGCGGCCTTGGTCTCCCAGAAGATCGTGTCGATCTCGGCGATGTAGTCCAGCAGCTTCTGGCCCTCGGCGGGGTCGACGGACTGCTTGGCACCCGAGGCGCCGGCCTGCTTGGTGGCCTTGTTGAACAGCTCGTGCAGCTGCGGGTACTTCTCGAAGTGCGGCGGCTTGAAGTAGTCGGTCCACAGCACCCACAGGTGGTGCTTGACCAGGTCGGCCCGCTGCTCCTTGATGATCAGCGCACGGGTCTTGAACACCTCGTCGTCGCTGCCCTGGTACTTCTCCTGCAGGGCCTTGACCGACTCGGCCTCGATGCGGGCCTGGGCGGGGTCGTACACGCCGCAGGGGAGGTCGCAGTGCGCGGTGGCCTCCACGGCGGAGAACAGGCTGAACAGCCGCATGGGAGTTCCTCCGGAGTTCGTGGGGATGGGTCGTCTGGGACCCTACCCGCGGTGATCAGGGCAGACATGTCGGAGACGGGACCACCGGACGACGTCCCGGGGTTGGCCACCCGCTGGGTGCTGGCGCGGGTCCGCGGGCCCTCGATGTCCCCGACCCTCAAGGACGGCGACCGGCTGCTGGTGGCCCGCGCCCGGCCCGGCTCGCCCCCGCGCCCCGGCGACGTCGTCCTCGCCCGGTTCCCCGCGCGGCCCGAGCTGCTCGTGGTCAAGCGGGTGGTGCGCCCGGTGCCCGGTGGGCACTGGGTCCAGGGCGACAACCCGTCGGTCGCCGACGACAGCCGGGCCTACGGGGTGGCCGTGGTCGTCGGCCGCGTGCTGCTGAGGGTGCGGCCCCGGCCGGGATGGTTGCCCGCTGCGCCGCAGTGACGTGGGTCGCTGCTCTACGCTCCCCGGTCCATGGGCTCAACGGAGAGTGTCATGACCAGCTCGACCGACCGGTTCGCCGACGACCCCGCCTTCGCGGTGCACGAGGGCGGCAAGCTCTCGGTGCGCACCAAGGGCGCCATCACGTCGATCGCCGACCTCGCCCTCACCTACACCCCGGGTGTAGCCCGTGTCTCCAGCGCCATCGCCGCCGAGCCCGAGCTCGCCCGGCGCTTCACCTGGGCCCCCCGCGTCGTCGCGGTCGTCTCCGACGGCACCGCCGTCCTGGGTCTGGGTGACATCGGGCCCGCCGCCGCGCTGCCGGTGATGGAGGGCAAGGCCTGCCTGTTCCGCGAGTTCGCCGACCTGGACTCCGTGCCGATCGTGCTGTCCACCACCGACGTCGACGAGATCGTGGCCACCGTGCTGGCCATCGCGCCCTCGTTCGGCGGCATCAACCTCGAGGACATCAGCGCGCCGCGCTGCTTCGAGGTCGAGGCCCGGCTCAAGGAGCAGCTGCACATCCCGGTCATGCACGACGACCAGCACGGCACCGCGATCGTCGTCCTCGCTGCGCTGCGCAACGCCGCGAAGGTCACCGGGCGGCAGCTCGCCGACCTGCGCGTGGTGGTCTCCGGTGCCGGCGCGGCCGGCGTGGCCTGCACCAAGATCCTGCTGGAGGCGGGCATCGGGGAGATCGCGGTGGCCGACTCGAAGGGTCTGCTGCACGCCGGGCGCGAGGGGCTCTCCGGGTCCAAGCAGTGGCTGGTCGAGCACACCAACCCGACCGGCCGCACCGGCACGATGGTCGAGGCCCTGGCCGGCGCCGACGTCTACCTGGGGCTGTCCGGGGGGTCGGTGGCCGAGGAGGCGATCGCGGCCATGGCGCCGGGGTGCATCGTGTTCTCCCTCGCGAACCCCACGCCCGAGGTCGACCCGCTGATGGCCGCGAGGTACGCCGCGGTGGTGGCCACCGGGCGCAGCGACCTGGCCAACCAGATCAACAACGTGCTGGCCTTCCCCGGCGTCTTCCGGGGCGCCATCGACGCCGGCGCGACCGCGATCACCGAGGGCATGAAGCTGGCCGCGGCCACCGCGATCGCCGACGTCGTGGGCGACGAGGTCCGGCCCGACTACATCGTGCCCTCGCCGCTGGACCGGCGCGTGGCCGCGGCCGTGGCCACCGCGGTCGCCGCCGCAGCGCGGGCCGAGGGAGTCGTGCGGGGCTGACCTCAGCCGGCGGCGGTGAGCTCCGACCAGACCGCCGCCGCCGGCAGGTTCAGCCACAGCAGCACCAGGGTGGCCACCACGAAGGCCGGCACCAGCAGCACCTTCTCGGTGAACCCGCCGGTCCGCATCGGCGAGAACGCCACCGTCGCCCGCGGTCGCACCAGCCAGACCAGCGGCACCGGGACCCCGCCGCAGGTCAGGAAGTCCCCGGCGACGTGCACCAGCACGCCCAGCGCCACCGCCCACGGCAGCCAGCCGGGTGAGGGCGAGTGGGCCAGCAGCAACCAGGCACTGCCCCACGAGAGCACCAGGTTGCCGACCACCGTCTCCTCGAACCGCCCGGGGACGACGACGTGCAGCGCGCGCAGCGCGAGCCCGATGGCCAGCGCGAGCAGCAGCAGCGACGCCCAGGTGGCCTGCGCGGCGGCCAGCGCCAGCCCGCCGAACGCCAGGGGCGCCAGGACGGCGTCGTGCGTGCCGTGCCGGTGCCCGCCGGTGAGCTTCCCGACCAGCCCCGCCGGTACCTCGGTCAGCGGCCCCCACATGCGGGAGATCGTCGAGCCGCGCTGGTCCAGGTCGGGCAGCATCGCCATCCCGCCCACGGCCGCGACCCAGCCGAGCTGCGCGACGGTCCCGCTCAGCGGAGCGACAGGAAGGGACGCCGCCCCGACGGCGAGCCCGGACAGAGCATGAGAGTGACCCAGCACGGGGCCCATCGTCGACACCCCGACCGGTGATCATGGGGTTCTGGCCCGGTGACACGCCGGATGCAGCGCGTCACCGGGCGACAACCCCATGATCACGGCGGGATCAGTGCGGGCGGTGGACGCGGTCCAGGACGCCGGCCAGCAGGCGCTCGGCCAGCTCGCGGGGGAGGGCGGCGACCAGGGCGTGCACGGGGGCCATCCGCTCGGGCAGCGGGCCGCCGTCCAGACCGGCGAAGGCCAGCAGGCCGTCGACCTCGGCGACGGTGAGCGCGGCCGGGTCCAGACCCTGCGCCGCGGCGACCAGGCCGGGGTCGGGCACCGGGGGAGGCAGCTCGAGCGCGGCCCGGGCGGCGTCGGCCAGGTCGGTCAGCAGGGCGGGCACCCGGTCGGCGGTGGCCGCGGTGACGGTCAGGTGCAGCGTGGCCGGCAGGGTCGTGCCGTCGGGCTGGGTGAACGGCGGCTGCGGCTGCAGCAACCAGCCGCGGGCGGTCATCTCGTCGGCCAGGTGCAGCACATCCAGGCCGTCGGTGCCGGCCAGCGCCACCAGCGTCGTCGCCGGGTCGCCGACCACCCGCACCCCGGGGACGCCGCCCAGCCCGGCCACCAGCGCCGTCGTCGCCTCCCGGGCCCGGCGGGCCAGCCGCCGGTAGCCCTCGACCCCCAGCCAGCGGTGCACCGCCCAGGCCGCCGCCATGGGCCCGGCAGGTCGGGTGCCGGCCAGGGTCGGGTTGACCACCGGGTACCCCGGCCAGCCGGCGGTCGCGAACCAGTGGCCCAGCCGGAACTCCGGATCGCCGGTCAGCAGGAGGGACACGCCCTTGGGGGCGTAGCCGTACTTGTGCAGGTCCACCGACAGGCTGGTCACGCCGGGCACCGACAGGTCGAACGGTGCGGTGCCGGTGTCGCCGTCGAGGTGGGGGAGCAGCCACCCGCCGATGCAGGCGTCCACGTGGCAGGGCGCCCCGGCCGCGGCGGCCACCGCCGCCACCTCGGCCACCGGGTCCAGCACGCCGTGCGGGTAGGAGGGCGCGCTCACCACCACCAGCGCGGTGCGGGTCGAGAGCAGCTGCGCGACGTCGTCCGGCCGGACCCGGCAGGTCTCCGGGTCCACGCCCACGTCGACCACGGCGAGGTCGAACAGGTGCGCGGCCTTGCGGAACGCCGCGTGCGCGGTGACCGGTAGCAGCAGCTGCGGGCGGCGCTCGTCGCCGGGGTGCGCCGCGCGCCACCGGGTGCGGGCGGCCAGGACGGCCAGCAGGCAGCTCTCGGTCCCGCCGGAGGTCACCGTGCCGACCGCACCCGGGCCGCCGCCCAGCAGCCCGAGGGCGGCCCCGACCAGGTCGCCCTCGATGCGGGCGACGCTGGGGAAGGCGGTGGGGTCCAGCGCGTTGGTCCACTGGTACGCGGCCTGCGCGGCCGCGGCCAGGGCGTCGACCTCGGCCAGCCCGGAGTCGTAGACGTAGGCCATGGTGGCGCCGCCGTGGGTGGGGACGTCGTCGGTGGCCAGGGCAGTGAGCTCGGCCAGCACCTGCTCGGGTGTCACGGGGTGGGCTCCAGGCGGTAGCGGGCGACCAGCGGCAGCGAGGCGAGCACGAGCAGGGCGGGCAGCAGGCTGAAGCCCAGCAGCACCGTGGTGTCGGCCGCCGCGGTCTGGGCGACCACGGCGGTGCCCGACGACGAGCGGTAGCCGGCCAGCGCGAGCAGCCCGCCGAGCACCCCGGGCCCGACGGCCAGCCCGAGGGCCTCGGCCGCCGTCCAGACGCCGGTGAAGACCCCGGCCCGGCGTCGGCCGGAGGACGCCTCGTCGGCCGCCACGACGTCGGGCAGCATCGCCAGCGGGAACATCTGCAGCCCGGCGTAGCCCACGCCGACGACCACGACCAGGGCGAGCACCAGCGCGGTGCGCCCCGGGGCGCCCAGCGCCAGCCCGGCGGCACCGGCGGCGAACACGGTGCCGGCGGCCAGCAGACCGGTCCGCTTGCCCAGGCGGCGGCCCAGCCGCAGCCACAGCGGCATCACCACGATCGCCGGGCCGACCAGCGCGACGAACAGCAGGGTGCCGGCCGCGGGGTCGCCGAGCACCTGCCGCGCGTAGTACGGCACCCCGGCCAGCATCACCCCGATGCCCAGCGCCTGGACGACGAAGGCGCCCAGCAGCAGCCGGAACGGACGCACCCGCACCGCGACCCGCAGCGTCGCGAGCGGCCGGCCCTCGCTCTGCACCCGGGTCAGCGTGCGCGCCGACCGGGTGCCGACCACCGCCCCGAGCATCCCCCCGGCCAGCAGCACCGCCACGAACGCCGCCATGGCCAGGTGCCCCGCCCGGCCCCCGCCGGCCAGGTCGACCACGGCCGGTGCGCCGGCCCCGGCGAGCAGGATGCCGACCGCCAGCGCGGCCACCCGCCACGACACCAGGGTCGACCGCTCGCCGGGGTCGAGGGTGATCTCGGCGGGCTGGGCCACGTAGGGCACCTGGAAGAGCCCGTAGGCGGTCGCGGCGAGCAGGAAGGCGACCGCCACCCAGGTGGCGGCCAGCCACGGCGGCCCGCCCGGCCCGGCGAACACCAGCACGAACAGCGGCGGCAGGGCCAGGCCGCCGGCCAGCATCCACGGCCGGCGCGGACCCCACCGGCTCGTCGTCGCGTCCGACCGGGCACCCACCCAGGGGTTGAGGACGACGTCCCACGCCTTCGGTGCGAACACCACCAGACCGGCCACCCCGGCCCCGACCCCGAGGACGTCGGTGAGGTAGTAGAGCAGCAGCAGCCCCGGCACCGTGCCGAACGCCGCCGTGCCGATCGAGCCCAGGGCGTACCCGAGGTGCGTGCCGCGGGTCAGCCCGGGCGCCGCCGTGAGGGGGAGGCCGGTCACGAGGCGGAAGGTAGCCGGTCCTCCCCGCTGGTGTCCCCGGGCGCCGCGGTGCCGGGCGCAGCCGGTGGCGGTACGCGCAGGGCTGCGGTCGTGCCCAGGACGGCGAACCCGGTCATCACCGCAGCCATCGGCAGCAGGGTCCCGGCCGCGCCCAGGCCGGCCAGCGGGGCCCCGACCCCGGCGATCGCGAACTGCGCCGCACCGACCAGGGCCGAGGCGGTGCCCGCGCTCCGGGCGGCGCCGGCCATGGCGAGGGCGGTGGCGTTGGGGAGCACCAAGCCGGTCGCGGCCACCGCCAGGCCGACCAGCGGCAGCACGACGGGCAGCCCGGCCCCGCCGAGCGCGGCGACCACCAGCCCCCCGCCGCCGACCAGCTGCAGCGCGGTGCCGGTGCGCAGCAGTGCGCGGGACCCGGTCCTGGCCACCACCGCGCGGGAGAGCTGACCGGCCAGCACGATGCCGACGCCGTTGCCGGCGAACACCAGGCTGAACTGCACCGGGGTGAGCCCGTACCCGCTCTGCAGAACGAACGACGACGTCGAGATGTAGGTGAACAGGGCGCCGAACCCGAGGCCCTGGGCCAGGACCGCGGTCCGGAAGGCACGGTGGCCGAGCAGCTCGCGGGCGTTGCGGAGCGTCGCCCGGGCCCCGCCCCGCACACGGCGGTCGGCCGGCAGCGTCTCCGGCAACCGCCGCGCGGCCGCGACCAGCAGCACGACGCCGATGAGCGCCAGCACGCCGAAGACGCCGCGCCAGGTGGTGAACCGCAGCAGCTGCCCGCCCAGGACAGGTGCCAGCACCGGGGCGGCCCCGCCGATCGAGGCCAGCAGGGCGAAGGCCCGGGCGGCCGCGACGCCCTCGGTGGTGTCGCGGACGACGGCCCTGGCGAGCACGATCCCGGCCGCTCCGGCCAGGCCCTGCAGCAGGCGGACGCCGACCAGGACCCAGACCGACGGCGACAGCGCGCAGAGCACCGACGCCGCGGTGTACGCCGCCACCCCGACGAGGACCGGCACCCGGCGGCCGAACCGGTCCGACAGCGGCCCGGCCACGAGCTGGCCGGCGGCCAGGCCGACCGCCACCGACGTCAGGGTCAGCTGCGCAGCACCCTGGCCGGCGCCGAACTCGGCCTCCAGCGAGGGCAGCGCCGGCAGGTAGAGGTCCATCGACAGCGGACCGAACGCCGACAACGCCCCCAGCAGCACCGTCGTGCCGCGGCGCTCAGTCCTCGTCGTCGTCGTCCGTGCCGCCGCGGGCCAGCCAGGTGGCCAGGCGCTCGACCGGTACCTCGAAGTCGGGGTGCGCGTCGACGAAGGCCTGCAGCTGGTCACCCAGCCAGGCGAAGGAGATCTCCTCCTCGCCCCGGCGGGTGACCAGCTCCTCGATCCCGCGGTCGGTGAAGTACACGGGTGGCTACTGCGCGAACGAGCGGGTGACCAGGTCCTTCTGCTCGGCCTCGTGGATCTTGGCCGACCCCACCGCGGGGCTGGCCGAGGCCTTGCGGCTGACCACCGACAGGGTCTTCCCGGCCGGCAGCTCGGCGGGCAGGTTGACCGCCATGAACTGCCAGGCCCCCATGTTGGCCGGCTCCTCCTGCACCCAGACCACCTCGGCGGCGTTCGGGTAGCGGTCGAGGGCCTGCACCAGCTCGCTGGTCGGGAGGGGGTAGAGCTGCTCCACCCGCAGCACGGCGACGTCGTCGGTGCCCTCGGCCTCGCGGGAGGCGAGCAGGTCGTAGGCGACCTTGCCGCTGCACAGCAGGACCCGGCGCACGGCCTGGTCGTCCAGCGGCTCCCCACCGACACCCGGGTCGGGCAGCACCGGCCGGAAGCCCTGGTCGGTGAAGTCCTCGACGGCGCTGACCGCGGCCTTGGCCCGCAGCAGCGACTTCGGCGTGAAGACCACCAGCGGGCGGTGGGTCTCGGACAGCGCCTGGCGGCGCAGCAGGTGGAAGTAGTTCGCCGGCGTCGAGCAGTTGGCGACCGTCATGTTGTTCTCGGCGCACATCTGCAGGAAGCGCTCGGGCCGACCGCTGGAGTGGTCGGGGCCCTGGCCCTCCAGGCCGTGCGGCAGCAGCAGGACGACGCCCGACCGCTGGCCCCACTTGGCCTCGCCGGAGGAGATGAACTCGTCGATGATCAGCTGGGCACCGTCGACGAAGTCGCCGAACTGGGCCTCCCAGAGCACCAGGGCGTCCTTGCGGGCCACCGAGTAGCCGTACTCGAAGCCCAGCGCGGCGTACTCGCTGAGCAGGGAGTCGTAGACGAAGAACTTCGCCTGGTCGTCGGCGAGGTTCGCGATCGGCGTGTACTCCTTCGCGTCCTCCCGGTCGATGAGCACCGAGTGGCGCTGCACGAACGTGCCGCGGCGGGAGTCCTGGCCGGCCAACCGCACCGGGACGCCCTGCATGAGCAGCGACCCGAAGGCCAGCAGCTCGCCCATGGCCCAGTCGACGCCGCCCTCGCTGACCATCGCCGCGCGCCGCTCGAGCATCTTCTGCAGCTTCGGGTGGACGGTGAAGTCCTCGGGCAGCGAGACGTGGGCGTCGCCGATGGCCTTGAGCACCTCGGTGGTGATCGCGGTCTTCGCCGACTCGGAGGGCCGCTGGTCGACCGGGCGGACCTGCTTGGAGGTCTCCTGCGCGTCGTGGGTCTCGCTGAAGGCCCGCTCGAGCTGCCCGCGGTAGTCCTTGAGCGCCTCCTCGGCCTCGGCCAGGGTGATGTCGCCCCGGCCGACCAGGGCCTCGGTGTACAGCTTCCGGACCGAGCGCTTGCGGTCGATGATGTCGTACATCAGCGGCTGGGTCATCGAGGGGTCGTCGCCCTCGTTGTGCCCGCGCCGGCGGTAGCAGACCAGGTCGACGACGACGTCCTTGCGGAACGCCTGGCGGTAGTCCACGGCCAGCCGGGCCACGCGGACGCAGGCCTCGGGGTCGTCGCCGTTGACGTGGAAGACCGGCGCACCGATCATCCGCGCGACGTCGGTGGAGTACAGGCTGGAGCGGGCCGCCGCCGGGCTGGTGGTGAACCCGACCTGGTTGTTGACGACCACGTGCACGGTGCCGCCGGTGCGGTAGCCGCGCAGCTGCGACAGGTTGAGCGTCTCGGCGACCACGCCCTGGCCGGCGAACGCGCTGTCGCCGTGCAGCAGGACCGGCAGCACGGTGAAGCCCTGCTCGCCCTTGTCGATCATGTCCTGCTTGGCGCGGACGATGCCCTCGAGGACGGGGTTGACCGCCTCCAGGTGGCTGGGGTTGGAGGTCAGCGACACGGTGATGCCGGCGTCGCGGGCCGGGTGCTGGAAGTGCCCGGTGGCGCCCAAGTGGTACTTGACGTCGCCGGAGCCCTGCACGGTGCCCGGGTCGATGTTGCCCTCGAACTCGCCGAAGATCTTCGAGTAGGGCTTGTGCAGCACGTTGGCCAGCACGTTCAGCCGGCCGCGGTGCGGCATGCCGATGGCGACCTCGTCGAGCTCGTACTCGGTGGAGGCCAGCAGCACCTCGTCCAGCAGCGGGATGACGGACTCGCCGCCCTCGAGGGAGAACCGCTTCTGCCCGACGTACTTGGTCTGCAGGAAGGTCTCGAACGCCTCGGCGGCGTTCAGCCGGCCCAGGACGTGCTTCTGCTTGTCGCGGTTGGGGGCGTCGTGCTTGACCTCGATGCGCTTCTGGAGCCACTCGCGCTCCTCGGGGTCGGTGATGTGCATGTACTCGATGCCCACGGTGCGGCAGTACGAGTTGCGCAGGACGCCGAGGACGTCGCGCAGCGGCATCACCTTCTCGCCGGCGAACCCGCCGACCGGGAACTGCCGGTCGAGGTCCCACAGCGTCAGGCCGTGCTGGGTGATGTCGAGGTCGGGGTGCGTGCGCACCTTGAACTCGAGCGGGTCGGTGTCGGCCATCAGGTGGCCGTTGCGCCGGTAGGCCTCGATCAGCTCGACGACCCGGGCGCCCTTGTCGATCTGGCCCTCGTGCCGGACGGTGACGTCGGGGACCCAGCGGACCGGCTCGTAGGGGATGCGCAGCGAGGCGAAGATGCCGTCGTAGAAGCCGTCCTCGCCCAGCAGCAGGCCGTGCAGCCGGCGCAGGAAGTCGCCGGACTGGGCGCCCTGGATGATCCGGTGGTCGTAGGTCGAGGTCAGCGTGATGGTCTTGGCGACCGCCAGGTCGGTGAGCGTCTCGGGGCTCATGCCCTGGAACTCGGCCGGGTAGTCCATGGCGCCGACGCCGACGATCGTGCCCTGCCCGGTGGTCAGCCGGGGCACCGAGTGGTTGGTGCCGACGGTGCCCGGGTTGGTCAGGCTGACCGTCGTGCCGGTGAAGTCGTCCATGGTCAGCTTGCCGCCGCGGGCCCGCCGGATGACGTCCTCGTAGGCGCCCCAGAAGGCGGCGAAGTCCATCTCCTCGGAGCCCTTGATGTTGGCGACCACGAGCGAGCGGGTGCCGTCGGGCTTGGGCAGGTCGATGGCCAGCCCGAAGTTGACGTGCTCGGGCTGCACCAGGGTGGGCTTGCCGTCGACCTCGGCGAAGGCCGCGTTCATCTCGGGGAAGTCGTCCAGCGCCCGGACCAGCGCGTAGCCGATGAGGTGCGTGAAGGAGACCTTGCCGCCGCGGGAGCGGGCCAGGTGGTTGTTGATCACGATGCGGTTGTCGACCAGCATCTTGGCCGGGACCGCGCGGACGCTGGTGGCCGTGGGCACGGTCAGCGACGCGTTCATGTTCTTCACGACGCTGGCCGCGGCGCCGCGCAGCACGGTCCGCTTCGGGCCGGCGCTGTCGTCGGCCGGGGCGGCCCCGGCGGCGGGCTTGGCGGCGGGCTTCGCGGTTGGTGCGGCGGCGGGCTTCGCCGCGGGTGCGGCGGGGCGCTGGTCGGCGGCCTTGTCCGCGGGCTGCGCGACCACCGGCGCGGCGGCCTTCGGCTCGACCGGGACGGCCTTGGGGGCCGGGGGCGCCGAGGAGGTGCCGGTGGTGCTGGGCCGGGTCGCCGACGCCTCGGCGTCGGCGGGTGCCGGCTTCGCCGCCGGCTCGTCGGGTGCGTCGTCGGCTGCGTCGTCGACGTCCGCGGCGTCACCGGAGGCCGAGGAGGTGCCCGGGGCGTAGTCGTCGAAGAAGTCGTGCCAGGCCTGGTCGACGCTCCCCGGGTCGGCGAGGTACTGCTGGTACATCTCCTCGACCAGCCACTCGTTGGTTCCGAATCCGCCGGCCGCGGCGGAGGCGGTGGGGGAGGGCTGGGATGAGTTCACGCTTGACACGGGGTCGAGTGCCTTCTTCGTCTGTGGACGTCGTTGGACCGGTTGCCGATGCTACCGGCCGGGAGGTCGTGTCGCGGGGCCCAGGGCACCCGCGGCGAGTGGTACGGCTCACCCTGCCCCGTCGTGCGGCCCGGCCGGGGCGGTCAGCCCGCCTGCGGCGCGCCCTCGAGCAGGTCGACCAGGGCGTCCTGCGGGGTGGGGGAGCCGTCGGTGCCGGGGCGGTCCCGGGCGGCCGCGACCCGGGCGATGTCCAGCGCGCTGGCGCCGTCGGAGGTGGTCGCCTCGACGTCGGCCCCCGCGGCGAGCAGCAGCCCGACGACCTCCTCGCGCCCCCCGCCGGGTCCGGCCGCCACGGCGGCGTGCAGGGCGGTGCGCCCGGTGTCGGGGTCGCGGTGGTCGACCTGGGCGCCGGCGGCCAGCAGCACGCGGACCACCTCGGGGTGCCCGGCCGCCGCGGCGGCCCGCAGCGACCCGTCGTCGGCGTGGGCACCGCGGTCGAGCAGCAGCTGGACGGCGTCGATCGACCCGCCCAGCGCGGCGAAGCCCAGCAGCGAGATCTCGGCGTCGTCGTGCACGGAGGACTCCCCGGCGTCCAGCCGGGCGGCCAGCCGCTCGCGGTCGCCGAGGTAGGCGGCGGCCGCGCCGTCGGGCTCGGCTCCGCGGGCCAGCAGCGGGTCGACCAGCTGGGGCGCGAACTCCAGCGCGACGTGCAGCGGCGTGCGCCCGTGCTCGGTGCTGGCCTCGAGGTCGGCCCCGGCGTCCAGCAGCAGGTCGACCAGCTCGGCGTGCCCGTGGGCGACGGCGACGTGCAGCGGGGTCCAGCCGTCCTGCCCGGCCCGCTCGGTGGTCGTGGCCAGCAGGTGCGGTTGGCCCTCGACGGCGCTGCGCACCGCGGCGGCGTCGCCGGCCTCGACGAACCCGGCGAGGCGCTGGGCGGTCATGCGCAGCGCGCGGAGCTCGCCGGTGCTCGGGCCGGAGGGTGTCCGATCGGTCATCGCGTTGCCTCGTTCGCTCGTCGGTCGCGGTGTCGCGGGTGGTCGTCGGGTGCAGGTGCGGGGTGGGTCAGACGACGTCGCGGCGCACGGCCAGGACGGTCCCCAGCACGGCGGCGACCAGACCGTAGCCGAGTAGGAGCAGCCCGCCCTGCCAGGCTCCCAGGAGCTCGGTGCCGCGGTCGGCGGCGGTCATCGCGGCGAGCGCACCACCGGGCAGGTACTCGTAGGCCGAGGACGTCGCCGGGATGCTGCCGATGATCGGCTCGACGACGAACAGGTAGACGAGGGCACCCACGACGGCCCCCACCTGGTTGCGCACCAGGGCCCCGATGCCGACCCCGATGACGGCGTAGACCACCAGCGCCAGGCCCGACCGGGCCAGCACGCCCAGGGCGTCGCCGGACCAGTCCGGCGCCGCGCCGCGGGCGCCGCCGTAGACGCCGGCCACCGCTGCCGTCACCGCGACGACGGCGACCGCGACGACCAGCCCGGCGACCGCGTAGGCCAGCAGCTTCGCCACGACCACCCGGCCGCGGTGCGGGCTGGCCAGGAAGGTCGGGGTGGCGGTGCGGTGCCGGTACTCCTGGGTCATGCCGATCACGCCCAGCACGAGGGTGATGACGGTGACCTGGGCGGGCACGCCGGCGATGGTCTGGCTGAACGCCGCCGAGCCCACCGGCGGCAGCCCGTTCTGCGCGCCGGCCAGAGCGGTGAACAGGGCCGTGAAGCCCCCGGCCATGAGGCAGCCGACCAGCAGCAGCCAGAACCCCACCTTGGTGGTGAGCAGCTTGGTCCACTCGGACCGGACCAGGTTCACGAGGCGCTCCCCGGGGCCGCGGCGTACTGCTCGGCCCCGCTGGTGAGCCGGAAGTACACCTCTTCGAGACCGGAGGTGCGGGCCCGCAGCTCGTGCAGCTCGACCCCGGCCGTGAACGCGCGGTGCCCCACCTCGTCGGTGGTCAGCCCGGTGATGGTCAGCGCACCCGGGGCGGTGGTCTCGACGACGACGTCAGGCCCCGCCAGCGCCGCGGCCAGCTGGTCGGCGGCCGGGGTGCGCACCAGCACGGTGCCCGCGGACTCGTCGCGCAGCTCGTCCAGGGTGCCCTCGCGGACCAGCTTGCCCGCGCCGACGATGACGACCCGGTCGGCGGTCTGCTCGACCTCGGCCAGCAGGTGCGAGGAGATGAGCACCGTGCGCCCCTGGTCGTGCGCCAGGTGCCGGAGGAAACCCCGCAGCCACTGGATGCCCTCGGGGTCCAGGCCGTTGGCCGGTTCGTCGAGCACGAGCACCTGCGGGTCGCCCAGCAGCGCGGTGGCCAGGCCCAGCCGCTGGCGCATGCCGAGGGAGTAGTTGCCGGCCTTGCGCTTCCCGGCCGGGGTGAGCCCGACCTGGGCCAGCACCTCGTCGGCGCGTGCACCGGGCAGACCCGCGGCCCGGCAGTACACCCGCAGGTGGTCGCGGCCGGTGCGGCCCGGGTGGAAGGCGGTCTCCAGCACCGCTCCGACGTGCCGGGTGGGGTCGGTGAGCGCGGCGTAGGGCGTGCCGCCGATCGTCGTCGTCCCGCGGTCGGGGGTGATCAGGCCCAGGGCCATGCGCAGCGTGGTGGTCTTCCCGGCACCGTTGGGGCCCAGGAAGCCGGTCACCTGGCCGGGTTCGACGGAGAAGCTCAAGGAGTCCACCGCGGTCACGGAGCCGAAGGTCTTGGTGAGGTCGCGGACCTCAACCCGGCCGCTGACGGCTGCTGGGCTGCTCGTGATGGAAGCCTCCTCGGTGGTCCCCCGTGGCGTGCTCCCATCCAACCGCACCGGGGCCGTGGGCAACCACCTGTGACCCCTGGACACACCTGCCGCGCGCGGCCGTCCGGCGTCCGCTAGGTTCCGCCCTGTGACTGCCTATCGGACCGTCGTCGTCGGTACGGACGGCTCGGAGTCCTCGCTGCGCGCGGTGGCCCGGGCCGGAGCCCTCGCGGGGGCGTGCGGGGCCACCCTGGTCATCGCCTGCGCCTACCTGCCCACCGATCCCGACGACCGCGACGTGCGCGGCGCGGCCGACGTCCTCAAGGACGAGGCCTACCAGGTCATGGGCTCCTCGCCGGCCGAGGAGACCGTGCGCACCGCCCACGAGCGGGCCTCGGGCGCCGGCGCGGGGGACGTGCGCACGGTGGCCGTGGTGGGGTCCCCGGTCGAGGCGCTGCTGGACGTCGTGAAGCGGGAGTCCGCCGACCTGCTGGTGGTCGGCAACCGCGGGCTGGCCGGGATCAAGGGCCGGTTGCTCGGGTCGGTGCCGGCCGACGCGACCCGTCGCTCGGCGGTCGACGTGCTCGTCGTGCACACCACGGACTGATCGGGGCCCAGCCGTGGACGCCGTCCCGGACGCGCGGGAGGCGATGGACCGCCTGCTGCTGGGCGGACCGCGCCGCTGGACCCGCGCGGAGGTCGCCCGCCGGTCCGGGGTCGACCCCGAGCGCACCCAGCGGCTGTGGCGGGCGCTGGGGTTCGCCGACGTCGGCGACGACGACGAGGTGTTCACCGACGACGACGTCGAGGCCCTGCGCACGCTCGGGGCGCTGATCGACTCGGGGTTCGTCGACCTGGACACCGAGGCGTCGATCGCCCGGGCGATGGGTCAGTCGCTGTCCCGGCTCGCCGACTGGCAGACCGACATGCTCGCCGCCCTGCTGCGCGAGCACCCCGACGAGCCGGTGGACGCCGTCCGCGCGGCCGAGATGCTGCTCCCGCTGATGCGCGAGGTGCAGGACTACGTCTGGCGCCGGCACCTGTCCGCCAACGCCGAGCGGCTGCTGGCTGCCGGGCCCGACGAGGCCACCGACCGGCGCGAGCTGGCCGTGGGGTTCGCCGACCTGGTCGGCTACACCTCGCGCAGCCGCGGCATGGGCGGACGCGAGCTCGGCGCGATGGTCGAGGACTTCGAGGGCCTCACCGCCGACCTGGTGGCCCGGCACCACGGCCGGGTGGTGAAGACGGTGGGCGACGGCGTCCTGTTCACCTGCACCTCGGCGGTCGACGCGGTCGAGATCGGTCTCCGGCTGCCCGAGGAGTGGGCCGCGAGCGACCGGCCGCCGCTGCGGGTGGGCGCGGCCCACGGCCCCGTGCTGACCCGGCTGGGCGACGTCTACTCGCCGGTGGTCAACCTGGCCAGCCGGCTGACCTCCCTGGCGCGGCCGGGCACGGTCCTGGTCGACCAGGACCTCGCCCGGCTGCTGCGCGGGCTGCGCGCCTACCGGGTGCGCCCGCTGCGCCGGGTCTCGGTCCGCGGCTACGACCACCTGCAGCCCTGGCTGGTCCGCCGCCGCCCCGGCACCCCCGTCCCCGGCGAGGACACCGGCCCCTTCGAGGACTTCCTCGACGACTACGCCGACGACGTCCTGGACACTCCTCCCACGTGACAGCAACCCTGGTCGCCCGCGGGCTGGCCGCCGGGCACGGCGCCTCGGTCCTCTTCGCCGACCTGGACCTGGTGGTGGCCCCCGGCGACGTCGTCGGCCTGGTCGGGGTGAACGGGGCGGGCAAGTCCACGCTGCTGCGCACCCTGGCCGGCCTGCTGCCGGCCGAGGACGGCGCGATCAGCCTCTCCCCGCCCTCGGCCACGGTCGGCTACCTGCCGCAGGAGCACGAGCGCCGGGAGGGCGAGACGGTGCTGGGCGCCCTGGCCCGCCGCACCGGGGTGGCCGACGCGCAGCTGCAGATGGACGACGCGCTGGCCGCGCTCACCGCCGGCACCCCCGACGACGGCTACGCCGACGCCCTGGAGCGGTGGTTGGCCCTGGGCGGGGCGGACCTCGAGGACCGCGCCGACGAGGTGCTCGCCCAGGTCGCGCCGGGGGTGGCCGCGGACGCCGCGACGACCGGCCTGTCCGGTGGTCAGGCGGCCCGGGTCGGGTTGGCGTCGCTGCTGCTGTCCCGCTACGACGTCCTGCTGCTCGACGAGCCCACCAACGACCTGGACCTCGCCGGGCTGGACCAGCTCGAGACCTTCGTGCAGGGCCTGCGCACCGGGGTGGTGCTGGTCAGCCACGACCGCGAGTTCCTGGCCCGCACCGTCACCCGCGTGGTCGAGCTGGACCTCGCGCAGCAGCTGGTCCGGGTGCACGACGGCGGCTACGAGGCCTACCTGACCGAGCGGGAGGTCGACCGCCGGCACGCCCGCGAGGAGTACGAGGAGTTCGCCGACACGAAGGCCGGTCTCGAGGCCCGCGCCCGCATGCAGAAGAACTGGATGGCCAAGGGCGTCCGCGACTCCATCAAGAAGAGCAAGGACGGCGACAAGCACATCAAGGCCGCCCAGCGGGCCTCGTCCGAGAAGCAGGCGGCGAAGGCCAAGCAGACCCAGCGCCGGATCGAGCGGCTGGAGGTCGTCGAGGAGCCCCGCAAGGAGTGGGAGCTGCGCATGGAGATCGCCGCGGCGCCGCGGGCCGGCGCGGTCGTCGCCACCCTGCGCGGCGCGGTGGTCGACCGGGGCGGGTTCCGGCTGGGCCCGGTGGACCTCCAGGTCGACTGGGGGGACCGGCTGGCCATCACCGGCGGCAACGGGGCGGGCAAGTCCACGCTGCTGGCGGCGCTGCTGGGCCGGGTCGAGCTGACCGCGGGCTCGGCGTCCCTGGGGTCGGGGGTGCGGCTGGGCGAGGTGGACCAGGCCCGGCGCAGCTTCCTCGGCGACCTGCCGCTGTCGGCCGCGTTCGGTGCCGAGGTGCCGGACCTGCCCGACGCCGAGGTGCGCACGCTGCTGGCCAAGTTCGGGCTGCGGGCGGGCCACGTGCTGCGTCCGGCCGGCTCGCTGAGCCCGGGGGAGCGCACCCGCGCGGCGCTGGCCCTGCTGCAGGCCCGCGGGGTGAACGTCCTGGTCCTCGACGAGCCCACCAACCACCTCGACCTGCCCGCCATCGAGCAGCTGGAGCAGGCGTTGGCCGACTACACGGGCACGCTCCTGCTGGTCACGCACGACCGCCGGATGCTCGACGCCGTGGCGGTCACCCGCCGGCTGGCGGTCAGCGCGGGGCAGGTGTCCGAGGGCTGAGCCCGACGGCGTGGGTGCGCGGGCGCGGCGGGTGGGTGATGGTCCGCGGCGGGTCGGCCTCGAGCACGCCGGCGACCGCGTACTCGGCGAGCGCGGCCACCTCCGCCGTGGTCCCCCGTCGGGGGGCGATGGCGGGGAGGAGGTGGACCTCCAGGACCAGGTCCGCCGTGCCCAGCACCCGCGCGGCGCTGCGCCACCAGGTCTCGCCGTCCAGCTGCGCGGTCGCCGTCGTCGGCCGGCCGGCCACCCGGGCCCGGACGGCGACCGGGCAGACCGGGACCCCGGCGGCCAGTGCCGGGGCGAAGCGTCCGGGGACGAACCGGCCGATCTCGGTGCCGCAGGTGGTGGCGACCTCGGGGCGCACCAGCACGCTGCGACCGCGCAGCAGCTCGGCCTCGACCTGGTCGGCCCGGATGCTGGCCAGCCCCGGCCAGATGGTCCCGTCGTCCTCGGGCAGGGCGGCCACAGCGGTGCGCAGGGCCAGGTCGTCGACCCAGGAGATCCGGTTGGCCACGACGAGCTTCGCGCCGGTGGGCCAGGGGGTGGCGGGCTGGACCACGACGACGCGGATGCCGGCGGCGGTCAGCAACCGGGCGGCGGTGCAGACGGCGTGCCGCCGGCCGTCGCCGGCCGGTGGGCGGGTGGAGGCGCGGGCCAGCGCGGCGGCCAGGGCGACCGCGCGGCGGCGCCGGGTCGCGCTGGTCGCGGTGGGGGAGACGTCGGCGAGGCAGGCGGTCGAGCAGGGCTGCGCGCTCATGGGCACCACGGTCGGGTCCGCAGGTGGCCGCCGGGTGTCCGCCGGCCCACGACGACACGTCGGGTGCCGGAATCAGGAGCGGTCGACCGACGTCCAGGCCAGGGTCAGGGCGGCGACGCCGGCGAGGACGGCCAGCAGCACGGGGTAGGGGGCGACCGCGGTGAGGGCGGCCAGCACCAGGGGGGCGGCGAAGCCGACGTAGGTCAGCGCGTAGAAGACCCCCGTCAACCCGGCCAGCTCGTGCGCGGCGGCCACCCGTTGGGTCTCGAGCAGGCCGGCCACCAGGCAGCACCCGTAGCCGGCGCCGAGCAGCAGGGCGGTGGGCAGCAGCAGCCACGGCGTGGGCGACACGGCGTACCCGACCGCCACGAGGAGACCGGCCAGGACGGCGGTCGTGCCCAGCCGCGCAGCCGGGCGGGTGTCGTCGGCGGCCAGCCGGCGGGCCAGCGGCTGCACGAGGACGCCGGTGCCCAGGGTCAGCCCGGCCACCACGGCGTTGACCGCCACCGCGTACTCCGCCGCCGCCCCGCCGCCGTCGGCGAGCAACCCCGGGAGGACGGCGAGGGAGACGGTGGCCGCGGTGAACACCCAGGGCGCGACCGGGGTGACCAGCCGCAGGAAGCGCGGGTGCCGCACCGAGCGCACCCGGACGGCGGTCCGCAGCGGCACCCGCGTGTCGCTGCGCGGCACGGTCTCCGGGCTCCGCCACAGCGGCACGAGGACGGCGACGGCGAGCACCAGGTGCGGCAGGTAGGCCACGGTCAGCGGGTGCGGGGCCCACTGGGCCACCAGCCCCGCGACCAGCGGCCCGAGCCCGAACCCGGCCGACAGCGCGGTGGCGGCCCGCCGGGCACCGGTGCCGGGGACGGTGGTGGGGTCCCACGCGGGGCCGGAGAGCTCGCGCACCCAGGCGCTGCCCGCGGCGAACGCGGCCCCGCTGGCCACCCCGGCCAGCAACCGCCCGGCGTAGAGCGCCCACAGCTGGTCCAGCAGCAGCACGGCGGTGGCCAGCACCGACACCACCGCGGCGGCGCGCAGCACGGGCCCGCGGCCCCGCGCGTCGGACACCGGCCCCAGCACGAGCAGCGCCGGGATCAGGCCCAGCGCGTAGACCCCGACCAGGGCCGACACGTCGACCTCGGACAGCCCCTCGTCGCGCCGGTAGGCCACCAGCAGGCTCACGAACTGGTTGGCGCCCCAGCCGATGGCGAACATCGTCACCGCGACCGGGATCCACGCCCGGGGTCGGGGTGCGGCCGGTGCGGTCACGCGGTGGGCTCGGCCGCCGCGGGCCCCTCGAGCAGGGTCTTGAGCCGGTGCAGGCTCGTGGCCAGGTTGCGGCGCTGGAAGTCGGCGAACGGGCCGCGGGTGGCGACGGCGTCGAAGACGGTGGCCACCGGGTCGGGCATGCGGCGCTCGTCGGTCCACGTCTGGGTCACCCGGGTGCCGGCGGTGCCGTCGGGCAGGGTGACCGGCTCCAGCCGGTGCTCCCAGCTGGCGATGCCGGTGCGCAGCCGGCGGCGGGCGCCGCCGATGGCCCGCACCCGGAAGGCGAACCGGGCACCGGGGTCGGCCGCGGTGACGACGCACTCGGTGATCCAGCGGAACCCGCGGCGCTCGTTGTCGCCGGTGAACACCGCGCCGACCGGGAGCGAGCCGGTGCTGCCCGTGCGGGCCCCGCGGTTCTCGGGGCTGAACTCCGGGGTGCGGGTCGGGTCGCTGACGACGGCGTAGACCGCGGCCGGCGCCGCGGCCACCAGGATCGAGTCGGTCACGGTGCGCAGTCGTGGCACGTCGTCCCCTTCGTGGACCGGTCCGGACGCACGAAGGGCCGGATCCTCGTGGATCCGGCCCGGTGCGCTGGTGCCCCCGGCAGGATTCGAACCTGCGCCCCTGCCTCCGGAGGGCAGTGCTCTATCCCCTGAGCTACGGGGGCTCGTGGTGGTGCTGGGGAAGCGACGGGAACGTTATCGCACCGCTCAGGGGGCCGGGAGGGGGGACCCCCCGCGGGCGGCGAGCATCGCGGCCATGGTCGTGGCCTCGGCGGTCTGGGTCGCCGCGATCGACCGCGCCAGGCCCCGGACGGCGGCCTCGGACGCGTGCGCCTCGCCGTACTCGGCCATCTCCAGACCGCCCTGGTGGTGCCGGATCATCAGCTGCAGGAACAGCACGTCGAAGTCGTTCCCCGTCGCCGCGCGCAGCTGGGTGAGCTCGGCGTCGGTGGCCATGCCGGGCATGAGGCCACCGGACATGTGGTCGTGCCCCTCCGCCCCCATCCAGGCCATGTCGTGGGTGCCGGTGACCGGGAGGCCCCACAGCGACAACCAGCCCTGCATCCGGCCGACCTGGTTGAGCTGGGTCTGCGAGATGTCGAAGGCCAGCGACAGCACCTCGGGATCGGTGCTGCGGCCGGTGGCCAGGTTGGCCATCTGGACGGCCTGCAGGTGGTGGTCGGACATGTCCAGCGAGAACCCGGCGTCGACCGAACCGGCTACCGGGGTCTCGGTGCGCCCCAGGCCGAGGGCGACCGCGAGCCCCCCACCGATCAGGACCAGCCCGGCCGCGATGACCGCCACCAGCCCGGCGGCCAGCCAGCGCCGGGGCTGCCGGGGGGCGCCGTCGGGCTCGTCGACGGGCTCGACCGGACGGGTGGGGCTCTGGGTCTGCACGGGGATCACCTCGGGGTTCGCGCGGTGCCCGGCCGGTGGTCGGCCGGGCACCGGTTCGTGCTCAGGGGGCCGGTCAGGGGGCCGTCGTCGCGCTGGGCTCGGTGGTGGGCTCGGTGGTGGGCTCGGTGGACGCGGTGCCGGGGGCGGCGGAGTCCGTGGTCGGCGCGTCGCTGTTGCCGACCGGCTCGCTGCTGGCGTCGGCCGGCAGGGGGTTGGCCGCGAAGTCCGGGTTCTCGCAGCTGGCGCCGACCTCCGGGTAGAGCGAGGTGCCGTCGGCGTCCGTGCCGCGGCGGAAGAAGTCGATGTACTGCTGGATCCGGGGGTCGTCGACCGAGTCCACGGCCAACCGGTGGTTCCAGGACTCCAGGCTGATCGGGCTCTGCAGGTCCGACGTGGTGGCCAGCCCGGCGTAGGGGGACATCAGGAGGTAGCTGCCGTTGTCCGACACCAGCGACGACAGCGTCGCGACGTCGTCGCTGCTGAGCACGTCGGGGTCGTAGGTGATCCAGACGGCGCCGTGCTCCAGGGAGTGCACGGCGTTCTCGTGCCGGATGTCGATGTCGTAGACGGTGCCCGTGCAGTCGGCCCAGTACGGGTCGTGCGGGCCGCCGACGGGCGGGTTCTCGGTGTAGGTCACGTTCTCGGTGACGTGCTGCTGACCGGCGGCGTACTCGAAGACCTGCACGCCCTGGATCTGGTCGGCCGCGGTGATGCGGTTCTCGTTCTTCTCGTTCACCGCGTGCACCGCGTAGCCGATGACCGCGCCGGCGAACACGACGACCGCGACCGCGGCGGCGATGAGCCCCCAGGGCTTGGGCTTGGCGACGACGGCCTGCTGCGGGCGGGTGCGTCCGCCCTTGCCGGCGGGCCGGCTGCCGGCCTTCGCGGCGCCCTTGCCGGCCCCCTTGCCGCCGCCCAGGCCCTTGCCGGCCGGGGTCGCCTGACGCCCGCCGGCCCCCTTGCCGGGCGTGCGCCTGGCCGCGGACGACCCGCCCGTCGGCTTCTCGGCGTTCGTGTCGGGCTTCGGGTCCTCGGGCAAGGCCTCTCCAGTTCAGGTCGTGGGCGCAGGCGGCGGCGGGGTCGACGCCTCGGGGGCGGCCGGCTGGTCCGGCGGGCGAGTCTAGGTGCCGCACCTGTGCGCACCGTCGGTCGTGACGACGCTCACGCGCCGTCCCTGCTGGTCAACGGCGCGGGGAAGTCGGTGGTTCCGCTCTTCTAGGATCACCCGGTGACGCCCGAGCAGCTCAGTGCCCTCGTCCGCGCCGTCGTCGCCGGGGCCGTCGAGCGCGGCACGCTCGCGGTCGCCGTCCCCGACGACGTCGTGGTCGAGCGCCCCCGCAACCCCGAGCACGGCGACTACGCCACCACCGTGGCGCTGAAGCTGGCCAAGCAGGCCGGCCGGCCCCCGCGCGAGGTGGCCGAGGTGCTGGCCGCCGACCTGCGCGAGCAGCCGGGCATCGCCCGGGTGGACGTCGCGGGCCCCGGTTTCCTCAACGTGACCTTCGCGCAGGGTGCGCTGGGCCAGATCGCCGTCGACGCGGTCACCGCCGGCGAGGCCTACGGCCGCACCGACGCCCTGGCCGGGCAGCGGGTGAACCTCGAGTTCGTCTCGGCGAACCCGACGGGTCCGGTGCACATCGGCGGCACCCGCTGGGCCGCGGTCGGCGACGCGCTGGGCCGGTTGCTCACCGCCAGCGGGGCCGACGTCAGCCGCGAGTACTACTTCAACGACGCCGGCTCCCAGATCGACCGGTTCGCCCGCAGCCTGGTGGCCGCCGCGCACGGGCGCCCGGCGCCCGAGGACGGCTACGCCGGCGACTACATCGGCGAGATCGCCGCCTCGGTGGTGGCCGCCGAGCCCGGGGTGACCGAGCTGCCCGCCGAGCAGGAGCAGGAGCGGTTCCGGGTGCGCGGCGTCGACCTGATGTTCGGCGAGATCAAGGCCTCGCTGGCCGACTTCGGCGTCGTGTTCGACACCTACTTCTCCGAGGCGACCCTGCACGCCAGCGGCGCGCTGGAGAAGGTGATCGGCACGCTGCGCGAGCGGGGGCACGTCTACGAGGCCGACGGCGCGACCTGGCTGCGCACCACCGACTTCGGCGACGACAAGGACCGCCCGCTGGTCAAGAGCGACGGCGACTACACCTACTTCGCCGCCGACTGCGCCTACTACCAGGACAAGCGGTCCCGGGGCTTCGACCGCGTGGTGATCATGCTCGGCGCCGACCACGCCGGGTACGTCGGCCGCTACAAGGCGCTGGTCGCGGCGCTGGGTGACGACCCGGCCGCGAACCTCGAGATCCTGCTCGGCCAGCTGGTCAACCTCGTCCGCGACGGCCAGCCGCTGCGCATGAGCAAGCGGGCCGGCACGGTCATCACCCTCGCCGACCTGGTCGAGGCCGTCGGCGCCGACGCCGCCCGCTACGCGCTGGCGCGGGCCTCGGTCGACCAGCAGATCGACCTGGACCTCGACCTGTGGAGTCGGGCGGCCAGCGACAACCCGGTCTTCTACGTCCAGTACGCCCACGCCCGCATCGCCTCGCTGCTGCGCGGCGCGGCCGACCTGGGCATCGACCTGGGCACGGCCGCCACGGTCGACGCCACCCCGCTGGCCCACCCGCGGGAGGTCGACCTGCTGCGCGCGGTCGCCGAGTTCCCCCGGGTGGTCACCGCGGCCGCCGAGCTGCGCGCGCCGCACCGGGTCGCCCGCTACCTGGAGGAGCTCGCCGGCACCTACCACCGGTTCTACGACGTCTGCCGGGTGCTGCCCCGCGGCGACGACGAGGTCACCCCGACGACCGTCGCCCGGCTGTGGCTGTGCGCGGCCACCGCCCAGGTGCTGCGCAACGGCCTGGCCGTGCTCGGCGTGCAGGCCCCGGAGCGGATGTGAGGGCGCACCCCGCAGGTCCGCTGCACGGGAACATCACCCCGCCCAGCGCGGCCGGCGCCCCGCCGGTGTCCCTCGGCGACCTCGACGGCCAGGTGTGGCCCCGCGGCGCCGCGCGGGTCGACGGCGAGCTGCACCTGGCCGGCCGGTCGGTGACGGACCTGGTGCGCGAGCACGGCACCCCGCTGTTCGTCCTGGACGAGGCCGACTTCCGCGGCCGCGCGGCCGACTTCCGCGAGGGCTTCGCCGGCGCCGACGTCCACTACGCCTCGAAGGCGTTCCTGTGCGGCCAGGTCGCCCGCTGGGTGGCCGAGGACGACCTGCACCTGGACGTCTGCAGCGGCAACGAGCTGTCGGTGGCGCTGGCCGCCGGGTTCCCCGCCGAGCGGATCGCGCTGCACGGCAACAACAAGTCCCTGGTCGAGCTGGCGCTCGCCGTCGACGCCGGGGTCGGGCACGTGGTGCTGGACTCCTTCGACGAGATCGACCGCCTGGTGCCGCTCGCCGCCGCGCGGGTGGCCGCCGGGGGAGCGCCGGTCGCCGTGCTGGTGCGCACGACGGTGGGCATCGAGGCGCACACCCACGAGTTCATCGCGACCGCGCACGAGGACCAGAAGTTCGGCTTCTCCCTGGCCACCGGCGACGCGCTGACCGCCGCGGTCCGGGTGATCCGCGAGCCCGCGCTGGACCTCGCCGGCCTGCACAGCCACATCGGCTCGCAGATCTTCGACACCCAGGGCTTCGAGGCCGCGGCGCACCGGGTGGTCGGGCTGATGGCGCAGGTCGAGCAGGCCACCGGCGTCGTCCTGGGCCAGCTCAACCTCGGCGGCGGGTTCGGCATCGCCTACCTCGCCGACGACGACCCGATCACCCCGGCCGACGTCGCCGCGCGCATGCGGCACGTGGTGGCCTCCGAGTGCGCCGCGCTGGGTCTGCCGGTGCCCCGGCTCGCGGTCGAGCCCGGCCGGGCGATCGCGGGGCCCGGCACGGTCACCCTCTACGAGATCGGCACCATCAAGCCGGTGCGGTTGGGCTCCTCGGGCGCACCGGGCACCCCGGCGGTCCGCAACTACGTCTCGGTGGACGGCGGCATGAGCGACAACATCCGCACCGCCCTCTACGACGCCGCCTACACGTGCGTGCTGGCCAACCGGGTCTCCGACGCCCCGCCGGCGCTGTGCCGGGTGGTGGGCAAGCACTGCGAGAGCGGCGACGTGCTGGTCCGCGACCTGTGGCTGCCCTCGGACGTCGTCCCCGGCGACCTGCTCGCGGTGGCCGCCACCGGGGCCTACTGCTGGTCGATGGCCTCGAACTACAACTACCTGCTCAAGCCGCCGGTGGTGGCCGTCCGGGACGGGGTGTCGGCGACGATCGTGCGACGGCAGACACTGTCCGACGTGTTCGCCCTCGACGCCGTCCTGTCCTCCTCCGCCGAGGTCCTCTCGTGAGCGCCCCGCTCCGGGTGGCGCTGCTGGGCTGCGGCACCGTCGGCTCGGCGGTGCTGCGCCTGCTCACCGACCAGGCCGCCGACATCACCGCCCGGGTCGGTTGCCCCGTGCAGGTCGCCGGGGTTGCCGTCCGGCGTCCCGACCGGCACCCCGAGGTGCCCGCCGACCTGCTGACCACCGACGCGCACGCGCTGGTGACCTCGCCCGACGTCGACCTGGTGGTCGAGGTCATCGGCGGGATCGAGCCGGCCCGCGAGCTGATGCTGGCCGCGTTCGCCGCGGGCAAGGGCGTGGTCAGCGCGAACAAGGCGCTGCTGGCCGACGACGGCGTGGCGCTGCACGCCGCGGCCGCCGAGGCCGGCGTCGACCTCTACTACGAGGCCGCCGTCGCCGGCGCGATTCCGTTGCTGAGGCCGCTGCGCGAGTCCCTGGCCGGTGACCAGCTCACCCGGGTGGTCGGCATCGTCAACGGGACGACGAACTACATCCTCTCCCGCATGGCCGAGACCGGCGCCGGGTTCGCCGAGGCGCTGGCCGAGGCCACCGAGCTGGGCTACGCCGAGGCCGACCCCACCGCCGACGTCGACGGCTTCGACGCCGCCGCCAAGGCCGCCATCCTGGCCTCGCTGGCGTTCCACTCCCCGGTGGTGGCCGGCGACGTGTACCGCGAGGGCATCTCCGCGGTCTCCTCGACCGACGTCGCCCGGGCCGCCGAGATCGGCTGCACCGTCAAGCTGCTGGCGATCTGCGAGAAGGTCACCGGCGAGCACGGCGACGCGATCGCCGTCCGGGTGCACCCGGCGATGATCCCGACCACGCACCCGCTGGCGTCGGTGGGCGGGGCGTTCAACGCGGTCTTCGTCGAGGCCGAGGCGGCCGGTCAGCTGATGTTCTACGGCCAGGGCGCGGGGGGTGAGCCCACCGCCTCGGCGGTGCTGGGCGACCTGGTCGCCGTGGCCCGCAACCGGGTGGCCGGGGTCGCCGGGCCGGGCACGACGGCCTACGCCGGCCTCCCGGTGGCCCCGATGGCCGACACCCCCACGCGGTACCACGTGAGCCTCGACGTCGCGGACAAGCCGGGGGTGCTGGCCACCGTCGCGCAGGAGTTCGCCGCCCAGGGCGTGAGCATCTCCACCGTCCGCCAGGACGGCTCCGGCGAGGCCGCCACCCTGGTGATCGTCACCCACCTGGCCCCCGACTCGGCCCTGTCTGCCACGATCTCCCGGCTGCGCGGGATGCCGGCCGTCCGGGCCGTGACCAGCGTGCTCCGCGTGGAAGGACTCTCATGACCACCGCATCGCCGTTCTGGCCGGGGCTGATCGAGGCCTACCGCGACCGGCTGCCGGTGAGCGCGACGACCCCGGTGGTGACGCTGCAGGAGGGCGCCACCCCGCTGGTGCCCGCGCCCGAGCTGTCCCGCCGCACCGGCTGCGACGTGCACCTCAAGGTCGAGGGCGCCAACCCGACCGGGTCGTTCAAGGACCGCGGCATGACCATGGCGATCACCAAGGCCGTCGAGGAGGGCGCGCAGGCGGTCATCTGCGCCTCCACCGGCAACACCTCGGCCAGTGCGGCGGCCTACGCCGCCCGGGCCGGGTTGGTCTGCGCCGTCCTCGTGCCGCAGGGCAAGATCGCCACCGGCAAGCTGGCCCAGGCGCTGGTGCACGGCGCGAAGCTGCTGCAGGTGCAGGGCAACTTCGACGACTGCCTGGCCCTGGCCTCCAAGCTGGCCATCGACTACCCGGTCAGCCTGGTCAACAGCGTGAACCAGTACCGCATCGAGGGGCAGAAGACCGCCTCGTTCGAGATCGTCGACGTGCTCGGCGATGCGCCGGACATCCACTGCCTGCCGGTCGGCAACGCCGGCAACATCACCGCGTACTGGCAGGGCTACCGGGAGTACTGCGACAACGGCCCGGCCACCAAGCGGCCACGGATGTTCGGCTTCCAGGCCGCCGGGTCCGCGCCCATCGTGGACGGTGCCGTGGTCGAGAACCCCAGCACGATCGCCACCGCCATCCGGATCGGCAACCCGGCGTCGTGGACCAAGGCGCTGGCCGCGCGCGACGAGTCCGGGGGGCGCATCGACGCCGTCACCGACCGGGCCATCCTGGCCGCCTACCGGCTGCTGGCCCGCACCGAGGCGGTCTTCGTCGAGCCGGCGTCGGCGGCCTCGGTCGCCGGTCTGCTGCAGGTCGCCGCAGCCGGCGAGCTGGAGCCGGGCCAGCGCATCGTGTGCACGGTGACCGGCAACGGCCTCAAGGACCCCGAGTGGGCCATCTCCGGTGCTCCGGCGCCGGTCACCATCCCCGTCGACGCCGCTGCCGCCGCCGCGCAGCTGGGCCTGTGACCGCCGCGCCGGGCCAGCCGGTCCGCATCCGGGTGCCGGCCACCAGCGCCAACCTCGGGCCCGCCTTCGACAGCGCGGGTCTCGCGCTGAGCCTGTACGACGAGCTCGAGGTGTCCGTCGTCGACGGGCTCGAGGTGGTCGTCGAGGGCTTCGGCGCCGACGACCTGCCCCGCGACGAGACCCACCTCGTGGTCCGCGCCTTCCGGGCCGCCTGCGCCGACCTGGGCTGGTCGCCGCCGGGCCTGCGGCTGGTCGCCCGCAACGGCATCCCGCAGGGCCGGGGCCTCGGGTCCTCCGCCTCGGCGGTGGTCGCCGGCATCCTGGCCGCCTGGGCCCTGTGCCCGGCCGTCGTGGGCGTCGACGACGACCGCGTGCTGGCGCTGGCCGACGCCATCGAGGGCCACCCCGACAACGTCGCCGCCTGCCTGCTCGGGGGGCTGACGCTGTCCTGGACGGGCGCCGAGGGCGTGCGGGCGGCGTCGCTGGCCGTGTCCCCGCAGGTCACCCCGCTGGTGTGCGTGCCCACCACGACGCTGTCCACCCACGTCGCCCGCGAGCTGCTGCCCGCCGTCGTCCCGCACGGCGACGCCGCCTTCAACGCGGGCCGCTCCGCCCTGCTCGTGCACGCCCTCACCGCCGCGCCGCAGCTGCTGCTGGACGCGACGGAGGACCGGCTGCACCAGGACCAGCGGGCCGCCGCGATGCCCGGCACCGCCGCGCTGGTCGCCGACCTGCGCGACGCCGGCCACGCGGCCGTCGTGTCCGGTGCCGGCCCGAGCGTGCTCGTGCTGGACGCCCGGCCCGAGGACGCCGCGCTGGTGCGCACCGTCGTTCCCGAGGACTGGCAGGTCCTCGACGTGGCCGTGGAGGCGGCCGGCGCACGTGTCCGGTACGGAGACCGTGCTGTATCGTCCTGAACGCCTGGGAGGACACCCGGGGCAGCCGGCGTGGTCGGCTCCTCCACCCGGTGTCCAGGCTGGTCCCACAGCCGCCCTCGGGCGAGCCTCATCGCGAGACGTCGACGACGCGCGACTGCCGTCCTTCGTCCCGCTCCCACAGACCCGTTCCCCCTCCTCGGTCCCGCCGCGGCCTCGTCGCGGCGAACCCGAGAGGGCCCCGGGTCACCCCCTGCGCCAGTAGGCGCAGGTCACCGCAGGGAAGGACCTGTACGTGAGCGAGACCACCTCTCTGGTCGACGGCGCCGCCTCCGGTGCGGACGTCGCGACCGAGGCCGCCGGCAAGCGCCGCCGCGGCAACGGGCTGTCGGCCATGCTGCTGCCCGAGCTCCAGCGACTGGCGGGGGAGCTGGGCATCCCCGGCACCGGCCGGATGCGCAAGAGCGACCTCGTCGCCGCCATCTCCGAGCGCCAGGTCGACGCCCCGGCGCGGGCCGCTGCGGCGGCCCCGGCAGCAGCAGCCCCGGCAGCCCCGGCAGCAGCGGCCCCGGCAGCAGCGGCCCCCGCCGAGCCGGCCCCGGCCACCGAGGCCCCGGCCGGGCAGGCACCCGCCGACCCCGGGCCGACCGAGGCCGCGGCGCAGGCGCCGACCGCCCGTCGGCGCCGGGCGGCCAGCCGCCCGGCCGGAGCGCCCTCGGCCGACGTGCCGGACGCCGGTGTCCCGACCGCCGGGTCGCCCGCCCCCGTGCAGGCCGAGCAGCCGCGGTCCACCACCGTCGAGGACGCCCCCGCCCGGGGCGACCAGGCCGACCAGGCCGACGGCCGCCCGGAGCGCCCGCAGCGCAGCCGTGACCGCAGCCGGGCCGAGCGGGCCGGCCGCACCGGCGGCGACCGGGCCGAGGGCCAGGACGACCGCGGCCAGGGCAACCAGGGCGGTCAGGGCAACCAGCGCGGACGCGACGCCCACGGCGCCGACGAGCGCGACGACCGCGACGACCGCGACCAGGCCGACGGCCAGGACCGGAACGGGCGCACCCGCAACCGCGGCCGGGACGACGACCGCGACCAGGCCGGGTCCGAGGACCGCGGCGGGCGCCAGCGCACCCGCAACCGGGGCGATGTCCGTGGTGATGTCCGTGGCGACCGAGACGACCGCGACGACCGCGACGACACCACCGACCGGGGCGGTCGCACGCGCAACCGCGGCCGGGACGACGACCGCGACCAGGTCGACGGTCCCGACCGCGGCGACCAGCGCGGTGACCGGCAGGGCCAGAACGGCCCCGACCGCGGCCGCAACGATCGCCCGGGCGGCAACCGCCCCGACGGCCGCCCCGACACCCGCGGTGATGCCCGCAACGACGGCCGGGACGACGAGGACGACGACGAGTTCGACGGCAACGGTCGTCGGCGTGGTCGCCGCTACCGCGACCGCAACCGGCGCGGTGGCAGCACCGGCACCCAGGGCGGCGGCCGCGACCGCTACGACCAGGGCGAGCCGGCCGTGGCCGAGGACGACGTCCTGCTGCCCGTGGCCGGCATCCTCGACGTCCTGGACAACTACGCCTTCGTCCGCACGTCGGGCTACCTGACCGGGCCCAACGACGTCTACGTCTCGTTGTCCCAGGTGCGCCGCTACGGCCTCCGCCGCGGCGACGCCATCACCGGCGCCGTGCGCCAGCCGCGCGAGGGCGAGCGCAAGGACAAGTACAACGCGCTGGTCCGGCTGGACTCCGTCAACGGCCTGGACCCCGAGCAGGCCCGCACCCGGCCCGAGTTCACCAAGCTGGTGCCGCTCTACCCGCAGGAGCGCCTGCGGATGGAGACCGACTCCACGACCCTCACCACCCGGGTGCTGGACCTCGTCATGCCCATCGGCAAGGGGCAGCGGGCGCTCATCGTCTCGCCGCCCAAGGCCGGCAAGACGATGGTGCTGCAGGCGATCGCCAACGCGATCACCACGAACAACCCCGAGTGCCACCTCATGGTCGTGCTCGTCGACGAGCGGCCCGAAGAGGTCACCGACATGCAGCGCTCGGTGAAGGGCGAGGTCATCGCCTCGACCTTCGACCGGCCGGCCACCGACCACACCACGGTGGCGGAGCTGTCCATCGAGCGGGCCAAGCGGCTGGTCGAGATGGGCCACGACGTCGTCGTCCTGCTGGACTCCATCACCCGGCTGGGCCGCGCCTACAACCTGGCGGCCCCCGCCAGCGGGCGCATCCTGTCCGGCGGCGTCGACTCCACGGCGCTCTACCCGCCCAAGCGCTTCCTCGGTGCCGCCCGAAACATCGAGAACGGCGGCTCGCTGACCATCATCGCCTCGGCGCTGGTGGAGACCGGCTCCACGATGGACACGGTCATCTTCGAGGAGTTCAAGGGCACCGGGAACGCCGAGATCAAGCTCGACCGCCGGTTGGCCGACAAGCGGGTCTTCCCCGCCGTCGACGTCAACGCCTCCAGCACCCGCAAGGAGGAGCTGCTGATGAGCCCGGACGAGCAGGCCATCGTCATCAAGCTCCGCCGGGTGCTCGCGGCGCTGGAGCCGCAGCAGGCGCTCGAGCTGCTGCTGGGTCAGCTCAAGAAGACCCGCAACAACATCGAGTTCCTCATGCAGGTCCAGAAGACCACCCTGGGCGCCAACCGCGACGACTGACAGGTGTGGGAGACTTGCCGACCGAGCCCCGGTGCGGCGAGGAACATCCCAGCCCACCGACGACGTTCATCCCCATGCACA
This sequence comes from Klenkia soli, assembly GCF_900103975.1. Classification (GTDB taxonomy): domain Bacteria; phylum Actinomycetota; class Actinomycetes; order Mycobacteriales; family Geodermatophilaceae; genus Klenkia; species Klenkia soli. The sequence continues at coordinate 162,564 of NZ_FNIR01000004.1, forward strand.
GGCCGACCGACCTCGGCCCGCCAGACCTAGAGAGAGGGCCAGGGACATGAAGCCCGACATCCACCCCGAGTACCACGAGACCGCTGTGACCTGCGGTTGCGGCAACTCCTTCACCACCCGCAGCACCATCCCCGGCGGCACGCTGTCGGTCGAGATGTGCTCGGCCTGCCACCCGTTCTACACGGGCAAGCAGCGCGTCCTGGACACCGGCGGCCGCGTGGCCCGGTTCGAGAAGCGCTTCGGCAAGCGCGAGACCGCAGCCAGCAAGTAGCACCACCGACGGCGCCCGCACCGCTCCCACCAGGAGCGGGGCGGGCGCCGTCGTCGTGTCCACCCCGAGGAGAGGCCTGCAGTGAGCGGAACACCGGACGGCGGTCTCGCCGACCTGCTTGCCGAGCACGCCTCCCTGGAGCTGGAGCTGGCCGACCCGGGCGTGCACGCCGACCAGTCCCGCGCCCGCCGGCTGGCCCGCCGCTACGCGTCGTTGGCCCCGCTGGTCGAGACCTCCCGCGCGCTCGAGGCCGCCCGCGCCGACCGCGAGGCCGCCCTGGAGCTGGCCGCCGAGGACGCCGCGTTCGCCGCCGAGGCCACGGCGCTGGCCGACCAGATCGCCCGTCTCGAGGACCGGCTCCGCGAGCAGCTGCTGCCCAAGGACCCCGACGACGACAAGGACGTCATCCTCGAGATCAAGGCGGGGGAGGGCGGTGCGGAGTCCGCGCTGTTCGTCGGCGACCTGCTGCGCATGTACCTGCGCTACGCCGAGCGCCGCGGCTGGGCCACCCAGGTGCTCGAGGCCGTCGACGCCGAGCTGGGTGGCTACAAGGACGTCGCCGTGGCGGTCAAGGCCCGCGGCGACGAGGGCATCTGGTCCCGGCTGAAGTTCGAGGGCGGCGTGCACCGCGTGCAGCGGGTGCCGGTCACCGAGAGCCAGGGCCGCATCCACACCTCCGCCGTCGGAGTCCTGGTGCTGCCCGAGGCCGAGGAGGTCGACGTCACCGTCGACCCGAACGACCTGCGCATCGACGTGTTCCGCTCGTCGGGGCCGGGCGGGCAGAGCGTGAACACCACCGACTCCGCCGTCCGCATCACGCACCTGCCCACCGGCACGGTGGTGACCTCGCAGAACGAGAAGAGCCAGCTGCAGAACCGGGAGTCCGCGCTGCGCGTGCTGCGGTCCCGGCTGCTGGCCGCCGCCCGGGACGAGGCCGCCGCCACCGCCAGCGACGCCCGGCGCAGCCAGGTGCGCACGGTCGACCGCAGCGAGCGGGTGCGCACCTACAACTACCCCGAGAACCGGATCTCCGACCACCGGGTGGGCTTCAAGGCGCACAACCTGGACGCCGTCCTCGACGGCGAGCTCGACGCCGTCATCGACGCGCTCACGACCGCGCACACCGCCGAGCTGCTCGAGGCCGGCAGCTGAACCCCCGCACGCTGCTGACCGCAGCGGCCGCCCGGCTCGCCGAGGCCGGCGTCGAGTCCCCCCGGGTCGACGCCGAGCTGCTGCTCGCCCACGCCCTCGGGGTCCCGCGGTCCCGGCTGATCACCCTGGACGACGTCGCCGACACCGCCCGCTTCGAGGCGCTGCTCGAGCAGCGGGTGGCCCGGGTGCCGCTGCAGCACCTGACCGGGCGGGCCGCCTTCCGGCACCTGGAGCTGTCGGTCGGGCCCGGGGTCTTCGTGCCGCGGCCCGAGACCGAGCAGATCGCCGGCTGGGTGCTCTCCCGGCTCGGCCCCGATCCGGTCGTCGTCGACCTGGGCACGGGCTCCGGGGCCATCGCGCTGGCCGTCGTCCAGGAGCACCCGGGCGCCCGGGTCACCGCGGTCGAGAAGGACGCCGACGCCATCGCCTGGACCCGGCTCAACGCCGACGCCCGGGCCGCGGCCGGGGACACCCCGGTCACCGTGCTGGCCGGGGACATGACCGACCCGCAGCTGCTGACCGAGCTCGACGGCACGGTCGACGTGGTCGTCTCCAACCCGCCCTACGTGCCCGACGACGCCCGGCTCCCGCGCGAGGTCGCCGACCACGACCCGCCGCTGGCGTTGTGGGGTGGCCCGGACGGTCTGGACGTCGTCCGCGGGCTGCTGCGCACCGCGCACCGGCTGCTCCGCCCCGGCGGGTGGTTGGCGGTCGAGCACGCCGACGTGCAGGGCACCTCGCTGCCGGCGCTGGTGCGGGCGCACGGCGGGTTCACCGACGTCGCCGACCACCCCGACCTCGCCGGGCGGCCCCGGTACACGACGGCTCAGTCGCAGAAGCGCGACACGTAGCCCTCGGTGCCGGGCACCGACACGTCGCGGTCGCGCCGCTGCACGGCGACGTGCCCGCCCCGGGCGTCGCACGCGGCGTCGAAGGCGTCGTCGGTGTACTCGATCTCGACGACCGCGTCGCCGTAGGCGTCGGTGTAGACCGCGCACTCGTCGTAGACCTGGCACTGCTCGGTGACCGCGTAGTCGAAGCCCAGGGACCGGCCGTCCAGGTCGGCGGCGTTCTTCTGCGCGATGTCCAGGCCGGCGTCGTGCGCCCGCTCGACGAGCAGCTCGGCCATGTACTCCGCGTCGTCCTCGCCCAGCAGGTCCTGGGAGCGGGTCCAGCTGTCCAGGTTGTCGGGCTCGACGGCGTCGAAGCCGTCGTCCGCGCACCCGTCGATCCAGCCGCCGACCAGGTCGAGCACCCGGGAGCGCTGGTCCGCGCTGCCGATGTCGAGCAGGAACTCCCCGGGCCAGTCGGGGTCCTCGACCCGGTTCCCGTCCGCGTCGTGCAGGAGCAGGTCCTCGGGGACGTCGTCGGTGCCCGGTTGGGTCTGGAAGGCGTTCACGTAGCAGGCCGACCACAGCCCGGGCGCGGGGGAGTCGGTGCGGTCTCGGACCACCCCGGTCACGCCGTCGGCCGGCTCGTACGCACCCCCGAGCTGGTAGTCCACCCGCAGACCCCACGGTGCGTCCGACTCCGCCGGCGAGCTGCACGCGGCCAGCACCAGCGCACCCACCACCAGCAGCGACCCCCGCACGACCGGCACTCTAGGTGGAGGAGACTGGCGGTCGTGGCCGACGTCTACGACTGCACCGACGACGAGCAGCGCGCCGCGGGTCTCACCGCCGCCGCTGCCGCGCTCTCCCGCGGTGAGCTGGTCCTGCTGCCCACCGACACCGTGTACGGGGTGGCGGCCGACGCCTTCACCCCCGAGGCCGTCGGCCGCCTGCTCGCGGCCAAGAACCGGGGCCGGCACATGCCGGTGCCGGTGCTGATCGCCGAGGCCTCGACGCTGTCCGGCCTGGTCACCGTCGTGCCGCCGGACGCGCACGCCCTGGCCCGGGAGTTCTGGCCCGGTGGGTTGACCCTCGTCCTCGAGCACACGGCCACCCTGTCCTGGGACCTCGGCGAGTCCGAGGGCACGGTCGCCGTCCGTCTCCCGGACGACGACGTCACCCGCGACCTGCTCCGCCGCACGGGCCCCCTGGCGGTCTCCAGCGCCAACCGCTCCGGCCGCCCGGCCGCCACCTCCGCGGCGCAGGCGGAGTACCAGCTCGGCGAGCACGCGGCGGTCGTCCTCGACGACGGCCCGCGCGAGGTGGGCGCGCCGAGCACCATCGTCGACTGCACGGGGGCCCGGCCCCGGGTGCTCCGGGTCGGGGCGATCGAGGTCGACCGCCTCCGCGAGGTCGTGCCCTCGGTGACCGACTAGCAACTACCGTCGTGGCGTCCCCCGACCCCAGGAGCCCTCCCTCGTGCGCGAGTACGCCGTCGTCTGCCTCACCGCGGCGCTGGTCACCTTCCTGACCACGCCGGTGGTGCGGGTGCTCGCGATGCGCCTCAAGGTGGTCTCCGCCGTCCGCGAGCGCGACGTCCACGTCATCCCCACCCCGCGCGGCGGGGGGGTCGCGATGTACGCCGGCGTGGCCGCCGCCGTGCTGGTGGCCAGCCGGCTGCCCGCCCTGCAGCGCACCTTCGAGGACTCCCAGACCTACGCGGTGCTGGTCGCCGGCGGCCTGATCTGCCTGCTCGGGGTGCTCGACGACCGCTTCGAGATCGACGCGCTCACCAAGCTCACCGGCCAGATCGCCTGCGCCGGGGTCATGGTGCTGCTGGGTGTGCAGTTCCTGTTCGTGTTCCTGCCCTTCGCCGGCATCGGCACGCTGTCCCTGGGCGACGTCGGGGTGCCGCTGACGATCCTGGTCACCGTCCTGGTGGTCAACGCGCTGAACTTCATCGACGGCCTGGACGGCCTGGCCGCGGGCGTCTCGGCCATCGCGGCGCTGGCCCTGTTCGCCTACAGCTACAACCTGGGCCTGGTCGGCTACGACGACACCGCGTCGGCCCCGGCCCTGATCACCGCCGTGCTGGCCGGTGCCTGCCTGGGGTTCCTGCCGCACAACTTCTCCCCGGCCCGGATCTTCATGGGCGACTCCGGCTCGATGATGGTCGGGTTGATGCTCTCGGCGGCGGCGGTCTCGGCCACCGGGCGGGTCGACACCCAGAGCTTCGACTCCGCCGCCAGCGTGCTGCCGCTGGCGCTGCCGCTGCTGGTGCCGCTGGCGGTGCTCTTCATCCCGTTCACCGACCTGGTGCTGGCCGTGGTCCGGCGCACCCGCAAGGGCCAGTCGCCCTTCAGCCCGGACAAGATGCACCTGCACCACCGGTTGCTGTCGATCGGGCACTCCCACCGGCGCGCGGTGCTGATCATGTACTTCTGGGCGGCGCTGCTCAGCTTCGGCGTCATCGCGCTGTCGATCTCCGGTGGCACGGTCGAGGTGCTGGTGGTTGTGGGTGCCCTGCTGGTGGTCGGGGTGGTCGTGGTGCTCAGCCCGCGTGCCCGCCGGGCCGAGCGCACGGCGGCGTCGGTCACGGCGTCGGAGACCCGGGTGGCCCGGGCCGGCCGCGGGTGGGGTCGCGGGGCAGGGGCGCGGAGCCGGTGGGGACGTCCGGGCCGGTCCGGCCCGGTGCCCGCCGTACCGTCACGGGGAGGAACACCCGCCCGCACCGCCGACCCGACCGGAGCCCCACGATGACCCAGCCCGCCGCCCGCACCGGGCCGCGCAGCGCTGCCGGCCCCTGGGACCTCTCCTTCCTCCGCGTCGGGGCGCTGGTGACGGCCGGCCTCACGGTCGTCGCGGTGCCCGTCGTGGGCCTGGCCGCCGGGTGGGCGGAGGCACTGGGGGTGGTGCTCGGCGCCGCCATCACCACCGCGTTCTTCTGCCTGTCGGGCTACGCGATCGCCTGGGCGGGCAAGATCGACGACTCGTTCACGCTGCCGGCCGCCCTGGGCGCGTTCATGGTGAAGATCATCGGCTTCTTCGCCCTGCTCCAGGCCCTGCCCGCCGACGGGTGGCCCGACCGCACGGCGACCGCCTGGGCGGTCGTGGCCGGCGCGCTGCTGTGGAGCGGGGTGCAGGCCCGGTGGGTCTGGACCCGGCAGCTCTACTACACGACCCCGCCGGCGCCCCCTGCCCCGTCACCCGATCCGGCAGTTCTGCGACGAGCTGTAGAACACCCGGGTCAGAGCCGCACAGACGGCTGATAGTGTCCGAATCGATGGACAACGCCTCCACGAAGAACGGTGGCCGCGGCCGTCACCCCTCCTCGTCCGACGAGTCCCACCCCAGCGGTGCGGACATCGGGTGGGGGATCACCGGGACCCTGCTGTCCGGGTTGATCGTCTGGGGTGGCGCCGGCTGGCTGCTGGACCGGTGGTGGGACACCCGTGCGTTCATCGTGATCGGCATGCTGCTCGGGCTCGCCTCGGCCATCTACCTGGTGGTCAAGAAGTACGGCGGTGCCACCGACCAGCCCGTGCCGATCAGCACCACGAGCTACAGCAAGATCAGCTCCACCAGCTACACGACCTACCGCAGGACCCCGGGCGGACGACGGAGCCGGCCACGGGCGCAAGAAGTGACGCAGAAGGGAACACGGTGACCTCCAGCGCCTCCGCGCTCGCGAGCGTGCTCGCAGTCGAGAGCGACTCGGGTGGCGGCTTCGTCGCCCCGAGCATCGCCGAGTTCTACCCGCCGTCGATCGCGGAGTTCTCGATCTTCGGCATCGACTTCGTGATCACGCGCATCACGATCATCTCGTTCATCGCCACGGCGGCGATCCTGCTGTTCATGGTGCTGGCCACCCGCCGCCCGACCATCGTGCCGCGCAAGTCGCAGTGGCTGATGGAGGGCGGTTACTCGCTCGTCCGCGACAACATCGGGCGCGACGTCATCGGCCCGCGGTACAAGCCGTTCGTGCCGTTCCTGGGCGCGCTGTTCTTCTTCATCCTGGCGAACAACGCGATGAGCATCATCCCGTTCTTCCAGATCTCGCCGATGAGCAAGTTCGCGCTGCCCCTGGTCCTCGCGATCATGGTCTACGTCCTCTACAACGTGGTCTCCATCAAGAACAAGGGCCTCGGCGGCTACCTCAAGGAGGTCGCGGTCCCCCCGGGCGTGCCGCCGGTCTTCCTGATCCTGGTGACCCCGATCGAGCTGCTGCAGATGTTCATCATCCGGCCGTTCACCCTCGCCGTGCGTCTGTTCGCGAACCTGTTCGCCGGTCACATGCTGCTCGTGGTCTTCTCCCTGGGCACCGTCTACCTGCTGGGCAAGGTCGGGGAGAACTTCTCCTTCGTGTTCGCGCCGCTGTCGTTCCTGATGGCGCTGTTCATGACCTTCTTCGAGGTGCTGGTGATCGTGCTGCAGGCCTACGTCTTCACCGTCCTCACCGCCACGTACCTCAACGGAGCGGTCGAGAAGGGCCACTAGGCCCGCTCGACCCACATTCGCACCACCCCCGCCAGCCACCCGGGACCATCCCGGGTGACCGACACAGGAGGAACACCACGCATGGACGTCATGGCAGAGCTGGTCGGCAGCATCGGTTCGGTCGGCTACGGCCTCGCCGCCATCGGCCCCGGTATCGGTGTGGGCATCGTGTGGGCCGCCTACATCCAGGCGACCGCCCGCCAGCCCGAGTCGGCCGGTCTCACCCGTACCTACGCCTTCCTGGGCGCCGCCCTGTCCGAGGCGCTCGCGCTCATCGGCCTGGTCGTCCCCTTCATCTTCGGCACCGGCAACTGAGTCCTCGGACCCAGGTCACCGGTCGCCCGAGCTCGGAGGAGGTGCTCCAGACATGGACTTGTTCGCAGCTGAGTCCCAGAACCCGCTGATCCCGCCGGTCGGCGAGATCGTCGTCGGCACGATCACGTTCGCGATCCTGGCGTTCGTCGTCATCAAGTTCGTCTTCCCGATCATCGAGAAGACGTTCCAGGAGCGGCGCAACGCGATCGAGGGCGGCATCGAGCGTGCCGAGGCCGCCCAGGCCGAGGCCAAGGCCGCGCTGGAGCAGTACCGCGCCCAGCTCGCCGAGGCCCGCACCGAGGCCGCGCAGATCCGCGACGCCGCCCGCGCCGAGGGCCAGCAGATCCTCGAGGAGCTGCGCACCCAGGCCCAGGAGGAGTCCGCGCGCATCGTCGCCCGTGGCGAGGAGCAGCTCGCTGCCTCCCGCCAGCAGGTGGTCAACGAGCTGCGCGGGCAGATCGGCTCCATGGCCGTCACGCTCGCCGGCCGCGTGGTGGGGGAGTCCCTCGAGGACGACGCCCGTCGTCGCGGCACCGTCGACCGGTTCCTCGACGAGCTGGACGCCATGTCGTCGTCCACCCAGGGCGACCGCTGATGCAGGCCGCCAGCCGCGAGGCGCTCGCCACCTCGCGCGAGCACCTCGGTCAGCAGACCGGGTCCCCGCAGGGGAGCCGGGCCGACGGCCAGGTGCTCCTCGCCCTGGCCGACGACCTGTTCTCGGTCGCGCACGTGCTCGACGGTCAGGTCTCGCTCCGGCGGGCCCTGGCCGACGCGTCGGTGCGCCCCGACGACCGGGCCGGGCTGGCCGAGCGCCTGCTGCGCGGCAAGATCGGTGACGGCGCCCTCGACGTCGTCGCGACCGTGGCCCGGCAGCGCTGGTCGCGCCCGCTGGACCTGGTCGAGGCCGTCGAGACCCTGGCCACCGACGTGGCGCTGGACGCCGCGCAGGCCCGGGGCGAGCTGGACACCGTCGAGGACGAGCTCTTCCGGTTCGGCCGGATCATCGACGGCGACGGCGCACTGTCCCGTCTGCTCGGTGACCCCTCGGCCGACCGCCAGGGCAAGACGGCGCTGCTGGACCGGCTGCTGGCCGGGAAGGTCTCGCCGGTCACCGAACGGCTGGTGCGCAACTCGCTGACCAGCCGGCACGTGCACAACGCGGCCAACGCCGTCGAGCGGATCTCCGAGGCGGCCTCGGCCCGGCGCGGCCAGTCGGTCGCGCACGTGACCAGCGCCGTCGAGCTCAGCGAGCAGCAGCGGCAGCGGCTGACCGCGATCCTCGAGCGCACCTACGGGCGCACCATCGGCCTGCAGGTCCAGGTCGAGCCCGCGATCGTCGGTGGCCTGGTGATCCGGGTCGGCGACGAGATCGTCGACGGCAGCATCGCGCACCGGCTGGAAGCAGCAGGCCGGCGCTTCGCCGGCTGAGCCGGCAGGTCAGCTCAGCCGGCTGACGCAGCACGCACCGACCACCGCACCACCCCAGACAGCACCTGAGCAGGGAAGAGGACACCCGGGCCATGGCCGAGCTCACGATCTCCGCGGACGAGATCCGCAGTGCCATCCAGAACTACGTCAGCGACTACGACACCGATGTCTCCCGCGAGGAGGTCGGCACCGTCACCGAGGCCGGCGACGGCATCGCGCGGGTCGAGGGGCTGCCCTCGGTCATGACCAACGAGCTCCTCGAGTTCGAGGGTGGCGTGCGTGGCCTGGCCCTGAACCTGGACGTCCGCGAGGTCGGCGTCGTGGTCATGGGTGACTTCGCCTCCATCGAGGAGGGCCAGACGGTCCGCCGGACCGGCCAGGTCCTCTCGGTGCCGGTCGGCGACGGCTTCCTCGGCCGGGTCGTCGACCCGCTGGGCACCCCGATCGACGGCGGCGGGGACATCGAGTCCACCGAGCGCCGCGCCCTGGAGCTGCAGGCCCCCTCGGTGGTCCAGCGCCAGTCCGTCGGCGAGCCGCTGGCCACCGGGATCAAGGCCATCGACGCCATGACCCCGATCGGCCGCGGCCAGCGCCAGCTGATCATCGGCGACCGCCAGACCGGCAAGACCGCGATCGCGATCGACACGATCATCAACCAGAAGGCCGCCTGGGCCACCGGTGACCCGCAGCAGCAGGTCCGCTGCATCTACGTCGCCGTCGGCCAGAAGGGCTCCACCATCGCCGGCGTCAAGGCCGCGCTGGAGGACGCCGGCGCGATGGAGTACACGACCATCGTCGCCGCGCCCGCCTCGGACTCCGCCGGCTACAAGTACATCGCCCCCTACACCGGCTCGGCCATCGGCCAGCACTGGATGTACGAGGGCAAGCACGTCCTGATCGTGTTCGACGACCTGTCCAAGCAGGCCGAGGCCTACCGCGCCGTCTCGCTGCTGCTGCGCCGCCCGCCGGGCCGCGAGGCCTACCCCGGCGACGTCTTCTACCTGCACTCCCGTCTGCTCGAGCGGTGCGCGAAGCTGTCCGACGAGCTCGGTGCCGGCTCCCAGACGGGTCTGCCGATCATCGAGACCAAGGGCAACGACGTGTCGGCCTACATCCCGACCAACGTCATCTCGATCACGGACGGCCAGATCTTCCTCGAGACGGGTCTGTTCAACTCCGGTGTCCGCCCGGCCATCAACGTCGGCATCTCGGTGTCCCGCGTCGGCGGCTCGGCGCAGACGAAGGCGATGAAGGCCGTCGCCGGCCGGCTCCGCCTGGACCTGGCGCAGTTCCGCGAGCTGGAGGCGTTCTCGTCCTTCTCCTCCGACCTCGACGCCTCCTCCCGGGCCACCCTGGACCGCGGTCAGCGCCTGGTGGAGCTGCTCAAGCAGGGCCAGTACGCACCGTTCTCGCTCGAGCGCGAGGTCGTGTCGCTGTGGCTGGGCACCCGAGGGCACCTGGACGTCGTCCCGGTGGCCGACGTCCGGCGCTTCGAGGGCGAGTTCCTGGACTTCCTGTCCCGGGGCGACTCCGGTGCGCTGGACGCCATCCGCACCTCGCTCAAGCTCGAGGACGACACCGTCCGCAACCTGGAGAACGCCGTCGAGACCTTCTACGGCCAGTTCACCACCAGCGACGGCGAGTCGCTGAAGGTCAACGAGCCCGAGGTCGAGGCCATGGATGCGTCCCAGCGTGGCCAGGAGCGCGTCCAGGTCAAGAAGAAGGCCTGACCCGGTGGCCGCCTCCCTCCGCGCGCTGCGGCGCCGCATCCGCTCCACGCGGTCGACGAAGAAGATCTTCTCGGCCCAGGAGCTGATCGCCGGTGCCCGCATCGTGCGCGCCCAGAACCGGGTCGAGGCCTCCAAGCCCTACGCCCGGGAGATCACGAAGGTGCTCTCGGCGCTGGCGTCCTCGGCGAGCCTGGACCACCCGCTGCTCACCGAGCGGGACAAGCCCGGCCGGGTGGCGGTCCTGGTCATCACCTCCGACCGCGGCTTCGCCGGGTCCTACAACGTCAACGTCCTGCGCCGCACCGAGGAGCTCCTCGGGCTGCTGCGCAGCGAGGGCAAGGACCCTGTCCTGTACGTCGTCGGCCGCAAGGGCGAGACGTACTACCGGTTCCGCGACCGCCCGGTCGAGGAGACCTGGACCGGTTTCTCGGAGCAGCCCGGCTACTCCGACGCCCAGGCGGTCGGCAGCACCCTGATCGACGCCTTCACCGCCGGTGAGGACGACGACCGGGGCAACGCCGACGGCATCGCCGGGGTCGACGAGCTGCACATCGTCTACACCGAGTTCCGCTCGCTGCTGGCCCAGGTGCCGGTCGCCAAGCGGATGGCGCCCCTCGAGGTCGAGGAGGTGGAGGAGTTCGAGCACGAGCGCGAGGACGCGGCGGCCGGTCAGAAGTCGACCGACATCCCGACCTCGTACGAGTTCGAGCCCTCCGCCGAGTCGCTGCTCGATGCGCTGCTGCCGAAGTACATCAGCACGCGCATCTACGCCGCGATGCTCGAGTCGGCCGCCTCGGAGTCCGCGTCCCGCCGCCGCGCCATGAAGTCCGCGTCGGACAACGCCGAGGAGCTGGCCAAGAACCTCTCGCGGCAGGCCAACGCGGCCCGCCAGGCCGGCATCACCCAGGAGATCAGCGAGATCGTCGGCGGCGCCGACGCCCTCGTGTCCAGCGGGTCGGACATCTGACCGTGTCGCAGACCCCGCAGTCGAGCTCGTCCCACACCAGCCAGGAGAACCAGCGATGACCCTCACCGAGGACCGTCCGAGCACGAGCGAGACCACCGGCTCCGGCCGCGTCGTCCGGGTCACCGGCCCGGTCGTCGACGTCGAGTTCCCCCGGGACTCGATGCCCGAGCTGTTCAACGCCCTCAAGGTCGACGTGACCCTCGCCGACCTGGGCAAGACGCTGACCCTCGAGGTTGCCCAGCACCTGGGCGACAACGTCGTCCGCACCATCTCGATGGCGCCGACCGACGGCCTGGTCCGCGGCGCCGAGGTGCGCGACACCGGCTCGGCCATCTCCGTGCCGGTCGGCGAGCAGGTCACCGGCCACGTGTTCAACGCCCTCGGCGAGTGCCTGGACACCCCCGGCTTCGGCGAGGACGGCCTGCGCTGGACCATCCACCGCCACGCGCCGAAGTTCGACCAGCTCGAGGGCCGCACCGAGCTGCTCGAGACCGGCATCAAGGTCATCGACCTGCTCACGCCCTACATCAAGGGCGGGAAGATCGGCCTGTTCGGCGGTGCCGGGGTCGGCAAGACGGTCCTCATCCAGGAGATGATCCGTCGCGTCGCGCAGGAGTTCGGTGGCGTGTCGGTGTTCGCCGGCGTCGGCGAGCGCACCCGTGAGGGCAACGACCTCATCACCGAGATGACTGAGTCCGGGGTCATCAACTCCACGGCCCTGGTCTTCGGCCAGATGGACGAGCCGCCGGGCACGCGTCTGCGTGTGGCCCTCTCGGCCCTGACGATGGCGGAGTACTTCCGCGACGAGCAGGACCAGGACGTGCTGCTGTTCATCGACAACATCTTCCGGTTCACCCAGGCCGGGTCCGAGGTCTCCACGCTGCTGGGCCGCATGCCCTCCGCCGTGGGGTACCAGCCGACCCTGGCCGACGAGATGGGCGAGCTGCAGGAGCGGATCACCTCGACCCGGGGCCGGTCCATCACCTCGCTCCAGGCCATCTACGTGCCCGCCGACGACATCACCGACCCGGCGCCGCACACGACCTTCGCCCACCTGGACGCCACGACGAACCTGTCGCGGCCGATCTCGGAGAAGGGCATCTACCCGGCCGTGGACCCGCTGGACTCCACCAGCCGGATCCTCGACGCGCAGTACGTCGGGCAGGAGCACTACGACATCGCGTCGGAGGTCAAGCGGATCCTGCAGCGCTACCAGGAGCTGCAGGACATCATCGCGATCCTCGGCATCGACGAGCTCGGTGAGGAGGACAAGGTCACCGTGAACCGGGCCCGTCGCATCGAGCGCTTCCTGTCCCAGAACATGTTCGTGGCCGAGGCCTTCACCGGTCAGCCGGGCTCCTACGTGCCGCTGACCGAGACGCTGCAGGCGTTCAAGGCGCTCACGGTCGGCGAGTACGACCACGTGCCCGAGCAGGCGTTCTTCATGTGCGGTGGTCTCGAGGACCTCGAGGCGAACGCGGCCAAGCTGAAGAAGTGAAGGACCACGGCGCCCCCCACGACGCGCTCCGCACGTCGCGGGTCCCTGCGCCGTAGCCGTTCCAGCACGTGACCACAGCGGCCGGTCCACCCCTCGGGGTGGGCCGGCCGCTGTCGTGCACGGGTCCGGGCCCCGATACGATCGGGCCCGTCGGCGACGCGGTGCGGCGTGCCGGCTCCGCCCCTCACCCCATCGGGTGATCCGTGGCCCAGATGCTCGTCGTCGGGCCCGGTGGCGGCCGACGATCACGGCAAGGAGCGCCGGGGACGACCCCCGGTGCGCGGCAGGAGAAGCAGCGTGGACGACAGCCCGCAGACCGCAGCAGCGCCGGTGACCGCTGCGGACTCCCTGCTGACCCCCGAGGGCACCCCCGGCCCCGACCACCCGTCGGGTCCGATGCCCGCCGTGGGCACCGGCGACGAGTCGGACTGGTGCTGGCCGCCCTACGCCCCGCCCCCGCCGGCCGACGTGCCGCGCTTCGACATGGACGGGTGGGCCCCCAGCTCGACCGTCCGCCGCCCGCTGGTCCGGGTGGGGCGTTGGACCCTGCTCTACCGCCGCGGCTGACCACCTGGCCGGGCCCGTATGCTGGGCCCCGATCCGTCACCGTCAGGTGACCAGCTCGCCGGCCCGGCCGGTGGACCCCGAGGAGTGTCGTGGCGACCCTGCAGGTCGAGCTCGTGGCCGTGGAGCGCAAGATCTGGTCCGGTGAGGCGACGATGGTGATCGCCCGGACCACCGAGGGCGAGCTCGGGGTGCTGCCCGGCCACGCGCCGCTGCTCGGGGAGCTGGCCCCCGGCGGCGTCGTCACGATCAGGGTCGACGGCGGTGACGACCTCGTGGTCGCCGCGCACGGCGGGTTCCTGTCGGTGACCGAGCAGGGCGTGTCCATCCTGGCCGAGACGGCCGAGATCGCCACCGAGATCGACGTCGAGCGGGCCCGCCAGGCGCTCAGCCGCGCCGAGTCCGCCGCCGGTGACGACGAGGAAGCGCTGGCCGCCGCGCGTCGCGCGCAGTCCCGGCTCCGCGCCGCCGGCCAGACCGCCTGACCCCGAGACCCGCGACGACCGAGGACCGGGGCCCGTGCCGCTGACCACCGTGGTGCTGGTCCTGGCCGCCGTCCTGGTGGTGGCGCTGGTCGCCACGTTCCTGCTGCGCCGTCGGTTCCTGCTGTCCGGGTTGGGCGCGGTGACCATGTGCCTGCGCCCGGTCGGGGCGCCCCGCTGGTCGGTCGGGGTCGCGTGGTACTCGGGCGAGGAGCTGCTCTGGTACCCCGCGCTGTCGCTGTCGGTGCGGCCGACGCAACGGCTGTGCCGCACCGAGTTCCACGTCGAGGGTCGCCGCCGGCCCACGGTCGACGACGGCGCCGTCCCGGTCGACAGCCAGGTGCTGATCTGCCGCACCGGCGCCGGCCCCCAGGAGCTGGCGATGGACCCCTCGACCGTGACCGGTTTCCTGTCCTGGATCGAGTCCTCGCCGCCGCTGGGCCGCTAGCAGAAGGACCCCGTTCCGTCAGCTGCGGGCGGCGCGCTGGGCGTGGGCGCCGCTGTGCGCGCCCGGCTCCCAGAGGATGTCCCCGCCCGGGTTCGCCTCGCGGGACAGGATGAACAGCAGGTCCGACAGCCGGTTGAGGTACTTGGCCGTCTCGCCGTTCGTGTGCTCGGCGTCGGCCTCGAGCAGCGCCCAGACGCTCCGTTCGGCCCGCCGGGCCACCGTGCGCGCCTGGTGCAGGAACGCCGCCAGCGGGGTGCCGCCGGGCAGGATGAACGAGGTCAGCTTCGGCAGCTGCTCGTTGTGCTCGTCGCAGGCCGCCTCGAGCCGCTCGGTGTAGGCCGCCGTCACCCGCAGCGGCGGGAACTCCGGCTCGGGCGTGATCGGGGTGCACAGGTCGGCCCCGACATCGAAGAGGTCGTTCTGCACGCTGCGCAGCAGCTCGGCCAGCGGTGCCGGGGGGGACCCGAGGGCCAGGGCGAGCCCGAGCACCGAGTTGGTCTCGTCGACGTCGGCGTAGGCGGCCAGCCGGACGTCGGTCTTCGCCACCCGGCTCATGTCGCCCAGGTGGGTCTGGCCGGCGTCGCCGGTCTTGGTGTAGATGCGGGTGAGCCGGACGGTCATGACGGCAGCCTAGGGTTGTGCGGTGGACTGCTTCGAGGTGACCGGCGGGACGTCGCTGCGTGGACGGGTGCGGGTGACCGGCGCCAAGAACAGCGCGCTGAAGCTGATGGCCGCAGCGCTGCTGGCCAGTGGCCGGACGACCATCGAGGAGGTCCCCGACATCCTCGACGTCTCGATCATGAGCGAGGTGCTCCGCCGGCTGGGGTGCGGTGTGGACTTCCAGCGCTACACCGACGGCCGGGGCGGGGGAGGCGGTCGGGTCGTGGTCGACGTCCCGGAGACGCCCTCGAGCGAGACCGACTACGACCTGGTGCGCCGCATGCGCGCCTCGATCAGCGTGCTGGGGCCGCTGGTGGCGCGGTGCGGGCAGGCCAAGGTGGCGCTCCCCGGCGGCGACGCGATCGGCTCGCGCGGCCTGGACATGCACGTCGCCGGCCTGGAGCGGCTGGGCGCCACCGTGCGCAGCGAGCACGGCTTCCTGATCGCCACCGCCCCGCGGCTGGTCGGCACCTCCATCTGGCTGGACTTCCCGTCGGTGGGCGCCACCGAGAACCTGGTCATGGCCGCCGTCCTCGCCGAGGGCACCACGGTGGTCGACAACGCGGCGCGCGAGCCCGAGATCGTCGACATCTGCACGATGCTCACCGAGATGGGCGCCCGCATCACCGGGGCGGGCTCCTCGACGATCACCGTCGAGGGCGTCACCGAGCTGCACCCGGTCACCCACACCACCGTCCCGGACCGGATCGTCTCCGGTACCTGGGCGATCGGTGCGGTGATGACCCGCGGCGACGTCGTCATCGAGCGGGCGGCGCCCGAGCACCTGTCGGTGGCCCTGGACAAGCTGCGGGCCGCCGGCGCCACCGTTGAGCAGGTCGAGGGCGGGGTGCGCGTGGCGATGGCCGAGCGGCCCACGTGCGTGGACGTCGTCACGCTCCCGTTCCCGGGGTTCCCGACCGATCTGCAGCCGATGGCCGTGGCGCTGGCCGCGGTGTCCACCGGTACCGCCCTGATCACCGAGAACGTGTTTGAGGGCCGCTTCATGTTCGTCAACGAGCTGGTGCGGCTGGGTGCCGACGTCCGCATCGACGGGCACCACGCCGTCGTCCGCGGTCGCGAGCGGCTGTCCAGCGCCCCGGTGCTGGCCACCGACATCCGTGCCGGGGCCGGCCTGGTGCTGGCCGGGCTGTGCTCGGACGGCGTCACCGAGGTGGCCGACGTGCACCACGTCGACCGCGGCTACCCCGACTTCGAGGAGCAGCTGCGCGGGCTGGGCGCCACCATCGAGCGCACCCACCGCGACCGGGAGCGCTGAGGGTTCAACCGTTGGTGAAGGTGCCGGCCAGCTGGCGGGCGCGGGCGGCGTCCTCGGGGAACACGAGGACGTCGGCGCGGTGCGGGGCCGGGTAGCGCAGGGTCGAGCGGATCCCGGCGTCGGAGAGCACCGCGCGCAGGGCCAGCGCGGACTCCTTGCGGGACAGGGTGGCGACCCGGGTGAGCAGGCCGTCCTCGGCCGCCGGGCGACGCGTCACCTTCGGCGTCGACGAGGCGAAGGCCCAGCGCAGGAACACCGCCAGGATGCCGAGCACGACCAGGGCGATGCCCGGGCCCACGAGGAAGTGCAGGCTGCCGGCGTCGATGGGCACTCGACCCTCCTCCCCGTTCGCGGACCGGCCTCCCAGTGTGCCACCGCGTGAGCTGTTCGACATCGTGGTTACCCGCGAGTAGCCCTACACTCCGCGGACATGCCGAACCCTTCAGCGCCGAAGGACCGCGACCGCCCCTGGGTGATGCGCACGTACGCGGGCCACTCGTCCCCGGTGGAGTCCAACGCCCTCTACCGCCGCAACCTGAGCAAGGGCCAGACCGGCCTCTCGGTGGCCTTCGACCTGCCCACCCAGACCGGCTACGACCCCGACGACGAGCTGGCCGTGGGCGAGGTCGGCAAGGTCGGCGTGCCGGTCAGCCACATCGGCGACATGCGGGCGCTGTTCGACGGCATCCCGCTGGACGAGATGAACACGTCGATGACCATCAACGCCACGGCGATGTGGTTGCTGGCGCTGTACCAGGCGGTCGCCGAGGAGCACGGCCACGACATCTCGAAGCTGGCCGGCACGACGCAGAACGACATCGTCAAGGAGTACCTGTCACGGGGCACCTACGTGTTCCCGCCGGCGCCGAGCATGCGGCTGATCACCGACATGGTGGCCTACACCGTGACGGCGCTGCCGAAGTGGAACCCGATCAACATCTGCAGCTACCACCTGCAGGAGGCCGGGGCGACGCCGGTGCAGGAGATCGCCTACGCGCTGAGCACCGCGATCGCCGTCCTGGACTCCGTGCGCGACTCGGGCCAGGTGCCGGCCGAGCGCTTCGGCGAGGTGGTCGCCCGGATCTCGTTCTTCGTCAACGCCGGGGTCCGGTTCGTCGAGGAGATGTGCAAGATGCGGGCCTTCGGCCAGCTCTGGGACGAGCTGACGGCCGAGCGGTACGGGGTGCAGGACAGGAAGCAGCGCCGGTTCCGCTACGGCGTGCAGGTCAACTCGCTGGGGCTCACCGAGGCCCAGCCCGAGAACAACGTGCAGCGCATCGTGCTGGAGATGCTCGGCGTCACGCTGTCCAAGGACGCCCGCGCCCGCGCCGTGCAGCTGCCCGCCTGGAACGAGGCGCTGGGCCTGCCCCGGCCCTGGGACCAGCAGTGGTCGCTGCGGCTGCAGCAGGTGCTGGCCTACGAGACCGACCTGCTCGAGTACGACGACCTGTTCACCGGGTCGGTCGTGGTCGAGGGCAAGGTCGCCGAGCTGGTCGAGGGTGCCCGCGCCGAGATGGCCCGGGTGGCCGACCTCGGCGGGGCGGTGGCCGCGGTCGAGTCCGGCTACATGAAGGGCGAGCTGGTCGGGTCGCTGGCCCGCCGCCGTCGGCGGATGGAGAACGGCGAGGACGTCGTCGTCGGGGTGAACAGGTTCGACTCCACCGAGCCCAACCCGCTCACCGCCGACCTGGACACCGCGATCCAGACGGTCGACCCCGCGGTCGAGAACGCCGCCCAGGAGGCGGTGCGCGCCTGGCGGGCCGACCGGGACGACGCCGCGGTGGCCGCCGCGCTCGAGGACCTGAAGCGGGTCGCCGGCACCGACGAGAACCTGATGGCCGCCACCCTGGAGTGCGCCCGGGCCAAGGTCACCACCGGTGAGTGGGCCGGGGCCCTGCGCGAGGTGTTCGGCGAGTACCGGGCGCCCACCGGGGTCTCGGCCGCCAGCACCGGCGAGGCCGACGGGTCGCTGACCGACGTGCGGGAGCGGGTCCGGTCCACCGGCGAGGAGCTGGGCGGGCGGCTGCGCTTCCTGGTCGGCAAGCCCGGCCTCGACGGGCACTCCAACGGCGCCGAGCAGATCGCCGTGCGGGCCCGCGACGCCGGGTTCGAGGTGGTCTACCAGGGCATCCGGCTGACCCCGGCGCAGATCGTCTCGGCCGCGGTCGAGGAGGACGTGCACGTGGTGGGCCTGTCCGTGCTGTCCGGGTCGCACCTGCAGGTCGTGCCGGCGGTGCTCGAGGGACTGCGCGCGGCGGGTCTGGACGACGTCCCCGTGGTGGTCGGCGGCATCGTGCCCGACGCCGACGCGCGGCGGCTGCGCGAGCAGGGCGTGGCCCGGGTGTTCACCCCGAAGGACTTCGGGATGACCGACATCATGGGCCAGATCGTCGACGTCGTCCGCGAGGCGAACGGCCTCGACGCCGCGGTCCCCGCCTGAGCGGAGTCGCTGCGCACCGGTTCCCGCTGCGCAGCGACTCCGTCACCGGGTCCAGGGGCCGAAGCGGACGTCGACGCCGGGGGAGTACAGGACGCTGTCCGGCGCCCCGGTGACCGGGACGCCGGCCGCTGCGGTCAGCGACTCGTCGAGCTGCAGCACCTCGGCCCGGTGCAGCGGCCACTCCGGGTGCTCGTTGGGCCAGTACGCCGTGCGGCCGAGGAAGCCGCGGTGCAGCCCCCAGCGGGCGGTCAGGAAGCGGTCCAGCGGTGCCGGGTCGGCGATGCGCTCGCCGACCCGGATGGCGAGCGCGCTGGAGGCACCGCGGGGCCCGGGCCAGCGCCGCCGCGACGTGTAGGTGAGCACGTCGCCGGCTCGGGCGACCTGCATCGACGCGAAGACGTAGGGCAGCCGGGCCACCCAGCGGGCGGCCAGCACGGGCAGCAGCCGGTCCGCCTCCAGCGAGGAGAAGACGACGCCGCGGCGGCCCTGCTCGTCGACGGAGTACAGCCGGACGTTGGTCTCGGCGAACGAGCCCAGGTAGGGCAGTCCCGGGAGGCCGAAGAAGCCGATGCGGCGCATGCGGAACGGGATGAGCCCGACGTAGGTCGCGCCGTCCACGGTGTCGGGCCGGGCGCCCGGCGGCAGGTGCGGCGCCACGAGGTCGGGGTCGACGGCCCAGTGCAGGAACGCGAGGTCCCGCCAGCCCTGGGTGAAGACGGTCGTGGTGACCGGGCGCGGGCTGACCGGCGTGACGGGTTCGGGGTGCACGGGGACGGGATGCCCGCGCCGACGCCCTCGACACCGGATCGCCGGCGTGGTGTGGTCGACGTCATGAGCGGTGGCATGGGCGAGCTGGCAGCACCCCGGGTCCAGCGGGACGGCGACGTCGTCACGATCACGATGTGCCGGCCCTCGCGGCGCAACGCGCTCTCCCGCGAGCACCTCACCCAGCTGCTGGCCGCGGTCACCGAGACCGCCGGCACCGACGCGACCGCGGTCGTGCTGGCCGCCGAGGGGCCGGTGTTCAGCGCCGGGCACGACTTCGCCGACGTGGCGGGGGCGCCGCTGGCCGACGTGCGGTCGCTGCTGGTGCTGTGCACCGAGCTGATGCAGACCCTCCACCAGGTGCCGCAGGTCGTCGTGGCCCGGGTGCACGCGCTGGCCACCGCCGCCGGGGCCCAGCTGGTGGCCTCCTGCGACCTCGCGGTGGCCGCGGAGTCGGCCGGGTTCGCCGCGCCGGGCGGCAAGGGCGGCTGGTTCTGCCACACCCCGATGGTCCCGATCGCGCGGAACGTCGGCCGCAAGCGGGCGATGGAGCTGGCGCTGACCGGCGACGTCATCGACGCCCGCACGGCGCTGGACTGGGGTCTGGTCAACCGGGTGGTGCCCGACGACCAGCTCGACGACGCCGTCGCCGAGCTGGTGCACCGGGCCACCCGGGGCTCGCGGGCGTCGAAGGCGTGGGGCAAGCAGGCGATGTACGCCCAGCTGGACCGGCCCGAGGCCGAGGCCTACCTGCAGGCGGTCGAGACGATGGCCGCGGCCTCGCAGCTGGACGGCGCCCGCGAGGGCATGGCGGCGTTCCTGGGCAAGCGCCCCGCGGTCTGGACCGACTGACCTCCCTCATCGGAAGTCCCGCGAGGTCGTCTGCACGGTGATGGCCAGCTTCTCGATGCGGTCGGCGACCAGGTTGACCACGCGCTGGTTCCGCTCGACCCGCCCGCGGACCACCAGCGCCCCGGACTCGCGGGCGACCCGGCGGTACCGGGCCCACACCCCGGCCGACACGATCACGTTGACCAGCCCGGTCTCGTCCTCCAGGTTGAGGAAGGTGGTGCCCCCCGCGGTCGCCGGCCGCTGCCGGTGGGTCACCACCCCGCCGACCAGCACCCGGGTCTCCGGGACCGCCCGGGCCAGCTCCACCGCCGACAGCACCCCGGCGGCCCGCAGGTGCGCCCGCACGTGCTGGACCGGGTGGCTGTCGGGGGAGATGGCGGTGGCCCACAGGTCGGCCATCGTCTGCTCGGCGCCGCTCATGCCCGGCAGCACCGGGGGGGCCTCGTCGCCGGCGGTGCCCGGCAACCGGTCCGGGCGCTCGCGGGCGGCCCGGCCGGCCTCCCACAACGCCTGACGGCGGGACATGCCCAGCGGGTCGAACGCACCGGCCGTGGCCAGCGCCTCGAGCTGGGGGGTGGTCAGCCCGACCCGCCGGGCCAGGTCGGCCATCGAGGCGAACGGTCCGGCGGCGTCCCGGTCGGCCACGATGCGGGTGGCGAGGTCGGTGCCGATGGACCGCACCCCGGCCAACCCCAGCCGGACGGCGAACGCGCCGTCGCGCCGGTGGTCGTCGGTGTCGAAGGGGGCGTCGGGGTCGAACTCGCCGGCGGGCGGCTGGTCGCCGGCCAGGCACGCGGGGTCCCCGGTCGGGTGGGGTGTGCCGGCGTCGAGCCGTTCGAGGTCGGCGTGCACCCCGGACCGGTGGATGTCCGGGGTGCGCACCTGCACGCCGTGCCGGCGGGCGTCGGCGACCAGCGACTGGGGGGAGTAGAAGCCCATCGGCTGGGCGCGCAGCAGCGCGGCGAGGAACGCCGCCGGGTGGTGCAGCTTGACCCAGCTGGACACGTAGACCAGCAGCGCGAAGCTGATCGAGTGGCTCTCGGCGAAGCCGAAGTTCGCGAACGCCTCGATCTTGGCGTAGATGTCGTCGGCCAGGCCCCCGGTGATGCCGTGGGAGGCCATGCCGGCGAACAGCGTCTCCTTGAGCCGGCCAATCTTCTCCTTGCCGCGCTTGGAGCCCATCGCCCGGCGCAGCAGGTCGGCGTCGTCACCGCTGCACCCGCCGACGGCCTGCGCGATCTGCATGAGCTGCTCCTGGAACAGCGGGACGCCCAGGGTGCGCGCGAGCACCGGCTCCAGCAGCGGGTGCGGGTAGGTCACCGGCTCCTGGCCCAGCTTGCGCCGGATGTAGGGGTGCACCGCCCCGCCCTGGATCGGGCCGGGACGGATCAGCGCGATCTCGATGACCAGGTGGTAGAACTCCCGCGGCCGCAGCCGGGGCAGGGTGCCCATCTGGGCCCGGCTCTCGACCTGGAAGACCCCGATCGAGTCGGCCCGGCAGAGCATGTCGTAGACGCCGGGCTCCTCCTTGGGCACGGAGTCCAGCGTCAGGTGCTCGCCGGTGTGCTCGGCCACCAGGTCGAAGCAGTACTGCAGGGCGGCCAGCATGCCCAGGCCCAGCAGGTCGAACTTGACCAGCCCCATCGAGGCGCAGTCGTCCTTGTCCCACTGCAGCACGGTGCGCTGCTCCTTGCGGGCGTGCTCGATCGGGCACACCTCGCCCACCGGCCGGTCGGTGAGCACCATGCCGCCGGAGTGGATGCCCAGGTGCCGGGGGAAGCCCAGCAGCTGCCCGGCCAGCTCGACCACGGCCGGCGGGATGTCGTGGTCGGCGGTGGTGGTGGCCACCGATCCCCACGACTCGACCTGCTTGGACCAGGCGTCCTGCTGGCCGGTGCTGTGGCCCAGGGCCTTGGCGACGTCGCGGACGGCCAGCTTGGGCCGGTAGGTGATCACGTTGGCGACCTGCGCGGCGTTGCGGCGGCCGTACTTCGCGTAGACGTGCTGGATGACCTCCTCGCGGCGGTCGGAGTCGAAGTCGACGTCGATGTCGGGCTCCTCCTCGCGGGTGGTGGCCAGGAACCGCTCGAAGGGCAGCCCGAACCGCACCGGGTCGACCGCGGTGATGTGCAGCAGGTAGCAGACCAGCGAGTTGGCCGCCGAGCCCCGGCCCTGGCAGAGGATCCGCTTCGCCCGGGCCACGGCGACCAGGTCGTGCACGATGAGGAAGTAGCCGGGGAAGTCCTTCTCGGCGATCACCGCCAGCTCGCGGTCCAGCCGGTCGGCGTAGACCCGCTCGGTCTGCGGGGAGCGGGTGCCCGGGGGGCCGAACCGCTCGATCAATCCCCGCAGGCTCAGCTCCCGCAGCCAGGACATCGGGCTGTGCCCCGCGGGGATCTCCATCCGCGGCAGCCTCGGCCTGGCCGCTTCCAGCGGGAACGCCAGCTCGTCGGCGATCTGCACCGACCGGGCCACCGCGCCGGGGTACCGGGCGAACCGGGCCGCCATCTCGGCGCCGGACCGCAGGTGCGCGGCCCCGGCCGCGGTCAGCCAGCCGTCCATGTCGGCCAGCGAGCGCCGGGCCCGGACGGCGGCCAGCGCCCCGGCCAGCCGGCGGCCGGCCGGGGTGGCCACGTGCACGTTGCCCGTGGCCACCACCGGCAGGCCGGCCCGGGCGGCGAGCCCGGCGACCGCGTCGTTGGCCCGGCTGTCGGTCGGGTGCCCGTGGTCGAACAGCTCGGCCACCACGTGGTCCCGGCCGAACAGCGCGACCAACCGCTCGAGCTCGGCCGACGCGGCGTCCAGGCCACCGGTGGCCAACGCGGTGCGGACGGCGCCCTTGCGGCAGCCGGTGAGCACCACCCAGTCACCGGCCCCCGCGGCCGCGAGCTCCTCGAGGTCGTAGACCGGCCGGCCCTTCTCCGCCCCGCGCAGCTGGGCCTCGGTGATCGCCGCGGACAGCCGGTGGTGGCCCGCCGCGCCGCGGGCCAGCACCAGCAGGTGGGTGCCCACCGGGTCGGCCACCCCCTGCTGGGGGCCGGGTAGCCCCAGGGACAGCTCGGCACCCACCACGGTGGGCAGGTGGTGGGCCCGCGCGGCGTCGGCGGCCCGGACCACCCCGTAGAACCCGTCGTGGTCGGTGACCGCCAGCGCGTGCAGGCCCAGCCGGACCGCCTCGGCCACCAGCTCCTCGGGGTGGCTGGCGCCGTCCAGGAAGCTGAAGTTGGTGTGGCAGTGCAGCTCGGCGTAGGGCACGACCGGGCGGTCGGGCTCCTGCGGCCGGTGCTCGGGCGGCGGGTCGTAGGGCTGCCGCTTGCGCGACCAGGCCGGGCTGTCACCGCCGTCGCCGGTGCCCGGGGTGCCGGGCCGGTGCCGGTCGGAGAGCGTGCGCTCGAGCTCCGACCACGGGATGGGCGGGTTCTGCCAGCCCATCAGGGCGCCTCCTGCTCAGTCATAGCGGGCCTCGACCCACCAGCGGGCATCGGCGTCGACCAGCAGCAGCCACGCACTGCCGTCGACGGCGACCACCTGGAACCGGGCCAGCCGCCCGGCCGCGTCGTCCTCCCACCACCGCTCGTCGACCGCCCACGGGCCGGCCCACGCCTGGATCGGCTGCCAGCCGGTGGGCCAGCCCTCCCGCGGCCGGCCGGCCGCCGCGATCCGGAGCCGGCAGGGCGCGGCCGACAGCACCCCGCGCTCGTCGACGGCCACCGGTGCGTCGTCCGGGCCGACCACCACGGCGCCCTCGGGCCGCGGCAGCACGGTGGCCGGCAGCGGCGGGGGGAGCTGCCCGGGCCAGGGCCGGTCGCCGGGACGGCGGGGGAGCGGCCGGTCCCCCCACGGCACGAAGGTCAGCCGGTCGGCCGGGCCCCGACCACCACCCACCACGGCCGTGCCGACGGCGTGGTGGCCCAGCCGGCCCTGCATGCGGGTCAGCGCCCGGTGCAGCTGCTCGTCCGGTGCCCCGCCCCACAACCCGTCGGCCTGCTCGCCGTGCGGCACGACGTCCTCGGGCACCAGGTCGACGCGGGCGACCGGGCCGACCAGCCCGCCCCCGCCCAGCTGCCAGCGCACCCGGTCGACGACGTCGGCGGCGGTGAAGAACCGGGGGTGCAGCCAGGTGCGGGTGACCAGCCCCCCGCGGTCGTCGCGGGTCTCCACCCGCAGCCCGGTGCAGACCAGGACCTGGTCGGCGAGCGCTGCGACGAAGGCGTCGGCGGTGGCGCGGAGGGTGAACGCCACCTGGTCCACCCGGTCCAGCGGGGGGTCGAACTCGACCACCCGGGTCAGCTCGGGCGGTGCCTCGCGGCGCTGGTGCCGCTGCTCGTCGACCCCCCGGGCCAGCCGGTGGGCCCGGACGCCGTCGGCGCCGAACCGGGCGGACACGACGGCGACCTCGAGCTCGGCGAAGGCCCCCACCGTGCGCAGCCCGAGCCGGCGCAGCAGGTCGACGGCGGCGGGGTCGCCCAGCAGCGGGCCGAGCACGTCCACCGGCAACCCGGCGAGGAACGCCGCGGAGCCCCCGGTGCCCACCACCCGGGTGCGGGCGGCCGCCGGGTCGGCGGCGCGGGCGGCCTGCTCGGCGACGAACGGGCCGTCGGCCACCCCGGCGCGGGCACCGTGGACGCCGGCGTCGCCCACGCCGACCAGCACGGCGGCCGCGGCGTGCTCCTCGCCGCCCAGGTAGCGGCTGAGCCCCCCGGCCCGGACCGCGCAGGTGCCCGGCCGCACGACCTGCACGCCGGGGGCGATCGCCTCGACCGCGCCGAGCACCGGCTCGAAGGCGCGGGCCTCGAGCCGCGGGTCGTGCGGGAGGACGACCAGCTCGGGGCAGCGCGACTGCGCCTCGCGGATCCGCAGCCCGCGCCGCAGCCCGGTGGACCGGGCCGCGGCCGAGACGGCCAGCAACCGGCCGGCCTCCACCACCGCGACCGGTGCGCCGGACCCGACCCCGGCCGCCTGACGGGCCGCGGTGACCGGCCAGTCCGGGCACCACAGCACCAGTGTCCTGCTCACGGGGTCCTGCTCACGGGGTCCTGCTCATGGGGTCCTGCTCACCCTGCCGACCGGGTCAGCGTCGCCGCGGGGAGCACCGGCAGGTCGAGGGCTGAGGTCGGCGCCGGACGGACCAGGCCCTCGGGGTCGGGCAGCCACAGCCGGGCCCGCCGCGGCCGGGCTGCCCGGCGGGCGTGCACCGTCACCGTCGCCAGCCGGCCGGCCAGGTGGCCGTGCCCGGCACCCAGGCCGTGCCAGGTGCTGTCGGCCAGGCTCAGCTCGGCCTCGCTGCGGGGCCACGGACCGCACACCACCAGCGCGGTGCCACGCTGCCGGAGCCGCACGGCCAGCCGCCCGGCCTCGGCCTCGCCGACCGGGCCGGGGGGCCCGACCAGGACGACCGCCAACGCCCCCACCAGCGCGCTCACCACGCCCACCAGCTCGGGGCCGGGGTCGGGGACCAGCACGGTGCGGTCCAGGTCGACCCCCATGGCGGCCGCCGCCTCGGCGCCGAACCCGGGCACCCCGACCACCCCGCACCACTCGCCGGCGGCCGAGGGCCCGGCCAGCAGGGCCGTGGCCAGCGCGACGGACCCGAGCACCGAGTAGGCCGACCCGGTGGACAACGCCCCGCCGGGCAGCAGCGCGGCCAGCGCGGGCAGCGTCTGCAGCGCCCGGCCCGGCGTGGTGATGCCGAACCGGCGGTCGGCCTGGCCGGCCGCAGCCCGGGCCGCGGCCAACCGGTCGGCGCGGTCGGCGCGGGGGGCGGGCAGCCGCACGGGCGGGTGGTCGGGCACCGGAGGATCATCGAACACGTGTTCGATCCGTGTCAAACCAGCTGGTGCGCGACGCCGACGGCGGAGTGACCGGCGCGACGTCCGTCGGCGGGAACACCGGCCGGCGTGCGTGGTTGGCCCTTCTGTGCGCACCCTGTGGCTGACGAGGAGGCGGGTCGTCGACTTCGGTCGGATGACCTCCGAGGGTTGACGGTCCCGCCGTCCCGCCGTCCGTCCTCCTCCGAAAGGCCCCTCGTGCTCTCCCGCATCCGCCGCACCCCCTTCGCGGCCCAGGTCCTCGTCGCGCTCGTCGTGGGCGTCGGTCTCGGCCTGGTCGCCCGCGCCATCGGCCCCGTGCCCGGCCAGTTCGTCGACGGCACCCTCGTCGAGGGCACCGACCGCAACTGGCTGACCTCGACCCTGGCCACCATCGGCTCGACCTTCGTCGGGCTGCTGCGGGTCATCGTGATCCCGCTGATCGTCACCGCGATCATCGTCAGCATCGCCAACCTGAAGAAGGTCGGCAACGCCGCCCGGCTGGCCGGTCAGACCCTGCTGTGGTTCGCGATCACCGCGCTGGTCGCGGTGTCCATCGGCATCGCCCTGGGCCTGCTGACCCAGCCCGGACGCAACAGCTCGGTGTCGGAGTCGGCGGCGCAGGCCCCGGCCACCACCGGCGGGTGGTGGGACTTCCTCACCGGCCTGGTGCCCGGCAACATCCTCGGCCTGGAGGGCTCGACCGACGGGTCCATCTCGTTCAACGTGCTGCAGCTGATCGTCGTCTCGGTGGCCGTCGGCATCGCCGCGCTCAAGGTCGGCGAGGCGGCCGAGCCGTTCCTGTCGGTCACCCGCTCGGCGCTGGCGATCGTGCAGAAGGTGCTGTGGTGGGTCATCCTGCTGTCGCCGCTGGGCACCCTGGGCCTGATCGGCAATGCCGTGGCCAGCTACGGCTGGGAGTCCCTGGGCAGCCTCGGCGTCTTCGTCGGGGCGGTCTACGGCGGCCTGGCCATCGTGCTGCTGGTCGTCTACCCGGTCATCCTCAAGCTGCACGGCCTGTCGCCCAAGCGCTTCTACGCCGGTGCGTGGCCGGCCATCCAGCTGGGCTTCGTCTCGCGCTCCTCGATCGGCACGCTGCCGGTGACCGAGCGGGTCACCGAGGCCAACCTGGGCGTCCCGCGGTCCTACGCCTCGTTCGCCGTCCCGCTGGGGGCCACGACCAAGATGGACGGCTGCGCCGCGATCTACCCGGCGCTGGCCGCGATCTTCGTGGCCCAGTTCTTCGGCGTGGACCTCGGCATCACCGACTACCTGCTCATCGCGCTGGTCTCGGTCGTCGGCTCGGCCGCGACCGCCGGGGTGACCGGCGCCGTGGTCATGCTGACGCTGACGCTGTCCACCCTGGGCCTGCCGCTGGCCGGGGTCGGCCTGCTGCTGGCCGTCGACCCGATCCTGGACATGGGGCGCACGGCGACCAACGTGGCCGGCCAGGCGCTGGTGCCGGTGATCGTCGCGAAGCGCGAGGGCATCCTCGACCGCGCGCGGTTCGACTCGACCACGACGGTGGACCCGGTCCGCTCGCTGGGCGAGACCGTCGAGCCGGAGAAGCAGCCCGCGACGGTCTGACCGACCACGGGCCACGGACGCCCGCGCTGTAGCGTCGGCGTCCGTGCGCCTGGTGATCGCGACGTGCTCCGTCGACTACGTGGGGCGGCTCACCGCCCACCTGCCCACGGCCACCCGGCTGCTGCTGGTCAAGGCCGACGGGTCGGTGTCGGTGCACGCCGACGACCGCGCGTACAAGCCGCTGAACTGGATGACCCCGCCGTGCACCCTCAAGGAGGAACCCGGTACCTGGACGGTCACCAACAAGGCCGGCGAGCAGCTGATCATCACGATCGGCGAGGTGTTCCACGACGTCCGGCACGAGCTCGGCCCCGACCCCGGCCTCCAGAAGGACGGCGTCGAGGCCGAGCTGCAGCGCCTGCTGGCCCTGCACGTCGAGACCTTCGGCGCCGGGTGGGCGCTGGTCCGGCGCGAGTACCCGACGGCGATCGGCCCGGTCGACCTGCTCTGCCGGGACGCCTCGGGGACGACGGTCGCCGTGGAGATCAAGCGCCGGGGCGAGATCGACGGCGTCGAGCAGCTCACCCGCTACCTGGAGCTGCTCAACCGCGATCCGCTGCTCGCCCCGGTCAAGGGCGTGTTCGCCGCCCAGGAGATCAAGCCGCAGGCCCGGGTGCTGGCCCGCGACCGCGGCATCGACTGCGTGACGGTGGACTACGCCGTCCTCAAGGGGACCGACGACCCCACCCAGCGGCTGTTCTGAGACCCGCTTCACCCCCTGCGCTGGTTACCGGCCGGTAACCACCTCTGGCAGACTCGTCGGACCAGGGCGCGACGACGAGGTCGCGCCGGGACGAGGGAGTGGCATCGTGGCCAGAGAACTCAGCCAGGTCGGGGTCGTCGGACTGGGCACCATGGGCGCCGGCATCACCGAGGTGCTGGCCCGGGCCGGGCTCGACGTCACCGCCGTCGAGGTCTCCGACGAGGCGCTGGACCGCGGCCGGGCGCACCTGGAGCAGTCCACCGGCAAGGCCGTCGAGCGCGGCAAGCTCGAGGCGGCCGACCGCGACGAGATCCTCGCCCGGGTCCGCTGGTCGACCTCGCTGGACGACCTCGCCCAGGCCGAGCTCGTGGTCGAGGCCATCCCGGAGCGGATGGAGCTCAAGACCGAGGTCTTCGCCGCCCTGGACAAGATCTGCCCGCCGGACACCATCCTGGCGACCAACACCTCGAGCCTGTCGGTCACCGAGCTGAGCGTGGCCACCGGCCGGCCCAGCAAGGTCATCGGCATGCACTTCTTCAACCCCGCGCCGGTCATGAAGCTGGTCGAGGTGATCAGCACCGTCGTCACCGAGCCGTCGGTCATCGAGGACGTCGAGGCCCTGGCCGCCCGGCTGGGCAAGACCGACGTCACGGTGGGGGACAAGGCCGGCTTCATCGCCAACGCCCTGCTGTTCGGCTACCTCAACCACGCCGTGTCGATGTACGAGAACAAGTACGCCAGCCGCGAGGACATCGACGCCGCCATGCGGCTGGGCTGCGGCCTGCCGATGGGCCCGCTGGCGCTCATGGACCTGATCGGCGTCGACACCGCCTACGAGATCCTCGACACGATGTACAAGCAGTCCCGCGACCGGCTGCACGCGCCCAGCCCGATCATCAAGCAGCTGATGACGGCCGGGCTGCTGGGCCGCAAGACCGGCCGCGGCTTCTACTCCTACGCCGGCCGCGACTCCGCGGAGGTCGTGCCCGACGCCCAGACCCCCACGCCCGGTGGGGCGGCCGAGGGTGCGCGGCCGGTGCAGAAGGTCGGCCTGGTCGGGTCGGGCACGATGGCCACCGGCATGATCGAGGTGTTCGCCAAGGGCGGGTACGACACGACCTTCGTCGCCCGCACCCCGGAGAAGGTCGAGGCCGTGCTGGCCGCGATCGGCAAGAGCCTGGACAAGCAGGTCACCCGCGGCCGGTTGGACGAGGACGGCAAGGCGACGGTGCTGGGCCGGCTGACCGGGACCACCGACCGGGCCGACCTGGCCGACGTCGACCTGGTGGTCGAGGCGGTCGTCGAGTCGCTGCCGGTCAAGCAGGAGCTCTTCGCCGAGCTCGGCCGCATCTGCAAGCCGGGTGCGGTGCTGGCCACCACGACGTCCTCGCTGCCGGTGATCGAGTGCGCCAAGGCCAGCGGGCGGCCCGGCGACGTCGTCGGGCTGCACTTCTTCAACCCGGCCACGGTCATGAAGCTCGTCGAGGTCGTCTCCACCATCGCCACCGATGACGACGTCGCCGCCACCGCCCACGCCGTGTGCGGCCAGCTGGGCAAGCACGCCGTCAGCTGCACCGACCGCTCGGGCTTCATCGTCAACGCCCTGCTGTTCCCCTACCTCAACGACGCGGTGCGCATGCTGCAGGCGCACTACGCCACCGCCGACGACATCGACGCCGCCATGAAGGTCGGCTGCGGCTACCCGATGGGGCCCTTCGAGCTGCTGGACACCGTCGGCCTGGACGTGTCGCTGGCCATCGAGCGCGAGCTCTACACCGAGTTCCGCGAGCCCGGCTTCGCCCCCGCCCCGCTGCTGGAGCACCTGGTCACCGCGGGCTACCTGGGCCGCAAGACCGGCCGCGGGTTCCGGGACCACACCGCTCGGTAGCCTCGCGCACGACATGGGCAGAGGACGGCGGCGGCCGCACGCAGGTGGGCGGCCGCCGCTGTCCCGGCCCCAGCCGGTCGAGAGCTCGGACGACGGCGACTGGGTGGTCCGCCCGGTCACCGGGGCGGCGAGCACCCGCAGCTACCGGTGCCCCGGCTGCGACCAGGAGATCCGACCCGGCACGCCGCACGTGGTGGCCTGGCCGGTCTACGCCCGCGACTCCGACCTCGACCCCTGGGACACCGAGTCCTCGGTCGACCTCCGCCGGCACTGGCACACCGCCTGCTGGCGGGCCCGCTCCCGCCGGCGCTGACCCGCCGAGAGCCCGTGGTGCACCACCTGGTCCCAGGAACCGCGGTTCTCAGGATCAGGGGACCAGGCCGGCGTAGACGACGATGTTGTCGACGTAGCTGCGGCGGGACCGGTCGAACTCCCCACCGCAGGTGATCAGCCGGAGCTGGGCGTCGACGGTGGGGCCGTAGACCTCGGCGGTGGCGAACGCGCTCTTGGGGTACTCGGCGACCTGGGTGACCCGGAAGGTCAGCGTGCTGCCGTCGGCCCGGGTGACCAGGACGTCGGCGCCCACGGCGATGTCCTCCAGCCGGTAGAACACCGCCGGCCCGGCCCGGGAGTCGACGTGGCCGGCCAGCACGGCCGGACCGACCTCGCCCGGGGCGACGCCGGCGTCGAACCAGCCGGCCTGGGCGTAGTCCGCCGGTGGCACCAGTGCCCCGGTGGCGTCGACCCCGATGCCCACCAGGCTGCTGGACAGGCCCACGCTCGGCACGGACACCGACAGGGGCGCCGGCTGGGCGGTGTCGCTGCCCGGCGCCTCGCGGATCACCGGAGCGGGTGGTGACCCGGCCACCGCGGGGGAGGGCCCGCTCGCGGCGAACGGGTCGAGGAGGGCGAAGGTCCCGGCGGTCACCGCGACCAGGGCCAGACCCCACCGCAGCGCGGTGAGCCACGGACGCCGCCGACGGTGCCGGTGCCGACGGCCGGGCACGACTGCGGACG
The DNA here is from genome assembly GCF_900103975.1 of Klenkia soli. Classification (GTDB taxonomy): domain Bacteria; phylum Actinomycetota; class Actinomycetes; order Mycobacteriales; family Geodermatophilaceae; genus Klenkia; species Klenkia soli. Next base: position 193,741 of record NZ_FNIR01000004.1, read on the forward strand.
GGGCGTCAGCGAGCAGCGTGCCGTGCGACCGCGCCGCGCCGGGGCAGCCGGCGACCCGCCGCGAGCCCCGAGCCCACCAGCGCCACGAGTGCCACACCGCCGAGCGCGAGCGGCACGGTCGAGCCGGCCGTGCCGCCGCCACCGGCCTCGACCCCACCGGTCGGGACGACGCCGGGGCTGGCCGCGTCCAGGACCGTCTGGACCTGGACGCCGGAGCCGCCGTCCAGCAGCAGCACCGTGTAGGAGGAGCCGCTGGCCAGGTCGACGGGGAGGTCGGTGGGCGACCCGGACGCGCCGGCGATCTGCAGGGTGGTGGAGCCACCGGGCACCGACACGTAGTCGGTCAGGTCGGGGAAGGCCAGGTCGGCCGAGAGCGACTCGCCGCCCACCAGCGCGACCGATGCCGGGGTCAACATCTGGGATGCGTTCACCACGCGGGCGCGGGCCTGGCCGTCGGCCGGCGGGGTGAGGTCGTCGTCGAGGACCTTGAGCCCGAGCTGGGCGAAGGTGCCCACCCCGGCCACGGTGAACGCCGTGCCCGGCGCGACGGTGACGGTGGTCGAGAGCACCGGCGCCGACGTCGTGGGCGCCCCGGCCGACCGCATGGAGACGGTGTAGGTGCCGGCGGGCACCGACTGGTAGTCCGAGACGGTGCCGTAGCCGACACCGGTGAGCACGATGCCGGTGTCGGGGGAGGACACCGAGTCGACGTAGACGTCGACCGAGGGGGTGTCGGGGCTGAGGTGGGCCAACCGCAGCATGCCGGTGTCGGCAGCGCCTGCGGGGGTACTGCCGAGCAGGACGGCGAGGCCGGCCAGCAGGAGGACGGCGAGACTGCGCCGGACGGCCATGGGGTTCCTCCTGGGTGACGACAGCACTACAGGGTGAACGTACCGGTCCCTCACACGGACCGCAGGGGGTCAGCCGCCGTCCGCGGTCAGCAGGGCGTCGGGGTCGGACGCGTAGTCGTAGCCGACCCGGATGCCGTCGTCGGTGTCCTCGACCAGGTCCGGGGCGTAGGGCGGCAGCTGGGCGGTCAGCCAGGTGCGGACCTGGTCGCGCAGCGCGGGGTCGTCGACCAGGCGGGTGCCCCCGACCGAGTCGACCACCGCGTAGCGCACCGCGGTGCCCACCTCACCGGGCACCGCGGGCAAGGAGGAGATGCCCACCCCGTACTGCGCGGCGATCCCGGCGAGCAGGGTCAGCAGTCGTGGGTCGACGTCGCCGGACAGCAGCGCACCGGTGGCCTGGCCGGCATCCGCGGTCGTGGGGTTGGTCAGCAGGGCCCCCGACAGCTCCCGGCGCAGCGTGCGCTGGTCGGCGTCCGGGGTGCGCCGGTCGGGGTCCACCACGACCAGCCCGGTGTCGGCGTCCCCGAAGCGGGCCACGACGTCGTCCCTGCTGCTCCCGGGTGCCCCGCGCGCCACCTGCAGCCCGTCGGCGGCGACGGGCACGCCGTCCCTGCGGAGGTCCTGGGCGAGCAGGCCGCTCGCGGCCACGGTCGAACCGGCCGGCAGCTGCTCGGTGAACCAGTCCACGAACGCCGCCCGGTCCTGGGCGCCGAAGTCGTCGACCGGCGTGGTGCGCAGGGCCACCGCGGCGAGGACGGCGCCGGCCACCAGCGCGGCGGCGGTCGCCGCGGCCAGGACGGGGCGCAGCGGCCGCAGCGCGGGTGTCCGCACCAGTTCCTGCACCAGCGCGCCGACCAGGAGCGCACCGACGGGGAGGCACACCACCAGCGCGGAGAACCGGCCCGGCGGTGCGATGGCGGCCAGCGTCGTGGCGGCGAGGGCAGCGGCCGGCGGACGCCAGCGGGGGAGGAGCCAGGCGGCCAGCACACCGGCGCCGAGCAGCCCGGCGGTCAGCAGCACCGACCGGGTCTCCCCGGCCGCCCAGGGGGCCAGGACGTCGGGCTGGGGGTCCCAGCGGGGCAGCAGCAGGACCACCGCGACGAACACGGGGGCCAGCAGCCCGGCGGTGACCGTGCGGGTGCGGGGGGACCACCGGCGGCCCAGGCGGCCGGTGGACAGGCCGCCCGCGGTGCCGGCGACCAGGAGCAGCAGCACGTCCGGCGCCAGCAGCACCGCGGGGACGAGGGCCAGGCCGCCCAGCACCCGGACCGCGCGCCGCCGCCGGCCCACCGCCAGCCAGGCGGCCAGCAGCATCCACGGCACCGCCCAGGCCGCCGGAGCGCTCACCGCGTGCACCATCACCAGACCCGGGACGGCCCCGAGCACCAGGACGGCGACGCAGGCACCGGCATCACCGAGCCGGGTGCGCCGGGCCAGCCGCCAGAGCAGCAGGCAGGACAGGAGGAGGGCGGCCCAGAGCAGCTCCCGACCGGCCGCGGCCAGGCCGGTGCCGCGGTCGAAGGACCGGGTCAGCCAGGCGCCGGCCGCCGTGTGCGCGACCGCCAACCCGTCGGGGGTGAGCAGCTGGGGGGCGGCGCCACCGTGCAACCACTCCCACGCCGGGGCGGTCAGGGCGCCGTCGTCGGCGAGGGGCGAGCTGCGCAGCGCCCGGGCCGAGACGAGGCCGGCGACGACCACGGCGGCGAGCGGGGCCACCACGAACCAGCGGGCGCGCTGCCTGCCGGTGGACCGGTGCCGGTGCTGGCGGTCGTCGCCGGAGGCGGACACGGCACCCCCTCCGGCGACGGCAGCAGCACGTCGGACTGACGACGTCGTGACGACCTTGACACGCACGGTCACGGCTGGCCACTCCCGGCCCTCGCTCGACCGTGATCGGCGGGATCACGCCCAGCGGCCGACCGGGGTCAGGACCGGCGGTCGTCCCCGGACTGCGCGGGCTGGCTGCCGGTGGGCACCGACCGGACGGCGGGCTGCACCGCGGTGGCCGGGCCGTCGGCCGCCGGCTTCGGGCTGGTCTCCGGCCCGGCCCCGGCCGGCCGGGTGCTCGGCTGCTGGGGGCCGGACTGCTGGGGGCCAGACTGCTGGGCCGGCGCCGGGCGCTGCACCGGAGGACGGTTGGGCAGCGCCGGTGCAGGGCCCGAGCCGGCGGGCCGGGCCGGCGCCTCGGGGCGGGCGGGGGCCGGCTGGGCGACGGCCGGGGCCTGCTTCGCCGGGGCGCCGTCGGACGGCGCAGGGGTGGTCGGCGGAGCGGCGGCGGACCGCGGGGCAGGGGCGGCGCTCGAGGAGCCGGCACCCGAGGCGCTGGCCCCGGTCGCGGCGGGCCTGTCCGTGCCCTCGTCGGTGCCCCTGTCCGCAGCCTTCTCGGTGCCCTTCTCGGCGGCTGCGGGCGCGTCGTCCAGACCGGGCAGCCGGCCGAGCAGACTGCGGACCTCGTGCAGGCGGGAGGCCAGCTCGTCGCGGACCCGGCGGATGGCCGCGGCCTCCTCCTCGGCGGCGGCCACGGTGGCGGCGGCCTTCTCCGTGGCGGCGGTGACCCGCTGCTGCGCGGCCTGCACGGACCCCTTCTCGCGCTCGTCCTCCAGCCGGGCGGCCTCACTGCGGCGCGCCCGCTGGGCGATCTCGAAGTCCTCCTCGATCTTGGTCCGCCGGGCCTGCGAGTCGGTGTCGAGCTGGGCCACCCGCTCCTGGGCCTTGGTGACCAGCTCGTCGGCGCGGGCCTGGGCCTTGGCGCCGATCTGCTCGGCCTCGTGGCGGGCCTCGGCGAGCACCCGCTCGGCCTCGGCGCCGGCCTGCGCCTGGCGCTGGACGGAGGCGTTCTCCTCGGCGGTGATCCGCTCGCGGACGGCGTCGGCCTCCTCGGCGGCGCGACGACGCACCTCGGCGGCCTCCTCCTCGGCCAGCCGGAGCATGTGCGAGATGCGCTCGCCCATGTTCTCGAAGGTGGGCGCCCCGGCCGAGGCGGCCTTGCGGCGCAGGCCCTCGATCTCCTGGTGCAGGGCCGACAGCTGCGCGGCGAGGTCCGCGGACCGGGTCGCCGCGGCGTCGCGGTCGGCCATGGTGACCCGCAGATCTGCGTCCAGACGCTCGATCGCCTCGGCCACCTGGTCGCGGTGGTACCCCTTGCGGACCACCTCGAAGGAGTACGTGGCCTCGCGGAGCGGGAGCAGTTCGGAGTGGGGGTCGCTCATGGGTCCATCCTTCCAGAACCGGCGGACCGGCTCGTGCGTGACGAGCCGGTCCGCAGCAGTCTCACAGCCCGCGGAACCGGTTGATCGCCTCGAGGTGCTGCTCGCGCTTGGCGGTGTCGCGGACCCCGAGACCCTCCTCGGGGGCCAGGGTGAGCACGCCGACCTTGCCCTGGTGGGTGTTGGTCTGGACGTCGCGGGCGGCCTGCCCGACGTCCTCCATGCCGTAGACCTTCGACAGGGTCGGGTGGATGAGCCCCTTGTCGATGAGCCGGTTGGCCTCGTAGGCCTCCTTGTAGTTCGCGAAGTGCGAGCTCAGGATCTTCTTCAGGTTCATCCAGAGGTACCGGTTGTCGTACTGGTGCATGTAGCCCGAGGTCGAGGCGCAGGTGACGATCGTGCCGCCCTTCTTCGCGACGTAGACGCTCGCGCCGAAGGTCTCCCGGCCCGGGTGCTCGAAGACGATGTCGATGTCCTCGCCGCCGGTGAGCTCGCGGATCTTCTTGCCGAACCGCTGCCACTCCTTGGGGTCCTGGGTGTTCTCGTCCTTCCAGAACCGGTAGCCCTCGGCGGAGCGGTCGATGACCAGCTCGGCGCCCATCCTCCGCACGATCTCGGCCTTCTCGGGGCTGGAGACCACGCAGACGGGGATGGCGCCGCCGTTGAGGGCCATCTGGGTGGCGTAGGAGCCCAGGCCGCCCGAGGCGCCCCAGATGAGGACGGTGTCGCCCTGCTTCATGTTCGCGCCGTTCTTGCTGACCAGCTGGCGGTAGGCCGTCGCGTTGACCAGGCCCGGCGCGGCGGCCTCCTCCCACGTCAGGTGGGCCGGCTTGGGCAGCAGCTGGTTGCTCTTGACCAGCGCCAGCTCGGCCAGGCCGCCGAAGTTGGTCTCGAAGCCCCAGATGCGCTGCTGCGGGTCCATCATCGTGTCGTCGTGGCCGGCCGGGTCCTCGAGCTCGACCGAGAGGCAGTGGGCGACGACCTCGTCGCCGGCCTTCCACTTGTTCACCCCGGGTCCGACGGCCAGCACCACGCCGGCCAGGTCGGAGCCCACCACGTGGTAGGGCAGGTCGTGCCGCTTCGTGTACTCGGACAGCCGGCCGTAGCGCTCCAGGAACCCGAAGGTGCTCACCGGCTCGAAGATCGACGTCCAGACGGTGTTGTAGTTCACCGACGACGCCATCACCGCGACGATCGCCTCACCGGGGCCCAGCTCCGGGGTGGGCACCTCCTCGACGTGCAGGCTCTTGCGGGGGTCCTTGTCCTTGGTGGCCAGGCCCTCGAACATGTCCTGCTCGTCCTTGCGCACCAGCACCGCGCGGTAGGACCCGGGCACGCCCAGCCCTCCGATGTCGCTGAGCTGGTCGGACAGGATGGCGTCCCTGATCTCGTTCACGCTGTGCTCCCGGGTCGTCGTTGGCTCGGTAGTGCGGCTGTGGATGTTACTGGCGAGTAGCCCAGAAGTCAGTGCGATGTGGCCGGTTCCACGAGTTCCACCAGGACACCGCCGGCGTCCTTGGGGTGCACGAAGTTGACCCGGCTGCCGGCGGTGCCGCGGCGGGGCTCGTCGTAGAGCAGCCGGAGGCCGCGCTCGCGCAGCGTCGCGCTGACCGCCTCGACGTCGGTGACCCGGAAGGCCAGCTGCTGCAGGCCCGGGCCCGACCGGCCGATGAACTTCGCGATCGTGGACTCCGGGGTCAGCGGGGCCAGCAGCTGGATCCGGGTGTCGCCCGACCCGACGGCGAGCATCGCCTCGCGGACGCCCTGGTCCTCGTTGGTCTCCTCGTGCACCGACCGCACCCCGAAGGCCCGGTCGTAGAAGGCGATCGCCTCGTCCAGGTCCGGGACGGCGATCCCGACGTGGTCGATGGTGGTGAACAGCTCGGTGGGCAGTGCGGCTCCGTCGACGCTCATGCGGGCATGTTGCCGTGACCGGCGGTACCGCGCACCTGCCCGACCGGTCGGACCGCAGTGAGCCTGCACACACGACGAGGCCGGCCGTCCCTCGGGGACGGCCGGCCTCGTCGGCGGTGTCAGGAGCCGATGAAGGCGATCAGCTCGCGGTTGAACTGCTCGGCGTGGCTGGCGTTGATGCCGTGCGGGCCGCCCTCGACGACCACGAGCTTCGCGCCCGGGACGGACTCGGCGACGCGCTTCCCGCTGACCTCGAACGGGACGACGGCGTCGCTGTCGCCGTGGATGACCAGCAGCGGGACGGTGATCTTCGCGATGTCGGCCCGGAAGTCGGTCTTCCCGAAGGCGGTGATGCAGTCCAGCGTGCCCTTCGGCGAGGCGAAGTTGGCGATCTGCAGCAGGTAGTCGTACATGCCCTGGCTGACCGAGCCGGTCTTGCCCTTGAGCGCCCCGCCACCGCCGGGGGTCACGAACTCGGTGGTGAAGGTGCGCAGGAAGTCCGGGCGGTCGGTGGTGACGCCGGCCTGGAACTGCTCGATCGTGGCGTCGTCCAGACCGCCGTCGGGGTTGTCGTCGCTCTTGTAGAGGTAGGGCGGGACGGCGGCGGCCAGCACGGCCTTGGCCACCCGCTGGGTGCCGTAGGTCGAGATGTAGCGGACGACCTCGCCGCCGCCCATCGAGAAGCCGACGAGGGTGACGTCGGACAGGTCCAGGTGGGTCAGCAGCTGGTCCAGGTCCGCGGCGAAGGTGTCGTAGTCGTAGCCGCCCCACGGCTGGGAGCTGTCGCCGAAACCGCGGCGGTCGTAGGTGATGACCCGGTGCCCGGCCTCGACCAGCGCGGGGACCTGGGCCTCCCAGGAGCGACCGGACAGCGGCCAGCCGTGGATGAGCACAACCGGTCGGCCGGAGCCGACGTCGGTGTAGTGCAGGTCGATCGGGGCGGAATTCTCGGTGCCGACGGTGAGCCGTGCCATAGGTGCAACCTCCCGTGTCGATGTGCCCGCAGTGGCGGGCCGGTCCTGGATGCCGTGCCCGGTTGTGCGCAACGGAAACCTGGGCCCCGCCCGGTGAACTGCGTCACGGCCCGTCGGCGCCGGGTGCCCCGTCGTCCTAGGCTGGCGGACCGGACGAGGCCGCCAACGAGGGCGGCCGGACCGACTGGAGGACATCGTGAGCCAGCCCGCAGCCCAGAACCGCTCCGTCATCGTCGGCGGCGCCCGCACCCCGATGGGCCGGCTGCTCGGCTCGCTCAAGGACTTCTCGGCCGCCGACCTGGGCGGGGTGGCCATCAAGGGCGCCCTGGAGAAGGCCGGCATCACCGGCGACCAGGTCGACTACGTGATCATGGGTCAGGTCATCCAGGCCGGCGCCGGCCAGAACCCGGCCCGCCCGGCCGCGGTCGCCGGCGGCATCCCGATGACCGTGCCCTCCTTCACCCTGAACAAGGTGTGCCTGTCCGGCCTCGACGCGATCGCGCTGGCCGACCAGCTCATCCGCGCCGGCGAGTTCGAGGTCGTCGTCGCGGGCGGCATGGAGTCGATGACCCAGGCACCGCACCTGCTGCCGACCAGCCGCACCGGCGTGAAGTTCGGCGACACGAAGCTGGTCGACTCGATGAACCACGACGGGCTGACCGACACCTTCGACCAGGTCGCCATGGGTCTGCTGACCGAGCAGGCCAACAGCCGCTACGAGCTGACCCGCGAGGACCAGGACGCCTTCGCCGCCGCCAGCCACCAGCGGGCCGCTGCCGCGCACAAGAACGGCCTGTTCGACGACGAGATCGTCACCGTCTCCATCCCGCAGCGGAAGGGCGACCCGATCGAGTTCCGCGAGGACGAGGGCATCCGGGCCGACACGACCACGGAGTCCCTCGGCAAGCTCAAGCCGGCCTTCAGCAAGGACGGCACGATCACCGCCGGCACCGCCTCGCAGATCTCCGACGGCGCCGCCGCCGTCGTGGTCATGAGCGCGGCGAAGGCCGCCGAGCTCGGGCTGACCGTGCTGGCCGAGATCGGCGCGCACGGCGTCGTCGCCGGCCCGGACGCCACGCTGCAGCAGCAGCCCTCGCGGGCGATCGCCGCGGCCTGCGCACGCGAGGGCATCGACCCGACCGACCTGGACCTGGTCGAGATCAACGAGGCCTTCGCGGCGGTGGGCATCGTGTCCACCCGCGAGCTGGGCCTGGACCCCGAGAAGGTCAACGTGAACGGCGGCGCGATCGCCCTGGGTCACCCGGTCGGCATGAGCGGGGCCCGCATCGTGCTGCACCTGGCGCTGGAGCTGGGCCGCCGCGGTGGCGGGGTCGGTGCGGCCGCGCTGTGCGGTGGCGGTGGTCAGGGCGACGCCCTGGTCGTGCACGTCCCCGCTGCCTGAGATGGGACGCCGTTCCCCGGACGTCGGCGCCCTGGTCGCCGGCGCCCGGGACGGCGACCCCCGCTCGGTCGCCCGGCTGATCTCGCTGGTCGAGCAGGAGAGCCCGGCCCTGCGCGAGGTGGCGGCGGCGCTGGCCCCGCACACCGGCCGCGCGCAGGTGCTGGGCATCACCGGATCGCCCGGGGTCGGCAAGTCGACGACGACCACCGCGCTGGTCAGCGGGCTGCGCGCCCGCGACCTGCGGGTGGGGGTGCTGGCGGTCGACCCGTCGTCCCCGTTCTCCGGGGGCGCGTTGCTGGGCGACCGGGTGCGCATGGGCGCGCACGCCGACGACCCCGGGGTCTACATCCGGTCGATGGCCTCACGGGGCCACCTGGGCGGGCTCTCCTGGGCCACGCCGCAGGCACTGCGGGTGCTCGACGGCGCCGGCTGCGACGTCGTCGTGGTCGAGACGGTCGGGGTGGGCCAGTCGGAGCTGGAGGTGGCCTCGCTGGCCGACACCACGCTGGTGCTGGTTGCGCCGGGCATGGGCGACGGCATCCAGGCGGCGAAGGCCGGCATCCTCGAGGTGGCCGACGTCTTCGTGGTGAACAAGGCAGACCGCGAGGGGGCCGACCGCACCGCCCGCGAGCTGCGCGCCATGCTGACGATGGCCGCCGACAGCGGGTGGCGGCCGCCGGTCGTGCGCACCGTGGCGTCGGCCGGCGAGGGCATCGACGAGGTCCTGACCCGGGTCGGCGAGCACCGGGACTGGCTGGCGTCGTCCGGTGAGGGCACCCGCCGCCGGCGCGTGCGCGCCGCCCGGGAGATCGAGGCCATCGCGGTCGGCGAGCTCCGCCGCCGCATGGGGGACGTCGGGGGCGCCGCGGCGATCGACGCGCTGGCCGACCGGGTCGTGGCGGGGGAGTGCGACCCCTACGCGGCGGCCGACGAGCTCGTCGGGCGGCTGTGAGGGCCGGCAGGGGAGACTGGCCGGCATGAGCTCCCAGCCTGATGCCGTCGTCGTCGGGGCCGGACCGAACGGGCTCGCCGCCGCGCTGCGGTTGTCGGCCGCGGGCCTGCGGGTGCAGGTCGTCGAGCGGGCCGAGCGGGCCGGCGGCGGCATGCGCACCGAGGAGGTCACCCTCCCGGGCTTCGCCCACGACATCTGCTCGGCCGTGCACCCCATGGGGGTCGCCTCGCCGTTCTTCCGCGAGTTCGACTGGGCGTCGCGCGGGGTGCGCATGCTGCACCCCGAGGTGGCCTACGCCCACCCGCTGGACGGCGGCGACGCCGCGGTCGCGTACCGGTCGCTCGAGCAGACCGCCGCGGGCCTGGGCTCCGACGCCGCGGCCTACCGGGCGCTGTTCGGCCAGCTGGTCGAGCACGGGGACGACGTCATCGACTTCTTCCTGTCCTCGGCGTTCCGCCGGCTGCCCACCCGCAGCATCCCGGCGATCACCCGCTTCGCGCTGAACGCGCTGCCGAACGTCCGCTGGCTGGCGCACAAGGCCTTCGACGGCGAGCCGGCCCGCGCGCTGATCGGCGGGGCGGCCGCGCACGGCATGCTCGACCTCACCCGCCCGCTCACCGCCGGGCTGGGCATGGTGCTGTCGATGCTGGCCCACCACCGCGGCTGGCCGCTGCCCGAGGGCGGCACCCAGCGGATGGCCGACGCGATGGTGACCGCGCTCGAGCAGCAGGGCGGCTCGGTGGAGTACGGCCACGAGGTCACCGACCTGCGCGAGTTCGACGGCGTCCCGGCGGTGCTGCTGGACACCTCGCCCGACGCGTTCGTGCAGATGGCCGGTGACCGGCTGACCGGCGGCTACGCGCGCTGGGTGAACCGCTACAAGCACGGGCCCGGGGTGTTCAAGATCGACTGGGCGCTGTCGGACCCGGTGCCGTGGACCAACGCCGACGTCCGCCGGGCCGGCACGGTGCACGTGGCCGGCACGCTGGCCGAGACCATCGCCGGCGAGGCCGCGCCGGCCGCCGGGCGGCTCACCGACCAGCCCTACGTGCTGGCCGTCCAGCCCACCGTCGTGGACCCGACCCGGGCGCCCGAGGGCAAGCACGTCTTCTGGGCCTACGTGCACGTGCCGCACGGCTCGACGGTCGACATGACGACCCAGATCGAGGCGCAGGTCGAGCGATTCGCGCCGGGCTTCCGGGACACGATCCTGGCCCGGGCGACCAAGACCGCGCCGCAGATGCAGCAGTGGAACCCGAACAACGTGGGCGGCGACATCTCCAACGGCGAGGCATCCCTGCTGCAGATGCTCGCCCGCCCGGTGCCGCGCTGGAACACCTACTCCACGCCGATGGACCACGTGTTCCTGGCCTCGGCGGCCACCCCGCCCGGCCCGGCCGTGCACGGCATGTGCGGCGACAACGCCGCGCGGGTGGCGCTCCGGAAGGTCTTCGGCCTGCGGGAAGTCCCCCCGCTCCGCCCGGCCCCGCCGTCCTGACCCTGGCCTGACACCCCGCTGGATGTGACATCCAGCGGGGTCGGCCGGCCGGGACACGACGGGATGTCACATCGAGCGGGCCAGCTCGGCGGCCACTCGGGCCACCAGCGCGCTCGGGTTCCGGAGGTCCTCGGCGGTCACGAACACGACCCGCCAGCCGGCGGCGGTGAGCCGGTTGAGCCGGGTGCGGTCGCGGGCGAACTGGCCGGGCTCGCCGTGCCAGCGGCCGTCGTACTCGACCGCGACCTTCCGGTCGGGCCAGGCGAAGTCGACCCGGGCGATCTCCCGGCCGTCGTGGACCACGCGGAACTGGGCCACCGGGGTCGGGAGGCGCGACCGGTGCAGCAGCAGCCGGACGACGGTCTCCATCGGCGACTCGGCGAGCCCGTCGGCCAGCCGCACCACCGCCTCGGCCCGACGAGCTCCGCGCGTCCGGTCGGCGACAGCGGCGACGAGCAGCTCGTCGTGGCTGAGGGGGACCGCGCCCAGGAACCGGTCGACGAGGGCGACGGCGTCGTCCCGCGGGGCGCACCCGGCGAGGTCGAGGGCGGTACGGGCCAGGTCGGTCACCGCGGCGTCCCCGCGCAGGACGACGTCGGCAGCGGGGAGCACCCGGCGGCGTGCTCGGACGCCGTCCACCCGCCCTGCGGTGCACGCGGGCGGCAAGGTCACCTCGACGTCGTCCCGGGGCTCGGCCAGCGGGACCCCCCACACCACCGCTGCGCTGCGACCGGACACGACGGCCGACGGCAGGAGCAGCCGGACGGCGGTGATCCGGGCGCGGTGGTCGAGCACGACGTCGGGGCCGGCGTAGACGTCGCGGGCCAGGGAGGTGAAGGCGTGCGAGCGCAGCTGCCCGGCTGTCACCTGGCCGTCCCGGATCGCCGTCGACCCGCGGAAGACGACGGCGCGGAGCTCCGGCGGGCAGCGGGGGACGGGCGGCACGGGTGCAGGGTGCCGCAGCCCGAGGGCCGGACACCGAGTTGTCCACAGGCCGGGAGGGCACCCAGGCGCTCCCTGGGCCGTGCCCTGCGGACCGACCCCGGCCGCTGGATGTGACATCCAGCAGTGTCCGCACGCCCCGACCCCGCTGGATGTGACATCCAGCGGGGTCGGGGCCGGGGCCGGGGCCGGGGATGGACCGGGTCAGGCGACGCGGGAGGCGCCGGCGTAGCCGGGCATGTCCACGCTGCTGACGACCACGCCGGTGTCCGAGTTCAGCGCGTTCACCATCTGGCCGTCGCCGATGTAGATGCCCACGTGGCTCACGGGGGAGTAGTAGAAGACCAGGTCGCCGGGCAGCAGGGCCGAGCGGTCGACCGGGGTGCCGACCGTGGCCTGGTCGGCGCTGCGGCGGGGGAGCTCGACGCCGGCCGCGGCGTAGGCCTGGGTGGTGAGGCCCGAGCAGTCGTAGGCGTCGGGGCCATTGCCGCCGTAGGCGTAGGCCTTGCCGACCTGGGCCATGGCGTGGTCGACGGCGACCTGGGTGGCCGGGGTCGGGGCCACGATGCCCGATGAGGGCGCGGCAGGTGCCGTGACGGCCGCGGGGGCGGCGGACGCCGTCCCGACGGCGCCGGGGAGGACCCCGACGGCCAGGGTGGCGGCGACACCGGTGAACATCGCCTGGCCGGTACGGCGCAGACGGGTGGAGCGGGTGGAGGCGAGGGCCATGGAGGAGCGGGCCGTCCTTTCGCGGTTCGCCCGCCGGGCATCGTCCCCGGACCTCGACGCGCACGGACGGCGGTCGGGCGGGGCGGTCGTGGGGCAGTTGCGCTCCGGCGCATCCTGGATCCCGCGCGCCGCGCTGGCGGCCGACGGGGGAACTGCCCGCTGCGGACCTCGTGCTGGTCCCGGCGGTGCCCGGCGGGTGGTCGACCCGACCGGGCGGCGACCACCGTAGGCAGGGGGCGGGGGCTGGTCGCAACCGGTCGTGAGAATGCTCACCCGGCGCTCGACGGCTCGCCAGGAGCCCGGCGCCCGGCGGTGGGACGATGGTCGCCATGCAGCCGAACCGCCCCGCTCGACCCGGTCAGCCCACCGATCCGCGCGCCGCCGCGCAGCAGGCCCAGCTGGCCGCCTCGTTGGCCGGCGCGGTCGACCTGGCCGCGGTCAAGGCCCGCTCGGACGCCGCTGCCCGGGCCGCTGCGGCACCGCCGCCCGCGCCCGGTGCGCCGGCCGGTGCGCCCGGTGGCACCGTGGTGGACGTCGACGAGGCCACCTTCCAGACCGAGGTCATCGACCGGTCGTTCCAGGTGCCGGTCGTGCTCGACCTGTGGGCCGAGTGGTGCGGGCCCTGCAAGCAGCTGTCGCCGGTGCTGGAGAAGCTCGCCGCCGAGGGCGGCGGCGCGTGGGTGCTGGCCAAGGTCGACGTCGACGCCAACCCGAACCTGGCGCAGGGCCTGCGCGTGCAGGGCATCCCGGCGGTCAAGGCGGTGTGGCAGGGCCAGCTGGTCGCCGAGTTCAGCGGCGCCATCCCCGAGGAGCAGGCCCGGCAGTTCGTCACGGAGCTGGTCGGCGCCACCACCGGTGGCGGGCTGCCCGAGGGTGCCGAGGGGGCCGAGCCGGCCGAGCCCGAGGACCCGCGCCTGGACGCCGCCGAGGCCGCGCTGGACGCCGGTGACCTGGCCGGCGCCGAGGCGGCCTACCAGCAGATCCTCGACGCCGAGCCCACCCACCCGGTCGCCTCGGTGGCCATCAAGCAGGTGCAGTTGTTCCGCCGCGCCGAGGCCGCCGGCCCGAACGCGCTGGTCGAGGCCGACGCCGCCCCCGACGACGTCGCGGCGCAGACCCGGGCCGCCGACTTCCTGCTGGGCACCGGGGACATCGACGGCGCCTTCGCCCGGCTGCTGGACGTCGTCCGCCGCACCGCCGGTGAGGACCGGGACGCCGCGCGGGTGCACCTGGTCGAGCTGTTCGGCGTGGTCGGCGACGACGACCCGCGGGTCGGCGCCGCCCGCCGCCAGCTCTCGGCCGCCCTCTTCTAGCCCCCTGCGGGCTAGGCCTGCAGCCCGCAGGCGGTGAGGCCGTAGAGGTAGCCCTGGCGGAAGACGTCGACCAGCTGGAAGCCGGAGAGCCCGACGTCGGGGAACACGGTCGGGTCCTTGCCGTAGGCCAGCAGGAACTGCACCGCCTCGTCGAAGTCGCCGGGGGAGAGCGCGATGGAGGTGACCTCCCCGTTGAGGGCGGCGCCCGAGAAGGCGCCGGCCTGGCAGGTGGCCGACCGGATGGCGTCCTCGTCGTCGGTGGACAGGCCCAGCTGGTCGCGAGCGGCGATGCCGTAGGGGATGGCCACGGCGGTGAGCACCGCGTAGTCGCCGATGTCCCGGTAGGCGGGCTCCGCCAGGTCCGTCTGGTCGTAGTAGACGATGTCCCCGTCCGGGCAGAAGCCGGCGTTGGTGTCGGTGTTCATCCCGGCGCAGGACGGCGCAGTGCCGTCGAAGGGCTCGATCGTGGGCTCGGTGAAATCGGTGCCCAGGTCCGAGGGGAACGAGTCCGCGTAGTACTCGGGCAGCGCGCTCTCGATCACCGCGGCGATCTCGTCGGGCGGCGCGTTCCCGGTGCCGCCCTCGGCCAGCTCCTCGTCGGTGAACTCGGCCTGCGTGAAGCGCCGGTCGGACTCGTAGTTGTCCCGGCAGGCCGCCGCCCCGCCGTCGAAGCCGTCCTGGATGGCCGAGACCCGGTCGAAGTAGGAGCCGTGGGCCTGCTCGGCGGCGGGGTCGGTGCCCGGCGGGTCGCGGACCACGTAGTACCCGGCCAGCAGGTCGTCGAGCTCGGGGGCACGGATGGTCTCGTGGCTGGCGTTGCCGTCGGCCACCCAGCGGGTCCAGGCGCCGGCGAAGCAGTCGGCCTGGGTCTCGGTGTTGATCGACGTGTCGTCGGCCGGGTAGCCGACCCGCCCCTGAACGGCGTGGCCGAACTCGTGGGCCATGATCAGCGCCGGCAGGAACCGGCCGAACTGGTCGCCGAGCTCCTGCAGGAAGGCCCGGTCGTAGCTGATGGAGTCCTCGTTCGAGGTGCCGCTGTCGGGTGGGCAGTAGAAGGCGTTCTGCTCCACCTCCTCGGGGGCGGAGCTGCAGCCGATCTCTCCGTCGGGGTACTGCGACTCGTCGACGTCACCCGGGTCGACGGAGAAGTAGCCACCGGTCAGCGCCGGGAAGTCCTCGCCGTACACCTCGGGGAACGTCTGGGCCCAGAAGTCGTTGAGGTCGGCCAGCGAGTTGCGGGCGGTGACGTCGGCCTCGGTCTCGGCCGCCCCGGTGATGGGGAAGTCCGCCGGCGCGACGTCGGTGATCGGCGGCTCGGCCGACGACGCCCGGCCCGGCACCAGGGTCGTGCCGCAGCCGGTGAGCAGCAGCGCCGCGGACACGATGCCGGCGACCACGGCCACCGGGCGGGACGTCACGGTCATGGGTTCCCGTTCTCGTCGGTCCGGGACGGGCTCCGGACGGCCGTCACATCATGGCCGACGCGCTGCCCGGGCGCGACGAGCCCCGGTGCGGACCACCTCGGGTGGGTGGTCCGCACCGCAGGGCTCAGCCCTCGTGCAGGAACCAGGTGGTGGCCAGCGGAGGCACGCTGACCATGGCCGAGAAGGGCTGGCCGTGCCACGGCTCGGGGACGGCGTCGATGCCCCCCAGGTTGCCGACGCCGGAACCGCCGTAGGCCTCGGCGTCGGTGTTGAGCACCTCGCGCCAGCGGCCACCGCGGGGCAGCCCGATGCGGTAGCCGGAGTGCGGGGTGCCGGCGAAGTTGGCGACGCAGGCCAGCGCCTGGCCGCCCTTGCCGTAGCGCAGGAAGCTCAGCACGTTGCCCGCGGCGTCGTTGGCGTCGATCCACTGGAAACCGGCGGGGTCGACGTCCTGGCTCCAGAGCGCCTCGTTCTCCTTGTACCGGCCGTTGAGGTCGGCGACCAGGGAGAGCACCCCGCGGTGCGCGGGGTCGTCGAGGTGCCACCAGTCCAGCGAGCGGGAGTCGGCCCACTCGCCGTCCTGGGCGAACTCCTGGCCCATGAACAGCAGCTGCTTGCCGGGGTGGGCCCACATGTAGGCCAGGTAGGCACGCACGTTGGCCAGCTGCTGCCAGCGGTCGCCGGGCATCTTGCGCAGCAGCGAGCCCTTGCCGTAGACGACCTCGTCGTGGCTGATGGGCAGCACGTAGTTCTCGCTGTAGGCGTAGACCAGGGAGAACGTCAGCTGGTTGTGGTGGTAGACCCGGTGCACCGGCTGCTTCTCGACGTAGCCGAGCGAGTCGTGCATCCAGCCCATGTTCCACTTGAAGCCGAAGCCCAGGCCGCCCAGGTAGGTGGGCCGGGTGACGCCCGGCCACGCGGTCGACTCCTCGGCGATGGTCATCACGCCGGGCACCTCGCGGTAGACGGTCGCGTTCATCTCCTGCAGGAACGCCACGGCCTCGAGGTTCTCCCGCCCGCCGTGCACGTTCGGCGTCCACTCGCCCTCCTTGCGGGAGTAGTCGAGGTAGAGCATCGAGGCGACGGCGTCGACCCGCAGGCCGTCGACGTGGAACTCCTTGCACCAGTACAGGGCGTTGGCGACCAGGAAGTTGCGCACCTCGGAGCGGCCGAAGTCGAAGACGAACGTGCCCCAGTCCATCTGCTCGCCGCGCTGGGGGTCGCCGTGCTCGTAGAGCGCGGTGCCGTCGAAGCGGCCCAGCGACCAGGCGTCCTTGGGGAAGTGCGCCGGCACCCAGTCGATGAGGACGCCGAGGCCGGCCTGGTGGGCCTTGTCGACCAGGTAGCGGAAGTCGTCGGGCACGCCGAAGCGGGCCGACGGCGCGAAGTAGCCGCTGACCTGGTAGCCCCACGAGCCGCCGAAGGGGTGCTCGGCGACCGGCATGAACTCCAGGTGGGTGAACCCGGCGTAGGTGGCGTACTCGACCAGCTCGTCGGCCAGCTGCCGGTAGGACAGCCCCTGCTTCCAGGACCCGACGTGCACCTCGTAGGCGCTGACCGGCCGCTCGTGCCAGTTGCCCAGCGCCCGGTCGGCCAGCCACTCGTCGTCGGCCCACTCGTAGGTGGACTGCGTGATGACGCTGGCGTTCAGCGGGGGCACCTCGGTGGCGAAGGCCATCGGGTCGCTCTTCTCCCGCCACTGGCCGTCGGCGCCCAGCACGTGGAAGCGGTACCGCTGCCCCACCTCGGCGCCGGGCACGAACAGCTCCCAGACGCCGGAGGACCCCAGCGAGCGCATCGGCAGCGCGCGGGCCTGCCACCAGTCGAAGTCGCCGGTGACCTTCACCCCGCGGGCGTTGGGGGCCCACACGGCGAACGAGACACCGGTGACGGTGCCGCCGGGGGTGTCGTAGCTGCGCACGTGCGCACCGAGCACCTCCCACAGGCGCTCGTGCCGGCCCTCGCGGATCAGGTGCTGGTCGACCTCGCCGAGGGTGGGCAGCCACCGGTACGGGTCGTCGGCCAGCACGGTGTTCGTGCCGCCCTGGCCGTCGCCGTAGACGACCTCGACCCGGTAGTCGCCGGGCTGCTGGGGCAGCGTGGCCTCGTAGACCCCGCCGCCGTGCAGCTGGGTGGCGTCGTACCGGCTGCCGTCCTGGTCGACCACGCTGACCGACACGGCGTCCGGGCGCAGGGTGCGCACCGCCCAGCCGTCGCCGACCGGGTGCGCCCCGAGGATGCCGTGCGGGTCGTGCGACCAGCCCTCGACGACCGCCCGCACCGCCGCGGCGTCGACCGGGGCGCCCTCGACCACGGCCGGGGCGGTCGGGGCCGCCGCGGAGGCCGAGCGGGTGCGGCCGGGGGACGCGACGCCGGTCAAGCCCGAGAACCCGTGGTCCTCGTCGGCGGGCGTGCTGCCCGGGGCGGGGTCCGCGGTGGGGGACGGCTCCGGGGTGCCGCCGTCGTCGTCCGGGCTGGTGGACGCCGGGCTGATGTCGGAGGTGCGGGCGGGGGAGTCGCCACCGGTGCCGGCCTGGGTGCCGTCCTCGCGGGGCTCGGGGTAGGAGACCTCGGCCGGGTCGTCGTCGGGCGGCTCGGGCTGCGGCGCCGAGGGCGCCGACGGGTTGCCGGGCTCGGCGATCGGGGCCGGGGCGACCACGGGCGTGGCGGTGACGCCGGTGCTGGGCGGGCTGGGGCTGTCCCGCTCGGCCTGCTCGAGCTCGGCCTCGAACGCCTCGGTCTTCTCGGTCACGACCCGTTGGAGGTCGTCGGGGTCGAGGGGGTCGTTCGGCTGGTCCTGGGTCGTCATGGGAGCTCCGTCCTGCCTGCGTGCCCCGGGGGCACGGATGAATGGGTCGGTCAGCTGCTGGCGAGCCGGGCCAGGGAGGTCAACGGGATCATGAGCCAGTTCGGCCGGTTGCGCGCCTCGTAGACGCACTCGTAGACGGCCTTGTCCGCCTCGAGGGCGCGCAGCAGGGGCGAGGTCGCGGGGTCGGTACCGCTGGCTGCGGCGTAGCCGGCGCAGAACGCGGTGCGGTTGCGCTCGGCCCACTCCTGCGCGCGGTAGGCCAGCTGCGGGTCGCCGGGCTGCTCGACCAGCATGTGCCGGGCGGCGTAGTCGAAGGACCGCAGCATGCCGGCCACGTCGCGCAGCGGGGAGTCCAGCTCGCGCCGGGCGGCCAGCGAGCGGGCCGGCTCGCCCTCGAAGTCCAGCACGATCCAGCCGGTCGTGGTGCGCAGCACCTGACCCAGGTGGAGGTCGCCGTGCACGCGCTGGGCCGTGGTCGGCTCGGCGATGTCGCCGACGGCGCCGTAGAGGACGCGCAGCCCGTCGGCGTGCTCGGCCAGCTCGGGCACGATCGCCGTGGCGGCGTCGAGCCGGGCGATGAGCTGCGCCGCCAGCTGCGCGTACCACTCGGCACCGGCCTCGGCGGTCGGCAGCACCCGGGCGAGGTCGCGGTGCACGCTGGCGGTGGCCTCGCCCAGCCGCTCGGCCTCGCCGGCGAAGTCACCGCCGACCTCGTCGGCGTGCAGGTCGGCCTCGGCGTAGAGGTCCCGCACGCTCGAGGTGGCCAGCCGCCACCCGTCGCTGGCGTTGGGGACGAAGGACTGCAGGAAGGCCACGGTGGCCGACTCGCCGCCGTCCTCGTCGACCTCCACGTGGCCCAGCAGCGGGGCGATGTGCGGGTTCTCGGTCGCCCGCAG
This sequence comes from Klenkia soli, assembly GCF_900103975.1. Taxonomy (GTDB): domain Bacteria; phylum Actinomycetota; class Actinomycetes; order Mycobacteriales; family Geodermatophilaceae; genus Klenkia; species Klenkia soli. The sequence continues at coordinate 212,651 of NZ_FNIR01000004.1, forward strand.
CGCGTCGTGCACCTCGACGTCGGGGTTGAGCCCGGGCTCGAGGCGGCGGAACACCTTCATGATCGCGGTCTCGCCGTAGATCAGCGAGGTGTTGGACTGCTCGCCGGAGATGACGTCGCCGGGCACCCCCTCGGGGATGTAGGCGACGCCCGCCGGGTGGAAGTGCAGCGGACCGACGGTCGAGGCCGCGACCAGGTGGGTCAGCCACGGCACGGTGGCCTCGCGGTCGCGCAGACCGTCGTAGGCGTGGTTGTCCCCGACCGCACCGACGTAGGCGTGGGCCAGCTCGTCGTCCGGGGCGCCCCGCCAGGAGAGCGGGACCAGGTAGGTCTCGGCACCGCCGTCGGTGTAGGTCACCCGGACCCGGTGCACGGACACCGCCGGCGTCCCCTCGTCGAGGAAGAAGCCGTCCTCGGTGATCCCGGACCACTCGCGGCCCTTGCCGGGGAACCAGCGCTGGTGCGGCATCCACTCGGCGAGGAGGTCGGTCAGCGCGCTCATCGGGTGCCCTCCTCGACGCCCAGCCCGCCGGTGCCACCGGGCGGGTCCTCGGTCGAGCCGACGACCCCGGCGTCCAGCAGAGACTGCGCGACGCTGGAGCTGGTCGCGGTCTCCCAGGCGTCGTCGTCCTCCTCGGTGACCGGTTCCGCGGGCTTGGACAGCTCGAACCAGTAGAAGCCGTGCCCGGCGAGGGTGAGCATGTAGGGCAGGACGCCGATCTGCGGGAACTCGACCCGCCCGGTCAGCTCGACGGGGGTGTAGCCCTCGAACCGGCGGAGGTCGAGCTCGACCGGCTGCGGGAACCGGGACAGGTTGTTGACGCACAGCACGACGTCGTCGCCGAACTCGCGGACGAAGGTGAGCACCGTGGGGTTGCGGGAGCCGATCTCGGCGAAGGTGCCGACGCCGAAGGTCGGGTGCTCCTTGCGCACCGAGATCAGCGTGCGGGTCCAGTGCAGCAGCGAGTTGGAGTTGCGCAGCTGGCCCTCGACGTTGGTGACCTGGTAGCCGTAGACGGGGTCGGCGATCAGCGGCAGGTGCATGCGCTGCGGGTCGGCGGTGGAGAACCCGCCGTTGCGGTCGGGGCTCCACTGCATCGGGGTGCGGACGCCGTCGCGGTCACCGAGCCAGATGTTGTCGCCCATGCCGATCTCGTCGCCGTAGTACATGACCGGCGACCCGGGCAGGGACAGCAGCAGCGCCGTGAACAGCTCGAGGGTGTCGATGTCGTTGTCCAGCAGCGGGGCCAGCCGCCGGCGGATGCCGATGTTGGCCTTCATGCGGGGGTCCTGGGCGTACTCGCCCCACATGTAGTCGCGCTCCTCGTCGGTGACCATCTCCAGGGTCAGCTCGTCGTGGTTGCGCAGGAAGATGCCCCACTGGCAGTTGTCCGGGATGGCCGGGGTCTGGGCCATGATCTCGGAGATCGGGAACCGCTGCTCGCGGCGGACGGCCATGAACAACCGGGGCATGACCGGGAAGTGGAAGGCCATCTGGCACTCGTCGCCGTCCTCGCCGAAGTACTCGACGACGTCGGCCGGCCACTGGTTGGCCTCGCAGAGCATCACGCGGTCCGGGTACTCCGCGTCGACCACCGAGCGGACCTTCTTGAGGAAGGCGTGGGTCTTCGGGAGGTTCTCGCAGTTGGTGCCCTCCTCCTCGAACAGGTAGGGCACAGCGTCGAGCCGGAAGCCGTCGATGCCCAGGTCGAGCCAGAAGCGCAGGGCGTCGATGATCGCCTCCTGCACCGTCGGGTTCTCGAAGTTCAGGTCGGGCTGGTGGCTGAAGAAGCGGTGCCAGAAGTACTGCTTGCGGACCGGGTCGAAGGTCCAGTTCGAGACCTCGGTGTCGACGAAGATGATCCGTGCGTCGGCGTACTCGGTGTCCTCGTCGCGCCAGACGTAGAAGTCCCCGTACGGGCCCTCGGGGTCGTTGCGGCTGGCCTGGAACCAGGGGTGCTGGTCCGAGGTGTGGTTCATGACGAAGTCGATGATCACGCGCATGCCGCGGCTGTGGGCCTGGGCCACCAGCTCGGTGAAGTCCTCGATGTCGCCGAACTCGGGCAGCACCGCGGTGTAGTCGGCGACGTCGTAGCCGCCGTCGCGCAGCGGGGACGCGAAGAACGGCGGCAGCCAGATGCAGTCGACACCGAGCCACTGCAGGTAGTCCAGCTTGCCGATCATGCCGCGGAGGTCGCCGATGCCGTCGCCGTTGCTGTCGGCGAAGCCGCGGACGAGCACCTCGTAGAAGACGGCGCGCTTGTACCACTCCGGGTCGGCGCCGGGGGCGGGGAGACCCGGTCGGGCAGCGTTGGGGACGGGGACGGTCATGGGGAGGTCGGTCCTCGACTCTCGGAGGGGAAGGGGCGCGGGGGAGAGCGGGTCAGCCGAGCGGGGCGTGCCGGGTGACGGTGAAGACGTGCGCGGGCTCGCGGTAGGGGTCCAGCTCCACGTAGTTGAACTGGCCCCACTCGTACTGCGCGCCGGTGATCTCGTCGGTCACGGTGAACCGGTCGGACCACTCCAGGCCCAGGGCGGCCATGTCCAGCGCCGTCGTCCCGATCTGGGTGTGCTGGCTGGACAGCGTGACGACCACCAGGACGGCGTCGTCCGAGCCCGGGTCGGTCTTGGAGAACACCAGCAGGTTCTCGTTGTCGACCGGGTGGAAGGTCAGCGTGCGCAGCTGCTGCAGCGCGGGGTGCTGCCGGCGGATCTGGTTCAGCCGGGTCAGGTAGGGGGTCAGCGAGCGGCCCTGGGCCAGCGCGCCCTCGTAGTCGCGGGGGCGGAGCTGGAACTTCTCGGTGTCCAGGTACTCCTCGCTGCCCGGCTTGAGCGCGACGTGCTCGTACAGCTCGTAGCCGGAGTAGACGCCCCAGGTGGGGCTCATCATCGACGCCAGCACCGCCCGGATCCTGAACATCGGCGGGCCGCCGAACTGCAGCGACGCGTGCAGGATGTCCGGGGTGTTGACGAAGAAGTTGGGCCGCATGTAGTGCGCGGTGGAGGCCAGCTCGCGGCCGTACTGCTCGATCTCCCACTTCTGCGTGCGCCAGGTGAAGTAGGTGTAGCTCTGGGTGAAGCCGACCCGGGCCAGCTGGTGCATCATCGCCGGCTTGGTGAACGCCTCGGCCAGGAACAGCACGTCGGGGTGGCTCTTCTTGACGTCCCAGATCAGCCAGTGCCAGAAGTTGATCGCCTTGGTGTGCGGGTTGTCGACCCGGAAGACCTTCACCCCGGCGTCGATCCACACCTGCAGGACCCGGCGGGCCTCGGCGTAGAAGCCGTCGGGGTCGTTGTCGAAGTTGATCGGGTAGATGTCCTGGTACTTCTTCGGCGGGTTCTCGGCGTAGGCGATGGTGCCGTCGGCCTTGGTGGTGAAGAACTCGGGGTGCTCGGTGACCCACGGGTGGTCGGGCGCGGCCTGCAGCGCGAAGTCCAGCGCCACCTCCATGCCCAGCTCCCGGGTGCGGGCCACGAAGGCCTCGAAGTCGGCCATCGTGCCCAGCTCGGGGTGCACCGCGTCGTGGCCGCCGTCGGCGCTGCCGATCGCCCAGGGCGAGCCGACGTCGCCCTCGACGGTGGTCAGGGTGTTGTTCTTGCCCTTGCGGTTGACCGTGCCGATCGGGTGGATCGGCGGCAGGTAGACGACGTCGAACTCCATCGCCGCGATCGCCGGCAGGCGCTCCGCCGCGTCGGCGAAGGTGCCGTGCGTCGGCTTCCCGTCGACGACGGGACCCTCGGACCGCGGGAAGAACTCGTACCAGGAGCCGTAGAGGGCGGTGACCCGGTCGACCCAGACCTCGTAGCGGGGCGAGCGGGTGACCAGCCGGCGCACCGGGTGGGCGTGCAGCAGCTCGGTCATCGCCGGGGCCAGGGCCGGGGCCAGTCGGGCCGAGAGCTCCAGGCCCTCGTCGCGCAGGGCCACGGCGGCCGCCGCGACCGCGCTGCGGTGCTCGCGCGGGACGGTCTTGCCGACCGCGTCCAGCAGCCGGGCGCCCTCCTCCAGGTCGTTGGCCAGGTCGGCCGGCCCCTGCCCGGCCTCGACCTTGACCTCGACGGCGTGGTGCCAGGTGCCGATGGGGTCGTCCCACGCCTCGACCTGGTAGGTCCACAGGCCCTCGCGGTCGGGGACGACGGTCGTCGTCCAGCGGTCGGGCTGGTCGGAGTAGGGGCGCATGCGCAGCAGCGGCGGGCGGGTGGCCCGCTTGCCCGGGGTGGCCGGGGGGCTCCAGACCACGTTGGCCGCCACGGCGTCGTGCCCCTCGCGGAACACCGTGGCGGTGATCGGGATGTGCTCCCCGACGACGGCGCGGGAGGAGAAGCTCCCGCACGCGACGACGGGCGCGATGTCGGTGATGCCCAGACGGAGGTCAGCGCGGCCAGTCACCCCCGTCACGCTATCGGCGTGGATGCCGAAGGGCACATCGGCCGGGTCGCCCGGTGCTGAACGGTTCCAGCTGCCGCTCGCGAACCCCTGGACGCGTCGGTGGGGGCCACTAGGGTCGGCGCCGTGCGAGCCCTCCGACGACTCACCGTCCGCGCAGCGCTGCCCGAGGCGCTGCTCCCTCTTGCCCCGCTGGTCATGAACCTGCGCTGGTCCTGGCACCCCGAGACGCGCGACCTCTTCGAGGCCGTCGACCCCGACCTCTGGACCTCCTGCGGCAACGACCCGGTCCGCGTGCTGGGCGAGGTCTCGGCCGAGCGCCTGGCCGCGCTGGCGAAGGACCGCAAGTTCCTCCGCCGGCTCTCCGACGTCACCGACGACCTGCAGGAGTACCTCGAGGCCCCGCACTGGTACCAGTCGCTGGGGGCCGAGGCGCCGGCCAGCATCGCCTACTTCTCGGCCGAGTTCGGCATCACCGAGGTGCTGCCGCAGTACTCCGGTGGTCTGGGCATCCTGGCCGGTGACCACCTGAAGGCCGCCTCCGACCTCGGTGTCCCGCTGATCGGCGTCGGGCTGCTCTACCGGGCCGGCTACTTCTCCCAGGGGCTGTCGGCCGACGGCTGGCAGCTCGAGCACTACCCGGCGCTGGACCCGCACGGGCTGCCGGTGAAGCTGCTGCGCGACGCCGACGGCGCCGCCGTGGTCATCACCGTGCCGCTGCCCGAGGGCCGCACGCTGCACGCCCACGTCTGGCGGGCCCAGGTCGGCCGGGTGTCGCTGCTGCTGCTCGACAGCGACATCGAGGAGAACACCCCGGCCGAGCGCGGCGTCACCGACCGCCTCTACGGCGGCGGCGAGGACCACCGGCTGCGCCAGGAGATGCTGCTGGGCATCGGCGGCGTGCGCGCCGTCCGGGCGTACTGCTCGCTCACCGGCACCCCGCAGCCCGAGGTGTTCCACGCCAACGAGGGCCACGCCGGGTTCCAGGGCATCGAGCGCATCCGCGAGCTGACCGAGTCCCACGGCCTGTCCTTCGCCGAGGCGCTGCAGGCGGTGCGCGGCGGCACGGTGTTCACCACCCACACCCCGGTGCCCGCAGGCATCGACCGGTTCCCCCGCGCCCTGGTGGAGCGGTACTTCGCCGGGTTCGGCGTCGGCGTGCACGACCTGCTGCCGCTGGGTGCCGAGGAGGACCCGACCAAGTTCAACATGGCGCACCTGGGCCTTCGGCTGGGGCAGCGCGCCAACGGCGTCAGCGAGCTGCACGGGCACGTCAGCCGGGACATGTTCGGCTACCTGTGGTCGGGCTTCGACGCCGACGACGTCCCGATCTCCTCGATCACCAACGGGGTGCACGCGGCCACCTGGACCGCTCGCGAGCTGGTCGAGCTGGGCACCCAGACCTCCAGCCAGGGCGACCCGGTCGACGTCGACGGCCCCGTCCGCTTCGACCAGGTCGACCGGATCGACAGCGGTGAGCTGTGGAGCACCCGCCGGCTGCTGCGCGGTCGGCTGGTCGAGGAGGTGCGTCGTCGGGTGCGCGAGAGCGCGCTGGCCCGCGGTGCGTCCGAGGCCGAGGTGGGCTGGACCGACTCGGTCTTCGACCCCGACGTGCTGACCATCGGGTTCGCCCGACGGGTCCCCTCCTACAAGCGGCTGACCCTGATGCTCAAGGACCCGGTGCGGCTCAAGGCCCTGCTGCTGGATCCCGAGCGGCCGATCCAGCTGGTCATCGCCGGCAAGAGCCACCCCGCCGACGACGGCGGCAAGCAGCTGATCCAGCAGATGGTGAAGTTCGCCGACGACCCCGAGATCCGGCACCGCATCGCCTTCCTGCCCGGCTACGACATCGGCATGGCCCGCTACCTGTACTGGGGCTGCGACGTCTGGCTGAACAACCCGCTGCGGCCGCTGGAGGCCTGCGGCACGTCGGGCATGAAGTCCGCGCTCAACGGCGGGCTCAACCTGTCCATCAAGGACGGCTGGTGGGACGAGTGGTTCGACGGCCAGAACGGCTGGGCGATCCCCACCGCCGACGGCGTCGAGGACCCCGACCGGCGTGACGACGTCGAGGCCACCGCGATCTACGAGCTGCTGGACCGGCAGGTGCTGCCCCGGTTCTACGAGACCGACCGGGACGGCGTACCCACCCGGTGGGTCGAGATGGTCAAGCACACCCTGACCGAGCTCGGCCCCAAGGTGCTGGCCAGCCGCATGGTCGCCGACTACGTCGAGCAGCTCTACGTCCCGGCCGCCGGGTCCGCGCGCACGCTGGCCGAGGGCGGCTACACCGTGGCCCGCGAGCAGGCGGCGTGGCGCGCGCACCTGGTGAGCAACTGGGGCAGCGTCCGGGTGGCGCACGTCGAGGCGACCGGGGTCGGCGACACCCCGCAGATCGGGTCCACCATCGACCTGCGGGCCGAGGTGGAGCTCCCCGGGCTGGTCCCGGGCGACGTCCAGGTGCAGGCGGCCTACGGCCGGGTCGACGACACCGACGGGCTGCACGAGGTGACCGCGGTGGGCATGGCGCACGAGGCCACCGAGGGTTCGCGGCACTGGTTCACCGCGACCATCCCGCTCGAGCGGACCGGCGCCTTCGGCTACACGGTGCGGGTGCTGCCGTCCTCGCCGGCGCTGGCCACCCCGGCCGAGCTGGGGGTCGTCACCAACGCCTGATGGTCATCCCGGGGCCGGATCGTCCACCGCCGCTCGACGGTCGGTGGACGAACCGGCCCCGCGGCGACCACCGGGTGAGACTGCCGTGACTGGCGGTGACGAAGGGACCATGTTCGTCGTCACGCTCCGGCGTGGCTGCCCCGAGCGGGGGCGATCACCCGGCGTCGATCATTAGTGTGGCCGCCATGCCCGACCGCTGTGAGGTTCTCCCCGGAGACAACGTCGTCGCCCGCCGTGCCGGCGGCCTGCTGTGGGTCGACGCCCCCGGCTCGCCCGCCCTCGTCGCGACGCTGCACGCCTGCCTCGGGGTCGCCGGCCCCGGCGCCGACCGGGTGCTGACCGCGGTCGCCGGGCAGGTCTCGGCGCTCGCCTCCGGCGGTGCGTCCTTCGCCCTGGTGCTCACCGACTCGGCCGACGGTTCCGGCGCCGGTGTGGCGCTGTGGGCCGGCAAGGGCCAGCCCGCCGTCGACGGCGTGCCCGTCTCCGGTCGCCCCACCGACGGCGGCTGCAGCCTGGCCAGCGGCTTCGACCTGGGCTCCAGCCTCTACGTCGGGCCGGGCTCCTCGCCGTCCCCGGTGCCCCCGGGCGTCGCCTTCGACCTCGTCGAGGGCACCGTCCCCGGCAGCGGCGCCACCCTGCAGCTGACGGCGGCGACGCCGGTCTCGGTCGCCGTTCCGGCACCCGCCGCGGCCCCGGCCGCCGAGCGCTTCACCGCGAGCTCCGACGCCGGCTTCAGCGCCCCGGCCGCAGCGCCGGTCTCCGAGCCCCAGCCGGTCGCCCAGGCCGGTGCGGCCACCGCCTTCTGGGCCCCCGACCCGCCGGCCGCCCCGGTGCTGCGCTTCGACGACGGCATGGTCGTCGACGTCGACAGCGACCTGGTGCTGGGCCGACGTCCCGACGGCCACGAGCTCGTGACCTCCGGCACCGCCAAGCCGGTGCCGATCGCCGACACCCAGAACGTGCTCTCGTCGGCCCACGCCGCCATCCAGCGCGCCGGCCGCGAGGTCTCGCTGGTCGACCTGGGTTCGCTCAACGGCACCCACGTCGCCGGCCCCGAGGCCACCGAGTGGACCCAGCTCGAGCCCGGCGTCGCCCACGCCCTGTCCGACGGCGACCGCCTGCTGCTCGGCTGGACCGTCATCACCTTCGAGCAGCCGGCGGAGTGATCTGTGCTCATCGCGACCCTTCGGGTCGCACCGCGGCCAACGGCCGTCCCCGACGGCGTTGAGCCGCTGAGCCCCTCGGTCGGGGACCCTCCGGGCCCCCTCCTCGGGGTCGCCGGGGGCACCTCCCGACGGATCTCACCCGTTCGTCCCCGGCTCCTCGGGGTTGGTCCCGGTCGCTCCTCGGGGACCCTCCGGGCCCCCTCGTCGCGACCCCTGCGTCACGGCCTGCGGACGACTCTCAGGGCCCAGACGCTTCTGCTGGGCATGGTGATCGGGCCGGGGGCCACGATCAGGGGGTGCGGCGGCGCACCCGTGGCGTACTCGGTGCTGACGGCGAACTCGTAGGCGTCGGCCCACGGGGCGCCCGGGAGGTGGACGGTGACGTCCTCGGGGCCGGCGTGCACCCAGATGAGCCAGGAGTCGTCGACCACCGGGCGGCCGCGCTCGTCGCGGTGCCGGATGCCGCGGCCGTCCAGGTACATGCCCATGGTCTGCAGGCCGGTGTCGTACCAGTCCTCGGTGGTCAGCTGACCGCCGCCGGGGGCGAACCAGGCGAGGTCCCGGGTGCCGCCGGAGCCGGGCACCTCGTGGCCGTCGAAGAACGCCTCCTGGCGCAGCACGGGGGAGGCCCGGCGCAGGGCGATCACCCGCGAGGCGAAGGTCCACAGGTCGGCGTCGATCGCGCCCCAGTCCAGCCACGAGACCTCGGTGTCCTGGCAGTAGGCGTTGTTGTTGCCGCCCTGCGTGCGGCCCAGCTCGTCGCCGGCGGTGAGCATCGGGACGCCGGTGGACAGCAGCAGGGTGGCCAGCACGTTGCGGGCCTGCTTCTGCCGCAGCTCGACCACGGACGGGTCGTCGGAGGGCCCCTCGACGCCGCAGTTCCAGCCGCGGTTGTGGCTCTCGCCGTCCCGGCCCTCCTCGCCGTTGGCTTCGTTGCGCTTGCGCTCGTAGGTGTAGAGGTCGCGCAGGGTGAACCCGTCGTGGGCGGTCACGAAGTTCACCGACGCGAAGGGACGGCGCCCGTCCGAGCGGTAGAGGTCGCTGGACCCGGTCAGCCGGTAGGCGAGGTCCCGGACGCCGACGTGCGCGCCGGACCACACGTCGCGGACGGTGTCGCGGTACTTGCCGTTCCACTCGGTCCACAGCGGCGGGAAGTTGCCGACCTGGTAGCCGCCCTCGCCGACGTCCCAGGGCTCGGCGATCAGCTTGACCTGCGAGACGACCGGGTCCTGGTGGACGACGTCGAAGAACGCCGACAGCCGGTCGACGTCGTGGAAGGAGCGGGCCAGCGCCGAGGCGAGGTCGAAGCGGAAGCCGTCGACGTGCATCTCGGTGACCCAGTAGCGCAGGGAGTCCATCAGCAGGGCCAGGACCTGGGGACGGCGGACGTCGAGGGTGTTGCCGCAGCCGGTGTAGTCGGTGTACCGGGCCGGTTCCCCGCCGGCGAGCCGGTAGTAGCCGCTGTTGTCGATGCCCTTGAACGACAGGGTCGGGCCGGTGTGGTCGCCCTCGGCGGTGTGGTTGTAGACGACGTCGAGGATCACCTCGATGCCCGCCGCGTGCATCGCCTTGACCATGGCCTTGAACTCGGTGACCTGCGCCCCGCCGGTGCCGGCGGAGGAGTAGGCGGCGTGCGGGGCGAAGTAGCCCAGGGTGTTGTAGCCCCAGTAGTTGCTCAGCCCGCGGCGCAGCAGGTGCGGCTCGGAGACGAAGTGGTGCACGGGGAGCAGCTCGACCGCCGTCACGCCCAGGGACACCAGGTGCTCGACGAAGGCCGGGTGGGCCAGGCCGGCGTAGGTGCCGCGCAGGGCCGGGGGGACGTCGGGGTGGCGCATGGTCGCGCCCTTGACGTGCACCTCGTAGATGACGGTGTCCGACCACGCCGTGCGCGGCGGGGCGTCGCCGGCCCACGGGAACGAGTCGTGGATGACCACCCCGCGGGGCACGAAGGGGGCGGAGTCGAGGTGGTCGGGGGAGCCGGCATCGGGGTGGCCCTCGGCGTAGCCGAAGAGAGCGGGGTCGAGGCTCAGCTCGCCGTCGACGGCGCGGGCGTAGGGGTCCAGCAGCAGCTTGGCCGGGTTGTACCGGTTGCCGGAGGAGGGGTCGTAACCGCCGTGCACGCGGTAGCCGTAGCGCTGACCGGGTCCGACGCCGGGCAGCCGGCCGTGCCAGACCTGGTGGGTGGTCTCCTGCAGGCGCTGCCGGTGCTCGGTGCCGTCGGGGTCGAACAGGCACAGGTCGACCGCCGACGCACCCGCCGACCACAGCGCGACGTTGGTGCCCGTGCCGTCCCAGTGCGCCCCGAGGGGTGCCGGGCTGCCCGGCCACACCTCGGACGACGGACCAGCTGCTCGATCTGCCATCCCCGCATCGTGCCCGACACCCGGGTCCGGGCCGTGGAGGTGGGCGTCGGGGTTGGTTGGATGGGGGTGTGCCTAGCCCCGCGGTGGTCCAGCTCTCCGGTGTCGACGTCGTCCGGGGGAGTGCGCACCTGCTGCGCGGGGTGGACTGGACCGTCCGCGAGGACGAGCGGTGGGTGCTGCTGGGCGCCAACGGTGCCGGCAAGACCACCCTCATGCAGCTGGCCTCGGCGCAGATGCACCCCACCCGCGGCACCGTGACCCTGCTGGGCGAGACCCTGGGTGCGGTCGACGTGTTCGAGCTGCGCCCCCGCATCGGGCTGACCAGCGCGTCGCTGGCCCAGCGGATCGCCCCCGCCGAGCGGGTCGGCGACGTCGTGGTGTCCGCCGGATACGCCGTGGTCGGTCGCTGGCGCGAGCGCTACGACATCCACGACCTCACCCGCGCAGCGATGCTGATGGACCAGTGGGGCGTCGGGCCCTACGCCAACCGGCAGTTCGGCACGCTGAGCGAGGGCGAGCGCAAGCGCACCCAGATCGCCCGCGCGCTGATGACCGACCCCGAGCTGCTGCTGCTCGACGAGCCCGGCGCCGGTCTCGACCTCGGCGGCCGCGAGGACCTCGTCACCCGGTTGACCGACCTGGCCCGCGACCCGAACGCGCCGGCCCAGGTGCTGGTCACCCACCACGTCGAGGAGATCCCACCGGGCTACACCCACGCGATGCTGCTGAGCGACGGCGCGGTGGTCGCGGCCGGCGCCGTGGACGACGTGATCACCGCCCCGCTGCTCAGCGAGACCTTCGGCCTGACGCTCGCCCTGGGTCGGGTCCGCGGCCGCTTCACCGCCCGCCGCGCCACCGACGCCTGAACCCGGCGCGCCCGAACTCGTCGGCAAAGGAACCTCTGCACCCCCTCCTGAGCCCGATCGGGGGTGCAGAGGTTCCTTTGCCTACGGTGGGCGGTGACGACGCCGTCCCCCATCAGAGGAGCACCGCATGGCCGAGCCGGAGTTCGTGACGCTGCAGGTCGAGGACGGCGTGGGCACCATCCGCCTGGACCGCCCGAAGATGAACGCGATCGACGAGCAGCTGCACTGGGAGGTCCGGGCCGCGGCGCAGGAGGCCGGCAGCCGGGCCGATGTCCGGGCGGTCGTGCTCTACGGCGGCGAGCGGGTGTTCGCCGCCGGCGCCGACATCAAGGCCATGTCGCAGCTGACCGGCTCCTCGATGGTGGCCTGGGGCCGCGAGCTGACCAGCTCCTTCCGCGAGGTCGCCCGCATCCCCAAGCCGGTGGTCGCCGCGATCACCGGCTACGCCCTCGGGGGCGGCTACGAGCTGGCGCTGTGCGCGGACTTCCGGGTGCTCGGCGAGTCGGCCAAGATCGGCCAGCCCGAGATCCTGCTCGGCGTCATCCCCGGCGCCGGGGGCACCCAGCGGCTGGCCAGGCTGGTCGGCCCGGCGAAGGCCAAGGACCTGGTCTTCACCGGCCGGCACGTCGGCGCCGAGGAGGCCCTCGAGCTGGGGCTGGCCGACGCCGTCGTCCCCGACGACCAGGTGTACGCGGCCTCGGTCGCCATGGCGCGCAAGTTCGCCGCGGGTCCGCCGCTGGCGCTGGCGGCGGCCAAGCGAGCCATCGACGAGGGCCTGGACGGCACCCTCGACCACGGCCTGGCGCTGGAGTCCGAGCTGTTCGCCGGCCTGTTCGACACCGAGGACCAGAAGAACGGCATGGCCTCGTTCATCGCCGACGGTCCCGGCAAGGCGACCTTCACCGGCCGCTGAGACCCGGTCGGGCCCGGGGGATCCGGGCCCGACCGGTCCGTCGTCGTCCCGACACCGGCCGGTCACGTCGAAAAGGGGACCGCGACACCTCGGAAGGGGTTACTTTCCGCAGGTCAGTCGTGCTCCGCGGGAGCACGGTGACGGACGACGGGAGCGCCACGTGCACAGGACCACCCTCCGAGCGTCCACGGCCCTGGTGGCCGTGGGACTGGCGCTGACCGCGTGCGGGTCCTCCGGCGGTGGGGGCGGATCGGACTCCGACGCCGCGAGCGCGACGTCGCTGGCGGACTTCGGCGACATGGATGCCCTGGTCGCCGCCGCGAAGGCCGAGGGCACGCTCAACGTCATCGCCCTGCCCCGGGACTGGGCCAACTACGGCACGATGCTCGACGACTTCAGCCAGAAGTACGGCATCGAGATCAACTCGGCCACGCCCGACGGGTCCAGCCAGGACGAGCTCAACGCGGTCATCAGCCAGCGCGGCCAGGACCGGGCCCCCGACGTGCTCGACCTGGGCACCGCGTTCGCTCAGCAGGCCGCGGCGCAGGACCTGCTCGCGCCCTACCAGGTGGCCGCCTGGGACGACATCCCCGACGACCAGAAGGACCCCGACGGGCTCTGGTACAACGACTACGGCGGGTACGTCAGCATCGGCTGCAACGCGACGGTGATCGAGGTCTGCCCCACGTCGATGGCGGACCTCCTCGACCCGCGGTACGCCGGACAGGTCGCGCTCAACGGCAACCCGACCCAGGCCGCGGCGGCCTTCGGCGGCGTGTGGGCGGCCTCGCTGGCCACCGGCGGCAGCCTGGACGACATCGGCCCGGGCATCGACTTCTTCGGCCAGGTCAAGGCGGCCGGCAACTTCAACCCGGTCGAGATCACCCCGGCGACCATCCAGTCCGGGGAGACCCCGCTGGCCATCGACTGGGACTACCTGAACTCCGGCCTCACCGGCACCCTCGCCGACCAGGGCGTGGAGTGGCAGGTCAACGTGCCCACCGACGGCCTGTTCGGCGGGTACTACAGCCAGGCCATCAGCGCCTTCGCCCCGCACCCGGCCGCCGCCCGGCTGTGGCAGGAGTACCTCTACTCGGTCGACGGCCAGAACACCTGGCTGGCCGGCGGCGCACGCCCGGTGCTGCTGCCCACGATGCAGGCCGACGGCACGGCCGACGCCGACGCCCTGGCTGCGCTGCCCGCCGTCGAGGGCACCGCGGAGTTCCCGACCCAGGCGCAGCAGACCGCTGCGCAGCAGGTCGTGGCCAGCCGCTGGAACACGGAGATCTCGGGCTGACGCAGACCCACGCCCCGCGGTCCCGGGGACGGCGGGCGACCCTGCTCGCCGTCCTCGGGACGCTGCCGTTCTTCGGCTACCTGGCCGTCTTCCTGCTGCTGCCGATCGGGGTGCTCGCGGTCGAGGCGTTCCGCGCCACCGACCCGGTGACCTACCAGGAGTCCTGGTCCACCGACTCGATCGTCGCCGTCACCGACGGGGCCTACCGGCGGGCCTACCTGGGCAGCCTGCAGCTGTCGCTGACCACCGCGGTGATCGGTGCCGTCCTCGGGCTCGCCCTGGCCGTCGCGGTGCTGGGTGCCCGGCGGGGCCGGCTGCTGCGCAGGCTGGTGCTCACCGCGTCCGGCGTGCTGGCCAACTTCGGCGGCATCCCGCTGGCGTTCGCGTTCATCGCCACCATCGGCGGGCAGGCCGGGGTGCTGACGGTCCTGCTGCGCGACTTCGGCGTCGGGCTGGGCGGGTTCTCGCTCTACTCGATGAGCGGCCTGACCGTGGTCTACCTGTACTTCCTCGTCCCCCTGATGGTGCTGACCATCGTCCCGGCGCTGGAGGGCCTGCGCCCGCAGTGGCGGGAGGCCTCGGACAACCTGGGCGCCACCGGCTGGCAGTACTGGCGGTACGTGGGCGGTCCGGTGCTGGCGCCACCGGTCATCGGCGCCACCATGCTGCTGTTCGCCTCGTCGTTCGCCGCCTACGCGACCGCCCGGGCACTGGTCGGCTCCAGCGTGCCGCTGGTGACCCTGCAGATCGCCGACGCGCTGAGCTCCAACGTGCTGGTCGGCTCGGAGAACCTCGGCAAGGCCCTGGCCCTGGGCATGGTCGCGCTGATCGGCGTGGTGATGGTCTTCTACACCTGGGTCCAGCGCCGCACCCAGCGGTGGCTGCAGTGACCGCGACGCTGCCGACCACGGTCGCCCCGGAGACCGGGCGCCGGCCACGCCGGCGCGGCGCCGGCGCGTGGCGGGTCGTGACGCTGGCCGTGCTGGGACTGTACTTCCTCGTGCCGATCGCGGCGTCGGTCTGGTACTCCTCCCGCAGCAACGGGGCGCTGACGGCCGAGTTCTACACCGGCATCCCCAGCGCGCCGGGGTTCGCCGAGGCGTTCGGCCGCTCGCTGGTCCTCGCCGTCCTCACCGTGGTGCTGTCGCTGCTGCTGATGCTGCCCACGATGGTGCTGGTCGACCTGCGGCTGCCCCGGCTGCGCCCGACGGTCGAGATCCTCACGCTGCTGCCGCTGGTGCTCCCGCCGATCGCCCTGGTCGTGGGGGTGCGCAGCGTGCTGGCCTGGGCGCCCGACTACTTCTACGGCACCCCGCTGGCCGAGGCGTTCTTCGCCCTCCAGGAACCCTCGCTGCCCTGGATCCTGGTGCTGGTCTACGTCGTCCTGGCGCTGCCGTTCGTCTACCGGGCGCTGGACGCCGGCATCCGCTCGGTGGACCTGCGCACCCTCACCGAGGCCGCCCGCAGCCTGGGCGCCTCGTGGCCGCGCGTGCTGGTGGGCGTCGTCCTGCCCGTGCTGCGCACCTCGGTGCTCAACGCCGCGTTCCTCACCCTGGCCCTGGTGCTGGGGGAGTACACCATCGCCTCGATCCTGGGCTTCCAGACGTTCCCGACCTGGATCGTGGAGGTCTCGGGGTCCCAGCCGCAGCTGTCGGTGTCGGTCTCGGTGCTCTCCCTGGTCGTCACCTGGGGTCTGCTCCTGCTCATCTCCGCGCTGGACCGCCGCCGTGCGGGGAAGGACTCCTGATGACCACCACCCCCGACCGCCCCGCCGGCGTCGAGGCGCTGCGCGACACCCCCGGGGTCGGGGTGCAGCTGGTCGGGCTCACCCGGCGGTACGGCGACGTGCTCGCGCTCGACGGGCTGGACCTGGACATCGCCGGGGGCGAGTTCCTGGCCCTGCTGGGGCCCTCGGGTTGCGGCAAGACCACCGCGCTGCGGGCGATCGCGGGCTTCGAGCGCCCGGACGACGGCCAGGTGCTCGTCGACGGCCGGGACGTCACCGGCACCCCGCCGGCCAAGCGGGACATGGGCATGGTCTTCCAGGCCTACAGCCTCTTCCCGAACCTGACCGTCGCCGAGAACGTCGGCTACGGCCTGCAGGTGCGGCGGCGACCGGCCAAGGAGCGGAAGGCCCGGGCGGCGGAGCTGCTGGAGCTGGTCGGGCTGGCCGCGAACGCCGGCCGCTACCCGCACCAGCTCTCCGGCGGTCAGCAGCAGCGGGTCGCGCTGGCCCGGGCGCTCGCCGTCGCCCCGAAGGTGCTGCTGCTGGACGAACCGCTCTCCGCGCTGGACGCCCAGGTGCGGGTGCAGCTGCGCGAGGAGATCCGGCGGATCCAGCTCGAGCTGGGCATCACCACCGTCTTCGTCACCCACGACCAGGCCGAGGCGCTCTCGGTGGCCGACCGGGTGGGCGTGCTGCGGGCCGGGCGGCTGGAGCAGGTGGCCAGCCCCGACGAGCTCTACGAGCGGCCCGCGACGGCGTTCGTGGCCGAGTTCGTCGGCACGATGAACCGGATCCCCGCGACGCGCACCGAGGGCGGGGTCGAGCTCATGGGCGTCCGGCGGCCGGCCGTGGGCGACGTGCCCGTCAGCGGCGACGTCGTGGCCCTGGTGCGGCCGGAGTCCCTGCTGGTCCGGGCGGACGCCGCCGGGGCGGGCCGGGTGGTGACCCGGACGTTCTCCGGCGCCTCCACCCGGTTGGCGGTGGCGCTGCCCGACGGCGCCGAGGTGGTCGTCGACGTGGCCAGCGCCGACAGCCAGCAGCTCACCCCGGGCACCGCGGTGACGGTGACCCCGGCCGAGCGGCCGGTGCTCGTCGGCGCGGTGTGAGGATGCACGGGTGAGCGCCCCCGACCGCCCCGCACACCTCGACCGCTGCGACGACGCCGGGCGGGCCTGGGTCGAGCGGTCGATCGCGCTGGTCGAGGCCGACGCCCGGCGCAGCGCGGACACCCACCTGCTGGTGTACCCGCTGCCGCCGGAGTGGGGCGTGCAGCTCTACCTCAAGGACGAGTCCACGCACCCCACGGGCAGCCTCAAGCACCGGCTGGCGCGCTCGCTGTTCCTGCACGCCCTGTGCTCGGGCTGGATCCGCGAGGGCGGCACCGTCGTCGAGGCCTCGAGCGGGTCGACGGCGGTGAGCGAGGCCTACTTCGCCCGCATGCTGGGCCTGCCGTTCGTCGCGGTCATGCCGTCCTCGACCAGCCGCGAGAAGATCGCGCTCATCGAGTTCCACGGCGGCCGCTGCCACCTGGTCACCGACCCCGGCACGGTCTACGACGAGGCCCGCCGCATCGCCGCCGAGACCGGCGGGCACTACCTGGACCAGTTCACCCACGCCGAGCGGGCCACCGACTGGCGCGGGAACAACAACATCGCCGAGTCGGTCTTCGAGCAGCTCGCCGCTGAGCAGAACCCGGTGCCGGAGTGGGTCGTCGTCGGCGCCGGCACGGGGGGCACCAGCGCGACCATCGGCCGGTATCTGCGGTACCGCCGGCTGCCCACCCGGCTGGCGGTCGTCGACCCCGAGGGGTCGGCGTTCTTCCCCGGCTGGCGGGACGGCGACCCGACGGCCACCGGACGCCCGTCGCGCATCGAGGGCATCGGCCGACCCCGCGTGGAGCCGTCGTTCGTGCCGACCATCGTCGACCGCATGTTCTGCGTGCCCGACGCCGCGTCGCTGGCGGCGGTGCGGCACCTCGAGCAGGTCATGGGACGGCGGGCCGGCGGCTCGACGGGGACCAACCTGTGGGGGGCCTTCCAGCTGGTGGCCGAGATGGTCGCGGCCGGTCGGACCGGCAGCGTGGTCACCCTGCTGTGCGACGGCGGCGAGCGGTACGCGCACACCTACTACTCCGACGACTGGATCGCCGCGCAGGGCATGGACCTGGCCCCGCACACGGCCACGCTGCGACGGTTCGCAGTCAGCGGTGACTGGAGTCACCCCCGGGCCGTCTGACGCCCAGACGTTACCCACGAGTAACCTGGATCATCAGTGCGTGTGCGGGCTCGCGCCCGCAACCCTCGAACTCACCCGCGGAGGTGCGATGAACATCGTCGTTCTTGTGAAGCAGGTCCCCGACTCCGGCAGCGAGCGTGCGCTGGACAGCTCGGACAACACCGTCGCCCGCGCCAGCGCCGACAACGTGATCAACGAGATGGACGAGTACGCCATCGAGGAGGCGCTGACGGTCAAGGAGTCCCAGGGCGGTGAGGTCACCGTGCTGACCGTCGGCCCGGCCGGTGCCACCGACGCGATCCGCAAGGCGCTGTCCATGGGCGCCGACAAGGCCGTGCACGTCACCGACGACGCGATCCACGGCTCGTGCGCGGTGCAGACCTCGGCGGTCATCGCCGCGGCGCTGTCCCAGCTCGAGTACGACCTGGTGATCTGCGGTGCCGAGTCCACCGACGGCCAGGTCTCGGTCATGCCGGCCCTGCTGTCCGAGCGGCTCGGCGTCCCGCACCTGTCCGGTGCCCGCAAGCTCACCGTCGACGGCTCCACGCTGAAGGTGGAGCGGCAGACCGACGGCGGCTTCTGGGCCCTGGAGGCCCAGACCCCGGCCATCGTGTCCACCTGGGACACCATCAACGAGCCCCGCTACCCCTCCTTCAAGGGGATCATGGCCGCCAAGAAGAAGCCGGTCGAGACCAAGTCGCTGGCCGACCTGGGCGTCGACGCCGGCTCGGTGGGCCTGGCCAGCGCGACCAGCCAGGTGCTGGACTTCGCCGGGCGCCCGCCCAAGGGCGAGGGCGTGAAGGTGACCGACGAGGGCGACGGCGCCGAGAAGCTCGTCGGCTACCTGGCCGCCCAGAAGATCGTCTGACCCGGACCAGAGTCGAAGGAGAGAGAAGCAGTCATGGCTGAAGTTCTGGTTCTGGTCGAGGTCGCCCCCGACGGGTCCGGCGTCCGCAAGACCACCCTCGAGGCGCTCACCGCCGCCCGTGCGCTCGGCGAGCCCTCGGCCGTCGTGCTCGGTGCGGCCGGCACCGCCGCGTCGGTGAAGGACGCCCTCGCCGAGTACGGCGCCGCCAAGGTCTACGTCGGCGAGTCCGACGACATCGACGCCTACCTGGTGGCCCCCAAGGCCGAGGTGCTCGCCCAGCTGGTCGCCGACAAGTCCCCGGCCGCCGTCGTCATCCCGTCGTCGTCCGAGGGCAAGGAGATCGCCGGTCGCCTCGCGATCAAGACCGGCTCGGGCTTCCTGACCGACGTCACCGAGATCGCCGCCGACGGCACCGCCACGCAGGTGGCCTTCGCCGGCGCGACGATCGTGCACTCGAAGGTCACCACCGGCACCCCGATCTACACGCTGCGCGGCAACTCGGTCACCCCCGAGCCTGCGGCCGGTGCAGCCGAGGAGGAGGCGGTCACCGTCTCGATCTCCGACGCCGCGAAGCTGACGAAGGTGACCGACCGGGTGGTCGAGCAGAAGTCCGACCGCCCCGAGCTCACCGAGGCCTCGATCATCGTCTCCGGTGGTCGTGGCGTGGCCTCGGCGGAGAACTTCTCCGTCATCGAGGGCCTGGCCGACTCCCTGGGTGCCGCCGTCGGTGCCTCCCGCGCCGCGGTCGACTCCGGCTTCTACCCGCATTCGTTCCAGGTGGGGCAGACCGGCAAGACGGTGTCGCCGCAGCTCTACATCGCCGTCGGCATCTCCGGGGCCATCCAGCACCGGGCCGGCATGCAGACCAGCAAGACGATCGTCGCGGTCAACAAGGACCCCGAGGCCCCGATCTTCGAGCTGGCCGACTTCGGCGTCGTCGGCGACCTGAACACCGTCGTCCCCGCCGCGACGGAGCAGATCACCGCCCGCAGGTAGCGTCCGCGCCCAGCGTGGATCAGGTCCCCTGATCGAAGTCCGTCCTCCTCCACCAGAGTTGGTGGGGGAGGACGGATTTTCACGTAGGAGGAGGACCGAGGGGCGGCCGGGTCCAGGCCGTCCGGCAGCGGGCACGGCGCCGCGGCGTCAGGATGGGTCGTGCTCCTCGCCGACGTCGTGACCACCTCCGCCGCCGTCGGCGCCACCCGGGCCCGCACGGCGAAGAGCGCCGCGGTCGCCGCGCTGCTCCGCGCCGCAGGCTCCGACGAGATCGGTCCGGTCACGGCCTGGCTGTCCGGCGCGCCCCGGCAGGGCAAGCTGGGGGCGGGCTGGCGCACCCTCTCCGGGGTGCAGGCCCCGCCCGCCGACGAGCCGACCCTCACCGTCACCGCGGTCGAGTCGGCCCTCGACGAGCTCGCCGGGGTGGCCGGTGCCGGCTCCACCGCCCGCCGGGCCGAGCTGCTCGGCGGGCTGCTGGGCGACGCCACCGCCGACGAGCAGTCGTTCCTGCTGCGGCTGCTGGCCGGCGAGCTGCGGCACGGTGCGCTGGAGGGCGTCGTCCTGGACGCCGTCGCCGCAGCCGCCGATGCGCAGGCCGCGGTCGTCCGGCGGGCCTTCTTCCTGTCCGGTGAGCTGCCCGCGGTGGCCGAGCTGGCGATGACTGCGGGGGTGCCGGCGCTCGAGGCCGTGCGGCTGGAGGTCGGCCGGCCGCTGCGCCCGATGCTGGCCTCGCCCGCCGACGACCTGGCCGCCGCGCTCGGGGACGGCGAGGTGGTGGTCGAGCAGAAGATGGACGGCGCCCGCATCCAGGTGCACAAGGACGGCGACGACGTCCGGGTGTGGACCCGCAGCCTGAAGGAGATCACCGCCCGGGTGCCCGAGCTGGTGGCCGTCGTCCGCGGGTTGGCCGCGCAGCGGCTGGTGCTCGACGGCGAGACCCTGGCCCTCACCGACGACGGCCGGCCGCGTCCGTTCCAGGAGACCGCCGCCCGCTTCGGCGCCGACGCCGGTGAGCTGCTGCTCCGGCCGTTCTTCTTCGACTGCCTGCACGTCGACGGCACCGACCTGGTGGACGAGCCGCTGGCGGACCGGCTGGTGGCCCTGGCCCGGGTGGCGCCGGCGCACCGGATGCCCGGCGTGGTGCGGCCGACGCCCGGCGAGGCGGCCGCCTTCCAGGCGGAGACCCTCGCCGCGGGGCACGAGGGGGTCGTCGTCAAGGTCCTCGGCAGCCCGTACGCCGCCGGACGTCGGGGGAGTGCCTGGCGCAAGGTGAAGCCGGTGCACACCCTGGACCTGGTGGTCATCGGGGCCGAGTGGGGCTACGGCCGGCGCACCGGGTCGCTGTCCAACATCCACCTCGGTGCCCGCGACCCCGACGGCGGGCCACCGGTGATGGTGGGCAAGACCTTCAAGGGCATGACCGACGAGCTGCTCGCCTGGCAGACCCGCACCTTCCCCGCCCTGGTCACGGCCGAGGAGGGCGGCGCGGTGCTGCTGCGACCCGAGCTGGTGGTCGAGATCGAGCTGGACGGCGTGCAGCGCAGCACCCGCTACCCGGGCGGGGTCGCCCTGCGCTTCGCCCGGGTGCTGCGCTACCGCCCGGACAAGGAGGCCGCCGACGCCGACACGGTCGAGGTCGTCCGGTCGCTGCTGCCGGGAAGACCCGTCGCCGGTTCCGGGTTGCCCCCCGAGTGACGGCACCCACGGTCCTCGACGGCCGGCACCGGCTGACGACGGTCGGCCTGGTCACGCTGGTCACCTTCGTCGCGTTCGAGGCGATGGCCGTCGCCACCGTCCTGCCCACCGCCGTCGCCGAGCTCGACGGGTTGGCCTGGTACGGCTGGCCGTTCACCGCGTTCCTGGTCGCCCAGGTCGTCGGCATGGTGATCGGCGGCGACCTCGGCGACCGCCGCGGGGCCCGGGTGGCCCTGCTCTGGGGCGTCGCAGTGTTCGCCGTCGGGCTGGTCGCGGCCGGGCTGGCCGTCGACATGGCGCTGTTCGTCGTCGGCCGGGCCGTGCAGGGGCTGGGGGGCGGCTTCATCTCCGTCGCCATCTACGTCGTGGCCGGCGCCGCGTTCGAGCCGCGACTGCGGCCGGCCCTGTTCGGCGCGCTCGCCGCGGCCTGGGTGGTGCCCGCGCTGGTCGGGCCGCTGCTCGCCGGTGTGCTGACGTCGGCGGTCAGCTGGCGGCTGGTGTTCCTGGGCATCCTGCCGCTGGTCGCGGCCGGGCTGGTGCTGGTGCTGCCGGCCCTGCGGCGGCTGTCGGTCCCCGACGGCCGCGCCGCCGTCGACGGACGACGCCGGTGGTGGGCGCTGCTGTCCGGTACCGGCGTCGCCGCGCTGCAGTACGCCGGGCAGCGCCTGGACCTCGTGGCCGTCCCGATCGCGGCCCTCGGCCTCGTCGCGCTGGTGCTCGGCCTGGGCCACCTCCTTCCCCGCGGGACCGCCCGCGCGGCCCGCGGGCTGCCCACCGTCGTCGCCTCGCGCGGGTTGCTCGCCGGGGCGTTCTTCGGCGTCGAGTCGCTCATCCCGCTCTCGCTGGCGCAGCTGCACGGCTTCTCGCCGACCGCGGCCGGGATCCCGCTCACCGCGGGCGCCGTCGGGTGGTCGGTGGCCAGCGGGCTCCAGGGGCGTCGTCCCGACCTCAGCCGGGTCCGGCTGCTCAGGGTCGGCTTCGGCTTCGTGGTCATCGGCGTCGCGGGGACGGCGTCGGTCGCCGTCGGCGGGCTCGGCGGGTGGCCGGTGTACGCCACCTGGGCCGTCGCGGGCCTCGGCATGGGCCTGGGCATGTCCAGCGTCAGCGTGCTGCTGCTCGAGCAGTCCCCCGAGCACCGCCGCGGCACCGACTCCGCGTCCCTGCAGATCGCCGACGTCACCGGGTCCGCGCTGTGCATCGGCGCGGTCGGGGTCCTGGTCAGCGCCTCCACCGCGGGGGTGCTCCCGCTGCCGGCGGTGCTGCTCGTCGGCGTCGCGGGGTGCACCGCCGTCGGCGCCGTGGGCTGGGCGATCTGCGGTCGCGCCCGGGTCCCGACGCCGTCCGTCGACGGCGCCGCGCCTACGCTGGCACGGTCATGACGTACCTCGACCACGCGGCGACCACGCCGATGATCCCCGAGGCCGTCGCGGCGATGACCGAGCAGCTGGCGCGGGTCGGCAACGCCTCGTCGCTGCACGCCAGCGGCCGCGAGGCGCGGCGCACGGCCGAGCAGTCCCGCGAGCGGCTGGCCGAGGCCCTCGGCGCCCGGCCCTCCGAGGTGCTCTTCACCGGCGGCGGCACCGAGAGCGACAACCTCGCGGTCAAGGGCCTGTTCTGGGCCCGCCGCGACGCCGACCCGCGGCGCACCCGCGTCGTGGTCAGCCCGGCCGAGCACCACGCCGTGCTGGACAGCGTCGAGTGGCTGGTCGAGCACGACGGCGCGCAGGTCACCTGGGTGGACGTCGCGCCCACCGGTGAGGTCACCGCCGACGCCCTGGCCGCCGCGCTGGGCGACGGCACCGACGTCGCGGTCGCCAGCGTGATGTGGGCCAACAACGAGGTCGGCGCGGTCAGCGACCTCGCCGGGCTCGCCCGGGTCGCCCACGCCGTCGGCGTGCCGCTGCACACCGACGCCGTGCAGGCGGTCGGCCAGGTCCCGGTGGACTTCGCGGCCAGCGGCGTGGACGCGCTCACCATGACCGGCCACAAGCTCGGTGGACCGATGGGCGCCGGGTTGCTGGTGCTGCGCCGGGACGCCGAGTGCACCCCGCTGCTGCACGGCGGCGGCCAGGAGCGCGACGTCCGCTCCGGCACCCTCGACGTCGCCGCCATCGTGGGCCTGGCCGTCGCCACGGTCGCGAGCACGACCAACCGCGTCGAGCGCGCCGCCCGGGTCGCCGCGCTGCGCGACCGGTTGGTCGCCGGGGTGGTCGAGCTGGTGCCCGACGTGCAGCTCAACGGACCACCGCTGGACGCCGTCGTCGCCGGCGGGCCGGGCCGGCTGCCGGGCAACGCGCACCTGTCCTTCCCCGGCGCCGAGGGCGACGCCCTGCTCATGCTGCTGGACGCCAACGGCATCGAGTGCTCGACCGGGTCGGCCTGCTCCGCCGGGGTGGCCCGCCCCAGCCACGTGCTGCTGGCGACCGGCGCCGACCCCGACCGGGCCCGCAGCTCGCTGCGGTTCAGCCTGGGCCACACCTCCACCGACGCCGACGTGGACGCCGTCCTGGCCGTGGTCGGTCCGGTCGTCGAGCGGGCCCGGCGGGCGGGTCTGGGACGACGGTCGGCATGAGGGTGATCGCCGCGATGAGCGGCGGCGTCGACTCCGCGGTCGCGGCGGCCCTGGCGGTCGAGGCCGGGCACGACGTCACCGGGGTGCACCTGGCGCTGTCCCAGCACCGGCAGCAGATGCGCAGCGGCTCCCGCGGGTGCTGCAGCGTCGAGGACGCCGACGACGCGCGCCGGGTGGCCGGGGAGCTGGGGATCCCGTTCTACGTGTGGGACATGGCCGAGCGGTTCGCCGAGGACGTCGTCGACGACTTCGTCGCCGAGTACGCCGCGGGTCGGACGCCGAACCCCTGCCTGCGGTGCAACGAGAAGATCAAGTTCGCCGCCGTCCTGGACCGCGCGGTGGCGCTGGGCTTCGACGCGGTCGTCACCGGTCACCACGCGCGGTTGGCCGACGGTCAGCTGCGCCGGTCGGTGGACGCCGCGAAGGACCAGAGCTACGTGCTCGGCGTCCTGACCGCGCAGCAGCTGGCCGGCACGGTGCTGCCCCTGGGGTCGATGACCAAGGAGCGGGTGCGGGAGATCGCGGCCGAGCGGGGCTACGCCGTGGCCACCAAGCCCGACAGCCACGACATCTGCTTCATCCCCGACGGCGACACCCGCGGCTTCCTGGACCGCCGGCTGGGCACCGCACCGGGTCCGGTCGTCGACGCCGCCACGGGGGCGACGGTGGGGGAGCACCAGGGCACCCACGGGTTCACCGTCGGGCAGCGCAAGGGCCTGGGCATCACGGTCGGCGACCAGCGGCCGCGCTACGTGCTGGGCATCGAGCCGGTGACCCGCACGGTCACCGTGGGCACCGCCGAGCAGACCGGGGTGGACGAGGTGCTCACGGGCGCGCCCACCTGGACCGGGCCGGTGCCCGCCCTCCCGTTCGACGCCGTGGTCCAGCTGCGGGCGCACGGGGCGGCCGTGCCGTGCACGGTGAGCGCGCGCGACGGCGGGCTCGCGGTCGCCCTGCACGAGGTGCAGCGCGGGGTGGCCCCCGGTCAGTCGGCGGTGCTCTACGAGCCGGACGCCGAGCGGGGCGACCGGGTGCTGGGCCAGGCCGCGGTGGTCCGCGCGGGGGAGCGTCACCCCGCCCGCTGAGCGTGGGCCGGCCGGTACCCCGTCGCGTTTCGGGGCGGTGAACGGTGGGCGTCGGTTCACAGCCGACCCTTGGTTTCGTCACCGGCGCGGGCTAGGTTTCGCGGGGCGAGAAGGTTCGCCGTGCTACTTAGTCATGCTCTGTGACCGGTCAGTCACGCACTGTCCGGCCCGTCCCTGGAGGACCTTTGCGCCGAACGCGCCTCACCATCGCCGCGACCCTCGTCGCCTCCGCCGGGCTCGTGGGCATCCCGGGCGCCGCCCCGGCCGCCGCGCCCGCCGACGTCCCGGTCCAGCTCCTGACGATCAACGACTTCCACGGCCGGATCAGCGACACGACCGGCGCCGACGCCACCGTGGGCACGACGACCGTGGGCGGGGCGGCCAACGTGGCGAGCACCGTCGCGGCCACCCGGCAGTCCTTCGTGGCCGGTGGCGCGCCCGCCGAGAACTCGTTGTTCATCGGCCTGGGTGACCTGGTCGGGGCGTCGCCCTTCGACTCCGCGGGGTTCCGCGACGAGTCGACCGTCGAGGTGCTCAACTCCTTGGACATGGCCGTCAGCGTGGTGGGCAACCACGAGTTCGACCGCGGCACCACCGAGCTGCGGCGCATCTCGGGGGCCACCGACCGCCAGTTCTCCGACAACCGCACTGCCTGCCAGGGTGTGACCGCCGGGGTCGACGGCTGCTTCCTGGACAGCACCGGGCAGCCCTTCGCCGGCACCGACTACCCCTACCTGGCCGCCAACGTCGTGCTGGCCGGCACCGACACCCCGATGCTGCCGCCCTACGCCATCCAGGAGGTCGGCGGCCAGCGCATCGGGTTCATCGGGGTGGTGACCGAGACCACCGCCGGCATCGTGGCGCCCACCGGCATCGCCGACGTCGAGTTCGTGGACGAGGCCGACGCCATCAACCGCTACGTCCCCGAGCTGCAGGCGCAGGGCGTGCAGGCCATCGTCGCCCTGGTCCACGAGGGCGGCACGCCGTCCACCCCCGCGGACGTCAACGGCTGCGGGCAGCTGTCGGGCTCGATCGTCGACATCAACGACCGCACCGACCCCGCCGTCGACGTCGTGCTGTCGGCCCACACCCACCAGAACTACAGCTGCTACCTGACCGACCCGGCCGGGCAGCCGCGCCTGGTCGCCCAGTCCGGGTACTACGGGCGACTGGTCGGCGACGTGCGCTTCGTCATCGACGGTGCGACCGGTGACGTCGACCGGCTCTGCGGCACCTACTCGGTCACCAACGTGCCGACCGACCGCGCGGCCCGGACCCCGGACGCCGCCACCGCCTCGATCGTCTCCTACTGGGCCGCGCAGGCCACCGCCAACGGCAGCCGCACCGTCGGCAGCACGACGACGCCGCTGGTCCGCGCCACCAACTCCGCCGGCAGCGAGAACCGGGGGGCCGAGTCGAACCTGGGCAACACCGTCGCGCAGGCGCAGCTCGCCGGTCTCCAGAGCGGGTCCACGTACGCCGACCCCGCCGCGGCCTTCGGCGGCCGCCCCGCGGTCGCGTTCATGAACCCGGGCGGGCTGCGGGCCAACATCGACGCCGGCCCCATCACCTACGCCGAGGCGTTCGCGGTGCAGCCGTTCGGCAACTACGCCAACGCGATCACGCTGACCGGTGCCGACATCCGGCTGCTGCTCGAGCAGCAGTTCTCCACCCCCGGCCGCACGTCGCAGCTGTGGCTGGGTACCTCGGAGGGCTTCCGCTACACCTACGACCTGTCCCGGCCGGCCTACGACCGGGTCGACCCGGCATCGATCACCATCGACGACCCGACCACCCCGGCGGTCGACCCGCAGGCCGTCGTGCCCACCACCCGGTACCGGGTCGTGGCCAACTCGTTCCTGAGCGGTGGGGGCGACAGCTTCACCGCCTTCCGCAACGGCACCGCCCAGGTCACCGGGCCGGTCGACGTCGACACCGCCATCGCCTTCTTCACCGCGAACAACCCCTACACCGCGCCGGCCATCGGCCACGGCGTGGCGGTGACCGACACCCGCGCGGCGAACCCGGCCACCCCGCCGGCCGGCGGCGGCACCGGGGCGGGGGAGAACGGCGGCAACGCGGTCGCCTCCGGCCCGACCGGCACCACCGGCACCGCTGCCGCCGGGTACCCCTGCCCGACGCCGCCGGCCGAGCCCGGCACGCCGGCCCCCGGTGCCCAGCCGATCGCCCACCCCGGCAACGGGATCGCGGCCGGGCAGCTGGCCAACACGGGTGCGGCCACCGGGCAGCTGACCGCGCTCGGCGTCGGCCTGCTGCTGGCCGGGGGTGTCGCCACCGCTGCGGGCTACCGTCGCGGGCGTGGCCTCACCGAGTAGTCCCGAGCACGACGGCACCGACGACCCGAGGCCGGCTCCCGCGACAGCGTGGGGGCCGGCCTCCGGCGTCGGGTCGCTGCCCGGCACCGACCCGGCCGAGGCCGTGCGGCTGGTCGTGGGGGAGCTCCCGGACTTCGCCCACCTGCCCGAGCTCCCCGCCCGCGGGCCCGGGGCGGACATGCTGGGTCGCAGCGCCGCCCTGCTGGTCGACGTGTTCGTCGACCTCACCCCCGCGGGCTGGCGCCTGGTGCCCCGCCCCGGCCGCGACCTCCAGCGGGCGCACGAGTTCCTCGAGCGCGACCTCGACGCCCTGCACGACGTCGCCGGCGACTGGACCGGGCCGTTCAAGGTGCAGGCCACCGGTCCGTGGACGCTGGCCGCCGGGCTCGAGCGCAGCCGGGGCGACCGCGCCGTCGTCGACGCCGGTGCCCGCCGCGACCTCGCCCAGTCCCTCGCCGAGGGGCTGCGCGCGCACGCCGACGCCGTCGCCGCGCGGCTGCCCGGCGCCGACGTCGTCGTCCAGCTCGACGAACCCTCGCTGCCCGCCGTCCTGATGGGCGGCCTCCCCACGGCCAGCGGCTTCGGCAAGCTGGCCGCCGTCGAGGAGCAGGTCGTGCAGGAGGAGCTGACCGCCTTCCTCGCGACGCTGGGCCGCCGCACCGTCGTGCACTGCTGCGCCCCCCGGGTCCCGCTGGGCCTGCTGCGGGCCGCCGGTGCCGACGCGGTCTCGTTCGACCACGGCCTGGTGCAGGACCTCGACGCCGTCGGCACCGCCGTCGACGCCGGCACCCACCTGCTGCTGGGCGTCGTCCCCGGCACCGACCAGCAGCTGCGGGCCCCGAAGGCGACCGCCACCCGCCTCCGGGCCTGGTGGAACGAGCTCGGCTTCCCGGCCGAGACGCTGCACGCGGCGGTCACCCTCACGCCGTCCTGCGGGCTCGCCGGCGCGAGCCCGGCCTACGCCCGCGCCGCGCTGGCGCACGTCCGGGAGGCCGCGAAGTACCTGCTGCCCGACTGAGGATGTCGGTGGTGCCGACTAGCGTTCGGGCCGTGAGCAGTGAGGACGACGTCGCCACCCCCCAGGTCGGAACCGCCCCCGAGCGCGCCGACGTCACCGAGGTCCCCGAGACCGCCCGCAGCCGGCACGCCGAGCTGTCCGAGGAGCTCGACCGGCTCGCCTTCGCCTACTACGTGAAGGACGCCCCGCAGGTCAGCGACGGTCAGTACGACGAGCTGATGGGCGAGCTCAAGGCCCTCGAGGCCGAGCACCCGGCGCTGGTCACACCGGAGTCGCCCAGCCAGAAGGTCAACGGCGGCTTCGGGGCCACGTTCTCCCCGGTCACCCACCTCGAGCGCATGCAGAGCCTGGACAACGCCTTCGACTCCGACGAGCTGTCGGCGTGGGCCGCCCGGGCCGACCGCGACGGTGCGGCCGGGGCCGGCTACCTCTGCGAGCTGAAGATCGACGGTCTGGCGATCGACCTGGTGTACGAGCGCGGCCGGCTGGTGCGCGCGGCCACCCGCGGCGACGGGGTCACCGGTGAGGACGTCACCGCCAACGTGGCCACCATGGCCGACGTGCCGCAGCAGCTGGCCGGTGACGACGTCCCGGAGCTGGTCGAGGTGCGCGGCGAGGTCTACTTCCCGGTCGCCGCGTTCGCCGAGGTCAACGCCGCCCAGGTCGAGGCCGGCAAGGCCCCGTTCGCCAACCCCCGCAACGCCGCCGCCGGGTCGCTTCGCCAGAAGGACCCCAAGGTCACCGCCACCCGCCCGCTGCGCCTGCTGGTGCACGGCATCGGCGCCCGCACCGGCTTCGACCTCGAGCGGCAGTCGCAGGCCTACGAGAAGCTGAAGTCCTTCGGTCTGCCCACCAGCACCCGGTACGAGGTGGTGCCCGACCTCGAGGCGGTCTGGGCCTACATCGAGCGCTACCGCGAGCAGCGGCACTCGGTCGAGCACGAGATCGACGGGGTCGTGGTCAAGATCGACCAGGTCGCGCTGCAGCGCCGGCTCGGGTCGACCAGCCGCGCCCCCCGGTGGGCCATCGCGTTCAAGTACCCGCCCGAGGAGGCCACCACCAAGCTCCTCGACATCCGGGTCAACGTCGGGCGCACCGGCCGGGTCACCCCGTTCGGCTACATGGAGCCGGTGAAGGTGGCCGGCTCCACGGTGCAGCTGGCCACCCTGCACAACGCCAGCGAGGTCGTGCGCAAGGGCGTGCTGATCGGCGACACCGTGGTCATCCGCAAGGCCGGCGACGTCATCCCCGAGATCCTCGGGCCGGTCGTCGACGTGCGCACCGGCGACGAGGTGCCCTTCGTCATGCCGGCCGAGTGCCCCGAGTGCGGTACCGAGCTGCGGCACGAGAAGGAGGGCGACGCCGACATCCGCTGCCCCAACGCCCGCTCGTGCCCGGCCCAGCTGCGGGAGCGGGTCTTCCACGTCGCCGGTCGGGGCGCCTTCGACATCGAGGTGCTCGGCTACGAGGCGTCCACCTCCCTGCTCGAGAGCGGCCTGCTCACCGACGAGGGCGACGTCTTCGCCCTCACGGCCGAGCAGCTGCAGACCGCCGACTTCTTCACCAAGAAGGACGGCACCCTGTCGGCCAACGGCCAGCGGCTGCTCACCAACCTGCAGACCCGCAAGGACGTCCCGCTCTGGCGGGTGCTGGTGGGGTTGTCCATCCGGCACGTCGGCCCCACTGCTGCTCAGGCGCTGGCGCGCGAGTTCCGCTCGATGGACCGGCTGATGGCCGCCACCGAGGAGGAGCTGGCCGCCGCCGACGGCGTCGGCCCGACCATCGCCACCGCCGTCCGCGACTGGTTCGCCGTCGACTGGCACCTGGGCGTGGTCGAGAAGTGGCGCCGTGACGGCGTGCGGATGGAGGACGAGGCGTCCGACGCCGGCCCCGGTCCGTTGACCGGCGTGACCGTGGTGGTGACCGGTTCCCTGCGCGACCACAGCCGTGACCAGGCCATCGCCGCGATCCAGGAGCGCGGCGGGAAGGTCACCGGCTCGGTGTCGAAGAAGACCGGGTTCGTGGTCGTGGGCGCCGACCCGGGCAGCAAGTACGACAAGGCCGTGCAGGTCAAGGCGCCGGTGCTCGACGACGACGGTTTCGCCGTCCTGCTCGAGCAGGGCCCCGAGGCCGCCCGTGCCGTGGCCACGATCGGCGACGGCAGCGAGCCCGAGCCGGTCCCCGAGCCGACCGAGGGCGACCAGCCCGCCCCGAAGAAGCGCGCCTCCCGGAAGAAGGAGGCCCCCGCCGACGACGAGGGCGAGCCGGCCCCGTCCTAGGGCCGGCCCTCAGGCGGGGGGCAGCTGGGCGACGGTGGCGGCGATGCCGGTCAGGTGCGCCAGCCGCAGCAGCTCGGAGCGGCGGAACGCCGGGCCTCCCGATCGGCCCAGCAGCACCGCGGTACCGCCGTCGAACGGGGCCGCCATCATCTCGACGGCCATCTCCTGCCACATCGTGGGCACCCAGTCGTCCTCGCTGGGCAGCAGCACGGGGGCGTGCAGCGGCAACCAGGGCAGCACCAGGCCGGTCAGCTCGGGGGCGGCCTCGGAGGCGGCGTGCACGGTGACGTCGTCCGGGGTGCCGCCCAGCACGACCGCCCACCCGCCGTGCAGCACGCGGGGCAGCTCGTCGGCGAGCAGCGTCGCCGTCCCCCCGCCCGCGCGGCCGAGGGACTCCAGCAGCTCCAGCTCGCGGTGGGTGTCCAGCTGACCGGAGAAGGGGCGCAGCGACTCGACCTGCACGCCGGGCACGGTCATCACCGCGGTGATCAGGCCGTCGGCCACCCGGTCCTCGGGCAGCTCGACCACGATGTCGTCGACGGCCACGCCGCCGCCGCGCTCGAGCACGTCGACCGAGACGATGTCGATGCCCGCGAGGCCCAGCGCGGTGGCCACGGCCCCCAGGATGCCGGGCCGATCGGGGACGACGAGCCGGAGCAGGTAGGACACGGGCACCTCCGCAGGACCGCCGGGTGTCGATCTCCGTCGATCGTGGGCAGCGGCCAGCCTGCCCCATGGCCCCCCGCCAGGGCCAACCCGGCTCGCGGACCAGGCCCGTGGGCCGCCCCACGTAGACTCGCAGGGTCGGGAGCCACGTCGATCCACCGCGCTCCCGCCGTCCACCGACCCGCAGCAGACCGACAGTGGGGCCCACCACCGCATGAGCACGGACAGCAGCAGCCTCTCCCGGGACGACGTCGCGCACCTCGCGCAGCTGTCCCGGCTCGCCGTCACCGACGAGGAGCTGGACCTCTACGCCGGCCAGCTCGGCGTCGTGCTCGGCGCCGTGGCCCGGGTGCAGGACGCCCCCACCGCCGACGTCGCCCCCACGACGCACGCCGTGCCGCTGACCAACGTGTACCGCCCCGACGTCGTCGCGCCCAGCCTGCCCCGCGAGCAGGTGCTCGCCGGTGCGCCGGCCGCCGAGGACGACCGCTTCCGGGTGCCGCGGATCCTGCAGGAAGAAGCATGAGCACCGACCTCACCCACCTCGACGTCACCGCGCTGCAGGCCGCCCTCGCCGACGGCAGCGCCAGCGCCGTCGAGGTGACCCAGGCCCACCTCGACGCGATCGCCGCCGCCGACGGCGGGCTGAACTCCTACCTGCACGTCGACGCGCTGACCGCGCTGGCCACGGCCGCCGACGTCGACCGGCGCCGGGCCGCCGGCGAGGAGCTGGGCCGGCTCGCCGGTGTCCCCGTCGCGCTCAAGGACGTCGTCGTCACCCAGGGCGTGCCCACCACCAGCGGGTCCAGGATCCTCGAGGGCTGGTTGCCGCCCTACGACGCCACCGTCGCCGCCCGGCTCAAGGCCGCCGGCACCGTGCTGCTGGGCAAGACCAACATGGACGAGTTCGCGATGGGCTCCTCCACCGAGAACTCCGCCTACGGCCCCACCCGCAACCCGTGGGACCACGACCGCATCCCCGGCGGTTCCTCGGGCGGCTCGTCCGCGGCCGTCGCCGGGTTCCTCGCCCCCTGGTCGATCGGCACCGACACCGGTGGATCGATCCGGCAGCCGGCCGCCGTCACCGGGCTGGTCGGGCACAAGCCCACCTACGGCTCGGTGTCCCGGTACGGGCTGATCGCGTTCTCCTCCAGCCTCGACCAGGCCGGCCCGATGGCGCGCACGGTCGCCGACGCCGCGCTGATGCACGAGGTCATCGGCGGGCACGACCCGCGCGACTCCACCTCGATCGACGCCCCGGCCGCGCCGTTCGTCGAGGCCGCCCGGCAGGGCGCCACCGGCGACCTGTCCGGGGTCACGGTCGGCGTCGTCCGCGAGCTGGGCGGCGAGGGCCACGCGGAAGGCTACGAGCCCGGCGTCCTGGCTGCGTTCCAGGCCGGGGTCGACCAGCTGCGCGCGCTGGGCGCCGAGGTGCGCGAGGTGTCGTGCACCAGCTTCGACCTGGCGCTGGCCGCCTACTACCTGATCGCGCCGAGCGAGGCGTCGTCCAACCTGTCGCGGTTCGACGGCGTCCGCTACGGCCTGCGGGTGGGCGACGACGGCAGCCGTGACCTCGACGAGGTCATGGCCATGACCCGCGCGCAGGGCTTCGGCGCCGAGGTCAAGCGCCGGATCATCCTGGGCACCTACGCCCTGTCGTCGGGCTACTACGAGGCCTACTACGGGCAGGCGCAGAAGGTCCGCACCCTGATCGGGCGGGACTTCGCCGCGGCGTTCGCCGACGTCGACGTCCTGGTGTCCCCGACCTCGCCGATCGTGGCCTTCCCCATCGGGCAGCGGGTCGGCGACCCGCTGTCGATGTACGCCGCCGACCTCTGCACGCTGCCCGCGAGCCTGGCCGGCCTCCCGGCCATCTCGGTGCCGTGCGGGCTCAGCGAGGGCCTGCCCGTCGGTCTGCAGGTCATGGCGCCCGCGCTGGCCGACGACCGCTGCTACCGGGTCGCCGCCGCGCTGGAGGCCGCGCAGGACGCCGCCCGCGGTGGCACCTTCCTGGGCCAGCTGGCGGCCCGGGCATGAGCACCGCCCTCAAGGCCGCGTGGGGCTTGACCGCCTTCGTGGTCCTCGCCGGCATCCTGGGCTGGGTGCTCAGCGGCCGGCCCGTGTTCGCCGTCTTCATCGTCCTCGGGGTCCTCACCGCCGTCGGTGCCGTGGTCACCGGCCGCGCCGAGACCCGCGAAGCCCTCAGGAAGCAGGACAACCCGTGAGCACCGACCGTCTGCTCGAGTTCGACGACGTCGTCGCCCGGTACGAGCCGGTCTTCGGCCTGGAGACCCACGTCGAGCTGGGCACCGCCTCCAAGATGTTCTGCGGCTGCGCCACCACCTTCGGCGCCGAGCCCAACACGCACACCTGCCCGGTCTGCCTGGCCCTGCCCGGCGCACTCCCGGTGGCCAACGCCGCCGCGATCGAGGCCACCATCCGGATCGGCCTCGCGCTGGGCTGCCGCATCGCCACCTGGTGCCGCTTCGCGCGCAAGAACTACTTCTACCCCGACATCCCCAAGGGCTTCCAGACGTCGCAGTACGACGAGCCGCTGTGCACCGCCGGCCACCTGGACGTCGAGGTCGACGGCGAGACCTACCGCGTGGAGATCGAGCGGGTGCACCTCGAGGAGGACACCGGCAAGAACCTGCACGTCGGCGGGGCCACCGGGCGCATCCACGGGGCCGACCACTCGCTGGTCGACTTCAACCGGGCCGGCATCCCGCTGGTCGAGATCGTCACCCGGCCGGTCCCCGGCGTCGGCGCCAAGGCCCCCGAGGTCGCCCGCGCGTACGTCGCCGAGCTGCGCGAGATCCTGCTGGCCCTCGGGGTCTCCGAGGTCCGCATGGAGCAGGGCAACCTGCGCTGCGACGTCAACACCTCGCTCGCCCCGACCGGCTCGCTGGAGTGGGGCACCCGCACCGAGACCAAGAACGTGAACTCGTTGCGCTCGGTCGAGCGGTCGGTGCGCTACGAGATGCGCCGCCAGGCCGCCCTGCTGGACGACGGCGTGCGGATCATGCAGGAGACCCGGCACTTCCACGAGGACACCGGCTCGACCTCTGCAGGGCGGAGCAAGGAGGAGGCCACCGACTACCGGTACTTCCCCGAGCCCGACCTGGTGCCCATGGCCCCCGACGCCGACTGGGTCGCCCAGCTGCAGTCCGACCTCCCCGAGCTGCCGGCTGCCCGCCGGACCCGCCTGCGCGAGGAGTGGGGCATCGCCGACTCCGAGATGGCCTGGTTGGTCAACGCCGGCGCTCTCGGGCTGGTCACCGACACCGTCGCGGCCGGGGCCGACCCGGCCGACGCCCGCAAGTGGTGGTTGGGCGAGCTGTCCCGCCGGGCGAAGGACGACGGCGTCGAGCTCGCCGACCTCGCCGTCACCCCGGCGCAGGTCGCGGAGCTGTGCGGGCTGGTCGCCGCCGGCACGGTCAACGACCAGCTGGCCCGGCAGGTGCTCGACGGCGTGCTGGCCGGCGAGGGCTCGCCGCAGCAGGTCGTGGAGTCCCGTGGGCTGGCGGTGATGGGGGAGTCCGACGAGCTCGGCGCCGCCGTCGACGCGGCCATCGCCGGGGCGCCCGACGTCGTGGAGAAGGTGCGCGGTGGCAAGACCGCGGCCCTCGGTGCGCTGGTCGGCGCCGTCATGAAGGAGACCCGCGGCAAGGCCGATGCAGCGACCGTCCGCCGCATGCTCGAGGAGCGGGTGCTCGGCGGGTGATCTCGGTGCAGCCACTGCAGCGAGCCGACCTCGGTCTGCTCGCTGCGTGGCTCGCCGAGCCGCTGGTCCACCGGTGGTGGGCCGAGGACCCGGCCGGGGTCGAGGCCCGGTACGGGCCGGCGATCGACGGCGACGACCCGACCGCCCTGTACCTGGGCCTCGAGGACGGCGTGCCGTTCGGCTTCGTCCAGGTCTACCGCTTCGCCGACGAGCCGGGGTACACGACGGAGCTGTCCGAGGTCTGCCCCGTGCCGGCGGGTGCGCTCAGCATCGACTACCTGGTCGGGTCACCCGACGCGCGCGGTCGAGGTCTGGGCACCGCGCTCATCCGCGCCGCGGTCGACCGCGGCTTCGCCGACCACCCCGACGCCCACGACGTCCTCGTCCCCGTGCACGCCGAGAACCACGCCTCCCGCCGAGCCCTGGAGAAGGCCGGCTTCACCCAGGTCGCCGAGGGTGAGCTGGAACCGGACAACCCGCAGGACACGAGGGACCACGTCGTCCACCGCAGACGCCGCGCGACGTCCGGCTGACGAGGCGGCCCGCAGGGTCGCCGAGGATGGCGGGGGAGTGGCTCAACGCCAGCCGGGACGGCACCTGATCGCGGTGGGAGCCCGGAGGGCGACAGTCATCACAGCGGGCTGGTCTGGTCCGACGCCGGCGGCTGGATGCGGAGCACCTTGTCGTCGTCCTCGGCGGGGGTGCCGAGGCCGTCGGTGTTGGACGTGGTGATCCACAGGGCGCCGTCGGCGTCGACGACCACGGTGCGCAGCCGGCCGTACTCGTCGGCCAGGAACGGCTGCGGTTCGTCGACCGGGGCACCGTCGGGGCCGAGGGTGGCCAGCACGACCTGCTCGCCGTCGAGGGCACCGAGGAAGACGAAGCTGCCGGAGATCGCGCACCCGGCGAGTCCACCGGTCTCGGCGGGGACGGTCAGCACCGCGGGGTTCGCGCCGGGGACGGCGACGGGGGAGCCGTAGTCACCGCCGGGCACCAGCCGGTCGAGCTCGTCGGGGCCGGTCGCGGCGTCGTCGGTGGCGTACACGGTGCCGTCGGCACCGACGCACAACCCCTGCACGTTCGACAGCCCCGAGCTGTAGACGGGCCCGGTGCCGACGGGCTGCCCGAAGACGTCGTAGGCGAGGACCTTGCCGGCCAGCGACGCGGGGTCCTGGGCGAGCGTGGCGACCCCGGTGTCGCCGGTGCCCACGTAGAGGGTGCCGTCGACGCCGAACACGAGGCCGCCGCCGTTGCGGGTCTCACCGCGGGGGATGCCGGTGACCACCGGGTTCGGGGTGCCGCCCAGCGGGAAGCGGACCACCCGGTTGTCGGTCGCCGTGGACAGGTAGGCGTAGAACAGCCCGTCCTGGGCGAAGGTGGGCGACAGCGCCAGGCCGAGGAGGCCGCCGTCCCCGGTGGTGTCGACGCCGGGCACGACCATCAGCTCGCGCGCGGGCGAGCGGTCGGGGAAGACCTGCAGCAGCCGGCCGGTCTCGCGCTCGGCGACCACCCCGGTGCCGTCGGGCAGCAGCACCAGCCCGGTCGGGACGGCGAGGTCGGTGGCCAGCACGTTCGGGTCGCCGGGGTCCTCCTCGTCGGCGCCGGGCGTGGAGGGGTCACCGGGCGCGGGCGCCGGCACGCTGTCGGTCGGCGGCCCGACCTGGGGGCCGGGCTCCTCCTGCACCGCGCGGAACGGGCCGGCGGGGGTGTAGCCACCGCCGCCGCAGCCGGCCAGCACGAGGCAGGCGGTCACGGCCACCACCGCGCGGGCTCCCCGGGTCACCCTGGCCAGGGTACGCACCGGGGGCGTCCCGGATCGCCGTCCGACGGGGCGGCCCCTAACGTCTGCGGACGTGCCCGACAGCCTGACCATCGACCTGCCCGCCGACGAGGACCTGCACGTCCTGGTGCCCTCCCGCGCGCTCGGGGCGCACCTCGAGCAGCTGGATCCGCGCATCCGTGCGCACCGCGTCGACCCCGCCGACGGCCCGCCCACCGGTGACGCCGCGCGCGCCCGCATCTGGGTGCCGGCGGGCGGGTCGGCCATCCCCGACGGCTTCCTCGACGGGCTGCCCGACCTGCGCCTGGTGCAGCTGATGAGCGCCGGTGCGGAGAAGTTCGTGGGGGCGCTGCCCGAGGGCGTCGTGCTCTGCAACGCCCGTGGCGCGCACACCCCGGCCACCGCGGAGTGGGCGGTCGCCGCCGCCCTGGCCGCCCAGCGCGGCATCCCGCACTTCACCCGCGAGCAGGACGCCGGTCGCTGGTCCTTCGGCACCGAGCACTCGATGGTCGGTGCGAACGTGCTGGTCGTCGGGGCCGGGGACATCGGCCGGCTGATCGGTCGCATGCTGGCCGGGTTCGACGTCGACCTCACCTACGTCGCCCGCACCGCCCGGGACGGCGTCCGCCCGACGTCGGAGCTGCCCGAGCTGCTGCCGACCGCCGACGTCGTCGTCCTCATCGTGCCGGTGACCGACGAGACGACCGGCATGGTCGACGCCGCCTTCCTGGCGGCGATGAAGGACGACGCCCTGCTGGTCAACGCCGCCCGCGGGGTCGTGGTCGACACCGACGCGCTGCTGGCCGAGCTCACCGCCGGCCGGTTGCGCGCGGCGCTGGACGTCACCGACCCCGAGCCGCTGCCCGCGGGCCACCCGCTGTACTCGGCCCCCGGGCTGCTGCTGACCCCGCACGTCGCCGGCGCCGTGCCCGACACGAACGAGCGGGCGGCCGCCGCGGTCGCCGACCAGCTGCGACGGGTCCTGGCGGGGGAGCCGCTGGCGAACGTCGTCGACGCCTACTGACCCGCCCCCCTCTGCCTGTCGGGCCGGGCTGCGGGGGCGGGGGGTCAGGCCGCGGGGTCGGGGATGCGGCCGGCGGAGACCGCGGCCAGGCGGGGGAGGTCGCGGGCCCGGACGACGGGCAGCCGGACCTCGGTGCCGCTCGCCCGCACCAGCCAGAGCTCCTGGTCCTCGCCCACCCGCAGGCCGGCGACGTCCTCCCAGGGCACGGTGCGGCCGACGAGCAGCGTGCGCGGGGTGATGCCGGCGGGGCCGACGTCGACCCCGACCCGCAGCACCCACGCCGCCGCCAGCAGGGGGACCAGCAGCACGGGCAACCCCCACCAGGCGGCGCCGGCCACCGGCAGCGTGCACGCCGCCAGCACCAGCACGGGCAGCAGGGCGACCCGGCTCATCCTCATCCGCGCGACAGCCACGCAGGCGATGCTCCCAGACGCGGGCGGCCTACCATCCGGGGTCGTGACGACCGCCGACGACACCCGCACCTCCACCATGAAGCCCCGGTCCTTCGAGGTGACCGACGGCGACAACCGGGCCCCGGCCCGCGCCATGCTCCGCGCGGTCGGCATGGGCGACGACGACTGGGTGAAGCCGCAGATCGGCGTGGCGTCGTCCTGGAACGAGATCACCCCCTGCAACCTGAGCCTGGACCGGCTGGCCAAGGCCGTGAAGACCGGTGTGCACGAGGGCGGCGGGTTCCCGCTGGAGTTCGGCACCATCTCGGTCTCCGACGGCATCTCCATGGGCCACGAGGGCATGCGCGCCTCGCTGGTCTCCCGCGAGGTCATCGCCGACTCGGTCGAGACGGTCGTGTTCGCCGAGCGGCTGGACGGCTCGGTGCTGCTCGCCGGCTGCGACAAGTCCCTGCCCGGCATGCTCATGGCCGCCGCCCGCCTGGACCTCGCCGCCGTGTTCCTCTACGCCGGCGCCACGATGCCCGGCAAGCTCGGCGACCGCGACCTCACGATCATCGACGTCTTCGAGGGCGTGGGCGCGTGCGCCGCGGGCAAGATCACCCGCGAGCAGCTGACCGAGATCGAGAAGGCCACCTGCCCGGGCGAGGGTGCCTGCGGTGGCATGTACACCGCCAACACGATGGCCAGCGCCGCCGAGGCGCTGGGCATGAGCCTGCCCGGCAGCGCCGCCCCGCCGGCTCCGGACAAGCGCCGGGACGGCTTCGCGGTGGAGTCCGGCAAGGCCGTCGTCGAGCTGCTGCGCCGGGGCATCACCGCGCGCGACATCATGACCAAGGAGGCGTTCGAGAACGCCATCACCGTCGTCATGGCCCTCGGCGGCTCGACCAACGCGGTGCTGCACCTGCTGGCCATCGCGCACGAGGCCGGCGTCGACCTCACCCTCGACGACTTCAACCGGATCGGCGACAAGACGCCCCACCTGGCCGACGTGAAGCCCTTCGGCCGGTTCGTCATGACCGACATCGACCGCATCGGCGGGGTGCCGGTGGTCATGAAGGCGCTGCTGGACGCCGGCCTGCTGCACGGCGACTGCCTGACCGTCACCGGCAAGACCATGGCCGAGAACCTGGCGCACATCGGCCCGCAGGACCCCGACGGCGCGATCATCCGCGCGATGGACGACCCGATCCACAGGACCGGCGGGCTGACGATCCTGCGCGGCTCGCTGTCGCCCGACGGCGCCGTCGTGAAGAGCGCCGGGTTCGACGCAGAGGTCTTCGACGGGACGGCCCGGGTGTTCGACGGCGAGGCCGGGGCCATGGAGGCCGTCACCGAGGGCACCCTCAAGGCCGGCGACGTCGTCGTCATCCGGTACGAGGGCCCGCGCGGCGGCCCGGGCATGCGCGAGATGCTCGCCGTCACCGGCGCCATCAAGGGCGCCGGGCTCGGCAAGGACGTCCTGCTGCTCACCGACGGCCGCTTCTCCGGCGGGACGACGG
The DNA here is from genome assembly GCF_900103975.1 of Klenkia soli. Classification (GTDB taxonomy): domain Bacteria; phylum Actinomycetota; class Actinomycetes; order Mycobacteriales; family Geodermatophilaceae; genus Klenkia; species Klenkia soli. Next base: position 252,231 of record NZ_FNIR01000004.1, read on the forward strand.
GCCTGTGCGTGGGCCACATCGCCCCCGAGGCGGCCGACGCCGGGCCCATCGCCTTCGTCCGCGACGGCGACCGGATCGTGCTCGACCTCGCCGCCCGCACCCTGGACCTGCACGTGGACGCCGAGGAGCTGGCCCGTCGCCGCGAGGGCTGGGCCCCGCCCGCCCCGCGGTACACCCGCGGCGTGCTGGGCAAGTACGCCAAGCTCGTGGGCTCGGCTGCGCAGGGCGCCATCTGCGGGTAGGCCCCGAAGGGGTGAGTCCGCCCGGGTCGGCCTCGTCGGCCGGCCCCGGTCTGCCGATGTCGATCACGTGGACCGCACCCGGCGCTGGACCCCGTTCGCGGGGCTGGCGTACCTGACCCTGCTCGGTGGTGCTGCGCTGCTCCCGCCGGGCCAGCGCCGGTTGGCCTCCGACGCCGTGGTCGTGGTGGCCGCCGTCGTCACCGCCGTGGTCGTCGCCCGGGCCGGGCGCCGCACCTGCGCCCGGGCCCGCGGGTGGCACCTGGTCTCGCTCTCCCTGGTCGCCGGGGTCGTCCTGGCCTCGTCGGCCGAGCTGCTCTCCGCCGTCCACGGTCCGGTCGACCCGCCGCGCACGGCGGCCTCGGTGCTGCCGCACCTCCTGGGCGCCGTGGCCGTCCTGACCCTGCTCGGCCGGTCGCGGCTGCGGGCCGGGGGAGCGCGGTTGCTGGTCGAGAGCGCCCTGTTCTGCACCGCGGCGTTCGTGCTGGCCCAGCTGCTCGTCGTCGGACCGCTGGTGCGCGACCTGGTGCTCAGCGGCCCCGCGCGGGCGGCGCTGGAGGCCAGCTGCCTGGCCGCGACCCTGCTGCTCGGCTCCGGCCTCACCTTCGTCACCGCGGCCGGCCCGGCCCGGCGGACCACCGGCGGCGTGACCCTCGCCGGGTTGGCCGCCGTCGCGGTGGCCGACTGCCTGTCCGTGCTGGGGTCCGCCGGCCCCTTCGGCCTGCTGGGCACCGGCAGCCGCGCGCTCTACCTGGTCGGGTTGGTGCTGCTCTGCCTGGCCGCCCAGCAGGACCCCGGCGACGGGCCGGCCGAGCGCGCGCCCGGACGCCGGTTGACCCACGGCATCACCCTGGCCGGCCAGCTGCTCCCGCACGGCGTGATGGTGCTGGCCGCCGTCCTGCTGCTGGGCTCCGCGCTGTTCATGGCGACCCCCACCGCGGCGGCCCTGGTGGCGGTCGCCCTCGGGTTGCTGCTCACCGGCGTGCACCGGGTGGTCGTCGTCGGTGACGAGATGCGCTACGCCGGCGGGCTCGCGCGCAGCGAGGCCTGGTTCCGCCGGGTGGTCCGGGCCAGCAGCGACGCCGTCCTCGTGCTCGACGACGACCGGGCCGTCACCTGGGCGGCCTCCGTCCTGGCCGACCCCGCGGAGGCCGCCGGCCGCCCCCTGCTCGGGGTCCCGCTGGTCGACCGCGTGCACCCGCAGGACGTCGAGACCGTGCGCGCCTGGCTCGGGGACGCGGACGGCCCCGAGGTCGCCCTCGACGGCTTGTGCAGCTTCCGGCTGCCGGCCGAGGACGGCAGCTGGCGGGTCTGGGAGGCGGGCGTCACCGACCTGCGGGCCGACGCCGCCGTGGGTGCCCTCGTGCTGCACTGCCGGGACGTCACCGTGCGGCTGCACGCCGAGGACGAGCTGCGCTCGCTGGCCTTCACCGACCCGGCCACCGGCCTGCCCAACCGCGCGGCGCACGTGATCGCGCTGGCCGAGGAGCTGGCCGCGGCCGACGACGCGCCGCAGGTGGCCCTGCTGCTGTTCGAGGTCGAGGGCCTGGACGAGGCGAGGGAGAACGTCGGTCGCGACGTCGTCGAGCTCTCCGTGGTCGAGATCGGCCGCCGCCTGCGGGCCACGGTGCGCGGCGACGACCTGGTCGCCCGCGTCGGGCCCGAGGTGTTCGCCGTCCTGGCGCACGGCGAGGGGGACGAACCCGACCGGGTCGCCGCCCGCTGCCTGTCCGTCGTCGAGCAGCCGGTCGTGACCCCCCTGGGGCTCGTCGACCTCAGCGCAGCCGTCGGCCTGGTCCCGCTGGTGGGAGGGCTCGGCCCCGAGACCGTGCTGGACCGGGCCGAGCTGGCCGTCCGGGAGGCGCGGCGGTCCGGGACCGGGTCGGTGCGCCGGTACGACCCCGCCCTGGGGGCCGTCCGGGACCGCCGGGAACGACTGCGGGCCGACCTGGTCGGTGCCCGGGCGCGCGGCGAGCTCGGCCTGGTGTGGCAGCCCATCGTCTCGCTGGCCGAGCAGCGGGTCACCGGCGTCGAGGCGCTGGTGCGCTGGAACCACCCCGTGTTCGGCGAGCTGGAGCCCGAGGAGTTCATCCCGGTCGCCGAGCGCGCCGGGCTGGTCGGCGACGTGCAGCGCTGGGTGCTCCACGAGGCACTCCTCGCCGCTGCCGCCCTGCCCGAGCACGGCGCGCCGCTGCGGCTGGGCATCAACGTCTCCGCGGTGCACCTGGCCAGCGGCACCGTCGTCGGCGACGTGTCGAGCGCCCTGCGGGCCGCCGGGTTCCCCGCCCAGCGGCTGGTCGTCGAGGTCGCCGGCAGCACGACGCTGCTGGAGGACCCGTCGGTGGCGTCGGACTTCGCCGCGCTGCGGCTGATGGGCGTGCACCTGGCCCTGGACGACTTCGGCGCGCCGTCCTCGACGCTGGACCACCTGACCCGGTTGCCGGTCGACGTCGTCAAGCTCGACCGCACCTTCCTCGCCCGCGTGGACAAGGAGAAGCAGACCCGCGCGCTGTGCGCCTCGGTCATCGGGATCGGCGGCGACCTGGGCATCGACGTGGTCGCCGAGGGGGTCGAGACCCCCAGCCAGCTGACGGTGCTGCGCACCCTGGGGTGCGGGTTCGCGCAGGGCTTCCTGCTCTCCCGGCCGCTGACGCTGCCCGCCCTCGTCGCCTGCCTGGACGCCGGCGGTGGTCACCTCTGGCCCGGGCAGGTCGGGCGGGTCGACGTCGCGCGGGCCGACGCCGGCTGACGGCCGGACGCCGCCGTCCCACGGAGCGGACCGGCCCATCCCAGTGGATGGGAAGCGGTGGTTGACGCAGGGCGGTGCCCGGGCGCACAGTACTGGCGTGCTGCGTCCTGCCCTCCTCGTAGTCATCGACTAGCGCGCCGGTCCACCGACCGTCGCGCTCACCCCTCCGTGCCTCCTGGCACGAGGGGTTTTTTGTTGGCCGCGTCCGACCGCACACCCACCCCCGCGCCCAGGGAGACCCACCCGAGATGAGCACCACCACCGCCCCCGCCCGCGAGACCCCCACCCAGGTCGCCGCTGAGGCCACCGTGGGGGTCGAGACCACCGACGGCTCGGTCGTGGACCCGAGCTCGCCGGCCCGCGGCATCACCGGCGCGCAGAGCCTCGTGCGCTCGCTCGAGGCCGTCGGCGTCGACCTGGTCTTCGGCCTGCCCGGCGGGGCGATCCTCCCGCTGTACGACCCGCTCTTCGACTCCTCGGTCCGGCACGTCCTGGTCCGGCACGAGCAGGGCGCCGGCCACGCGGCCACCGGGTACGCGCAGGCCACCGGTCGGGTCGGCGTCTGCATGGCCACCTCGGGGCCCGGTGCCACCAACCTGGTCACCCCGCTGGCCGACGCCTACATGGACTCCGTCCCGCTCGTGGCCATCACCGGGCAGGTGGCCAGCGGCTTCATCGGCACCGATGCGTTCCAGGAGGCCGACATCCGGGGCATCACGATGCCGATCACCAAGCACAACTTCCTGGTCACCCACGCCGACGAGATCCCGCAGCGGATCGCCGAGGCGTTCCACCTGGCCTCCACCGGCCGCCCCGGCCCGGTCCTGGTCGACGTCCCCAAGGACGTCCTGCAGGCGACGACGGACTTCGTCTGGCCGCCGCGGATCGACCTGCCCGGCTACAAGCCGACCACCCGCCCGCACGGCAAGCAGGTCCGGGAGGCCGCCGCCGTCATCCAGGCCGCGAAGCAGCCGGTGCTCTACGTCGGCGGCGGCGTGCTCAAGGCCGGTGCCAGCGAGGTGCTGGCCGAGCTGGCCGAGCTGACCGGGGCGCCGGTCGTCACCACGTTGATGGCGCGCGGCGCATTCCCCGACAGCCACGCCCAGCACCTGGGCATGCCCGGCATGCACGGCACCGTCACCGCCGTCGCCGCGCTGCAGAAGGCCGACCTCCTGGTGGCCCTGGGCGCCCGCTTCGACGACCGCGTCACCGGCAAGCTCGAGAGCTTCGCCCCGGACGCCACCATCGTGCACGCCGACATCGACCCGGCCGAGATCGGCAAGAACCGCAAGGCCGACGTCCCGATCGTGGGCGACGCGAAGGAGACCATCACCGAGCTGGTCGCCGCGCTGACCACCCTGCAGGGCGAGCACGGCCGGCCCGACCTCTCCGGCTGGTGGGCCCAGCTCGACCGGTGGCGCGAGACCTACCCGCTGGGCTACGACCTGCCCGAGGACGGCGCCCTGTCGCCGCAGTACGTCATCGAGCGGCTGGGCGCCATCGCCGGGCCCGACGCGGTCTACTGCGCCGGGGTCGGCCAGCACCAGATGTGGGCCGCGCAGTTCGTGAAGTACGAGAAGCCGGGCACCTGGCTCAACAGCGGCGGCCTGGGCACGATGGGCTACGCCGTCCCCGCGGCCATGGGCGCCAAGGCCGGCCGCCCCGAGGCCACCGTGTGGGCCATCGACGGCGACGGCTGCTTCCAGATGACCAACCAGGAGCTGGCCACCTGCGCCATCGAGGGCATCCCGATCAAGGTCGCCGTGATCAACAACGGCAACCTGGGCATGGTCCGGCAGTGGCAGACCCTGTTCTACGAGGGCCGCTACTCCAACACCCGGCTGCACAACCGCGGCTCCGGCGGTGGCGAGATCGAGCCGATCCGCATCCCGGACTTCGTGAAGCTGGGGGAGGCCCTGGGCTGCGTCGGCCTGCGCTGCGAGCGTCCCGAGGACGTCGACGCCACCATCGCCGCCGCCATGGAGATCACCGACCGCCCGGTGGTCATCGACTTCGTCGTGGGCTCGGACGCCCAGGTCTGGCCGATGGTGGCCGCCGGCGCCAGCAACGACGACATCCTCGCCGCGCGGGACGTCCGCCCGGTCTTCACGGAAGGCCCCGTCTGATGCCCAGGCACACCCTGTCGGTCCTGGTCGAGAACAAGTCCGGTGTGCTGGCCCGCGTCTCGGCGCTGTTCAGCCGCCGCGGCTACAACATCGAGTCCCTGGCCGTCGGCCCGACCGAGAACCCCGACCTCTCCCGCATGACGATCGTGGTGGACGTCGAGAGCCAGCCGCTCGAGCAGATCACCAAGCAGCTGAACAAGCTGATCGAGGTCATCAAGATCGTCGAGCTGGACGGCGCCTCGGTGCAGCGCGAGCTGCTCATGGTCAAGGTGCGCGCGCCGCTGGCCGACCGCGCCCAGGTGCTGCAGACCGTCGAGCTCTTCCGGGCCAAGGTCATCGACGTCAACACCGACACGGTGACCGTCGAGTCCACCGGCACCCCCGAGAAGCTGCAGGCCCTGCTCGCCGTCCTCGCCCCCCTCGGGATCAAGGAGATGGCCCAGTCGGGCACCGTCGCCCTGGCCCGGGGCCCGCGCTCGATGAGCGGCGCCGGTACGTTGCGCCCGGTCGAACGCTCCGCCTGACAGCTGTTCCACCCATCTACCGAAGGAGCTCCACCGCACATGGCCGCCGAGATCTTCTACGACGACGACGCCGACCTCTCGATCATCCAGGGGCGCACCGTCGCCGTCATCGGCTACGGCAGCCAGGGCCACGCCCACTCGCTGTCGCTGCGCGACTCCGGCGTCGACGTCCGCGTCGGCCTGCCCGAGGGCAGCAAGTCCCGCGCCAAGGCCGAGGCCGAGGGCCTGCGCGTGGTCACCCCCGCCGAGGCCGCCGCCGAGGCCGACCTGATCATGATCCTGGCCCCGGACCACGTGCAGCGGAAGCTGTACGCCGAGTCGATCGAGCCCAACCTGCAGGACGGCGACGCGCTGTTCTTCGGCCACGGCTTCAACATCCGCTTCGGCTACATCAAGCCCCCGGCCGGCGTCGACGTCGCCATGGTCGCCCCCAAGGGCCCGGGTCACCTCGTGCGCCGCGAGTTCAGCGACGGCAAGGGCGTGCCCTGCCTCATCGCCGTCGAGCAGGACGCCTCCGGCTCGGCCCAGGCGCTGGCGCTGAGCTACGCCAAGGCCATCGGCGGTGCCCGCGCCGGCGTCATCAAGACGACCTTCGCCGAGGAGACCGAGACCGACCTGTTCGGCGAGCAGGCCGTGCTGTGCGGCGGCATGTCGGCGCTGGTGCAGGCCGGGTTCGAGACCCTCACCGAGGCCGGCTACCAGCCCGAGATCGCCTACTTCGAGTGCCTGCACGAGCTGAAGCTGATCGTCGACCTCATGTACGAGGGCGGCATCGCCAAGCAGCGCTGGTCGGTGTCGGACACCGCCGAGTACGGCGACTACACCTCCGGCCCGCGCGTGGTCGACGCCCGCGTCAAGGAGACGATGGGCGAGGTGCTCAAGGACATCCAGGACGGCACCTGGGCCGCCAAGTTCATCGCCGACCAGGACGCCGGCGCCCCGGACTTCAGGGCCAAGCGGGCCGCCGCCGAGGCGCACCCGATCGAGGAGACCGGCCGCCAGCTGCGCGGGCTGATGAGCTGGGTCTCGGCGTCGGACGACTACACCGGCACCGCCCAGCGCTGAGCCGGACGCACGACGGCCCCGCACCCCGACGGGTGCGGGGCCGTCCTGCGTTCAGGCCGCCCACTCCCGGACCTCGGGACGGCGGGTCGTGACGGCCACCCCCGCGGCCAGCACGAGCAGCAGCACCGACAGCACGTCGAGGGAGCCCACGACGGCGACGGCCAGCACCAGCAGAAGGACCTGACTTCCCCCCACCACTCGCACGCTCGCGGCGGGCCCCTGAAGTCAGGCCGGCAGGCAGAACAGGGCCTGGATGCCGGCCAGGGCCACGGCGGCCACCACGGTGGTCGGCGGCCGGCCGGGCGGCTTGTCCACCGGGCCGGTCACCTCAGCGGCCGCGGCGGGCGCGGTGGGCGGCGAAGAACTGCGCGGAGGGCGCCAGGCACAGGAGCACCACGATGGCGACCGCCACCCCGAAGAACACCAGGCTGAGGACGACGTCACCGCCGCTGGTGCTGCCGAAGCCGTCGCCGAGGTTGGCCAGGTTGCCCACCAACCCGAAGCCGGTCGTCACGATGGAGATCGACCCGGCCACGACGAGCATCACCCGGCTGCGCCCGGTCAACGCCCAGACCGAGCCCCAGATCGTGATCACGGTCCACGCCACGACGACCAGGGTGACGACGACGCCGATGCCGACCGCTGCCCCGACGACGTTGCCCAACCCCGGCGCGATGTCGTTGAGGTCGTCGAGGCTCCCCGCTCCCGCGCCGATCGCGAAGGCCACGAAGACGAGCAGCCCGAGGGACGCCAGCACGCCGAACGCGCCGAAGACGAACCCGAACACCGCCGCGGTGATGACGGCGCCGGGCTTGGCCGGTGCGGCCGGTCCGTAGCCGTAGGGCTGCTGGCCGTAGCCGGCGGGCTGGTAGCCCTGCTGCTGGTGGGCGGCGGACTGGTCGTACCCGGCGTAGGGCTGCGGCTGGGCGTAGGGGTCGGGCTGCCCGTAGCTGCTCTGGCCGTAGCTGCTCTGCCCGTACCCGCTCTGCCCGTACGAGCCGCTGCCGTAGCTCTGCCCGTACCCGCCCTGCCCGTACGCGCTGCTGCCGTACCCCTGGCCGTAGCCGCCCTGCTGGTACCCGCCCTGCTCCTGAGCACTCCGGTCGGGGGTCTGGTCGGGGGTGTAGCCGCCCTGCCCCTGGCTGCCGTCGCCGAACGGGGTCGTCTCCGACCGGCCCTGGTCTCCCTGGTGCTCGCTCACTGCTCTCCTCCGTGCGAGGCCGGCCGCGCTGTCGGGCGACCGGTCATGAGGAGTCAGGATGGCGGGCAGCGGGGGGAGGGGCAAGCACGCCCCCCACCTGCGGGTCCTAGGCTGTCCACCCGTGACCACCCCTGCGCCCGTCGTCCTGATCGCCGAGGAGCTCGCCCCCAGCGCCCTGGAGGTGCTCGGCTCCGAGTTCGACGTCCGGCACGTCGACGGCGCCGACCGCGCCGCGCTGCTGCCGGCCCTGGCCGACGCGGCGGCCGTCATGGTGCGCAGCGCCACCACGATCGACGCCGAGGCCCTGGCCGCCGCGCCCAACCTCAAGGTCGTCGCCCGCGCCGGCATCGGGCTGGACAACGTCGACGTCCCGGCCGCCACCGCCCGCGGCGTCATGGTGGTCAACGCCCCCACCTCCAACATCGTCAGCGCCGCCGAGCACGCCATCGCGCTGCTGCTGGCCGCCGCCCGGCACATCCCCGCCGCCGACGCGTCGTTGCGCGAGGGCACCTGGAAGCGGTCGAAGTTCAGCGGCGTCGAGGTCACCGAGAAGACCGTGGGCGTGGTCGGCCTGGGCCGCATCGGCGTCCTGGTCGCGCAGCGGCTGGCCGCCTTCGGCGTCACGCTGATCGCCTACGACCCCTACATCCAGCCCGGCCGCGCGGCGCAGCTCGGCGTCCGGCTGGTGTCCCTCGACGAGCTCCTGCGGGAGTCGGACTTCATCACCATCCACCTGCCCAAGACCCCCGAGACCCTCGGGATGATCGGCGCAGAGCAGCTGGCGATGACGAAGAAGGGCGTGATCATCGTCAACGCCGCGCGCGGTGGGCTGGTCGAGGAGGCCGCCCTGGCCGACGCGCTGCGCTCGGGCCAGGTGGGCGCCGCCGGCATCGACGTCTACGCCAAGGAGCCGTGCACCGACAGCCCGCTGTTCGCGCTGCCCAACGTCGTGGTCACCCCGCACCTGGGCGCCTCGACCACCGAGGCCCAGGACAAGGCCGGGACGGCGGTCGCCCGCAGCGTCCGGCTGGCGCTGCAGGGCGACTTCGTGCCCGACGCGGTGAACGTGCAGGCCGGCGGGATCGTCGCCGAGGACGTGCGGCCGGGTCTGCCGCTGGCCGAGAAGCTGGGCCGGGTCTTCACCGCGGTCGCCGGCGGGCTCGCGCAGTCCGTCGAGGTCCGCGTGCTGGGCAAGATCGCCGAGTACGACGTCTCCGTCGTGCAGCTGGCCGTGCTCCGCGGGGTGTTCGCCGACGTCGTGGAGGAGCAGGTCACCTACGTCAACGCCCCGCTGCTGGCCGAGGCCCGCGGCCTGGAGGTGTCGCTCACCTCCGACGTCGAGAGCCCGCACTACCGCAACCTCATCGCGGTGCAGGGTGCGATGGCCGACGGCACCGAGGTCACGGTCTCGGGCACGCTGTACGGGAAGAACCAGGTGCCCAAGCTGACCGAGGTCGGCGGCTTCGAGATCGACCTGGAGGCCAAGGGCTACCTGCTGTTCTTCACCTACGCCGACCGTCCCGGCGTCGTGGGCACGGTCGGGGCCGCGCTGGGCGCCGCCGGCATCAACATCGCCGGGGCCCAGGTCAGCCGCACCACGCAGGGCGGCGACGCCCTGATGGCCGTCACGGTCGACAGCGAGGTGAGCGGCGAGCTGCTGGCCGACATCGCCGCGCAGATCGGCGCCCGCGAGGCCCGGGCGGCCGACCTCAACCCGATCTGAGCGCACCGCGCAGCACCACCGCCGACGGCGCCGACCCCCCCGAGGGGTTGGCGCCGTTCGTCGTCCCGGGGGCAGGTGGCTGCCAGGCGACTGCCAGCCGGGCATGGTTGAACGCTGGGTCACTCGGCATCCAGCCCAACGTCCGTCGTCCGGATGCCGGGCCGCGCGGCCGTACGGCGCAGGTCCCGCGGTCGCGAGCCGACCCGGTGCGCGCGTTGGGCCATCTGCCGCGGCAGAGCTGCGCGCACTGGGCCGAACGGGTCATGGTCCTGAGCACCGCTCACGACCACGGTGGACGCACACCGGTGCCGCACGCGCGGCGGGGAGCTGGCGCCGGAGCCCGTAGATCACCTTCAACGCCGACAGGGGTGCACGTGGTTCCCAGGACAACCACCGCCGGGGACGGACGCCACCGCGTCCTCGCCCGGAGCGGGATCGTCGCGATCGCGGCGGCCCTCACCATGACCGGAGGGGCCGGCCTCGCGTCGGCCTCGCCGACCGACATCGCGGCCCGGGCCGGGCAGGAGCGCATCTCGCTCACCCCCGACCAGCTGCAGCAGGTCCAGGACTCCCTCACCGCCCGGCGCGACGCCGGCCGGCCGGCCGGGCTGCCCGCCAGCGGGCCGGCGTCGTTCTTCGTGGAGACGGCGACCCCGTCCACCTCGGAGGTCTACACCGACGCCCTGCCGGGGTCCGGCGAGGCCGCAGCGGGTGCCGCGGCCGCCGCGGCCCAGCCCGCCGCGGAGGCCGCCGCCGCCCAGGTGGCGGCCGACCTGCCGGCGGCGGTCCCCGACGCCCAGGTGCTCTACACCACCTCGACGGTGCTCTCCGGCGTGGCCGTGCGTGCCGACGCCGCCGACTACGAGGCGCTCACCGCGCTGCCCGACGTCGTCGCCGTCCACCCGATCACCCCGAAGCAGGTCAGCAACACCGGTGCGGCGGCCGTCGTGCAGGCCGTGCAGGCGTGGCAGGACCTCGGCAACACCGGGGAGGGCGTCTCGATCGGCATCATCGACACCGGCATCGACTACACCCACACCGACTTCGGCGGCTCGGGCAGCGTCGACCAGTACGACACCCTGCAGGCCTACGAGGCCCAGCCCGCCCCGGCGACCGTCTACCCCAACGCCAAGGTGGTCGGCGGCCAGGACTTCGTCGGCGACAGCTACAACGCCGACCCGAGCAGCCCGACCTACCAGCCGGTCGCGATGCCCGACCCGAACCCGCTGGACTGCAACGGCCACGGCACCCACGTCGCCGGCACCTCCGCCGGGTACGGCGTGAACGCCGACGGCAGCACCTACACCGGCGGCTACGACGACGGCGTCCCCGCGGACCTGCGCATCGGCCCCGGCATGGCGCCCGGTGCGGACCTCTACGCGCTGAAGGTCTTCGGCTGCGACGGTTCCACCGACGTCACCATGCAGGCCATCGAGTGGGCGCTGGACCCCGACCAGGACGGCGACCCCAGCGACCACCTCGACGTCGTCAACCTGTCGCTGGGCTCGGACTACGGCCTGGCCGACGACGCCGACTCCATGGCCGTCGACCGGGCCATGCAGCTGGGCATGCTGACCGTGCTGGCCGCGGGCAACGCCGGCGACAGCTACGACATCGGCGGTTCGCCGGGCAACGCCCCCCGGGGCATCGGCGTGGCCGCGAGCAACGACGGCTACGGCGTCTTCGACGGTTGGCAGGTCACCTCGTCCGAGGGCCTCGTCGACGGCACCCGCCCGGGGCTGCGGTCGATCGCCTACAGCGACACCGACGACTCCGGCGCGACCAAGCCCGACGTGACCGGCGACCTCGTCCTGGCCACGGCCGGGAACGAGTCGGCCTGCGCACCGCTGCCGGCCGGCTACGCGACGGGGAAGATCCTGCTGATCGAGGCCGACGGCTTCGCCTGCGGCTCGGTCGCCAAGGGCACCGCCGCGGTGAACGCCGGCGCCGCCGGCTTCATGATCATCGGGGACGACGACCTGCTCGAGACCGGCATCACCGGCGTCGCCCAGATCCCCGGGATCCTGGTCACCGCCACCGACGGGGCCGCGCTGCGCGACGCCGTCGCCGGTGGGCAGACGGTCACCGTCACCTTCGGGCCGAGCCTGAAGGACGCCTCGACCTACACCGACCCCGACCAGGTCGACCTGCTGGCCTCCTTCAGCTCCCGCGGCACCCGCCAGGAGGACGGCGCCAAGCCCGACGTGACCGCGCCCGGCGTCACGCTGTTCTCGGCCGGTGTCGGCTCGGGCAGCGGCGGCGTCACCGAGTCCGGCACGTCGATGGCCACCCCGACCACCGCCGGGGTCACCGCGCTCATCCGCGCGGCGCACCCGGACTGGACCACCGAGGAGATCAAGGCCGACCTGATGAACACGGCCGGCCACGACCTGCACACCGGGCCGGGGCAGACCGGTGACGTGTACGGGCCCAACCGGGTCGGTTCCGGTCGCATCGACGCCGAGGCCGCGCTGAACAACACGGTGCTGGCCTACGCCGAGGCCGGCTCCGGCGTGGTCACCGCGTCCTTCGGCGTCGTCGAGGTCGACCAGGAGCAGGTGTCGGCGACCAAGACGATCACCGTGTCCAACAAGGGCGACCGGGCCGCGGTCTACCGCGTCACCTACGACGCCCTCGTGCAGCAGCCCGGCGTCCGCTACGCGCTCTCCGCTCAGCGGCTGACCGTGCCGCCGGGCCAGACCCGCACGGTGACCGTCACGATGACCGCCACCCAGGACGACCTGCTCAAGGTCGCCGACCCGACGGTGGTCACCGACGACGGCCGGCAGTTCCTCGGCGAGGCCAGCGGCCGGGTGCTCCTCACCCCGACCAACAACCGCGGCGAGGTGCTGCGGGTGCCGGTGCACGCCAACCCGAAGCCGTCGTCCACGCTGCAGGCGACCCCGTCCGACGACGGGTCGACCATCACCCTGGCCGGTGAGGGCGTGGCCAACGGCGACCTGCTCGACCCGACCAGCTACACCTCGCTGGTCAGCGGGTTCGAGCAGCTGGGCACCAGCCCGGAGATGCCGCGGTGCACCACCACGGCGTCGGCGGACTGCTACAAGTCCGAGCTGGAGCGGTCGGTCGACCTCTCCGCGGTCGGTGTCGCCTCCGACGTCGGGCAGTACGGCGACGACCCCGGGCTCTACTTCGCGGTGGCGTCGCACGGGAAGGCCACGTCCCTCGCGACGTTCACCTTCACCAGCGTCTACATCGACGCGACCGGCGACGGGCTGTGGGACTACGAGCTCTACACCGCCCGCGTGCCCGACGTCGACCTGCCGATCACCTTCCTGGCCGACCGGGAGGGGCAGCTCACCGGCGGTGACGGTGCGCCCTGGTACGCGCCGGTGAACCTGTACGACGGACTGGTCGACACCAACGCGTTCGACACCGACGTCCAGGTGCTCGGCGTCCCGCTGTCGGCCATCCCCGAGGTCACCGGCCGGGTCACCTTCGGCGTCCAGACGGCCAGCTACGCCGGCACCGTCGACGGCGTCGGCACGGTGTCCACCCCGACCGGGACCGAGCTCGCGCCGCAGGCGATGAGCTTCGACCCGACCGCACCGGGGTTGTCCTTCACCGCCGACGGCGAGACGGCGATCGTGGTGCCGGCCACCGACGGCACGGAGCTGGCGGTCACCCAGGACGCCGAGTCCTACGCCGCGGACACCGCGGTGGGTGGTGACAAGGGGGCCATGGTCGTGCTGAGCCAGAACTCGGGCGCGGTCGGCCGCACCCAGTCGGTGCCGATCGCCGGCACGGGCGGGGACGTCGTGACCACGACGGTCCCGCCGGCGGACACCACCCCGGTGGAGCCCGCGCCCGACAGCCAGGTCACCGAACCGCCGGCGCCCCCGGCGTCGGACGCCCCGGTGTCCGACGCCCCGGCCTCGGACGCGCCGACCGGCTGACCGCGGCGCACGCACCGGCACCCCCCGCGAGCACCACCTGCGGGGGGTGCCGGTGCGTCCGGGTGCCGGAGCCCCGCGCGGCGGGCACTAACCTCTGACCCCATGCGCCTGGCAGTGATCCCTGGAGACGGCATCGGCCCCGAGGTGGTGGCCGAGGGCCTCAAGGTCCTGGGCGAGGTCGCCCACGACGTCGAGACCACCCACTACGACCTGGGCGCGGCCCGGTGGCAGCGCACCGGTGAGCTGCTGCCGGACACGGTGCTCGACGAGCTGCGCCAGCACGACGCGATCCTGCTCGGCGCGATCGGCGACCCCAGCGTGCCCGCCGGCATCCTCGAGCGGGGCCTGCTGCTCAAGCTGCGCTTCGAGCTCGACCACCACGTGAACCTGCGCCCGGCCAAGCTCTACGACGGCGTGACCAGCCCGCTGGCCAACCCCGGGCCCATCGACATGCTCTGCATCCGCGAGGGCACCGAGGGCCCCTACACCGGCAACGGCGGCGTGCTGCGCCGGGACACCCCGCACGAGGTGGCCACCGAGGTCAGCATCAACACCGCCTTCGGTGCCGAGCGCGTGGTCCGCTACGCCTTCGAGCGGGCCGTGGCCCGGCCCCGCAAGCACCTGACCCTGGTGCACAAGACCAACGTGCTGACCTTCGCCGGGTCGCTGTGGTCGCGCACGGTCGAGGAGGTGGCCACCGAGTTCCCCGAGGTCACCGTCGCCTACCAGCACGTCGACGCCGCCTCGATGTTCTTCGTCACCGACCCCGGCCGGTACGACGTGATCGTCACCGACAACCTGTTCGGCGACATCGTCACCGACATCGCGGCCGCGGTGACCGGCGGCATCGGGCTGGCCGCCAGCGGCAACCTGGACGCCTCGGGCACCAACCCCTCGATGTTCGAGCCGGTGCACGGCTCGGCACCCGACATCGCCGGGCAGGGCAAGGCCGACCCCACCGCCACCGTGCTGTCGGTCGGGCTGCTGCTGGACCACCTGGGCCGCACCGAGCAGGCCCGCAAGGTCAACGCCGCCGTCGCCTTCGACCTGTCCACCCGCGACGCGGCCCAGCCGATCCGCACCAGCGACGTCGGCGACCGCCTCGCCGCCCTCGCCTCGGGCTGAGCACCGGCGGCCGCCCCTTCACCCGGGGCGGCCGCCGTGGTCCAATGACGGGGATGCACACCGTCGGCACGATCGTCATCACCTAGCGCGCAGTCACCTCCCCGACTGCGCGCGAACCCTCCGTACCCCGGGGGGTTTTTTCGTGTCCGGGCCCGAGTCCCCAGGAGAACCCCGTGAGCCGCACCCCCGTCAGCACCGTCGTCGAGGTCTTCGACACCACCCTGCGCGACGGCGCCCAGCGCGAGGGCATCACCTACTCGGTGGCCGACAAGCTCGCCGTCGCCCGGCTGCTGGACGACGTCGGGGTCTCCTACATCGAGGGCGGCTGGCCCGGTGCCCTGCCCAAGGACACCGAGTTCTTCGCCCGGGCGCGCACCGAGCTGCAGCTGCGGCACGCCGTCCTGGTCGCCTTCGGGGCCACCCGCAAGGCCGGTGTCGCGGTCGAGGACGACGCCCAGGTCCGCGCGCTGCTGGACTCCGGCGCGCCGGTGGTGTGCCTGGTCGCGAAGTCCGACCTGCGGCACGTGCGCGACGCGCTGCGCACCACGCCGGAGGAGAACCTGGCGATGGTGGCCGACACCGTCGCCTTCCTGGTCGGCCACGGACGGCGCGTGTTCGTCGACTGCGAGCACTTCTTCGACGGGTACGCGGCCGACCCCGACCACGGCGTCGCCGTCCTGCGGGCCGCCTTCGGCGCCGGCGCCGAGGTCGGCGTCCTGTGCGACACCAACGGCGGCATGCTGCCCGGCGACGTCACCCGCGTGGTCACCGACGTGCGGGCCCGGGTCGACGGCCAGCTGGGCATCCACTGCCAGGACGACACGGGCTGCGCCGTCGCCAACTCCCTCGCCGCGGTCGACGCCGGCGTCACCCAGGTCCAGGGGACGGCGAACGGCTACGGCGAGCGCGCAGGCAACGCGAACACGTTCACGCTGATCGGCAACCTGGTCACGAAGATGGGGCTGCCCGTCGTCCCCGAGGGGTGCCTGGCCGAGCTGAGCCGGGTCAGCCACGCGATCGCCGAGCTGGCCAACCTCACCCCCGACGACCACCAGCCGTTCGTGGGCGCGTCGGCGTTCGCGCACAAGGCCGGCCTGCACGCCAGCGCCATCAAGGTCAGCCCCGAGCTGTACAACCACCTGGACCCGGCGCTGGTGGGCAACGACATGCGCATCCTGGTCACCGAGATGGCCGGCCGCGCCTCGATCGAGCTCAAGGGGCGCGAGCTCGGCGTCGACCTCGCCGGGCAGGGCGACGCCGTCGGCCGGGTGGTCACCGCGGTCAAGGAGCGCGAGGCGCGCGGCTGGTCCTACGAGGCCGCCGACGCCTCCTTCGAGCTGCTGCTGCGCGGCGAGCTGCCCGACGCGCCCGCGCCGCTGTTCGAGCTGGAGAGCTGGCGGACCACCGTCGAGCACCGGGCCGACGGCCAGGTGGTCAGCGAGGCCGTGGTCAAGCTGGCGCTGCCCGACGGCCACGGCGGCACCGAGCGGGTGGTCACCGTCGGGGAGGGCAACGGCCCGGTCAACGCCCTGGACACCGCGCTGCGCTCGGCGCTGGTGGGCCGCTGGCCGCAGCTGGCCGACGTCGAGCTGGCCGACTACAAGGTGCGCATCCTGGGCTGGACCGGAGGCACCAGCGCGACCACGCGGGTGCTGGTGGACACCGCGGACAAGACGGGGGAGTGGACGACGGTCGGGGTCCACGAGAACGTCGTCGAGGCATCCTGGCTGGCCCTCGTCGACGCCCTCTCGTACGCCGTCACCCGGCGCTGACGCGGGAGCGGAGCAGGCAGAACTCGTTGCCCTCCGGGTCGGCCAGCACCACCCACTCGACGTCCCCCTGGCCGACGTCCACCCTGGTGGCGCCGAGCTCCAGCAACCGCACGAGCTCGGCGTCCTGGTCCCGGTCGGTGGCGTTGAGGTCCAGGTGCAGCCGCCGACGGCCCGGCGTGGGGTCGGGCACCCGGATGAGGTCCATGACCGGGCGGGCCTCCGGCCGACCGGGTGGCCCCAGCGTGACCAGCTCGTCGTCGGCCTCGTGCACCTCCCAGCCGAGCACCTGGGACCAGAACGCGGCGAGCGCGGCGGGGTCGGAGCAGTTCACGGCGATCGAGGTGATCCGGGCTGCCATGACCCGATCCTGGCCGCAGCGGGTGCCGGCCCGCCAGGTCAGTAGCCTCGACCCGTGCGCATCGTCCGTTACGCCTCACCCACCGGCATGTCCTTCGGCGTCCTCGACGGCGACGGCCAGGTCGCCCAGATCGAGGGCCACCCGTTCGGCCAGATCAACTTCACCGGCCAGCGGCACGCCGCCGCCGACGTGCGGCTGCTCTCGCCGATCCTGCCCAGCAAGGTGGTGTGCGTCGGCAAGAACTACGCCGACCACGTCGCCGAGATGAAGACCGGCGATGCGCCGAAGGAGCCGCTGCTGTTCCTCAAGCCCTCCACCTCGGTGATCGGCCCCGGCGACGCGATCCGCATCCCGCCGGGCAGCACCAACGTGCACCACGAGGCCGAGCTGGCCGTCGTGATCGGCGCCCGCGGCGCCCGGCACGTCACCGAGGAGCAGGCCGCGGCCAGCATCTTCGGCTACACGATCGGCAACGACGTCACCGAGCGCGACATGCAGCGCGCCGACAACCAGTGGACCCGGGCCAAGGGCTTCGACTCCTTCTGCCCGATCGGCCCGTGGATCGAGACCGACCTGGCCGGCATCGGCAAGGACCCCGCCGACCTGGGCGTCACCTGCACCGTCGACGGCGAGCTCCGCCAGGACGGCCGCACCAGCCAGCTGCTGTTCGGCATCCCGACGCTGATCTCCTACATCTCGCAGGTCATGACCCTGCTGCCCGGCGACGTGGTGCTCACCGGCACCCCGGCCGGGGTCGGCCCGCTGCGGGCCGGTGGGTCGGTCACCTGCGCGATCGAGGGCCTGGGCGAGCTGACCAACTCGGTCACCGGCGCCGACACCACCTCCACCGCGTCGTGACCGCCCCCACCGCCAGCCCGGTGACGACGCCGGTCCGCACCCGGTTCTGCCCCTCGCCGACCGGCACGGTGCACGTCGGGGTGATGCGGGCCGCCCTGTTCAACTGGGCCTACGCCAAGCACACGGGCGGGCAGTTCGTCTTCCGCATCGAGGACACCGACGCCGCGCGCAACACCGAGGAGTCCTACCGGCACCTGCTCGACAGCCTCCGCTGGCTGGGCCTGGAGTGGGACGAGGGGCCCGAGGTCGGCGGCCCCCACGGGCCCTACCGGCAGTCCGAGCGCGGGGAGATCTACGCCGACGTCCTGGCGAAGCTGGTCGAGGGCGGGCACGCCTACGAGTCCTTCTCCACGCCCGAGGAGGTCACCGCCCGCAGGGTGGCCGCCGGGCAGGACCCCAAGCAGGGCTACGACGGCGCCGACCGCGAGACCACCGAGGCGCAGAAGGCCACCTTCCGCGCCGAGGGGCGCCAGCCGGTGCTCCGCCTGCGCATGCCCGACCACGACCTGTCCTGGACCGACCTCGTCCGCGGCGAGGTCGTCTTCGCCGCCGGCGCCGTCCCCGACTTCGTGCTCGCGCGGGCCGGCGGCCAGCCGCTGTACCCGCTGGTGAACCCGGTCGACGACGCCCTCATGGGCATCACCGACGTGCTCCGCGGCGAGGACCTGCTCTCCTCCACCCCCCGCCAGCTGGCGCTCTACGCGGCGCTCACCGACGTCGGGGTCGCCACCGGCGCACCCCGGTTCGGGCACCTGCCCCTGGTGATGGGCGAGGGCAACAAGAAGCTGTCCAAGCGCGACCCCACGTCGAACCTGGACCTCTACCGCGAGCGCGGCTTCCTGCCCGAGGGGCTGGTGAACTACCTGGCCCTGCTGGGCTGGGCGATCGCCGAGGACCGCGACGTGTTCTCCCCGGCCGAGCTGGTCGAGGCATTCGAGGTCACCCGGGTCAGCCCCAACGCCGCGCGCTTCGACCTGAAGAAGGCCGAGGCGATCAACGCCACGCACCTGCGGGCGCTGCCGGTGGCCGAGTTCGTCACCCGGGTCACCCCGTACCTGGCCGACGCGGGGCTCGTCGACGCCACCCCGTCGGCGGACCAGCAGCGGGTGCTCGACGCCGTGGCGCCGCTGGCGCAGGAGCGGATGGTCGTCCTGTCGGAGGCCGTCGGCCTGCTCGGGTTCCTGTTCCGCGACGAGGTCGAGTTCGACGAGGCCGCGGTGGCCAAGCAGCTCACCGGGCCCGACGCCGTCGAGGTCCTCGACGCCGCCGCCGCCGCGCTCACCGGACTGTCCGAGTGGACCACCCCCGCGCTCGAGGCGGCGCTCAAGCAGGCGTTGGTCGAGGAGCTCGGCCGCAAGCCGCGGCAGGCCTTCGGGCCGGTCCGGGTGGCGATCAGCGGCCGCACGGTCAGCCCGCCGCTCTACGAGTCGATGGAGCTGCTGGGCCGCGACGTCACGCTCCGCCGGCTGGCGGCGGCCCGGGAGGTCGCGGGGGCGTGAGGGATCCGGGGTGGTCGTACACGGGTCCGCCGGCCACCGGTCCCTGGGGCGCCGAGCCCCAGGTGCCGCGGTCGTGGGTACCCGTCCCGGCCCCGCCGGTTCGGCCGGCCCAGCGGGCCCCGCAGCCGTCGTCGCCGGTGCGGGGCCGGCCGGTCACCCCACCGGGGCTGCCGCCGTTCGACACCCCGCAGCCCTACGCCCGGCTGATGCGCGCCCGCGACTGGGCGTGGTGGCGGCCGCTGCTGGGCCTGCTGATGTTCGTCGTGCTGTACGCGGTGGCGTCGGTCGTGGTCGTGGTCGCGGCGCTGCTGACCGGCCTGGTGCCGGTGGCCGACCTGCTGGAGCTCACCGACCCCGGCGTGCTGCTGCTGACCAACCTGTCCCTCGTCGTGGCCATCCCGATCGTCTGGGCCGCGTGGGCCGTCGCGCACGGGTCCGGCCGCGGCTGGTCCTCCTCGGTCACGAAGGCGCTGCGCCGGCGACTGCTGCTGCCCTTCACGTGGCGGGCGCTGGCCACCATCGGGGTGGGCGCGGCCGTGACGATCGGCCTCACGCTGCTGGAGCCCGGGACGACGACCACCGGGCCGGTCCCCGGCTACGGGTGGCTGCTCGTCGTCGTGCTGCTGACCACACCGCTGCAGTCGGCCGCCGAGGAGTACGTGTTCCGCGGCTACCTGAGCCAGACGATCGCCGCGTGGTGCCGCACCGAGCGCACCGGCGCGGTGGTGGCCGCCGTCCTCACCGCGGCGCTGTTCTCCGCGGCCCATGCCCCACCCGACGTCCTGACCTTCGCGGACAGGTTCGTCTTCGGGCTGGCCGCCTCGTGGGTCACCCGGCTCACCGGTGGGCTGGAGGCCGCGATCGTGCTGCACGCGGTGAACAACGTGGTGGTCTTCGTGCTCGCCGGCGCGGTGGGTGGGGGAGTGACCACCGCGATGCCGCCGGTCGGGGTCTTCCTGCTCGTGGTGCTGCTCGACGTGGTGTTCATGGGCGCCTACGTGGCCCTGGTCGCCGCGGCGCGGCGCACGCTGGCCCCCGAGCTGGTCAGCCCCGCGGTGGACCTCCGCGGCGCAGCCGGTGCGGACCGGCAGCCGGGCCAGCCGGGGTGGCAGCCGACCTGGGTTCCGGCCCCGCCGCTCCCGCCGCCGGGCCCGTCCGCGACGGTGCCCGAGCCCGACGCGCGGTGGTCCCGGCAGGGGGGTGCGTGAAGGCCCGTGACCCATCGGGTACTGTCTTCGACGGCGCCGCAAGGCGCGCACAACAGCACAGCCCATGGGGTATGGGGTAATTGGCAGCCCGACGGTTTCTGGTTCCGTTAGTCTAGGTTCGAGTCCTGGTACCCCAGCGAGGAACGCTCCATCTCCTCAGGTAACATCTGCAGCACTGTTCTGGCCCCGTCGTCTAGCGGCCCAGGACGCCGCCCTCTCACGGCGGTAGCGAGGGTTCGAATCCCTTCGGGGCTACACCATCGAGACCCCCGGCCCACCAGGGCCGGGGGTCTCGTCGTTCCTGCTCCGGGAGGGGTTGCCGTGGACGTCGCCGAGGCGGTCGGGCGCGCACTGGTCGCCGAGGGCGTGCGGCAGGTCTTCGGCCTCGTCGGGTCCGGCAACTTCCACCTGACCAACGCCGTCGTGGCCGCCGGGGCCACCTTCACCGCCGCCCGGCACGAGGCCGGCGCGACCACCATGGCCGACGCCTGGGCCCGCACGACCGACGAGGTCGGCGTGGTCACCGTCCACCAGGGCTGCGGGTTCACCAACACCCTGACCGGGCTCGCCGAGGCCGCCAAGAGCCGCACGCCCCTGCTGGTGCTGGCCGCCGCGGTCACCGACCCGACCTCGAACTTCGCCGTCGACCAGCCGGCGCTGGCCAGCGCGGTGGGGGCGCTCCCGCGCACGGTCACCTCGCCCGCGACGGCGGTCGGGGAGGCGGTGGCCGCCTACCGGCTGGCCCGCGACGAGCGCCGGGCAGTGGTGCTCGACCTGCCGCTGGGCGTCCAGGCGGCCCCCGCCCCGGCCGACCCGGTGCTGCCCGCGCCGGTGCCGGTCGTGGTGGTGCAGCCCGGGGACGCCGACGTGCAGGCGCTGGTCGCCGCCGTCCGCACCGCTCGCCGTCCGGTGTTCGTCGCCGGCCGGGGTTCGCGCTCGGCCGCCGCCCGCGATGCCCTGCGCGGGCTCGCGGAGCGGTGCGGTGCACTGCTGGCCACCAGCGCGGTCGCGCGCGGGCTGTTCGCGGGCGATCCCTGGTCGCTGGACGTCTCCGGCGGGTTCGCGACCGACCTCGCCGCCGAGCTGATCGGCGACGCCGACCTCGTCGTCGGCTGGGGCTGCGCGCTCAACGGCTGGACCACCCGGCACGGCCGGTTGCTGCACCCCGACGCCGTCCTCGCGCAGGTCGACGTCGACGCCTCGGCCCTGGGTCGGCACCGGCCGGTGGACGTCGCGGTGGTGGGCGACGTCGCCGTGACCGCCACCGCCGTCGCGGCCGCGTGGGGCGCCCCTCGCGCGGGGTGGCGGGTCGGGCCCGTCGGGGCGCGGATCGCCGCCGAGGGCCGCTGGACCGACGCCCCGGTCCAGGACACCTCCACGGGCGACCGGGTCGACCCAAGGGTGCTCAGCGGCGCCCTGGACGCCCTGCTGCCCGCCGAGCGGGTCGTGGGCGTGGACTCCGGCAACTTCATGGGCTACCCGTCGATGTACCTCGCGGTGCCCGACGAACGCGGGTTCTGCTTCACCCAGGCCTTCCAGTCCGTGGGCCTCGGGTTGGCCACCACGATCGGCGCCGCGCTCGCCCAACTCCACCGGCTGCCCGTGGCCGCGCTGGGCGACGGCGGGGCGCTGATGGGGGCCAGCGAGCTGGAGACCGTCGTCCGGCTGGGCCTGCCGATGCTGGTGGTCGTCTACGACGCCGCCGCCTACGGGGCCGAGGTGCACCACTTCGGGCCGGACGGCCACGACGTCGGCATCGCCCGCTTCCCCGACACCGACCTGGCCGCCCTGGCCCGGGGGCTGGGTTACGAGGCCGCCACGGTGCGCACCGTCGCCGACCTCGCGCCGGTGGCCGACTGGGTGGCCGGTCCCCGCACGCGGCCGTTCCTGGTCGACGCGAAGGTCGTGGACACCGAGCCGTCCTGGTGGCTCGAGGAGGCGTTCCGCGCCCACTGAGGGCCGTCGTTGACGGCCGGTGCGGGGTGCTGTGTGATCGGGGTCTCACCCCTCGGCGCGGAGGCACCCCATGAGCAGGCTCCGGTTCGGCATCTTCCTGGCCCCGTTCCACCCGGCGGGGGAGAACCCCACGACCGCGCTGCAGCGCGACCTGGAGCTGGTCGCCCACCTGGACCGGCTGGACTACGACGAGGCCTGGATCGGTGAGCACCACTCCGCCGGCAGCGAGATCATCGCGTCGCCGGAGATCTTCATCGCCGCCGCGGCGGAGCGCACCAGGCGCATCAAGCTGGGCACCGGGGTGACCTCGATCAGCTACCACAACCCGCTCTGGGTGGCCGAGCGCATGGTGCTGCTGGACCACCTGACCCGGGGTCGGGTCATGCTGGGCTGCGGACCCGGTTCGCTGCCGACCGACTCCATGATGCTGGGCCTGGACCCCACGCAGACCCGGGAGCTGCTGGCCGAGAACCTCGACATCATCATGCGGCTGCTGCACGGCGAGACGGTCACCGCCACCACCCGCACGCACACCCTGGTCGACGCCCGGCTGCACCTGCGCCCCTACAGCGAGCCGCTGTTCGACATGGTCGTGGCGGCGGTGGCCTCGCCCACCGGCCCCAAGCAGGCCGGCACCCACGGCATCGGGCTGCTGTCCATCGGCGCGACGCTCACGGCCGACGGGTTCGACGCCCTTGCCCACCACTGGGGGGTCCTCGAGGAACGGGCCCAGGTGAGCGGGAAGACCGTGTCGCGGTCGGACTGGCGGCTGGTCGGGCTCATGCACGTCGCCGAGACCCGCGAGCAGGCCTACGCCGACGTCCAGTTCGGCATCGAGCAGTGGTTCCGGTACTTCCAGCAGACGGCGGCGTTCCCGCAGATGGCGGTCGAGGGCGGCGACGTCAAGGAGATGATCGACTTCATCAACGACGCCGGCATCGGCGCCATCGGCACGGTCGAGGACGCCCGCGCCCAAGTGCAGAAGCTCTGGGACCAGTCCGGCGGCTTCGGCGCCATGCTGCTGCTGGCCCACGAGTGGGCCAACCCCGAGGCGACCCGGCGTTCCTACGAGCTCATCGCCCAGCACGTCTTCCCGCACTTCCAGGGTGGGCAGGTCACCCACGCCCAGGCCACCCTGTCGGCGAAGGAGGCCGCCGCGGCCAAGCGCGAGGGCTACGCCGCCGCCCAGCTCCAGGCGGTGGCCACGATGACCGAGCGGTACGCCGCCGAGGTCGCGGCGAAGGGCTGACCCGGCGGCGCCGGGGAAGGGTTGAGCCCCCCGCCGGGCGGGGACAAGGGGTTCCGGACGCGCCCGGCCCGGGTGCACGACGGACGGAGACCCATGGACCTCGGCATCAGCGGACGCACCGCCCTCGTCACCGGAGCGGACTCCGGCATCGGCAAGGAGACCGCTCGCATCCTGGCCGCCGAGGGGGTGCGCGTGGTGATCACCGACGTGGACGCCGAGGCGCTGGCCGCCGCGGCCGCCGAGCTGGGCAAAGGCGTCACCGCGGTGGCCGCCGACCTGACCGACGCCGCGGACGTCGCCCGGTTGCAGCGCGAGGTGGTCGCGGCCATCGGCGACCCGCAGATCCTGGTCAACGCCGCCGGGATCACCGGCGCACAGGGCCTGTTCCACGAGATCGACGAGGAGGGCTGGCGCTCGACGCTGGAGATCGACTTCTTCGCCGTCGTCCGGGTGGTGCGGGCCTTCGTCGACGGCATGCGCTCGGCCGGCTGGGGCCGGATCGTCCTGCTGGCCAGCGAGGACGCCGTCCAGCCCTACGTCGACGAGCTGCCCTACTGCGCCGCCAAGGCCGCCGTTCTCAGCCTGACCAAGGGCCTGTCCAAGAGCTACGGCTCCGAGGGCGTGCTGGTCAACGCGGTGTCGCCGGCCTTCATCGAGAGCCCGATGACCGACGCGATGATGGAGAAGCGGGCCGACGAGAACGGCACCTCCTTCGACGAGGCCGTGGAGTCCTTCCTCGAGGAGGAGCGGCCCGGCATGGAGCTGGGCCGTCGCGGCCAGGTCGAGGAGGTCGCGAGCGTGATCGCCTTCCTGTGCTCCGAGCGGGCCAGCTTCGTCAACGGCAGCAACTACCGGGTCGACGCCGGCAGCGTGGCCACGATCTGAGCGGGCCGGCGGGTCCCCGACGTCACAGCACGTCGGGGTTCCGCCGCGAAAGCCTCCGGTGTTAACGTTCACAATCGTGATCAGCACCACTCGCCACCTCGCCGACGGCCGCGAGATCGTCTACTTCGACTCCACCCCGACCGCGCGCGAGGCGGTGGATCCGCGGGACCTCCCCGAGGTCGCGACCAAGTCGCAGGTGCGCTGGGACCCGCTGCTGGGGGAGTGGGTGGTCATCGCCGCCCACCGGCAGACCCGCACCTTCCTGCCGCCGGCCGACCAGTGCCCGCTGTGCGCCTCGACGCCGGCCCGGGCCACCGAGGTGCCCGAGGCCGACTACGAGGTCGCGGTGTTCGAGAACCGCTTCCCCTCGCTGTCCACGGAGGTCGACCGCGAGGTCCCGACGCACGCCGAGGGCAACCCGCTGGTGACGCTGCGCCCGGGTGAGGGTCGCTGCGAGGTCATCGTGTTCACCAGCGACCACGACCGCTCGTTCGCGGACCTGGGGCGTGCCCGCGCCCGGCTGGTCGTGGACGCCTGGGCGCACCGCACCGAGGCGCTGTCCGCACTGCCCGGTGTCGAGCAGGTGTTCCTCTTCGAGAACCACGGCGAGGAGATCGGGGTGACCCTGTCGCACCCGCACGGGCAGGTCTACGCCTACCCGTTCCTCGCCCCGCGCGTGCAGCGGATCCTGGGCCAGGTCGCCGGGTACGAGGGGGACCTCTTCGCCGACGTCCTCGCCGCCGAGCGCACGGGCCCCCGGGTGGTCGCGGCCAACGAGCACTGGACGGCGTTCGTGCCGGCCGCGGCGCGCTGGCCCTACGAGGTGCAGCTGTTCCCGCACCGCCGGGTGCCCGACGTCGCGGCGCTCACCGACGCCGAGCGCGACGCCTTCGTCGAGGTGTACCTGGACGTGCTGGGCCGGTTCGCGCACCGCTTCGACGAGCCGATGAACTACATCTCCTCGTGGAACCAGGCCCCGGTGCACGCCGGACGCGACGAGTGGTGGCTGCACCTGCAGCTGTTCAGCTTCCAGCGGGCCCCGGGCAAGCTGAAGTACCTGGCCGGGTCGGAGTCGGGCATGGGTGCCTTCGTGTCCGACACCTCGCCCGAGGGTGCTGCCGAGGCGCTGCGCGCGGTGGTCGTGCCGTGACGTTCGAGGAGGTCTTCGGCACCGCCCCCGAGGGCGTGTGGCTGGCCCCGGGCCGGGCCAACGTCATCGGTGAGCACACCGACTACAACGACGGCTACGTGCTGCCGATCGCGCTGCCGCACCGGGCGCTGGCCTCGGTCGCCCGCCGCACGGACGGGATGCTGGCCGTGGCGTCGGTGCAGCAGCCCGGTGCCGTGGTCGAGCTGCCCATGGCCGAACTGCGGCCGGGCAACCCGGCAGGCTGGGCCGGGTACGTCGCCGGCGTGGCCGAGCAGTTCGACCTGCCCGGCGGGCTGTCGGTGCTCGTCGACGGGAACGTGCCGTCGGGTGCCGGGCTGTCGTCGTCGGCGTCGGTGACCTGCTCGGTGGCCCTGGCCCTGCGCGACCTGCTGCGCCCCGACCTCACGCCCACCGATCTGGTCGACGTCGCCCGCCGGTCCGAGAACGACTTCGTCGGCGCGCCCACCGGCATCCTTGACCAGTCCGCCTCGCTGCTCTGCGAGGCCGGCCACGCGCTCTTCCTGGACACCCGCGACCGCAGCACCCGGCAGGTGCCGCTGGACCTCGCGGCCGCCGGGCTGGCCCTGCTCGTCGTCGACACCGGGCACACCCACTCCCACGCCGACGGCGGGTACGGCGACCGGCGCCGGGAGTGCGAGCAGGCGGCCGCCGCGCTGGGGGTGCCGGCGCTGCGCGACGCGACGCCGGGGTCGGTCGAGACCATCGCCGACGACGTCCTGCGCCGCCGTGCGCGGCACATCGTCACCGACAACGCCCGCGTGCTGCAGGTGGTCGAGCTGCTCACCGGAGGGGGCGACCCGCGGGCGATCGGCCCGGTGCTCACCGCCGGGCACGTGTCGCTGCGCGACGACTTCGAGATCTCGACGCCCGAGCTGGACGCCGTCGTCGACACCGCGCTGGCCGCGGGCGCGCACGGGGCCCGCATGGTCGGCGGCGGCTTCGGCGGATCGGCGATCGTGCTCGTCGAGACCGGCGACCTGGAAGCGGTCACCGCTGCCGTGCAGCCTGCGGGGGGCAGCTACCGCACCTTCGTCGCCGTCCCGTCGACCGGCGCGCACCGCGTCGCCTGAGGCGGTTCTCCGTGCTCGGGTTCCGTCGGGGCCGCGCTGCGCCCCGCGCGTCCGTCGTGCCCTGGCAGGGCAGCACGGTGCGGGCAGAGTTCGCCCTGCTGCCGGTCCGGCGCCGGCGCGAGGTCCCCTCGGTGGTCCTGACCGTCGGCGGGGTCCGGGTCCAGCTGCACGCCTCCGATGTGCGTGCGGTGGGGCGCGGGAGGTCGAGCACCGCCGAGTCCGCCGTCCCGCCGCTGGCCTTCCTGTGCCAGCCGGGCGCCGCGAGCACCGGTTCGGCGGTGCGCGACGACCTCGGCCACCTGCCGGCCGACGCCTGGGTGCTGGTCCTCGACGGTGTCCCGCTCGTCGCCGGCGCGGTCCTGGAGGGCGCGGAGCTGGCCTCGTTCCTCACCTGGGCCGCGGACCTGCCCGGCTGAACGGCCGGGTGAGTGCCGGCCCCTGGGCGAACGGGGGTCGGTCCGGCTCCCCGGCCGTCGTGCCGCCCGGTCCGGCGCCCCGGGGTCACCCCTGCGGGTGGACACCCCTCGACCACAACCGGACGATCACGTTCCCTATTGCGAGGCGGATACACGGGGAGGGACAGGGCATGGGCAGCGGTGTGGCGGCGGCGGCGGGGCGGGCGCCCGGCGCCGTACTCGGCACGGAGACCACGGCGGGGTCGATCGAGCTGCACGACGGCGCTCTGGTGCTCAGCGGCGACATCGGCGACCACCTGTGCGACGAGTTCCGGACCGCCGGCCCGGCGCTGGATGCCGTGGACTGCATCGACGCGCCCCGGGTGACCCTGCTGACCGGCGCCGGGCTCGCGCTGCTGACCGCGGTCGCCCGGGCCCGCGGTGTCGGGGTCCCGCTGTGGGCCGCCCACCGCGCCGTGCTGGACCCGCTGCGGATGGCCGGTCTGGACGACCTGTTCGACATCCGGGCGCCGCGCACCTGAGCCCCAGGGCCCGGCGTCCGGGCTGGGTGCACTCGGCCGGGGTGTCGCCGGATCCCCGGGGTGGGGTTCCGGCGCAACGGGTCACCACCCGGCACGAATCGCGAACACCCCCTCGGACGGGTCAGCGCAGCGAGCGGCCGATGGCGTGGGCGGCCTCCAGCACGGCGCCGACGACCTCGGGGCTGGGACGGCGGCCCAGCCGCTCGACCGGGCCGGACACCGAGACGGCGCCGAGCACCCCGCCCGAGCCGTCCCGCACGGGGGCGGAGAGCGAGGCGACGCCGGGTTCACGCTCGGCGACGCTGTGCGCCCACCCGCGCCGCCGGACGTCGAGCAGGGTGCGGGCGGTGAACGAGGCGGCCGGCAGCAGCGGGGTGACCTCGTCGGCGGGGGCGAAGGCGAGCAGGGCGTGCGCAGCCGAACCGGCGGTCATGGGCAGCCGGGCGCCGACCGGCACGGTGTCGCGCAGGCCGGTCAGCCGCTCGGCGGCGGCGACGCAGACCCGGGCCGAGCCGTCGCGGACGTAGAACTGGGCGCTCTCGCCGCTGGCGTCGCGGAGGGTGACCAGGTGTCGCCCGGCGGCGTCGGCGAGCTGGTCGGACCGGTCGCGTGCGCCGCGACCGAGCTCGGCCAGCGCGGCGCCGGGGGCCCAGGAGCCGTCGGGGAGCCGGCGGACCAGGCGGTGGCCCTCGAGCGCGACGGCCAACCGGTGCGCGGTCGCGCGGGGGAGTCCGGTGCGCTCGACGAGCTCGGCGAGGCTGGCCGGCTCGGCCGCCACCGCGTGCAGGATCGAGACCGCTTTGTCCAGCACGCCGACGGGGTTAGGCTGTCCCACGAGCTGATACTTGCATCCCATTCAATGAGATGCAACCGAGCCTGAGGAGGCACAGCCGTGGGGCAGACCCTGGCGCAGAAGGTCTACGAGCAGCACGTGGTGCGGCGCACCGAGGGCGAGCCGGACCTGCTCTACATCGACCTGCACCTCGTGCACGAGGTAACCAGCCCGCAGGCCTTCGACGGGTTGCGGGCCGCCGGCCGGACGGTCCGCCGTCCCGACCTGACGATGTCGACCGAGGACCACAACGTCCCGACGACGAACCTGCTGGCCCCCATCGCCGACCCGGTCAGCCGGGCCCAGGTCGAGGCGCTGCGCACCAACACCGCCGAGTTCGGCATCCGGCAGGCGCCGATGGGCACCCGCGACCAGGGCATCGTGCACGTCATCGGCCCGCAGCTGGGGCTCACCCAGCCGGGCATGACGATCGTCTGCGGCGACAGCCACACCTCCACCCACGGCGCCTTCGGCGCGCTCGCGTTCGGCATCGGCACCAGCGAGGTCGAGCACGTGCTGGCCACCCAGACGCTGACCCAGCGTCCCGCCAAGCAGATGTCGGTGCGGGTCGACGGCGAGCTCCCGCTGGGCGTGAGCGCGAAGGACGTCATCCTCGCCGTCATCGCCGAGATCGGCACCGGCGGCGGGCAGGGCCACGTCATCGAGTACCGCGGCAGCGCGATCGAGGCGCTGTCGATGGAGTCGCGGATGACGATCTGCAACATGTCGATCGAGGCCGGCGCCCGCGCCGGGCTGATCGCCCCCGACGAGACCACCTTCGCCTACCTGCAGGGCCGCGACCACGCTCCGTCGGGCGAGGACTGGGACGCCGCCGTCGCCGCCTGGCGAGAGCTGCGCACCGACGACGACGCCGTGTTCGACCGCGAGGTCGTCATCGACGCCGCGTCGCTGACCCCCTACGTCACCTGGGGCACGAACCCGGGCCAGGGCCTGCCGATCGGCGCCGCGGTGCCGGACCCGGCCTCGTTCGCCGACGAGTCCGACCGGGCGGCGGCCGAGTCCGCGCTGGCCTACATGGGCCTGACCGCCGGTACCCCGCTGCGCGAGATCAGCGTCGACACCGTCTTCCTGGGGTCCTGCACCAACGGCCGGATCGAGGACCTGCGGGTGGCCGCCGAGCTGCTGCGCGGCAACCACGTCGCCGCCGACACCCGCATGCTCGTCGTCCCCGGCTCGGTGTTCGTGAAGCAGCAGGCCGAGGAGGAGGGCCTGGACGCCGTCTTCACCGCCGCCGGCGCCGAGTGGCGCGGGGCCGGCTGCTCGATGTGCCTGGGCATGAACCCCGACCAGCTGGCCCCGGGCGAGCGGTCGGCGTCGACCTCGAACCGCAACTTCCAGGGCCGGCAGGGCAAGGGGGGCCGCACGCACCTGGTGTCGCCGGCCGTCGCCGCGGCCACCGCCATCACCGGGCGGCTGACCGCGCCCGCCGACCTGCAGACCGCTGGAGCCTGACGATGGACGCCTTCACCACCCACACCGGCACCGCGGCCCCGCTGCGGCGCAGCAACGTCGACACCGACCAGATCATCCCGGCCGAGTACCTCAAGCGGATCACCCGCACCGGGTTCGAGGACGGCCTGTTCGTCGCGTGGCGCACCAACGAGCCGGACTTCGTGCTCAACAAGCCCGAGTACGCCGACGCCTCGATCCTGGTGGCCGGCCCCGACTTCGGCACCGGGTCCTCCCGCGAGCACGCCAACTGGGCGCTGCTCGACGGCGGGTACAAGGTCGTCATCAGCGCCCGGTTCGCCGACATCTTCCGCAACAACTCGACCAAGTCCGGCCTGCTCACCGTGGTGCTGCCGGCCGCCGACGTCGAGGCGCTGCAGGACGCCTGCGAGACCGACCCGACGCTGGCCGTGACCGTGGACCTCGTCGCCCGGGAGGTCCGCTGGGCCGACCGGGTGAGCGGGTTCGAGATCGACGACTACACGCGCTGGCGCCTGCTGGAGGGGCTCGACGACATCGGGCTCACCGAGCGGCACCTGGGCGACATCGACGCCTTCGAGGCCGCCCGCCCGGCGTGGAAGCCCCGCACGCTGGCCTGATCCACCGCACGCCGGAGGCCGTCGTCCCCACCCGGGGACGGCGGCCTCCGGCGTACCGGGAACCCCGCCGGCCGGGACGACGACCAACCACCCGACACCACCGACACGCGACCGGGAGGCCCGCCGTGCCCCGCACCCGCCCGTCCACGCTGCTGCTCACCCTGCTCGTGGCCGCCACCGCGTGGCTGGCCACCGCCGGCACCGCCCAGGCGCACACCGGGCTGACCTCCACCACCCCGGCCGAGGGCAGCACGGTCACCGAGCAGCTCACCGCGGTCACCCTCACCTTCAGCGGTGCGGTCCGCGGGCCGGAGGTGGTCGTCACCGGCCCGGACGGCGCCGTGGTCAGCACCGCCGCCGCCACCGGTGAGGGCAGCACCGTGACGGTGCCGGTGACCCCCACGGCGACCGGCCCGCACACGGTGACCTGGGCGGTGACCTCCGCGGACGGGCACGACCTGACCGGGACGGTCGGCTTCGACCACGCCGGCCCGGTCGTCGTCCCCGCGGTGCCCGAGGCGCCGACGTCCGTGACCGCGACGTCCTCGTCGGCCGCGCCCCCGGCCGACGTGGTCGTGGCGCAGCCCGGCGCGGCGGCGTCGGAGGCCCCGGAGGACGGCGGCAACCTGCTGGTCAACGGCACCGCCGCCGTCCTGGTGCTGGCCGTGGTGGCCGGTGCGGTGTTCCTGGTGCGCCGGCGTCAGGCCGGGGCGTCCGGGTCGGCCGGGAAGTCGCGGTAGTAGTCGGCGAGCAGCGCGCCGGGGCGGCCACCGAGCACCCAGACGCTGCCCTTGGCCGAGGGCGGCCACAGCGCGCCCGCCGTCCCCGGGTAGCGCACCCCGAGGGCCATGAGCACCGACGGGATGGCACCGCCCTGGCTGCAGACCACGGTCACCCCGGGCTCGGCCCGGGGCTCGAGCCAGCTCTCCACCAGGTCGATGCCGGCCTGCGGGTCGTCGCCGAAGCCGTCCTCGCCCAGCTCGGGCACGGTGCCCAGCGGCACCGCCAGCTGCTCGGCCAGCGGGGTCACCGTCTGCTGGCACCGCACCGGCGGTGCGGCCAGCACCTCGGTCGGGGCGAAGGCGGTCAGCACCTGGGCGAGCCGGCGGGCCTGCGCCCGGCCGCGGCCGTCCAGCGGGCGGGCGGCGTCGGGGCCGGCGAAGTCGGCGCGCTCACCGGCGCTGGCGTGCCGGACCAGCAGCAGCGTCGGGGTCCGCGGTACGTCGGACCGGGCGAGGTCGGCCAGCACCGCGGCGTCGTGCGGATGGGTGACCAGCTCCGACGCCGCGCTCACCGGCAGCCAGCGCAGCTCGTCGACCTCGTCGTTGACCACGAACTCGCCGGCCACGTGCTGCATGGTCCAGTAGTCGACCCGCTTGGGGCCGTGCCGGTGCACGTACCGGGTCTGCACCCCGCGTCGTCCGACCGCCACGGTCAGCCCGGTCTCCTCGCCGACCTCGCGGACGGCGGCCTGCAGGGGGTGCTCGCCGCGGTCGAGCTTGCCCTTGGGCAGCGACCAGTCGTCGTACTTGGGCCGATGCACCACCGCGGTCTCGAGCACCCCGCCGGCACCCCGCCGCCAGACCGCGCCGCCGGCGGCCGGCTGCACCCGGTCAGCCAGCGAGCTCACCGGCCACCACCCGCGCCTGGAAGTCGCGCTCGCCCGTGCGGGTCCAGCTGCCGTCGGCGCCCAGCTGCCAGCTGCGGACGTCGTCGGCCATGGCGCCGTCGAACATCCGCTGCAGCTGCTCGGTGGCGTGCACGTCGCTGATCCGCAGCAGCACCTCGACCCGGCGGTCCAGGTTGCGGTGCATGAGGTCGGCGCTGCCCAGCCACCACTCGGGCGACCCGTCGTTGAGGAAGTTGCACACCCGGGAGTGCTCCAGGAACCGGCCCACGATCGAGCGCACCCGGATGTTCTCGCTGAGCCCCGCGACCTGGGGTCGCAGGGCGCAGATGCC
The DNA here is from genome assembly GCF_900103975.1 of Klenkia soli. GTDB lineage: Bacteria > Actinomycetota > Actinomycetes > Mycobacteriales > Geodermatophilaceae > Klenkia > Klenkia soli. Next base: position 284,725 of record NZ_FNIR01000004.1, read on the forward strand.
GCGGATCCACAGCTCGACCGGCACCCCGGCGCCCGAGGCCTCGTAGAGCGCGTCGATGAGCTCCTCGTCGACCAGGGAGTTCACCTTGATCCGGATGCCCGACGGGCGGCCCTCGGCGGCGTGCCGGGCCTCGCGGCGGATCTTCTCCAGCAGCCCGGCGCGGACCCCGTGCGGGGCCACCAGCAGCGACCGGTAGGTGGTCTGCCGTGAGTACCCGGTGAGGGTGTTGAACAGGTCGGTCAGGTCGGCGCCGACCCGCGGGTCGGCGGTGAGAACGCCGAGGTCCTCGTAGATGCGGGCCGTCTTCGGGTTGTAGTTGCCGGTGCCGATGTGGCAGTACCGCCGCAGGACGCCGTTCTCGCGGCGGACCACCAGCGCGGTCTTGCAGTGCGTCTTCAGCCCCACCAGGCCGTACACGACGTGGCAGCCGGCGCGCTCCAGCGAGCGGGCCCAGCTGATGTTGGCCTCCTCGTCGAAGCGGGCCTTGATCTCCACCAGCACCACGACCTGCTTGCCCGCCGTCGCCGCCTCGATCAGCGCCTGCACGATGGGGGAGTCACCCGAGGTGCGGTACAGCGTCTGCTTGATCGCCAGCACCAGCGGGTCGGCGGCGGCCTGCTCGATGAACCGCTGCACGCTGGTGGCGAAGGAGTCGTAGGGGTGGTGCACCAGCACGTCGCCCTCGCGCAGCGTGGCGAAGACGCTCTTGGGGGTCTCGCCGTCCGAGAGCCGCGGGTGCGTGCCGGGCACGAACGGCTCGTCCTTCAGCTCGGGCCGGTCCAGGCCGTAGAGCGCCATCAGCGCGGCGAGGTCCAGCAGCCCGGGCACGTGCAGCACGTCGCTGGGGGAGACCTCGAGCTCGTGCAGCAGGACGTCGAGGATCTGCGGGTCCATGGTGTCGGTGACCTCGAGCCGCACCGCGGGTCCGAACCGGCGGCGGGCCAGTTCGCGCTCGAGGGCCTGCAGCAGGTCCTCGTCGCGGTCCTCCTCGACCTCGACGTCGGCGTTGCGGGTGACCCGGAACAGGTGGTGGTCGATGACCTCGAGGCCGGGGAACAGCTGGTTGAGGTGCGCGGAGATGAGGTCCTCGAGCGGCAGGAAGACCGACTCGTCGTCCTCGGTGACCACCGGGACGAAGCGCGGCACGTTGTCGGGCACCTTCACCCGGGCGAACCGCGGGGCGCCGGTCTCGGGGTCGCGCACGGACACGGCCAGGTTCAGCGACAGGCCCGAGATGTAGGGGAAGGGGTGCGCGGGGTCGACGGCCAGCGGGGTGAGCACCGGGAAGACCTGGTCGCGGAAGTACTCGCGCAGCCGCATCGACTCGGCGTCGCCGACCTCGGTCCAGTGCACGATGCGGATGCCGTGCTGCTCCAGCCGGGGGGCGACGTCCTGGACGAAGACCGCGGCGTGCCGGGCGACGAGCTCCTGGGTGCGGGCCGTGATCCGGGACAGCTGCTCGCGGATGGTCAGGCCGTCGGGCGAGCGCATCGTCAGACCGGTGCTGTGCCGGCGCTTCAGCCCGGCGATGCGCACCATGTAGAACTCGTCGAGGTTGCTGGCGAAGATCGACAGGAACTTGACCCGCTCGAGCAGCGGCGCGTTCTCGTCCTCGGCGAGCTCCAGCACCCGCGCGTTGAAGTCCAACCAGGACAGCTCGCGGTTCAGGAAGCGGTCGGCGTGCTGGGCCGTCTCGGTCTGCATCTCGGACACCGCGACATCTTCGCCTACGCCGGTGAACAGCCGGTGATCACGCCCGGTCAGGTCACGCGCAGGCCTCGTGCGCCACGGCGCGCGTCCGCGGCCCGGCGCCCAGTGCACGGGCTGCGGCCAGGTGCTCGGCGGTGTCGACGTCGCGGCGCAGCCCGGGCCAGTCGCCGGCCAGGGCCACCGCGCCGGACACGGCGTGCGCGGCGGCCGACCCCGGGCCGAAGGCCGGCGCGAGGTCACCGCCGGTGACGGCCAGCAGCGTCGTCCCGGTGCCCTCGGCGTCGGCGACGAAGGACCGCGGGACACCGGCCGCTGCCCGCAGCGCCTGGTCCAGCTCGTCGGCCTGCAGGGCCGGCAGGTCCGAGTTGAGGACGGCGACGAACCGCGCCCCGGTCGCTGCGGCCCCCTGCACCAGGGCGGCGTTCAGGCCCCCTGCGGGTTCGTCGGGGACCACCCGCGCGCCCAGCTGGGTGGCCAGCGCGGCGGCGCGCGGGTCGGCGGTGACCACCCACAGGGAGCCGACCTCCCGGGCGAGGGCGGCCGCCGCCAGCGTGTCGCCGAGCATCGCGAGGACGAGGTCCTCGTGCTCGGCGCGGTCGACCACCGGCCCCAGCCGGGTCTTGGCCAGCGCCAGCCGCTTGGCGGGGACCACGACCGACCAGTGCTGCACCTGCTGCACGCTGCCACACCTGCCTGTCCCCGGCCTGGGTCAGCGGGCCACCGATGCTCGCCGGGCAGCGGGGTCCAGGAGGACGTCGACGTTCGACGTGCGCTGCTCGACGGACCCGCGGCCCGTGGGCAGGGCGCGCACGGCGGGGTCCACGACCCGGTCCAGCAGCTGTGCGGCGATGGCCGGGTCGGGGTGCAGGTGCGGCCGGTCCCAGAACGGGACGGCGGCCCGGGCGACGTCGGTCAGCCCCAGCTCCCGATGCCGGGCGACCAGGACGTCGAGCGCGGCGGCCAGGGCGTGCTGGCGGTCCTCGCGGCCGGCTCCCCGGAGTGCGGCGTCCAGGGCCGGGGCGAGGCGTGCGGCGAGCGGGAGGCGGGCGAACGCGGTGCCGAACCACTTCGCCCAGGGCGCCCACCGCTGGTCGAGCAGGAACGCCAGGTGCATGAGCACCTGGACCAGCCGGGCGGTGACCACGCGCGAGCCGAGGTCGTCGCCCACGTCGGCGGCGCGGCCCACGGCGGGCAGCTCCTGGGCGATCCGCAGCCAGTCGCAGGCCAGGACGTGGCACCAGACGTCGTCGGGGTACCAGGCGAGCGCGGCGCGGGCGGCGCCGATCTCCCCGGTCCGGTCGGCGAAGACCGGGCCGGCGACGACCTCCAGCACCGCCTGCCCCGACAGGGACAGCCAGTCGGTCACGCCGATCCCGTCGAGCGGGTCGAACCCGAGCCCGCCGCGCAGGAACTGCGGGACGGTGGCGACGTGCACCTGGTGCTGCACGGTCGTCGACCCGGTGGTGGCGAACCGGGTGGGCAGTCCGCCGAAGCTGTCGGGCAGCGCGCGGTCGAGCTCCTCGGCGACGACGCGGGGCAGCCCGTCCGGCACCAGCAGGGTCAGCCGCAGCCCCCAGTCGTGGTCCCGAGAGGTGGCGTCGTCCAGCCCGAGCACGTCCGACCCGGACCCGAGCCGACCGATCGCGTACCGGAGCTCCGGGAAGCGAGCCTGCAGCAGCGGCTCCACGACCTGGGTGACGTAGCCGCGCAGCAGCTCCTGCGTCTCGGTGCTCATGTCGTCGCGGTGGTCATGTCGTCTCCGTGGTTGCAGCGCCTCCGTGGTTGCAGCGTGTCCGCGGTGCTCACGGAGAGCATCCTGTCGCGGCAGCGCGTCGCATCCCGGCGGCGACCGGACGCGATCGACCAACAGCGGAGAATCACCTGCTCAGCTGTCTGTCGAGGGCCCAGAACTGTCGTACCCCTCTGGTGGACTGAATCCATGACGGCGACGGCGGAGCGGTTCTGGGTGGAGATCACCCCGCGCCGTGCTGTCGTCCGCGCGGAGGGCCCGACGGTGTTGCCGCAGTTGACCGGGCTGGCTGCTGCAGCGGGTCTGGAGGGCGCTGAGCTGGATGCGGAGTTGTCCTCGGTGCACCGGCAGATGTCCGCTCTCGCCGCGTACCGAGCGGGGTTGATCGAGCGCAAGGCCACCCTCGGTGCCCAGCACCCGTTGCCGTTCGCTCCTGGTGCTCGGACCGACACCCGCCCGAATGCTGATGTCGATGATCCGTCGCTGCAGGCCGCCGACGACTTCCTGCCCGACGAGGTCGCGGTCCTGCTGAACACCTCGGTGGCTTCGGCCCGGTACCTGGTGGACGACGACCTGGCGCTGGTGCGGCAGCTGCCTGCGGTGTGGCACGCGTTGGCCGACGGCCGGATCGACGAGGCGCGGGCGAAGGTGATCGTGAAGGCGTTGCGCTACCAGGCTGCGTCGTGGGGCGGGCCGGTCGACGACGCCGTGATCGACGCGATCGCTGCCCGGGCGGTGGAGTGGGCGGCCGCCGGGTGCCCGCCCACCACGTTGCGGGAGCGGATCGACGCCGCGCTGATCGCCGCCGACCCCGAGGCTGCCGACCGGCGCAAGTCCCTGCGCAAGCGGGAGGCCGGGGTGCGGGTGCAGGGCACCGGCGACGGCCTCGCTGACCTGCGCGCGACGAACCTGGAGGCCGCGGACGCGAAGCTTGTCAAGGCCCAGCTGGGCGCGTTCGTGCGGAAGCTGAAGGCCGACGGGGACACCCGCTCGACCGGGGAGATCGAGACCGAACTCGTGGTCATGCTGCTGACCCGCCCGTGGGAGCAGCTGGACCCGGCGATCGCGCACCTGACGGTCAACGCCGACCTGGCCGACCTGCTGGTGCCCGACCTCAGCGCCCTCATCGCCCAAGCCCAGGCCGAGGCCGAGGGCGGTGAGGGCGATGTCGAAGGTGAGTCCGCCGCGACTGCCGACTCCGATTCCGCCACCGACTCCGATGCCGGCGCCGCGGACGACGACTCCGGCGCGGATGACGCCGAGGACGACACCGTTGTCGAGGCCGACGCCGGGGACACCGTTGCCGGCGAAGCCTTCGAGGTCCCAGGCGGTGCTGCGCATTCAGCGCGGATCGGTCCAGCCGACGAGGGGACAGGTGTGCCCGATGCCAGGGTCGGTGAGCAGGTGCCTTCCGGTGGTGCTCGAGTCGGGCACGTCGACGGGCTGCCGGTCAGCCCGGCCGCCGTGCGCTCGCTCCTGACCTGTATCGACGCCCTCGGACTCACCCACCCCGACGGCGGCGGTGAGCTGGCGTTCACCATCACCGGCCAGGGCGGTCGGCTGCTGGCCGTGGCCACCCCCGAGGAGCTGGTCGCCGCCGCGAAGACCGGGCGCGGAGTCGGACCACCACCGGGAGCGCCGGGCTACACCCCGACCGCCGCGCAGTACCGGTACCTGCGCGCCCGCGACCGGCACTGCCGCTTCCCCGGCTGCCGCCAGGTCGCCCGAGCCTGCGACGCCGACCACGTCGTCCCCCACGACCACCACAACCCTGCAGGCGGCGGGCCCACCTGCGTCCGCAACCTGGCCATGCTCTGCCGCCGACACCACAGGCTGAAGACCCACTCCCGCGGCTGGCGGTTCGCCATGGAGGCCGACGGCACCCTGCACGTCACCACACCCGGCGGCACCATCCGCACCACCAGGCCGCCAGCCATGGGCGAGGTCCTCGACCTCCTCGACGAACCACCCCGCCGTACGACCTCGACTCGGACCCACCGCCCTTCTGACCGGGGCTGTCGGGCCGGAGATGAACAGCGGGTGACGAGCCACCGGGACAGCTGGTCGTGGTCGTGGGGAAGCCCTACGGTGCGGCCATGATCCCGATCGGGGAACTCGTGGTGACCGGTGTCGTCGTCCTGGTCCTGGTGGTCGTGGGGGCCCTGCTCCTGCGGCGGGCGCTCCGCCGGCGGCGGGAGGGTTGGTACGCCGCCGTCGGCGACGTCCCCGCCACCGACGCCCGCGGTGCGGTGAACCGGAGCAGCTGGATGCTCGGCGGCGGGGGAGGCGGCGGAGGGGGCTGAGCGCGGCCGGGTCCACCCGACCCGGTGTGACGGGGCAAACTGACCGGGTGAGTCCTGATGCCGTCCCCGGTCCGGGGAACACCTGGCCGCGGCGACGGTGGCGGCCGCGGCCGAAGCTCGACTGGGCGCTGACGATGTGCCTGTGGGTCGTCTGGCCGGTCTGCGCGCTGCTCTACGACCTGCGGCTCCGGCACGCCGAGCGGATCCCGGCCCAGGGCGGGGTGCTGCTGGTGGCCAACCACGTCTCGGTCCTGGATCCGCTGGCCTGCGCGATGCTGGTCTACGACGCCGGTCGGGTGCCGCGGTTCCTCGCCAAGCACGCCGTGTTCACGGGCCTGGCCGGCACCATCCTGCGGTCGGCCGGCCAGATCCCGGTCTACCGCGGCACGTCGGCGGCCCAGTCGTCGATGAACGCCGCCGAGGAGGCCCTCGCCGCGGGCGAGGTCGTCGTGATCTACCCCGAGGGGTCGGTCACCCGTGATCCCGACTGGTGGCCCATGGAGCCGCGCACCGGGGTCGCCCGGCTCGCGCTGACCACCGACGCCGTCGTCGTCCCGCTCGCCCAGTGGGGGCCGCAGCGGGTGCACGACTACCACGCCAAGAAGCTCCACCTCCGGCTGCGCACCCGCGCCGACTACCTGGTGGGGGAGCCGGTCGACCTGTCCGACCTCCGCGCCGAGGCACGGTCGGGTGGGCCCCTGTCGTCCCGCCTGCTGCACCAGACCACCGACCGGCTGATGGGCCAGGTGCGCGCGCAGCTGGGCGAGGTCCGCGGCACCACGCCCCCGGCCGCGATCCACCCCCGGCCCGGCCGCACCCCGGGCGACCTGCCGGGCGCGGCGGGCGCCGCGTGACCCGGGCCGCGGTGCTGAGCGCGGGCAGCTGGGGGACGACCTTCGCCAAGGTGCTCGCCGACGCCGGCTCCGACGTCACCCTGTACGCCCGCCGCCCGGAACTGGCCGCCTCGATCACCGCGGACCGGGAGAACGCCGACTACCTGCCGGGCATCGCGCTCCCGGACCGGCTGCGCGCCACCCACGACGCCGCCGAGGCCCTCGAGGGCGCCGACGTCGTCGTGCTGAGCATCCCCTCGCAGTCCCTGCGGCAGAACCTCTCCGGGTGGGCGCCCCTCATCCCGCCCGGGGCGACCCTGCTGTCGCTGATGAAGGGCATCGAGCTGGGCAGCACCCGGCGCATGAGCGAGGTGATCTGCGAGGTCACGGGCGCGTCGCCCGACCGGGTCGCCGTGCTCAGCGGCCCGAACCTGGCCCGCGAGATCGCCGGGGAGCAGCCGGCGGCCACCGTCATCGCCTGCACCGACACCGACCGCGCCGAGGCCCTGCAGGCGGCCTGCCACACCCGCTACTTCCGGCCCTACACCAACCCCGACGTCGTGGGCTGCGAGCTGGGCGGCGCGGTCAAGAACGTCATCGCGCTGGCCGCGGGCGTCGCCGAGGGCCTGGGCTTCGGCGACAACACCCGGGCCTCGCTCATCACCCGCGGTCTGGCCGAGACCATGCGGCTGGGCCTGGCCCTGGGCGCCGACCCGCTGACGTTCTCCGGGCTGGCCGGGCTGGGCGACCTGGTGGCCACCTGCTCCTCGCCGCTGTCGCGCAACCGCACCTTCGGCGAGCACCTGGGCCAGGGCATGAGCCTCGAGGAGACGGTCGCCGCAACCCGGCAGACGGCCGAGGGCGTGAAGTCCTGCCGGTCCGTGCTGGACCTCGCCCGCGCCCACGGCGTCGAGGTGCCGATCACCGAGGCCGTCGTCCGGGTGTGCCACGAGGGGGAGTCCCCGGTGCAGATGGTCCGCGAGATCATGAGCCGGGAGGCGAAGTCCGAGTGAGGAAGTCCGAGTGAGCTGGTCCGACGGCACCCGCGTCGTGCGCGGCGGCGACGAGCCCCCCGTCCCGGGTACCCCGTTGCGGCCCAGCCCGGTCTTCGCCGCCCCGTACCACCTGGGCGAGGACCCCTACGCCGCGGACTTCTACGCCCGCCCCGGGCACCCGACGCTGCGGGTGTTCGAGGAGGCCGTCGGTGACCTCGACGGCGGCGACTGCCTCGCCTTCGCCACCGGCATGGCCGCGATCAGCGCCGCGCTCTTCGCCGTCGTCCGGGCCGGGGACCGGGTGGTCATCCCCAGCGACGGCTACTACCAGACCCGCGCGCTCGGGGACGGCGAACTGGCCCGCTTCGGGGTCGTGGTCGAGCAGGTACCCACGCTCGAGATCGCCGCCGTGGCCGCCCGCGGGGACCTCGACGGTGCGGCGTTCGTGCTGCTGGAGACGCCGTCCAACCCCGAGCTGGACGTCTGCGACATCGCCGCCGTGGCCGCCGCCACGCAGGCGACCGGCGCCGTCCTGGCCGTGGACAACACCACCGCCACCCCGCTGGGCCAGCGACCGCTGGCGCTGGGCGCGGACCTCACCGTCGGCGCCGACACCAAGGCCCTCACCGGGCACAGCGACCTGCTCATGGGGCACGTCTCGACCGCCCGCACCGACCGGGGCCGCGAGCTGCAGACCCGGCTGAAGGCCTGGCGCGACCGCACCGGCAACGGCCCCGGCGCCTTCGACGCCTGGCTGGCCCACCGCTCCATGGGCACGCTGGACCTCCGGCTGACCCGCCAGGCCAGCACCGCCGCCGCTGTCGCCCAGCTGCTGGTCGACCACCCGGCGGTCACCGGCGTGCGCTGGCCCGGCCGGCCCGACGACCCGTCGTACGAGGTCGCCGCCCGGCAGATGCTGCGCATGAACGGCGTGGTCTCGGCGACCCTGGCCGACGAGGCCGCCGTGCACGCGCTGACCCGCAGCAGCCGGCTCTGGCTGGCGGCCACCAGCTTCGGCGGCGTGCACTCCACCGTCGACCGCCGCGCCCAGTGGGGCGGCGACGCCGTCGCCGACGGGTTCGTGCGGTTCTCCTGCGGCATCGAGGACACCGCCGACCTCGTCGCCGACCTGACCACCGCCTTGGACACCCTGGTGTGACCCCCGGCCGATAGGGTCCGGGGCGATGACCGAGACACGCAGGACCAGGGTCGCCGTCGTCTTCGGGGGGCGGAGCGCGGAGCACGCGATCTCCTGCGTCTCCGCCGGCAGCGTGATGGCCGCGATGGACCCCGACCGGTACGAGGTGGTCCCGGTGGGCATCACCCGCGAGGGCGGGTGGGTGCTGCACGACGGCGCCCCGCTGGCCATCGAGGGCGGCCGGCTGCCCGAGGTCACCGGGGGGACGGCGGTCTCGCTGGTGGGTGACCCGGCCGGCCGCGGGCTGTCGGTGCTGGAGCCCGGCGAGGCGTTCGGCCGGCTGACCGACGTCGACGTCGTGTTCCCGGTGCTGCACGGCGCCTACGGCGAGGACGGCACGATCCAGGGCCTGCTGGAGATGAGCGGGTTGCCCTACGTGGGCTCCGGCGTCTTCGCCTCGGCGGCCTCCATGGACAAGGAGTTCACCAAGAAGCTGCTCACCGCCGCCGGCATCGCGCAGGGCGACCACGTGGTGCTCCGCGACGCGCACGGTGCCCTGACCACCGACCCGTCCGCGCTGTCGGCCGCCCAGCGCGAGCGCCTGGGGTTGCCGGTGTTCGTCAAGCCCTCCCGGGCCGGGTCCAGCATCGGCATCACCAAGGTCGCCGACTGGGCCGACTTCGACGCCGCGGTGGCCACCGCGGCCGCCGTCGACACCAAGGTCGTGGTCGAGGCCGCCGTCCCGGGTCGCGAGGTCGAGTGCGGCGTGCTGGCCGGTGTCGGGGGCGGCCTGCCCGAGACCAGCCTCCCCGCGGAGATCAAGCTGAAGGCCGGCGTCGACTGGTACGACTTCGACGCCAAGTACCTCGACGACGCCGTCGACTTCGACGTGCCGGCCGACCTCACCCCCGAGCAGACCGCCGCCGTCCAGGAGGTCTCCCGACGGGCCTACCTGGCGCTGGACTGCCGCGGCCTGGCCCGCGTGGACTTCTTCCTGGGCACCGACCCCGCCACCGGGGCCGACCTGCTGGTGGTCAACGAGGTCAACACCATGCCCGGCTTCACGCCGATCTCGATGTTCCCGCGGATGTGGGCGGCCTCGGGCGTCCCCTACCCGGAGCTGGTCGACCGGCTGCTGGCCGGCGCCCTCGCCCAGGGGTGACCCGCCGGTTCGGTCTGGTGCTCGCCGGGTTGCTGGTGTCCGGCTGCTCGGCCGGTGTCCCGGGGACCGCCACCCCGGCCGGCACGGCGTCGGTCGGTGCGCTGCCCGGTGACGTCGAGGCCCTCGGCGAGCTGGTGCTCACCGACGTCCCGTCCGGGCTGCCGCTGGTGCCCGACGACGAGCTCGAACCGCCGGCCGGGCCCAAGACCCTCGACGACGTCGCCGGGTACTCCGACGACGTCGAGCGCGAGGAGCAGGTGCTCACCGACTACGGCTACCGCTGGGGCTGGGAACGGTTCTGGCGCGACGACGGCGGCCTCACGTCGGTCTTCGTCGACCAGTTCGAGAGCGCGGACGGCGCAGAGTCCTACGCGGCCGACCTGGCCCGCAACGACACGGACCTCTACGGCGGCAACCCCGACCGCAGCCCCGACGGTCTGCCCGACGGGTGCAGCACGCTGGCGGTGGACGACCCGGCCGAGGAGTCCGGGCTGACCGCGCCGACGGTGTTCGCCTGGTGCGCGCACGGCCCGTTCGCCGTGGCCGTGGCCGTGGTCGGCGACTCCTCCGACACGGCGCTGGCCGAGGTCGACCAGCTCGTCGACGAGCAGCTGGACCGGCTGCCCCGCGGGTGACCGGACCGGCGGCTCAGGGGAGGGCGACGCCGTCCAGGTAGCACCAGCGCCCGCCGACCCTGGTGAACCGGCTGCGCTCGTGCTGCGCCCCCCGGCGCCCGTCGGCCCGGTAGGAGGCGCGGAACTCCACGACGCCCTCGGCGGCCAGCAGCCCCCCGCCCTCGGTGGCCAGGACGTCCAGGCCCAGCCAGCGGGTCCGGTCGTCCAGCTCGAGGGACGGCGGTCGGGTGTCCGGGTGCCAGGTGGTCAGCAGGTAGCCGGTGTCGCCGACGACGAACGCGCTGTACCGCGACCGCATCAGCTGCTCGGCGGTGCCGGCCGCGCCCGACCCGTCGTGCAGCCGCCCGCAGCACTCGGGGTAGGTGAGCCCGGTGCCGCACGGGCAGCGGGTGGGGGTCATCGCGCCGGGATCGCGCTGGCGATGAGCGGGCTCAGCGCGGTGCCCGCAGCGCCGTCGGTGCTCGACGGGATGCGGAGCTGGACCGCCACGGTGCGGTCCGCCGTCGTCCAGACGTTGACCGTGGGGTCGTCGGTGTCGACGAACCAGGTGATGCCGTTGATCGTGAACAGCAGGGCGTCGGCGGGGTAGTCGGGCTGGTCGACGCCGCAGACCAACGTCGTCGCCGGGTCCCCCCACGCGTAGGCGTACGGCGAGTCGGAGGCCACCCGCCGGCTGTCGTCGCCGGCCAGCTCCAGCGGGAGCTGGCTCATCAGCGCCGGGCAGGCGGCGTCCGCCTCGGGGGTGATCGGCGGGGTCTGCACCTCGACGGTGCTGTCGTCGCGCTGGGTGGGGGTCGCACCCGTCACGTCGGCCGCGGCGTCGTCGTCACCGGGGCCCAGCACCCGGATCAGCACCAGAAGGGCGACGACCACCGGCACCGCGACCGCGGTGGCCACGATCGCCGCGCGCCGGGTGGGGTCGGCCGCACGGGTGGTGTCGGCACCGGTGTCGGGTGCGGTGCCGGGTGCGGTGTCGGTCCCGGTGTCGTCGCTCAGGGGAGTGGCCTCAGAGGTTGACGACGGGGCAGGTCAGCGTGCGGGTGATGCCGTCGACGGACTGCACGCGCGCCACGACCAGGCGACCCAGCTCGTCGACCGAGCCGGCCTCGGCGCGGACGATCACGTCGTAGGGGCCCGTGACGTCCTCGGCCTTGGTGACGCCGTCGATCCCGCTGATGGTCTGGGCGACCGCGGCGGCCTTGCCGACCTCGGTCTGGATCAGGATGTAGGCGTGGACCACTGGAGAACCCTCCTCGGGCAGGGCGTCGAGACCGCCGGACGGCGGGCAGGACGGCAACGTACCCCAGCGACCGGGAGGGCCCGGTGACGCGTCCCCACCTCCCGGCGGACGGCGCGGACACCGTCGGGGCGGTCGGCGAGTTCGGCGTCATCGACCGGGTGGTGGCCCGCGCCGGGACCGCTGCGCTGGCCGACGTGGGGCCCGGGGACGACGCCGCGGTCGTCCGCACCCCCGACGGCCGGGTCGTGGCCAGCACCGACGTCCTCGTCGAGGGTCGGCACTTCCGGCGGGACTGGTCCTCCGCGGAGGACGTCGGGCACAAGGCCGCGGCGGCCAACCTGGCCGACGTCGCCGCCATGGGCGCCGTGCCCACCGCGCTGCTGGTAGGGCTGGCCTGCCCCGCGGGGACGCCGACCGCCTGGTTGGAGGGCGTGGCCGCCGGCATGGCCGCCGAGTGCGCGCCGCACGGAGCCGCGGTCGTCGGCGGGGACACCGTGGCCAGCGCCCCGGACAGCGCCGCGGTCGTGCTCTCGGTGACCGTGCTCGGGGACCTGCAGGGCCGGACGCCGGTGACCAGGGACGGCGCGCGGCCCGGGGACGTCGTGGCCGTCGCCGGTCGGCTGGGGTGGTCGGCGTGCGGCTGGGCGGTGCTGCGCCGCGGCTTCACCTCCCCGCACGCGGTGGTGACCGCGCACCGCCGGCCGTCCCCGCCCTACGCGGCGGGGCCGGCCGCGGCCGACGCCGGCGCGACCGCCATGTGCGACGTCAGCGACGGCCTGCTGGCCGACGCGGGCCACCTGGCCGAGGCGTCGTCGGTCGTGCTGGACCTCGACCGGGGCACGCTGCAGTCCTTCGTCGAGCCCGAGGGTCCGCTGGCGCAGGTGGCGGCGGCCGGCGGTGGGAACGCGCTGGCGTGGGTGCTGACCGGCGGCGAGGACCACGCGATCCTGGCCACCTTCCCCGCGGCCGCCGACCTGCCCGCCGGGTTCGTGCGGATCGGGGTGGTGGAGGCCGGCCCGGCCGGGGTGCGGGTCGACGGCATCCCGGCCGCCGACGTCGCCGAGGGGCTGGGGGAGGTGCCGGGGCATGTGCACTTCGGCTGAGCCGGGCACGGGCCGGGCCGAGGTGGTCCTGCGGGCGGCCGGGTACGACGACCCGCAGGTGCGCGAGCTGGTCGAGGCGGTCCAGCAGGAGTACGTCGTCCGGTACGGCGGCCGCGACGCGATGGAGGTCGACCCGGCCGAGGTGCTGCCGCCCCGTGGTCTGCTGCTCGTCGCCGAGGTCGAGGGACGAGCGGTGGGCTGCGGGGCGTGGCGCGTGCACGGGCCGGGCACCGTCGAGGTCAAGCGCATGTACGTGGTCCCGGGCGCGCGGCGCCGGGGGATCGCGGACACCGTGCTGGCCCACCTCGAGCGCTCCGCGACCGCCGCCGGTCACCGGCGCGCGGTGCTCAACACCGGCGACCGGCAGCCCGAGGCGCTGGCGCTGTACGCCCGGGCCGGGTACACACCGGTCGCCGGGTACGGCGTCTACGCCGGGGCCACCGGTGCGGTGTTCCTCGGCAAGGAGCTGGGAGGGGTGTCCTGATGGGGATCGTCACGGTGTCGGCGACGTTCGGGTGCGGGGGTGCGGAGATCGCCCCGGCCGTCGCCCGACGGCTGGGGCTGCCCTTCCACGACCGGGTCATCCCCGCGCAGGTGGCACTGCGGCTGGGGGTGCCGGTCGAGGAGGCCGAGGCCAACGACGAGGTGGTCGTGCGCGGGCTGTGGCGGGTGGTCGCCTCGCTGGGCACGATGCCCGACCCGGTCGGCGGGGTCCTGCCGGCGGCCTCGGCACCGGACGAGCGCAGCTTCCGCACCCAGACCGACCAGGTGGTCACCGAGATCGCCGACGGTGCCGGCGGCGTCGTCCTGGGGCGGGCGGCGGCCCTGGTGCTGCGGGACCGCCCCGACGCGCTGCACGTACGCCTCGACGGTCCCGAGGACCGCAGGCTGCGGGCCGCGGTGGCCCACCTGGGTCGCGCCGAGGACGACGTCCGGCGCGAGCTGGTGGCCGCCGACCGGGCCCGGTCGGCCTACGTGCGGCACTACCACCGCTGCGACCCGGCCGAGGCCCGGCACTACCACCTGGTGCTGGACTCCACCGTGCTCGACCACGACCTGGTGGTCGACCTGGTGGTGGCCGCCGCGCTCTCCCGGGGGATCAGCGGGTCAGCAGCGGGAGCATGACGTCGTCGACGACCTCGTGGACCAGGTCGTCCTCGAGCGGCTGGCCCATGACCAGCCAGCGCTGCATGACCACCGCGGGGCCGGCCTCGGCGGCCGTGGTGGCCAGCCGGGCGGGGTCGAGCTCGCCGCGGGCGATCGCCGCGCCGAAGACCTGCCCGAACGCCTCGCGCCAGATGGCCAGCGACCCCTCCTGGAACGCCGTGGCCAGGTCCGGCTCGTGCGCCAGCACCCCGATGACGGCCCGCGAGGCGTCGCCGAGCGGACCGCGCAGGGTGGCGACCATCGCCCCGACCACCTCGAGCAGGTCACCGCGCAGCGTGCCGGTGTCCGGCGCGGTGACCTCGCCCCGGTTCAGCTCCGCGATCGTCTCGGCGACCATCTGCACCCGCGAGGACCAGCGCCGGTAGATGCTGGCCTTGCCCACCTTGGCGCGCGCGGCCACCGCGTCCATCGAGACGCCGTCCCACCCGCGCTCGGCCAGCAGGTCGAGGACGGCGGTCTTCACGGCCTCGTCGACGGCGGGGTCACGACGACGGCCGGGACGGCCGGGGGTGTCGGGGCCGGCGGGGAGGGGCTCGGGATCACGGCGGAAGTGCACCGGCGCGATGCTAAGTCCTCCGGTGCGGAGACCTGCCTGCAGGGGCCCGGACGCCATCGACCCCGATCACCGTGGGGTGACCGGGGTCGGGGTGCTGCCTCGCCCTGCGGGAGGGCGGTGCGTCAGCTGCTGCGGGTGAGCTTGCCGGCCCGGATGCAGCTGGTGCAGGCGTTCACGCGACGGCGGGTGCCGTTGCCGAGGACGGCCTTGACAGCCTGGATGTTCGGGTTCCAACGGCGCGGCGTCCGGCGGTGCGAGTGAGACACCGACATGCCGAAACCGGGCCCCTTGCCACACACATCGCACACGGCAGCCACGGTGGATCACTCCTAGAGAAGACGTTCAGAAGGTGCGGGGTCGAACCACCCGCGCAGATTGCTGGTCCACTGTAGCCGGTCGGCCACCCGCGTGGTCGGCGGGCCCGGGGTGTCGGTGGCCACCGGTAGCCTCCGGCACGTGCTCACGGCGCTGGACGAGGCCGCGGTCGGCCGCTGGAGCCGCACCGCCGTCGACGCGCTGCGCGCCTCCCGGGGGCGGCTCGACGAGCTCAACGTGTTCCCCGTCCCCGACGGCGACACCGGCACGAACCTGCTGCTCACCGCGCAGGCCGCGGCCGAGGCGGCGCAACCGTCCGAGGGGCCCGACGGCGGCGAGTCGGTGTGGACCCGGTGGGCCCGGGGCGCGGTGCTCGGCGCCCGCGGCAACTCCGGCGCCATCCTGGCCCAGCTGCTGCGCGGGCTGGCCGACGACCTGGCCGGAGCCGGCCCCGTCGACGGCTCGGCGTTCGCGGCGGCTCTGCTGCGTGCCGCGCGCACCGCCTACGCCGCGGTGGCCGAGCCCACCGAGGGCACCTTCCTGACCGTCGCCCGGTCGGCGGCCGAGGCCGCCGGGGCGGCGGTCGACCAGGGTCGGGTCGCGCTGGCCGAGGTGGTGCGTGCTGCGGCCGACGGTGCGCGGCGGTCCCTGCACGGCACCACCGACCAGCTCGCCGCGCTCCGCGACGCCGGGGTCGTCGACGCCGGCGGGGCGGGCTGGTGCGTCGTCCTCGACGCCCTGGTCACCACGGTCACCGGCAGCGAGCCCGACCGCCCGCCGCTGGCCCGCCGTGCACTGCGGCCGCACCGCCACGACCCCGCGGCCGACCTGCACCGGGTCGCGGTCGACCCGGGCAGCGAGGTGCAGTTCCTGCTGGCCGACTCCTCCGAGGAGGCCGTCGAGCGGCTGCGCACCGAGCTGGGCTGGCTGGGCGACTGCCTGGTCGTCGTCGGCGTCGACACCCCCACGGGTCGCGAGTGGAACGTCCACGTCCACGTCCACGACGTCGGTGCCGCGATCGAGGCCGGCATCCGTGCGGGCCGCCCGCACCACATCGCGGTCACCGCGCTGGCCCCGGTCCGGGTGCCGGCCCCGGTGGCCGGGGTGCGGGCCACCGTCGCGCTGGTCCCCGCGGGCCCGGCCGCCGAGGGGCTGGCCGAGCTGCTGGGGGGCGAGGGGGTCCAGGTCCTGGTGGTGCAGGTGCCGGCCGACCGCGACGACACCGCCGCGGTCACCGCCGTCGAGGAGGCCGTGGCCGCGGCGGTCCTGGCCTCCGGGGCGGCCGACGTCGTCCTCCTGCCCGACGACCCGCAGCTGGTGGGGCCGGTGGGGCGGGTCGCCGCCCGGGTCCGCGGCGAGGGCCGCGACGTCGCCGTCGTCCCCACGCGGTCGCCCGTGCAGGGCCTGGCCGCGGTCGCGGTGGCCGACCCGCAGCAGCGCTTCGCCGACGACGTCATCTCCATGACCGACGCGGCGTCGGCGACCCGGTGGGCCGAGGTCGTGCTCGCCGAGACCGAGGCGCTGACCTCGGCCGGGCGTTGCCACCCCGGCGACGCCCTGGGGGTCGTCGAGGGCGACGTCGTGGTGATCGGGGCCGCGCAGCTGACCGTGACCTGCGAGCTGCTGGACCGGCTCCTGGCCGGCGGCGGCGAGCTGGTCACGCTGCTGGGCGGGCGGCTCGCCGAGGCCGCCGCCGCGCACCTGGCCGCGCGGCACCCCACGGTCGAGGTGGCCCTCCACCCGCTGGGTCAGGGCGCCCGGCCGTTGCTGATCGGGGTGGAGTGAGTGCTGGCCCTCGACACCGCGCTGACCAAGGTCGTCGGCGACCGCACCGCGAAGGCCATGGCCGACGAGCTGCAGCTGCACACGGTGCGCGACCTGGTGCGGCACTACCCGAGCCGGTACGCCCGGCGCGGTGAGATGACCAGGCTGACCGACCTGCAGGTGGGCGACCGGGTGACCGTGCTGGGCCAGGTGCGCAAGGTCGACACCCGGCCCATGAAGAACCGGCGCGGCAGCATCACCGAGGTCACGGTGGGCGACGGCGAGGGCTCGATGCGGCTGGTGTTCTTCAACCACAAGCACGCCCGCCTCGCCGTCGGCGCCTGGGGGCTGTTCGCCGGCACGGTGAGCAGCTGGCACGGCCAGCTGCAGTTCAACCACCCCGACTGCCAGCTGCTCGACGAGTCCACCGACGCCGACGAGTGGGCCACGGCGATGCTGCCGATCTACCCGGCCAGCAAGAGCGTGTCCAGCTGGGTCCTGCAGAAGTCGCTCAAGCTCGTCCTCGACTCCCCGGCCGCCGCCGACCAGCTCCTGGCCGCCGACCCGGTCCCGGCGCCGGTGCGCCGTCGGCACGGGCTCATGGCGCTGGCCCGGGCGATCTGGCTCAAGCACCACCCCGAGACCCCCGACGACGTCGAGCGCGCCGACCACCGGCTCAAGTGGGACGAGGCCCTGGTCCTGCAGGTCACCCTCGCGGCGCGGCGGCGGGCCGCGAGCCTCGAGCCCGGCATCGCCCGTCCCCGGCGGCCCGGTGGTCTGGCCGACGCCGTCGACGGCCTGCTGCCCTTCGACCTCACCGACGGCCAGCGCGAGGTGGGCGAGGCCCTGGCCGCCGAGATCGGTCGCGAGCAGCCGATGCACCGCCTGCTGCAGGGCGAGGTCGGGTCGGGCAAGACCGTGGTGGCGCTGCGGGCCATGGCCCAGGTGGTCGACGCCGGCGGCCAGGCCGCCCTGCTGGCCCCCACCGAGGTGCTCGCCGCCCAGCACGCGCGGGGCATCGCGGGTCTGCTCGGGCCGCTGGGCCGGGCCGGTGAGCTCGACGGCGACGCCGAGGGCACCCGGGTCACCCTGCTCACCGGCTCGCTGCGCACGGCCGCCCGGCGGGCCGCGCTGGCCGAGGTCGCCGACGGGCGGGCCGGCATCGTCGTGGGCACCCACGCGCTGTTGAGCGAGGGGGTCGAGTTCGCCGACCTCGGGCTGGTCGTCGTCGACGAGCAGCACCGGTTCGGCGTCGAGCAGCGCGACCGGTTGCGCGCCAAGGGCCAGCGTCCCCCGCACGTGCTGGTGATGACCGCGACCCCCATCCCGCGCACGGTGGCCATGACCGTCTACGGCGACCTCGAGACGCTCACCCTGCGTCAGCTCCCGGCCGGCCGCGGCGGGGTGAGCAGCTCGGTGGTGCCCGTGCGCGAGAAGCCGGCCTGGCTGGGGCGGGCGTGGGAGCGGGTCCGCGAGGAGGTCGCCCAGGGCCGGCAGGCCTACGTCGTCTGCCCGCGGATCGGCGACGACGAACCGGCCGGCGAGGGGCCCGACGACGCCGACGGCGCACCGGCCGGCGACGCCGAGCGCCGTCCGCCGCTGGCCGTGCTGGACGTCGCCGAGCAGCTGCGCGGCGGTCCGCTGGCCGGGCTGCGGGTCGAGGTGCTGCACGGTCGGCTCACGGCGGAGGAGAAGGAGGCCCGCATGCGGGCCTTCGCCCAGCGCGAGGTCGACGTCCTCGTGGCCACCACGGTCATCGAGGTCGGCGTCGACGTCCCCAACGCCACGGTCATGGTGGTCATGGACGCCGACCGGTTCGGCGTCAGCCAGCTGCACCAGCTGCGCGGCCGGGTCGCCCGGGGCAAGCACCCCGGCCTGTGCCTGCTGGTCAGCGAGGCCCCCGTGTCCTCCTCCACCGGGGTGCGGCTGGCCCAGGTGGCGGCCACCACCGACGGCTTCGAGCTGGCCCGGCTGGACCTCGAGACCCGCCGCGAGGGCGACGTCCTGGGGGCGGCGCAGTCCGGACGCCGGTCCGGGGTGAAGCTGCTGTCGCTGCTGCACGACGAGGAGCTCATCGCCGCCGCCCGCAGCGAGGCCGCCGGCCTGCTCGAGACCGACCTCGGGCTGGCCGAGCACCCCGAGCTGGCCGCCGCCGTCGCGGCGCTGAACGCCGGGGACCGCGCCGACTGGCTGGAGCGGGCATGACGCGGATCATCGCGGGGTCGGCGCGCGGTCGGGTGCTCAAGGTGCCGGCCAGCGGGGTGCGCCCCACCGGTGACCGGGCCCGCGAGGCGCTGTTCAACAGCCTGGGCTCGCTGCTGGACCTCCCCGGCGCCCGCGTGCTCGACCTGTACGCCGGGTCCGGTGCGCTGGGTCTGGAGGCGCTGTCCCGCGGGGCGGCCGAGGCGGTGCTCGTCGAGTCGGGCCCGAAGGTGCTGCCGGTGCTGCGGGCCAACGTCGCCGCGCTGGGCCTGCCGGGGGCCACGGTCGTGCCCGGTTCGGTGCCGGCGGTGGTCGCGCGCCCGGCCGCCGTCCCCTTCGACCTGGTCCTGGCCGACCCGCCCTACGCGGTCGAGCCCGCCGTCGTGCTGGCGGTGCTCACCGCCCTGCACGAGGGCGGCTGGCTGGCCCCCGAGGCCGTGCTGGTGGTCGAGCGGCCCTCCCGCGAGGCCCCCTGGGAGTGGCCGACACCCCTGACCGCACTGCGCGACCGCCGCTACGGGGAGGCCGTGCTCCGGTACGGTCGCGCAGCGTGAGGGCAGCATGAGACGAGCGGTCTGCCCGGGTTCCTTCGACCCGGTCACCAACGGGCACGTCGACGTCATCACCCGGGCCGCCGCGCTCTACGACGAGCTGGTCGTCGCGGTGCTCGTCAACCCCGGCAAGGCCGGGCTGTTCGACGTCGACGAGCGCATGGCGCTGCTGCGCGAGGCCACCGCCGACCTGCCCAACGTCACCGTCGACTCCTTCACCGGGCTGCTGGTGCAGTGGTGCACGGCGCACGACGTCCCGGTCATCGTCAAGGGCCTGCGGGCCGTCGGGGACTTCGAGTACGAGCTGCAGATGGCCCAGATGAACCGCGAGCTGGCCGGCGTCGAGACCCTCTTCGTGCCCACCGCGCCGCAGGTCGGGCACCTGTCCTCCAGCCTGGTCAAGCAGATCTCCGCCTTCGGCGGGGACGTCTCGCACCTGGTGCCGCCGGGGGTCAACAGCCGGCTGGTGGCCCGGCGCGAGCGGGAGGGGGAGTCGTGACCGAGGTCGTGTACCGGTTGTACGAGGTCGTCGACGAACTGGCCTCGGTCATCGAGAACGCCCGCAGCGTGCCGATGTCGTCCTCCTGCATGGTCCCGCGCGACCACCTGCTGGACCTGCTGGACGACCTCCGCGAGGGGCTGCCCGAGGAGGTGCAGCAGGCGGGCGCGATCGTCGAGCAGCGCACCGAGATCCTCGAGCAGGCCCAGGCCGAGGCCGAGCGGCTCACCGGGCGCACCCGCACCGAGGCCGAGCAGGTGGTCACCACCGCCCGGCGCCAGCGCGACGAGCTGATCGGCACCGCCCGGCGCCAGCGCGACGAGCTCATCACCCAGGCCCAGGCCGAGGTCGAGGACCTGCTGTCCCGCGCCGAGGCCGAGGCCGACCGGATCCTGGCCGAGGCCGACCAGCAGGCCGCCGAGCTGCTCGCCGACGCCCGCACGCAGCAGGCCGCGCTCGTCGCCGCCGGCCAGGCCGAGCACGACCGGCTGATCACCGAGACCGAGGTCTACCGGGGCGCCGTCGGCCGGGCCGACGAGCTGGGCGAGCAGACCGCGGCCGAGGTGGCCCGCATGCGCACCGAGGTCGACGAGTACGTCGACAGCCGGCTGGCCGACTTCGGCACCACGCTGGGCCACATGGTGCGGTCGGTCGAGGCCGCGCGCAGCCAGCTCCGCCAGCCCTGACCCCGTCCACCCCGCCCTGTCCGCCCGACCCGCGGCCCGGTGTAACCTGGGTTGCTCCCGCATGCGCTGCCCTGCACGCCCTGCGGTGACACCCGCCCCCGAGCACAGAGAATCCGTCATGCCTGCTGCCTCCTCGCCCCGCCGAGGCGCCGCGTCCCCCGACGCCCGGCGCCCCGGTGGCGACCCCTGGAAGGTCGACCTGCGCGAGCTGGGTCGTCGCGCCGGGTCGATGCGTGACTGGGAGAAGACGGTGCCGGCGCAGGAGCGCTGGGGCATCGAGATGATCGCCGTGCCCGAGGGCGCCCCCGTCGAGCTGCACCTGCGGCTGGAGTCGGTCATGGAGGGCGTGCTCGTCTCCGGCGAGGTCGACGCCCCGGTCACCGGCCAGTGCGCCCGCTGCCTCGAGCCGGTCGAGGACACCCTGCACCTGGACGTGCAGGAGCTGTTCGCCTACGAGGGCAGCACCACCGAAGCCACCAGCGAGGAGGACGAGGTCCGCCGCATCGACGGCGAGCACCTCGACCTCGCGCCGCTCGTCCGGGACGCCGTCGTCCTGGCGCTGCCGCTCTCGCCCACCTGCACGCCGGACTGCTCGGGTCTGTGCGTCGACTGCGGCCAGCGGCTCGACGACCTCCCGGCGGACCACTCGCACGAGGTGCTCGACCCGCGCTGGGCCGGGCTCGCCGACCGTTTCACCCCATCGAAGGAGAACTGACCGTGGCTGTCCCGAAGAGGCGCATGTCGCGCTCGAACACCCGCTCGCGTCGCTCGCAGTGGAAGGCCACCGCCCCCACGCTCGCGCCGTGCCCGAACCGCGCGTGCGGTGAGCTCAAGCCCCCGCACATCGCCTGCCCGACCTGCGGCCAGTACGACGGCCGCCAGGTCATCGCGGTCTGACCTGCACGTCCAGCACGACCCCGACGTGACCACGGACGCCCCTCCCGGGGGCACCGAGCACGCCGACCGGGCCGCCGACTGGCTGCGTGACGCCCTGGGCGTCACGCTGCCCGGCGGCCTGCTGGCGTTGGCCCTGACCCACCGCTCCTACGCCTACGAGCACGGTGGCCTGCCGACCAACGAGCGTCTGGAGTTCCTCGGCGACTCCGTCCTCGGCCTGGTGGTCACCGACGAGCTGTACCGCAGCCAGCCCGACCTCCCCGAGGGGCAGTTGGCGAAGCTGCGGGCGTCGGTGGTCAACATGACCTCGCTGGCCGGGGTCGCCCGGTCCCTGGGCGAGGGCGGCATCGGCCCGCACCTGCTGCTGGGCCGGGGCGAGACGACCACCGGCGGGCAGGACAAGGAGTCGATCCTGGCCGACGCGCTGGAGGCGTTGCTGGGGGCGGTCCACCTGGGCCTGGGGCTCGAGGTGGCCGGGGCGATCGTGCACCGGCTGTTCGACCCGTTGCTGGTCGAGTCCTCCACGCTGGGCGCCGGCCTGGACTGGAAGACCAGCCTGCAGGAGCTGGGATCGGCGCAGGGGCTGGGGCCACCGGTGTACCGGATCGAGTCCGAGGGCCCCGACCACGCGAAGTCCTTCCGGGCCACCGTGCTGCTGGCCGACCTGCCCCGCGGCGACGGCCACGGCCGCACCAAGAAGGCCGCCGAGCAGATGGCCGCCCAGAACGCCTGGCGCGCGCTGTCGGCGACCAGCACCCCCCGGGGCTGACGGCGTGCCCGAGCTGCCCGAGGTCGAGGTGGTCCGCCGCGGGCTCGAGCGGTGGGTGGCCGGCCGCACCGTCGCCACCGCGGAGGTGCTGCACCCGCGCGCGGTCCGCCGCCACCTCGAGGGCGCCGAGCACTTCGTGGCCGACCTGACCGGCGCCACCGTCACCGCCGCCCACCGCCGCGGCAAGTACCTGTGGTTGCCGTTGGCCCGCGACGGCGTCGCCACCGGCCGGGTGCTGGTCGGGCACCTGGGCATGAGCGGTCAGCTGCTGGTCGAGAAGCCCTCCGAGCCGCGGGAGAAGCACCTGCGGGCCCGGTTCACCTTCACCGACGGTGGTCGCGAGCTGCGGTTCGTCGACCAGCGCACCTTCGGCGGCCTGGCCGTCGAGGACGCCGGCCCCGCGGGTCTGCCCGGCCGGCTGGCCCACATCGCCGTCGACCCGCTGGTCGAGGACTTCGACGTCGACGCCTTCGCGGCCGCCCTGCGCCGCCGGCACACCGAGGTCAAGCGGGCCCTGCTGGACCAGACGCTGATCGGCGGGGTGGGCAACATCTACGCCGACGAGTCGCTGTGGCGGGCCCGGCTGCACGGGGGCCGCCCGACCGAGAAGCTCACCCGTGCCCAGGTGACCGACCTCGTGGAGGGCGTGCAGGACGTCCTGCGCGAGTCCCTGGCCCAGGGCGGCACCTCCTTCGACTCGCTCTACGTCGACGTGAACGGCCAGAGCGGCTACTTCTCGCGGTCCCTGGCGGTCTACGGCCAGCTGGACCGGCCGTGCCCGCGGTGCGGCACCCCGATCCGACGGGAGTCCTTCATGAACCGGTCGAGCTACAGCTGCCCCACCTGCCAGCCCCGACCCCGGGCCCGGCGTTCGTGACCCGCCGGGTGGTGGCGCTGGTGTCCGGCGACGTCCAGGGGGTCGGCTACCGCTGGTTCGTCCGGGGGCAGGCCGCCGCCCGCGGGCTGGCCGGGTCGGCGACGAACCTGGCCGACGGCCGCGTCGAGGTCGTCCTCGAGGGCCCCGAGGACGACGTCCGGGCCGTCCTCGACGCGCTGACCGGGCCGGACGCCCCCGGCGCCCCGCGCGACGTCGCACCGACCGACGAGGACCCCGTCGGGGCATCCGGGTTCACCACCGGTTGACCGCCGGCGCGGCCGTGACGCAGATGACAGCGTCCGGTCCGGGTGAGCCGCTGACCGGCGCGTTGACCTGCGCGGCCGTGGCTGTCACCCTGGGTCGGTCAGCCTGCGCCCCGCCCTCGGCCCCACTCGTCGGAGCCGACCCCGGTCGCCGCGGGACCACACCGCACCTCGAGAGGCCTCCTCAGCCATGGCCAAGGCCCTGTTCGGTCACGTCGTAGCCCCCCGGGAGCTCCGCGTCGCCGAGGAGATCGCGATGCTCCGCTCCCGCATCACCCGGCTCGAGGCCGAGGTCGCCGCGCTGCGCGCCGAGCGCGACGAGCGCATCGCCCACGAGCTGCTCACGATGGCCCACCCCGAGGTCGAGCCCGCCCTCGTGCACTGAGGGGGGCTCGCCACGAGCGGGCTTCCCTAAGCTCCGACCTGTGCATCTGTCGAGCCTGACGCTCAAGGGCTTCAAGTCCTTCGCGGCGGCGACGACCCTGCGGCTCGAGCCGGGCATCACCGCCGTGGTCGGGCCCAACGGCTCGGGCAAGTCCAACGTAGTCGACGCCATCGCCTGGGTGCTGGGCGAGCAGGGGGCCAAGAGCCTGCGCGGCGGCAAGATGGAGGACGTCATCTTCGCCGGCACCGCCGGCCGCCCGGCGCTGGGCCGGGCCGAGGTCACGCTCACGATCGACAACGCCGACGGCGCGCTGCCGATCGACTACACCGAGGTCGGCATCACCCGGCGCATGTACCGCTCGGGTGAGAGCGAGTACGAGATCAACGGCGACAAGGTGCGTCTGCTCGACGTCCAGGAGCTGCTCAGCGACTCGGGCATCGGCCGCGAGATGCACGTCATCGTCGGGCAGGGCCAGCTGGACGCCGTGCTGTCGGGTCGTCCCGAGGACCGCCGCGGGTTCATCGAGGAGGCCGCCGGCGTCCTCAAGCACCGCAAGCGCAAGGAGAAGGCGCTCCGCAAGCTGACCTCGATGCAGGCCAACCTCGACCGGTTGGCCGACCTCACCACCGAGCTGCGGCGCCAGCTCAAGCCGCTGGGCCGGCAGGCCGAGGTGGCCCGCCGCGCCGCCGGCATCCAGGCCGACCTGCGCGACGCACGGCTGCGGCTGCTCGCCGACGACCTCGTGGCGCTGCGCGGCGCGCTGGACGCCGACGTCGCCGACGAGACGGCGGCCCGCGAGCAGCGCACCCGGGTCGAGGCCGACCTCGCCGTCGCCGCGGCACGGCAGGCCGAGCTGGAGGCCGCACTGGCCGCCGACGCCCCGGCGCTGAGCGCCGCCCAGGACACCTGGTTCCGGCTCTCGACGCTGGGCGAGCGCTTCCGCAGCACCGCCCAGCTGGCCGGCGAGCGGCACCGGCACCTGTCCGCACCGGTGGCCGTCCCGGCCGGTCGTGACCCCGAGGGGCTGGACGACGAGGCCGCCCGGGTCGAGGCCACCGAGACCGAGCTGGCCGGGCAGCTGACCGCCGAGCGCGACCGCCTCGCGGCCGCCACCGCGGCCCGCACCGACCTGGACGCCGCCCTCGCCGTCGCCGAGCGCGAGCTGGTGACCGCGGCGCGGGCGCTGGCCGACCGGCGCGAGGGCCTGGCCCGGCTGTCCGGTCAGGTCGCCGCGGCCCGCTCCCGCACGAGTGCCGGCGAGGCCGAGGTCGCCCGGGCCGTGGAGGCGGCCCGCGAGGCGCAGGCCCGGGCCGACGCCGCGGCCGACCGGCTGTCCGCGGCCCGCCCCGAGGACGACGAGGACGGGTCCGGCGCCGAGGACACCGGCCCGCAGGTGCGGGCGCACGAGGCGGCCCGCGCCGCGCAGGTCGAGGCGGCCCGAGAGGTGACCCGGCTGGCCGACGCCGAGCGCTCGGCCGAACGGGACCGCGGTGCGGCCCGGGCCCGGCGGGACGCCCTGGCTCTCGGGCTGGCCCCGGCCGACGGCGCCGCGGCGGTGCTGGCCGCCGCGGCGGACGGTGCACTGGGCGGGGTGGCCGGCCCGCTCGCCGCCCGCCTGGCGGTGCACCCGGGGGACGAGGTGGCGGTGGCCGCCGCGCTGGGCGGTCTGGCCGAGGCGGTCGTGGTGACCGGACCCCGTGCGGCGGCCGACGCGATCGAGCACCTGGCCGACACCGCCGGGGGCCGGGTCGGGCTCCTGGTCGCCGGTGGCGAGGGCGCCGGGAGTCCGCGATCGGCCCTGCCCGCGGGGGCGCGGTGGGCGCTGGACCTGGTGGACGTACCGGCGGACCTGCTGCCGGCGGTGGCCGCGGTGCTGGACGGGGTGGCCGTCGTGGCCGACCTGGCGGCGGCGGTCGCGCTCGTCACCGCCCGGCCCGACCTCCGTACGGTCACCGCGGCCGGTGACTCGCTGGGTGCGGGCCGGGCGACCGGCGGGCAGCCCGACGCCCCGTCCGGCCTGGAGGTCCGGGCCCGGGTGGACGCCGCCGACGGCGAGCTGGGCCGGGCCACGGCCCGCGCCCAGGAGCTCGCCGAGCAGCTCGCGCGGGCCCAGGAGGCCCACCGGGCGGCGGGGTCGGCGGTCGAGGCGGCGGCCACCGCCCGGCGCGAGGCCGAGCGCGAGCGGGCGGCCCGCGACCGCGAGCTGGCGGGGCTGGCCGCCGACCTGCGCTCGGCGGTCGCCGAGGCCCAGCGGGCCGACGCCGCCCGGGTGCGCGCCGAGCAGGGTGTCGAGCAGGCGGCGGAGGCCCTGGCCGGATCGGTCGCGCGGCTGGCCGAGGCCGAGGCCGAGCCCCTGGCCGACGAGCCGTCCCCGGCCGAGCGCGACCGGCTGCGGGCCGAGGTCGCCGTCCTGCGCACCACCGAGACCGAGGCCCGGCTCGGCGTCCGCACCGCCGAGGAGCGGGCCCGGTCGCTGCACGGTCGTGCGGAGTCGCTGCGCCGGCAGGCCCGGCAGGAACGAGCCACCCGCGAGCGGGCGGAGGAGGCCCGCCGCACCCGGGCACGCGGCGCCGCGGTCGCCGCCGAGGTGCGGGCGGGGGCCGAGCACGCGTCGTCGCTGCTGGAGACCTCGTTGGTCCAGGCCGTGGCCGAGCGCGACGCCCTGGCCGCGGCCCGCACGGGGCGGGAGGCCGACCTGCTCGCCGTCCGCACCCGGGTCCGCGAGCTCACCGCGGACCTGGACCGGCTGACCGGTGAGGTGCACCGCGACGAGGTGGCCCGCGCCGAGCAGCGGCTGCGCATCGAGACGCTCGAGACCCGCGCGGTGGAGGAGCACGGCATCGAGCTGGACCAGCTGGTGGCCGAGTACGGACCGGCCGCCCCGGTGCCTGCGCCCGGGCCGCACCCCGAGGACGAGCCGGTGCCCGAGCCGGTGCCCTACGTGCGCGCGGTGCAGGAGCGCCGGGCGGCCACCGCGGAGAAGGACCTCGCCGCGCTGGGCCGGGTCAACCCGCTGGCGCTCGAGGAGTTCGCGGCGCTCGAGGAGCGCAGCGCGTTCCTCACCACCCAGCTCGAGGACCTCCGGGCCACCCGTCGCGACCTGCTGACCGTCGTCCGCGAGGTCGACGACCGCATCCACGAGGTGTTCGCCGCCGCCTTCGCCGACGTGCAGCGCGAGTTCGTCGAGGTCTTCCAGACCCTCTTCCCGGGTGGCGAGGGGCGGTTGACGCTCACCGACCCGGAGGACCTGCTGACCACCGGTGTCGAGGTCGAGGCCCGCCCGCCCGGCAAGAAGGTCAAGCGGCTGTCGCTGCTGTCCGGCGGCGAGCGCTCGCTGACGGCGGTGGCGCTGCTGGTGGCGATCTTCCGGGCGCGACCCTCGCCGTTCTACGTCCTGGACGAGGTCGAGGCCGCCCTGGACGACGTCAACCTCGGCCGGTTGCTCACGCTGGTCGAGCAGCTGCGGGACACCTCGCAGCTGATCGTGATCACCCACCAGAAACGCACGATGGAGATCGCCGACGCCCTCTACGGCGTCTCGATGCGCGGCGACGGCATCACCGGCGTCATCTCCCAGCGGCTGCGCCCCACCGCCTGACCCCGGTCAGACGTCGAGGTCGACCTGGAGGGGGTGGTGGTCCGAGCAGCGCGAGCCGTCGAGGACGGCGGCCCCGGTCACCCGCACCTCGGGGGAGACCCACACCAGGTCGATGCGCAGCCGCGGCCGACGGGCCGGGTGGGTGAGGCCGAGGTCGCGCTTCCACACCTGCCACCGGCGGGCCTGGTCCCGGCGGGCGCCGGCCCGGGACCAGCCGTCGTCCAGCCGCCCGCGCAGCGGGGTGAGCTCGGTGGCCGACGCCCCGCAGTTGAGGTCGCCGGCGACCACCGCGGCCCGGCCCGGCGGGGGCAGCAGCCCGACCAGCGCCTCGGCCTGGGCCGCACGCGAGCGCGCCGAGTCGCTGGACAGGTGGGTGGCGACGACGGTCAGCGCGCCGCCGGCCACGACCAGGTCGGCGCGCACCGCGGCGCGGGGCTCGCCGTGCCCGGGCAGCCGGTGCGCGGCGTCGTTGGCCACGGGCAACCGCGTGAGCAGCGCGTTGCCGTACCGCTTGGCCGGCCCGTCGCGCCGGGGCTCCTCGATCGCCGAGGCCCACACCAGTTCGCGGTCCAGGGCCCGGGCGAGCAGCTCGGCCTGGTCGACCCCCTCGCTGCGGGGGCCGAAGGTCCGGTCGACCTCCTGCAGGCAGACGACGTCGGGGTCGGCCGCGGCCAGGACCCCGGCGATCCGGGCCAGGTCGTGCCGGCGGTCGTCGCCCACCCCGTGGTGGATGTTGAAGGTCACCAGGCGTACGGAGGTCACCGCTCGAGCTTCCCAGGCGGGATCGTGCGGGGCCGGGTTGCATGGCCGGCATGCGCATCTTCTTCACCGGCGGCTCGGGCAAGGCCGGCCACCACGTCGCCCCGTTCCTGGCCGACCAGGGGCACGAGGTCACCAACGCCGACCTGACCCCGCTGCGCCACGACGGCATCGCCGACCTGCGCGTCGACCTCACCGACCTCGGGCAGACGTACTCCGCCCTCGCCGGTGCCGCCCGCAGCGCCGACCTCGAGGGCGCCGCGGTGCCGGCCTACGACGCCGTCGTCCACTTCGCCGCGATCCCGGCGATCCTGCTCGCCCCGGACGCCACCACCTACGCCACGAACATCCTCAGCACCTACAACGTCCTGGAGGCGGCCACCCGGCTGGGCATCCCCAAGGTGGTCTTCGCCTCGTCGGAGACCACCTACGGCGTGTGCTTCGCCCAGGGGGAGCGGAGGCCCGAGTACCTGCCGGTCGACGAGGAGCACCCGACGGTGCCCGAGGACTCCTACGCGATGAGCAAGGTCGCCGGCGAGGTGACCGCGCGGTCGTTCCAGGCCCGCAGCGGGGCCGACGTCTACGGGCTGCGGATCAACAACGTGGTCGAGCCGCACGAGTACGCGGAGCTGTTCCCCGCGTTCCTCGAGGACCCCGCCCTGCGCCGGCGCAACCTGTTCGCCTACATCGACACCCGCGACCTCGGGCAGATCGTGCAGCGCTGCCTCACCACCGACGGGCTGGGCTACGAGGTCTTCAACGTCGCGAACGCCGACATGTCGGTCTCGCTCACCACCGACGAGGTCCGGGAGCGCTTCTACCCCGGGGTCGAGGTGCGCCGGGAGATGGGACGCGACGA
This sequence comes from Klenkia soli, assembly GCF_900103975.1. Lineage (GTDB taxonomy): Bacteria > Actinomycetota > Actinomycetes > Mycobacteriales > Geodermatophilaceae > Klenkia > Klenkia soli. Next base: position 313,741 of record NZ_FNIR01000004.1, read on the forward strand.
GACCTTCTACTCCATCGACAAGGCCCGCCGGCTGCTCGGCTACGACCCCCGGCACTCCTGGCGAGACGAACTGGGCTGACGCGGGATCACGACAGCTCGGTGTCGAGCACCCGGGTGAACACCGGGCCGCCGGCGTCGTCCCGGCTGGTGGCCCACAGCCGGAACCGGGCGTCGCGGCCGTCGAGGACCAGCTCGCCGAGCTCGTTGCCGAAGAACGGACCGGCCTGCTTGCGCCACTCCAGACCGGTGCGGCGGACCCGGGCGGCCTTCGCGATCGACCCGGTGATCGTCCGGGCCCACCGGCTCCAGCCGATGCGGAAGCCGACCTCGATGGCGTGCGGCGCCTGGTTGTGCAGCGGCGAGACCGTCAGCTGGTGCACCCGTCCGGTGAGGCCGGCGGGCTGCACCAGCTCCGCGGCGTAGGCGTGGTGGACGTCGCCGGAGAGCACCAGGACGGTGGCCGGCGCCGGCCCGGCCTCGCCTCCGGCCACCGACACCAGCAGCCGGCCCAGCCGCTCGAAGGACTGCCCGAACGCTGCCCAGTGCTCGAGGTCGGCGGCCTGCCGCAGCTTCTCGGCCAGCCGGCCGACGAGCCGGCCGTGGTGCCGGACGGCGAGGGTCTGGTTCCAGCGCTCGATGTCGTGGACGGCGTGCGGCAGCAGCCACGGCAGCGAGGTGCCGACCAGCACGTGCTGCACGCCGTCGGCGACCGCCTCGCGCACGGCCTCCTCGACCCAGGTGAACTCGGCGTCGTCCAGGATCTGCCGGTCGGCCTCGGTGAGCACCCGCCCGGCGCGGCTGTCGACCATCACCAGCCGGACGTGGTCCCAGTGCCGCACGTAGCTCCACCGGAACGCGGTGGGGTCGCCGTCGGCGGCCTGCGCCATGGCGGTGAGCATCGGCTCGGCGTCGACCGGGGCGTCGCCGTCGCCCTGCATCGCCTGCCAGGTGGCGTTGTCGGCCAGCTCGGCCGGCGACAGGTTGCCCAGGTGCTGGTAGACGAAGTAGCTGGTCAGGCCGCCGGTGATCCGCCGGCGCCACCACGGTTGCTCGACGACGGAGTCACGCCAGGCGGCCGAGGTGTTCCAGTCGTCGATCATCTCGTGGTCGTCGAAGATCATCGCCGAGGGGATGGTCGAGAGCAGCCAGCGGACCTCGGGGTCGCCCCACGACTCCCGGTAGAGCCGGGTGTACTCCTCGAAGTCGGCGACCTGGGTGCCCGGCGCCACCGAGAGGTCGCGGCGGGAGGCCAGCCACGCCTGGGTGGGTGGCGTCGTCTCGTCGGCGTAGACCTGGTCGCCGAGCAGCACCAGCGCGTCGGGCCACTGCGCCTGGTCGGTGCCGGCCAGCTGCACCGCGTAGCAGTCCAGGGCGTCGGGCGGGATGCCGTCGCGGGCGTCGACCGAGGCCGGGGTCGCGTAGCGGCAGGAGCCGAAGGCGATCCGGAAGGGCCCCGGGCCGCCGGGGGTGCGGATCCGGCTGGGCGGGAAGGGCGAGTGCCGGGGCGGCCAGACCCGCGCGTCGTCCAGGTGCACCTCGTAGGGCGTCGTGCTGCCCGGCTCGAGGCCCTCGACCACCAGCAGGGCGAAGTGGTGGCCGCCCACGCAGAACGTGCGGGCCACGGCGTCGAGGACGCGCACGGTGCACGGGCGGTCGGTCTCGACCCAGACGGTCGCGGACACGGGGTCGACGTGGCGCAGCAGGGGGCCGAGCACCAGCCGGGGGTCGTCGGGCACGGCCACCACCTTCCCGCACCGCACCCGGTGCTGCCCAGGACGGGCTGGGAGACTCCTGGGCATGGAGTTCGTGCTCATCGCCGTCGCGGTCGTCGTCGTCGCCCTGCTCGTCGGGGTCGGCCTCCTGGTCGGCCGCGGACGACGCACCACCCGGCTGGACGACGACGCGGCCCGCGGGACGACGCTGACCCGGCCGCGGCCCACCGACCCCGCGCCCCCGGTCACCACCGCGCCGACGACGGTGCCCCCCGTCGGCACCGCACCCGATGCGTCGCCCGTCTCCGGGGACACCCTCGTCCCGCCTGCCGACCTGCCCCCCGCCGAGCCCGAGCCCGGCCTGGTCTTCGACGTCCCGCCGCCCTCGGCCGGCCGGCTGGTGCGGCTGCGCAGCCGGCTCGCCCGGTCGCAGTCCTCCCTGGGCCGCGGCCTGCTCACCGTGCTGGCCCGGGAGAAGCTGACCGAGGACGACTGGGAGGAGATCGAGGAGACCCTCCTGGCCGCCGACGTCGGCGTCGCCGCCACCACCCAGATCGTGCAGCGCCTGCGCACGCAGTCCCTCGTGCTCGCGACCGGGGACGGCGCTGCGCTGCGCGACCTGCTGGTGTCCGAGCTGACCGCCGTCCTGGGCCCGGACCTGGACCGCACGCTGGCCACCGACCGCGAGCTGGACCGGCCCGCCGTCGTGCTGGTCGTCGGGGTCAACGGGGCCGGCAAGACCACCACCTGCGGGAAGATCGCGCGGGTGCTCGTGGGCGACGGCCGCAGCGTCCTGCTGGGTGCCGCCGACACCTTCCGCGCCGCCGCCGCCGACCAGCTCGAGACCTGGGGCGAGCGGGTCGGCGTCCCGACCGTGCGCGGCGCCGAGGGCGGCGACCCGGCGTCGGTCGCCTACGAGGCGGTCAAGGTGGGCCGCGAGGCCGACGTCGACGCCGTGCTCGTGGACACCGCCGGGCGGCTGCACACCAAGAGCGGGCTGATGGACGAGCTGGGCAAGGTCAAGCGGGTCGTCGAGAAGCTGAGCCCGGTGGACGAGGTGCTGCTGGTCCTGGACGCCACCACCGGCCAGAACGGCGTCGTGCAGGCCCGGGTGTTCACCGAGGCCGTCACCGTCACCGGCATCGTGCTCACCAAGCTCGACGGCACGGCCAAGGGCGGCATCGTGGTCTCGGTGCAGCGCGAGCTGGGCATCCCGGTCAAGCTGGTCGGGCTGGGCGAGGGCGCCGACGACCTGGCCCCCTTCGAGCCCCGCGCCTTCGCCGAGGCCCTGGTCGGCGGTCAGGCCGAGTAGCGCTCCTCCACGCGGCCGACCCGCCAGACGGCGAGGGCGACCGCCCAGGTGAGCACGAAGAGGCCGACGATGCCGAAGCCGACGTAGTCGAGGTTCCACGAGGCCAGCCAGGCCAGCGGGCCGGACTCGATGTGCAGCTGCTCGACCAGCAGGCCGATCAGGACCAGCCCGCCGACGCCCAGGGCGACGGTCACCGACAGCACGGTGACCGTCAGGTTGTAGAACACCTTGCGCACGGGCTTGACCAGGGCCCACCCGTAGGCCCGGGTCATGAGCACGCCGTCGGCGGTGTCGAACAGGCTCATGCCGGCCATGAACAGCACCGGCAGCACGACGATCGCGTACCAGGGCAGCACGAACGCCGCCGAGCCCGCGATCAGGACCAGCAGGCCGACCTGGGTGGCGGTGTCGAAGCCCAGGCCCATGAGCAGGCCCACCGGGTACAGGTGCCAGGCCTTGCTGACCCGCCGGGTCGCGCGGCCCAGCAGCCGGGCCAGCAGGCCGCGGTTGTGCAGGTGGTGCTCCAGGGCGGCCTCGTCCAGCTCACCCGAGCGCATGCCGCGGAACACCCGGGCGATGCCGATCACCGACACCAGGTTGGTCAGCCCGATCAGCAGCAGGAAGCCCCCGGCGACCACGGTGCCGATCAGCCCCAGGGTGGCCGCCGTCCCGGAGTCCTCGTCCTGGATGACCCCCGCGACGGACCGGACGCCGACCGCGAGCAGCACCCCGGCCACCAGGACGACGGTGGAGTGGCCCAGGGAGAACCAGAAGCCCGTGCTGACCGCGCGCTTGCCCTCGCCGACCAGCTTGCGGGTGGTGTTGTCGATGACGGCGATGTGGTCGGCGTCGAAGGCGTGCCGCACCCCGAGCAGGTAGGCGGTGAGCCCGACGCCGAGGCCGAGCACCCCGGCGCTGCCCAGGTCGAACCGTTGCGGGGCCACGGCGAACGCCAGGACGCCCCACCCCAGCACGTGCAGGACGACGACGACGGCGGCGGTGCCGGCGATGCTGCGCCGGTCGCGGGTGCTGAAGCCCTGCTGCGCGGTCGCGGGGGTGTCGACGGTGGAGGTCACGGCGGGACCTTAATGCCGATCCCTCGCAGCTGCACAACCCTCGCAACAAGGTGCAGCGACACCACCCGTACGGGTCGGCAACGTGACCGGAACACGACGGCACGACACGCGGGGGCGAGTTCACGACCCGGAAACACGTGTGCGCCGCCCCCGGAAACACGGGGTCGGCACTGTCTTCGGCGTCCCCCCGACGCGGCCGATGGCCGACGACCCCTGATCAGGAGGTTGCCGTGGTCAACACCGGCGACACCGCCTGGATCCTCACCAGCGCCGCGCTCGTGCTGCTGATGACCCCCGGCCTCGCGCTCTTCTACGGCGGCATGGTCCGCGCGAAGAGCGTCCTCAACATGATGATGATGAGCTTCGGAGCCGCTGCGCTGATCAGCGTGCTCTGGGTGCTCTACGGCTACTCCGTGGCCTTCGGCAACGACGTGGGCGCCGGTCTGCTCGGCAACCCCGGTGAGTTCTTCGGCCTCAAGGGCCTGATGGAGGACCTCACCACCGACGCCGGCGGCTACCCGGTCATGGCCTTCGTCGGCTTCCAGGCCGTCTTCGCGATCATCACCGTCGCGCTGATCTCCGGCGCCATCGCCGACCGCGCCAAGTTCGGCGCCTGGATGGTCTTCTCGGGCGTGTGGGCCACGATCGTCTACTTCCCGATCGCCCACTGGGTCTTCGACTTCACGATCACCGCCGACGACGGCACCGTCACCCACGTCGGCGGCTGGATCGCCAACAACCTCAAGGCGATCGACTTCGCCGGTGGCACCGCCGTCCACATCAACGCCGGTGCCGCGGGCCTGGCCCTGGCCCTGGTCCTGGGCAAGCGCCGCGGCTTCGGCCGCGAGGCGATGCGCCCGCACAACCTGCCGCTGGTCATGATCGGCGCCGGGCTGCTGTGGTTCGGCTGGTTCGGCTTCAACGCCGGTTCCGCCCTGGCCGCGAACAACACCGCCGCCGTGGTCTGGGTGAACACCCTGGTCGCCACCGGCGCCGCTGCCCTGGGCTGGCTGCTGACGGAGAAGATCCGCGACGGCCACTCCACCTCGCTCGGTGGCGCCTCCGGCGTCGTCGCGGGTCTGGTCGCGATCACCCCCGCCTGCTCCGCGGTCTCGCCGGTCGGCGCGATCATCCTGGGTGCCCTCGCCGGTGTGCTCTGCGCCCTGGCCGTCGGCCTGAAGTACCGCTTCGGCTACGACGACTCCCTCGACGTGGTCGGCGTGCACCTGGTCGGCGGTCTCTGGGGCACCATCGCCATCGGCTTCCTGGCCGACCCGGACGCCCCCGCCGGCGTCGAGAGCCTGTTCTTCGGCGGCAGCGTCGACCAGCTGTGGCGCCAGGTCGTGGGCGCCGTCGCCGTCCTCGTGGTCTCCTTCGTCCTGACCTACGTGATCGGGTTGGCCATCGAGAAGACGATGGGCTTCCGGATCAGCGAGGAGGACGAGGTCGCCGGTATCGACAACGTCGTGCACGCCGAGTCCGGCTACGACTTCACCAGCCTGAGCGGCGGCAGCGGTTCCGCCCTGCACCAGGCCACCACCGCCAAGACCGTGGAGGGTTCGCACTGATGAAGCTGGTCACCGCGATCGTCAAGCCGTTCAAGCTGGACGACGTCAAGAACGCCCTCGAGCTGATCGGCATCGCCGGTCTGACCGTCAGCGAGGTCCAGGGCTTCGGCCGCCAGCGCGGCCACACCGAGGTCTACCGCGGTGCGGAGTACCAGGTGGACTTCGTCCCCAAGGTCCGCATCGAGGTCGTCGTCAGCGAGACCGACGCCGCCCGCGTGGTCGACGCCGTCGTGGAGTCCGCCTCCACCGGCCAGATCGGCGACGGCAAGGTGTGGGTGACCACGATCGACGAGATCGTGCGCGTCCGCACCGGCGAGCGCGGGGCGGACGCGCTCTAGCCCACCCTCGCAGCGCAGCACGACCCGTCGGCCGGGGTGGTGGGACGACCACCGCCCCGGCCGACGGCGCGTCCAGCACACGTCGCGCGGCACCGCTGCCGCCCACCCGTGAGAGGTGCCCCCGTGGTCGACCCCGCACCGCCGCCCGCAGCCGCCGACACCGCGCCGCGGCCGGAGGACATCGCCGCCCTGGACCGCGCGGGCCGGGTGGCCGCCCTCGACGGCTGGTTGTCCGGGCTGCTGACCGGCGCCCTGGCGTCGGCCCCCGCACCGAGGGGTCGCCGGGGCCAACCCGCCCCGGCGCCCGGGACCGGCATCGCGCTGGTCGCCGTGGGCAGCCTGGGCCGCCGCGAGCCGGCCCCCCTCGGCGACCTGGACCTGGTGCTGGTGCACGACGGCCGGCCCGGGATCGCCGCCGTCGCCGACGCCCTCTGGTACCCGATCTGGGACGCCGGCCACCAGCTGGACCACTCGGTGCGCACGGTCGCCGAGGCCGTCCAGGTGGCGGGCACCGACGTCAAGGCGGGGCTGGGGCTGCTCGACGTGCGGCTGGTCGCCGGCGACGCCGACCTGGCCACCGCACTGCGCTCGGCCACCCTCGCCGGCTGGCGGCAGTCGGCGAGCCGGCTGCTGCCCGAGCTGCACGACCTGCGGCGCGGCCGGATCCGCACCGTGGGGGAGCTGGGCTTCCTGCTGGAGCCCGACCTCAAGGAGGCCTACGGCGGGCTCCGCGAGGGGCAGGTGCTGCGGGCGCTGTCCCTGGCCCAGCTGGTCGACCAGCCGCCCGCCGACGCCGAGGAGGCCTACGCCCTCCTGGTCGACGTCCGCGACGAGCTGCGGCGTCGCGCCCGGCGGGGCACCGACGTCCTGGTCCGGCAGGAGCAGCCCGGCGTGGCCACCGCCCTGGGCCTGGCCGACGACGACGTCCTGCTGCGGCGGGTGAGCCTGGCCGGCCGGAGGCTGGCGTTCGTGGCCGACGAGGCCTGGCGGCGGGTGGACGCCGCCTTGGTGCGGCGGCCCCGGGCGCGCTACCGCCGGGTCCACCGCGAACCGCTGGCCGAGGGGGTCGTGCGCCAGGGCGACGAGGTCGTGCTGGCCCGCGACGCCCGGCCCGCCGCGGACCCGGGTCTCGTGCTGCGCGGCGCCGCCGCGGCCGCCCACGCCGACCTGCGGCTGTCGCCGTACACGCTCAAGGTGCTCGCCGTGCACGCCCCGCCGTTGCCCGAGCCGTGGCCGGCCGAGGTGCGCTGGTCGTTCCTGCGGCTGCTGGCCAGCGGGCGCAGCGCCGTCCCCGTGCTCGAGCAGCTGGACCAGGAGGGCCTGCTGGTCCGCATGCTGCCCGAGTGGGACCACGTCCGGTCCCTGCCGCAGCGGCACCCCTGGCACCGGTTCACCGTCGACCGGCACCTGGTCGAGGCCGCGGCCGCGGCGGCGGCGCTGACCCGGGACGTCGACCGCCCGGACCTGCTGCTGGTCGGCGCCCTGCTGCACGACATCGGCAAAGGCCGGCCGGGGGACCACTCCGAGGTGGGCGGGGTGCTGATCCGCGGCATCGCCGCGCGCATGGGCTTCCCCCCGGCCGACGTCGAGGTGCTGGTCGCCATGGTGCGGTTCCACCTCGTGCTGCCCGACGTCGCCACCCACCGCGACCTCGACGACCCGGCCACCATCGACCGCGTCGTCGAGACGATCGGCGGGGACCGCGCGCTGCTGCAGCTGCTGCACGCGCTGGCCCAGGCCGACGGGGCGGCCACCTCGAGCTCGGCCTGGTCGCCGTGGAAGGCCCACCTGGTGGCCGCGCTGGTCGGCCGGGTCGCCGCGCGGCTCGGGTCGGTCACGGTGCCCGAACCGGTGCTCGAGCCCAGCGCACCCCAGGCCGAGACCCCGGCCCCGGAGATCCCCGGGCCCACCCGCCCCGTCACCGTCGGCGTCGAGGACGTCGTCGACGGCCAGCAGGTGACCATCGGGGCACCCGACCGGCCCGGGTTGTTCAGCCTGTGCGCCGGGGTGCTGGCGCTCAACCAGCTCGACGTCCGGGCCGCGCGGGTCACCGTGGAGGCCGGCTACGCGACGTCGGTCTTCGCCGTCCGTCCGCGGTTCGGCCGGGCGCCGGTGCCCGGGATCCTGGCCGACGCCGTGCGGGCGGCCATGGAGGGCACGCTGCCGCTGGGGGAGCGGTTGGCCCAGCGCGAGCGCGACTACCGCCAGGACGGCTCCCGGGGGGCGCCCCCGAAGGTGTCCTGGTTCGACGCCGAGGCGACCGGGGCCGCGAACTCCCTCGTCGAGGTGCGGGCCGCCGACCGCGCCGGGCTGCTGTACCGGCTGACCGCCGCGCTGGCCGCCGAGGGGCTCGACGTCCGCGGCGCGACGGTCGAGACGCTCGGGGCCGACGCCGTCGACGCGTTCTACCTGGCCGACCCGTCGGGCACGCCGGTCGACGAGGGGCAGCGGGGGCGCGCGGCGCAGGCGCTGCTCGCGGCCGCGTCGGGGGTGGCACCCGACCCGGTCCCGCGCTGACCCCGGATACCCTGGGGACCGCTCGTGATCCACCGCTGACCGTGATCCACCGCTGCTAGGGACGTGTTGTGTTCGAGACCCTCTCCGACCGGCTCGACAAGGTCTTCACCGGGCTGCGCGGCAAGGGTCGGCTCTCCGACGCCGACATCGACGCCACCGCCCGCGAGATCCGGATCGCCCTGCTCGAGGCCGACGTGGCCCTGCCGGTGGTCCGCGAGTTCATCGCCGCGGTCAAGGACCGCGCCCGCGGGTCCGAGGTCAGCCAGGCGCTGAACCCGGCGCAGCAGATCATCAAGATCGTCAACGAGGAGCTCGTCGGCGTCCTGGGCGGTGAGACCCGCCGCATCCGCTACGCCAAGACCTCGCCGACGGTGATCATGCTGGCCGGCCTGCAGGGCGCGGGCAAGACGACCCTGGCCGGCAAGCTGGGCCGCTGGCTCAAGGCGCAGGGGCACACCCCGCTGCTGGTGGCCTGCGACCTGCAGCGCCCCAACGCGGTGAACCAGCTGTCGATCGTCGCCGGCCAGGCCGGGGTGGACGTCTACGCGCCGCAGCCGGGCAACGGCGTCGGCGACCCGATCGCCGTGGCCCGCGAGTCGATCGAGCACGCCCGCCGCACGATGCACGACGTCGTCGTGGTCGACACCGCCGGCCGGCTGGGCATCGACGCCGAGCTGATGGCGCAGGCCGCCGGCATCCGCGACGCCGTGCAGCCCGACGAGACGCTGTTCGTCGTCGACGCCATGATCGGCCAGGACGCCGTCACCACCGCGATCGCCTTCCAGGAGGGCGTCGGGTTCTCCGGCGTCGTGCTCACCAAGCTCGACGGCGACGCCCGCGGTGGTGCCGCGCTGTCGGTGCGCGGGGTGACCGGGCAGCCGATCATGTTCGCCTCGACCGGTGAGAAGCTCGTCGACTTCGACGTCTTCCACCCCGAGCGCATGGCCTCGCGCATCCTGGGCATGGGCGACGTCCTCACCCTCATCGAGCAGGCCGAGCAGGCCTTCGACGCCGACCAGGCCGAGAAGATGGCCGGCAAGCTCGCCAGCCGCGACGGCTTCACCCTCGAGGACTTCCTCGAGCAGATGATGGCCATCCGCAGGATGGGGCCGATCGCGAACCTGCTGAAGATGCTGCCCGGCGCCGGGCAGATGAAGGAGCAGCTGGCCAGCATCGACGACCGCGACCTCGACCGCACCGCGGCGATCATCCGGTCGATGACCCCGGGCGAGCGGGTCAACACCAAGATCATCAACTCCTCCCGCAAGGTGCGCATCGCCAACGGTTCCGGGGTGACCGTCACCGAGGTCAACTCGTTGCTGGAGCGCTTCGTGCAGGCCCAGAAGATGATGGGCCAGATGGCGGGCTCGATGGGCATGCCGGGCATGGGCCCGATGTCCAAGAAGGCCCGCGGGCGCCAGCAGCAGGTCGCCGCCCGCAAGGGGAAGAAGGGCAAGAAGGCTCCCGCCCGCCGGCAGATCGGTGGCGGGATGCCGCCGGGTGGGATCCCCGGGCTGCCGCCGGGCCAGGGCGTGCCCGACCTGAGCAAGCTGGACTTCAGCCAGTTCAAGGACCGCTGACCGTGCACCTGCGGGGCGTGCTGCTGCCCGACGGCGAGCAGCGTGACCTGTGGGTGCACGAGGGCCGGATCACCTTCGAACCGGTTCCGGGGGCCGAGACGGTCTCGCGCAGCGGCTTCGTGCTGCCGGGGCTGGTGGACGCGCACTGCCACGTCGGCATCGCCCGCGGCGGCGGCCACGTCGCGGACCTCGCGGCCGCGCGCGAGCAGGCCCTCGTCGAGCGCGACGCCGGCGTGCTCCTGCTGCGCGACTGCGGCTCGCCGGTCGACACCCGGGCCCTGGACGACGAGCCCGACCTGCCGCGGATCCTGCGCGCCGGCCGGCACGTGGCCCGCACCCGCCGCTACATCCCCGGGCTCGCCGTCGAGGTCGAGCCGGCCGACCTGGTCGACGAGGTGCGCACCCAGGCCCGCCGCGGAGACGGCTGGGTGAAGCTGGTCGGCGACTGGATCGACCGGGGTGCCGGCGACCTCGGCCCGCTGTGGCCCGACGACGTCCTGGTCGCCGCGATCGACGCCGCGCACGCCGAGGGTGCCCGGGTCACCGCGCACACCTTCGGCACCGATGCGCTGCCGGGGTTGATCCGCGCGGGCATCGACTGCGTCGAGCACGGCACCGGCCTGACCGAGGAGCTGGTCGGCGAGATGGCGGCGCGCGGCACCGCCGTCGTCCCCACGCTGGTGAACGTCGAGAACTTCCCGGGGTTCGCCGAGGCGGGCGAGGCCAAGTTCCCGCAGTACGCCTCCACGATGCGGCGCCTGCACGCCTCCTCGGGGGCGGTGGTGCGCGCGGCGTACGAGGCGGGGGTGCCGGTGTTCGCCGGCACCGACGCCGGCGGCGGCATCGACCACGGGGTGATCGCCGACGAGATCCGCGCGCTGCACGCCGCCGGTCTGCCCCGCGAGGCAGCGCTGGCCGCCGGTTCGTGGGCGGCACGGGCGTGGCTGGGTCTGCCCGGCCTGGTCGAGGGCGCCCCGGCGGACCTGGTCGTCTACGACGCCGACCCGCGGGCCGACCTCGACGCCCTGGCGCGGCCGCAGCTGACGCTCCTCCGCGGCCGGGTGGTCACCGCCCGCGGGTGATGGTCAACCGGGCAGCTCGAGCTTGAAGCCGGTGTGGGTGGGGGCGAAGCCCAGGCGTTCGTAGAAGCGGTGGGCGTCGGACCGCTGCGCGTCGCTGGTCAGCTGGACCAGGCCGCAGCCCCGCCGTCCGGCCTCCTCGACCGCCCAGCCCACCAGGGCGGCGCCGAGTCCGGCTCCCCGGTGGTCCCGGTGCACGCGGACGGCCTCCACCTGCGCCCGCCGGGTGCCGCCCCGGGACAGCCCGGGCAGCACCGTCAGCTGCAGGGTGCCGACCACGCCGCCATCGGCCTGCACCACCACCAGCAGGTGCGCCGGGTCGGCGTCGACCTCGGCGAACGCGTCCAGGTAGGGGCGCAGGTCGGCCGGTGACTCCCGGGTGCTGCCCAGCGGGTCGTCGGCCAGCAGCGCCACGAGGGCCGGGACGTCGTCCACCCGTGCCCGGCGCAGGGTCGTCGCCGGGGTCAGCTGCTGGGGCAGGTCCATCCCGGCATCCTCCCCGTCGTCCCGTTGCGATGGTGAGGGCGTGGACGACCTCGTGGCGTGGATGCGGGCGGACCTGACGGCCGCGATGCGGGCCCGTGACCGGACCACGACGGCGGTGCTGCGGGCAGCGCTGGGCGCGGTGGCCAACGCGGAGTCCGTCCCGGTGCGGGAGGCCGGTCGGCCCGCCGCTGACGGGCCCGTCGCAGGCGCGGTCACCGGGGTGGGAGCAACCGAGGCGCCGCGGCGGGTGCTGAGCGCGGCCGACGTCGTCGCGGTCCTCCGGGCCGAGCGCGACGAGCGGCTGGCCGCAGCCGACCAGCTGGCCGCCGCCGGGTCGTCCGGGGCCGCGGACGAGCTGCGCGGGACCGCGGCGCTCCTGGAGCGCTACCTCTGAGAGCGGCGGGGAAACCGGTGGCCGGCCCCCGGGCCACGGCTGGGAGGATGTCGCCCGTGCTCCTGACGATGTCCACCCTGTTCGTGCGCACCCTCCGGGACGACCCGGCCGACGCCGAGGTCCCCAGCCACCGCCTGCTCGCCCGCGCCGGCTACATCCGGCGCGCCGCGCCCGGTGGCTTCACCTGGCTGCCGCTGGGCTGGCGGGTGCTGCGCAACGTCGAGCGCATCGTCCGCGAGGAGATGGACGCGATGGGCGCGCAGGAGGTCCACTTCCCGGCCCTGCTGCCCCGTGAGCCCTACGAGGCGACTGGCCGCTGGACCGAGTACGGCGACAACATCTTCCGGCTCAAGGACCGCAAGGGTGCGGACTTCCTGCTCGGCCCCACCCACGAGGAGATGTTCACGCTCCTGGTGAAGGACCTCTACGGCTCGTACAAGGACCTGCCGCTCTCGCTGTACCAGATCCAGACCAAGTACCGGGACGAGGCGCGGCCCCGGGCCGGGCTGTTCCGCACACGCGAGTTCGTGATGAAGGACAGCTACAGCTTCGACGTCGACGACGCCGGCCAGGAGCGCTCGTACACCGCCCACCGCGAGGCCTACACCCGGATCTTCGACCGGCTGGGCCTGGACTACGTGATCGTCTCGGCGATGTCGGGGGCGATGGGCGGATCGCGGTCCGAGGAGTTCCTCACCCCCACCCCGATCGGCGAGGACACCTTCGTGCGCTCGGCCGGCGGCTACGCGGCCAACGTCGAGGCGGTCACCACCGTCGTCCCCGACCCGATCCCGCTCGAGGGCCTGCCCGCCGCGCACGTCGAGGACACCCCCGACACACCGACCATCGACACCCTGGTGGCCGTGGCCGTCGAGCGCTTCCCGGACGCCGGCTACACCGCGGCGAGCACGCTGAAGAACGTCGTCGTCCAGCTGCGGCACCCCGACGGGACCGCGGAGCCGCTGGTCATCGGTCTGCCCGGCGACCGCGAGGTCGACGCCAAGCGGCTGGAGGCGGTCGTGCACCCGGCGGAGGTGGAGCCCTTCACCGACTTCGCCGCCCACCCCGCGCTGGTCAAGGGGTACATCGGGCCGCAGGCGCTGGGGTCGGACTCCGCGTCGGGCATCCGGTACCTGGTCGACCCCCGCGTGGTGCCCGGCACGCGCTGGATCACGGGGGCCAACGAGCCCGGCAAGCACGTCTTCGACCTGACCGCCGGGCGCGACTTCACCTGGGACGGCACCATCGAGGCCGCCGAGGTGCGCGCCGGTGACCCCGCCCCGGACGGGTCGGGTCCGCTGGAGCTGGCCCGCGGGGTCGAGATGGGCCACGTGTTCGCGCTGGGCCGCAAGTTCGCCGAGGCGCTGGACCTGAAGGTGCTCGACGAGAACGGCAAGCTGGTCACGGTGACCATGGGCTCCTACGGCGTCGGGGTCTCCCGCGCGGTGGCCGCCATCGCCGAGTCCACCCACGACGAGCTGGGCCTGGTCTGGCCGCGCGCGGTCGCCCCGGCCGACGTGCACGTGGTGGCCACCGGCAAGGACGCCGCCGTCTTCGAGGCCGCCCGCGCGCTCTCCGAGGAACTGGTCGCCGCCGGGCTCACCGTGCTCTACGACGACCGCCCGAAGGTCAGCCCCGGCGTGAAGTTCAAGGACGCCGAGCTGCTCGGCATGCCGACCATCGTCACGGTGGGCCGCGGCCTGGTCGACGGCGTCCTCGAGCTGCGGGACCGGGCCACCGGCGAGCGCGAGGAGATCCCGGTCGACGGCGCCGCCGCCGCCGTCCTCGCCGCCGTCCGCGGGTAGCCCGCCGCCGCGGTCAGCCGGCGACCGGCAGCAGCGTCCGGCGTCCTGTCGTCGTCTGGCATGATGAGCGGTCGAACACGTGACTCCGGCGGCCCTCTCACCGTCGACGAGCGTGTCCAGCCGCACCGCCCCCGGACGCAACCCCACACGTCGGTCGGGGCGGGCACCCACGAATCTCGTACGAGGAGCACACCACACACCGTGGCCACCAAGATCAAGCTCATGCGTCTCGGCAAGATGCGCGCGCCGTACTACCGCATCGTCGTCGCCGACGCCCGCACCAAGCGCGACGGCCGGTCGATCGAGACCATCGGCAAGTACCACCCCAAGGAGGACCCCTCCTTCATCGAGGTCGACGCCGACCGCGCCGCCTACTGGCTCGGTGTCGGCGCCCAGCCGACCGAGGCCGTCGCCGCGATCCTGCGCGTGACCGGTGACTGGCAGAAGTTCAAGGGCGAGCCGGCCCCGGCCCCGATGAAGGTCGCGGCCCCCAAGCCCGACAAGAAGGCTGCCTACGAGGAGGCCGCCCGCGCCGCCGCCGACGAGCCGGCTGCCGGTGCCACCACCCCGAAGAAGAAGGCCGCCCCCAAGGCCGAGGAGAAGGCCGACGAGTCCTCCGAGGCCCCCGCGGCCGAGACCCCGGCTGCCGAGTAACCAGTGCTCGAAGAGGCGCTCGAGCACCTGGTCAAGGGCATCGTCGACAACCCCGACGACGTCGCCGTCGACCTGATCGAGGGCCGGCGCGGCAAGACCCTCGAGGTCCGGGTGAACCCCGAGGACCTCGGCAAGGTCATCGGTCGGGGCGGGCGCACCGCCAAGGCGCTGCGCCAGGTCATGACCGGTGTCGGCGGACGCGGCCTGCGGGTCGACGTCGTCGACACCGACGGGCGCTGAGCACCACCCCGCGCCCGCAGGGCACCCCACCGGACACCGTGGTGGTCGGCCGCATCGGCCGGCCCCACGGTGTCCGCGGTGAGGTGACCGTCGAGGTGCGCACCGACGACCCCGACCGCCGCTTCACCGCGGGCGCCGTGCTGGCCACCGAGCCGGCCGAGCGCGGCCCGCTGACCGTCGAGTCGGTCAAGTGGCACTCGGGCACCCTCCTCCTGCGCATCGCCGGGGTCGGGGACCGGCAGGCCGCCGACGCCCTGCGCAACACCCTGCTCGTGGTCGAGGTCGCCGATCTCCCCGAGCTCGAGGACGACTCCTTCTACGACCACCAGCTGGTCGGCCTGGCCGTCCAGCTGACCGACGGCACGGTCGTGGGCACCGTGTCCGGGGTCCGGCACGACGCCGCCGAGCTGCTGGTCGTGCGCCGGCCGGGCACCCACGACCTGCTGGTGCCCTTCGTCACCGCCATCGTGCCCACCGTCGACCTCGTCGCCGGGCACCTGGTCATCACCCCGCCCGAGGGGCTGCTCGAGCTGTGAGGATCGACGTCCTCACGATCTTCCCCGAGTACCTGACCCCGCTGGGGCAGGCGCTGCTGGGCAAGGCCGCGGCCAAGGGGCTGGTCGAGGTCGGCGTGCACGACCTCCGCCGCTGGACCGACGACGTGCACCGCACCGTCGACGACAGCCCCTACGGCGGTGGCCCCGGCATGGTGCTGCGCCCCGAGCCCTGGGGTCGGGCGCTGGCCGAGGTCCGCCCGCCGGGCACCCGGCTCGTCGTCCCCACCCCGGCCGGGCGCCCGTTCACGCAGGCCGTCGCCGCGCGGTGGGCCACCGAACCGGGCCTGGTGTTCGCCTGCGGGCGCTACGAGGGCATCGACCAGCGGGTCGCCGACGCGGCCGCCGAGCACGGCCCCGTGTCGGAGGTCAGCATCGGCGACTACGTGCTGGCCGGCGGTGAGTCCGCCGTCCTGGTGATGGTCGAGGCGGTCACCCGGCTGATCCCCGGCGTCGTCGGCAACGCCGAGTCCGTGGAGTTCGACTCGCACGCCGACGGCCTGCTCGAGGGCCCCTCGTACACCCGGCCGGCCGTGTGGCAGGGCCACGAGGTGCCCCCGGTGCTGCTGTCCGGTGACCACGCCGCGATCGCCCGGTGGCGGCGCGCCGAGTCGATCCGGCGCACGGCCGACCGTCGTCCCGACCTGCTGGCCGGGGTCGAGCTGACCGCCGCCGACCGGGCGGCGCTGGACGCCGACGCGTGACGGCGTGGGTCCGACCCACGGCGCGGGTGCTGGTGCTCTCGCCCGAGGGCCGGGTGCTGCTGCTCGGTGCCAGGCTCACGGGGCCGGACGCCGTCCCGGGCGACGTCCTGTTCTGGGCCACCCCCGGCGGCGGGGTCGAGGAGGGCGAGTCCCTGCGCGAGGCCGCCGCGCGCGAGCTCGCCGAGGAGGTGGGCCTGGTGGTCCCGCCGTCGGCGCTGGAGGGCCCGGTGTGGCTGCGCCGGCACGTGGGTCGGTTCGGCGACCAGGAGATCGACAGCCGCGAGACGTTCTTCGTCCTCCGCGACGTCGAGCACGTCGTCGACCCGGGTGCCCGCACCGAGCTCGAGGTGCTGGCCGACGAGCCGCACCGCTGGTGGAGCGTCGAGGAGGTGGCCGGGGCGGCCGTGCCCTTCGCCCCCACAGACCTCGCCGACCTGCTGCCCGACGTGCTGGCCGCCCCGTGGGCCGGCCCGCCGCGCGTGGTCGCCGGCTGACATCACAGGCCCGCTGCTTCCCCGCACCGCCCGGTGTGGCACGATAGGACGCTGCTGCTGCCGCTCTGCATCGAGCGCGGTTCCCCGGATCACCTGCCGAGGCCGCTGCGCGCCCGGCGAGCAGCCCGAGAACAGACACCGCTAGGACTGAGGACTGCTGCGATGAACACCCTGGACGCCCTCGACGCCGAGTCGCTGCGCGACGACATCCCCGACTTCCGCCCCGGGGACACCGTGAAGGTGCACGTGCGGGTCATCGAGGGCACCCGCTCGCGCATCCAGGTCTTCCAGGGCGTCATCCTGCGTCGCCAGGGCGGCGGCATCCGCGAGACCTTCACCGTGCGCAAGGTCAGCTTCGGCGTGGGCGTGGAGCGCACCTTCCCGGTGCACACCCCGGTCGTCGAGCAGATCGAGGTGCTGACCCGCGGTGACGTCCGTCGGGCCAAGCTCTACTACCTGCGCGACCTGCGCGGCAAGGCCGCCAAGATCAAGGAGAAGCGCGAGGTCCGCGAGGCCGTCTCGCGCTGACCCACCGCTCACAGCACGGCCCGGTTGCGACACGCAGCCGGGCCGTTCTGCGTCCCGGGGGCGCGGCAGGGCCGGACCGTACGCTGACCGGCGATGAGCACCGACCGGCCTACCGGGCCCGCCGACGACGACACCGCCGGGCACCGCGCCGAGGGCGGTGACGACGAGGTCAGGGTCAGCCGGTTCTCCCGCCGGGCCCGCCGCCGCGACCGCGACGAGCAGAAGAAGGGGTCGCTGCTCAAGGAGCTGCCGATCCTGCTGGTGGTGGCGTTCGTGCTGGCCCTGCTGGTCAAGACGTTCCTCGTGCAGGCGTTCTTCATCCCCTCGGGGTCGATGGAGACGACGCTGCACGGGTGCACCGGCTGCACCGGCGACCGGGTGCTGGTGACCAAGCCCCCGTACTGGTTCTCCGACCCGCAGCCCGGCGACGTCGTGGTGTTCCAGGGGCCGGACACCTGGACCCCCGAGGTCGAGGTCAGCGAGCCGACCAACTGGTTCTCCTCGGCGGCCCTGTTCCTCGGCCGGGCCATCGGGGTCGCCCCGCCCAGCGAGGACGACTACGTCAAGCGGGTCATCGCCACCGGGGGCCAGACGGTCATGTGCTGCGACGACCAGGGCCGGATCACGGTCGACGGGCAGCCGCTCGACGAGCCCTACATCTACGAGAA
This sequence comes from Klenkia soli, assembly GCF_900103975.1. Lineage (GTDB taxonomy): Bacteria > Actinomycetota > Actinomycetes > Mycobacteriales > Geodermatophilaceae > Klenkia > Klenkia soli. Next base: position 331,450 of record NZ_FNIR01000004.1, read on the forward strand.
CACCCCGCTGGAGTCGCGCTCGTTCGCGCCGGTGACCGTGCCCGAGGGGCGGCTCTGGGTGATGGGCGACCACCGGTCGGCCTCCGCGGACTCCCGCTCCCACGTGTCCGACCAGTACTCGGGCACGATCGCGGTCGACGACGTGATCGGCAAGGCGTCGGTGATCGTGTGGCCGTTCAGCCGGTTCACCTTCCTGGACAGCCCCGACATCCAGCCGCAGCAGGCGCAGGGGGCGGGGCTGCAGGGCGACGTCGTCGCGGTGGCCCCGCTCCTGCTGGGACTGGGTGGGGCCGTGCCGGTCACGGCCTGGCGTCGACGCCGGCGCGGATGAACACCGCTGCGCCATTCCCGGAATGGCGCAGCATGTTCCTGGTGGGACGCAGAAGAAATCATCAGGAAGTGTTCAAGCACTCCGTCGGGTGAGTCGATGAAGCATTTGTCGTCATCGAACCCGAACGAAGGAACTGCAATGTCCAGCACCCCGGCCGGAACGACCCGCGGCGTCACCCGCGTTCTGCTGCTCGCCGACGCCCCGGTCCTGCGCCGTGGCCTGGTCAGCATGATCAACGAGACCGCCGGCATGCAGGCCGTCGGCGTCCCCGGCGAGCTGCGCCGGGCGCTGACCCTGGTCGAGTCCGCCCGCCCCGACGCCGTCGTCGTCGAGCTCGGTGCCGGCCGCGCCGCCACCCTCAACGTGTGCCGCGACCTCCGCCGCCGGTACCCCCGCGTCGCGATCGTCGCCCTGGCCACCTCCGAGGACCCCGCGGTGGTCAACGAGGCGCTCGCCGCCGGCATCCGCGGCTACCTGCTCATGAACACCTCGCCCACCCTGCTCGGCTGGTCGGTGCTGGCCGCCCGCGCCGGCCGCACCGTGGTCGACCCGCAGATCCGCCGGGTCGAGCCCAGCGAGGTCCCCGTCGCCAAGGAGCTCACCCCCTCGGTGCCGCTGACCCGCCGCGAGTCCGACGTGCTCGACGAGCTGATCCAGGGCCAGAGCAACCGGGCCATCGGCCGCAACCTGTTCATCAGCGAGGACACCGTGAAGAGCCACGTCAAGGCGATCCTGCGCAAGCTGGGTGCCCGTGACCGGGCGCACGCCGTCTCGCTGGTCCTCTCGGCCCGCAACGGCGGCGGCTGCACCTGCTCCCACGGCCACGTCGCCGAGGTGGCCACCGAGGTGGAGACCGCCGGCGTCTGACCCCCGACCCGTGCGGGCGGGGCGTCCGCCTCCTCGGCGCCCCGCCCGCACTCCCACCGACCCCCGGGCCGGTCCCCGTCGTCCGGGGGCCGGCCCGTGACACGTCGTAGGCTCGACGGGCGATGCCTGCTCCGTCCCGCCCCGCCGACGCCCTCTGGTCCATGGAGGGCTCGCTGCGTCGTCGCGGGTTCAGCGCCGTCGCCGGTGCCGACGAGGCCGGGCGCGGCGCCTGCGCCGGTCCGCTGGTGGCGGCGGCCTGCATCCTGCCGGCCGGACGGCGGGGGAGGGTGCCGGGGCTGGCCGACTCCAAGCTGCTCACCGCGGCCGCCCGTGAGCGGGTCTACGCCGAGGTGGTCGAGCGGGCCGTGGCGTGGTCGGTGGTGGTCGTCGACGTCCCCGAGCTCGACGAGCGGGGCATGCACGTGACGAACATCGAGGCGCTCCGCCGGGCGGTGGGCACGCTGCAGGTCAGCCCGGACTACGTGCTCACCGACGGTTTCCCCGTGCCGGGGCTGGTGCAGCCCACCCTCGCGGTGTGGAAGGGCGACCGCGTGGCCGCCTGCGTGGCCGCTGCGTCGGTGCTGGCCAAGGTCACCCGGGACGCGATGATGGTCGACCTGCACGGCCGCTTCCCGCACTACGACTTCGACGTGCACAAGGGCTACATCACCGACCTGCACACCGCCCGGCTGGACCGCTTCGGGCCCTGCCCCGAGCACCGGCACCGGTTCGTCAACGTGGCCCGCGCCCGTGACGCGCACGCCGCGCGCGTCTCCGCCGCCGGGATGGACGATGATGGCCCCGTGCACCAGTCCCCGACGCGCGTGGAGATCTCCCGATGAGCACCGAGGACCTCGAGAAGTACGAGACCGAGATGGAGCTGCAGCTCTACCGGGAGTACAAGGACATCGTCCGCCAGTTCTCCTACGTGGTGGAGACCGAGCGGCGGTTCTACCTGGCCAACTCGGTCGACCTGCAGGTGCGGGAGGCCGGCGGCGAGGTCTACTTCGAGCTCAAGCTCTCCGATGCCTGGGTGTGGGACATGTACCGCCCGGCCAGGTTCGTGAAGAACGTGCGGGTCGTGACGTTCAAGGACGTCAACGTCGAGGAGCTGGACAAGCCCGACCTCGAGCTGCCGGAGAACCCGCGCATCACCTGATGCCCTAGCAGGTCGCCGGCGGTGGTGCTGGTCGTCGTCCACACCGGGGCTCGCCGTCCACAGATGGACGGCGACAGCCCCGCATCGCGCCGCGCAGGACCACGGTGGGGCGGTGCACCCGACCCCCACCACCCCTGCCGGCCGGCGCGCCGAGCTCGGCGCCCGCGGCGAGCAGATCGCCGTCGACCACCTCACCGCCGCCGGGCTCACCGTGCTCGACCGCAACTGGCGGTCGGGTCGCGGTGAGCTCGACGTCGTCGCCCGTGAGCACGACGTGCTGGTGTTCTGCGAGGTGAAGACCCGCTCGGGCACCGGTTACGGCACCCCGCTCCAGGCGGTCACCCCGAGCAAGCAGGCCCGGCTCAGGCAGCTGGCCGGCCGGTGGCTCGCCGCCCACGACGAGCACGCGGCGCGGCTGCGCTTCGACGTCGTCGGCGTGCTCGTGGTGGCCGGGCACACGACCGTGCAGCACCTGCGCGGGGCGTTCTGATGGCGCAGGCCCGCACCTGGTCCGTGGGTCTCGTGGGCGTGACCGGAGCGCTGGTCGAGGTCGCGGTCGACGACGCCCCGGGCGCGCCGGCCCTGGCCCTCGTCGGGCTGCCCGACGCCGTGGTGCGGCAGTCCGTCGACCGCGTCCGGGCCGCGGTGCGCCGCTGCGGGTGGAGCTTCCCCGACGGTCGGGTCACCATCTCGCTGTCCCCGGCGGCCATGCCGAAGCAGGGCGCCGGGTTCGACCTGGCCCTCGCGGTCGCGGCGCTGGCCGCCACCGGTCGGCTGGCGCTGCGCGAGGTGGACCGCCCGGTCTTCCTGGGCGAGGTCGGGCTCGACGGGTCGCTGCGCGCCGTGCGGGGGGTGCTGCCCGGGGTGCTGGCCGCGCGGGCCGCGGGGTTCGGCACCGTCGTCGTGCCCGCCGCGAACGCAGCCGAGGCGGCCCTGGTGCCCGACGTGACCGTGCTGGCCGCCGAGCACCTCGGTGACGTCGTCGAGCACCTCCGGCGGTCCGGGGCCAGGTTGTCCGCGCACCGGCCGAGCCCGCCGCCGCCCCTCCCGCCCGGGCCCGACCTCGCCGACGTGGTGGGCCAGGCGACCGGTCGGCGGGCCATCGAGGTGGCCGCCGCCGGCGGGCACCACCTGCTCCTCACCGGCCCACCCGGGGCCGGCAAGACCATGCTGGCCGAGCGGTTGCCCGGTCTGCTCCCGCTGCTCACCGACCAGGTGGCCACCGAGGTCACCGCGGTGGCCTCCGTCGCCGGGGCCCTGCCGCCGGGGTCACCGCTGATCCGGCGACCGCCGTTCGAGGCCCCGCACCACTCCGCGTCGGCGGTCAGCCTGGTGGGGGGCGGCTCGGGCCAGATCCGCCCGGGGTCGCTGTCGCGCGCTCACGGCGGCGTGCTGTTCATCGACGAGGCACCGGAGTTCCCGCGCACCGTGCTGGACACGCTGCGCCAGCCCCTGGAGCGGGGCACGGTGACGATCCACCGTGCCCACGGGTCTGCGACGTTCCCGTGCCGCGCTCAGCTGGTGCTGGCCGCCAACCCGTGCCCGTGCGCCTCACCAGCCGGTGACGCGGCGTGCACCTGCGGCTCGCTCGAGCGCCGCCGCTACCAGGCCCGGCTCTCGGGCCCGCTCCTCGACCGGGTCGACCTGCGCGTGCAGCTGCCCCCGGTCACCCGCGCCGCCTGGCTCGACGGGCTCACCGTGCCGGAGTCCACGGCGGTGGTCGCCGAACGGGTGCGCGCGGCGCGGGCGGCCGCGGGCGAGCGGTTGGCCGGCACGGGCCTGGCCACGAGCGCGGAGGTGCCCGGTCGGCTGCTGCGCGAGCGCTGGCCGGTGCCCCGGGCCGCGCTGGCGCTGGCCGAGCGGGCCCTGGAACGCGGCGCGCTGTCCGTGCGGGGCATGGACCGGGTGGTGCGGGTGTCCTGGACCCTCGCCGACCTGGCCGGCCGCGTGGTCCCCGGGCCCGAGGAGGTCGCCGAGGCACTCGGACTGCGGTTGGCGGGGGCCGCCGCGTGAGCGCCCCGACCGGGTCGTTGGCCGCGGCCGTCGCCGGCGACCCGGCCGATCCCGAACTGGTCCGTCGCGCGCGGGCCTGGCTCTCGCGCACGTTCGAACCCGGGGACGGCGAGGTGGTCCGGTGGGTCGAGCGCTCCGGACCGGTGGCCGCGGTGCGGGCCCTGGTCGCCGGCACCGCACCGGCCGGGGTCCGCCGTCGTGCCGGTCGGAGGTCCGGCACGGACCAGAGCCTGGCCGACCTCGCGGTCGCGGCCCGCGCCGGTGCCCGGCTCGTGGTGCCCGAGGACGCCGAGTGGCCGCGGGCCGCCCTGCACTGCCTCACCGTGGCCCAGCACCGCCACGGCTCCACCGACCGCACCACGGCGCTCGTGCCCCCGCTGGCGCTGTGGGTGCGCGGCGGCCCCCGCCTCGACGAGCTGGTCGACCGCTCGGTCGCCGTCGTGGGGTCGCGGGCCAGCACGCAGTACGGCGACCACGTGGCGGGCGACCTCTCCGCCGGTCTGGCCACCCGGGGGTGGACCACGGTCTCCGGCGCCGCGACCGGCATCGACGCCGCGGCCCACCGCGGTGCCCTCGCCGCCGGTGCACCCACCGTGGCGGTGCTCGCCTGCGGCGTCGACCGGGCCTACCCGCAGGGCAACGCGCGGCTCATCGCCCGCATCCTCGAGGACGGTCTGGTGGTGAGCGAGTCGCCACCGGGCTGCGCGCCGCTGGGGCACCGGTTCCTGGTGCGCAACCGGCTCATCGCGGCGTTGGCGCAGGGCACCGTGGTGGTGGAGGCCGCGGCCCGCTCGGGCTCCCTGGCCACCGCGAAACGAGCACTCGACCTCGGTCGGCCGGTCATGGCGGTGCCTGGTCCGGTGACCGCGGCGACCAGCGTCGGGGTGCACCAGCTCCTGCGGTCCGAGCGCGACGTGCAGGTGGTGACCTCGGCGGCCGAGGTGCTCGAGGCGGTGGGCCGGTTCGGGGTGGACCTGGCCGGGCCGCCGCCCCGCCCCGCCGACGTGCGCGACGACCTGTCCGACGTCGCGCGTCGGGTGCTGGACGCCTGCCCGGTGCGCACGGGGGTCCCGCCGGAACGACTGGCGGCCGTCGCCGGCTGTGCCGAGCTGGACGCGCTGCGGGTGCTCCCCGTGCTGGAGCTGCACGGCCTGGTCGAGCGCACCCCGACGGGCTGGCGCGTTGCCCGGCCGCAGCCCCAGCCGCACGGTGCGTGACCGTGGGCGGGCGAGGTCACCCGGCAGCCTGGTGGCTCGTGCACGAGGGGGTGCCGTGCCCGGCGTGGACGATTGACCAGCTGTGCCACCCTCCCGCAGTCTCGGGCCATGACCAGCCGGACCGCGCAGGCCCGTGCGGCGCTGCCGGCGGCGCTGGCCGAGCCGCTGGAGGCGTGGGTGGAGCACCTCGTCGCCGGCCGCGACCTGTCCGAGCACACCGTCCGGGCCTACACCGGGGACGTGGTGTCCCTCCTGGACCACCTGGTCCGGCTCGGCGGCACCCGCGTGGCCGACCTCGACCTGGCCGTCCTGCGCAGCTGGCTGGCGCTCGGGCGCACCCGTGGCGACGGCCGGTCCACCACCGCCCGCCGGGCGGCGTCGGCGCGGGGGTTCACCGCGCACCTGCGCCGCACGGGGCTGACCTCCGAGGACGTCGGCCTGCGGTTGGCCAGCCCGCGCGCGCACCGCACGCTGCCCGACGTGCTCACCGCCGACCAGGCCCGGTCCGTCGCCGAGGTGCCGCGCACCCTCCCCGACGACGCGTCGACCGAGGCCGCCGCGGTGGCGCTGCGCGACGCCCTGGTCGTCGACCTGCTGTACGCCAGCGGCGTCCGGGTGGCCGAGCTGGTCGGCCTGGACCTCGACGACGTCGACCACGGTCGCCGGTTGCTCCGCGTGCTGGGCAAGGGGCGCAAGGAGCGCAGCGTGCCCTTCGGCGTGCCGGCCGAGGCGGCCCTGCGGCGGTGGCTGGACGCCGGCCGCCCCGTGCTGGCCCGCGCCGGCAGCGGCCCGGCCCTGCTGCTGGGCGTGCGCGGGGCGCGGATCGACCCCCGCGAGATCCGCCGGGTGGTGCACGCGGCCACCGCGGCGGTGCCCGGGGCGCCCGAGCTGGGCCCGCACGGGTTGCGGCACTCCGCCGCCACGCACGTGCTGGAGGGCGGCGCGGACCTGCGCTCGGTCCAGGAGCTGTTGGGTCACGCTAGCCTCGCGACGACGCAGATCTACACGCACGTGACGGTCGAGCGGCTCCGGGCGGTCCACGCGGCCGCCCATCCACGGGCCTGAGGAGGAGCACACGGTGACGGGGACGATCGGCACGGCAGGGGAGTGCTCGCGTGGCTGAGGCCCGGGTGGGAGGGGCCGACGTGGACGCCGACCAGGCGAAGACCGCCGCGGACGCGGCGGTGGCCGACCTGTGGGCCCGCTACGTCGACGACCGGGACGCCGGACTGCGTGACCGGCTGATCCTGCACTACGCCCCGCTGGTCAAGTACGTGGCCGGGCGGGTCGGCTCCGGCCTGCCCGCGCACGTCGAGCAGGCCGACCTGGTCTCCTACGGCACCTTCGGCCTGATCGACGCGATCAGCCGCTACGAGCCCTCTCGCGAGGTCAAGTTCGAGAGCTACGCGATGGCCCGCATCCGCGGCGCGATCATCGACGAGCTCCGCTCCACCGACTGGATCCCGCGCTCGGTCCGCATGAAGGCCCGTGAGTTCGAGCGCACGGTCGCGTCCTTGGAGACCACGCTCCAGCGCAGCCCCACCGACAGCGAGGTCGCCGACGCGATGGGCGTCGACGTCGAGGAGATCCGCAAGTTCCTCGGTCAGCTGTCGCTGGTCAACGTGGTCGCGCTCGACGAACTCCTGGGCGACGACGAGGGCGGTGCCCCGCGCCTGGTCGACACCCTCAAGGACACCTCCGCGCTGGACCCGCAGGCGATGGCCGAGCACGGCGAGGCCCGCCAGCTGCTGGCCCGCGCGGTCGAGCAGCTGCCCGACCGCGAGAAGGTCGTCGTCAGCCTCTACTACTTCGAGGGCCTGACCCTGGCCGAGATCGGCCGGGTGCTCGGGGTGACCGAGAGCCGCATCTGCCAGCTGCACACCAAGGCCGTGCTGCACCTGCGCACCAAGCTCGCCGACATCGCCTGACGCCGTGGTCCCGGCCGAGGCGGACGACGACGGGGTCACCGCCGCGGTCGAGGGCGAGCTCGCGCTGCTGGACCCGGCGGTCCGCTCCTCGCGCGCCAGGGTGGAGGAGTTGCTGCACCCGGGGTTCGTGGAGGTCGGCCGCTCCGGGCGCCGGTGGAGCCGGTCGGAGATGGTCGAGGCGCTCGCCCAGGACCTGTCCCTGGCCGGTGCCGAGGTCGTCGTCGACGAGGTGCGGGGCGAGTGCCTGGCCGGCGACGTCGTCCACCTGACCTACCGGAGCACGGTCGACGGGGCCACCGCCTTCCGCAGTTCCCTCTGGCGGCGCACGCCGGGGGGCTGGCAGCTGTGGTTCCACCAGGGGACCCCGCTCAGCTCCACGGCAGCAGGCGCACCCGCGGGGGAGTGAGCAGGGTCAGCGGGTCGAGGTAGGTCTCCCCGACCCGGGCGCCCCAGTGCAGGCAGGCGTCGGCCGGGCAGCCCCCGTGCCCGGCGAGCAGCACCCCGACCGGCGTGCCCCGCGCCACCGCCTGCCCCGCCGCGACCGCGGACTGCACGGGCTCGTAGGTCGTCCGCACGCCGTCGGGGTGGTCGACGCTCACCACCGGCCGGCCGGCGACCAGGCCGGCGAAGGCCACCACACCGGTGCCGGCGGCGAGCACGGGTGCTCCGGCCGACCCGGCCAGGTCGACGCCCCGGTGCCCCGGGCCGTAGACGGTGTCCGGCGGGTCGAACGCGCGGGTCACCGGCGGCGTACCCGTCAGCGGCCAGTCGTACAGCCCGACGGGGGCGGCCGGCGTGGCGACGGCCGGAGGAGCGGCGCCGGTGAGCGCAGCACCGGTGAGCACGGCCAGCAGAAACAAGCGCAGCACGGTCATCCCCGCACCCTGCCGCCGGCCCGGCCCCGACGGTGGCCACCGGGGCGATCTGTGGACGGAGGCCGGGTTGTGGAGGACCGCGGTCGGCCGGTCCCGACGGGCGCGTATGCTCGTGCCCGCGACCGGTCTCGCGACCGGTCGACTTCGCGCGTCCTCCTCCCACCGCCACGCGGTGGGGCGGATGCCACCTCGGTCCCGCTCCGGCGGGGGAGTGGCCCGTTCAGGACGCCAGGGCGGTGCACCACCCGGTGCCCGCGACAACCGAGACAGCGTGGTGGACCGGCCTCGGCCGGGTGCCGCGCGTGCACACAGAGAGGCGGCGCCACGTGGCAGTCGTCAGCATGAAGAACCTGCTCGACAGCGGGGTCCACTTCGGGCACCAGACCCGTCGCTGGAACCCGAAGATGAAGCGCTTCATCTTCACCGAGCGCAACGGCATCTACATCATCGACATCCAGCAGACGCTGGGCTACATCGACCAGGCCTACGAGTTCGTGAAGCAGACCGTCGCCCACGGCGGTTCGATCATGTTCATCGGGACCAAGCGCCAGGCGCAGGAGGTCATCGCCGAGCAGGCGACCCGTGTCGGCATGCCCTACGTGAACCAGCGCTGGCTGGGCGGCATGCTCACCAACTTCCAGACCGTCTACAAGCGGCTGGAGCGCCTCAAGGAGCTCGAGGACCTCGAGCAGACCGGTTCGCTGGTCAGCCTGTCCAAGAAGGAGCAGCTGGTCCTCTCCCGCGAGAAGGCCAAGCTGGAGCGCTCCCTCGGCGGTATCCGCGACATGAAGAAGGTCCCCAGCGCCGTCTGGGTCGTGGACACCAAGAAGGAGCACATCGCCGTCGGCGAGGCCCGCAAGCTGGGCATCCCCGTCGTCGCGATCCTGGACACCAACTGCGACCCCGACGAGGTCGACTACAAGATCCCGGGCAACGACGACGCCATCCGCAGCGCCGCCCTGCTGACCCGGGTCATCGCCGACGCCGTCGCCGAGGGCCTCATGGCCCGCTCGGCCGCGCAGGCCAACGCCGGTCGCGGTGAGGACGGCGCTGCGCCGGCCGCCGCCGACGCCGAGCCGCTGGCCGACTGGGAGAAGGAGCTGCTGACCGGTGGTCAGGGCGCCGACGCCGCCGCGCCGGCCGACAGCTCGGTCCCGGCCGAGGCCCCCGCTGCCGAGGCTCCCGCTGCCGAGGCCCCTGCCGCCGAGGCCCCCGCGGAGACCAGCACCACCCAGGCGTGACCCGACGGCGCCGCCGTCCGTCCCCCGGGGTCGGACGGCGGCGCCGCGGCGTGTCCCCACCATTCCCAGAGAAGAGGAACTGACATGGCTGCTGTCACAGCGACCGACGTCAAGCGTCTGCGCGACGCCACCGGCGCCGGCATGATGGACTGCAAGAAGGCCCTGACCGAGTCCGACGGCGACTACGACAAGGCCATCGAGATCCTGCGCGTCAAGGGCGCCAAGGACGTCGGCAAGCGCCTGGAGCGCTCCACGACCAACGGCCTGGTCGTCAGCCGCGACCGCGCGCTGCTCGAGCTCGACTGCGAGACCGACTTCGTCGCGAAGAACAAGGACTTCTCGGCCCTGGCCGAGCGGCTCATGGACATCGCGCTGGAGACCAAGCCGGCCGACGCCGCCGCGCTGCTGGCCACCGAGGTCGACGGCCAGACCGTCGAGAAGCTGGTCGAGGGCGAGTCCGCCCGCATCGGCGAGAAGCTGGTGCTGTCCCGGTTCACGTCCTTCGACGGCCCGACCGCGACCTACCTGCACAAGCGGTCCACCGACCTGCCCCCGGCCATCGGTGTCGCGGTGCAGTACTCGGCCGGTTCCGAGGACGCCGCTCGGTCGCTGGCGATGCACATCGCCGCCGCCCGTCCGCGCTTCCTCACCCGGGACGAGGTGCCGGCCGAGACCATCGAGACCGAGCGCCGCGTCGCCGAGCAGACCGCGAAGGAGGAGGGCAAGCCCGAGCAGGCGATCACCAAGATCGTCGAGGGTCGGGTCAACTCCTACTTCAAGGACTTCGTGCTCCTCGAGCAGCCCTCGATCACCGAGCCCAAGCGCACGGTGAAGCAGGTCATCGACGAGGCCGGCCTGACCGTCGACCGCTTCGCCCGCTTCGAGGTCGGTCAGTCCTGACACGCACTCCGGCCCCGTCTCTCCACGGAGGGACGGGGCCGGAGGTCTGTCCGGCCCCGGTCGGGCAGTATCACCGGAAGACCACCCCGAGAGGACCCTCGTGACCCAGACCCCCGCACTGCCGCTCTCGGCCCCCACCGCCTTCAAGGCCGCCGGGCCCGGTGGCTACGACCGGGTGCTGCTCAAGCTCTCCGGCGAGGCCTTCGGCGGCGGTGGCGTCGGGGTCGACCCGGCCATCATCCGCGACATCGCCGAGCAGCTGGGCACCGTGGTGGGTTCCGGCACCCAGGTCGCGATCGTCGTCGGCGGCGGCAACTTCTTCCGCGGCGCCGAGCTCTCCCAGGCCGGCATGGACCGCGGCCACGCCGACTACATGGGCATGCTGGGCACGGTCATGAACTGCCTGGCCCTGCAGGACTTCTGCGAGAAGGCCGGCATCGAGACCCGGGTGCAGACCGCCATCACGATGGGCCAGGTCGCCGAGCCCTACATCCCGCGCAAGGCGATGCGGCACCTCGAGAAGGGCCGGGTCGTCATCTTCGGCGCCGGCGCCGGCATGCCCTACTTCTCCACCGACACCGTCGCCGCCCAGCGCGCCCTGGAGATCGAGTGCCAGGTGCTGCTGATGGCCAAGAACGGGGTGGACGGCGTGTACGACGCCGACCCCCGCACGACCCCCTCGGCGACCATGTACACCGACCTGGACTACGCCACGGTGCTCACCGACGAGCTCGCCGTGGCCGACGCGACCGCCATCAGCCTCTGCATGGACAACCGCATGCCGATCGTGGTGTTCAACCTGCTCCGCGACGGCAACATCGCCCGCGCCGTCGCAGGTGAGAGGATCGGCACGCTGATCAGCCGGTCCGCCTGAGGCCCAGCCAGCACGACCAGACCACACCGGCCGCACCGGCCGCAGGAGGAGAACCACAGTGATCGACGACACCCTGCTCGACGCCGAGGACCGGATGGACAAGGCCCTGTCCGTCGCCCGCGAGGACCTCGGCTCGGTGCGCACCGGTCGCGCGGCCCCGTCCATGTTCAACCGCATCGTGGTCGAGTACTACGGGGCGATGACCCCGGTGCCGCAGATGGCCTCCATCACCGTCCCCGAGGCGCGCATGGCCGTCATCAAGCCCTACGACGCCGGCCAGCTCACCGCGATCGAGAAGGCCATCCGCAACTCCGACCTCGGGGTCAACCCGACCAACGACGGCCAGCTGATCCGGGTGAACTTCCCGCAGCTGACCGAGGAGCGGCGCCGCGACCTGGTGAAGCAGGCCCGCAGCAAGGGCGAGGACGCCAAGATCGCGATCCGCAACGTCCGGCGCCGCGCCAAGGAGGAGCTGGACCGCATCAACAAGGACGGCGAGGCCGGCGAGGACGAGGTGCGCCGCGCCGAGAAGGAGCTCGACGACCTCACCGCGCAGCACATCACCGGCATCGACGACGCGATGAAGAACAAGGAGGCCGAGCTGCTCGAGGTCTGACCCGACCCGCAGCCCGCCGACCATGGCCTCGTCCGCCCCCTCCTCCCCGCAGCCCGGTCCCGACGGACCGGGTCGCGGGCGTGCCCGGCTGGCCGAGCCGAGCACCGAGGCGCTGCCGCTGCCGGCCCGGCCCGGCCTCGCGCCGCCCCCCGCGCAGCGGCGTCCCGAGGTCCCGCCGCCGGCGACCCCGGTCGAGGCCGTCGACGACGCCCCGCTGACCGCGCTGCCCGACGCGCTGGGCGCCGAGGTCACCGGGGCCGAACCCGCCGACACCCCCACCGGGGCGCCGCGCACGAGCCGGGCGGGGCGCAACCTGGGTGCGGCCATCGGGGTCGGCGCCGGCATGGGCGCGGTGGTGATCGCCTCGCTGTTCCTCTACCGGCCCTCGTTCCTGCTCGTGGTCGCGCTGGCCGTCGTGGTGAGCGTGACCGAGCTGGTGCGGGCCCTGGACCGCGGCGGATACCGACCGCCGCTGGCCCCCGTGCTGGTCGGCGGTCTGCTGATGATCGGGCTGGCCTGGACCCGGGGCTCCGCGGGCCTGGTCGTGGCCTTCCTGCTCACCGTGCTGGCCGTCCTGCTCTGGCGGCTGGGCGACGGCCCGGTGGGCTACCTGCGCGATGCCTCCGCCGCCGTCCTCGTCGCGTTGTACGTCCCGCTGCTGGCCGGCTTCGCCGTCCTGCTGCTCAGCGCCGACGACGGCACGGCGCGCGTCCTGCTGTTCATCGCGACCGTGGTGTGCAGCGACGTCGGCGGGTTCGCCGCCGGTGTGCTGCTGGGCAAGAAGCTCTTCGGCGACAGGCCGATGGCCGGGTCCATCAGCCCGAAGAAGTCCTGGGAGGGCTTCTTCGGGTCCGTGCTGGCCTGCGTGCTCATCGGCACGCTGGTCATCACCCTGACCTTCCACGGCCCGTGGTGGGGCGGCATCGCCTTCGGCGTGGCGATGGCGGCCACCGCCACGCTGGGCGACCTGGCCGAGTCGTTGATCAAGCGCGACCTGGGCATCAAGGACATGGGCGCCCTGCTCCCGGGCCACGGCGGCCTGATGGACCGCATGGACTCCCTGCTGCCCTCGGCGGTCGTCGCCTACCTGCTGCTGCAGGCCATCGTCCCGGCCTAGAGGTCGGGCAGGTCCGCGGCCGTCCGGGGTTCCGGCCACGGCACGGCTGCGGTGATGGCGGTGGCCGGCAGGCGTCCGTACAGGTGCGGGAAGCGCATCGACGCGGGATCGCCGGGCACGCCGGGCTCGTAGCGCACGGGGTCGACCAGGCGGGCCTCGTCCACGACCAGCAGCAGGACGTCGTCCCGGCCGGCGAACAGCCGCTGCGCGGGGAGGTGGACCTGCGCGGGGGTGGACAGGTGCACGAACCCCACCGCGGGGAGCGGGTCGACACCGCCCTCGGCGCGGGCGCGGGACCAGTCGGCGACGGTGCACAGGTGCAGCAGCACGGGGCCAACCTAGGCTGCCCCGGATGGACGACCAGCCCGACCCCGCCGACCAGCCCGGCCCCACCGAGTGGCCGACGTCGGTCGGGGTGGGGCCCTGGGTGGGGCCGTGGCCGGTCGACCCGCACTACGACCGGCAGCTGCTGGCCGAGGGCGACCGGCGCAACGTGGTCGACCGCTACCGCTACTGGACCCTCGAGGCCGTCGTGGCCGACCTGGACCGGCGCCGGCACCCCTTCCACGTGGCCATCGAGAACTTCGGCCACGACCTGAACATCGGCACGGTCGTGCGCACCGCCAACGCGTTCCTCGCCGCCGAGGTGCACGTGGTCGGACGGCGGCGGTGGAACCGGCGGGGGGCGATGGTCACCGACCGGTACCAGCACCTGCGCCACCACGCCGACGTGGCCGGTCTGCTGGCCCACGCCCGCACCGCGGGTCTGGTGGTGGTCGCGGTGGACAACGGTCCCGGTGCGGTGCCGCTGGAGACCGTGGACCTGCCGCGGGCCTGCGTGCTGCTGTTCGGCGAGGAGGGGCCCGGGCTGACCGCCGAGGCCCGCGCCGGGGCCGACCTCACGGTGTCGATCTCGCAGTTCGGCTCGACCCGGTCGCTGAACGCGGGCGTCGCGGCCGGCATAGCGATGCACGGGTGGATCCGGCAGCACACCAGCCCCACCAGTCACCCGGCGTAGCTGTCGAGAAGCTGTGGGTGGTCGCGCCTCCCGTGCCGGCCGGCCCGGGCCCGGCAGCATGGCCCCGGCCCGGCACCCGCCCGCGGCCGGAGGGAGGACGCCCGTGAGCAGCTCGGTCGTGCCGCGACCCGCGGCCCCCACGCCGGCCTGGGACGACGACTGGCTGCCCGACTGGGTCAGCCACCCGGTCGGCGACCCACCCGCACCCGCCCCGCCCGCACCCGCCCCGCCCGCACCCGCCCCACCGGGGTCCTCCGGCCCGGCCCCGAGCGCCACCCGGTCGCCGCAGCTGCCCGGTGGGCCGAGCCCGGCCGGCCGGGTCGTGGTCGCCGTCGGGGCGATCGCGCTGGTGGTGGTCGCGGCCCTGCTCCTCGGACCCGGCGCCGGCACGGCCTCCGCCCCGGCGGCGGCCGCCGGGCCGACCACGTCCGCAGCGGCGAGCCCGGCCACCGGCGCTCCGGTCCCGCTGGGCCACGGCACCGCCGCTGCGTCGAGCCCGTCCCCGCCCGCCGCTTCCGCACCGGCGACCCCGGCCACGGACGCCGCAGCAGTGCGGTCCGCCGCGCCGGCGGTGGTCGCCGCCCCGCCGGCACCGGTGTCCGCCGCGCCCGCCTCAGCGGCCGCGCCGACCCCGGACGCGGTCGCGTCCGCCGCCGTCCCGCCGGCCGGGAGCGAGCTCGTCGTGCCCACCCCGGACCCGGCCGCCTCCACGCCGACGCCGACGACCGCACCGGTGCCGACCACGACGTCCCCCACGGACGCCACGGACCCGACGTCGACCGGTCCGACCACACCGACCTCCGCGCCGACCTCGGCGACGACCTCCGCTGCGATCGACGGCTCGTCGACCCCCACCGACCCGGACAGCTGACCGCCGGGACGGATCTCACCCGCGACGGTGGGGGCACGACGGACCGGCCGGTGGGAGAGTGGTGCGGTCATGACTGCTGATACCTCTGCGCCCCGGGCCCCGCTGCCCCTGGTCTTCGACGCCCCCCGCCGGGCCGCGAAGCCCCCGCGGCACCTCGCCGACCTCACCCGCGACCAGGCCCGGGCGGCCGTGGTCGAGCTGGGGCACCCGGCCTTCCGCGCCGACCAGCTGGCCCGGCACTTCTACGCGGGGGTCACCGACCCGGCGGCGATGACCGACCTGCCGGCCGCGGCGCGGGCCGACCTCGTCGAGGCCATGCTGCCGGGGCTGCTCACCGTCGTCCGGCACCAGAGCGCCGACGGCGGGCGTACCCGCAAGACGCTGTGGCGCCTGCACGACGGCGCGCTGGTCGAGAGCGTCCTGATGCGGTACCCCGAGCGGGCCACCGTCTGCATCTCCAGCCAGGCCGGCTGCGGGATGGCCTGCCCGTTCTGCGCGACCGGCCAGGGCGGGCTCACCCGCAACCTGTCGGCCGCCGAGATCATCGGCCAGGCGGTGGCCGCCGCCGCGGCGATGGCGGCCGGCGAGATCCCGGGCGGCCCCGGGCGGCTGTCCAACGTGGTGTTCATGGGCATGGGCGAGCCGCTGGCGAACTACAACCGCGTGCGCACCACGCTCGACGCCCTGCTCTCGCCGGCCCCGCACGGCCTCGGGCTGGCGCAGCGATCGGTCACCGTCTCGACGGTCGGGCTGGTCCCGGCGATCCGCCGGCTCACCGACGAGGGGCTCAACATCACCCTGGCGGTGAGCCTGCACGCCCCCGACGACGACCTGCGCAACACGCTGGTGCCGGTGAACACCCGGTGGAACGTGACCGAGGTGCTCGAGGCCGCCGACGCCTACGCCCGCACGACCGGCCGCCGCTACTCGATCGAGTACGCGCTCATCCGGGACGTCAACGACCAGCCCTGGCGGGCGGACCTGCTCGGCTCACGGCTGGCCAAGCGGTTGGCCCACGTGAACCTGATCCCGCTGAACCCGACGCCGGGCAGCGAGTGGGACGCCAGCCCGCTGCCCGCGCAGCGGGAGTTCGTCGCCCGGCTGAAGGCGCACGGGGTCTCGACGACGGTGCGCGACACCCGCGGCCAGGACATCGACGGCGCCTGCGGCCAGCTCGCCGCCAGCGAGGAGCTCTCGGTGCCGGGCGTGGCCCTGCCCCAGCCGCAGCTGGAACCCACGATCGAGCTGGGCGCTGCCGACGCCTGATGGAACGGCAGGGTCCTTCTCCTACTTCGAGCGCCAGGCGTTCTTCCGACGCCGCCAGTCCCACACCAGGATGACCAGCAGCCCGACGGCGATGACGTTGAGCCAGATGTTCTCGACGTTGCCCTCGTGGTTGGTGAACTGCATCGAGAACAGCACGAGGGCGGCGAAGAAGACGCCGATGCGGCCCTTGCGGCCGGTCTCGCCGTGCCAGCCCCAGTCCTCGGGGCGGTCGGCGTCGTGCACCGGCTCGGAGCCGGCCCGCACGATCGCCTCCTCGCGGTTGGACTGGGCGACGACGGTCGCGCTGGTCTGCTGGCCGAGGTGGTCGTCCGTGCTCACCGGGCCATCATGGCAGGCCCGCACCCGCCGCACGCGGCAGCCGGGCGGGTCGGCGAGGATGGCCGCATGAGCGACCCCCGCACGGTCACCGTCCTGGGGTCCACCGGCTCCATCGGCACCCAGGCGATCGAGGTGGCCCGGGCCAACCCCGACCGGCTGCGCATCACCGGGCTGGCCGCCGGGGGCGGTGACGTCGCCCTGCTGGCCGAGCAGGCGCTGACGCTGCAGGTGGACACCGTCGCGGTCGCGCGGGCCACCGCGGCGCAGGACCTCCAGCTCGCCTTCTACGCCGCCGCCCAGCAGCGCGGGTGGAACCAGGGCCGGTACCGGCTGCCCGAGATCCTGGCCGGACCCCGCGCGGCCGAGGAGCTCGCCGCCCGGCCGGCCGACGTCGTCCTCAACGGCATCAGCGGGTCGATCGGGCTCGGTCCCACGCTGGCCGCCCTGGCCGCCGGGCGCACCGTCGCCCTGGCCAACAAGGAGTCGCTGGTCGCCGGGGGTGCCCTGGTCACCGCGGCCGCGGCACCCGGGCAGCTCGTGCCGGTCGACTCCGAGCACTCGGCGCTGGCCCAGTGCCTGCGCAGCGGTGCTCGCGGCGAGGTCGCCCGGCTCGTGCTCACCGCCAGCGGCGGGCCCTTCCGCGGCCGCAGCGCCGCCGACCTCGCCGACGTCACGGTCGAGCAGGCGCTGGCCCACCCGACGTGGGCCATGGGCCCGGTCGTGACGATCAACAGCGCCACGCTGGTCAACAAGGGCCTCGAGCTGATCGAGGCGCACCTGCTCTTCGACGTCCCCTACGCCGACATCGACGTCGTCGTCCACCCGCGGTCGATCGTGCACTCGATGGTCACGTTCGCCGACGGCGCGACCATCGCGCAGGCCAGCCCGCCGGACATGCGGTTGCCGATCGCGCTGGCGCTGGCCTGGCCCGACCGGCTCCCGCACGTGCAGCCGGCCCTGGACTGGTCGACGGCCCAGACGTGGGAGTTCGCCCCGCTGGACACCGACGCGTTCCCGTCCGTCGCCCTGGCGCGCACGGCGGGGGAGGCCGGCGGCGTGGTGCCGGCGATCTTCAACGCGGCCAACGAGGAGGCGGTCGCCGCCTTCCTGGCGGGTCGGCTGCGGTTCCCAGGGATCGTGCAGGTCATCGCGCGTACCCTCGACGCGGCGCCGGACCTCGGCGTCCCCACCCGTGTCGAGGACGTGCTGGCCGCCGAGAACTGGGCCCGGGAGCACGCCCGTCGCGCGATCGCCGGAGGTTGACCTGAGCGGGATCCTGCTGACCGTCCTCGGGATCGTCGCCTTCTTCGTCGGCCTGCTGTTCTCGATCGGCTTCCACGAGTTCGGGCACTTCTACTGGGCCCGGAAGTTCGGCATGCGGGTGCCGCAGTTCATGGTCGGCTTCGGGCCCACCGTGTTCTCGCGGCGCCGCGGCGAGACCGAGTACGGCGTCAAAGCCATCCCGCTGGGCGGCTACATCCGCATCGTCGGCATGATCCCGCCGGCCGAGGAGGGCGAGAGCAAGCGCGCGACCCGCATGCGCAGCTTCATCGCCGAGGTCCGCGGCGCGGCGCTCAACGACGTGCTGCCCACCGACGGCGACCGGGTCTTCTACAAGAAGCCCTGGTGGCAGCGGGTGGTCGTGATGTCGGCGGGCCCGCTGCACAACCTGTTCCTGGCCGTCGTGCTGTTCACCCTGACGCTGACCACCATCGGCACGCAGGTGCTGACCACCACCCTGGCCACGGTCCCGGCGTGCGTCATCCCCTCGAACGCCCAGTCGCTGGACCGGCTGCAGGACGACCCCGAGTTCGACCTCTGCTCGGTGCCGTTGGTCACCAGCGGCGCCGACGCCGGCCAGGAGTGCCAGGCGGGGACGGCGGACTGCGCCCTGCCGGCGGAGAGCCCGGCCGCGGAGGCGGGGCTGCGTCCCGGCGACACCATCACGGCCGTCGACGGCCGCGCGCTGGACCCCACTGCGTGGAACTCCTGGACCCAGGTGCAGACCGCGGTGCGGGCCGCGCCGGACCAGCAGCTGACCCTCACCGTCGAGCGCGACGGCCAGGAGCGGCAGGTCGAGGTCACCCCGATCCCCAACACCGTGGCCGACCTGGACGGCGAGGGCACGGTCTCCGCCGGCTACCTCGGGGTGAGCCCGGCCGACACGCTCGCCCGGCAGTCGATCACCGAGGTGCCCGGCTACTTCGGCAACATCGTGGCCAACTCCGTCGACAAGCTGGTCGAGATCCCGCAGCGCATCCCGGCGCTGTTCGGGGCCGCGTTCCTCGGCGACCAGCGCGACGCGAACGGCCCGATCGGCATCGTCGGGGTGGGGCGCATCTCGGGTGAGGTGTTCGCCTTCTCCGACTTCACCGGGCTGCAGAAGCTGAGCTTCTTCCTCGGCCTGCTGGCCAGCGTCAACCTGGTGCTGTTCCTGTTCAACCTGCTGCCCATCTACCCGCTGGACGGCGGGCACGTGGCCGGCGCGCTGTACGAGAAGGTCCGCGCCTCGGTCGCCCGCCGGCGCGGGAGGCCCGACCCCGGGCCCTTCGACATCGCCCGGTTGATGCCGGTGGCCTACGTCGTGGCCGGGTTGTTCATCGCGCTGTCGGGTCTGCTGCTGGTGGCCGACATCGTCAACCCGATCACGATCTCGCAGTAGGGGGGACACTGGAGCCGTGACCGTCGCACTCGGCATGCCCGCACCCCCGCCCCCCGTCCTCGCCCCCCGGCGGAGGACCCGCCAGCTCGACGTCGGAGGCGTCGGCGTCGGCAGCGACTCCCCGGTCAGCGTGCAGTCCATGTGCACCACCAAGACCGCCGACATCAACGCCACGCTGCAGCAGATCGCCGAGCTGACCGCGTCCGGCTGCCAGATCGTGCGGGTCGCCGTCCCCGACACCGACGACGCCGAGGCGCTGCCGATCATCGCCAAGAAGTCGCAGATCCCGGTGATCGCCGACATCCACTTCCAGCCGCGGTACGTCTTCGCCGCGATCGAGGCCGGCTGCGCCGCCGTCCGGGTGAACCCGGGCAACATCAAGAAGTTCGACGACAAGGTGGGCGACATCGCCCGCGCGGCCAAGGAGCACGGCACCCCGATCCGCATCGGGGTCAACGCCGGCTCGCTCGACAAGCGGCTGCTGGAGAAGTACGGCAAGGCCACGCCCGAGGCGCTGGTCGAGTCGGCGCTGTGGGAGTGCTCGCTGTTCGAGGAGCACGACTTCCGCGACATCAAGATCTCGGTCAAGCACAACGACCCGGTCGTCATGGTGCGCGCCTACGAGCTGCTGGCCCAGCAGTGCGACTACCCCTTGCACCTGGGCGTCACCGAGGCCGGCCCGCAGTTCCAGGGCACCATCAAGTCCGCGGTGGCCTTCGGCGCGCTGCTCTCGCAGGGCATCGGCGACACCATCCGGGTCTCGCTGTCCGCGCCGCCGGTCGAGGAGGTCAAGGTCGGTCTGCAGATCCTGGAGTCGCTGAACCTCAAGCCGCGCCGGCTCGAGATCGTCTCCTGCCCCTCGTGCGGGCGCGCCCAGGTCGACGTCTACAAGCTGGCCGACGAGGTCACCGCCGGGCTCGAGGGCATGGAGATCCCGCTGCGCGTGGCCGTCATGGGCTGCGTCGTCAACGGCCCGGGCGAGGCCCGCGAGGCCGACCTGGGCGTCGCCTCGGGCAACGGCAAGGGCCAGATCTTCGTCAAGGGCGAGGTCATCAAGACCGTGCCCGAGTCGCAGATCGTGGAGACGCTCATCGAGGAGGCGTTCCGCATCGCCGAGCAGCAGGCCGACGAGGGCGTCGCCTCCGGCGTCCCCACCGTCAGCGTCTCCTGACCGACGTGACGGTGCTGGGCGCCCGGGCCGCCCGGGTGCTGGACGCCTCCGACGAACGGGCCGTCCGCGACCTGCTGGACACCGACCCGGTGGCCACCTGCATGCTCGCCGGCCGGGTCGAGACGCACGGGGTCGACCCGGCGTCCCTGGGCGCCCCGCTGTGGGGGCTGGGCGCCCCCGGCCGGTTGGACGCCGTCTGCCTGGCCGGGGCGAACCTGATCCCGTTCGCCCGACCCGGCGTCGAGGTGGAGGCCGCCCGCGCCTTCGCCGACCGGGCGCGCCGGGCCGGTCGGCGCTGCTCGACCATCGTCGGCCCGGTCGGCACGGTCTCGCCGCTGTGGGACAGGTTGTCCCCGCACTGGGGGCCGGCCCGGGACATCCGGCCGCGGCAGCCCCTGCTGGCGATCGACGGGCCGCCGCTGGTCGCCGGCGAGCCGCGCGTGCGGCCGGTCCGGCCGGCCCAGCTCGAGACGTTGCTGCCGGCGGCGATCGCGATGTTCACCGAGGAGGTCGGGGTCAGCCCGCTGCGGGTGGACGGCGGCGCCGGGTACCGCGCCCGGGTGACGGAGCTGGTGCGGGCCGGCCAGTCGCTGGCCTGGATCGAGGACGGCGCGGTGGTGTTCAAGGCCGAGGTCGGTGCGGTCTCGCGCCGGGCCTGCCAGGTGCAGGGCGTCTGGGTGGCCCCGGAGCACCGGGGGCGGGGGATCGGCCAGGCCGGCACCGCGGCGGTCGTCGAGTACGCCCGCCGGGCCATCGCACCCGTGGTCAGCCTCTACGTCAACGACTTCAACGCCGCGGCCCGCGCCGCCTACCACCGGGTGGGCTTCCGCGACGTCGGCACGTACGCCTCGGTGTTGTTCTAGGACTGCCAGGTCTCCGTGCCAGAGTGCACGGGTGAGCACACGACGGGGCACGGTCCTGCTGGTGACGACGGCCGTCCTGGCCGGCCCCGTGCTGGCGGCCTGCTCCTCGGACGACCCGGCCGACGGCGCGCGGTCGGCCGCGCAGGCCTTCCTCGACGCGTGGTCCGGCGGCGACCTCGAGACCGCGGCCGGCGACACCGACGACGCCGCGGCCACCACCACCCTGCTCCAGCAGACCGCCACGGACCTGCCCGACGCCACGCTGTCGGCCGAGCTGGGCGACGTGGCGGTCACCGGCGACGACGACACCGCGGCCACCGTGGGCTGGACGGCGACCTGGGACCTCGCGGCCGCCCCGGACTGGAGCTACACGGCGACCCTGGACCTCACCCGGGCCGACGCCGACGCGCCGTGGCAGGTGGTCGCCGAGCCCACGGTGGTGCACCCCGAGCTGGTGGAGGGGCAGCACCTGCAGCTGACCCGGTCGCTGCCCGAGCGGGCGGCCATCACCGACGCCACCGGCGCACCCCTGTTCACCGAGACCGAGGTGGTGAACGTCGGGGTGGACAAGGCCCAGGTCACCGACCTGCCGTCGCTGGCCTCGGCGTTGGGGGCGGCCACGGGCATCGACCCGGCCACCATCACCGCCGACGTCGAAGCGGCCGGCGACGGCCAGTTCGTCCCGGTCATCACCCTGCGCCGGCCGGACTTCGAGGCCATCCGGGCCCAGGTGTTCGACCTGCCCGGCGCGGTCTTCCCCACCTCGACCCGCCTGCTGGCCCCCACCGCCCAGTTCGGCGCAGCGCTGCTGGGGCGGGTCGGCGACGCCACCGCCGAGGCGATCGACGAGACCACGGGCGAGGACGGCGAACCGCTCTACGCCGCCGGTGACGCCCTGGGCCTGTCCGGGCTGCAGCGGGCCTACCAGGAGCAGCTCACCGGCACCGCCGGGTTCACGGTCAGCGTGATCAGCCTGGACACCACCACGGGCGACACGGGCACCGTCGTGGACTCGGTCGACCCGGTCGCCGGCACCCCGCTGCAGGTGCCGTTGGTCCCGGCGATCCAGAACGCCGCCGACGCTGCCGTCGCGGGGCAGTCGCTGGCCACCCACCTGGTGGTCGTGCGGCCGGGCACGGGGGAGATCCTCGCGGTGAGCTCGAACGGGGCGGCCAACGCCGGCAACGCGCTGTCCGGGCAGTTCCCGCCCGGGTCGAGCATGAAGACCATCACCGCGACCGCGCTGCTCTCGGCCGGCACGGTCACCCCCGACACCGCCGTGCCCTGCCCGGGCACCACCACCGTCGACGGTCGCGAGTTCGAGAACGAGGACCAGTTCGACCTCGGCACGGTGCCGCTGACCACGGCCTTCGCCCAGTCCTGCAACACGACGTTCATCCAGCAGGCCCTGACGCTGCCCGACGACGCACTCGCCGCGGCGGCGGCGGGCTACGGCGTGGGCACCGACTGGCAGCTGCCGGTGGGAATCTTCTCCGGCAGCGTGCCGGCGACCAGCACCGGCACCACCAAGGCCGCCGACGCCATCGGCCAGGGCGAGGTGCTGATGAGCCCGGCGCAGATGGCGCTCGTGGCCGCCGGCATCGCCAGCGGCACCCCGGCGGCGCCGGTCGAGGTGGTCGGCGGCGACCCGGCTGGTGCGGCCCCCACCGGGCCGAGCCAGGCAGTGCTCGACCAGCTGCGGCCGATGATGCGCGAGGTGGTCCTCTCGGGCACGGCGCGCGGGCTGTCCGGCGACGGCGAGGTGTACGGCAAGACCGGCACGGCGGAGTTCGGGAGCAACACCCCGCCGGACTCCCACGGCTGGTTCGTCGGCTACCAGCTCGGCGGGCCGCAGGGCGACATCGCCTTCGCCGTCCTGGTCGAGGCCGGCCAGTCCAGCAGCGTCGCCGTGCAGGTCACGAACGCGTTCCTGGCCGGCCTGACCGGTTAGCCCCCGGGGTTGAGCACCTGGTTGCCGATGATGACCGCGGAGATGCCGCCGAAGACCAGGACGGCGAGCACCATCACGACCAGCCGGTACCCGCGCACGCGGATCGCGGCCGGCAGCGCCGTGCGGTTGAGGCGGATCAGCAGGATCGAGTAGACGAACATCATGAAGCCGCCGACGACGGAGCTGATCACCAGCAGCACGAGGGGCTGGTCGAAGCCCGACAGCAGCACCGCGGCACCGACGACCAGCAGGCCCCAGACGACCGTCGAGTAGATCCGGCTCTCGCTCCACCGCTGCGACCCCGCCAGGTAGCTCACCTTGACGGTGTCGGCGACCAGCCGGGCGGTGTAGTCGCAGATGCCCAGCGCGGCCGCGTAGAGCGACACCGCGCCGATCCACCAGAAGAACGTGCCGAACCAGCCGCCCACGGTGTCGGCCAGCACCTGGCCCTCGGTCTGCAGGAAGCTGATGTCGTTGCCGGGGGTGTCGGCGCCGAACACGGTCGCGTAGGCGATGACCGACGTCGCCGAGATGGTCAGCCAGGTCAGGAACCAGAAGCTGACCAGCTGCTCGGTGTTGGCGACCTGCCACCACCCCTTCCACCGGCGGAGGTTGTCGGGGGTGGCCGGGAACAGGAACCCGGTCGAGGGCTTCGCCTGGTCCTCGCCGGTCACCGGGGAGACCAGGCGGGGGATGCGGGCGCCCATGCCGAAGCCCTTGTCCCGGATCCAGTTGCTCTGCACCAGGTTCTGCCCACCGCCGCCCCCGGCGAAGGCCAGCGCGCCGAGCACGAGCGCGAGGCCGAGCTGGCTGGGCACCGAGCCGAAGTCGGTGACCACCCGCGTGGTCTCCGCGACGTCGTCGGCGCCGACCACCGCGACGAACGCGATGACGACGAACGCCAGCACGGCGCCGACCTTGACGAACTCGATCCTCTCGACCGCGGTGTAGACGACCGGGGAGAGGGTGAGCACCAGCCCGATCGAGGCCAGCATGAGCAGCGCGATCAGGGTGACGTCGCCCCCGCCCACCGCGTAGGTGAGCACGGTGGCCGAGCTGGTGGCCCACCCGGGCCAGAGGTTCGCCAGGATCGTCAGCAGGCCGAACACCAGGCCCCAGTGCCGCCACAGCCGGGAGAAGCCGGTCAGCGCCGTCTCGCCGGTCGCCAGCGTGTACCGCTCGATCTCCATGTTGATGAACAGCTGCAGGGTCACCCCCACGAACGCCGCCCACAGGAACGACAGCCCGACCTCGCTGGCGATGTAGGGGTAGAGCACGAACTCACCCGACGCCAGGCCGATGCCGGCCCCGATGACGCCGGGGCCGAGGACCTTCCGCAGGGGCCGGGGCTCGGGCAGGTCGGCGGTCCCCGGCAGGGGCAGGGCACCCCGCGCGGTGGGGAACCGGCGGCCCGGTTCCTGCGCGGCGAGCGGGTCGGCGGGGGGACCGGTCTGGGGCTCGGCTGGCATGCGCCCGATCATCGGGTCCGCACAGCCGGCTCGCAGCCTCAGGCGGCGGGCAGGCCCGGGGTCGCGGAGGTCACGGGGGTGGTGCCGGCCTGCCGGCGCCAGGCGACCGCCCGGACCTCGGCGGCCGAGGCGGAGGCCACCCCCAGCTCGCGCACGGAGCGCTGCGCCGCCTGGTCGAGCACCCACACCCACGCCGCGGTCGTGCCCTCCTCGAGGGTAGCCGCCAGCGTGGCGGCGTCGACGGCCGACAGCACCGGGAACGGCAGCTGGTAGGCGGCCTCCGTCGCCACGGGGTCGGCGCCGCGGTCGGTGAGCAGGGCCGCGAGCCGGTCGCGGAGGTCGCGGTGCGCCTGCGCCGCCGTCCCCACCGCGGACCGGTCGCCGCCCTCCAGGGCAGCGCCCACGGTGCCGTAGCCCCAGACGGCGGCGTGCTCGGCCGCCAGGGCGTCCTGGAGGGCGGCGGTCTCGGCCCGGGCCGACCCGGCCTCGCCGTCGTCCGACGAGCTCGGCGCAGCCGAGGAGGCAGCCGAGGAGGCAGCCGAGGAGGGGGTGGTCATGCCAGCAGCCCGTCCTGCCCGCGGAGGCCCGCCGCGATGCTGCCCAGCAGCGCCGCGCGGGCCCCGGTGAACTCGAGGCACGCGGTGGCGTGGGAGTCCGCCGCCGCGGCGACCTGCGCGCGGAGGTCGGCCCGCGGGGCGCCCGACGGGGACGCCGACGGGGACGCCGCCGTGGACGAGGCGGCGGTCGGGGACCCGGTGACCGACGGGGCGGCGTCCCGCAACCGGTCCAGCTGCGCCTGCGCCTGGTCGGCGAGGTCGGTCGCCGCGGTGGCGAGCTCGGGGGCGGCGGCGAAGGCGGTGGCGTAGGCGGCGACCAGCTGCTGCTGGACGGCCACCTGCCCGGCCAGCCGGTCCACCTGGGCCGGGGTGACCGCGTCGGCCCCGGGCGCGGTGCCGGTGCACGCCGACACCACCGCCAGCACCGGGAGGACCCCGACGCCGACCAGGAAGGACCGGCGGGTGGGGGTCCCCGTGGTGGCCGGGTGGGCGGGGCGGGTGGACATCGGGCACATCCTGGCAGTCGGCCCGGGTGCAGGCGCGCCCGCCGGGCCGGGAGCCGCCGTGCGGGCGGTACCGTGGGCCTTCCGCCGCGGCTCCCCGCGGCCGTCGCCGCGCCCGGTGCCCGATCCCCGGTCCGCCCGGGTCGCGCGCCGCTCGCCACCACCAGCCAGCCCGAGGAGGCCCCGGTGTCCACGTCGTCCGGCTCCCGATCCGGTCCCGTCGCCGCCCAGCGGCTGTCGGCCTGGTTCACCCCGGTGGTCGTCGCCGCGGGGTACGACCTCGAGGACCTCGACGTCCGTGCCGCCGGCAACCGGTTCGTGGTGCGCGTGGTCGTCGACCGGGACAGCGGGGTGAGCCTGGACGACGTCGCCGAGGTGAGCCGGGCGCTGTCCGACGTCCTCGACACCCACGCGGACACCGCGGACGACGACCTCGGCCGCTCGCCGTACGTCCTCGAGGTGACCAGCCCCGGGGTCGACCGCCCGCTCACCGTGCCGCGGCACTGGCGGCGCAACGTCGGCCGCCTGGTCACCACCACGGTCGGCGGGGCCGAGCTGGTCGGGCGGGTGGTCTCGGTCGACGAGGACGCCGTCACCCTCGCGGTGGAGAAGGGCGGGGCCAAGAAGGGCCAGGTCCGCAAGGCCGTGGGCAACCGCGCCCTGACCTGGGCCGAGCTGGGCGAGGGGCGGGTGCAGGTCGAGTTCAACCGCCCCGCCGGCCACCGCGACGAGCACCTCGTGCACGAGGGCCCGGCCGACGAGGACGACGACCAGCCGCTGACCGCGGACGACGTCGACGAGCTGGACGACGAGCACGACGACGAGCACGACCACGAGCACCACGGGGCCGCCGACGCGGCCCAGGACCAGGAGAAGCAGTGAACATCGACGTGACCGCCCTCAAGGCGGTCGAGCGGGAGAAGGGCATCCCGGCCGACACCGTGCTGCTGGCGATCGAGACCGCGCTGGTCACCGCCTACCGGCACGCCGAGGGCGCGGCCAAGCACGTCCGCGTGCAGATCGACCGCAAGAGCGGCGAGGTCGCCGTGCTGGCCCAGGAGCTGGGCGAGGACGGCGAGGTCGTGCACGAGTGGGACGACACCCCGACCGACTTCGGCCGGATCGCGGCCAGCACCGCCAAGCAGGTCATCGTGCAGCGGCTGCGCGACGCCGAGCACGAGAAGACCTTCGGCGAGTACGTCGGCAAGGAGGGCGACATCGTCGGCGGCATCGTGCAGGCCCACGAGCGCCGCAACAACGAGGGCACCGTCCTCCTCGACATCGGCAAGGTCGAGGCGAACCTGCCCTCCACCGAGCAGGTGCCCGGCGAGACCTACCCGCACGGCAGCCGGCTCAAGGCCTACGTGGTGTCGGTCGCCCGCACCTTCCGCGGCCCCCAGGTCACCATCTCCCGCAGCCACCCCAACCTGGTGCGCAAGCTGTTCGCCCTGGAGGTCCCCGAGATCGCCGACGGCAGCGTCGAGATCGTCGCGGTGGCCCGCGAGGCCGGTCACCGGTCCAAGATCGCCGTCCGCACCTCGGTCCCGGGGCTGAACGCCAAGGGGTCCTGCATCGGCCCGATGGGCCAGCGGGTGCGCAACGTGATGAGCGAGCTGCACGGCGAGAAGATCGACATCGTGGACTGGTCCGACGACGAGGCCACCTTTGTCGCCTCCGCGCTGTCCCCGGCCCGGGTCACGAGCGCCCGGGTGGTCGACCCGGCCGCCCGCGCGGTCCGCGTCGTCGTCCCCGACTACCAGCTGTCGCTGGCCATCGGCAAGGAGGGCCAGAACGCCCGCCTGGCCGCCCGCCTCACCGGCTGCCGCATCGACATCCGCAGCGACGCCCAGCCCGAGACCGAGGACACCGTGTCCCCGGGCGTGGGTCGGGCACCGCTGCGGTCGGCACCGCGGCCGGCCGGCGAGACCGGCGGCCTGCCGGGCCGGGGTGGCCCCCAGCGGGGTGGCCCCGTCCGGCGCCCGGAACACCGCGGGCCGTCGGCGCGCTAGACTCGTCGATGGCCGAAACGCCGATCCCGGTCCGCACCTGTGTGGGGTGCCGGCGACGCGCTCCGGTCACGGAACTGCTGCGCGTCGTCGTGCGGGGCTCCCGGCTCACCCCGGACCCCGCCCGCCGGCTCCCGGGACGGGGTGCCTCCGTGCACCCCACCCCCGAGTGCCTGCGCGCAGCTGACCGGCGCCGGGCCTTCCCGCGTGCGCTGCGAGTCGGCGCCCCGCTGGAGACCGGCCTGCTGCAGGCCCACGTCGACCAGGCGCAGACCGGCAGCGCACAGCACCAACCGTCGGACCGGCACCCGGCCGGTCCGCTCGTCGAGAGCAGGACGTCCTCGGATGACCCACCCGTGAAGTCGCACCGATGACCATGTACCACTGACGACGAGGTCGAGCGGGCCAGCCGCCGGCCTCACCACTGAGGAGACCCGTGCCAGGCAAAGCCCGCGTACACGAGCTCGCTAAAGAGCTCGGTGTCGACAGCAAGGCCGTGCTCGCCAAGCTCAAGGAGCAGGGCGAGTTCGTGAAGTCCGCATCATCGACGGTCGAGGCCCCCGTGGCCCGGCGGCTGCGCGAGGCCTACGGGTCCTCGAGCGCCCCCACCCCAGGCCCTCGGCCCACCCCGCGTCCGGCCGCACCGGCGCCCTCCGCCCCGGTGGCCAGCGCCCCCGCTGCGGGTGCCCCGGCCGCCCAGGCGCCGAGCGCTCCTGCGGCAGCCACCCCGGCCCCCGGTCCGCGTCCGGTCGGTCGCCCCTCGGGTGCCCCCCGTCCCGGCCCGCGCCAGGCCCCTGCCCCGCAGGCACCCGCCGCCCAGGCCACTGCGGCCCAGGCACCGGCTGCCCAGGCCCCGGCTGCCCCGGCTGCCCAGGCCCCGGCGGCGAGCGCGCCGACCCAGGCCCGTCCCGGCCAGGGTGCCCCGCGTCCGGGCGCACCCCGCCCGGCCGCTCCGGGTGGTTCGGCTCCCGGTCAGGCCGGCTCCGGCCAGGGCGCCCCGCGCCCCGGTGGTGCCGCTCCGCGGCCCGGCCCCCGTCCGGCTCCCCGGCCGGGCAACAACCCCTTCAGCAGCGCTCCGCGCCCTGCCGCGCCGGGTCGTCCCGGTCCGCAGGCCCCCGGTGGCGCCGCGCCGTCCCAGGGTGCCCCGGGCCAGGGCGGTCCCCGTCCGGCCCCCGGTGCCGGTGGGCCCCGTCCGCCGTCGGGCCCCGGTGGCCCGCGTCCGGCCGCCGGTCCGGGTGGACCGCGTCCCAACCCGGGCATGATGCCGCAGCGGCCCAGCCCGGGCATGATGCCCGGCCGGGCGGCCGGTCGTCCGGGTGCCCCCGGCGGCCGTGGCCGTCCCGGTGCTCCTGGTGGCGGTGGCTTCCGTCCCGGCGGCGGTGGCGGTGCGCCCGGTGGCGGCGGCGCCCCCGCGGGCGGTTTCCGTCCCGGTGGCGGCGGCCGTGGCCGTGGCCGCGGTGGTTCCGGTGCCGGTACCGCGGGTGCCTTCGGGCGTCCCGGTGGCCGCGGACCCGTCCGCGGGCGCAAGAGCAAGAAGCAGCGGCGTCAGGAGTTCGACTCCATGGCGGCGCCCTCGATGGGCGGCGTCAGCCTGCCCCGCGGCAACGGGCAGACCGTCCGGCTGCCCCGCGGTGCTTCGCTGACCGACCTCGCCGAGCGCATCAACGCGCAGCCGGCCGCACTGGTGACCGCCCTGTTCCACCTGGGCGAGATGGTCACCGCCACGCAGTCGGTCAACGACGAGACGCTCCAGCTGCTCGGTGCCGAGATCGACTGGGTCATCCAGGTCGTCAGCCCCGAGGACGAGGACCGCGAGCTGCTCGAGACCTTCGACCTCACCTTCGGCGACGAGGAGGGCGACGAGGACGACTGGGACTCCCGCCCGCCGGTGGTCACCGTCATGGGTCACGTCGACCACGGCAAGACCAAGCTGCTGGACGCCCTGCGCCACACGAACGTCGTGGCGAAGGAGGCCGGTGGCATCACCCAGCACATCGGCGCCTACCAGATCGTCACCGAGCTCGACGGCGTCGAGCGGCCGATCACCTTCATCGACACCCCGGGTCACGAGTCGTTCACCGCGATGCGTGCCCGTGGCGCCAAGGTGACCGACATCGTGGTGCTGGTGGTCGCGGCCGACGACGGCGTCATGCCGCAGACGGTCGAGGCGCTCAACCACGCCCAGGCGGCCCAGGTGCCGATCGTGGTCGCGGTGAACAAGGTGGACAAGGAGGGGGCCAACCCCGCCAAGATCCGCCAGCAGCTCACCGAGTACGGCCTGGTCGCCGAGGAGTACGGCGGCGAGACCATGTTCGTCGACGTCTCGGCCACCACGCGCCAGGGCCTCGAGGAGCTGGAGGCCGCGGTGCTGCTGACCGCCGACGCCTCGCTGGACCTGCGCGCGAACACCGAGCAGGACCCCCAGGGCGTCGTCATCGAGGGCAAGCTGGACAAGGGTCGTGGCCCCGTCGCCACGGTGCTGGTCCAGCGCGGCACGCTCCGCCAGGGCGACTCGATCGTGGCCGGCGACGCCTACGGTCGCGTCCGGTCGCTGCTCGACGAGCACGGCAACAAGCTGAAGGAGGCCCTGCCGGCCCGCCCCGTGCAGGTCGTGGGTCTCACCTCGGTGCCCCGCGCCGGCGACACGTTCCTGGTGGTGGAGGAGGACCGCACGGCCCGGCAGATCGCCGACCGCCGTCAGGCCCGCATCCGCAACGCGCAGAACGCCTCGGCGCGCAAGCGGATCAGCCTCGAGGACCTCGACGCCGCCCTGAAGGAGAGCCGCGAGCTCAACCTGATCATCAAGGGCGACAACTCCGGCACCGTCGAGGCGCTGGAAGAGGCGCTGATGAAGATCGAGGTGAGCGACGACCTGTCGCTGCGGGTCATCCACCGCGGCGTCGGCGGCATCACCAAGAGCGACATCGACCTGGCGCTGGCCGACGACGTCATCGTCCTGGGCTTCAACGTCCGGGCCGAGGGGCAGGCCACCGAGCTCGCCAACCGCGAGGGCGTCGACGTGCGCTACTACTCGGTGATCTACCAGGCCATCGAGGAGATCGAGGCTGCGCTCAAGGGCATGCTCAAGCCCGAGTACGAAGAGGTGCAGCTGGGCCGCGCGGAGGTCCGCGAGGTCTTCCGGGTGCCCAAGATCGGCAACGTCGCGGGTTCGCTGGTGCGCAGCGGCACGATCGTGCGCAACAGCAAGGCCCGGCTCATCCGCGACGGTGCGGTCGTCGCCGACAACCTGTCGGTCGACTCGCTGCGCCGGTTCAAGGACGACGCGACCGAGGTCCGCGAGGGCTACGAGTGCGGCATCGGGCTGGGGTCGTTCAACGACATCAAGCCCGAGGACGTCATCGAGACGTTCGAGCTGCGCGAGAAGCCGAGGCCGTGACGGAAGGGGGCCAGTCGTCGTCACCGGCGGCTGGCCCCCTCCCGGGCCCCGCCGCGAGCGTGCTCGTGGTGGGCAGGAGGGGGTCCTTCCCGTGTTCACCGGTTCGTTGAGCGCCGACCTCCTCCTGGGCGACGTGCACTCGCTCAAGGGCAAGCGCGCCGTGGTGAAGCCGATCGTGGCCGAGCTCCGGCGCCGGTTCGCCGTCGCCGCCGCCGAGGTGGGCGACCAGGACCTGCACCGCCGGGTGCAGATCGGGGTCGCCGCGGTGGCCGGCGACGCCGGGCAGGTGACCGACGTCCTCGACGCCTGCGAACGCCTGCTGGCCGAGCGGCCCGAGGTGACCCTGCTGTCCACCCACCGGCAGCTGACCAGCGACACCGACACCTGACCGAAGGGGAGGTCCGATGGCCGACGCGGCCCGGGCACGCAAGCTGGCGGTGCGGATCCGCCAGATCGTCTCCGCCACCATCGAGATGCAGATCAAGGACCCGCGGTTGGGGATGGTCACCATCACCGACTCCCGGGTCACCAGCGACCTCCGCGAGGCCACGCTGTTCTACACCGTGTACGGCGACGCCGAGGCGGTGTCGGACTCCGCCGCCGCGCTGGCCAGCGCCACCGGTGTGCTCCGCTCGACGGTGGGCAAGCAGACCGGCATCAAGTTCGTGCCCACCCTGACCTTCGTCGCCGACGTCGTCCCCGAGACAGCCCGTGAGCTCGACGAGGCGCTCGAGCGGGCCCGGCTGGCCGACGAGGAGCTGGCCCGGGCCCGGGCCGGGGCCGCCTACGCCGGCGATGCCGACCCGTACCGCAAGCCCGCTGCGGACGACGAGGACGACGACGACACCGCCGACCTCGACGCCACCCCGCTGGACGACGAGCTCGACACCCACCGGCAGAGGAGCACCCCGTGACCGAGGCAGTCGACCCGGACCCGACCACCCCCGACGAGGGCCAGCCCGCCGCCACCCTGGGCGGGCGCACGGTCCCCGGGGAGCAGACCGACCCCACCGCGGGCGGTCGTACGGGGCAGGCCGGGTCGGCCGACCCGGCGACCGACGCCAACGCCGCCTCCATCGCGGCCGACGAGCCCTCCGACGGCGGGCCGGCCATCCCCGTCGCCGGCGGCTCGCCCGGTGAGGAGCCCGACGAGGTGCCGCACGCCTCGTCCGGTCCCGGCGACAGCTGATCCCGGTGGCACCGGAGGGCGCACTGGGTGCCGCCGTCGCCGTCCTCGCCCGGGCGGCCGACGACGGCGCCGTCGTCGTCCTCTCGGCGCACGTGCAGCCCGACGCCGACGCGCTGGGCAGCACCCTGGCGCTGGCCGAGGGGCTGCGTCGACGTGGGGCACGGGTCAGCGCCACCTTCCCCGGACCCTTCGTGCTCCCGGCCTCCTTGGGCTGGCTCCCCGGCGCAGGCACGCTCGTGCCCGCGCCCGAGCTCCCCGCGACCCCCGACCTGGTGGTCGGGCTGGACGCCGCCGACCTCCGCCGGCTCGGTGAGGTCGGGCCGCTGCTGGAGTCCGCCCCGGCCTCGCTGGTCGTCGACCACCACGCCTCCAACCCGGGCTTCGGCACCACCCGGCTGATCGACCCCGCGGCCGCCGCCACCGTCGTGCTCGTCGCCGACCTGCTCGACGGCCTGGGTGTCGAGCTGGACGCCGACCTGGCCACCTGCCTGTACGCCGGGCTCGCCGCCGACACCGGGTCCTTCCGGTTCGGCAACACGTCACCGGGCACCCACGAGCTCGCGGCCCGGCTGCTGGGCACCGGCATCGACCACGCGCGCATCAGCCAGCGGTTGTTCGACACCGCGCCGTTCGGCTGGCTCGCGCTGCTGTCCCTGGCCGCCGGTCGGGCCACCCTGGACACCGCGGCGGGGGCCGGCCTGGTCTGGACCTGGGCCACCACCGCGGAGGCGGCCGGGCACGGGCTGGCCCCCGACCACCTCGAGGCCCTGGTGGACACCATCCGGTCGGCCGAGGAGGCCGACGTCGCCTGCGTGCTCAAGGGCTCGGCCGACGGCAGCTGGAACGTGTCGCTGCGCTCCCGCGGGGCCACCGACGTCTCCGCGGTCGCCCAGGCGCTGGGCGGCGGCGGGCACCGCATGGCCGCCGGGTTCACCTCCCACCTCGACCGCGAGGGAACGATCGCCGCCGTCCGCGCGCGGTTGTGAACCGGTCCGTCCCCGCACTGGCTCTGCCGGCGCTGGTGGTGCTGGCGGCGGAGCCGCTGTACCTGCTGGTCGACACCGCGGTCATCGGGCACCTGGGCACGGTGCAGCTGGGCGGTCTCGCCGTCGGCGGGGGCCTGCTGGCCCCGGTCGTCGGCCTGCTCAACTTCCTGGCCTACGGGACGACGGCGCGCGCCGCCCGCCGCGCGGGAGCCGGCGACCGGGCCGGTGCGGTCGCCGAGGGCGTGCAGGCCACCTGGTTGGCGCTGGGCATCGGCCTGCTCGGTGTCCTGGGCTTCCAGCTGGCCGCCGGACCCCTGACCCGGGTGCTGGCCGGTGGTGCGGGCCCGGTGGCGACCGCGGCCGAGGGGTGGCTGCGGATCGCCGTCCTCGGGCTGCCGATGCTGCTGGTGGCGCTGGCCGGCAACGGGTGGCTGCGCGGGGTGGCCGAGCTGCGTCGCCCGGTGCGGTTCGTGGTGGCGGGCAGCCTGGTGAGCCTCGTGCTCAACCCGCTGCTGGTGTACCCGGCCGGTCTCGGGCTGGAGGGTTCGGCCGTGGCCAACGTGGCCGGCCAGTCGGTCTCGGCGGCGCTGTTCCTGGCCACCCTGCGCCGGGAGCGGGTGCCGATGCGGCCCCGGCTGCCCGCCGTGCTCGCCCAGCTGACGATCGGTCGGGACCTGCTGCTGCGCGCCGCGGTCCTGCAGGGGGCGTTCGCGGTCGCCGCGGCCGTGGTGGCCCGGTCGAGCACCGCCGAGCTGGGTGCCCACCAGATCGCGCTGCAGCTGTGGCTGTTCCTGGCCCTGGTGCTGGACGCCTACGCGATCGCCGCGCAGACCCTGGTCGGCCAGGCCCTGGGGGCCGGCCGGGTGGCCGATGCGCGGGGGTCGGCCCTGCGGGTGGTGTGGTGGGGCCTGGGCACCGGCGTGGTGGTCGCCGTCGTCCTGGTGCTGGTCCGGCCGGTGCTGGTGCCGTTGTTCACCGCCGACCCCGCGGTGCTGGCCCAGGCATCGGTCGTCTGGTGGTTCCTGGCTGCGATGCAGCCGCTGGCCGGCGTGGTCTTCGCCCTGGACGGCGTCCTCATGGGGGCGGGCGACGTCGGGTACCTGCGCACGGTCACCATCGGTGCGGCGCTGGTCGGGTTCGTCCCGCTCTCGCTGCTGTCGGTGCCGCTGGGGTGGGGGCTCGCCGGCGTGTGGAGCGGCCTGACGCTGTTCGTCGTGCTGCGCCTGGTGGGTGTGGTGGCCCGGGTGTCCGGTGACCGGTGGACCTCTGCGACGGTGGTCCGGTGAGCCCCCGCAAGCCCGACGCCGACGTCCCGCCCGGTCTGCTGGTGGTCGACAAGCAGCCCGGCATGACCTCCCACGACGTGGTCGCCCGCGCCCGGCGGGCGTTGTCGGTGCGCAAGGTCGGCCACGCCGGCACCCTGGACCCGATGGCCACCGGCGTGCTGGTGCTCGGCGTGGGTGCCGCCACCCGGTTGCTGGGCCACCTGTCGGGCACCGACAAGAGCTATGCGGCGACCGTCCGGTTCGGGCAGACCACGGTCACCGACGACCGCGAGGGCGACGTCCTCACGACCACGTCGGCGGCGGCCCTGACCGAGGACGACGTCCGGGCCGCGCTGGCCGCCCAGACCGGCGCGCTGCAGCAGGTCCCGTCCTCGGTCAGCGCGGTGAAGGTCGACGGCGTCCGCTCCTACGACCGGGTGCGGGCCGGCGAGGAGTTCGAGCTGGCCGCGCGGTCGGTGACCGTGCACGCCCTCGACGTCCACGCGGTCCGCCGGCCCACCGCCGACCTGGTCGACGTGGACGTCGACGTCACCTGCTCCACCGGCACCTACATCCGGGCCATCGCGCGGGACGCCGGGGCCGCGCTGGGGGTGGGCGGACACCTCACCGCCCTGCGCCGCACCCGCTCGGGCCCCTTCGACGCGGCCGTCGCCCGAGCGGTCGAGGAGGCCGCCGCCGCGCTGCTCGCCGGCAGCGGGCCGGGCTTCGTGCCGCTCACCGAGGCCGCCCGCGCCGTGTTCCCCGAGCGCGCGGTCACCGCGGCGGAGGCCGTCGACCTCGGGCACGGCAAGCGCATCCCCGCGACCGGGACGCCGGGTCTGCACGCCGCCGTCGACCCCGACGGCCGGCTGGTCGCCCTGGTCGAGGACGCCGGGCAGACCGCTCGGGTCACCGTGGGCTTCCCCGGCTGAGCCGTCCCCGCGCGGCCAGCAGCAGCACGCCGACCACGGTCAGCACCAGCCCGACGACCAGGGCCGGGACCCAGCCCGGCCGCACCCGGTCGCCCAGCAGCAGCAGGCCCACCAGCCCGGGCACCACCACCTGGGTCACCGACAGCACCGCGGTCACGGCGCCGACCGCCCCCTCCCGCAGGGCGGTGGCCACCCAGAGCGTCCCCACCAGGCCGTAGACCGCCACCGCGTACGCCAGCGGTTCCGCGGCCAGCTCGAGCACCGAGCCCCACCCGGTGGAGCGCACGTGCAGCGCGCGCACGGACAGCGCCACCCCGCCGTAGGCCAGGCCGGCCAGGGCCGCGGTCCGCAGGGCGGACGTGGAGCGGCGCACCGGCTCCAGGGCGAGCAGGGCCAGCACAGCCCCGGTCAGCAGCACCGGGGCGGCAGCCGCGGGCAGCACCTCCGCCCGGCCCGGCCGCGCGGACGCGGCCACGACGACCAGCCCGGTCACCACCGCGACCACCCCGGTCAGCTGGCGGCCGGGGAGGTCCCGCACCCGCCCGCGGCGTCCGGCGACCGTGGTGACGGCGACGGAGCCGGCCAGCACCGACTGCACGGTGACCACGGGCAGCGACCGCAGCGCGACCACGGACAGCACCCAGCCCACCGCGTCGAGCAGGAGGCCGCCGAGGTAGACCGGCTGGGTGGCCAACGGTCGGCCCGGGCGCACCCGCCGGCTGCCCTCGGCCTCCAGGAGGGAGGCGGCGCTGTTGACGAGCATGGCCAGGACGGCCGCAGCCACGGCGAGCTCCGTCACCCGTCCCCCGTCCGGAGGCCGCCGTCCGCGGCGGAGCAGGATGAGCTGCCATGAGCGTCGTGAAGATCAACGTCCTGACCGTGCCGGCCGAGGCCCGGGAGCGCCTGGAGCAGCGCTTCGCGAACCGGGCCGGGGCCGTCGAGTCCTCGGACGGGTTCGAGTGGTTCGAGCTGCTCCGGCCGGTCGAGGGCACCGACGACTACCTCGTCTACACCCGCTGGCGCAGCGAGGCCGACTTCCAGGCGTGGCAGGACGGTCAGGACTTCGCCCGCGGTCACGCGCAGGCGCGGTCGGACGCCGGCGGGCAGGGGCCGGCCGCCACGGGGTCGACGGTGTGGTCCTTCGAGGTGGTCACGCAGGCGTCCCCGACGGCGTGAGCGGGTCGGCCTCGGCGGCGTCCTCGATCCTCGTCGCACCGCGGACGGCGGCGGCCCAGCGTTCCTCGCGCTCGGCCGGCGTGAGCACCTGGTCCGCCGTCGTCGCCACGAAGTCGGTGACGACGGCGGCGAACCGGCCCGGGTCGTCGACCTGCGGGAAGTGCCCGGCCCCGGCGAAGACCTCCAGCCGGCTGCCGGGCAGCAGCGCGTGCAGCTCGTGGGCGTGCCGCACGGGGATGACGGCGTCGGCGGCGCCCCAGACCAGCAGCA
Source organism: Klenkia soli (assembly GCF_900103975.1). Taxonomy (GTDB): domain Bacteria; phylum Actinomycetota; class Actinomycetes; order Mycobacteriales; family Geodermatophilaceae; genus Klenkia; species Klenkia soli. The sequence continues at coordinate 368,479 of NZ_FNIR01000004.1, forward strand.
GCGGGAGGGCCTCGGCGAGGTAGACCCGGTCGGCGGCGCTCACCCGCTGACCACCGGAGTCGAGCACCGCCCGCGCCGTGTGCACGAAGGCGGCCCGGGCGTCGGCGTCGGCCAGGGTGTCCAACCCGGTGACCACCTGCGTCGTACCCGGCGGGGTCCAGCGCTGCAGCGGCCGGAGCACCTGGCGGCCGGCCGCCCGGGTGAAGCGGTTGAACACCGCCGGCAGCACCCACTCCGCGCCGGGCAGGGTCACCGCGCGGAGGGCGGGGGACACGTCCCGGCCCAGACCGCCGGAGTCCACCAGCACCAACCGCTCGACCAGCCCGGGGAACTGGTGGGCGAACTGCAGCGCGACACCACCGCCCAGGCTGTGGCCCACCACCGTGGCCGACCCGGCACCCAGCACGGTCAGCAGGTCCCGCGCCTGGGTGGCGAAGGACCCCAGGCTGTAGTCGCCGGGCGGCTTCTCGGACTCCCCGTGGCCCATGAGGTCCGGTGCGACCACCCGGTGGGTGCGGGCCAGCTCGTCCAGCGCCGGCCCGAAGCTGGCGCCGGACCCGAGCAGCCCGTGCACGAGGAGCAGCACCGGCCCCTGCGTGCCGCCGATGCGGGCGTGCAGGTCGTGGCCGTGCAGGCGGACCCGGACCCGGCGGACGCGGGTCGAGGTCCAGGGTGTGTCCGCGGGTGACATGCACCCGAGCCTAGGTCCGCGGTGGGCGCCCGGCCGGGGGAGCGGGACTAGTCTCGGGCTGTCGGGCACGGGCCCGACGTCGTCCCCGATCCGAAGTGGGAGCCATGACCGACACGCTCAGCCCCAGCCACACCTCCTCGCGCACCTTCGCCGAGGGCGTGCCGGTGGTGGTGGAGCAGGCGCCCCGCCGTTCGGCCGCCGAGCGCGAGCAGCTGCTGGCCGACCCGGGCTTCGGCAAGGTCTTCACCGACCACATGGTCATCGCCCGCTACGTCGCCGGCCGCGGCTGGACCGAGGCGAAGCTGACCGGCTACGCCCCGCTGCAGCTGGACCCCAGCACCGCCGCGCTGCACTACGCGCAGTCGATCTTCGAGGGTCTGAAGGCCTACGCCCAGCCCGACGGGTCGGTCTCGATCTTCCGGCCCGAGCAGAACGCCGCCCGCATGGCCCGCGGCGCCGTCCGCATGGCGATGCCGCCGGTCCCGGCCGAGGGGTTCGTCGCCGCCGTCGACGCCCTGGTCGACGCCGACCGCGACTGGGTGCCCACCGGCCCGGACCAGACCCTCTACATCCGGCCCTACCAGCTGGCCGTCGAGCCGTTCCTGGGTGTGCGGCCGGCGTCGGAGTACCTGTTCGTGGTCATCGCCAGCCCGGCCGGCGCCTACTTCCCGCGCGGTGTCCAGCCGGTGTCGGTCTACCTGTCCGAGGACTACATCCGGGCCGCCCCCGGCGGCACCGGCGACGTCAAGTGCGCCGGCAACTACGCCGCCAGCCTGCTGGCCCAGGAGCAGGCCATCGCGGCCGGCTGCGACCAGGTCGTGTGGCTGGACGCCGTGGAGAAGAAGTACGTCGAGGAGATGGGCGGGATGAACCTGTTCTTCGTCCTGGGCTCGGGTGCCGACGCCGAGCTGGTCACCCCCGAGCTCACCGGCACCCTGCTGCCGGGCATCACCCGCGAGTCGCTGGTCACCGTGGCGCAGGAGCTGGGCCACCGGGTGACCGAGCGCAAGTTCTCGGTCGAGGAGTGGCGCGCCGGGGTGGCCGACGGGTCGATCACCGAGACCTTCGCCTGCGGCACGGCCGCGGTCATCACCCCGGTCGGCGACGTCAAGGCCCGCACCGGTGACTTCTCGGTGGGCGACGGCACGCCGGGCACCGTCACGATGGCGCTGCGCGAGCGGCTGCTGGACATCCAGCACGGCCGGGTCGCCGACGACCACGGCTGGCGGCACACCGTCACCGCGGGCTGAGCGTGCGGCGCTGGCGCGGCCTGGAGGCCACCCCGGGTGACCTCGGGCGGACCGTGGTCACGGTCGGCATGTACGACGGGGTGCACCGGGGGCACCAGCAGCTCATCGGTGCGGCGGTGGCCCGGGCGCGGAGCCTGGGCCGCCCCGCGCTGCTGCTGACCTTCGACCCGCACCCGGCCGAGGTGGTCCGGCCGGGCTCGCACCCGGCGATCCTGACGTCGGGGGACCGCAAGGCCGAGCTGGTCGCCGAGCTCGGCGTCGACGCCATGTGCGTGCTGCCCTTCACCCCCGAGTTCAGCCGGCTGTCGCCGGAGTCGTTCACCCACACCGTGCTGGTCGAGCACCTGCACGCCGCGGCCGTGGTGGTGGGCGAGAACTTCAGCTACGGCCACCGTGCGGCCGGCGACGTCGCGTCGCTGACCCGTGAGGGGCGCCGGTTCGGCTTCGCGGTCGAGGGCCTGGACCTCGCCGCCGACACCGCCGGCGGGGGAGAGGTGACCATCTCCTCCACCTACATCCGGGCCAGCGTCGCCGCCGGCGACCTGGGTGCGGCGGCCCGGGCGCTGGGGCGGCCGCACCGGGTGGACGGCGTCGTCGTCAAGGGCGACCAGCGCGGGCGCGACCTCGGGTACCCGACCGCGAACGTGGAGTCCCCGCCCTACACGGCGGTCCCCGCCGACGGCGTCTACGCCGGTCACCTGGTGCGCCGCGACCCCCGCGGCGGCAGCGGCGAGCGCTTCCCCGCGGCGATCTCCGTGGGCACCAACCCCACCTTCCAGGGCACCCGCCGCACCGTGGAGGCGTTCCTGCTCGACTGGACCGGCGACCTCTACGGCGAGCACGTCGGCGTCGAGTTCGCCGAACGGCTGCGCCCGATGGTGGCCTACACCGGCGTCGAGGCCCTGATCGCCCAGATGGACCAGGACGTGCTCGACACCCGTCGGGTCCTGGGCACCGTGTAACCTGGGGTGACCGCCGGGCGACCGGCGGGTGTGCATGCTGCCCCCGTGACACCGACCGGGGGCCACACGTGACCTGCCCAGGAGGCACCATATGGCGCTCGACAGCGCGACGAAGAAGCAGATCATGACCGAGTACGCCACGGTCGAGAGCGACACCGGGTCCCCCGAGGTGCAGGTCGCGATGCTGACCCGACGGATCAGCGACCTGACCGAGCACCTGAAGATGCACAAGCACGACCACCACAGCCGGCGGGGCCTGCTCCTGCTGGTCGGCCGACGTCGTCGGCTGCTGAACTACCTGGCCAAGACCGACATCAACCGGTACCGCTCGCTCATCGAGCGGCTCGGCCTGCGCCGCTAGCCAGTCGAGGGGACCGCTCCGCACCGCGGAGTCGGTCCCCTCACTCGTGCGGCACCCGTCGCACGGGCCCAGGCGGCCACGCCCGGCCCTGGTCGCGCGGCTTCCGCGCACGGCCCGGTCCTCGGTAGTGGCCCCCGGGATGCGGCTGGCGTACGCCCCGCAGCCCGAGGGCTTCGATCGAAGACCGGTCCCAGGGACCACCCGGTGCACCGCCGCCGAACCAAGAGGGCGCCGCCGCATGCGGCGCAGGAAGAGGACACGATGTCCGCACCCACCACCGACGCCGTCGACTACGACGAGGACGGCGTCTTCACCGCTACCGCCGTGATCGACAACGGGTCCTACGGGTCCCGCACCATCACCTTCGAGACCGGTCGGCTGGCCAAGCAGGCCGCCGGCTCCGTCGTCGCCACCATGGGCGACACCACGCTGCTGTCGGCCACCACGGCCGGCCGCCAGCCCAAGGACCACTTCGACTTCTTCCCGCTGACGGTCGACGTCGAGGAGCGGATGTACGCGATCGGGAAGATCCCCGGCTCGTTCTTCCGCCGCGAGGGCCGGCCCTCCGAGGACGCCATCCTCACCTGCCGCCTGATCGACCGCCCGCTGCGCCCGACCTTCGCCAAGGGCCTGCGCAACGAGGTCCAGGTCGTCATCACCGTGCTGAGCCTGGACCCCGACCACCTGTACGACGTGCTGGCGATCAATGGCGCCTCGGCGTCCACCCAGCTGTCGGGCCTGCCCTTCTCCGGCCCGGTCGGCGCCACCCGCGTCGCGCTGATCAACGGCCAGTGGGTCGGCTTCCCGACCCACGCCGAGCTCGAGGACGCCGTCTTCGACATGGTCGTGGCCGGCCGCGTGCTGCCCGACGGCGACGTCGCGATCATGATGGTCGAGGCCGAGGCCACCGAGAAGACCATCGACCTCGTCGCCGGTGGGGCCACCGCCCCGACCGAGGAGGTCGTGGCCCAGGGGCTCGAGGCCGCGAAGCCCTTCATCAAGGCGCTGTGCGACGCCCAGTCGGCCCTGGCCGGCAAGGCCGCCAAGCCCGAGGCGCACTTCCCCCGCTTCCTGGACTACCAGGACGACGTCTACGCCGCCGTCGAGGCCCACGCGACCGAGAAGCTCACCGCCGCCCAGGCCATCCCGGGCAAGGCCGAGCGCGACGACGCCACCGACGCCCTCAAGGACGAGGTCAAGGCCGCCCTCGCCGAGCAGTTCGAGGGTCGCGAGAAGGAGGTCTCCGGGGCCTTCCGCGCGGTGACCAAGAAGGTCGTCCGCCAGCGCATCCTGCGTGACAAGGTGCGCATCGACGGCCGCGGCGTCACCGACATCCGGCCGCTGTCGGCCGAGGTCGAGGTGCTCCCGCGGGTGCACGGCTCGGCGCTGTTCGAGCGCGGCGAGACCCAGATCATGGGCGTCACCACGCTGAACATGCTCCGCATGGAGCAGCAGCTGGACACCCTGAACCCGGTCACCCGCAAGCGCTACATGCACAACTACAACTTCCCGCCGTACTCCACCGGCGAGACCGGCCGCGTGGGCTCGCCCAAGCGCCGCGAGATCGGCCACGGGGCCCTGGCCGAGCGGGCCCTGCTGCCCGTGCTGCCCGACCGCGAGGCCTTCCCGTACGCGATCCGCCAGGTCTCCGAGGCGCTGGGCTCCAACGGCTCGACGTCGATGGGCTCGGTCTGCGCCTCCACCCTGTCGCTGCTCAACGCCGGTGTGCCGCTGCGCGCCCCGGTCGCCGGCATCGCGATGGGCCTGGTCTCCGACGAGGTCGACGGCAAGACGCAGTACGTCGCGCTGACCGACATCCTCGGTGCCGAGGACGCCTTCGGCGACATGGACTTCAAGGTCGCCGGCACCAAGGACTTCGTGACGGCTCTCCAGCTGGACACCAAGCTCGACGGCATCCCCTCCGACGTCCTCGCCGGTGCGCTGACCCAGGCCCGCGCGGCCCGGCTGCACATCCTCGACGTCATGCTCGAGGCCATCGACGGCCCCGACGAGATGAGCCCGTTCGCCCCCCGGGTGACCACGGTGCGCATCCCGGTCGACAAGATCGGCGCGGTCATCGGGCCCAAGGGCCAGATGATCAACGCGATCCAGGACGAGACCGGCGCCGACATCACCATCGAGGACGACGGCACGATCTACGTCGGCGCCTCCGACGGCCCCTCGGCCCAGGCCGCGGTCGACCGGATCAACGCGATCGCCAACCCGACGCTGCCCAAGGTCGGCGAGCGGTTCCTGGGCACGGTCGTCAAGACCACCGCCTTCGGTGCCTTCGTCTCGCTGCTGCCCGGTCGCGACGGCCTGGTGCACATCAGCAAGCTGGGCAACGGCAAGCGGATCGCCAAGGTCGAGGACGTCGCCAACGTCGGCGACAAGCTCCAGGTGGAGATCACCGACATCGACGCCCGCGGCAAGATCAGCCTGGTCCCCGTCGTCGAGGGCGGTGCCGAGGCCCCGGCCGAGGCCGCCGCCGCCCCCGCGGGTGAGTGACAGGGCTCAAGACGCTGCCTGACACCAGCCTGAACGGCACCGGGGTGGGTGCGGCTGCGGCCGCGCCCACCCCGGTGGCCGTCGGGCACACCGAGGTCCTCGACGTCGACGAGTTCGGCGGACGCGTGGAGCGCACCGAGCTGCCCGGCGGTCTGCGCGTCATCACCGAGTTGATGCCCGGCGTCCTCTCGGCGACCGTCGGCATCTGGGTGGGCGTCGGCTCCCGGGACGAGACGCCGGCGCTGGCCGGGTCCTCGCACTTCCTGGAGCACCTGCTGTTCAAGGGCACCCGGTCGCGCAGCGCGCTCGAGATCGCGACGGCCATGGACGCCGTCGGCGGTGAGATGAACGCCTTCACCGCCAAGGAGCACACCTGCTACTACGCCAACGTGCTCGCCAGCGACCTGCCGCTCGCGGTGACGATGCTCGGTGACCTGGTCACCGACGCACTCAACACGGCGCCCGACCTCGAGTCCGAACGCACGGTGGTCCTCGAGGAGATCGCCATGCGGGACGACGAGCCCGCCGACGCCGTGCACGACCTCTTCGCCGAGACGTTGTTCGGGGACACCCCGCTGGGTCGTTCGGTGCTGGGCACCGTCGGCTCCATCGAGTCGCTCACCCGGGACGACGTCGACGGCTGGTACCGGCAGCGGTACGCCGCCCCGTCGATCGTGGTGGCGGCCGCGGGCCGGGTCGACCACGCGCAGGTGCTCGACCTGGTCCGGCAGGCGTTCGGCGACCGGTTGTCCGGCGACCACCGGCCCGATCCGCTCCGTGCCGGGGACGACGCCGTCGGCACCGTCCCCGTCCGCCGCACCGGCCTGATCCACCGGCGGACCGAGCAGACCCACCTCCTGCTGGGCTCGGTCGGCATGGGCCGGCTGGACGACGCCCGCTACGCCGCGGCCGTGCTGGACGCCGCCGTCGGCGGGGGGATGAGCTCCCGGCTCTTCCAGGAGATCCGGGAGAAGCGCGGGCTGGTCTACAGCGTCGGCTCGTCCCTCACCCACTACGCCGGCACCGGGGTGTTCTCCGTGTACGCCGGGTGCGCCCCCAAGCGGGTGCCCGACGTGCTGCGGCTGATCCGCGAGTCCCTCGGCGAGGTGGCCGCGCACGGCATCACCGACGACGAGGTGGCGCGCGGCATCGGCCAGCTCAAGGGCGGTCTGGTCCTGGGGCTGGAGGACACCGGGTCGCGCATGAGCCGGCTGGGCAAGAGCGAGCTGTCCTACGGGGAGTACCTGCCGCTGCCCGAGGTGCTGCGCAGGCTGGACGCCGTCGGCACCGACGCGGTGCGGGCGGTCGCCGCCGACCTCCTCGCCCGGCCCACCGCACTCGCCGTGGTCGGGCCCTACCGGGAGAAGGACCTGGAGAAGCTGACGGCATGAGGTCGTGGTTCGTCGAGCACGGGGCACTGGCCCGGGGCGCCTTCGTCGTCACGGTGCTGGTGTCGCTCGCCGTCCTCTTCGCACCACCGGGCGACGTCCCGCCCACCCCGTACGGGATCGACGAGGTCGTGCACGGCGCGTTGTTCGCCGCGCTGGCCTTCACGGCACGGTGGGCCGGCGTCGGCCGGGCCGTCACCGCCGGGCTGATGGTGCTCTACGCCGCGGTGAGCGAGGCGCTGCAGGCCACCGATCTGGTGCAGCGCGACGCGTCGCTGGGGGACTGGCTCGCCGACGTCGTCGGGGTGCTGGTGGGGCTGGTCGCGTGGCGCCTGGTGGAACGGGCCCGTCCCCGCAGCTGATCCCGCCGGGGTTGCGTCGGCGTCCGCCGTTGGTGAGAGTGCCCGACATGACCTCCAGCAGCCCCGCCCCCGCTCCCGCCCCCGAGGCGCCGCTCACCTCGGTCGCCGTCCTGGGCGCCCGCGGCCGCATGGGGGTCGAGGTCTGCCGCGCGGTGAACGAGGCCGACGACCTCGAGCTCGTGGCCATGGTCGAGGGCAGCGAGTGGTTGTTCAACGTGGCCGACGGCGGTGCCCAGGTCGCGGTCGACTTCACCCGGCCCGAGTCGGTCATGGAGAACATCCGCTTCTGCATCGACCAGGGCATCCACTGCGTCGTCGGCACCAGCGGGTTCGACGAGGCCAAGATCGCCACCGTTCGCGAGTGGCTGGCGCCCAAGCCCGACCTGGGGGTGCTGATCGCCCCCAACTTCGGCATCGGTGCCGTCCTCCTCATGAAGTTCGCCGCTGAGGCGTCCCGTTTCTTCTCCTCCGTGGAGCTGGTCGAGCTGCACCACCCCGCCAAGGTCGACGCACCGTCCGGCACGGCCACCCGCACGGCCCAGTTGATCGGGGAGGCGCGGCGCGCGGCCGGCATGGCGCCGGCACCCGACGCGACCCAGGAGGGGTCGTCGCTGCCGGGTGCCCGTGGGGCCGTGGTGGACGGCGTGCCGGTGCACGCCGTCCGGCTGGCCGGCCTGGTGGCGCACCAGGAGGTGTTGCTGGGCACCCAGGGCGAGACCCTGACCCTGCGCCACGACTCGTACGACCGGGCGTCCTTCATGCCGGGCGTGCTGCTGGCCGTGCGGGAGATCCAGCGCCGGCCCGGGCTGACGATCGGGATCGAGTCGTTGCTGGGCCTCTGAGGCGTTCGTCGGGGGTCGTGCTGGCCCCCGACACGGTCCCGGACAGCCCCCGACACACCGGATCCGCGTGACGTGCGTCGTAGACGCCGCCGCATCGGAACGCGCTGACCTGCGGTTCGTCGCTGCCGGCACCCCGGATCGACCCCTGCGGGTCACATCGGGGACCCCCCGGGTTTGACGAGCCGTACCCCGTGGCGTAACTTTCTCTCTGCGCCGGGAACGACCGCGAGGCCGGGCCCGAGACGCCGAGCAGGACAAACCAAGCCGTTCACGAAGGCCCTCGGGCCGGGTTGTCCGCGCGTCCGCTCTTTGAGAACTCAACAGCGTGCCGAAAGTCAGTGCCATATGTTTGATCCCCTCCCTGCTTTGGTGGGGTGGGTGTTGGGTTGATTGATATCGAGAGTGCCAACTCTTGGTTCTCGGCCTTGGATCTGAATTCATCTACGGAGAGTTTGATCCTGGCTCAGGACGAACGCTGGCGGCGTGCTTAACACATGCAAGTCGAACGATGAAGCCAGCTTGCTGGTGGATTAGTGGCGAACGGGTGAGTAACACGTGGGCAACCTGCCCTCAGCTCTGGGATAACTCCAAGAAATTGGTGCTAATACCGGATATTCTTCTTTCACCGCCTGGTGGTTGGAGGAAAGT
>NZ_FNIR01000012.1 GCF_900103975.1 Klenkia soli
GCTGACCCATCGGCCGCTTGTCACCGCCCTTGCGCATGCTCGCGGCCAGGGCATCGATGACCTCCAGCTCAGCGGCGACATCAGCGGCGTCGGCCAGGTCGGTGCGCAGCGAGGCCAGTCCATCGCCCTGGCCGAGGCTGGTGACGTTCTGGCGGCGCTTGCGGCGCTCGGCCCGCCGGTCGGCCTCGGCCGGGTCGGCAGCGATCACCGCGCCGGCGATCCGGTCGGCCAGCGGGGTTGGGCCGACGCCCTCGCCGATCCAGCCCAGGCCCTGGGCGGCGATGGTGTCCACCACGTCATCGGGCAGCCCACCACCGAAGGACTGCTTGCGGTCGGCCAACCCATCCACGAGCACCTGGGCGCGGCGGACATCGATCCGCCCGTCGGCCAACGCCACCCACACCCCGGGCAGCTGCTCGAACAGTGCCCGCTGCTTGGCCACCAACACCGACGCCGACCCCACGCTGATGCCCAGCACCACCGCGACCTCGTCGGCCACCCAGTCATCGGGACGGTCCGGGTCAGACGCGTCGTCGGCACGCGCACCGGGCAGCACGGTCTGCGCCGGCTGCAACTCGGCCAACCGAGAGATCGCCGCGGCCTGCAGGGCGTGCAACTCGGCCTGGGCCTCGGCCACGTCGGCCAGCACCGCCTGCACCCCGGCCCGGGTCGTGGCAGAGGTGACCAGCAGCTCGGACAACCGCATCGGCCGGTGCACCAGATCAACCGGCACACCAGCGGCGACCTGCGCGGCCCGCTCGGCCTCCAGCACCACCGCCTTCGCCGCAGCCGAGGCGAACACCTCCACCTGCGCAATGCCCAACGACAACCCGAACCGGGTACCGACCACCACCGGGCCCACCGCACATTACCCCTTGCGCACGTCGAACGTATGTACGAACACTACCGCATGTCGGCGCCGGTGGCGAGGTGAATGCACAGCTCAGGAGTCTGTCCACAGATGAGCGCCGGTCCTCGACACGGTGCTCGATCCCGTTCCCGACACCGGAGGACAGCGGGTCACCCGTGTCCCACCCGTGAGGACGACACGCGCGCGGAGCTGTGCACCGCCTGGCCGGGGATTGACCCCCGGCTCACCGGGCACGGACCACCCGGAGCCACGCCACCAGGCGTGGCCCGCCCGCGGTCACGACGGTGACCGGTGAGGAGGCAGCACCATGGCCGGACTCGGCGACAAGGCGAAGGACTTCCTGAACAGCGACAAGGGCGAGAAGGCGAGCGACTCGGCCCTCGACAAGGCCGCCCAGTTCGCGGAGGGCAAGGCCGGCGGCCATGCCGACCAGATCCAGAAGGGCCGCGACGCGGCCGACGACCGCATCGGCACCGGCGGCGACGAAGGCCGCTGACCCGCACGCGCGGGCCGGCCACTCCGGCCCGCGCGGCGGCGGCACATCAGAGCCCCGGCCCGCGCGGCGCCGGCACATCGCGGTCAGCCCTCGCGGAGCACCTGCGCCAACGGCACCCGGCGGCGGGCGCGGGCCTCCCCCACCACGAGGACGACGACGGCGACCACCGGCGGCACCACCAGCCCGAGGACCGACCACGGGACGACGAGCCCCGGATCGGTGTCCTGCCCGGTCAGCTGGGCCAACCCGAGCGGACCGGCCACCAGCGCCGCCACCAGCGCACCGATCGCGATCCCCGGCAGCACGGTGGAGAGCACCCCCGGCAGCAGCTCGAGCAGCGCCACCGCACGGGCCTGGCGCTCCCCCAGCCCCAGCGTCCGCAGCACGCCGGACGTCGACCGTCGACGGCGCACCCCGGCGCTGCCGGCGAGCACCACCGCGAGCACGGCCAGCACCCCGAGCAGCACCGCGGTGCCGCCGACCAGGCCGACCAACCCGCGGGTGAGCGGGGCGTCCTGCACCACCGCGAGCCGCGAGGACCGCATCTCGACGTCCCCGCCGGGCACGGATGCAGCGGCCGCCGCGGCGCCGGGACCGGTCAGCCACAGGGTGTCCGGGACGGCGAGGTCGGCGGGAACGGCGGACGCAGCCAGCAGCACCGTGGTGGGGCCGGCCGGCAGCGTGCCGACGACAGCGATCGGCACCTGGACGCCGTCCAGCAGCAGCGACCCGACGGAGCCGACGACGTCCGGGGTGACCAGCGCACGCACCCGGTCGCCGTCGTAACCGAGGTCGTCCAGCCCGTCGACGTCGGGCAGCGGGGTGGCCTCGACCAGGCGCGCGTAGGCGGTCGGGTCCACGACGACGACCCGGGTGCGGTCGCCGCCGGACGGGGTGGACAGCTGCACGCCGTCGGTCACCCGCGCCGGCACCGCGAGGTCGCCGCCGGTGGGGAGGTCCGCGGGCAACGGGTCCACGGTGACGGTGGCGTCGGCGCCGACCGCGGTCCAGGAGGCCTCGACCTGGCCGGCGGTCGTGGTGGCGCCCAGCGCGAGGGACAGCGTGGCCAGCGCGGTGATCGCGGTCAGCGCCACGGGGCCGAGCACGGCGCGGGAGCGGACCCCGGCCGCCGCCAGCAGCGGCACCGCACCCCGGGCGCGCAGCGCCCACCGCAGCAGCCCCGCCGACACCGCCGGCTGCACCCGGGCGACCAGCACCGCCCCGGCCAGCACCGCCAGCGCGGGTGCGGCCACCACGAGCGGACCGTCCAGCCCCCGCGCGGCCAGCGCAACGACCGCACCGACGGCCAGCAGCACCAGCGCGCCGTCCGCGGTCCACCGGCGCACCGAGCGGTCCCGGGCAGCGCGCAGCCGGGCCCGCCGGTCCAGCGGCACCCAGTCCCCGCCGGTGGCCCGGTCCGCGGCCCGGACGCCCAGCACCGGCAGCGCGAGCAGCCCGGCCAGCGCGGTCGGCACCACCCCGGCGACGACGGCATCCCCCGGCAAGGAACCCGACACGTAACCCGGCGCGAGCAGCAGACCGACCCCGAGCCCGACCCCGACCCCGACCGCGGTGAGGACGGCGGACTCCGCCAGCAGCGACACCCCGAGCCCGGGCAGCGACCCGCCGCGGGCCCGGATCGCGGCGAGCACGGTCCGCCGCCGGTCGACCAGCACGGCGGCGCCGAGCAGCAGCACCAGGCCGGTGGCCAGCACCCCGGCGGTCACCAGCACCGCGGCCTGCGCGCGGGCGGCGGCGAGCTGGTCGGCGGCGGACAGCAGCACCGCACCCAGCCGGCTGTCGACGGTGGGCAGCGGGCTGATCCGCAGCGTCACCGGGGACGCCCGCAGCGCGGCGACGGCCTCGGCCACCGCCTCGGCGCCGGCCGCGGTGAACGCCTCGGGCCGGGCGGCCAGGGTGATCGTGCGGGTGGCCTCGGCAGCGAGCCGGGCGTCGGGCACCGACGCGTCGGACACCAGGACGGCGACCGTGGTCCGCCGGTCGGCCCCCGCACCGCGGGTGCTGGGCGCCAGCAGGTCCGGCACCCCGGTCCACGCCGGATCGGCCTCGTCGGCAACCGCGAACACCCCCGTGACCAGCACGTCGACGCCCACGCCGGTGGCGGCGGCGCCGGTCAACCGGTCGCCGGGGGCCACCCCGAGGGCGGCGGCCACCGCGCCGGACACCCCTGCCTGCACCTCCCCGCCGGTGGCCGCGGCCGGCGCGCTGCCGGCGGTCCAGGTGACGGCGGCGCCGTCGGCCCGGTGCACCCAGTCGAACCGCAGCGAGGTCGGGCCCAGCTGCACGGCGGTCGCGGTGGGCAGGCTCAGCACGACCGCACGGGTCTCGACGACGGCGACCGGCGGGGCCAGCACGGCGGCGAGGTCGGGCGCCAGCGAGCCGGGCAGGTCCTCGGCGAGGGCCACGGTGTCGGCGGCGGTGGAGGTCGGTCGCCGTCCCGGGTCGACGACGTCCTCGGCGAACGGTGCCGTCACCACGGTGTCCGCGCCGTCCCCGGCCACACGGACGGCGGCCCGCACGGCGTCGTCCGCGGTGACCGCCACCCCCGCCGGGACGACGACCGCCAGCACCGTCGCCAGCGCCACGACCAGCACCGACAGCAGCCACGCCCCCGGGGCATCCGCCACCCGGGCCCGCGTGCCGGCCAGCGGCACCCCCCACCTCACGAGCCGCCCTCCCGCAGGGCACCCGCGACGTCGACCCGCAGCAGCCCCCGCACCACCGGCAGCACGACGGCCGTGCCGAGCACGGCCAGGCCGACCACCAGCGCGGTCCACGACGACCACGGGAACTGCGCCTCGGCGGACGGCACCGGCGACCCGGTGAGGGCGGGGCCGACCAGCACGGTGCCGACAACCCCGACGACCGCGCCCAGCAGCACGCCGACCACGGTGCCGATCCCGTGCTGGAGCAGCAGCACCGCGCGCACGGTCGCCCGCGGCACACCGAGGCCCAGCAGCCGGGCCACCTCGGCCCGGCGGCCGCTGCGCACGGCACCGGCCTGCAGCACCGAGCCGGTGACCGCCAGCAGCACCGCGCCCGCCCCGAGCAGCGCGAGGCCCAGCGGCAGACCCACGGCCAGCGGCCCGCCGCGGAGGTCCGCCGTGAGCCCGGCGCGGGTGACGGCGTCGGGGAGCCCGGCGGCGGCCAGCGCACCGACCGCGCCCGGATCCGGGGCGGCCACCCACCAGGCCTGCGGGGCGACGTCCAGGTCGCCGGCGGCGACCAGCACCCGGGCCAGGGTGGCGGCGTCGGCCAGCACGGCCGGCCCGCCCGGCACCGAGGGGACGTCGGGCACGACCCCGGCCACCTCCACCGGCACCCCGGTGTCCCCCACGGCCATCGACAGGTCGTCCCCGACGTCCGCGCCCAGGTCGTCGGCCAACCCGGCGGACAGCAGGACGGGGACGGCGTCCGGTGCCCGGGAGGGCGTGAGCAGCACCCGCTGGCCGGTCGGCGGCAGGGCGCCGAGCACGAGACGACCGCGGAACCCGATCCCGCCGTCCACCGCCTCCAGCCCGCTCAGCAGCTGGTCGGCGCCCTGCTGCCCGCGCGGCAGGGTCGCGACCCAGCCCGGGACCGAGCCGGGCAGGGTGACGGCCAGGTCCACCCGCGCGACCCGGTCGGGGTCGTCGTCCGGCCCGGGCGCCAGGTCCACCGCGACGGCGACCACCGTGCCGTCCCCGTCGACCACGACCGAGCGGGGCAGGCCGTCCAACGGGACCGCGGGCAGCGCCGTGGTCGTCCGCGCGCCGGTCGGGTCGGCGAGCACCAGGGTCAGGACGGCGGTCAACCCGGTCCCCGCCGCCGTGCCGGTGACCACCACGGATCCACCGGACAGCGGCACCCCCTGCTCGGGGTCGCCGGCCGGCAGCCCGGCGGTCGCGCCGGCCCAGTCGGTGCCGGGCAGCCGGCCGCGCAGGACGCCGGCGGTGGTGTCGACGGCGACCAGCCGGGTGGCGTCGCCGTCCTCGTCGCGCAGCAGCGACCCCAGCGCGACCGGCCGCGCCACCACCGGGGAGACGGCTCCCCCGCCCGCGGCCGCGACGACCGGGCCGGGGATCCCGCCGACCGCGGGGACGGCGAGGTCGGCGCCCACCCGGAGGTCGGCCTGGTCGGCCTGCGACACCGACCAGGTGGCCCCGATGCCGCCGGCGGCGACCGCCGCCGCGGTGGCCAGCACCAGCAGCGCGGTCGCCCCGCCGGCCAGCGACCGGCGGGCCAGGTCGCCGGCGACCAGCACCGGGGCCAGCGCGCGACCGCGGGCCGCACGCCGGTCGGCGAGGTGGGCGAGCCGCGGCGGCAGCCGCAGCGACAGCGCGCACCCGGCCAGCAGCACCAGCGCGGGGGCGACGACCAGCAGCGGGTCGGTGCCGACCGTCCCACCCAGGCTGAGCACGGCCACGACGGCCAGGCCGACCAGCAGCAGGTCCGCGCCCGACCGGGCCACCGCCCCGCGACCGGTGGTGCGCCCCGGCGTCGCCGCACGCGTGGCGCCCACCGCCAGCAGCGCGACCAGCACCACGACACCGGCGGCCACCGCGCCCAGCAGCCCGGCCGGCAGCAGCGGACCGGGGTCGGACCCCGGCAACCGGTCGGCCAGCGCGGCCCGGGTGGCCACCACCGCCAGCGGCACGGCCAGGACGGCGGCCGACCCGACCAGCAGCGCGGCCTCGGGGAGCGCCCGCCGGGCCAGCTGGGGTCCGGTGGCCCCGCGGGCCCGCAGCAGCGCGGTCTCGGCCAGCCGGCGGTCGCCGAGCACCCGGGCAGCGGTGCCCAGCGCCACGACGGTCAGCAGCACGGCCAGCAGACCGGCGGCGAGCACCGCGGTGCGGCCGGTGGCCAACCGGGCGTCGGCAGCGGCCAGGGTCGCGGCCAGCGGGTTCACGACCCGGCTGGTGGCTGGTCCACCCGAGACCGCGGCCCGCACGTCGCGGGTCAGCGTGCCGAGCTCGTCGGTGATCCGGTCCACCGCCGCCGGGGACGCCGCGGCGACGTCGGGGGCGGCGACCAGCGCGACCTGCTCGAGGCCGGGCCCGGCGGCCAGCAGCGTCGCCGGGTCGACCAGGAACGGTCCGGCCGCGGGCAACCGGGTGCCGCCGAACACCCCGAACTCCAGGTCGGGCACCGCGCCCGCACCGGCCAACCGGTCCTGCGCCCACGCCCCGGCCCGCGGCTGCACCAGCCCGACCAGCTGCACGGTCACCGGCGCGGTCGCCGCGGCGTCGGCCAGTCCGGTGGTGGGGTCCAGCACGACGGTGTCGCCCGGGGCCAGACCCAGCGCGTCCGCGGCGGCCACCGGCAGGGCGGCCGGCCACGGTGCGCCCGGCTCCGGCACCCCGGGCCAGGTCCCCGCGACCAGGTCGGCCCGGGCGGTGAGGTCGTCGATGCCGGCCAACCAGCCCAGCCGCCGTCCGCCGTCCGCCCCGGGCGGCACGTCGCGGACGGTCGAGGTCAGCCAGGTCGACGTCCCCGGCGCTACCGGGGCCAGCGCCGCCGTGAGGGCACCGCCCGCGGCCTCGACCGCCGGGCCCGGGTCGTCGCCGAGGTCGGTGAGCACCACCTGCACGGTGGTGTCGTCGACGGCGGCCTGGCCGAGGGCGGCCTGCCGGGCCCGGTCGGCGCCGGTCGTGAGCAGCAGGACGCAGCCGGCGAGCACCGTCAGCCCCGCGACCAGGACCACCAGGACGACGCCGAGCAACCGCAGCTGCACCCGGCTCCGGGCGCCGGCGCTCACGCCCCCGCCGGGCCGTCGACCAGCCGGCCGTCGACCACCCGCACCGCCCGGTCGGCCAGCGCGATCATCACCGGGTCGTGCGTCGAGACCAGCGCGGTGACCCCCTCGGCCTCGACGATGCCGCGGACCAGCGCCATCACGGCCAGGCCGGTCTCGCGGTCCAGCTGGCCGGTGGGCTCGTCGGCGACCAGCAGCCGCGGCGAGGCGGCCAGCGCCCGGGCCAGGGCGACCCGCTGCTGCTGCCCGCCGGAGAGCTCGTCGGGGCGCTGGGTCGCGTGCGGCGTCAGGCCGACCAGGTCGAGCAACCGGGCCACCCGCTGCTCCCGCTCGTCGGCGGGCAGCCGGCGCAGCCGCAGCGGGACGCCGACGTTCTCCGCCGCGCTGAGCACCGGCACCAGCCCGAAGGTCTGGAACACCGAGGAGACGACGTCGCGGCGCAGGGCGACCAGACCGTCGTCGTCCAGCGCCCCGACGTCCGTGCCGGCCACGTGCACGGTGCCGGCGTCGGGTCGGTCCAGCCCGCCGACCAGGTTCAGCAGCGTGGTCTTGCCCGACCCGGAGCGGCCGACGAGGGCGACCAGCTCGCCGGGGGCGATGTCCAGGGACACCCCGCGCAGGGCGTGCACCGCGGTCGGCCCGGACCCGAAGGAGCGGTGCACGTCGCGCACCTCGACGAGCGGGCTCACGGGGCGCCCGCGTCGCGGTGCACGGCGACGTGGTCGGCCTCCAGCGTCAGCCGCACCCGACGGGTGAGGTCCAGCGCCGTGCGGTACTCGGCGGGCAGCTGCAGCCGCCCGGCCCGGTCCAGCACGGCGAACTCCTCGGCGACCACCGGGGCGCCGTCGTCGGTGGCCCGGCGCAGCACCTCGCTGGCGGTGCGGCCGTCCCGGATCGCGACGGTCCGCTCGACCTGCTCGGACACCGTGGGGTCGTGGGTGACCACCACGACCGTCGTCCCCAGGTCGCGGTTGACCGTGCGCAGCGCCTCGTAGACCTGCTGCGAGCTGGTGGTGTCCAGCTCGCCGGTGGGTTCGTCGGCCAGCAGCAGCTCCGGGGCGTTGGCCAGCCCGACGGCGATCGCCACCCGTTGCTGCTCGCCGCCCGAGCAGGCCGCCGGACGCCGGTCGGCGACGTCCCGGACGCCGACCAGGTCGAGCAGCTCGGCCGCCCGGGCGGCCCGGGTGCGGCGCGGGGTGCCGGCCAGCGCCAGCGGCAGGACGACGTTCTCCGCGGCGGTCAGGTAGGGCACCAGGTTGCGGGCGGTCTGCTGCGCCACGACGCCGACCATCGAGCGCCGGTAGGCGACCCGGTCGGCCCGGGACAGCGCGGTGAGGTCCCACCGGCCGACCGTGACCCGGCCCGCCGTCGGGGCGTCCGTGCCGGCGAGCACGGCCAGCAGCGTGGACTTGCCCGACCCCGACGCGCCGACCACGGCGACCACCTCGCCCGCGTCGACCTGCAGGTCGAGGCCCTGCAGCGCCTGCACCTCGACCGACCCGGTCCGGTGGACGCGCACCAGTGACTCGCACACGACGAGCGCCGTCATCCCACCCCCACCGGTTGCACCGTGCACCCGGGGCGGGATGTTAGCGGTCTCACACCTGGAGCGGACGGAGCCGTTCCGGCGTCAGGTGGTCCGGGACAGCGCCCGGCCGTACACCAGGAGGTCCGTGCCGGGGAGCGGCGACCAGTCCCGCTCGGGCAGGCGGGTGAAGCCCAGCCGCGCGTAGAGCCGGTGCGCGGCGTGCATGCGCGGGTCGGTCGAGAGCACCATCGCCGTGCGCCCGGCATCGGCGGCCCGCTGCAGGCAGGCCCGCACCAGGGCCTCGCCGATGCCCTGCCCGCGCACCGTGGTGTCGACGACGAGCATGCGGAAGGCCGCCTCGTGCGGACCCGCGGTCACCTCGCCGAACTCGCCGTCGAGCACCAGCGCGACGCTGCCCACGAGCGCCCCGTCCAACCGGGCCACCAGCAGCTCGGCCTGCGCGGCCCGGCCCGCGACGTCGGCCAGCTTCTCCTGGTACTCCGGCGGCGCCCACCCCTGCGAGACGTAGGTCTGCAGGGTGAGGTCGGCGATGGTCGGGAAGTCGGCGGGCTGCGCGGGTTCGACGACGAGGGTCACGCGGTGAGACGGTAACCCGCGCACCCCACCCGTCCCACGGGTCCCAGATCGGCGGGGTCGCCGGTGTGGCGAGCGGACCGGTCCCTCCGTCGTCCCTAGGTTCGCAGGCACGCCACCGCAGGACCGGCCGCCGACGCCCGGACCGACGCACCCCGAGCCCATCGTCACCCCCGGAGTACACCGTGATCCGTCTCAAGAAGTCCCCCGCCGACGTCGCCGTCACCTTCGCCCTCGACGAGCAGGCCGCCCCCGGCCCGGTCTCCGTCGTCGGCGACTTCAACGGCTGGACCCCCGGCACCCACACCCTGAAGAAGCGCAGCAACGGCACCCGCAGCGTCGTCGTCAAGCTGCCGGTCGGCGAGCAGGTCCGCTTCCGCTACCTGGCCGACGGCGGCGTGTGGCTGGACGACCCGCAGGCCCACGCCCACGACGAGCAGGGCTCGCTGCTGCACCTGTAGAGCCACGCACGACGGAGCCCCGTACCGCAGCTGCGGTACGGGGCTCCGTCGCGTCCGGGGTGGCGAGACCGCCCGGTCCCGGTGCACACTCCCCCTCCACCCTCGGGGGTGGGTACCGGGGGGTGCGCGATGGGTGAGGTGCTGCTGGTCGGGATGGCCCTGGGGGCGCTCGGCGGGGGCTGGATCGGCTACTGGCTCGGCCAGGTCCGGGCCGCGAGCCGGGCGGCGGGCAACACCTACCGCTCGGTCCGCGGGAAGGGGTGACCCCCGCCCGGCGACTCAGGCGGCGCGCTGCGCCCGGTCGTAGGCGCGGCGGACCTTGGGCCCACCGGTGGTCAGCTTGTACAGCTGGGCCACCTGCTGCGGGGCGTTCTTCGGGGTGGTCGCGGCCATCCAGCCGTTGGGCAGCGACAGCCGGAAGACCTTGTGCCACGCGCTCGCGACCTGCTTGGGCAGCGACGCGGTGTGGTACCGCAGGCCGTACTCGTCGAAGATCGCCTTGACCTTCGGGGCGATCTCGGCGTAGCGGTTGCTCGGCAGGTCGGGGAACAGGTGGTGCTCGACCTGGTGCGACAGGTTGCCGGTCATGATGTGCATGGCCTTCGAGCCCGAGATGTTCGCCGAGCCCAGCATCTGGCGCAGGTACCACTCACCGCGGGACTCGCCCTCGATGGAGGTCTTCTCGTAGGTCTCGACACCCTCGGGGAAGTGCCCGCACATGATCACCGAGTGCGACCACAGGTTGCGCACCAGGTTGGCCACGAAGTTGGCGGCCAGGGTGGGCACGAAGCTCGGGCCCGACAGCGCGGGGTGCACCAGGTAGTCCTTGGTCGCCTGCTTGCGGATCTTGCCCAGCACCTGCTTGGCGGCGGCCTTGAACTTCGGGTCCTTGCGACGCTCGGGGGTGGCCAGGTTCTTGCCCAGCTCGAGGTCGTAGGCGGCGATGCCGTACTCGAAGAAGCACGCGTTGACGAAGTTCCACAGCGGCTGCGCCAGGTACAGCGGGATCCACTTCTGGTCCTCGTCGACCCGCATGATCCCGTAGCCGAGGTCGTTGTCCTTGCCGATCACGTTCGTGTAGGTGTGGTGCAGCTCGTTGTGCGAGTGCTTCCACTGCGCGGCCGGGCTGGCCATGTCCCACTCCCACGTCGTGGAGTGGATCTTCGGGTCGCGCATCCAGTCCCACTGGCCGTGCAGGATGTTGTGCCCGATCTCCATGTTCTCGAGGATCTTGGCGACCGACAGGCCCGCTGTGCCGAGGATCCAGGCCGGGGGGAACTTCGAGAGCAGCAGCACCGCGCGGCTGGCCAGCTCGAGCTTGCGCTGGACGTCGATGACCTTGCGGATGTAGGCCGCGTCGTCGGCCCCGCGGCTGTCGGCGATCTCCTTGCGGATCGCGTCCAGGCGGCGGCCGATCTCCTCGACGTCGTCGGCGGACAGGTGGTCGATCGGGCTGGTGGGCTTGCTCTGCAGTGCGGTCACGGTGGTTCTCCTCAGCTCGTGGGAGGTGGCTCGGGGGAACAGGTGGTCAGTGGTCGATGTCGCAGTCGCCGGCCGCGGCGCTGACGCAGGTCTGCACCAGCACGCCGTCACCGGGGGCGGCCACGGTGAGCTCGCCGTTGCGCAGGTCGCGGACGGCGCCCTCGCGCAGCGGGAGGACGCAGCCGTAGCAGATGCCCATGCGGCAGCCGCTGGGCATGATCAGCCCGGCCTCCTCGGCGGCGTCCAGGATCGGGGTGGCGCCGTCCGACGGCACCGTCGTCCCGGTCTGGTTGTAGGTGACCGAGCCGCCCTCGCCGGTGACGAGCACCCGCGGGCGGAACTGCTCGATGAGCAGCTGGTCGGAGATCTCCTCGGCGGCCCAGTGCTCCTCGAGCGCCTCGAGCAGGCCGGCCGGGCCGCAGGCCCAGGTGGTGCGCTCGGCCAGGTCGGGCACGAGCTCCTCGAGCTCGGCGGGCTTGAGGAAGCCGTCGACCTCGGTGTGCCGCTCGACGAGCCGGAGTCGGCCGGAGGCGGCCATGGCGCGCAGCTCGGCGCCGAAGACGACGTCGTCGGCGGTGGGCGCGGAGTGCACCAGGACGGCGTCGGGCAGCTCGTCGAGGTGGTTGCGGAGCATGCCCATGACCGGGGTGATGCCGGAGCCGGCGGTGACGAACAGCGCCTTGACCGGCCGCTGCTCGGGGAGGGTGAACTCGCCGGTCGCCTGGTCGAGCTGGACGACGGTGCCCGGCCGGAGCTCGCGGACGACGTGGTTGCTGACCTTGCCGCCCGGGATGGCCTTGACGCAGATGCTGATGGTGCCGTCGGCGGCCGCGCGGTCGGAGGTGACCGAGTAGGCCCGCCACTGGCGGACGCCGTCGACGTCGACGCCGATGCGGACGTACTGGCCGGGGACGTGCTCGCGCCAGCCGCGACCGGGACGCAGCACGACGGTGGCCGCGTCGGCGGTCTCGGACCGGACGTCGACGACCTTGGCGCGCAGGTCGGCGCCGCTGAGCAGCGGCGCGAAGACGTCGAGGTAGTCGCGGGGCAGCAACGGCGTGGTGGCCGCCTCGACGAAGCGCATCGCACGCTCGCGGAGGCCGGGTCCGGTCGTCGTCATGCATCGATCATGTCCTGCACCAGGGGTGAATACCTGTGCCCTGGACGTGAATCGGGGAGTAGTTTTCACACCCGGCGAACAACGATCCGGGGAACTCCCCGGTCAGCGAGGAGATCACGGTGCCCGAGACCCGCACGCTGTCGCCGACCGTGGCCCGGGCCATCCGCCGCGAGCTGCCCCAGGTCGCCGAGGCCACCGTGGCCACCATCGTCGCCGAGGTGCCCGCCTATGCCGGCGCGTACGCCGACGGCATGAGCGCGACCATCGAGAACGCGGTGCAGCTGGCCCTGGGCGGGTTCCTCGAGCTGGCGACGACCCGTGGCGCGGCCGCCGCCGACACCCCCATCCAGCCGGCGCTGGACGCCTCCTACGCCCTGGGTCGGGGCGAGGCCCGGGGCGGCCGGTCGATGGACGCGCTGCTCGCGGCGTTCCGGGTGGGCGCGCGGGTGGCCTTCCGCGGGCTGGCCGACCGCGCGGTGGCCGCCGGCTTGTCGGCGGCGCAGCTGGCCCGCTTCGCCGAGCTGGTCTTCGCCTACATCGACGCGCTGACCGCCGCGAGCGTGGCCGGGCACAGCGACGAGCGGCAGGCCAGCGGCCGGGTGCGCAGCCGGCTGCTGGAGAAGCTCGGCCTCCGGTTGCTCTCCGCCGCACCCCAGGACGAGCTGCTGGCCGCCGCCGAGCGGGCCGACTGGGCGCCCCCGCGCACGCTGACCGCCGTCCTGCTGCCGGCCGGCCGGGTGCGCGGGGCGCTCGCCCTCCTGGACCCCCGCACGCTGCAGCCCGGCGACGAGGACGTCTCGGTGCTGCTGGTCCCAGATGCCGAGGGGTCCGCGCGGGCGGCACTGCTGCGCGCGCTCGAGGGCAAGGAGGCCGTGGTCGGGCCACCCCGGCCGTGGATCGACGCCGCGGCCTCGCACCGGCGGGCGGTCCGCGTGCTGGAGCTGGACCCGACCGCGCCCGGTGCCGTGCCGGTGGACACCCAGCAGCGGCTGTGCGAGCTGGTGCTGCGTGCCGACGAGGACGCCCTCGCCGACCTGCGCGCGGCCGCCCTCGCCCCGCTGGACGAGCTCTCCGAGGGTGCCCGCGAGAAGCTCACCGAGACGCTGCGGGCCTGGCTGCTGCACCACGGCCGCCGCGACGCCGTCGCCGCCGAGCTGTTCGTGCACCCGCAGACCGTGCGCTACCGCATGGGCCAGCTGCGCGAGCTGTACGGCGACCGCCTCGAGGACCCGCGCACCGTCCTGGAGCTGACGCTGGCGCTGGCCTGAGCGCCTAGGGGGTGTCCGGCGCGGCGGCCGACCGGGGGCGTCGCGGCCTGGCCGACCGCGGCGGGACCGACCGCATGTGCTCCTTGAGCGAGCCCAGCAGCCGGGCCAGCGTCGCGGTGTCGGCCGGGTCCAGGCGGTCGAAGAACAGCTCGCCGACGACCTCGACGTGACCGGGCAGCACGCGGTCCAGCAGCGCCTTCCCGTCGTCGGTGAGGCTGACGGCCACCCCGCGGTCGTCGTCGGCAGCCGCCGCCCGGGTGACCAGGCCGGCCTTCTCCAGCTGGTCGGCCTGGTAGGTGAGGCCGCTGCGGCTGTACACCACACCGTCGGCCAGCTCGGTCATGCGCTGCGTGCCCCCAGGGGCATCGCCCAACCGGGCGAGGAGCTGGAACTGCACGTAGCTCAGGCCGCCGGCCTCGCGCAGCTGCGCCTCCACCGCGTGCCGCAGCAGGCCGACCACCTCGACGAGGTCGAAGTACGCGCCCAGCTGGACGGGGTCGGGACGACGGGCTCCACCGGACATGCCCGCAGCGTACTTGCTTCGGGTTCGAAGCATGCTACGGTCGCCAGGTGCTTCAGCTTCGAAGCACATTCGTCGCAGAGAGGTCCCGCCATGAAGGCAGTCCGGTTCCACGAGTACGGCTCCGCCGACGTCCTGCGCCTCGAGGACGCCCCCGACCCGGTCCCCGGCCCCGGGGAGGTGCGGGTCCGGGTCGCCGGGGTGGCCTTCAACCCGGTCGACGCCGGCATCCGCGGCGGCTGGGTCCGGGAGGCCTTCCCCATCGCTTTCCCGCACGTGCCCGGCTACGACGCCTCGGGCGTGGTCGACCAGCTGGGCCCCGACGTCACCGACCTCGCCGTGGGCGACCGGGTCGTCGGGTTCCTCCCGATGGTGGCCGACGGCGCGGCCGCCGAGCTGGTCGTCGCCCCGGAGCAGGCCTGGGTGGCTGCACCGACGTCCGTCCCGCTGGTCGACGCAGCAGCACTCCCCTCGCCCGCGACGACCGCGTGGCAGGCGGTCGTCGCCGACGCCGGGCTCACGGCCGGCCAGCGCCTGTTCGTCAACGGCGCCGGGGGCGCGGTCGGCAGCTTCGCCGTGCAGCTCGCGGCGGCCGCCGGCATCGAGGTCACCGCCGCCACCGGCGCGGCCGGGGCCGAGCACGTCCGGGCCGAGGGCGCGCAGCACGTCGTCCAGCACGGGCAGGACCTCGGCGAGCTCGGGCCGTTCGACGCCGTCCTCAACCTCGGCCGGGTCGACGCGGACGCCGCGCGCGGCCTGCTGGACCTGCTGCGCCCCGACGGCGTCCTGGTCAACACCGTGCCCGGGGTGCCGGTGCCCGACGACCCGCGGGTGGTGGGCCTGTTCGTGCGTCCCGACCGGGCCGCGCTGCGCCGTCTGGTCGAGATGGTCGACCGGGGTGAGCTGCACGTCGACGTCGCGCAGCGGCTCCCGCTCGCCGAGCTGGCCGGTGTGCACGCCCGCTCGGACGACGGCGGCCTGCGCGGCAAGGTCGTCCTGGTGCCCTGAACTACCCCGCGACGGCGGGGCCCTCCGGCATGCGGGCGACCAGCAGGACGTGGGTGACGGGCCAGTCCAGCTGCTCGCCCGTGACCGGGTCGAGCAGCTGGGCGACCGGGGCGAAGACGTGCTCGACCAGCCAGTCGTTGCGCCAGGCCCCGACCCGCGGGTCGACCTGGAACCCGGCGTCGGTGACCAGCCGGGTCCAGGCGGCGCCGTCCAGCGCGCAGAACTGCTCGTGGGTCTCGCTGAGCCAGTTGTCGGTGTAGCTGCGCTTGGACAGGAACTCCATGGCGTCGGCCAGCGAGAGCAGGACGTCGCCGCCGTCGGTGGTGAACGGGAACGGGACGCCGGCGCCGCGCCGGAAGTCCACGGCGAACTGGTCGAACCGGGCGCGGGTGGACAACCGGTCCAGGTGGGCCTTCGGGTCCGGCAGGGCGGCCAGGTCCACGGGACCCTCCGGCCGGGCGCCGTCGTCCGTGCGCAGGCGGAGGCGCACCGGCCGGTCGCCGTCGGCCGGGCCGCAGACGTCGGAGTTGATCCACACCCCGCCGGGGGCGGTGTGCGCGGCGACGGACCGGGCCAGGTCGCGGACGGCGGCCACCCCGCCGCCGTAGCTGAGGATCTCGTGGGTGAGGGCGAACGTGGTGGTGGTGTCCACGGTGCCGTCGGGGAAGACCGACCCGTTGAGCACGTTCGCCTGCACGAAGAAGGTGTTCGGGTTGGCCGCGAACGCACCCTGGGCCTTGCGGTGCTCGCACTCGTCGTAGAGGTGCCGGGCCACCTCCACGCCGAAGAGGTCGGACTCGTGCAGGGTCGGCTCGGCCGCGGCCAGCTCGAGCATCGCCCCGGTGGCGCAGCCGACGTCCACGATGCGGCCCGGGCGCACCCACGGCCGGGCCTGGTCCCACTTGCGCTGCGCCGCGGCCTCGAACGCCGCGATGTACGAGCGGTACTCGCGCGTGGCGGTCAGCCCGCCCTCGTCGCCCACCACGGGGTCGGTGCAGATCAGCCGGGTCGCCTCGGCCAGGCCGTAGCGGTCGAACACCGACAGCGTGGCCGGGTGGGCGAGGTCCCGCCAGCGCTCGTCCCCGGCCACCAGCATGCCGAGCACGTCCCAGGGCCGGGCCGGGTCGTCGGGGTGCCCGGCCTCGACCGGGACGACGCGGAACCCGAGGTCGCGGTACATCGCGGTGACCGCCGCGGTGGAGCAGGCCACCACGGTGTCGGCCGGGGTGGGGGTGCGCCGTCCCCCGGTCTCGTGCGCGACGGTCTTCACGGTGAGCTCGGCGAACCGGTCGGTGGGGGCGACGTCCACGACGCCGACCACGATGCTCTCGATGCCCTCGGTGAGCGCGAACCGCTCGATCGCGGCCTCGCGCCGGGCCGCGGGCACCGGGTTGCGGCGGGTGCCGCGGTGGTTCGCCGAGGTGACCGCCCAGACGACGGCGGCGTCGGGCGCCATCGCGACCGGCTCGCCCTCGGTGTCGGTGACCTCGCCGGCCAGGAGCGCGCGTAGGTAGTCGGCCTGGAAGCGGGTCAGCACGTGGTGCCGTCCGGGAAGCAGGACGGTGCGGAAGGGCTGGTTCACGGGTTGGATGGTGCCGTGCTGAAGGTGCAGAACTTCACGGTGTCCGCCGACGGCTACGGCGCGGGCGAGGGCCAGAGCCTCGAACGACCCTTCGGGACGGCGAACCCGGGCGAGCTGATGGCCTGGGCCTTCTCGACCGCCTCGTTCCCCGGCCCGTCGAACGGCGAGGACACCCGCGGCGTCGACGACCTGTTCACCCGCGACTACGCCGTCGGCATCGGCGCCGAGATCATGGGCGCGAACAAGTTCTCGCCGCACCGGGGCCCGTGGACCGACCACGAGTGGCAGGGCTGGTGGGGCGACGAGCCGCCGTTCCGCACCCCCGTGTTCGTCTGGACCCACCACCTGCGGCCCTCGTTCACCCTCGGCGACACCACCTTCCGCTTCGTCGACGGGCCGCCGGCCGAGGTCCTCGCCAGGGCCACCGAGGCGGCTGGGGGCCTCGACGTCCGGCTGGGCGGTGGCGCCACGACGGTGCGGGCGTTCCTCGACGCCGGCCTGGTCGACACGCTGCACGTCGCGGTCGCGCCGGTGACGATCGGCGGCGGGTCGCGGTTGTGGACCTCGCCCGACGAGCTCGACGACCGCTACCACCACGAGCAGGTCGCCAGCCCGACCGGCCGCGCGGTGCACCACCTCTACTGGCGCCGCTGACCCACCGCGGCGCACCGAGCACGAGGAGCTGACCGAGGACGTCGGGGGCGGAGACCAGCACGAGACCCGCCACGGTGCAGGGCAGCGCCCACGCCGTCGTCCGGGTGAGCGCCCGGACCTCGAGCCCCGACGCGGGGGGACATCCAGCCCCTGCAGCTCAGCCCCGAATTTGTCGTACCCCTCCCCTAGCGTGCCGGTCATGGAGACGCGGGCGCGACTGGGGGTGGCCTTGCAGATCGCCGTCGTCAGCCCCCCGCCTCCCTCCCCGACCGAGGTCCTCGACCGCCCGCAGCGCCTCTGCGAGGTGCTCGCCCCGCGCATGCTGGACGACGCCGCCTGCGCCGGCGAGCTGCAGCGCATCACCGACCTGCGGGCACGCCTCGACGCCTACGAGGTCGGCGTGGTCGCGCGATTGGCCGACCTCCGTCCCGACCTCTGGGAGCACGGCGACCACCCCGGTGGTCCCGTCGACGGCTGGTCACCCGCCCGTGAGTTCCCCGGGGTCAGCGAGTTCTTCGTCGACGAAGTGGCCGCCGTGCTGGGTGTCTCCCGCACCCGGGCGCACACGATCGCCAACACCGCCCTGGTGCTCGTCCACCAGCTTCCCGCCACCTGGCACGCCCTGGCCGACGGCCGCATCGACCTACCGCGCGCCCGGGCGCTGGTGGCCGTGCTCGGCCGGCAGCAACCCGAGGTCGACGCCGACGTCATCGCCGCTGTCGAGGCCGAGGCGCTGGCCTGGGCGATCTCGGGTGAGGGCCCCTACCGGCTGCAGGACCGCACCGCCGCCCTGCTGCTCGAGCACGACGCAGCAGCCGCCGACCGCGCCCGCAAGCAGGCCGAACGCGACGCCGACGTCCAGGTCCGCGGTCGCCGCGACGGGCTGGCCGACCTCGTCGTCACCCTCGATCCCGCCACGGCCGCCGCCTGCCGCGACGCCACCGACCGCTACGCCCGGATGTACAAGGCCGACGGCGACGACCGGCCGATCGGCCAACTGCGCACTCTGGTGGCCGCTGACCTGCTGCTGCGGGCGTGGGACACCACCCGACCACCGGCGACCGCGCACATCACCATCCACGCGCCGCTGCCATCCCTGTTCCCACCACGGCCCACGACCGACATCCCGGGGCCGGGCACCGGCCCCGACGACGTCCCGGAGGCGGGCCCCAACCCCGACGACGCCGCGGAATCGGGTGAGCCCGAGCCTCACGGCACGGTGGGCGGGCTGTGCGTCACGGCCGCGCACCTGCGCGAGTTGCTCCGGAACTGGTCCGATGCCGGCCTCGACGAACTGCACGCCCCCGACGGCGGCTCGCTGGACATCGCACTCACCGACCCCGGCACCGGTCGGCTGCGCGCCGTCGTCACCGAGCCCGAGCTCCGTCGGGCCGCCACCCGAGGCTGCCCGCGGCACCCTCGCCCGACCGCCACGTGCCGGTCCGCGATGTCATCGCCGGAGCACACTGCCTGCGCCTGCCCGGCGCTCGATGTGCCACCGGCCACGACGGCCTACCGACCGACCGCTGCCCAGCGGCGGTTCATCGCCGCTCGCGACCGCGGGTGCCGCCACCCTGCATGTCCCCGGCCGGCGATCTGGACCGATGCCGACCACGTCGTCGCCCACCACCACGGCGGTGAGACCGACTGCGGCAACCTGTGCACCCTGTGCCGCCGGCACCACCGGCTCAAGACGCTGGCCCCCGGGTGGCGGTTCGAGATGACCCCCGACGGTGTGCTGTCGGTGACCACCCCGTCCGGGGTCACCCGCGTCACCCGCCCACCAGGCATGGGTCACGGCATCGACCACCTGATCGTCGCGGGTCTGCTCACCCGCGACGACCCCGGCTCTGACCAGCGCACGCTGCCCGCCCCGGACGCCGCCGCGCAGTGCGACGACCCCGCCGACGACCCGGACCGGGTGGAGCGGGTGGACGATCCCCCACCGTTCTGACCAGCAGTCCAGGAATGCCGTGGCAGCGCTGTCGCAGCTCGGCCACAGTGCGCGCATGACCTCACCCGCACGGTTCAAGGACCTCTGCATCGACGCCCGCGACCACCAGGCCCTGGCCGACTGGTGGTGCGCGGCGATGGGCTACGTCCGCCGCGACGACCTGGAGCCCGCCGACGACGGCTGGGTCCGCCCCCGCGACTGGCCGGTCCCCATCACCGACCCCGCCGGCCGGGCACCGCTGATCTGGGTGGTGCCGGTCAGCGACCCGAAGGTCGTGAAGAACCGCATGCACCTCGACGTCGTCGGGGACACCGCAGCGTTGGTCACCCTCGGCGCGACCGTCGTGCGCGGCAAGGACGGCGACGACGTCGACCCCGAGACCGGCGGCATCGAGTGGGACGTGCTGGCCGACCCCGAGGGCAACGAGTTCTGCTGCTTCGCCCCTTCGGAGCCCTCTCCCACGGCCTGACCGTGCGAGCATCCCGGGGTGGCCGACCGGGGCAGGGCACCGCTGCCCCGCGAGGTCCGGGTGCTGGCCGTCGTGGCCTTCGTCGTCGCCCTCGGGTTCGGCATCGTCGCGCCGGCCATCCCGGTCTACGTCCGCTCGTTCGGCGTCGGCACCACGGCGGTCGGCCTGGCGGTCAGCTCGTTCGCGTTCTTCCGCTTCGTCTCGGCGTTCGGCGGCGGCGCGCTGGTCGAGCGGTTCGGCGAGCGGGTGGTGCTCACCGCGGGTCTCGTCGTCGTCGCGCTCACCACCGGCGCGGCCGGGTTGGTCGGCAACTTCCCGCTGTTCCTGGTCCTGCGCTCGGCCGGCGGCGTGAGCAGCGCGATGTTCACCGTCGCGGCGCTGTCGCTGCTGCTGCGGGTGGCCCCGCCCGAGCACCGCGGGCGGTCGGCGGCGACGTTCCAGGGAGGGTTCATCCTCGGCGGCATCGCCGGCCCGGCCGCCGGTGGGCTCCTCGCGGCGCTGTCGCCCCGGTTGCCGTTCTTGCTCTACGCCGGGTTCCTGCTCGTGGCCGGGGCCGTCGCGATGGCCCAGCTGCGCACGCCCGGGAGCAGCGCGCCCGGTGGGAAGGCCGCCGCCCCCGACACCCCGCAGGCCGCGCCCCCGCTCCCCCTCGCCGCGGCCGTCCGCAACCGCGCCTACGTGGCCGCGCTGGTGGTCAACTTCGGGGTGGGCTGGATGCTGTTCGGCGTCCGCAACTCCCTCGTGCCGCTCTACGTGACCGAGGACCTCGGCCGCACCGTCGCCTGGGCCGGCGCCGGCCTGCTGGTCGGGTCGGTCGCCCAGGCCGTCGGCCTGCTGCGGTCGGGCCGCCTCGTCGACGGCTGGGGACGGCGGCCCTCGCTGGTGCTGGGCACCGCCCTGGCCACCGGTTCGGTCGCCCTGCTGGCCGGTCCGCCCTCGACCGCGGTGTTCCTGGTGTCCATGGCGGTGTTCGGCCTCGGCGCCTCGCTGCTGGCCAGCGCCCCGGCCGCGCTCGTGGCCGACGTCAGCCCGGCCCGCGGCGGACGCGTGGTCGCGGTGTTCCAGATGGCCTCGGACCTCGGCGGGATCCTCGGCCCGCTGGCCGCCGGTGCGCTGACCGACGCGGTCGACTACCAGCTGGCCTTCGGCGTCACCGCCGCCGTGCTCGCCGCCGGCCTGGTCGCCGCCCTCGCCCTCCCCCGGCGTTGATCGTGCAGTTCCGCACCGAGGCCACGCCGGAGCGCGGCGCGCCGTCGTTGCCGTTGTGCATGGTCAACGCGCAGGGGCGACCTCAGCGGCCGGGGATGCGCAGGTCGTACTGGTGGATCTTGCGGTAGAGCGTGGCCCGGGAGATGCCGAGCTCGGTCGCAGCCTGCACCGCGGTCGCACCCGGCGCCGTGAGGCAGCGCAGGATCTCGTCGCGCTCGAGCTGCTCGAGCCGGGTCAGCGACCGGCTACCCCCGGCCAGCACCTCCGGACGCAGGTGCGCGAGGTCGACGACGTCGGTCCGCCCGGCCGCCTCGCGCACGACCGAGCGCAGCTCGCGCACGTTCTCCGGCCAGCTGTAGCCGGCCAGCGCGCGCAGCGCCCGGGGCGTGAACTGGACGTCGCGGTGCCGGTGCTCGCGGGCGAACGAGCGGGCCAGGGTCTCGACGTCCTCGGGCCGGTGCCGCAGCGGCGGGACCTCGACGACGGCGCCCACCACCGCCCCGAGCCGCTCGGGCAGCGCGTCGAAGGACGACGCGGTGAACACCACCGGGGGTGCGGCACCGCGGGGCACCGCACCGGCCAGCTGCTCGGCCGCCCAGGCCGGCAGCGCGTCGGCGCCCGCAACCACCACGCAGGTGTCGGGGGCGGCGAGCTCGGGGGTCCACAGCGCGAGCCACGCCTCGACCTCACCGCTGGCCGGCGGCCGGGCGACCAGCACCCGCTCGCGCCGGGCGACGGCCTGCCGGGCCAGCGCGGCGACCGCGGTCTTGCCGGTGCCGGGCTCACCCACCACCGTCAGCAGCCGACCGGCCCGGACGGCGGCCCGGGCCTCCTCGACCGCGCGCGACCAGACCCGGGAGACCAGCGCCTCGGTGCCGGCCAGGCGGTCGGCGACCACGTGGAAGACCTCGCCGCGCGGCAGCGGACGCGCCACCTGGCCGCCGGCGCGGGCGTGCATGAGCGCCGCGGTGTTGCCGGCCGCGGACTGCGCCAGGGCGAGCAGCAGGTCGGAGGACTCCTCGGACCAGGTGGTCATGTTGATCGTGCCGGTGAGGTCGCCCGAGCGGGGGTCGAGCACCGGAACGGCCGCGCAGGTGTACCGCCGCAGCGGGGCGACGAAGTGCTCGCCCGACCGCACGAGCGAGGGTGACCGGTCGGCCAGCGCGAGGGCCAGCCCGTTGGTGCCCGCGGTGCGTTCGCCGAAGTAGAAGCCGGGCGCCAGGTGCACCCGGTCCAACGACCTGTTCATGTCCGCGTCGACCGACCAGCGGGCCAGCACCAGGCCCTCGTGGTCGGTCATCATCAGCCCGACCGGCTCGGTGCCCAGGGTGTCGTGCAGCGCGCCGAGCACCTCGGCGGCGCACCGGTAGAACAGCGACCCGGTGTCGACCGAGCCGGTGAACACCGGCTCCACGGCCTCGGGCGAGACGCCGTAGCGCTCGCTGCGCACCCACGAGGCCCGCACCCGGGGCGGCACGACGTCCAGCTCGCGGTCCACGGCCACCCCCACCGACGCCCCGTTGCGTCGCGCCCAACCTACCTGGCGTGACCCGCGTCTCAAAGTGAGACAGGTCGACCCATCTGCACCTCTGCATGCCGCCCTAGCGTCACCGACGAGCGATCCGGCCCCCACCGACGGTGACCGGAGCCCGGCCAGAGGAGGCCCCGTGTACAGCAAGGACGGCACCGACTACTTCGTCGTGGACGCGCACATCGCACTGTGGGACGCCCGCCCGGAGAACCAGCGGAACATCCACGGCAAGCAGTTCATCGACTGCTTCTACGACTACCACCGCAACCTCTCCCCCGAGTCGGAGGTGTGGGGCTACGACGAGTACCTCTACCAGGGCGGCGAGCGGCTCATGCGCGACGTCTTCGCCGACGGCATCGTCGACCACGCGATCTTCCAGCCGGCCCGGCTCAAGGAGTTCTACTCGAAGGGCTTCGGGCAGACCGAGGAGGCCTTCCAGCTCTCGCAGGCCCACCCGGACAAGCTGACCTACAACCACTACTTCGACCCCCGCGACGGCGAGAACGGCCTGGACCGGCTCCGCGAGGACGCCGAGACGATGCACCTCAAGGGCGTCAAGCTCTACACCGCGGACTGGCACGGCGAGAGCCGCGGCTGGAAGCTCAACGACCCGATGGCCTACAAGTACTTCGAGGTCTGCCGCGAGCTCGGCATCACGAACATCCACGTGCACAAGGGCCCCACCATCCGCCCGCTGGACCGCGACGCCTTCGACGTCGCCGACGTCGACGCCGTGGCCAGCGACTTCACCGACCTCAACTTCATCGTCGAGCACGTCGGCCTGCCCCGCCTCGAGGACTTCTGCTGGATCGCCACCCAGGAGCCCAACGTCTACGGCGGCCTGGCCGTGGCCATGCCCTTCATCCACACCCGACCCAAGTACTTCGCCCAGATCCTCGGCGAGCTCCTGTACTGGATCGGCGAGGACCGGATCCTGTTCTCCAGCGACTACGCCATCTGGACGCCGAAGTGGCTGGTCGAGAAGTTCGTGGACTTCCAGATCCCGGCGGAGCTGGGCGAGTACGCCCCGCTGAGCACCGACCAGAAGAAGAAGATCCTCGGTCTCAACGCGGCCAAGCTCTACGACATCCCGGTGCCGGCCGCGCTGCAGGTGGCCGAGGCCGACGCCACGGCGACCGGTCCGCGCGACCCCGACGCCGCCGACAAGAACCTGGCGATGGCCTGATGACGGCGGTCCTGCCGCGCATCTCCGAGGCCGACGTCCGCACCGCCCTGGACGCCGTCGTCGACCCCGAGCTGGACGAGGCCATCACCGACCTCGGCTTCGTCAGCTCGGTGTCCGTCCACGGGGTGGACGGCTGCGACGTCGAGGTGCACCTGCGGCTGCCCACCTCGTTCTGCGCGCCCAACTTCGCCTGGCTGATGGTCAGCGACGCCCGGGACGCCGTCCGCGGCGTCCCGGGCGTGGGCCGGGTGGTCATCGAGCTCGACGACCACCACGACTCCGAGCTGATCAACCGCGGCCTGGCCGCGGACGCCGACTACCGCGGCACCTTCGGCCACGAGGCCGAGCACTCCCTCGACGACCTGCGGGCCACGTTCCACCGCAAGGCGCACACGGCCGCGATGGAGCGCGCGCTCACGTCGTGGGTGCGGGCCGATCCGAACCGCACCGAGGACGACGTCGCCGCCGTCCGGCTCTGCGACCTGCCGGCCGGGAGGGAGCGGGATGCCCTGCTCGACCGGCGGGCCGCTCTCGGGCTCCCGCTGGCCCCGACCTCGCCGGTCCTGCTCGGCCCCGACGGCAGGCCGCCCTCGAGGGACGCGGTCGCGCTGACCTTCCGCAAGGCCCGGTCGGTGCGCGTCTCGGTCGACGGCAACGCGCACTTCTGCCGGGGCCTGCTCACCACCCGCTACCCCGGGTCGGACGCCGACCAGGTGTTCCGCCCGTCCATCGACCACGCACTCCCCCTGGAGGTCCTGAAGTGAAGGCCGTCCGCGTCACCGGCTACCACCAGAAGCTCGAGCTGACCGACATCGACAAGCCCGAGGTCACCGGTCCGCACGACGTGGTCGTGAAGATCGGCGGCGCCGGGGTGTGCCGCACCGACCTGCACATCCTCGAGGGCCAGTGGGCCGAGAAGAGCCAGGTGCAGCTGCCGTACACGATCGGCCACGAGAACGCCGGCTGGGTCGACGCGGTCGGCTCGGCGGTCACCAACGTGGCGGTCGGCGACAAGGTGATCCTGCACCCGCTGATCACCTGCGGGCTCTGCCGCGCCTGCCGCTTCGGCGACGACGTGCACTGCGAGAACTCGGCCTTCCCCGGCATCGACACCAACGGGGGCTACGCCGAGTACCTCAAGACCTCGGCCCGCAGCTGCGTGAAGATCGACGACGGGCTCGAACCGGCCGACGTGGCCGCGCTGGCCGACGCCGGCCTCACCGCCTACCACGCGGTGGCCAAGGCGGCCCGCCGCCTGCACCCGGGCGACCGGCTGGTGATGATCGGCTCCGGCGGCCTGGGCCACATCGGCATCCAGGTCGCCAAGGCGCTCACGCCGGCCGAGCTCATCGTGATCGACCGCAACCCCGACGCGCTCAAGCTGGCCGAGTCGATCGGCGCCGACCGCGGGGTGCTCGCCGACGGCACCCAGGTCGAGCAGGTGCTGGAGCTCACCGGCGGCCACGGCGCCGAGGTGGTCGTCGACTTCGTGGGCGAGAACGGCTCCACCAAGGAGGGTCTGGCGATGACCCGCCGGGCCGGTGACTACTCGGTGGTCGGCTACGGCGAGAACGTCGACGTCCCGACCATCGACCTGGTCTCCACCGAGGTCAACGTCATCGGCAACCTGGTCGGCTCCTACAACGACCTGGTCGAGCTCATGGCGCTCGCCGCCGCGGGGCGGGTCACCCTGCACACCCAGAAGTACGGCCTGGACGACTTCCAGAGCGCCGTCGAGGACCTGGACAACGGCCGCGTCCGCGGCCGCGCCATCCTCATTCCCTGAGAGGGAGGGACGCGATGAGGCGTCTCGTCGCCCTGGGCATCTCCATCGGGGTGCTCGCCGGGCTGTTCACCTGGGTCGCCGGCAGCATCACGGCGATCGGGTCGTTCACCGCCCCGCTGGTGGTGTGGGTCGGCTTCGCGGCCTGGGCGGTGTTCTACGCCGCCGGGGGCCGCACCGCCGGGCTGGTCTCGACGCTGGGCTCCACGCTCAGCGGCCTGGTGTGGGGGTGGCTGATCCTGAGGGCCACCCTCGGCATCAGCGCGGCGGGCTCCCCCGCCGTGCTGGGGCTGATGGTGGCGATCGGCGCCTTCGCGATGTGCGTGCAGGCCGGGGTGAAGCCGCTGGCGTTCATCCCCGGTGCCTTCGTCGGGGCGGCGTGCTTCTTCGGCAACGCCGGGCTGTTCTGGGCCACGGCGGTCTCGCTGGTCGGCGGCGCCCTGCTCGCCTACGTCTCCGAGGTGCTCGGCGACGTCGTGGAGCGGGCCCTGGGCGGCACGTCCGCGGCGGCACCGGCCGCCGGGGAGAAGGCCACCGCCTGACCCGCGCGTCCCGGGCCCGGCCTCCTCGGGGGTCGGGCCCGAGGTGCGTCAGGTGACCGGGGCACCCGAGACCGCAGCGCGGAACAGGTCGCCGGCCGACCCCGCCGGCAGCGGGACCGACAGGTGGAAGCCCTGGGCGGCGTCGCAGGCGTCGGCGGCGAGCCGGTCCAGCACGGCCGCGTGCTCGACGCCCTCGGCCACCACGGTCAACCCGCTGGCGTGCGCGGTGGCCACCATGAGGGCGACCAGGCGCTGGTCGGCGGGGTCGGCAGAGACGAAGCTGCCGTCGACCTTCAGGGTGTCCACGGGCAGGTGGCGCAGGGCGCCGATCGACGTGGTGCCGGTGCCGAAGTCGTCCAGCGCCACCCGCACCCCGAGGGCGCGCAGCGCCGCCAGGTGCGCCAGCAGCAGCGGGGCCTCCACGACGGCCCGCTCGGCCACCTCCAGCACCAGGCAGGACGACGGCAGCCCGGCGTCGACCAGGCACCCCAGCACGGTGTCGGTGACCCGGGGGTCACCCAGGAACCGGGCCGAGACGTTCACCGACACGGTCGGGCCGGCGTCGTCCCGGCCCAACCCGTGCGCAGCCCGCCAGTCGGCCAGCTGGCCGACCGCGCTGCGCAGCACCCACCGGTCCAGCTCGCACACCAGGTCGCTCTGCTCGGCGACCGGGACGAACGCCTCGGGGGACAGCAGCCCGACACCGGGCCGCTCCCAGCGGGGCAGGGCCTCGAACCCCACGAGCGCGCCGCCGGCCACCTCCACCACCGGTTGGTAGAGCACGTGCACCTCGCCGTCGGCCAGCCCGCGGCGCAGGGCGACCTCGACGTCCCGACGCTCCTCGATGTGGCTGCGCAGCTGGTCGTCGAAGACCTCCACCCGACCGCGGCCGGCGTGCTTGGCGCGGTAGACCGCGGCGTCGGCCTGGGCCAGCAGCTGGTCGCCGTCGACCTGGCCGTCCTGGGCCAGGGCGACCCCGATGCTGGCGCCGACGGCCACCGCACGGGCACCGGTCGGCGAGGTCACCGTCATGGACTGCGAGATCGCGGCCACCAGCCGCTCCCCCAGCGCGACCAGCTCGCCGACGTCGGCGACGGCCTCGACCAGCACCACGAACTCGTCGCCCCCGAGCCGGCAGACGGTGTCCCCGGCCCGCGCCTCCTCCCGCATGCGGGTGGCGACCGTGCGCAGCACCTCGTCGCCCGCGGCGTGCCCGGCGCGGTCGTTGACGGCCTTGAACCCGTCGAGGTCCACGAACAGCAGGCCGGTCGCCGCACCCGCCCGCTGCGCCCGGTGCAGGGCGGCGGTGGTCAGGTCGAGGGCCCGGGCGCGGTTGGGCAGGT
The DNA here is from genome assembly GCF_900103975.1 of Klenkia soli. Taxonomy (GTDB): domain Bacteria; phylum Actinomycetota; class Actinomycetes; order Mycobacteriales; family Geodermatophilaceae; genus Klenkia; species Klenkia soli. Next base: position 27,357 of record NZ_FNIR01000012.1, read on the forward strand.
CGGTGAGCGGGTCGTGCGCGGCCTGGTGCACCAGCGCGCTCTGCAGCCGCTCGCGCTGCCGGATGGAGGTGACCAGCTGGTCCACCGAGGAGTGCAGCAGCTCGCCCAGCGGACCCGGGACGGCCTCGTCGAGCACGGGGTCGCCGAGGTCACCGCGGGCCACGGCCCCGGCCTGGTCCTGGATCCGACGGAGGCTGCCGACGGCGGCGCCCAGCGCCCGACCCACCGACCGCACCTCGCGGGGGCCGCGCTCGGCGACGTCCACGAGCCGGCCCTGGCTGATCTCGTCGGCGGCGTCGGCCACCCTGCCCAGCGAGCGGGTCATCCGGCGGCCCAGGACGCCGAGCACGACCAGGGTCAGCAGCACCGCCCCGGCGGCCGCGGCCATCGTCGCGTCGCGCGTGCCGTCGGCGTGCTCGCCGTCGGTCGCCGCGGCAGCGGCGGCCAGCCCCACGGCGCGGTCGAGGACGTCGGAGGTCTCGCCGGTGACGCTCAGGACGCCCTCGATCAGGCTCTGCAGCTGGGTGATGGACGGCGAGACGGGCGTGCTGCCCATGGCGCGGTCGTAGACGGCGGCCACGTCCAGCGCGTCCGGGGTCCTCGAGAGGTCCAGACCGGCCCGCCGGACGGCGGGGTCGGAGATGGTCGTGAGCTGGGCGCGGGCGGTCTCGACCGCCCCGTGGGACTGCAGCCACTGCCAGCTGTACCGGCCGCCGAACACGCCGCCCTCGTAGAGCTGCCAGCCGAGGAAGTCCACGACGTCGGGGGTGATGGACGCCGACAGGTCGGCCAGCAGCCGCACGTCGCGGATGGCCGAGACGGTCGCGGTGGAGCCGGCCTGCGAGGCCGCCGAGACCACCATGCGGGCCTGGGCGCGGTGCAGCCGGTCGGCCACCGCGCTCCAGCGGTCGCGGACGGTGGTGAGGTCCAGGGCACCGTCGCCGTCCACCCAGGCGCGCACGCCGGCCACCTCGTCCTGCACCTGGGCCGCGACCTCGGCGGAGTCCGGGAGGTCGCGCGCGGCGGCCAGGCGGGCGTCGGTCTCGGTGCGCACGTCGGCCACCGCGCCGGCGAGCACGCCCTGGGCGGCAGCGGCGAACGCCGGGGTGATGCCCAGTCGCTGCACGGCCAGCGGGTTGTCCATCGAGGCCAGCACGACGACGGTGACCAGCTCCTGGTCCACCGCGCTGGCTGCCTGGGAGAGCACCCCGAACGCCTGCACCTGCTCGGCCGCGGCGGTGGAGGACGCCACGGCGTCGGCGGCGCGGCCGGCGAGGACGACGGCGAAGGCGCCCATGCTGCCCAGCGGGAGCAGGACGAGCACGAGGAGCAGCGCCCACAGGGGAGCGCCCCTGCCCGCCCCCCGGCGGGCGGACCAGTTGGCTGGAGTCCACACACCGGGGTTGTCGGCGCGGGCGGGCCCCTCCTGGAGGCCCGGCCCACGCCCTCACCCCACCGGGTGGTGACCGCTGGACGTCGGGTCAGGCGTCGGCCACCGCGGGGGCCACCTCGGTGCCCAGCAGCTCGATGCCGCGCAGCAGGTCCGCGTGCGCCAGCCGGGGGTTGGTCATCTGGATCGACAGCCGGTCGACCCCGCCGAGCTGGTCGGAGATCCGCCGGATCTTCTCGGCCACGGTCCGCGGCGAGCCCATGAAGAACGCGCCGTCGGGGCCGGAGGTGGCGTCGAACTGGGCCCGGGTGGGCTGCCGGAACCCGCGCTCGCGGCTGACCTTGGTGAACATCTCGTGCCAGCCGGGGTAGATGGTGTCCGAGGCGGCCTCGGTGCTCTCGCCGACGTAGCCGAACACGTGCAGGCCCACCTGCAGCTTCTCCGGCGCGTGCCCCGCCTGCGCACCGGCCCGGCGGTACAGGTCGATCAGCGGGGCGAACTGGCGCGGCTCACCGCCGATGATGGCGACCATCAGCGGCAGGCCGAGCAGCCCGGCGCGGGCGAAGGACTCGGGGCTGCCGCCGACGCCGACCCAGATCGGCAGCTGCTCCTGCGCGGGTCGGGGGTAGACGCCCTGGCCGGTCAGCGCGGGGCGGTGCCGGCCCGACCAGGTGACCTTCTCGGACTCGCGGATCTGCAGCAGCAGCTCGAGCTTCTCGGTGAACAGCGAGTCGTAGTCGGCCAGCTCGAGGCCGAACAGCGGGAAGGCCTCGGTGAACGAGCCCCGGCCCACCACCAGGTCGGTGCGACCGCCGGAGATCAGGTCCAGGGTGGCGAACTGCTGGAACACCCGCACCGGGTCGGCGGCCGAGAGCACGGTGACCGCGCTGCCCAGCCGGATGCGCTCGGTGCGGGCCGCGGCGGCGGCCAGGATGATCGCCGGGGCCGAGTCGTAGTACTCGGGCCGGTGGTGCTCGCCGATCCCGAACGAGTAGAGCCCGACCTGGTCGGCCAGGGCGATCTCCTCGAGCAGGTGGGCCATGCGCTGCTGCGGGCCCACGGCCTCCCCGGTGGTGGGGTCGGTCACCGCGGCCACGAAGCTGTCGACGCCGATGTGCATGGGGTCCTCCTCAGGATCACCGTCCATGGTAGTTCAACGCTCAACCGTCCTGCGCGCGGTGCATTCCCTCCGCGAGGACCTCGGCCAGGTGCCGGGCGCGGACGTCGGCCAGCTGGTCCAGCTGCGTGCGGCAGCTGAACCCGTCGGCGAGCACGGCGGCACCGGCCCCCGCGGCCCGGACGGCGGGCAGCAGCGCGGTCTCGGCCACCGCCACCGACACCGCGTGGTGACCGGCCTCGGCGCCGAAGTTCCCCGCCAGCCCGCAGCAGCCGCCCACCGCGGTGACGTCGGCACCGGCCCGGGCGAGGAGGGCCCGGTCGGCGTCCCAGCCCAGGACGGCGTGCTGGTGGCAGTGCGGCTGGGCCACGCCGCGCACGCCGGTGAGGTCCGGGGGCGTCCAGCCCGGCCGGGTGGCCAGCAGCTCGGCCAGCGTGTGCGTCGCCGCGGCGACCCGCTCGGCCGCGGGGCCCGGCACCAGCTCGACGGCGTCACCCCGGAGCACCGCCGTGCAGGACGGCTCGAGCCCCACGACCGGCAGGCCCCGGTCGAGGGCGGCCACCGTGCGGGCCAGCTGGCCGCGGGCGGTGTCGAGCTGCCCGGTGGAGATCCAGGTCAGCCCGCAGCACACCGGCGCGGACAGCTGCACCGCGAACCCGGCGTCCTCCAGCACCGCCACCGCGGCCCGGCCCACCTCGGGGGTGAAGTGGTCGGTGAAGGTGTCGACGAACAGCAGCACCGGGTCGCCGTCCCCCGTCGGCTGCCCGGCGAACCAGGCGCGGAAGGTCTCGGGGGCGAAGCGGGGCAGCTCGCGGTCGCGGTCGATGCCGCCTGCCGCCCGGGCGAGCGCACCACCGGCCGCCGTCCCCAGGAGGGCGTTCACCAGCCGCGGCGCGCGGGAGGCCAGCCGGGCGGTGAGCGGCAGCCAGCCCAGCGACCAGTGCGTGCGCGGACGCCACCAGCGGCGGTAGCGGGCGTGCAGCACCTCGGCCTTGTAGGTGGCCATGTCCACCCCGGTCGGGCAGTCGACCGCGCAGCCCTTGCAGGACAGGCAGAGGTCCAGGGACTCCAGCACCTCCGGGGCGCCCAGGCCGCCGACAAGCGTGCCGTTGGCCGCCTCCTGCAGCACCCGGGCCCGGCCGCGGGTGGAGTCGCGCTCGTCGCCGGTGGCCAGGAACGAGGGGCACATGACCCCGCCGGTGGCGGTGGCGTCGGCCCGGCAGCGGCCCACCCCGGTGCAGCGGTGCGCGGCCACGGACAGGTCGCCGCCGTCCTCGGGCAGGGCGAACGCCCGGGCGCGCAGCGGGTGGGCACCCGGCAGCCGGAGGGTGGCGTCCAGCGGTTCGGGCTCGACCAGCACCCCGGGGTTGAGCAGCCCGGTCGGGTCGAAGGCGTGCTTGACCGCGGCGAACGCGCCCAGCAGCTCGGGGCCGTACATGCGCGGCAGCAGCTCGCTGCGGGCCCGGCCGTCGCCGTGCTCGCCCGAGACCGACCCGCCGTACCGGGCCACCGCGTCGGCGGCGGCCTCGACGAACCCGCGCAGCACCTGCGGGCGGGCGGCCAGCGGGAAGTCGATGCGGGCGTGGACGCACCCGTCGCCGAAGTGGCCGTAGACCAGGGCGTCCAGCCCGTGCGCGTCGAGCAGGCCGCGGAAGTCGCGCAGGTAGGCGCCCAGGTGCTCGGGCGGGACGGCGGCGTCCTCCCACCCGGGCCAGGCCGGCGCCCCGGCGGGGGTGCGCCCGCCCAGCCCGGCGCCGTCCTCGCGGATCCGCCACAGCCTCAGCGCGTCGGGGCCGGTCACCACCAGGGAGTCCAGCGCCCCGGCGTCGGCGGCGAGCCGGCGGGCGGCGTCCTGGGCCGCGGCGGCCGACTCCCCCGCCACCTCGACGAACAACCAGCCCTCCCCGCGGGGCAGGTCCGGGACGGCTGCCGCACCGCGCCGACGGCGGACGACGTCGACCAACCGGGCGTCCATGCCCTCGACGGCCCGGGGGGCGTGCGGCAGCAGCGCGGGGACGGCGTCGGCCGCGGCCGGCATGTCGGGGTAGCCGAGGACGACGAGCGCGGTGGCGGCGGGCACCGCGGCCAGGGAGACCGTCGCCTGAAGCAGGACGGCGAGCGTGCCCTCGGAGCCGGCGAGGAAGCGGCCCACGTGGCGGCCGTTCTCGGGCAGCAGGTGCTCCAGCGAGTAGCCCGACACCTGCCGGCGGAACCGGCCCGACCCGGTGCGGATCGCCGCCAGGTGCGCGTCGACCACCGGCCAGAGGTCGACCGGGCCGGCATCGCGGGGGCCAGCGTCGAACACCGCTCCCCCGGCGGTGGCCACCTGCAGCGACACCACGGTGTCCGCGGCCCGGCCGGCGCTCATCGCGTGCGCGCCGCACGCGTTGTTGCCGATCGTGCCGCCGATGGTGGCCCGCGAGTGGGTGGAGGGGTCGGGGCCGTAGGCCAGCCCGTGGGGTGCGCCGGCGTCGGTGACCCGGTCCAGCACGACCCCGGGCTGGACGACGGCGGTGCGGGCGACCGGGTCCAGCGCGACGATCCGGGTGAGGTGGCGGGAGGTGTCCAGCACCAGGCCCGGACCGATCGCGTTGCCGGCGATGGAGGTGCCGCCGCCGCGCATCGTCAGCGGCGTGCCGAGGTCCCGGCAGACCGCCAGGGCGGCGAGCACCTCGTCGGCGTCGCGCGGGTAGGCCACCGCGGTGGGCACCACCCGGTGGTTGGACGCGTCGGAGCTGTACTCGGCGCGCCGCCGGACGCCGTCCTCGACCTGGGCCAGCCCGGCGGCCCGCAGGCCGGCCACCAGCCCGCGGACGTCGGTCACCGGGCCAGTCTCGCCCACCGGCGGCAGCTGTTCACCCGGAGGTCAGCTGCCGGTGACCCGGGTCGCGCAGGGTCGGGTGGTCCGCACGCCACCTGTCCACGGGGGACCACCATGACCGCACCGCTGACCCGCCGCGCCGTCCTGCAGGGCGGTGCGATCGGCGCCGCCGTCCTCGCGCTGGGGTCGCTGAGCACCGAGCAGGCCCGGGCCGCGGTGGCGGACCAGGCCCGGTCGGGGGTCTTCGGGTTCGGCGTCGCGTCCGGGGACCCGACCGCCACCGAGGTGTTGCTGTGGACCCGGGTCACCCCGACCCCGCAGGCGGTGCCGGGCAGCGGGCTCGGGCCGGCCAGCCAGGTCCGGTGGGAGGTGGCCGCCGACCCCGCGTTCCGCCGGGTCGTGCAGCGCGGCACGGTGCGCATCGACGCGGCCCGCGACCACACGGTCAAGGTCGTCGTCCCCCGGCTGACCCCCTACACCCGGTACTGGTACCGCTTCACCTGCCGCGGGGCGACGTCCCCGGTGGGCCGCACGCAGACCTCCCCCGACGAGCCGGGCCGCACCCACGCGCTGCGGCTGGCGTTCGTCTCCTGCTCGAACTTCACCGGCGGCTACTTCACCGCCTACCGCGGGCTGGCCGCCCGCGACGACCTGGACGCCGTGCTGCACCTGGGCGACTACCTCTACGAGTACGGCAACGCCGAGGACCGCTACGGGCCGGCCGAGCTGGCCGGCACCCGGGACCACCAGCCGGCCACCGAGATGGTGTCCCTGCCCGACTACCGGCTGCGGCACGCGCTCTACAAGACCGACCCCGACCTGCAGGCGGCGCACCAGCAGCACCCGTGGATCACGATCTTCGACGACCACGAGGTCACCAACGACGCCTACGCCACGGGCGCGGAGAACCACGAGGCCCAGGACGACCCGGACACCTCCTACACCGGCCCGGGCGAGCCGGCCGGGGTGCGCGCCGAGGGCGATTTCCTGGCCCGCCGGGCGGTGGCCTACCAGGCGTACCTGGAGTGGATGCCGATCCGCGAGCCCGGCTGGCAGCCCGCACCCCACCGGGGCACCCAGTTCTTCCGGCGGTTCTCCTTCGGCGACCTGGCCGACCTGTCGATCGTCGAGACCCGGCAGAACCGCAGCCAGCAGGTGCCGACGACGGTGGGCGGGCAGGTCAACCCGGCGCTGGCCGACCCCGGCCGGCACCTGCCCGAGCCCGAGCAGCTGCGGTGGCTGACCGACGGCATCACGCGCAGCCGCAAGCCCTGGCACCTGGTCGGCAACCAGACGGTGCTCACCCGGCTGTTCGCCGTGCCCCGGGTGGGGGTGCTGGGCGGGCAGGTCTACAACGCCGACCAGTGGGACGGCTACCAGGCCGACCAGGCGACGCTGATCGCCGCGATGGGTCGGGGCGGCACCGACCCGGTCGTGCTCACCGGCGACATCCACTCCTCGTGGGCCAACGACCTCCCGCCCGCCTTCGACGTGGCCCGGTACACCGCGGCGCCGTCCTCGGTGGGCGTGGAGTTCGTCTGCCCCTCGGTGACCAGCAACGGGTTCAAGGAGTCGCTGGGGAACTCGGCGGCCGCGGCGGTGGCGGCGACCACCGCGTTCCAGGCGGCCAACCCGTGGATCCGGTACCTGGAGGGCATCGGGCACGGTTTCGCCGTCCTCGACGTGACCCCCGACCGGGTGCAGACCGACTTCTGGTTCATCCGCTCGGGCGGGGACAAGGGCCTGGCCGTCGACCCCCGGGTGGACCCGCAGGCGACGGTCGGGTTCGAGTCGGCCTGGCAGTCGGTGCGGGGCTCGCGCCGGATCAGCGGCCCGGTGGCCCAGCTGGGTCCGCGCAGCGACCGGCCGCGCGGGGCCTGACCGCGGAAGGCCTAGGGGCGGAACGCCTCGCGGCGGGCCGTGCCGTCGTAGCCGCCGCGGGGCGCGGGCAGGCCGAACAGCGACCCGACCGTGGGCGCGACGTCGACGGTGCGGGCCTGGGCGGTGGAGATCCCCTGCCGCACGCGGGGGTGCCCGCCGGCCACGAAGAACGGGATCGGCTCGGTCGCGGGGTGGCCGTGGTTGCCCGGGATGGGGTTGCTGACCACGGTGGGGTCGCTGAACCGCCACCCGGGCCGGCAGTACGCCACCAGGTCCCCGGCCTCCGGGCCCAGCCGCAGCTCCGCCGGCGGCTGCACCGAGAGCACGCCGGGGTGGACCCGCACCAGGTCGGCCACCTGCCGCAGCCCGGCGGCCCGACCGGCGGCGGGGCCGGTCCAGTACACGAGGTCGGCGCCGCCGTTCTGGCCGATCTGCACGCTGCCCCGCAGGTCGGGGCGGGCCTGCAGCACCAGGTCGACGGAGATCACGTTCGTCGGCACCGACCAGTCCATGGAGTGGTCGGCCAGCACCACCAGCACCGAGCTGGCCCAGCGGCCGGTGGTCTGCAGGTGGGTGACGAACCGGGCGACCTGGGTGTCCTGGGTCAGCAGCGCGGCCCGGCGGGCGGCCTGCAGGCCGTAGGGCCCGGTGACGTCGGAATGGCCCACCCGGTCGACGTCCCCCAGGTTGACGAACACCAGGGCGGGGTCGAACTCGTCGACCACGGCGATCGCGGCGTCCGTGGTGGCGACGTCGGGGGCGTGCCCGGTGACCGGCAGCAGCGGGAAGGGCTCCCAGCGGTGGGTGGCCCGGGTGCCGAAGACGCCGTAGAGGTAGTCCTTGCTGAGCACGCTGCCCGTCGTCCGCCCGGTCGCGGCCAGCCGCTCGAGCAGGGTCGGCGCCTTCAGGTCGGTGGCCCGGTCGAGGGTGCGGACGGCGCCCTCGGCCCGGTCGTACACGGAGTTCGCCGGGACGCCGGACCGGTCCGGCCGCACCCCGGTCATCATCATCACGTGGTTGGGGATGGTCTCCATCACCGGCAGCGAGCGGGCCTGGGGGAACGTCGTCCCGGCCTGCTGCAGCGACCACAGCGTCGGCGTGCTCAGCGGGGTGACCTCGTCCGGGCGCATGCCGTCGACGACCAGCACGTACACCCGGAGGTCGCCGACCCCGGCCCGGGCGGGGGTCGTCCCGGCGACGGTGGACAGCAGCACCCCCGCCCCGCCGGCGGCGGTGACCTGGAGGAAGCGGCGGCGGGTGAGGGCGTCGGCCATGCCCGGGTCAACGTCGCCCGCCCGGCCCGGTTGCGGCTCCCGACCAGGTGTCGCCGGGAGTTCACCGGCGGGTCACCCCTAGGGTGGGTGGCGCAGCTGGTCCGGCCGCCGCGAGGTGGCCGGGGCAAGAGGGAACCCGGTGCGAGTCCGGGACTGCCCCGCAGCGGTGAGCAGGAACGACCGCCGTCAACGAAGCACTGGGTGCACCAGCACCTGGGAAGCGACGGCCAGTAGGTGGGTCCCCGGGCCCGTGCCCGCGAGTCCGAAGACCTGCCAGCCGTGGCCGCGCGGGACCTCCGCGTGGTCGGTCGGCGACCTCGTGGGCGGGTCCGGACGACGGCGGGTCACCCCTGCCCGGTCTCCCCCCGCGGTGCCGCAGACCCCCTGCCGCTCGCGAGGAGAGAGCCGTTGAGACGCACCGCCCTGGGCATCACCGCCCTGCTGGCCCTGACCGCCTGCGGGGGCGGCACGACCGCCGCGGGCAGCGACCGCATCCGGTTGGCCTACGCCTTCGTGCCGGTCGCCGGGCTGTCGCCCTACAGCGACGACGCCGTGACCGGCTACGGGATCGGGGCCACCGAGACGCTCGTCAAGCTGGACCCGGCCGGCGCCCCCCAGCCGCTGCTGGCCGAGTCCTGGACCCAGGTCGACCCGTTGACCTGGCGGTTCGACCTGCGCGACGACGTCACCTTCCAGGACGGGACGGCGATGACCGCCGACGTGGTGGCCGCGGGCCTGCAGCACGCGGTCGACGCCGACCCCACCCCGCGGGCGCTGTCCGGGGTGGACCTCTCGGTCGCCGTGGCCGACGAGGACACCCTGACCCTCACCACCGCCGCGCCGGACCCGGTGCTGCCCCAGCGGCTGACCTCCCCGGAGCTGGTGGTGCTCTCCCCCGGCGCCTACGCCGACCCGTCGTCCCCGGACCTGGTCGGCACCGGAACCGGGCCCTACGAGCTGGTCTCGGTCGACGGCACGACCGGCGCCGAGCTCGACGCCTACGCCGGTTACTGGGGCGGCACCCCGGCCGCCGCCGGGGTCGACGTCCGCTTCCTCTCCGAGGGCGGTTCCCGGACGGCGGCCCTGCGCGCCGACGAGGTGGACGTCGCGCAAGCGGTCCCGGTCTCGCAGATCGGCACGCTGGGCGCCGACGACGAGCTGCAGTCGGTGCCGCTCCCCCGCACCGTGTCGGTGCACCTGACCCAGACCTCGCCGGTGTTCGCCGACCCGGGCCTGCGCGAGGCCGCCCGGCAGGCGATCGCCGGGTTGGACATCGCCGGCACCGTGTACGAGGGCCAGGCCGACGCCCCCGAGGGCCTGTTCGGGCCGACGTCGACCTGGGCCGCGGACCGGCAGCCCCCCGACCACCCGACCGCCACCGCGCCGAGCGGGCAGGCGATCACGCTGGCCACCTTCTCCGACCGGGCCGAGCTGCCCGAGGTGGCCGCGGCGGTCGCCGACGCGCTGCGCACCGCCGGCTTCGACGTCGACCTGCGGGTCGGGCTCTACACCGACATGGAGGCCGACTACCTCGCCGGCACGTACGACGCCGTCCTCATGAGCCGGTCCTACGGCCAGGACACCGCCGACCCGCTGTCCTACCTGTCCTCGGACTTCGGCTGCGCCGGGGGCTACGACCTGTCCCGCTACTGCGACCCCGCCGTCGACGCGCAGCTCGCCGCCGGCTCGCCGCTGGCCGACGTCGACGCCCGCAACCAGGTCGCGCTCGCCGTCGAGCGCACCGTGCTGGGCGCCGACGCCGTGGTGCCCGTCGTGCACGACCGCACCCGGTTCGGGGTGTCCCAGCGGGTGGCCGGGCTGGCCGCCGACCCGTGGGAGCGGTCGATCATCACCGCCGACACGTCGGTGGGCTGAGCCGCGTGCTCGTCGAGGTCACCGGGCTCGCCGTCACGGCCGGGGACCGTCGGCTGGTCGGCCCGCTGGACCTCGCGGTGGCCGAGGGCGAGCGGGTCGGCCTGGTCGGACCGTCGGGGTCGGGCAAGTCGCTGACCGTGGCGGCGGTGCTCGGCGAGGTGCCCGCCGACCTGCGGGTGAGCGGTGCGGTCCGGGTGGCCGGTCGTCCGGCCGGCGACCCGTCGCTGCGCGGCCGGGTCGCCGGGGCGCTGTTCCAGGACAGCGCCACCGCGCTGGACCCGCTGGCCCGGGTGGGTGCGCAGCTGGCCGGCCCCGCCCGGCGCCTGCACGCCCTGACCCGCGCCGCGGCCCGCGTGCAGGCGCGCGAGGACCTGGCCCGGCTGGGGTTCGCCGACCCCGAGGACGTCGCCCGGGCGTGGCCGGCGACCCTGTCCGGTGGTCAGCGGCAGCGCGTGGCACTGGCCCTGGCGCTGGCCGGGCGGCCCCGGCTGCTGGTCGCCGACGAGCCCACGACGGCGCTGGACACCGTCAGCCAGGCCGCCGTGCTGGACCTGGTCGACCGGCTCGCCCCCGCCCTGCTGCTGGTCAGCCACGACCTGGCCGTGGTCGCCCGCTGCTGCACCCGCGTGCTGGTCCTGTCCGACGGCCGGGTGGTCGAGGAGGGGGCGACCGCGGCCGTGCTCGCCGCGCCGCAGCACCCCGTGACCCGCGCGCTGGTGGCCGCCGCCCGGGCCGGGCCGTCGTGATCGAGGTCCACGGGGTGGTCCGGCGCTACCGCCGGCACGGCGCGCCCGCGCTGGACGGCGTCGACCTGGAGCTCCCCGCCGGGCGCGACCTGGCGCTGGTGGGCAGCTCGGGGGCCGGCAAGAGCACCCTGCTGCGCGTGCTGCTGGGCCTCGAGCCCGCCGACGCCGGCACGGTGCGGGTGCTCGGCCGGCCCGTGGCCCCCGGGTCGGCCCGGTCGCTGCGCTGGCTGCGGGCGGCGGTCGGGGTGGTCGCGCAGGACGCCGGCAGCTCGCTGGACCCGCGCTGGCCGGTCGGCCGCAGCGTCGCCGAGCCGCTGCGGCTGCTGGACCTGCCCGGTGACCCCGCCGCTCGGGTCCGCGAGGTGCTGACCGCGGTCGACGTCGACCCCGGCGCCGCCGACCGGCGGCCCGCGGCGTTCTCCGGTGGGCAGCGGCAGCGGATCGCGCTGGCCCGGGCCCTGGTCCACCGCCCGACGCTGCTGGTCGCCGACGAGCTGCTCTCGGGGGCGGACGCCGTCCTCCGCGGCCACCTGCTGGCGCTGCTGACGGGGCTCGGGACCCAGCTGCTGCTGGTCACCCACGACCTCGCGCTGGCCGGCGCGCTGGCCGGCGACGTCGCCGTCCTCGCGGCCGGCCGGGTGGTCGAGCACGGTCCCGCGGTCGACGTCCTGCGCGCTCCGGTCGCCGCCGAGACCCGGCTGCTGCGCGACGCGGTGCTGCGGTTGCCGGCATGAGGGGGCTGCGCAGCGGGCTGGCGGTGGTCGGCACCGCACTGGCCGTCGTCCTGCTCCTGGCGGCGCTGCCGTGGCTGCGCGGGGAGGACCCGGCGGTCACCGTCTTCCGGGCCCTCTACGCCGAGCGGACCCGGGACCCCGCCGTCGTCGAGGCGCTGCGGGTCGACCTCGACCTGCCCGCCGGGCCGGTGTCGGGGGCGTGGCAGTGGCTGTCCCGGGCCCTGCGCGGCGACCTGGGCGTGAGCTGGGTGGACCGCGAGCCGGTGGCCCCCGAGGTGCTGCGGGCGGTCGGGGTCTCCGCCGGGCTGGCCGGGGCCGCGGTCGGGGTCGCCGTCCTCGTCGCCGCGCTCCTGCTGGTGCCGGCGACGGTGCGCGCGGTGCGCCGAGGCCGGCCACCGGGCGGGTGGGCGCCCACCGCGCTGGCCGCCGTCCCCGAGGTGGTGCTCGGCGTGCTGCTGCTGACCGGGGCCGCGGTCGGGCTGGGCTGGTTCCCGACCTCGGGGTGGGGCACCCCGGCCCAGGTCGTGCTCCCCGCGCTGGCGCTCGGGCTGCCCGGCGGTGGGTTGCTGGCCCGGGTGCTGGGGAGCACGGTCGCCGCCGCGGTGGCCGAGCCCTGGGTGCGCACCGCCCGGGTCAACGGCGCGGGCACCAGCGCGGTCGCCCGGTCGGTGCTGCGCCGGGCGGTCGCCGTCGCGGCACCCCAGCTGGCGCTGGTCGGGGTGGGGGTGCTCGGGTCGTCGGTCGCCGTCGAGCAGCTGTTCGCGGTGCCCGGCGCGGGCCGGACGGCGTTGCGGGCGGTGCTCGCCCTGGACCTGCCGCTGCTGCAGGGCTGCGTGCTGGCGCTCGTGCTGCTGGGCCTGCTCGTCGGGCTCGCCGGCGGTGCCGCCCACCGGTGGCTGCTGCGCCCGGCCCTGGGCGCCGGGGACCTCGTGGCGCCCGTGCCGGTGGCGGCGCGCGGCACCGCCGTCCCGCTGGTCGCCGCCGGGGTGCTGCTGGTCGGGGTCGCCGCGGGGGTGCTGCGGGACGGGGCGGTGGTGCTCGGCGACCGGTTGGCCCCGCCTTCCTGGTCGCACCCGCTGGGGGCCGACGCCGTCGGGCGGGACGTGCTGGCCCGCTTCGGTGCGGGGGCGCTGCTGACCGTCGGGGTCGGCGTCGCGGTCACCGCGCTGGCCACGGTGCTGGCCCTGCTGGTCGCGGCGACCGCCCGGGACACTCGGCCGGGGGTGCCCGACGTGCTCAACGCGCTGCCCGGGGTGCTGGTCGGCGTGGTGCTGGCGGCCGTCACCGGGCCGGGCCTGCTGCCGGCGGCGCTGGGCGTGCTGGTCGTGGCGTGGGTGCCGCTGGCGGTGCACGGCCGGTCGCTGGTGGTGCTGGGCCTGGCCGGGGCGCCGGTGCGGGCCGCGGTGCTGGCCGGGGCCGGGCGGGGCCGGGTGCTGCGGTCGCACGTGCTGCCCGGCGTCGTCGGCCCCCTGGTGCGGCACGCGCTGGCCCGGGTGCCCTCGGCGTCGCTGGCCCTGGCGTCGCTGAGCTTCCTGGGCCTGGGGGCGGCCACCGACTCCCCGGAGTGGGGCGCGATGCTCGCCGAGGGCCTGCCCTACCTCGAGCGCGCCCCGTGGGTGGCCGGCGCCCCCGTCGTCGGCCTCCTGCTGCTCGGCGTCGTCGCGGGGACGGCGACCGCACCCCGCCGACGCTGAGCCCGGTTCAGGCCGCGGCCGGCACCCGCGCCCCGGTCAGCCGGTCCATCACCAGCGTGGCCGGGTCGGGGTGCCGCCGGCGCGGCCGGGGACGGGCGGCCGCCGCGACCACGGCGGCGGCCAGCTCGGCGCGGGTGGTCGTCCAGGGGGCGAGGCCGGCGTCGGCGAGGACCGCGGCGTTGGCCCGGCCGTGCCCGGGGATCGGCCGGTGGGTGATCATCGGCAGCCCGGCGACCAGCGCCTCGGTGCAGGACATCCCGCCGGCGTTGTGCACCAGCACGTCGGCGGCGGCCATCAGCTCGGGCACGTCGTCCCGCCACCCGAGCGCGACCACGCCGGGCAGCGCGGCCAGCCGGTCCCGCCGGGCCGCGTTGCGCCCGCACAGCACGACCGGTGCGGCACCGACCGCGCACAGGTCGGCCACCGTGGTCGCGACGTCGCCCAGGCCCAGGGACCCGGCGACGACCAGCGCGACCGGGTGCCCGCCGGCCAGCCCCAGCCCCAGCCCCAGCCCGGCACGCAACCGGGTCCTCGTCGTCGCCGGGACCGGCCGGGCGAAGCGGGCCGGCACCAGCGGACCGGCCACGGTCATCGGCACCCCGTAGCGCACCAGACCGTGCCGGGCGGTCGCCGCGGTGACGGTCAGGTGGTCGTCCACGGCCGGGTGCAGCCAGGTGCGGTGCACGGCCGGGTCGGTGAGGTAGGTCAGCACGGGGACGGCGAGCGTGCCCGCGGCCCGCAGGTCGCCGAGGGTCTGCGAGGCCAGCGGGTGGGTGGAGACGACGACGTCGGGTCCGGCCGCACGCACCCACGCCTCGACGGCCGGGCGGGCCGCGGTCGCCGTCCGGCGGGCCGCGCGGCGGAGCAGGCCGTCGCGTTCCAGGCCGCGGACCAGCAGGTCGAACGCGGCGGGGACGCGGTTGACGCACGGGCCGTAGGCATCGCCGACCACGCGGCGCAGCGGCCCGGGCAGCGCGGTCAGCAGGTCCTGCACCTGCACCGCGGCACCGGCCAGCCGCAGCCGTAGGGCCAGCTCGGCTGCAGCGGCGTCGTGGCCGGCGCCGACACCGGCGGACACGACGAGCACGCGGGGGCCGGTCGGGGGCGGGGGGGCCAGGACACGGCGCACGATCGTCTCCTCGGTGGTCGGGGCTCCACGACAGGCGACGCTGCACGGCCCGGGTCGACGGGTGGGGGTCGGCCGCTGACCGGTCGGCGAACAGCGCGTGGCCGGCCGGCGGGCCACGGCACCCTTCATCCCCCGTTCACCCGGGGATCGGCTGGCGGACGCCGGCTCCGTGGAGCATGCGGCGGTGCCCCCTCTGGACGTGCCCTCCGCTCCCCACTACGTCGCCGACCCCGACCAGCAGGAGCAGCTGGACGACCTGGCCGGCTGGCGGTTGGCCCCGCTCCCGGACGAGAACTCCGACGAGGACTGGGACGACGACCGAGAGCTGCTGGCCCCCGACGGCACCCTGGTGCAGACCTGGCGCGAGGACTACCCCTACGACACCCGCCTGGGTCGCCGCGAGTACGAGATCGAGAAGCGCCGCCTGCAGATCGAGCTGCTCAAGCTGCAGGGCTGGGTCAAGGAGACCGGGCATCGGGTGGTGGTCGTGTTCGAGGGCCGCGACGCCGCCGGCAAGGGCGGCACGATCAAGCGCTTCGCCGAGCACCTGAACCCCCGCGGCGCCCGGGTCGTGGCGCTGGACAAGCCGACCGAGCGCGAGCGCGGCCAGTGGTACTTCCAGCGCTACGTGGCCCACCTGCCCGCGGCCGGCGAGATCGTGCTCCTCGACCGCTCCTGGTACAACCGCGGCGGCGTCGAGCGGGTCATGGGCTACTGCACCGACGACGAGTACCAGCTCTTCCAGCGGCAGGCGCCGGAGTTCGAGCGGATGCTGGTCGACAGCGGCATCCGGCTGGTCAAGCTGTGGTTCTCGGTCTCCCGCGGCGAGCAGCGCACCCGGTTCGTCGTGCGGCAGATCGACCCGGTGCGGCAGTGGAAGCTCTCCCCCACCGACCTGGCCTCGCTCGACCGGTGGGCGGACTACACCCGGGCCAAGGAGGCGGTGTTCGCCGCCACCGACACCGACCACGCGCCGTGGACCGTCGTCCGCAGCAACGACAAGAAGCGCGCCCGGCTGGAGGCCATGCGGCACGTGCTGTCGGTGATGCCCTACACCGACCGGGACGAGGCGGTCGTCGGCACGCCCGACCCGCTGGTGGTCGTGTCGGCGCACGACGTGCTGGAGGCCGACGCCCGACCCGCCTGACGCAGGTACCGTCGGCGCCCATGGGGGCTCGACGGGGTGTCCTCGCCGTGCTGGCGGGGCTGGTGCTGGGTGCCCTCGGCGCGCCCGGCGTGGCCACGGCCGACACCGGGGTGGGCTACGACGTCTCCCACCCCCAGTGCGGCGAGCCGCTGCCGGCCGTCGCGGCCTTCGGCGTGGTCGGCGTCAACGGCGGGGTGGCCACGACCGGCAACCCGTGCCTGGCCGAGCAGCTGGCCTGGGCCGCGGGGCTGCCCGGGTCGCCGGGGCTGCAGGTCTACGTCAACACCGCCAACCCCGGTCGACTTGATCCGCTGCCCGGCACCTGGCCCGACACGGGCGACAGCCCCTACGGCAGCTGCCACGGCGACGCCGGACCGGCGTGCTCCTGGGTCTACGGGCAGGCCCGCGCCGTCGTCGACGTCCAGGGGTTCCTGCTGCCCGCCGCCGCGCGGGCCGGCGTCCCCGTGGTGGCCGCCGACGTCGTCTGGTGGCTGGACGTCGAGACGTCCAACACCTGGCAGACCGGGTCCGCCCGGGCCCAGGCGAACAACCGGGCCGCGCTCGAGGGCATGGTCGACCACCTGACCGCCTCCGGCGCGGAGGTGGGCCTGTACTCGACCGGCCAGCAGTGGCGCGAGATCGTCGGCTGGGTGCCGCCGGGCTCGCCCCTGCACGAGCTGGACAGCTGGCTGGCCGGCGCCCTGGACCCCCTCGGTGCCGCCGAGCTCTGCGGGCTCCCCGCCCTCGTCGGGGGTGGTGAGGTCGTGCTCGCCCAGTTCGTCACCGAGCTCGACGGCCGCCCGCTGGACCACGACCTGCCCTGCTGAGCAAGACTGCCGGCATGGACGACGGTGCGGTGCGGTGCGGCTTGGTGGGCTACGGGTTCGGCGGGCGGTACTTCCACGCGCCCCTGCTGGCGGCGGCGTCCGGGGTGGACTTCCTGGGCGTGGTGACGACGTCGGCGGAGCGGCGCGCCCTGGTGGCCGCCGAGCACCCGTCGGCGGCGTGCTTCGACTCGCTGCAGGCCCTGGTGGACGCCGGTGCCGAGGCGGTCGCGATCTCGACCCCGGCCGACACCCACAGCCCGCTGACCGACCAGGCGCTGGACCTGGGGCTGGCAGTCGTCTGCGACAAGCCGTTCGCCCTGGACGCCGGTGCGGCGCAGGCGTCGGTCGACCGCGCCGCGGCGGCCGGGCTGGCGCTGTCGCCGTACCAGAACCGCCGCTGGGACTCCGACTTCCTGACCCTGCGCCGGCTGGTGGCCGACGGGTCGCTGGGCGAGGTGCGCACGTTCGAGTCCCGGTTCGAGCGGCACTCGGACGGCGACGGTCCCGGCGCCGCCGGCGGTGGCACGCTGCGCGACTTCGGCAGCCACCTGGTCGACCAGGCGCTGGTTCTGCTCGGCCCGGTGGCGACGGTGTTCGCGCGCTGGTCGCTGCGCTCGACGGGCCTGGACGACGACGTCCTGGTCGTGCTGGACCACGTGGGCGGTGCGCGGTCGGTGCTGGGCGGCAGCTGGCGCTCGGGGGCACCGGGCCCGCGGTTCCGCGTGACGGGGACGGCGGGGTCCTACGTGGTGGGCGACGCCGTGCTCGAGAACGGCATGGGCGCGATGGACGGCCAGGAGTTCGCGCTGATCGCGGGTACCTCCCCCGCGGTCGAGGACTGGGGCACCGAGCCGGAGTCGGCGTGGGGCCGGCTGCAGCGCGGGGCGTCGTCGTCCGTGGTGCCCAGCGAGCGCGGGCGGTGGGACACCTTCTACCCCGCGTTCGCCGCCGCGGTCCGGGGCACCGGCCCGGTGCCGGTCGACCCGCGGGACGCCGTCGCGACCGCCCGGGTGCTGGACGCCGCGCGGCGCAGCGCCACCGAGGGCGGCGTGGTGTCGCTGTGAGCCTGACCGAGGTCGACCGCCGGCACCTGGCCCGCTGCGTCGAGCTGGCCGAGGAGGCGCTCGACGCCGGCGACGAGCCGTTCGGGTCGCTGCTGGTGGGCGCCGACGGCACCGTGCTGGCCGAGGACCGCAACCGCGTCGCCGGCGGCGACGCCACCCGGCACCCAGAGTTCGAGCTGGCCCGCTGGGCCGCCGAGAACGTGCCCGCGGCCGAACGCCCGGCGGCGACGGTCTACACCTCCGGCGAGCACTGCCCGATGTGCTCGGCCGCGCACGCCTGGGTGGGGCTCGGTCGCATCGTCTACGCCAGCTCGTCCGCCCAGCTGGCCGGCTGGTTGGCCGAGCTCGGGGTGGCGCCCGGCCCGGTGGCCACCCTGCCGGTGCGAGCCGTGGCGCCCGGCATCCCGGTCGACGGACCCGACGAGGAGCTGTCCGCCCGGGTGCGCCAGCTGCACGCCCGGCTGCACGGGAGCTGATCGACGCCGCCTCGGTACAGCGTTGATCAGGGGGGTGCACGGAACTCCCGCCTCCCCGGGCAGATCTGGTGCGGGAGGACGGACCACGGGGCGGGAGGACAGATGCAACCATCTCGTCACCGCGAGCAGCCCCGCTCCAGCAGGAAGTGTGCTGGTCAGCGGTGCGCTCGGGGGGCCCGGAACTGTCCTACCCCTCTGGTGGACTGGGTCCATGACGGCGACGGCGGAGCGGTTCTGGGTGGAGGTCACCCCGCGCCGTGCTGCCGTCCGCACCGATGGCCCGGTGGTGCTGCCGCGGTTGACCGGGCTGGCTGCGGCGGCTGGTCTGGAGGGTGCCGAGCTGGATGCGGAGTTGGCGTCGGTGCACCGGCAGATGTCGGCGCTGGCGGCGTACCAGGCCGGTCTGGTGGAGCGCAAGGCCACCCAGGGGGCTCAGCACCCGTTGCCGTTCGCGCCCGGTGCCCGCACCGACACCCGCCCCGACGCCGATGACCCGTCCCTGCAGGCGGCCGATGACTTCCTGCCCGAGGAGGTCGCGGTCCTGCTGAACATGTCGGTCGCCTCGGCCCGGTACCTCGTGGACGACGACCTGGCGCTGGTGCGGCAGCTGCCGGTGGTGTGGCATGCGTTGGCCGATGGCCGGATCGACGAGGCCCGGGCGAGGGTGATCGTGAAGGCGTTGCGCTACCAGGCCGCCTCGTGGGGTGGGCCGGTGGACGACACGGTGATCGATGCGATCGCCGCCCGCGGGGTGGAGTGGGCGGCGGCCGGGTGCCCGCCGACGACGTTGCGGGAGCGGATCGACGCTGCGTTGATCGCGGCTGATCCCGAGGCGGCGGATCGGCGGAAGGCGCTGCGCAAGCGGGAGGCCGGGGTGCGGGTGACCGGCACTGGTGACGGGTTGGCCGATCTGCGGGCCACGGACCTGGAGGCCGCCGACGCGAAGTTGGTGAAGGCGCAGCTGGGCGCCTTCGTGCGCAAGCTGAAGGCCGATGGGGACACCCGCCCGTCCGGGGAGATCGAGATCGAGCTGGTGGTCACGTTGCTGACCCGGCCGTGGGAGCAGCTGGACCCGGTGATCGCACACCTGACCATCAACGCCGACCTGGCCGACCTGCTGGTCCCCGACCTGAGCGACCTCATCGCCGACGCCGACAGAGCCGCTGAGAGCGACGCCGACAGCGACAGCGACACGGACGTCGACGTCCATCCTGGCTTCGGACCGACCGCCGACCCCGACGAAACCGCCGATGCCGACGGTGGGGATGTCGACGACGGCGACGTCGAGGCCTACGCCGCGCCCGCAGACGACGCCGGAGCCACGGCTGGGACCGCCGCTGCCCCGACCGGGGACGGGGGCGCGCGGCCGACCGACCCCGATGAACCCGATGACGGGACAGGTGTGCCCGTCGCATGGACCGGTGTGTCCGGAGCCGGGACCGCGGTGCCCGGTGCAGGTCCACCGGACGGGACCGGTGTGTCCACGGGAGGGACGAGTCTGCCAGCGGCAGGTCCGCACGGTGACCGGGCAAGTCTGCTCGCCGCGGGTCCAGGAGCCTGCAGGGGTGCGCAGGTGGGGCACGTGGATGGGCTGCCGGTCACCCCGGCCGCGGTCCGGTCCCTGCTGACCTGGATCGACGCCCTGGGCCTGACCCACCCCGACGGCGGCGGAGAGCTCGCCTTCACCATCACCGGCCACGGCGGTCGGCTGCTCGCCGTCGCCACCCCCGAGGAACTCGCCGCCGCCGCCAACGCCGGCCGCGGGATCGGACCACCACCAGCAGCACCGGGCTACACCCCCACAGCCGCCCAGTACCGGTACCTGCGCGCCCGCGACCGGCATTGCCGGTTCCCCGGCTGCCGCCAGGTCGCCCGAGCCTGCGACGCCGACCACGTCACCCGCTACGACCGCCACAACCCCGCTGCCGGCGGGCCCACCTGCGTCCGCAACCTGGCCATGCTCTGCCGCCGGCACCACCGGCTGAAGACCCACGCCCGCGGCTGGCGGTTCGCCGTGGACGCCGACGGCACCCTGCACGTCACCACACCCGGCGGCACCACCCGCACCACCCGACCACCAGCCATGGGCGAGGTCCTCGACCTCGAGACCGGACCCCCACCGCGCTACGACCCCGCCGACGACCCACCGCCCTTCTGACCTCACCGACCGCACGCCCTGAGCTCAGGACCTCGCGCACGGGCCGTCCCCGCCGCGACACGGGCGTTCCGGGTCGCGGGGGTCTCGACCACCGGGGCGGGGTCGAGTTCACTGGCGGCGATGGTCACCACGGGGGACGTCGCACGAGCGCAGTGGCGTGACCTGCTGCCCACCGCGTACCTCCTCACCGGCGACCAGGCCACCGCGCGGGGTCTCGTCGTCCGCACCCTGGCCCGCACCCGACGGGCCGACCCGGGCGACCGGGACGCCGCACTCGCGGCGCTGGTCGCCACGCACCGCAGCCGCTGGCGGACCACCGGCCGCACGACGATCCAGGGCGACACCCCGACCCCCTGGTGGGCCGCGCCGGAGGACGTCGCAGCCGCGCACCGCCTGGCCGACGAGCTGGCCGCCCTCGACCGCGACGAGCGCACCGCCGTCGTCCTCCGGTGGTCCGAGGACTGGCCACCCGACCGCGTCGCCGCGCTGCTGCCCGACGTCGACCCCGACGCCGTGGTCCGCCGGCTCACCGTCGACCCGGCCGACCTCCCCCGCCGGCTCGACGCCCTGGCCGCCCTCGCCGACCCGGCCGGGCTGGACGACGACGAGGTCGTCGCCGCCGTCCGCCGGGTCACCGGCCGACGCATCCGCCGCACGGCGCTCGCCGCCGCCTCGCTGGTGGCCGTCGTCGCCCTCGGCGTGTGGGCACCGACCGTCCCCACCACGGCCGGCCGCGGCGGAGCCGCCGGCACGAGCACCGCCGTGCGGACACCGGTGACCCCACCCCTCACCGGCCTCTTCGCCCTGCCCCCTCGCGGGTCGCTGGTCGACGACGACGAGCTGCTGGCGGGGCTCCAGCGGCGGATCACCGCCGACGGGGTGGCCGGCGAGGGCTACCGGGTCCTCTACGGCGACGACGTCGAGGGCGTGCGGGTGGTGCTGATGATGGACCCGGTCGGCCCCCGGGTCGACCTCGCGTGGTTGACCGGACCCGCCGGCGCGGACCCTGCCGACCTCGACGTCAGCCGGTTCGACGGCTCCTTCCCCGCGGCCGACACCGCGGTGGCCGTCTGGGTCGAGGACCCCGCCGGAGGGCCGGCCCGCCTGGTCGTCGTGACCGACGCGGGCACCGACGTCAGCGTGTCCACGGGCATCGACGTCGACCCGGTCACCGGCCTCGCCGGACGCTCCTACGCACCCGCCACCGCGACCGACGGCGTCGTCGCCCTGACCCTCGACCGGCCGAGCGGTCGGGGTGTCCGCCTCCGGGTCGACGCCGGCCGCGCGCTCGGCGACGGCCGGTCGCCCCTGGTCATCGGGCCCGACTGGTTCCCCGCCCCCGACGACGGACCGGGCCCACCGAGCCGCTCCGGCACCCCGACCGCCTCCCCGTACGCCTACGGGAGGGCCCTGGCCGACATCACCGCGGCGACCGGCTGGACCGCCGAGGACCTGGACGTCGTCGTGCTCGGCGCGGGGCCGGCCCCCGACCGCGGAGGGGGCGCGGAGGACGTCGTGAGCCTCGCCGTCGTCCTGCCCGGCGGGGGCGTGGTGACCACCACCGGCATGGGGGCCACCTCCTCCACCGCGACCAGCACCTGGAGCTCCTGGACCACCTGCGGCAGCAGCAGCTACCCCGCCGGCACCGACCCGGCGTCGCTGGTCGTGGCGGCCACCTGCCCGACGCCGTCCAGCGCGGCCACCGGCGAACGGGCCGCGCTGGTCACCGCCGTCCCCGGGCACGCCGTCGTGCTGACCGGCCCCGACGGCAGCACGATCACCCCCGAGCTGGTGGACGGGTTCGGCTGGGCCACCTACGTCGCCGCCCAGGACCTCGCCACCGCGACCGACGGCGGCGTCGTGTTCCCGGTGGCCGGTCCCTCGAACGACGCCCTGCTCGGCTGACCGGCCCGGCAGGACGCACGACGCCCCCGGGACCGGGTCCCGGGGGCGTCGGTGGTGCTGGTCGTGCAGGCGTCAGAGGGGCTCGACGGCGTCGGCCTGCGGGCCCTTCTGGCCGGGGCTGGCGGTGAACTGCACCCGCTGGCCCTCCTCGAGGTCGCGGTAGCCGCCGCGGTCGGCGATCGCCGAGAAGTGCACGAAGACGTCGTCGCTGCCGTCGTCGGGGGCGATGAAGCCGAAGCCCTTCTCGCCGTGGAACCACTTCACGGTGCCCTCCTGCCCACCCTCGATGGGCACCGGCACCGACCGGGCGGCACTGCGGGAGCGCTCGCGCGGGGTGGACCGACCGGGGTCGCGGCGCGCCTCGCGGCGGGCCGGGTCGCGGCGCGGCGGGGGGCCGGCGGAGTCCAGCGGCCGGACGACGTCGGCCTGCGGCCCGCGGTCGCCCTGGCTGGCGGCGAACTCCACCCGCTGGCCCTCCTCGAGGTCGCCGTAGCCGCCGTCGTCCTCGATGGCCGAGAAGTGCACGAAGACGTCGCGCGAGCCGTCGTCGGGCTCGACGAACCCGAAGCCCTTGTCGGCGTTGAAGAACCGCACCGTGCCCTGCGCCAGGCCCGAGCCGCCGCCGTAGCCGCCGGCCGGCGCACGCCCACCGCCCGCGGAGCCCAGGGGCTGCACGTGGGTGGCCTGCAGACCGCGGTCGCCCTGCGCTGCCTCGAACTCCACGCGCTGGCCCTCGTCCAGCGAGCGGTAGCCGCCGTCGTCCACGATCGCGGAGAAGTGCACGAAGACGTCGTCGCCGCCGTCGTCGGGCTGCAGGAAGCCGAAGCCCTTCTCGGCGTTGAAGAACCGCACGGTGGCCTGCGGCAGACCCGAACCGGTGGCCGGGGCGTCGTACCCGGAGTCGTACCCACCGCCGCCGGCGAGGGGCTCGACGTGGGTCGCCTGCAGACCGCGGTCGCCCTGCGCTGCCTCGAAGAGCACGCGCTGGCCCTCGTCCAGCGAGCGGTAGCCGCCGTCGTCCACGATCGCCGAGAAGTGCACGAAGACGTCGTCGCCGCCGTCGTCGGGGGTGATGAAGCCGAACCCCTTCTCGCCGTTGAAGAACCGCACCGTGCCCTCGGCGCCGCCACCGGCCGACCGCGGCTCCTCGCGTCGCGGGGCCTCCCGCCGGGGTGCCTCGCGACGGGGCGCCTCACGCCGGGGCGCCCGGTCGTCGCGGCGGACCTCGCGCGACTGCGAGCGGTCGACCTGCACCGGCGGGCCACCCAGGGGGCTCACCCGGTCGGCCTGCAGGCCGCGCTGGCCCGGGCTGGCCTCGTACTCGACCCGCGCACCCTCGTCCAGGCTGCGGAACCCACCGGACTCCTCGATGGCCGAGAAGTGCACGAAGACGTCCTCACCGCCGTCGTCGGGCCCGATGAAACCGAACCCCTTCTCGGCGTTGAACCACTTCACGAACCCCTGCGGCATGCCCTGCTCCTGCACTCGACTGCTCTGCGAAACCTGCGTCTGTCCGGCACCAGCGTCCCACCCGACGCGATCACCCCTCCGCAGGGTGCACCGGTCGCGGCGCCAGCACCAGGCACAGCGCCCCGATCGCGGCCAGCAGCCACAGGCTGACCAACCGGTAGACGACCACGGTGGGCACGGCCTGGGCGGCCGGCATGCCCGCGGCGACCAGCGCGGAGGCCAGCGCCGCCTCGACGACGCCGATGCCCCCGGGGGTCAACCGCGTGGAGGACACCAGCGCGCCGGCCGCCCAGGCCAGCACCACCCCCTGCCACGGCAGCCCGGAGCCCACGGCCAGCGCGGCGAGGCCCAGGGCGACGGCGTCCAGCACCCAGTTCATCAGCGCCAGCACCCCCGCCGCGCAGGCGTTGCGCACACCGGGGCGGATGGCACCCAGCGAGGTCAGCGCGTCCTCGACGGCCGGGCCGACGACCGCCGGGCGCAGCACCTTGAACCACCGCGACAGCGGCGCCAGCACGGCCATCAGCACCGTGACCACCAGGTGCTTGGCCTCGGGGCTGCGGGTGACCGCCAGCAGGGTCAGGACCGGGACGACGGCCGCGACCGACGCGACGGAGGCCACGACCGCCCCGGCCGTGCTGCCGGTGGCCGCCGAGCTGACCGCGACGACGCCGGCCAGGGCGACCGTCGAGCACACCCCGGAGACGGCGAGGGTCCAGCTGACCAGCACCGCGCTGTTGCCGAGGTCGCGCATGCGGCGGAACGCGTAGGCGACGCTGGCCGCCGACCCCGCCAGCGGCAGGCCGACCGCGATCGCGTTGCCGCCGTAGACCGTGGCCGTGAGGCTGCCCTGCGGTGCGGTGCCGCCGCCCGAGCGCAGCAGCAGCTGCTGCTGCCACACCAGGCACTGCATCGACAGCAGCTGGACGGCGGCCGCGGCGAACGCCCAGCGCAGGTCGGTGCCCGACAGCGTGCGGAACCACCCGACGACGGACTGCCAGAAGACGACGACGAGCACCACGGTGCCCACGGCCAGCACGATCCCGAGGGCGGGGCGCCACCACCGCGCCACCGGGCCGGGGGCGGGTGCGGCGCCGGGGCCGCCCGGGGTGTCCGGGTCGGGGCCGCTGGTCATCGGGAGGAACGGTAGCGACCCGGGTCGCGGGCCGGGGCCGGCCTGCCCCGCACGGGTGAGGCGCCCCGCCCACCGGCGACGGATCGTCGTGCGTTCTTCACCGTGCGCACACCCGGTGCTGGTCCGCCGCTGGCCCCGCCGGTCACACCATTCCCCGTGACCGCCACGGTTCCCGTCCTCGTCCGCCGACCACCCGCGCCAGCTGCCCGCACCGACCGGACGGTTCCCTGGGACGACGCCGGGTGGCAGGTGGTGACCGTGCTGCTGGGGCCGGTGGCCGCGCGCAACCCCGACGTGGCCATGGCGCTGCTGGCCGGCGCGGACGAGGCGGTCGCCGCCGGCCGCGCCCGGTGGCGGCGCTGCGCGTCGCTGCTCGTCGCGGGCCGCGCCCGGAGCTGACCCCCCGGGGCCGTCGCCCGGTCCTGTCGGTGGGTGCCCGTAGCGTGACACCCATGAGCCGCACGCACCCCGAGCTGAAGACCCCGCCGCCCCTCCCGGAGGGGGGCCTGCGGATCGTCGCGCTGGGTGGGCTGGGCGAGATCGGCCGCAACATGACGGTCTTCGAGTACGCCGGCAAGCTGCTGGTCGTCGACTGCGGCGTGCTGTTCCCCGAGGAGCACCAGCCCGGGGTCGACGTCATCCTGCCCGACTTCACCTCCATCCGTGACCGGCTGGACGACATCGAGGCGATCGTCCTCACCCACGGCCACGAGGACCACATCGGCGGCGTGCCCTACCTGCTCCGCGAGCGCCGCGACATCCCGCTGGTCGGCTCCAAGCTGACGCTGGCCTTCATCTCGGCCAAGCTCGAGGAGCACAAGATCAAGCCCGTGCTCCGCCAGGTCGGCGAGGGCGAGACGCTGCAGCTGGGCCCCTTCGAGACCGAGTTCCTCGCGGTCAACCACTCCATCCCCGATGCCCTGGCCGTGGCCATCCGCACGCCGGCCGGCCTGGTGCTGCACACCGGCGACTTCAAGATGGACCAGTTCCCGCTCGACCGCCGCATCACCGACCTGCGCGGGTTCGCCCGGCTGGGCGAGGAGGGCGTCGACCTCTTCCTCACCGACTCCACCAACGCCGAGGTGCCCGGCTTCACGATGAGCGAGGGCGACCTCATCCCCGCCATCGACACCGTGTTCCGCACCGCCCCCAAGCGGGTCATCGTCTCCAGCTTCGCCAGCCACGTGCACCGCATCCAGCAGGTGCTCAACGCCGCGCACGCGCACGGGCGCAAGGTGGCCTTCGTCGGCCGGTCGATGGTCCGCAACATGGGCATCGCCCGCGAGCTGGGCTACCTCGACGTGCCGCAGGGCCTCGTGGTCGACCTCAAGCAGATGGACAAGCTGCCGGCCGACCAGGTCTGCGTGGTCTGCACGGGGTCGCAGGGCGAGCCGATGGCCGCGCTGTCCCGCATGGCCAACCGCGACCACGTCATCCGCATCTCCGAGGGCGACACCGTCCTGATGGCCAGCTCGCTGATCCCGGGCAACGAGAACGCGATCTACCGCATCATCAACGAGCTCACCCGCTGGGGCGCGAACGTCGTGCACAAGGGCAACGCGAAGGTGCACGTCTCCGGCCACGCCAGCGCCGGCGAGCTCGTCTACTGCTACAACATCGTCAAGCCCCGCAACGTCATGCCGGTGCACGGCGAGTGGCGCCACCTCAAGGCCAACGGCGAGCTGGCGATCAAGACCGGTGTGCACCCCCGCGGGGTCGTGCTCGCCGAGGACGGCAACGTGGTCGACCTGGTGGGCGGCAAGGTCCGCATCACCGGCAAGGTCAGCGCCGGCAACGTCTACGTCGACGGCGCCACCGTGGGCGGGGCGACCGAGGCCTCGCTGAAGGACCGGCGCAACCTGGCCGAGGAGGGCGTGATCACCGTGGTCGCGATCGTCGACGCCGACACCGGCCTGCTGGCCGAGGCGCCCGACTTCCTGGCCCGCGGGTTCGTGCACGACGAGGACACCTTCGACGGCGTCGTGCCCCTGATCGAGAAGGCGCTGGCCAAGGCGGCCGAGGAGGGCGTGGGCGGCGCGCTCCAGCTCGAGCAGCTCATCACCCGGGCGGTCGCGACCTGGGCGCACCGCAACGGCCGACGCAGCCCGATGATCATCCCCGTCGTCATCGACGCCTGAGGAAGGACCCCCTCGCCCCCCACGACGCACGCCGCGGGGCCCTGCGAGGGGGCCTTCAGGCGGCGCGGCCGTACCAGGTGTCGAGGAGGTCGTGGCGCACGGCCGGGGGCAGCGCGCCCCAGCGCAGCAGGGCCGCGCGGGCGGGCAGCTGACTGGCCCTGGCCAGCCGGCCCAGCTCGCGGACCCGGTGCGCCGGGCTGGTCAGCGCCGACCGGGCACCGACGAGGCGGAGGGTGGCGACCGGCCCGGTGAGGGCCTCGCACAGGGAGTCGTACGCCGCCGTGATCGCGGCCTGGTGCGCGGGGTCGGACCAGTGCGGGCATCGCCCGGGGTGTCCGACGGAGGCTGCGTGAGCGCTCATGCCCGACTTATCGGTAGCGCACAGCCAGATCGTGACCACCCTGTGACCCGGTGGCGGTGAACGCGGGCGCACCGGCCGCCGTACACCCCGCGGACGACGGGGACGGGAGGGTGCGGCATGGTCGGTGGGGTGCGCACGCGACGCCTGAGGTCGGTCCCGGCACCGGCCGAGGTGTTCGACGCCCGGGCTGCCTACGCCGCCCACGGGCCCGAGCTGTACCGCTTCGCCCTGCGCCAGCTCGGTGACGACGGTGCTGCGCAGGACGTCGTCCAGGAGGTGTTCCTGCGCGCCTGGCGGGCCGCCGGCTCCTACGACCCGCAGCTGGCGAGCCTGCGCACCTGGCTGTTCACGATCGCCCGCAACGTGGTGGTGGACGAGGCCCGTCGGTTCGCCGTCCGCCCCTGGCAGCGGGACCTCGCCGACGACGTCGGCACCGACGTGCCGGTGGGCGGCGGGCTCGACGAGCGGGTCGTCGACACCTGGGTGGTCGAGGAGGCGCTCGGCCGGCTGGGCGTCGACCACCGGGTGGCGATCGTGCAGACCCACCTGCGCGGCCGGCCGCACGCCGAGGTGGCCGCCGAGCTCGGCATCCCGGTGGGCACACTGCGCAGCCGGGTGTTCTACGGGTTGAAGGCACTGCGGTTGGCGATGGACGAGATGGGGGTCGAGCTGTGAGCACGCACCGGGAGCTCCGCGAGCAGCTCGGCGTCTACGCCCTGGGGCACGGCGAGCCGGCCGAGCGGGCCGCGCTGCGCGCGCACCTCGACGGGTGCACCGACTGCCGGGCCGAGCTCGCGACCATCGCCCCGCTCCGCGACCGGCTGGCCGGGGTCGACCCCGATCGGCTCGACGAGCTCCCCGTCCCCCCGGTCGGGCTGGGTGACCGGGTGCTGGCCGGGATCGCCGCCGAACGCGTGGCCGTCCCGACCCGCCCGCACCGGCGTCGCCGGGTGCCGGCGGCCGCCGCGGCGGGGATCGCGGCGGCCGCCTTCGGGGTGGGGTGGCTGGTCCGCCCGGTGCCCGACCCGTTGCCGCTGGAGCCGGTCGCGGTGCAGGTCGCCGCGCCGCAGGTGCAGGCCACCGCCGACGTCGTCCCGCACACCTGGGGCATGGAGGTGCAGCTGCACGGCGAAGGCTTCACCGCGGGCGAGGTGTACCGCGCCCAGGTGACCGAGGACGACGGCCGCGTCGTGTCGGCCGGTGAGTTCCTCGGCACCGGGCCGGCGGAGATGGTGTGCAACCTGAACAGCTCGGTGCTGCGGGAGGACGCGGCGTCCTTCGCCGTCCTGGACAGCTCGGGCGCGGTGGTGCTCAGCTCGTCGCTGTAGGCGGTGAACGCGGAGCGGGTGGGCGCCGTATGCCCCGGGGACAGCGACCACCGAGCACTGGAGCCCGACGATGTCCCGCACCCGCACCGCACTCCTCCGCACCGCCGTCGTCACCGGCGCGGCCGGCGCCCTGGCCCTCACCGCCGTCGGCCCCGCGTCCGCCGAGACCGAGGTCGCCGAGCCGGCCACCTTCACCAGCGCGTTCACCGCGATGGCCACCCCGGACATGGTGATCAACAACGACGGGGTGGCCACGCCGGGCGAACCGGGCGCCAGCGGCACCTTCACCTACCGGATCAACTCCGACACCGAGGTGATCTGCTACGACATCTCCCTGACCGGGGTCACCCCGCCCTACCAGTCGCCGGCGAAGACCGCGACGCACATCCACCAGGGCGACGCCGGCCAGGCCGGCCCGCCGCGGATCGCGTTCCCGAACCCCGAGGACGACGGCAGCGGTCGGCTGGTGAGCTCCGGCTGCCTCCAGGGCCCCTTCACCACCGGGGTCGCACCCGACGGCACCGACACCGGGCAGGGCTTCACCCTCGACCAGATCGAGGCCGACCCGTCGTCGTTCTTCACCGACACCCACACCTCGGCCTACGCCGCCGGCGCCGTGCGCGGGCAGCTGGTCGAGATCCCGGTCGGCGGCGTCGAGACCGGCGCCGGTGGCACCGCCGCGGCGGGGTCGAGCACCTCGACGCCGCTCGTGGCTGCGCTGGGCGGCACGGCGCTGCTGGCCGCCGGTGGCGCGGTGGCCCTCCGCCGCCGGGTGCAGCAGCAGTGACCACCCGCGGGTTCCGCCCCCTCGTGCTGGCCGTCGGGGCCGTGCTGGCGCTGTCGGCCTGCGCGGGGACGGCGGAGCCCGCGGCCGCACCACCTCCGTCGTCCGCCGCGACCCCCTCCCCGGGACCGGCGACCGCCGTCCCCACCTCTGCCCTCACCCCCGTCCTCGACCCGGCGTCGGTGCCGGCGCCGACCGCGGTGTCGATCCCGGCGCTGGGGGTGCAGCAGGACCTGATCGGTCTCGGCGTGGCCGACGACGGCACCGCCGAGGTGCCCGCCGACTTCGACGACGTCGGCTGGTTCACCCCCGGTGGCCGACCCGGCGCCCGCGGGCCGACGGTGCTGATGGGCCACGTCGACTCCACCACCGGCCCGGCGGTGTTCTACGCACTGCGCGACCTGGCGCCCGGCGACACCGTGGAGCTGACCACCGCCGACGGCTCGACGCCGACCTACACGGTCACCGGCACCGAGCAGGTCGCCAAGGACACGTTCCCGACCGCGGCGGTCTTCGGCGCCACCACCGACGACGTGCTCCGGTTGATCACCTGCACCGGGGCGTTCGACGCCGGCGCCCGCAGCTACACCGACAACCTCGTGGTGACGGCGGTCCGCACCGGCTGAGTAGGGTCGCCGCCCGTGGCGAACGTCCTCTCGATCCAGTCCCACGTGGCCTACGGGCACGTCGGCAACGCCTCCGCGGTGTTCCCCCTGCAGCGCCTGGGGCACGAGGTCTGGCCGGTGCACACCGTCCAGTTCTCCAACCACACCGGCTACGGGTCGTGGACCGGGCGGGTCTTCGACGGGCAGGCCGTCGACGAGGTGGTCGACGGGATCGCCGAGCGCGGGGTGCTGGGCACCTGCGACGCGGTGCTGTCGGGCTACCTGGGCTCGGCCGACATCGGGCACGCCGTCGTCGGCACGGTCGCGCGGGTGCGCGCGGCCAACCCGTCCGCCGTCTACTGCTGCGACCCGGTGATCGGCGACGTCGGCCGCGGCGTGTTCGTCCGGCCCGGGATCGCCGAGTTCATGCGCGACGTCGCCGTCCCGGCCGCCGACGTCGTCACCCCCAACCACTTCGAGCTGGACCTGCTCACCGGCCGGACGACGACCACCCTGCCGCAGGTCCTCGACGCCGTGGCGGCGCTGCAGGCCACCGGCCCGCGCGTGGTGCTGGTGACCAGCCTGGACGTCGAGGACACCCCGGACGACGCGGTCGACCTGCTTGCCGCCGAGGCCGGGCGGGCGTGGCGGGTGCGCACGCCCGAGCTCGGGCTCTCGGTGAACGGCGCCGGCGACGCGATCGCCGCGCTGTTCCTGGCGCACTGGATGTCGACCGGGTCGGCCGCGCAGGCGCTGGGGTCGGCGGCGGCGTCGGTCTTCGGGCTGCTGCGCATGACCGCCGAGGCCGGCAGCCGGGAGATCCTCACGGTCGCCGCGCAGGAGGAGTTCGTCTCCCCCACCCGCACGTTCGAGGTCGTCGAGGTGCACGGCGCAGAGTAGGACGCCCGACCAGGACGGTTGACCCACACTGGTTGCGTGGGTCACCCTCACCGCACCGGCGCCCAGCAGGACGCCCGCCGACGAGGAGCCCGGGATGACCGATCGAGACACGGCCGCTCCCCGCACGACGGCGGGCGCCACCGCCCTGGTCGTCGCGTTCTGCGCCCTGGTCGCCGCCACGCAGGTGCTGTGGCTGACCTTCGCCCCGGTCACCGACGAGTCGGCCCGCGCCCTGGGGGTGGGCACCGGGGCCATCGCCAACCTGGCCGCGGTCAACCCGCTGGTCTTCGTCCTGCTCGCGGTGTCCGCCGGGCGCTGGCTGGACCGCAGACTGGTCCAGGCGCTCACCGCCGGTGCCGCGCTGACGGCGCTGGGGGCCGTGGTGCGGGCCGTCGACGTCCACTCCTACGGCGTGGTCCTCGGCGGCCAGCTGATGGTCTCGGCCGGGCAGCCGCTGGTGCTGGGGGCGACCACGGTGCTCGCCGTCCGCTACGTCGCCCCGGCCGCCCGCACCGCCGCCATCTCGGCGGCCAGCGCGGCGCAGTTCGTCGGCATCCTGGTGGCCGCCCTGGTCGCCGGTCCCGTGGTCGACGCGGTGGGCCTGCCCGGGCTGCTGCGCGCCGAGGCCGTCGCCGTGCTCGCGGTCGGGGTGGTGTTCGTCGTCCTGGTGCGCCGCGTCCCCGCCCGCGGAACGCCCCCGGCCGCCGTCGCACCCGGTGCACCCGGGCTCCTGCGCGACCGGCTGCTGGTGGGCCTGGCCGTCATGCTGTTCGTCGGCGTGGGGGTGTTCAACGCGGTCGCGACCTGGCTGGACCCCGTGCTCGGCGACCTGGGTCGTCCGGGGCTCGCCGGACCGCTGATCGCGGGCATGACCGTGGCCGGCATCGCCGGTGCGGCATCCCTGCCCGCCTGGGCCGCCACCCGCGACCGGCGGCGGGTCGTGCTGCTGGCCGCCGCCCTGGCCAGCGCCGGCGGCTTCGCGGTCGCGGCCGTCGTGCCCGCCGGCGCGGCCACCGGCGTCCTGCTGGTCGTCCTGCCGCTGGTCGGGTTCGTGCTGCTCGCCGGCCTGCCGGTCGCCCTCGAGTGGGCCGAGCTGCACGTCGGGGCCGACCGTGCCGCGCGGGCCACCAGCCTGCTGCTGCTGGCCGGCAACGCCGGTGGGGTGGTGTTGGTGCTGGCGGTCGAGGTCGCCGGCGGTCGCGCCGCACCGACCCTGCTCACCCTGGCGCTGCTCTCGCTGCCGGCCGTGGCCGCCGCGTGGTCGCTCCCCCGCCGGGCCACCTCCGCCGCGGCTCCCCGATGACGAGCTCGACCACGACGCGGCCTGGGCCGGGCAGCGGGTCGCTCAGTCCTCGTAGCCGTCGGCCGGCGCGGGGACCGGCGTGACCGTGTCCGGCGTCAGGGTGGGCTCGGGGTAGCCCAGACCGGGGTGCGGCGACGACGGGGCGTAGCGGCCCACCACCTCCACCCACTGGTCGGCCGTGCCGTGCACGTCGCCGTCGAGCACCACCTGGACGGCGGTCGCGTCGGCCGCGCAGCAGGCGATGCGGATGCGCGCGAGGTACCAACCCCCGCCCTCGCGGGGGGACAGGAACCCGACCAGCCGGATGGTGCGTCCCTCCAGCGGGGAGGTGTCGGTCTGCTGGGTGCGGATCGCGTACCCCGACAACGTCATCGTGCGGTGGTCCGCACCCGGGTCGTCGGCCCCGATCCCGAGCGGCACCTCGGTGGCCGGTGCGCTGACCGGGGCGGCCTGGCGCTGGGCGGTGAAGGCGCCCAGCGGTCCGGGCGCGACGACCAGCAGGACGGCCACCGGCGCCACCAGCAGCCAGGCGACCCGCGGGCCCGGGTGCTCCGTGGTCCCGGGCCGGCCGCGCAGCACGCCGAGCACGCCGACCGCCAGCACCGCGGCACCCGCGGCGACCAGCAGCGGGCGGAACCCGGCCTGGACGTAGGCCAGGTACCCCTGGCCCAGCGCCACCCGCAGCGTCACCCCGCCCAGCAGCACCAGCAGCAGGTGCTGCGTCAGCCGGTTCACAGCAGCCACCAGCCGACCAGCGACGCCGAGGCGACCGCGACGCCGAAGGTGACCGGCGCGAACCGGACGGCGAAGCGGGACCTGAACGTGCCGGCCTGCAGGGCCACCAGCTTGACGTCGACCGCCGGTCCGACCACCAGGAAGGCCAGCCGCGCGGTGAGGGAGAACGAGGTCAGCCCGGCCGCGACGAACGCGTCGGCCTCCGAGCAGATGGCCAGCAGCACGGCGAGGGCGGCCAGCACGAGCACCGCCAGCACCGGTTCGGCGGCCAGGGCGTCCAGCCAGGCCCGGGGCACCAGCACGTTCAGCGCGGCCGCGGTCAGCCCGCCCACGACCAGGAACCCGCCGGCGTGCACCAGGTCGTGCTGCACCACGCCGAGGAACGCCGCCGCGCGACCGTCGCCGGGCGGGTGCTCGTGGCGGGTCGGCAGCCGCAGCCACTCCCCCCGCCCGAACGCCGTCCACAGCCAGCCCATCACCAGCGCCACAGCCAGCGAGGCCACGAACCGGGCGACGACCACCGCGGGGGCGTCCGGGAAGGCGACCGCGGTGGCCACCAGCACCACCGGGTTGATCGCCGGTGCCGAGAGCAGGAACGCCAGCGCCGCGGCCGGGGTGATGCCGCGGCGGACCAGGCTGCCGGCCACGGGCACCGACGCGCACTCGCACCCGGGCAGCACCAGACCGGCGGCCCCGGCGACCGGTACCGCCAGCGCCGGACGCCGGGGCAGTGCCCGGGCGAAGAACGAGGCCGGGACCAGCGTGCTGATCGCCGCCGACAGCAGGACGCCGAGGACCAGGAACGGCAACGCCTGCAGGCACACCGCCACGAACACCGTCGACCAGGCCTGGACGACCGGCGCGTCGAACGCCCCGGGGAGGAGGAACCGGGCGGCCACGACGAGCAGGAGCAGGACCACCAGCACGTCGGTGGAGCGCACACGGTGCCCCGTGACCTGCGCCTCGTCCAGCACCCGGCTCTCCTCCATGAACATGGTTCCCAGTACCGTGTCGGCGCACAGCGTCGCACGCCGAACCAGGACGAGGAGTCCCCGTGGCCGAGTCGAAGAAGTCCCGCACCGCCGGGGCCGGGTCCCTGCTCCGCAAGGCCGTGGGCACGGTCGCCACCGGCGTCGTCGGGGTGGTGGTGGTCCGCGCGGCCGAGCGCGGGGAGTCCGGCAGCCTGCCGTCGAAGGTCGCCGTCGGCGCCACCAAGCTCGGCATCCTGGGCGCCCGGCGGGCCGAGAAGGCCGTGGAGAAGGCCCGCCTGGCCGCCGGCGACGTCCGCGCCAAGGCCTACGCCGACCTGGGCGAGCAGGCCCCGCCGCCGGCCGACCGCTCCGCCGGGCACGACCACAGCCACTGATGCTCGTCGCCGACGCCGGCGGTCGTCTGCGGCTGGCCGTCCCCGAGCTCGTCGGGTCCCCGTCGCGGGCCGTGCTGGTCGAGGACGCCCTCGACGAGGTGCCGGGCGTGCTCGCCGTCCAGGCGTTCCCGGTGACCGGGCACGTCGTCGTGTGGACCGCTCCCGGCACCGACCGGGAGGCCGTCCTGGCCGCGGTGGTCGAGGCGTCCACCCGTCCGGCCGACGCCGTCGTGGCCCGCCGTCCCCGGTCGGCCGACGTCGGCAACGGCGAGCTGCTGCGGATCGCCGTCGGCGGGGCGGCGCTGGTGCTGCTCGGCGTCCGCCGCTACGTGCTGGGCCGGCCCCCGGTGCTGTCCGGGCAGTCGCGGCTGGCCGCCACCGCGGTCACGGTCTTCACCGGGTACCCGTTCATGAAGGGTGCCGTGGGCGCCCTCACCGGTCAGCGCACCGCCGGCACCGACGCGCTGGTCACGGCGGCGACGGTGGCCAGCCTGCTGCTGCGCGAGAACGTCGTCGCGCTGACCGTGCTGTGGCTGCTCAACATCGGCGAGTGGCTGCAGGACCTCACCCTGCGGCGCACCCGCAACGCCATCTCGGCCCTGCTGGCCGGCACCGAGTCCACCGCCTGGGTC
This sequence comes from Klenkia soli, assembly GCF_900103975.1. Taxonomy (GTDB): domain Bacteria; phylum Actinomycetota; class Actinomycetes; order Mycobacteriales; family Geodermatophilaceae; genus Klenkia; species Klenkia soli. The sequence goes on from NZ_FNIR01000012.1 coordinate 62,352, forward strand.
CTCGCCGCCGAGGGCGTCGAGCAGCAGGTCGACCTGGCCCGCCTGCGCGTCGGTGACCTGGTGGTCGTGCACGAGCAGGCGACGATCGCCGTCGACGGCGAGGTGGTCGAGGGCGAGGGCGTGGTCGACCAGGCCGCGATCACCGGCGAGCCGCTGCCGGTCACCGTGCGGGCCGGTTCGGTCGTGCACGCCGGGTCGGTGAACCTGCGCGGGCGGATCGTCGTCCGGGCGTCGGCCACCGGTGCCGACACCGCGATCGGCCGGATCATCGCCAGGGTCGAGCAGGCCCAGGACGACCGGGCACCGATCCAGACCGTCGGCGACGAGTTCTCCCGGCGCTTCGTGCCCGCCTCCTTCGCGCTGGCCGCGGCCACCTGGCTGGTCACCCGGGACGTCCGCCGCGCGATGACCATGCTGCTGGTCGCCTGCCCGTGCGCGGTCGGCCTCTCGACCCCCACCGCCGTCAGCGCCGCCATCGGCAACGGCGCCTCCCGCGGGGTGCTGATCAAGGGCGGCGCCCACCTCGAGGCCGCCGGCCGGGTGGACGCCGTCGTGTTCGACAAGACCGGCACGCTCACCGTCGGCCGCCCGGTGGTCACCAACGTCGTCTCCTTCGACGCGGGGTGGACGCCGGAGCAGGTGCTGGGCTACGCGGCGTCGTCGGAGATCCACTCCCGGCACCCGCTGGCCCAGGCGGTGATCCGCTCCACCGAGGAGCGGCACGTGTTCATCCCGCCGCACGAGGAGTGCGAGGTGCTGCTCGGGCTGGGCATGCGCACGCAGGCCGACGGCCGGGTGCTGCTGCTGGGCAGCGAGGCGCTGATGGCCGCCGAGGGCGTCCCGGTGCCCGCCGACGCGGTGCGGTGGCTGGCCGACCTGCGGGCGCAGACCGAGACGCCGCTGCTGCTGGCGGTCGACGGCGAGCTCGTCGGGCTGGTCAGCCTGCGCGACGAGATCCGGCCCGAGACCCCGGAGGTCCTGGCCCGGCTGCGGGCGACCGGGGTGCGGCGGATCGTGATGCTGACCGGCGACCACGCGACCGCGGCCGCAGCGGTGGCGGCCGAGCTGGGCATCGACGAGTGGCGCGCCGAGGTGCTGCCCGAGCACAAGCAGGACGTCGTCCGCGCCCTGCAGGCCGAGGGTCACGTGGTCGCCGTGGTCGGCGACGGCACCAACGACGCCCCGGCCCTGGCCAGCGCGGACATCGGCATCGCCATGGGCGTCTCGGGCACCGACGTCGCGGTGGAGACCGCCGACGTCGCGCTGGTCGGCGACGACCTGCGGCACCTGCTCGACCTGCGCGACCTGGGCGGGCGCACCCTGCACATCGTGCGGCAGAACTACGGCATGTCGATCGCGGTCAACGGCGTCGGCCTGGTGGTCGCCGGCGGCGGGGCCCTGTCGCCCGTGCTCGCGGCGGTCCTGCACAACGCCAGCTCGGTCGCGGTGGCCGCCAACAGCGCCCGGCTGGTCCGCTACCGCCGCTGAGCCCCCGCTCCCCGATGATCACGGTGGGGGGTGGAGGAGGGCCGCGCGGAGCGCCGAGACCAGCTGCTCGTCGGTCCAGCCGGCGGCCCGGCCCACCCGCACCAGGTCGGCGGCCGCACCGGCGACCAGGTCCGCGGAGGCGTCCGGACGGCGGTCCACCGGGCCGGCCACCACCGTGCCGGTGCGCCTGCGGGACACCACCACGCCGGTCGCCTCCAGCTCGCGGTAGGCCCGCGCCACCGTGCCCACCGCCAGCCCCAGGTCGGCGGCCAGGGCGCGGGCGGCGGGCAGCCGGTCACCGCGCACCAGCTGCCTGGCCGTGACCAGCGCGGTCACCTGGGCGCGCAGCTGCTCGTAGACCGGCACCGGCGACGTGACGTCCACGCGCAGGACCAGGCTCCCGGCATCGGTGGCGGTCACGGCAGCCCCGCCGGGACCGCGGCCGGCGGCGGGCCGGACGGCGCCGGTGGCACCGGGCGGAGCCGCGGCGCCGGGACCGCGAGCAGCGCGATGCCGGCCAGTGCTGCGAGCCCGCCGACCGCCGCACCGACCGTGGCGAGCACCTCCAGCAGGGGGTTGCCGCCCACCACGAACACCCGGTCGTCGACGCCGGCGGCGGTGCCGTGCGCCACCGAGCGCAGGGCCAGCGAACCGAAGGCGAGCAGCCCGCCCAGTTCCACGAGCACACCGGCCGACGCGCCCCGCAGGATCCGGTGCACCGACGCCGCGCGCAGCACCACCTCCGCGGACCCGTCGCCCGGGACCGCTGCCCGGGTCAGGGCGGTGCGCACGGCGAGGACGACCAGGACGACGAGGAGCACGAGGCCCACCAGCACCGGGGCGGCGTAGACGGCCCCCGGGTAGGGCCCGGCGGCCGAGGGCCCGACCGAGCCGAGCCCGTCGGGCAGCACGTGCACCGCCCCGGCGATCGACCGCCCGTCCGGGGCGGCCGTGGCCATCCCGGTCACCGCGACCCCGGCGGCCCCGGCCACGGAGAGGACCAGCACCGCCCGCATCCGCCGCGCCGGCACCGGGAACCGCCGGGGCGCCAGCGAGGCCGTGCGGACCGCACCGCGCGGCCGCGGCCAGGCCGACTCCGCCACCCAGAGCACCGCGGTGTGCACGGCGGCGAACGCGAGGGGGGCCAGCGCGACCGACACCCCGGGCCCGAGACCGGCAGCGGGATCGGCGAGGCCGACCAGCACCGCTGCGGCCGACCCGGCGAGCAGCGCGAACCCACCGGCCCCCGCGCCGTGCCGTCGAGCGTCGGCCACCTGCGGGTCGAGCTGCCGCCGGCGGACGGCGGTCGCGGCGAGCCCCACGACGAGCGCGGACGCGGCCAGCACGACGAGCACCAGCGGCACCGAGGTGGACAACCCGGCCATGACGCCTCCCGACCAATGAACCAATGCATTAGTACATTGATCGCGACCGGACCGCCTGTCAAGACCCACCTCTCCGGTGCGGGAGCGGAGTCAGCGGCCCCTCGACGGGTAGGGCAGCAGCGCCATTTCGCGGGCGTTCTTGATCGCCCGCGAGACCTCGCGGTGGGCCTTCGGCTCCAGGCCGGTCACCCGCCGCGCGCGGATCTTGCCGCGGTCGCCGACGAAGGTGCGCAGCAGCTGGGCGTCCTTCCAGTCGACCGGGCCGTCGAGACGGCGCGTCCTCCGGGGCCGCGGCGGGGGCTTCACCAGCTGGCCTTGGTGACGCCGGGCAGCTCGCCGCGGTGCGCCATCTCGCGGAAGCGGACGCGGGAGAGCCCGAACGCCCGCAGGTACGCCCGCGGGCGACCGTCGGCGACGTCCCGGTTGCGCACCCGGGTGGCCGAGGAGTCGCGGGGCAGCTTCTGCAGGGCGGCCACGGCGGCGGCCCGCTCGTCCGGGGACCCGGTGCGCAGCTGCTCCTTCAGCTCGGCGCGCCGTGCCGCATGGCGCGCCACGACGGCCTTCCGCTGCTCGCTCTTGGCGATCATCGAGGTCTTGGCCATCAGCCGGCCGCCCGCTCGCGTCGCACGCGGGCCCAGACGGCCTCGATGCCCTGGGCGTCGATGGTCTTGATGCCACGGGTCGAGACGGTCAGCCGCACGAACCGGTGCTCGCTGGGCACCCAGAAGCGGCGGCGCTGCAGGTTGGGGTCGAAGCGGCGGCTGGTCCGCCGGTGGGAGTGGCTCACGGCCTTGCCGAACGTCGGACGGCGACCGGTCACCTCGCAGTAGGTGGTCATGGCGGAGGACCCTACATGAGAATGATTCCCGTTCGCATGTACAGTCGACCGCCATGAGCCGAACCCCGCTGGTCCTGGTGGCCGGTCTGCACCGAGAGCACACCGGCCGCGCTGCCGCCCACCTCCTGGCCTCCGCGCCGGGAACCGTCCTCGTGCACCACGACGTCCGCGGTCTCGCCGAGGGCGTCGTGCTGCGCACCGTCACCGACGGCGCCGGCCGCACCGAGCGCACCGCCCTGGAGCTGGCCCACGGCTGCCTGTCCTGCACGCTGCGCCTGGACGTCCTCCCCCTGCTGCGCGCCCTGGCGGAGCGGTCCGACGTCGAGCGGGTCGTGCTGCAGCTGGACCCGGCACTGGAGCCCGAGCAGCTGTGCGTCGCGCTGGACGCCCTGGTCCTCGACGACGGGTCCACCGCCGGCGAGGCGGTCGCGGTCGAGGCGGTGGTCGGCGTGCTGGCGGCCGCCACCTGGCTGGACGACGTGACCGGCGAGGAGACGATGGCCGAGCGCGGCATGGCCGCCACCGCCGACGACGAGCGCACCGTCGCGCAGGTGCTGCTCGGGCTCACCGGGTTCGCCGACGTCCTGCTGCTGGCCGGTCCCCCGGTCGACGACTGGACGGCGGCCAGGCTGCACGCCGCGCTGGACCGCTGGACGCCGTCGGCCCGGACCGGGTCGATCGAGCACTGGCGCCCTGCCCGGGTGCTGACCGGCCTCCCCCGCACCGCCCGGCGTGGCCGCGTGCGGCACCCGCACGACGCGCAGCTGACCGGCCAGCCCCCGCTGGACGCCGACGCCGGCATAGAGCTGGTGCGGTTCTCCGCGCGGCGACCGTTCCACCCCGAGCGGCTGCACGAGGCCTTCGACGTGCTGCTCGACGGCGTCGTGGGTGCCCGCGGCCGGCTGTGGCTGGCCACCCAGCACGAGCACGCGGTGTGGCTGGAGTCCGCCGGCGGCGGCCTGCAGATCGGGGACGCCGGCCAGTGGCTGGCCACGATCGGGGACGACGAGCAGCTGTGGGCCCAGGTGGACGACGAGCGCCGGGTGGCCGCCGCGCTGCGCTGGGACCCGGTGCACGGCGACCGCGACACCGAGCTCGTCGTCCTCACCCACCGGCAGCCGGCCGACGTCCTCACCGGCGCCCTGGCCGGCGCGCTGCTCACCGACGAGGAGCTCGCCCTCGGCCCCGAGGGCTGGCGGGCGTTCGAGGACCCCTTCGGCGAGACCCACACCGACCCCTGCGAGGCCTCCAGCCCCGCGGACCCCAGCACCCACCTGAGCGAGGAGAACCGATGAGGCAGGGCATCCACCCCGAGTACCGGACCGTGGCCTTCCGCGACGCGGCCACCGGCACGGTCTACCGCACCCGGTCGACCATCACGTCGACGGAGGTGATCGAGCTGGACGGCGAGACGCTCCCGCTGGTGGCCGTGGACACCAGCAGCGCGTCGCACCCGTTCTGGACCGGCAGCGCCCGCGTGCTGGACACCGCCGGCCGGGTCGAGAAGTTCGAGCGCCGCTACGGGAAGCGCGGCTGATGGCCGTCCCGAAGCGCAAGCTGTCCCGGTCGAGCACCCGGCACCGGCGGGCGACGTGGCGGGCCACCCCGCCGGACCTGGTGCCGGTGGTCGTCGACGGCCGGCCGGTGCTCGTCCCCCGCCGGCTGGTCACCGCCGTCCACCGGGGGTTCGTGCAGCCCTGAGTCGAGGGTCGGCCGGCGCCCCGTCGGTGTACACGGTCCCTTCGTCCTGCCATGCTGCGCAGGCGCGACCGACGTCGAGGAAGGGGCTGCCCGTGCAGGCCTGGCTCCTCGTCGTCCTCGCCTCCGGGCTCTGGGTCCTCGGCGTGCAGGAGTCGGCGTCCCCGGCCCTGCTGGCCACGACCGTGCTCGCCGCCGGCCTGCTCGCCGCCCTCGTCCTCGGCGCCCGTCGGGGCACCGGCATCGACGCGCGCTCGGCCGGGCCCGTGCACACCCCCCGGCGCGACGAGCGCTGCCGCCGGGGCTCCTTCCGCCGGCAGTCGCACCCCCGCACCCCCGGCCGTCCCCTCCCCCGGGCTCCCCAGGCCGCCTGAACGGTTCGCACCACCGCCGGCACTCCCGCCGGCGCCGTCCAGGCCCATCTGCTCGCCGGACCCTGCCCGTGGCGCAGGAGGTCCCGCGGGTCCGCGTCCGAGGGGGACGTCCCGTGCTCGACTGGCTCTACACCGCTGTCTCGTGGGTGCTCGAGGTGTGGCACTCACTGCTCTCCACCGTCCTGCCGCCGGCCGGAGGCGTCACCTGGGCGCTGTCCGTGGTCCTGCTGGTGGTCACCGTCCGCGTCCTGCTGTTCCCGCTGGCCGCCCGGCAGGTGGCCGGCCAGCGGGCGATGCAGGAGCTCCACCCCGAGATCGACCGGCTGCGCACCCGGCACGGCGACGACACGGCGGGTTTCAGCAAGGCGGTGCTGGACCTGCAGAGGGAGCGCGGGGTCAACCCGCTGGCCGGCTGCCTGCCGGTCCTGCCGCAGATCCCGGTCTTCCTCGGCCTGCTCCACGTGCTGCGGCGCATCGCACCGGGCGCCGCCGGTCTCTACGGCTGGTCCACCGAGCTGACCCGCCAGGCCGCGGAGGCCACCCTGCTCGGCGCGCCCGTCGCCTCCTCCTCCACGGCGGGCGACGCCCGCCTGGTGGCTGTGCTGCTGCTGGTCGCCACGTGCGCCACGACCTTCTGGACCCAGCGGCAGATGCAGCGCCGTTCGGGCCCGGTCGAGGGCCAGGCCGCCACCGTGCAGAAGGTGCTGCTGTACGGCACGCCGGTGGGTCTGTTCGCCTCGGGACTGTTCTTCCCGATCCTCGTGCTCCTGTACTGGATCACCACCAACCTCTGGACGCTGGGCCAGCAGTCCTACCTGCTGCGCAGGCTTCCCCCGCCGCAGCACGGAGCGGGCTGACGCGGGGCGGGGTCGGGCACGCCCGCGGGCGGACCCGACCCCGGCCGGCTCAGGGCAGGTCGACCTTCTCGTTCTCGCCGACCTGGGCGCGCTCGCCCGTGGCCTTCGCCTTCACGAAGCTGATCGCGGTCGCCACGGCGCCCGGGGTGTCCCAGTACTCCGCGCTGCTGCCGTCGACCTTGATCAGGACGACGGAGGCGTCCTCGGGGCCCTGCGGCAGCCAGGCCTCGGCGCCGGAGTTCCACAGCTCCTTCTTCTTCGCCACGTCGGTGACGACGCTGCCCTCGCCGGCGATGGACACCCAGCTCGACCGCGAACCGGTGGTCACGTTCACCTTCGGGTTCGCCGCGATGCTCTTCGCCGGCCCGCCGTCGGCCTCGGCGAAGAACCACAGGTCGCCGTCGAACTCGACCTCCTGCAGGGACATCGGCCGGCTCTCCAGGGAACCGTCGGCGCCCACCGTCGTCAGCATCGCCATCTTCTCGTCCGCCACCAGCTCGCGGACCTTCTCCACACCGTGCTCGGCCATCGGGCCATCTCCTCGCAGTCGATTCGATCTCGGGAGAGCCGTGCCCGCACGAAGCCGGGGCAAACCGGGCACCGCCGACGGGCCCGTGGACGGCGGCCAGGTCGCCGCGGCACGCTGGGGCGGTGACCGAGCTGCTGGTCGTCGTCCCCTCCTGGGTCCTCGGTGACGGCGCCGTACCACCCCCCGCCCGCGGCGACCAGGTCGTCTACCGGCTGGCCTTCCACGAACGCGATCCCGCCGCGGGCGCTGATCCCACCGTCCAGGAGCTCCACGCGCACGGGAACACCTGGGCCGAGCCGTGGAACCGGCGCAAACCGGACGGCACCACCGGGCCCGCGTGGCCGACCCGCCTCGACGCGGTCGACTGGCGGGCGCACTGGTCGGCTCCGCGGGAGGTGCACGGCGCGGTCGACCTGGTCGGGGTCCTGGTGGTCGACCCGCTGCTCCGCCTCGAGCGGGCGGTGTCGGGGACCGTCGTCGACGTGCACGTGATCAGCGAGGAGGTCGAGGCCGACGCCCCCGGCACCCTCCGCGGCACCGTGCCGGGATCGCTCCGGTTGCGCGCCGTGGACAGCAGCCCCCGGTGGTTCGACGACGGTCCCCTGCGGACACCGCCGACGCCGGGCTGGCACCCCACCGCCGAGCTGCGTCCCCGCGGCCGCCACCGCCGCGAGTCCGGCGCGCTGGTCACGCTGCGGCCGGCCTGATCCCGGCGACCCGCAGCGGACGGGCCGGCACGGGCGGACGGCCTACCGCGACCGTCGGCGGCGGACCGTCGTCCCCGGTCTGCCCGGATCCCGTCGGACCCGGTCGCGCGCCTCCTGCGCCAGCTGCCGGGCGGCGACGACGCTCGCCGGCTCCGGACCGGGGACGGGCGCCTCGGCCATCAGGCGACCCGGAGGGCGTGCGGGTCGACGGCGCGCGCGAGCCGACCGCGGAGCAGGGTGGACACCAGCGCGCTGAGGCCCAGGACGACGCCGGCGGTGGTCGCCACGCAGCTCAGCACGACAGCCGCGGTCAGCGGGATGAGCTCACCGCCGGCTCCGGTGACCGCGGTGCCCAGCAGGGCGCCCGCGGCCGCTCCGGTGGTGGTCGGGACGACGGTCGCGATGCGCAGCCGTCGCGCGTGCACGCGGTGCAACAGCTCGGGTTCTGCCCCCAGTGCCGCGGTGGCCGCCCACGTGCGCCGGTGGGTGGCGAGGTCGTCGACCGCTCCCAGCGTGGCGGTGGCCAGGGCGATGAGCAGCGCCGACCCGGCCGCGGTCGCGGTCAGCGCGATGCCGGGCAGCTGCCCGGCGTAGACGGAGTCGACCGGGGTGGCGAGCGTCGTGGCCAGCAGGGTCGAGCTGACGCCGAGGGCGAGCCCGGCGAGCAGGCAGACCGCCGCGGCGGTGCCGATCGGCCCGGCGGCGGCGGTCAGGCCGGCCGCGGTGAGGACGGCGCCGGCGGTCCCGGAGCGCAGCAGGCGGGCTGCGCGGTGGTACGCCCACCCGGTGCCCGTGGTCAGCGCGAGGGCGAGCAGCAGGGCCACGACCAGGCCCACACCGGCGACCCCGGCCCGCCGGTCCCACGTCCCCAGCACGGGGACGGCGGCCACCGCAGCCACGAGGGCGGTGACGAGGCCGAGCACCACCCACCGCAGCGGCGGGAGCCAGGTCCGTGCCGTCCCGGTGACCGCACCCGCCGCCGCCGCGAGCCCCCCGCAGGCCAGGACGACGACGACCCAGCCGAGCAGGTCGGGCCACCCGATGGCGGGCAGCAAGCGGAACACCGGGTCGGCCGCCGGACCGAGGGCCGCCCACAGGACCAGGTAGAGCGGAGCCGCGAGGAGGCCGCCCGCGAGGCCGGCCCGAACCAGGGCGAGGGCGCTGACGGCACGCAGTTCACCCGGGGTGACGCCGACCAGGCCCAGCGCCCGGGTGGTCCGCCGGCGCCGGACGCTCCCCGTGGTCAGGGCCTGCCCGACCAGGGCGAGAGCCGCCGCGGTGACCAGCAGGATGCCGGTGAGGACCCCCACCCGGATCTCCGCGCTGGTCACCAGCGGCGAGAAGCCCGGGTCGTAGTAGGTGTCGACGACGACGACCTCCTGCCCCGTGGGCACCGGCCGCGCGGGGGTGCGCAGGACGGCGAGGACGGTCAGCAGCAGGGCACCCGCGCCCGCACTGCCCAGGGCGACCACCCGGGACCGGGTGCGGCTGGAGAGCGCGCCCGTCCGGGCGATCGCCCACAGCGCCGGCCACCGCGCGGCGTCGGAGGTGCTCATGCCAGACCGACCTCGTGGGCGACCCGCCCAGCGCGCAGCCGCACCTCGCGGTCGGCCCGGGCGGCGACCGTGTTGTCGTGGCTGACGAGCACGACCGACCCGCCGCTGCTGCGGGTCGTGGTGACCATGAGGTCCAGCAGCTCGCGGCCGGCACGGGGGTCCAGGCTCGCCGTCGGTTCGTCGGCCAGCAGCAGCCGGGGCGAGGCCACCAGGGCCCGGGCCGCCGCCACCTGCTGGGCCTGCCCGCCGGAGAGCTCGCCGGGTCGCTCGTCCCCGGTCAGCTCCAGCCCCACCCGCTCCAGCCAGCTGGTCGCCGCCCGCCGCGCGTCGCCGGGCGGACGCCCTTCGAGCAGCAGCGGCAGCGCGATGTTGTCGACGACGCCCAGGTCCGGGACCAGCTGCCCGTACTGCAGGACCAGGCCGACCTCGCGCCGGCGCAGGCGTGCCCGGTCGGCCTCACCGAGGGAGCCGAGGTCCTGCCCCGCCAGCTGCACCCGACCGGCCTGGGCGCGGAGCACCCCGGCGGCCAGCATCAGCAGCGTGGACTTCCCGCAGCCCGAGGGGCCCGTGACGGCCACGACCTCCCCCGCCGCGACGGTGAGGGACGCATCCTCGAGCGCCGGCGTCCGGCCGTAGCTGTACCCGACCCCGGACAGGACGACGGCGGGCTCGTCCGGTCGGGACGACGGCGTGCGGGTCATGGGTGCTCTCCCTCGGTGGTCGGGACGACGTCGGTGGGTGCGGAACCGGGCGGGGGTGAGGCCGGGAGCAGCTCGGCGGCCTGCTCGAGCCAGCGCAGGTCGGCGTCGAGGTGCGCGATCAGGTGCTCGCGGACCAGCCGCTCGGCGGGTGCGGTGTGCGGCGGCTCGGCCTGCAGGTCGCGGATGCAACGCAGGTGCGCGGCGCGCTGGCGGGCGATGAACCCGTCGACGTCGATGCCGGTGTGCAGCGCGGCGATGGTCTTGCGCACGATCTCCTCGGCGCCCGAGCCCGTGGCCACCGCCGGCTCGGCCAGCCAGGCGCGCAGCCGGGCCACCCCGTCGGCCGTCAGCGCGTAGACGGTCCGCTCGGGCCCGCTCTCGATGCGGGTCTCGACCACCTCGGCCAGGCCGTCGCGCTGCAGGCGGGCCAGCGTCGCGTACACCTGCCCGAAGGGCAGGGGGCGGGTGTCCGGGAACCAGGCGTCGTGCTCCCGCTTGATCTCGTACCCGTGCCGGGGCGCACCCGCGAGGAGCGCCAAGTGCACCTCGGTCAACGACATGGGCGTGTGTCTACACCACGTGTAGTCATCATGTGAATAGCTTCGCGCTGGTGTCGCGAGGACCCGCTGCGTCCTGGGGACTGCGGACCTGCCCCCGGCGCTACCCGGGGAGGCGTTCGGCGAGCCGCCGCAGGTCGGTCTCGGCCGCGGGCTCGAGGGGCAGGTCGGCCAGGACGGCGAGCACCTCGTCCCGCTCCAGCCCCTCGGCCAGCAGCGCGGCGAGCACCCGGTCCACCTCCGACGCCGGGATGGGGCTCGGCAGGTCCGCGACGGCGGCCCGGGCCAAGAACAGCACCCCGGACAGCTCGGCCGGCTCGGCCGGGGGCACCGGCGCGGCCTCCCGGGTCATCGACTCGGCCGCGCGCACGAGCGACAGCGGCACGCCCTCGGCCTCCACCAGCGCCAGCGGGGTGTCGCCGATCGCGGCCAGCACCAGGTGCTCGGCGACGATCCGCAACGGCGCCTCCCACTCCCCCGCCCGCACCACGGCGGCCAGGTCGTCGGCGTCCTCACCGACGTCGTCGGCCAGCTCCGCCCACGCCCCGGGCCGCGCCGCCCGCAACCGCTCGGCGGCCAGCACGCAGGTGGCCAGCACGAACGGTTCGAGCACCTCGACGTCGAACCGCTCCGCGTACAGCCCGCCCTCGCCGTCGGCCATGTTCAGGGCGTCGCCGAAGCTGCCCGGCCGGGCGTCGGCGAGGTCCAGCCGGCCGGCCTCCTCGTCGCCCAGCAGCTGCCCGTTCTCCGCCCGCACCCCCACCGTGGTGCCGGTGCTGACCAGCCGGCCGCGGCGGCGGGTGTGGTGGGGCCGGTCACCGGTGCCCACCGCCCACGCGCACGCCTCGGCGATGAGCTCGGCGCCCCGCTCGCGGAGGACCTCCCGGGTCAGCAGGGCCATCTCGTCGATCTCGAACACGCCGACCATCGTCCACCCGTGAGCGGAGGACGGTCAGCTCTGCAGGACCCGGCGCAGGTCGGCGGCCTCGGTGCGGACGTGGGTCAGCACCGGGACGACGTCCACCTCGCGGATCCGCTCGCAGGTCAGCCGGTGGATGGGCACCGGCCGGTGACCCTTGGCCGTGAGGCGCTCGGTGACCTCGAACGCCCCGCGCAGCAGCCCGCCGTCCACCGACGTGTCGTCCTGGAGCTGCGCCAACGGGCTGATCATGGCGGCGGGGAAGCCCCACTGGCGCATGGCGGCGGCGGTCAGCTCGACCGCGTGCACGCCGTAGCGCTCCACCTCGGCGGCGCGGCGGGCGGCGGCCGCGGTGTGCTCGGTGGTCAGCTCGCCGTAGCCCTCGGGGTCGTGGTGGTGCAGCAGCGCCGCCCCCAGCTGGGCCAGCAACCCGACGCAGAGGGCGTCCGCCGCCCGGTGCCCCATCCGGGGTGCGAGCGCCGAGGCGGCCAGTGCCAGGTGGGTGCTGGTCGTCCAGTGCTCCGGCGGCAGGTTCGTCTGGTCGGTGCTGGTCAGCGCGACGCTGGCCATCGACCGCACCGTGGAGAAGCCGACCACCGTGACGGCGAACTGCAGCGAGGAGACCCGCCCGCTCAGCCCGTAGTACGCCGAGTTGGCGAGCTTGAACACCCGGCCGGTGAGCGCGACGTCGGCGGCCAGCAGACGCGCCAGCTCCTTGGCACCGGCGTCGTCGGCGTGGGTGAGCGCCACGATCTGGGCCGCGACGGGCCGCTGGGCGGCCATGCTGTCGATGCTGGCGAGCACCTCGTGCGGGTCGAAGGTGGCCTCGGGCAGCAGGACGTCGGCGGCGGGCCCGTCGGCCTCGTCGACCTCCGGGTGCTCGGCGCCGTCCACCAGCAGCGCGTTCACCGGGCACGCTCGGCGAACCAGGCGGCGGTGGCCGCCCCGCTCATGGGGCGGGCGATGCCGAACCCCTGCAGGTGGGTGGCGCCCAGCTCGGCCAGTGCACGGACCTGCGACACGTCCTCGACCCCTTCGGCCACGCTGTCCAGCCCGAGCCCGACGGCCAGCGCGACGACCGCGCCGGTGATCTCGGGGTGGCCCTCGGACAGCTCGGCCACGAAGGACCGATCGATCTTGAGCCGGTCCACGGGCAGCCGGCGCAGGTGCGCCAGCGACGAGTAGCCGGTGCCGAAGTCGTCGACGGCGATGGTGACACCCAGCTCGCGGAGCTGGTCGAGCACGGCGCGGGCCTGGTCGGCGTCGCGCATGAGCGCGGACTCGGTGAGCTCGACGCACAACCGCTCGGCGCCGACCCCGTGCCGGGACAGGGTGGTGGCCACCAGCGAGGGCAGGTGGTCGTCGAGCTGCAGCGCCGACACGTTCACGTTGACCGTGCGGGGGGCCGCCAGGCCGAGCTCGGCGTCCCACGCGGCAAGCTGGCCGCAGGCCTCCTCGAGCACCCAGCTGCCCAGCGCGTCGACCAGCCCGCTCTCCTCGGCGAGCGGGACGAAGACGTCGGGCCCCACGGCCCCGCGGGTCGGGTGGGTCCAGCGGGCGAGGGCCTCGACGCCCACCGGGGCCAGCGTGGCCGTCTCGACCACCGGCTGGTAGGCCAGGGTGAGCAGGCCCCCGTCGATCGCGGCCCGCAGGTCGGCGACCAGCCGCAGCTTGTCGCGGGCCTCCTCGCGGGAGCTCTGGTCCAGCACCGACACCCGGCCCTTGCCGTCGGCCTTGGCCTGGTACATGGCGATGTCGCAGTCCCGGACCAGCTCGTCCGCGGTCAGGTGCGCGGGGGTCTGCACGGTGACCCCGACGCTGACCCGCACGCTCACGCTCACGCCGCCCAGCTGCACCGGGCGGGCCAGCTCGACGGAGATCCGGCGGCCCAGCGCGACGACGGCGTCCTCGTCGACGTCCTCGCACACCACCACGAACTCGTCGCCGCCGAACCGCACCACCAGGTCGGTGGGCCGCACGGCGGTCCGCAGCCGCTGCGCCACCTGCACCAGCAGCTGGTCCCCGGCGGCGTGGCCGAGCGAGTCGTTGACCACCTTGAAGTCGTCGATGTCGAGGAACAGGCAGCCCAGCCCGTCCCGCGTCCCGGGCAGGAAACGCTCGCCGACGTAGGTGGCCAGCCGGGCCCGGTTGGGCAGGCCGGTCAGCGGGTCGTGGGTGGCCTGGTGGGCGAGCTGGGCCTCGAAGGCCAGCCGCTCGGTGACGTCCTCCGCGGTGGCCACGAAACCGCTGCCGAGGTCCGGGGTGTGCAGGTGGGAGAAGCGCAGCAGGGCGCTGCGCTCGTCGTCGGGGCCGCGCAGCAGCCGGGCGCGGATGTCGCCGGCACCGCCGCTGAGCACGGCCGCGGCGACGTCGACGACCGCGTCGACGTCGTCGGGGTGCACGCTGGCCAGCCACCCCGTGCCGAGCAGCTCCTCGGCCTGACGGCCGGTGAGGCGGCAGAAGGCGTCGTTGACGTGCGCGAGCCGGAGGCCCTGCTCCGAGAGCAGGGTCGGCATCGGGGAGCGCTGGGTCAGGGTGGTGAACCGCCGCTCGTGGGCCGCCGCGGAGTCGGCGAGCGCCCGCTCGGCGTCGCTGCGGGCGTGCTGCGCCGAGACGGTCCAGACCCCGGCGTCGGTCGACGGCGTGGTGACCACGGCCAGCTCGACCAGCGACCCCGTGCGGTCCCGGGCCTGCAGCTCGACGGTGACCGAGCGCTCGTGGCGGAGCAGCGCGGCGACCCCGCCCAGCGGGGGGTGCGGGAAGAGGTGGTCGAGGGGGGTGCCGACCAGGTCGGCCGCGGCGTGCCCGAGCAGCCGCTCGACACCCGCGTTGGCCCAGCGGACCCGGGCGGCGTCCCCGTCGGTGGTGACGACCAGGACGGCGACGTCCACCCGGACGGAGGCCGCGTGCACGACCGCCCGGCTGACCCGGGCCGTGTCCAGCGCGCCCGCGCGGCCGACCGGACCCGGGCGCCCGGGTCCGGGCACCCCGGACGGGGGGACGACGACGGGAACGGCCACGCCCCCGGTCTCGGCACCGCGCGGGCCCGCCTGGAGCCGGGGCGCCTCGGGGTCCCCCTCCCGGGTGAGGTGGCCGGCGGGTCGACGCACTCCTAGCGTGGGGCATGCGCTCACCCCGGACGCCTGCCCTGCTCGCCGTCGCCGCGCTGCTGCTGGCCGGCTGCACCTCGGGGGGCGATGCCGAACCCGCGGCCGCCACCGCCGGCACCGGCTCACCGCTGGACCCCCTGGACCTGGACGCCCTGACCATCCCCGACCTGCAGTCGATGATGGACGACGGCGACCTGACCGCGGTCCAGCTGACCCAGGCCTACCTGGACCGCATCGCCGAGCACGACGACGACGTCGGCGCCGTCCTCACCCTGAACCCCGACGCGCTGGCCGACGCGCAGGCCAGCGACGACGCCCGGGCCGACGGCGGGGCACGCAGCCCGCTGGAGGGCATCCCGGTGCTGCTCAAGGACAACGTGGACACCGCCGACCTGCCCACCACCGCGGGCAGCCGGCTGCTGGTCGACTCCGAGCCCGACGACGCGACGATCACCACCCGCCTCCTCGAGGCCGGGGCGGTCGTGATCGGCAAGGCCAACCTCTCGGAGTGGGCGAACTTCCGCGGCGACGACTCGACCAGCGGGTGGTCCGGCGTGGGCGGGCAGACGGCGAACCCGTACGTGCTCGACCGCAACCCGTGCGGGTCCTCCTCCGGCTCCGCGGCCGGCGTGGCGGCCTCGTTCGCGCAGGTCGCGATCGGCACGGAGACCGACGGCTCGATCGTCTGCCCGTCCGGCGCCAACGGCGTGGTGGGGCTCAAGCCGACGATCGGCCAGGTCTCCCGGGACGGCATCGTGCCGATCTCCGCCGAGCAGGACACCGCCGGGCCGATCGCCCGGCACGCCGTCGACGCCGCACTGCTGATGGCGGTCGTGGCCGGCCCCGACGACGCCGACGACGCCACCGGGCAGTCCCCGGACCACGTGGACACCGGCTTCGCCGACCTGGACCTCGACGCCCTGCAGGGCGCGCGCATCGGGGTCTGGTCCCCCGCCGCGGATGCCGGGGTCGACGCCGGGACCCTCGCCGTCCTCACCTCCGCCGTCGACGCGCTGGAGGCCGCCGGGGCGACGACCGTGCCGGTGGAGCTGCCCTACCAGGACGAGATCGGCGCGGGCGAGACGCCGGCGCTGCTGGCCGAGTTCGACCGCGACCTGACCGCCTACCTCGCGGCCACCGACGGCGACGTGCCCGACGACCTCGCCGGCCTGGTCGCCGAGAACGCCGACGACCCCGTCGAGCTGGCCTACTTCGGCCAGGAGCTCTTCACCGAGGCCATCGAGGCCCCCGACGCCGAGCAGACCCGCGACACGATCCGCGACCTGGCGCAGCGGTCGGTCGACGAGACCCTCGCCCAGGGGCCGGGCGAGGACGACGACCTGACCGCGATCGTGGCGCTCACCGGAACGCCGGCCTGGGTCACCCGGTACGCGAGCGTGGACGGCGTGGCCGACGACTTCGTCTACAGCTCCTCCAGCCCGGCCGCGGTGGCCGGCTACCCGTCGGTCAGCGTCCCGGCCGGGTTCGCCGGGCCGCGCGGCGCGCTGCCGGTCGGGGTCAGCTTCATCGGCACCGGCTGGGCCGACGCCGACCTGCTGGACGTCGCCGCCGACTTCGAGGACCAGGCGCAGGCCCGCCGGGCGCCGGGCTTCCTCGCGACGGTGGGTGCCTGATGGACCTGCAGCTGGACGGCAAGCGGGTGCTGGTCACCGGCGCCGGGCGCGGCATCGGCAAGGCGGTCGCCCTGCGGCTGGCCGAGGAGGGGGCGCGGGTCGCGCTGCTGGCCCGCTCCCGCGACGACCTGGAGGCCGTGGCCGCCTCGCTGCCCGGGGAGTCGCTGGTGGTGCCGGCCGACACCACCGACGACGCCGCGGTGCGGGCCGCCGTCACCGCGGTGGTCGAGGCCTGGGGCGGGGTCGACGTGCTCGTCAACGCCGCGGCGCGGCCGGCGTCGAGCGCACCGGTGCCGTCGCTGGCCGACCTCGAGGACGACGCCCTGCGGGTCGAGGTGGAGACGAAGGTGCTGGGCTACCTGCGCACCGCCCGGGCCGTGGCCCCGCACATGACCGCGCAGGGCTGGGGCCGGATCGTCAACGTCAGCGGGCTCAACGCCCGGGCCACCGGCAACCTGGTCGGCACGGTGCGCAACGTGGCCGTGGCGGCGATGACGGCGAACCTGGCCGAGGAGCTGGGCCCGGCGGGGGTCAACGTGACCGTCGTCCACCCCGGGCGCACCGTCACCGAGCGCACCCCGCCCGACGTCGCCGCGGCCCCCGCGGACACCCGGATCGGTCGGCTGGTCACCGCCGCCGAGGTGGCCGACGTGGTGGCGTTCCTCTGCTCCCCGCGCAGCGTCGCGATCACCGGCGACGCGGTCGCGGTCGGCGGTGGCACCCCCGGCACGGTCGCCTACTGATCCCCGGTTACCCGCCAGTAGGAAGTGTGGGATCGTCGGAGCCCACGGTGCGCGCCGCCGCCACCGGAGGAGAGAGGGTCGTCCATGCAGTTGCACCTGTCGCCCGAGGACCAGGCGTTCCGGGACGAGATGCGCACGTTCTTCACCACGAAGGTCCCGCAGTCGATCCGGGACGACGTCGCCGCCCACCGCGACGTCACCAAGGAGCAGTACGTCGAGGTCCAGCAGATCCTCAACGAGGCCGGCCTGGCCGTGCCGCACTGGCCCGCCGAGTGGGGCGGCCGGGACTGGACGCCGCTGCAGCGCCACATCTGGCGCGAGGAGATGCAGCTGGCCGCCGTCCCCGAGCCGCTGGCGTTCAACGCCTCCATGATCGGGCCGGTCATCGCCGCCTTCGGCAGCCAGGAGCAGAAGGAGCGCTTCCTGCCGAAGACCGCCAACCTCGACATCTGGTGGTGCCAGGGCTTCTCCGAGCCCGACGCCGGCTCCGACCTGGCCAGCCTGCGCACCGCCGCCGTCCGCGACGGCGAGGACTGGGTGGTCAACGGCCAGAAGACCTGGACCACGCTCGGCCAGTACGCCGACTGGATCTTCTGCCTGTGCCGCACCGACCCCGGTGCCGAGAAGAAGCAGCGCGGCATCTCGCTGCTGGTCTTCCCGATGGACACCCCCGGGGTCACCCTGCGCCCGATCGAGCTGCTCGACGGCGGCTTCGAGGTCAACGAGGTCTTCTTCGAGGACGTCCGGGTGCCCGCCGAGAACCTGATCGGCGAGGAGAACCGCGGCTGGGACTACGCCAAGTTCCTGCTGGGCAACGAGCGCGTGGGCATCGCCCGGGTCGGGGCGACCAAGCGCATGCTGGTCGACGCCAAGGCCCACGCCACCCGCATCACCTCCGGCGGCCGCCCGCTGATCGAGGACCCCTCGATGCGCGCCCGCATCGCCGAGCTCGAGACCGAGCTGCTGGCCCTGGAGCTGACCGCGCTGCGCGTGGTCTCCAACTCCACCGACGGCAAGCCGAACCCGGCCTCCTCGGTGCTCAAGCTGCGCGGCTCGGAGCTGCAGCAGTCGGCCACCGAGCTGATCGTGGACATCGCCGGCCCGCTGTCGCTGGCCTCCTTCGCCGAGGACGACGACACCGACGTCCCCGAGTGGGCGCGGGTGGCCACCCCGGAGTTCCTCAACTACCGGAAGGTCTCCATCTACGGAGGCTCCAACGAGGTGCAGCGCACCATCATCGCCGGCACGATCCTGGGGTTGTGATCTGACATGGACTTCACCTTCGACACCGAGCAGCACGCCCTCCGCGAGGCCGTCGCCGGCCTGCTGCAGCGGGCCTACGACCCCGAGAAGCGCCGGGCCGTGACGGCCAAGGACCCCGGCTTCGACGAGGGGACGTGGGCCCGCCTCGCCGAGATGGGCGTGCTGGGCCTGCCCTTCGCCGAGGAGGACGGCGGCATGGGCGCCGGCCAGGCCGAGGTGGCCCTCGTCGCCACCGAGATCGGCAAGGTGCTCGCCCCCGAGCCGTTCGTCGAGTCCGTGGTGCTGGCCGGCGGCCTGGTCGCCGCGGTCGGCACCGCCGAGCAGCGTGCCGAGCTGCTCGGCCCGCTGGCCGAGGGCGCCTCGCTGGTGGTGTTCGCCCACGCCGAGCCGGACAGCCGCTGGACGGCGTCGGCCTCCGGCGTGACCGCGGCGCAGGCCGGTGACGGCTGGACCCTCACCGGGGTCAAGGAGCCGGTGCCCTCCGGCGCCCGGGCCGACGTCCTCGTGGTGTCCGCCGCGGTCGACGGCGGGACGGCATTGTTCGTCGTCCGCGCAGAGGCCGCCGGGTTGACCCGCAGCGGGTACCGCACGCACGACGGCACCCGGGCCGCCCGGGTGACCTTCGACGGCACCCCGGCCGAGCTGCTCGGCGACGGCACCGCCGACCGCACCGCCGACGTCGAGCTGGCCCTGGCCCGCGCGACCGTGGCCTACGCCCACGAGGCGGTCGGCGCGATGCAGACCGCGCTGACCACCACCAGCGAGTACCTGAAGACCCGCAAGCAGTTCGGGGTGCCGCTGAGCAAGTTCCAGGCGCTCACGTTCCGGGCCGCGGACATGTACGTGTCGCTGGAGCTGGTCCGCAGCATCGCGCTGTGGGCCACGATGGTCCTGGACGCTCCTGGGTCGTCGCCGGAGGCCGTGCTGGCCGCCGCCGACCGGGCCCGGCTGCAGACGTCGAAGGCCGGCCGGCACATCGGCAAGGAGGCCATCCAGCTGCACGGCGGGATCGGCGTCACCGCCGAGTACTCCGTGGGGCACTACACCTCGCGGCTGACCGCCATCGACCACCTCCTGGGCGACGGCGCCTGGGCCACCGGACGTCTGGCCGACCGCATCGACGCCGGCACGGTCGAGGCCCTGCCCGCGTAGGCCCCATCCCCGGCATGGGACCCCATGCCCCTACCCACGAGGCCCGTAGGTAGGGGCATGGGCTCCCATGCCGGGTTCAGGCGGGGGTGCGTCAGCCCTGCTTGATGACCGAGACGTCGAACTCCAGCTGGACCTTGTCGCTGACCAGCACGCCGCCGGTCTCGAGCGCGGCGTTCCAGACCAGGCCCCAGTCGCTGCGCTTGAGCGCCACGGCGCCCTCGAAGCCGACCCGGGTGTTGCCGAAGGGGTCCAGCGCGCTGCCGGTGAGCGTGAAGTCGACCGCCACCGACCGGGTCTGGCCCTTGATGGTCACGTCACCGGTGACCGTGTACTCCTCGTCGTCGATCTGCTCGACGGCCGTGGACACGAAGCTGATCTCGGGGAACTGCTCGACGTCGAGGAAGTCCGCCGACCGCAGGTGCGCATCCCGGTCGGTCTGCCCGGTGTCCAGGCTGCCGGCGTCGATGCGCAGCTCGACGCGGCTGGCCGACGGGTCGGCGGTGTCCAGGTGTGCGGTGCCCTCGAACTCGGTGAACGTGCCGCGCACGGTGGTCACCATGGCGTGCCGGGCCCGGAAACCGATCCGGGTGTGGGCGAGGTCCACGACGTAGTCGCCGGACACGTCGGCCAGGGCCGTCGTCGCGTCGTCGAAGTCGGTCTCGCCGGTCTGGCCGGCGCGGTGCTTGGCCACGGTTGACCGTCCTCCCAGGGGGTGTGCAAACCCCGCAAGTCTGACGGGTGCGCCCGGGCCCTGCACAGCGGGGCCCGGGCAGACGCTGGTCAGCGGCCCGCGAACAGCTCCACGGCGGCCGTCGAGAACGCCGGGACGTCGTCGGGGTTGCGGCTGGTGACCAGGTTGCCGTCCCGGCAGACCTCCTGGTCGACGACGGTCGCCCCGCCGCGACGGAGGTCGCCGCGGATGCTCGGGTACGAGGTCAGCGTGCGGCCCTCGAGCACCCCGGCCTCCAGCAGCGTCCAGGGCGCGTGGCAGATGGCGGCCACCGGCTTGCCGGCGTCGAAGAACGCGGTGACGAACGCCAGGGCGTCCTGGTCCTGCCGCAGGGTGTCGGGGTTGACCGCGCCGCCGGGCAGCAGCAACCCGTCGTAGTCCGCGGCCGACACGTCGGCCACCAGGTGGTCGACGGCGTAGGTCGCGCCCGGGTGGATGTCGCCGTCCACGCCCTGCACGCGGCCGTCCTCGACCCCGTCGGGCACCGACAGCAGGTGCACGGTCGCCCCGGCGGCCTCCACGGCCTTGCGGGGCTCCTCGAGCTCGATCGACTCGACACCCTTGGCGGCGAGCACGGCGATGGTCTTCCCGGTGAGTTCAGCCATGGGGAGCCCGTGCCCCGAGCCCCCCGGTCCGGAAACTCAGTACCAGCCGGTGGCCTGCGAGTGGGCCCAGCCGCCGCACGGCGAGCCGTAGCGCTCGTCCAGGTAGATCAACCCGGCGTCGATCTGCCGGAACCCGTTCGAGGTCTTCGCGATGCCGGTGCCGGCCCACGTCGAGTCCAGGAACTGCGCGATGCCGTAGGCGGTCGAGCTCGGGTTCTGCGCGTCGGGGTCCCACTTCGACTCGCGGCCCCACAGGCTCTCCAGGCAGGAGAACTGGCTCGCGTCGCCGCCCAGCTGGGCCAGCGCGTAGTCGTGGAAGTCGGAGGCGGTGGCGTTCTCGGCAGCGGCCTCGGCATCGGCGGCGGCCTGCGCCTGCGCAGCGGCGGCGGCGTCCGCGGCGGCCTGGGCCGCAGCGGCGGCCGCGGCGTCGGTGGCGGCCTGGTCGGCGGCGGCCTGGGCCTGCGCCGCGGATGCCTCGTCGGACTCCCGCTGCGCCCGGCTCGCGGCCAGCTCCTGCAGGTGCCCGGAGAGCTCGGACGCGGCCTGGGTCGCGTCGGCGGGGGCTGAGATGCCCAGCTGCTGCGCCACGCTGACCGCCTGGGCGGCCGGCTCGGTGGCGGTGTCGGCCTCGGCCGAGGGGCCACCGCCCACCAGCACGTTCACCAGCACGGCGCCGGCGGCGGCCGCGGCCAGGTACATGGCCGGACGGCGCACGGGGAGCAGGCGGTGCCGACCACGCGCGACGGCGTCGACGGTCTCGGCGGCGGCGGTCTCCCCGGCGGCGCGGAGGGCCGCGAACTCACCGGTGATCGCCTCGACGGTGCGGGTCTGCTGGTCGTCGCGGCCAGCGGGACGTGCGGAATGGCGTGCGCTCATGCGGGCGTGCGGGTCCTCGTCTTCCGAGTGCGCCGACCGTGCTGGTCGGTGCAGCCGCCTACCGGGTTAGCTGACGGGTTCGGGCGGGAAGTAGCCCTACCCGACGTCGCCGCGGTGCGCGGTCTCGCCGGGATTCACCCCGGTGCTGCGGTGGGTCCCCGATTCACCTGGTGCCCGGGCTGCGCTGCCCGCGGCGGTGACTCAGCGGCGCCCGGTGCGGTCTCCCGGGGAGGGAGGTGCGGCCGACCGGACCTGGCACACGTTACGAGTTCGTGACAGAAGAGCACAAGCGGCGTGGTCGAGTTCCACAGGTGTTGTTCCCCTCAGGGCAGGCGCCACACCGTGGTGCGGCGCGCGACGTCCACCCCGGAGTCGGGCACCTGGTACCCCGCCACCTCGCGCAGCCCCTCGGGCAGCTGCGAGCGGCCGGGATCCCCGACCAGGACGACGGCGCCCCGCACCCAGGCGGTGAACAGCCACGGCCGCACCCGGTCGGCCATCCGCAGGTCGTAGAACACGTCGCCAGCCAGCACCACCTCGACCTCCGGCAGGTCGGCGTCCAGCACGTCGCCCACCGGCTCGATGCCCCGGGCACCGTTCGCCGCCGCGTTCAGCGGGATCACCGCCAGTGCGTAGGGGTCGACGTCGCTGGCCAGCACCCGCTCGGCCCCGGCCAGGGAGGCCGCGACCGCCACCAGCCCGCTGCCGGCGCCCAGGTCCAGCACGGTGCGCCCGGCGACGAGGTCGGGGGTGTCCAGCACGTACCGGGCCAGCCCCTGCCCGCCCACCCAGGCGGCGGCCCAGAACGGCGAGGCGTCCCCTGCCCCGGGGGTGCCCTCGTCGTCCTCCATCGCCTGCCAGAGGGCGGCGACGTCGTCGGCCAGGTGCAGCGCCACCTCGGGCACGAGGGGGGTGCGCACCAGGCGGGTGTGCCGGGCGAAGAACCCGGCCGGCACGGTCATCGCCGGCGCACCCGGCTGACCATCGCCGTGTACAGCGGGGTGAGCACCACGCCGTCCCCGGCCAGCCGGTCGCGCAGCCGCCGGCGGTGGGTCCAGACGCCGACCAGCCCGATCGCCCAGAACAGGTACTGCACGGAGAAGGCCGCCTTGAACGCCCCCAGGTCGTAGGCGGTGGAGGCGCCGGGGGTCATGGCGTCCAGCACCGCGCCCACGGCCAGCACGGTGAGCAGCGAGGCCACGAACCCGCCGATGTTCACCACGCCGGTGGCGCTGCCGAGGCGGTGCACCGGGTTCCAGGTGCGCGCGTAGTCGAAGCCGATCATCGAGCCGGGGCCGTTGGTGGCCAGCACGACCACCAGCAGCACGAGCAGCCACAGCGGCGCACGCCCGGGCCACAGCAGCACCGCGGTCCAGGCCGTGATGGTGGCCCCCGAGATGCCGAAGACCAGGGCCGAGCGGCGCAGCGGCCACCGCCCGCACAGCTTGCCCAGCAGCGGGCCCACACCCATGCCGACGACGACGAGCAGCGTCAGCAGACCGGCCGCGGTGCCGGTGGACAGCCCCTGGCCCAGCACCAGGAACGGGAAGCCCCACAGCAGCGCGAACACGGTGCCCGAGAACTGGGTGACGAGGTGGGTGTACAGCCCGATCCGGGTGCCCGACTCGTGCCAGGCCCCCGCGACGTTGTCCTTGATCTCGGCCCAGCCGGCCACCGGGGTGACCGGGGTGCCGGGCGGGGCGTCCTTCAGCGCGGCCAGCACCAGGACGGCGACCAGCACCCCCAGCGCGGCGGCCCCGGTGAAGGTCGCCGTCCACGACGTGTGGTGCAGGGCCAGGACCAGCGGGTAGGCCGCCGCGATCTGGCCGAGCTGACCGAGGATGCCGGTGAGCTGGGTGATGACCGGCACGGTCGGCCCCGAGAACCACAGCGTGACCACCCGGAGCACGCTGATGAAGGTCATGGCGTCACCGGCGCCGACCAGCACGCGGGCGGCGATCGCCGTCGGCACGTCGGTGGCGAAGGCGAGCAGCAGCTGGCCCGCGGCCATGGTCAGCGCACCGGCCGCCACCATCGTGCGGGAGCCGAACCGGTCCAGGGCGATGCCGACGGGCACCTGCAGCCCGGCGTAGACGGCCAGCTGGAGCACCAGGAACAGGCTGACCGCCGAGGCGCCCGCGGAGAACCGCTCCTGCGCGTCGACGGCGGCGACGCCGAGGGATCCGCGGTGGAAGACCGCGACCGCGTAGGCCAGCAGCCCGACCACCCAGACGACGTACGCGCGGCGGGAGTTCACGCCCCAGGATGACACCGGGCCACGCCGCGTTGTTCCCGCACCGGCAGGATGTCGCGGATGCGGGAGGAAGTCGGCCGGGTGTCCGGTCCGCACGGCGAGGTCGCGCTGTGGCGGCGCACCGACGACGACGGCACGGTCGTCACCGAGCTGGTCGTCGACGGCGTGTTCGCGATGGACGACGTCGACACCTCCACCGAGCGGGCCCTGGCCACCGAGGCGCTGGCCCGGGCCGAGGGTGCCGAGCTGGCGGTGCTGGTCGGCGGGCTGGGCCTGGGCTGGACCGCCGCCGCGGTGCTGCGCTCCCCCGGTGTGGCCGAGGTCGTGGTGGTCGAGCTCGAGGACGCCCTGCTGGGGTGGGCGGCCCAGGGCCTGCTGCCCGGGCTGCCCAGCACCGCCGACCCGCGGCTGGACCTGGTCGCCGGCGACGTCGCGGCGGCGTTCACCCCGGGCCGGTACGACGTCGTCCTGCTCGACGTGGACAACGGGCCGGACTTCCTGGTGCACGGCTCCAACGCGGGCCTCTACGGCACCCGCGGGCTGGCCCGGGCGCTGGCGGCCCTGCGCCCGGGCGGGGTCCTGGCCATCTGGTCGGCCGATCCCTCCCCGGCCCTGCTGGACCGGCTGGCCGCGCTGCCCGGCGCGGTGGACGCCGAGCAGCTCGTGCTCCCGGTGGAGCGCGAGGGCCGGGTGTTCGAGTACGCGGTCCTGCTCGCGCGACGTGCGTCATAGCTGCGTAAACGAAGTTTGCGAACGGTCGGCCCAGGTCATCGTCCGGTCATGACTTCTCCCAGCGACACCACCGACACCCGCTCCTTCGCCGACCTCGGCAAGGAGATGTGGTCCTACCTCACCGGCAAGGGCGCCGCGATCAACTACGAGTTCGTGGACATGACCGTCGAGGTCCCCCGCGAGATCGGCGCCGACGCCCCCCGCGCCACCTGGAAGCTCAACGGCACGCTGCGCATCACCACCGCCGAGGGCGTCTCGCAGGGATGACCGTCGGCCCGCTCGCCGTCCGGGCCGACCTGACCCTGCAGGCCGGCGGGACCACCGCCCGGCTCACCGGCGACGGCGCCGACCTGGTGCTCGCGTCGACGGACCCGATCGGCCTGTGGCGGGCGGTCACCGACCTCCCCTGGCCGGCCGGGGCCACCGCCCGCAGCGGTCCCCGGGCGGTCGGCGAGCTGGCCGGCCTCCTCGCCGCGCAGGGCCTGCACGTGGACGTCACCGGCCCGCACGGCCGGGTCGCCGAACTCGGTGCGGGGGTGTCCTCGCCGCTGGGCCGGGCGCTCACCGGATCCTCCGCCGTCCGTGCCGGGTCCGCGCGCACGGTGCTGGCCACGGTTCCCCGCGGTCCCCGCTGGGGGCTGCTCGCCGGAGCCGCCCTCGTCGTGCTGCTCGCCCTCCGGCGAGCCTCCGGCGGCCGGTCCCGCTAGTCCCCCTCGCTCACCGCGGCGGCCCACTCGTCGGCCGCCGCGGTGAGCGCACCCACCTCGACGTCCAGCGGGACCCCGCCGCCCAGCCGCACGCCGGTGCCCGGGTCGGTCCAGGCCGCCGGGCCCGAGAGGTGCACCCGCAGCAGCCGGCGGTCCTCGCGGGCGGCGTCCAGCACCCAGGACAGCGTCGGGTCGGTGAACACCAGGCCCTCGCCCAGCACGCCCTCGGGCCCGTGGGCGACCGCCCGCAGCCAGCCCGCCAACCGGTGGCCGTCCCACGGGGTCAGGCACGGTTCGCGGAACACCCAGTGCCGGCCGTCGGCGGTGCGCACCTCGCCGCGCACGAGCAGCAGCGTCTGGGTCCAGTCGGGCCGGTCCAGCTCCACCGCCCGCACCTCGAGGCTCTGCCGGCGCAGCACGCGGAGGTCCAGCAGCGCACCGTCGACCGAGGCCAGCCTCATGCCAGCAGCTCGGTCATCTCGGGCAGGTCGAAGAACGCGGCGGTGGCCCGGGCGTCCGGGGAGCCGTGCGAGGGGTCGGCGCCGGCGGCCAGCAGCGCCCGCACCGAGGGCTCCGACCGGCGGAACACCGCGGCGGCCAGCGCGGTCTGGCCGCGGTCGTTGACCCGGTCGTGGTCGGCACCCCGGTGCAGCAGCGCAGCCACCGTGCCCGGGTGGTCGTGGTAGGCGGCCAGCACCAGCAGGGTGTCGCCCTTGCCGTTGGTCAGGTTCGCCGGCACCCCGGCGTCCAGGCACGCCAGCAGCTCGTCGGTGCCACCGCTGCGGGCCAGGTCGAACACGTGCTCGGCCAGGGCGACGACGTCGGGGTCCAGCGGTGGGGTCACCCGCACCAGCCTAGGCAGCACCGGCCCAGTGCGCGGGCCGGGCGAGCCCGTCGTCCAGCCGGGTCCCGACGTCGCCTGAGGCCGCCTCGAGCTGGGCCGCGGTCAGGAACAGCGCCCGCCGCAGGTCGGCACCGCCGAGCCGCGCACCCCGGGTGTCCGCGCCGGTCACGTCGGCCAACCGGAGGTCCGCACCCCGCAGGTCGGCGCCCAGCAGCACCGCACCGCGCAGGACCGCCCCGCGCAGGTCTGCGCCCCACAGGTCGGCCCCGACCAGGTCGGCACCCCGCAGGTCGCGCGGTCGGCGGACCGAGCGGCGGGCATGGGCACCGGCCGCCGTCAGCGCCCCGTTGACCCCACCGCGGACGGCGGCCACGTCGGTGGTCCGCAGCTCGTCGGGCGACCCGTCGACGCGCGCGGCGAGGTCGTCCTCCGCCGCGGCCAGCTCGGCGGCGAGGGCCGCGGGTGGGTCCATCGCCCGGGCCGCCCGCACCAGCCAGCGCAGCTCCTGCAGCGCCCGGACGACCGGGAAGACCGTGGCCACCTGGTGCACGGTCTCGCGGTCGGCGAGGTCGAGGCCCGGGAACACCGCGCCGGTGACGTGCTGGCCGGCCCCGAAGCAGTCGTAGACCACGCAGCCGGGGAAGCCGAGCGGGCGCAGCCGGTCGTGCACGCCGCACCGGTCGTCCCCGGTCAGGTGGGGGCAGGGCGTGCCGGCCGGCTTGTCGATCGCGAAGTCCGCACCCCGGGAGAAGGCCGGCACCACGCAGCACAGTGCCGCGCAGCGGGTGCAGTCGGCCCGCAGCTGGTCGGCGGCGCTCAGCGGGCGACCCGGTCGGTGAGGGTCAGGACCCGCTCCCAGGCGTCGTCGCAGGCCTGCGACCACTCGCCGAACGCCCGGTCGAAGAAGGAGTGCGGTGCCCCGTCGACGACGAGGGTGTCGACGTCGGCCCCGGCCGTGCGCATGCGGTCGGCCAGCGCCAGCTGGTCGTCGACCGGGGTGGAGTCCGCCCCGGCGATCAGCATGACCGTGGGCAGGGCGGCCCGGTCCGCGGCGTCGCCCACCCGCTCGGGCTTGCCGTAGAAGCCGGCGCAGCCGGCCAGGTCGGCGCCCCCGCCGGACAGCCGCCAGGAGTGGCTCCCGCCGAGGCAGAACCCGACGGTGACGACCGGCAGGCCCGGCCGGGTCCGGCTGCGCAGGTAGTCGACGGCGGCGCGGACGTCGGCGTCCACCCCGGCGTCGGTCATCCGCGGGACGTGGGCGGACCAGTCGAAGTCCTCCTCCCGGCTGCCGGTCACGGGCAGGTCCGCCGTGCGCCCGAACCAGTCCAGGGCCACCGCGGGCAGCCCCGCCTCGGCGAACCGCTCGGCGAGCGCGACGTAGTAGGGGTGCAGGCCGCGCACGTCGGGCAGCACGACCACCCCGACCGCGGCCTCGCCCGCCGGCGCCGCGTAGGCGGCAGCGAACGGGGTGCCCTCGGGACCGGCGATCGTGAGGGTGCCCCGCTCGACCACGTCGGCGGCCGGTCGGGGAGCAGCGGGAGGGCGGCTGTCGTGGTCGTGGCACATGGGGCGTTCCTACCCCGCCCGGCGGCGCTCCGCAGGCATCTCACAACTGAGATATCGTCGGCGGCGATGTCCCTCACCGAAGAAGCCACCGGTCAGTCCCTGCGCCAGATCGGCACCCTGGTCCGCGACGCCCGCCGCCACCACGGCCTCACCCAGGCCCAGCTCGGCGAGCGGCTGGGCACCAGCCAGAGCGCGATCGCCCGCATCGAGCAGGGGGCGCAGAACCTCACGCTCGAGCTGCTGGGGCGGTTGTCCGCGGCGCTGGACAGCGAGCTGATCACGGTCGGTCGAGCGGGCCCCACCCACCTGCGGGTCACCGGCGGCGGCGCGCTCTCGGGCTCGGTGACGGTGAAGAGCAGCAAGAACGCCGCGGTGGCGCTGCTGTGCGCCTCCCTCCTCAACCGCGGGACGACGACCCTGCGCAACGTCGCGCGCATCGTGGAGGTCGAGCGGATCCTCGACGTGCTGCGCTCGATCGGCGTGCGGGCCACCTGGGACCCCGCCG
The DNA here is from genome assembly GCF_900103975.1 of Klenkia soli. Lineage (GTDB taxonomy): Bacteria > Actinomycetota > Actinomycetes > Mycobacteriales > Geodermatophilaceae > Klenkia > Klenkia soli. The sequence goes on from NZ_FNIR01000012.1 coordinate 90,682, forward strand.
GCCGCGACCTGACGATCGTCGTCCCGGAGAACCTCGACCTGGCGGCCATCGACGCCGACGCGGCCCGCCGCACCCGCAGCATCATCATGTTCCTGGGCCCGCTGATCCACCGCGAGCCCGACTTCCGGCTGCCCTACGCCGGTGGCTGCGACCTGGGCACCCGCACCATCGAGCCGCACATGATCGCGCTGCGGCACTTCGGGCTGGAGATCGAGGCGCACGCCGGCGAGTACCAGGCCACGGTCACCACCCCCGAGGCCCGCGACCGCAGCATCGTGCTGACCGAGCGCGGCGACACCGTGACCGAGAACGCCCTGCTGGCCGCCGCCCGGCACGACGGCCGCACCACGATCCGCAACGCCAGCTCCAACTACATGGTGCAGGACCTCTGCCTGTACCTGGAGCTGCTCGGCGTCCGCATCGACGGGTTCGGCAGCACCACCCTGGTCGTGCACGGCCGCACCGTGCTGGACGCCGAGGTCGACTACACCCCGTCCGAGGACCCGGTCGAGGCGATGAGCCTGCTCACCGCCGGCATCGTCACCGGTTCCGAGCTCACCGTGGCCCGCGCGCCGATCGAGTTCCTGGAGATCGAGCTGGCGATCCTGGGCGAGATGGGGCTGCGCTACGACCTGTCGCCCGAGTACCCGGCCGAGAACGGCCGCACGCGGCTGGTGGACATCACCATCCACCCCTCGACGTTGAAGGCGCCGATCGACAAGGTGCACCCGATGCCCTTCCCGGGGCTGAACATCGACAACCTGCCCTTCTTCGCCGTCATCGCCGCCACCGCCCACGGCGGCACCCTCATCCACGACTGGGTGTACGACAACCGGGCGATCCACCTCTCGGACCTCACCCGGCTGGGCGCCGACGTGCGGCTGCTGGACCCGCACCGCGTGCTGGTCGCCGGCCCGACGCACTGGTCGGCCGCCGAGATCGTCTGCCCGCCGGCCCTGCGCCCCGCGGTCTGCATCCTGCTGGCGATGCTGGCGTGCAAGGGCACGTCGGTGCTGCGCAACGTCGACATCATCGCCCGCGGCTACGAGCAGCTGTACGAGCGCCTGGTCGAGATGGGGGCCCAGATCGAGGTCTTCTCCGACTAACGGGCGGCGAGCACGGCGACGCCGGCGCACGCCCCCGCCCACAGGACGCTGGTCAGGGTGCCGATGATGAAGCGCTCGGCGGCCGGGGTCTCGGCGAGCTCGGCGAACCTGCCCAGGCCCTTGACCGCCAGGACCACCGGCACCCCCTCGGGCCACCCCAGCAGCAGGGTCGCGGCCAGCGCGAGACGCTCCAGCACCCCGATCCAGGCGCCGCCGCGGAGGACCTCGGGGTCGGCCACCCCGGCCGCGTCGCCGCGCAGCGACGCCACGGCCCGCTCCGGGTCGGCGGCGGTCAGCACGGCGGTCACCACCGGCCCACCGCCCAGCGCGGCGGCGGCGACCGCGGCGAGCGCGACGGCCGACCTCAGCCAGGGCGTCGCCGGGTCACCGACCCAGGCCAGGGCCGCCGCCGCACCGACCAGCACGACGAGCACGAGGGCGACCGCGCTCCCCCGCCGCCGGTCGCCGCGCACCCCGACCAGCGGTCGGCGGCGGGGCGCCCGGCCGACCTCCACGCGCCGCACCGCCAGCGCCCCCAGGACGGCTGCCAGGACCAGCAGCGCCGCCGCGGCGACGCTCACCGGCGGCCGACCTCGGCGCGGGCGAGCAACCGGCCCAGCGTGGGGTGCAGGTCCAGCTCGGCCTCGTAGGAGGCCGCCGCCAGCCGCTGGCCGACCGCCTGCCGGCTGACCCCCAGGGCGGCGGCGGCCTCGGCCTGCGTGCGGCCGGCGGCGACCAGGTCGATCGCCTCCCAGGCCTGCGGGCTGCGCCGCTGCAGCAGCAACGCCAGCACGGTGGCCACCGCCTGCGCGTCGGCGGCCGCCTCGGCGTCCGGGCCCTGGACCGCCACGCGCACGGGCCGGCCCTTGGCGGTGTCGACCGCCCGCCGGGCGGCCAGGAACGCCGGGCCGGTCGCCGCGCGGGTCGAGTCGGGCAGGGGGGTCTGCACCGGGCCGGCCCCGATGCCCACGCTCCACCCGCCCGCCCGCACGAGGCGGACCAGGACCGCCACGACCGCGGCGGGGTGGTCGAGCACGCCCTGGAACTCGTCGCCGGCGGTGCGTTCGAAACCGAGCACCACGGGGACGTCGGCGAGCACGGCGAGCGCCCCGGCCACGCGGTCGGAGCCGCGGCGGCTCGCACGTTGGTCGACGGTCAGCACGAACGGCATCGGGCAAGCATGACAGCTTGCACAGGCCCTGAGCAAGCCTCAATCCTTGTCGAGCTCCGGGGGGAAGCCGCCGGTCGCGACGGGCCCCCACCGCACCGGCGTCACCCGGATCAACGACTTGCCCTGGCGGCGCATGGCCTCCCGGTACTCGTCCCAGTCGGGGTGCTCGCCGCTGATCGCCCGGAAGTACTCCACGAGCGGCTCGACGGACTCCGGGAGGTCCAGCACCTCGGCGGTGCCGTCGACCTGCACCCAGGGGCCGTCGAAGTCGTCGGAGAGCACGACGACGGTGACGCGGTCGTCGCGCCGGGCGTTCCTGGTCTTCGCCCGCTGCGGGTAGGTGGAGACGACGATGCGGCCGGCGGCGTCGACCCCGCAGCTGACCGGCGAGATCTGGGGTTCGCCGTCACCGCGGCGGGTCATCAGCAGCGCCTTGTGGCGCGGACGGAGGAAGGCGACGAGGCCCTCGAGGTCGACGCGGTCGGCGGTCGCGGTCTTCGGCATGCCCGGACGCTACGACGGGGGTCCGACACCGCGCCCGGTGGACGTGTGCTCCCCCACGACCCACCGGTCCCGTCCGGTGCCGTCCGGTGCCGCAGCCCGGTCTGTGCTGGGATCTCCGCATGGCCGACGCCCCGAAGGACCGCGACGACCTCCCGGCCGGTGACCGCACCACCGACGACCGCACCCGTGATGGCCGCACCCCTGATGGTGCGGGCGGGCTGCCGCCCGCCGACTTCCACGACGACTCCGGCGAGCCGCCGTCCGAGACCGACGCCCCGGTGCCCGGGCCCGAGCGCGCCGCCCGGCTCAGCGCGGCCAGCCGGGTGCTGGCCACCTTCTCCTGGCGGCTGCTGCTGATCACCGGGGCGCTGGTCGTGATCGGCTACGTGCTGGGCGTGCTCTGGTCCTCGGTGCTGCTGCCGGTCGTCCTGGGCCTGCTGTTCTCCACCGTCATGTGGCCGCTGGCCCGGCTGCTCCGCCGGGCCAAGTTCCCGCCGGCCCTGGCCGCACTCACCTCCGTCGTGCTCTTCCTGGGTGCGGTCATCGGCGTCTTCGCCGCCATCGCGCCCTCGGTCGTGGCCCAGGTCGACGAGCTGTCCGACGGCGTGAGCTCCGGTCTGCAGAGCGTGCAGGACTGGCTGTCGGGCCCGCCGTTCAACCTGGGCACCGAGCAGATCGGCACCTACGTCGACCAGGCGATCGACCAGCTGCAGTCCAGCGCCGGCGACATCGCCAACCTCGCGCTGACCGGCGCCGGCGCGATCGGCACCGGCCTGGTCAACGTGGTGCTCGCCCTGGTGCTCACCTTCTTCTTCCTCAAGGACGGCCCGCGGTTCCTGCCCTGGCTGGCCGCCCAGACCGGCCCCAAGGCCGCCCCGCACGTCGCCGAGCTGTCCCACCAGAGCTGGCGGACCCTCTCCGAGTTCATCCGCCAGCAGGCCCTGGTCGGCCTGGTCGACGCCGTGTTCATCGGCCTCGGCCTGCTCGTCCTCGGGGTGCCGCTGGTGCTGCCGCTGGCGGTCATCACCTTCTTCGCCGCGTTCATCCCGATCATCGGTGCGTTCGTGGCCGGCGGGTTCGCCGTGCTCATCGCCCTGGTCAGCAACGGGTTCAGCACCGCCGTCTGGGTGCTGGTCATCGTCGTCCTGGTGCAGCAGATCGAGGGCAACGTGCTGCAGCCGATCCTGCAGGGCCGCGGCCTCAAGCTGCACGCGGGCGTCGTGATCCTCGCCGTCACGGCCGGGTCGAGCCTGGCCGGCATCATCGGTGCCTTCCTGGCCGTGCCGGTCACCGCGCTGCTCGCCGTCGGCTACCGGTACGCCCGTGACCAGCTCGACGGCCGGCACCCCGAGCGGGACGACGACGGCCGGGTCCCCGTGCTGGTCGGCGATGCCGACGGCGCCCGGCTGACCCGCAGCGCCGAGCCGGTCCGCGACTGACCTACCGGGGCCGGCGGATCCGCACGGGGCCGCGCGCGGTGGCGACGTCGACCACCTCGCCCCGCTGGGTCACCTGCACCGCGCCGCGGGCCACCAGGCGGCCGGCGGCGTCCCGGGCGGCGGGCATGAGGTCCCGCCACCCGTCCGCGTCCTCGGCCCGGGCGGCGTCCGACGGGCAGATCGACGACGTCGGGGCCCGGGCGTCCAGCAGCTCCTCGATCCGGCGCTCGAGCCGGGCACCCACGTCGTCCGTCCCGCCGTCCGCCATGCCGTCGAGCGTGCGCGCCACCCCTGCGGGCCGCCAGGCGAGGACGATGGGAATGCACCGCGGTCCTGCGGGGCTGATCCGGGGAGACCGTCGAACCACCAGGAGGGCCCGACCGTGCCACAGCGTCCCGAGGACCTCGTCGAACTGCTGCCCGCCCACGAGCGGCTGGTCGAGCGCACCGCCGCCGACGAGCTGGTGCTCGTGCACGACCTGGCCGGTGAGTTCGACGCCGCGCACGCCGGCGCCCTGGCCGGGTCGCACCTGCTGGCCAGCCTGCCGCACGAGGTGGTCGCCCGCTTCGACGCCGACGCCCTGGTCGACTACCGGGGGCACCGGCCGCGCATCACCTTCTCCGGCGACCACTACGAGTCCTTCGCCGCCCCCGAGATCACCCTGTACTCGGTCGACGACGACGGCGGCACGCCGTTCCTGCTGCTGCACGGCGCCGAGCCGGACTTCGCGTGGGAGCGGTTCACCGCCGCCGTCCTCGGGCTGGTCGAGACCCTCGGGGTGACCCGGATGGTGATGCTGCAGGCCATCCCGATGCCGGTGCCGCACACCCGCCCGGTCACGGTCACGGCGCACGCCACCCGTCGCGACCTGATCGCCTCCTACCCCGTGTACTGGGGCGAGATGCGCATCCCGGGCAGCGCGGGGGCCCTGCTCGAGCTGCGGGCCGGCGAGGCCGGGGTGGACGCGCTCGGCGTGGCCGCGCACGTGCCGCACTACCTGGCGTCGGCCACCTACCCGGCGGCGTCCCTCACGCTGCTGGAGCACCTCTCCACGCTCACGGGGCTGCACCTGCCCACCGAGACGCTCGAGGAGGCGGCCCGCACCCACCGCAGCGAGATCGACGAGCAGATCGCCCGCTCCGACGAGAACACCGCGGTGGTCGCGCAGCTCGAGGCGCAGTTCGACAACTTCACCGCCGCCCGCGAGGGCACCGGCCTGCTCGGGTCCAGCGGCGAGGTGCCCACCGGTGACGAGATGGCCGACCAGATCGAGGCCTTCCTGGCCGAGCAGGACCGCCGCAGCCGCGGCACCGACTGATCAGGCCCGGGTGCGGGTGACGGCGAACGCCAGCGCCCCCAGGACGCCGACCACGGCGAACAGGTAGAAGCCCCAGGGGAACGCGATGCCCGCCGTCACCAGCCCACCGGTGAGCAGCGGGCCGCTGATCGCCCCCACCCGGCCCACGCCGGCCGACCAGCCCAGCGCGGTGGCCCGCACGTGCGGCGGGTGGTTGGCGCTGGTGAAGGCGTAGACCAGCACCTGGGCGCTGAACACGAAGAAGCCGGTCAGGAACACCATCACGTAGATGCCGACCAGCGGCAGCCGGATCGACAGCAGCGCCAGGAACACGGCGCCGACGGCGAACCAGGCCATGCCCGCCGTCCGGGCACCGATCCGGTCGGCCACCGTGCCGGCGACCAGCAGACCGGCGATCGCCCCCAGGTTGAGCGCGAGCAGGAACGCCAGCGCGGCACCCAGGTCGTAGCCGGCCTCGCGCATGATCGTGGGCAGCCAGCTGTTGAGGCCGTAGACCAGCAGCAGGCCCATGAACGAGGTGACGCCGACGGCGATCGTCGTGCGCAGGTAGGTCGGGCCGAACAGCACCCGCACCGTGGTGGCCGCGGTGGTCGGCTCGGGTGCGGCGTCGGCCGGCTCGAGGGTGAGCCCGTAGGCGGTCGCGATCTGCTCGGCCTCCGCCCGGCGGCCGTGCGCGACCAGGTACCCCGGCGACTCCGGCAGGTGCTTGAGCATGAGCGGCACCAGCACCAGTGCCGGCAGGGCGCCGACGACGAACATCCAGCGCCAGCCCAGGGGCTCGATCACCACGATGGCCAGGGCCGCGGTGGCCACCGCGCCGACGTGGTACCCGGTCATGACGGTCGTGGTCGCCCGGCCCGACCGCCTGCTGAACTCGTTGACCAGCGCGATCGCGGTCGGCAGGCACCCGCCGAGGCCGACCCCGGCCAGGAAGCGCAGGCCGCCGAACACCCACGCGTTCGGGGCGGCCGCGCAGGCCAGCGTCAGCAGCGAGAAGGCCACCACCGCACCGATCAGGGCCCTGCGCCGTCCGAGGACGTCGGTGAGCGCCCCGATCGACAGCGCGCCGATCGTCATGCCGACCAGCCCGATGGTCACCACCGCCGTCGCGCCGGTGCCCGAGAGCGAGAAGCCCTCGGGGGTCAGCAGAGTGGGGACGACGGTGCCGACGACGACGAGCTCGAACCCGTCGAGCAGGACGGCGACCCAGCAGAGCGGAGCCACCCACCCCGCCGCACGGGCGACCGCCGGGCGTGCACTTCGGGTGGAACCGGCCACAGGAGCCTCCAGGAGGTGTCGACGTCGACCGTCGAACCCTAGAGCCCGCTGTGCGGGGGCGTCAGGCGAAGACGATGGTCTTCGCGCCGTCCACGATGACCCGGTCCTCGACGTGCCAGGTGACGGCCTGCGCGAGCACCTGCCGCTCGACGTAGCGGCCGACCCGGCGCATGTCCTCCACCGTCGCGCGGTGGTCGATGCGGGCGACCTCCTGCTCGATGATCGGCCCGGCGTCCAGCTCGGCGGTCACGTAGTGCGCGGTGGCGCCGATCAGCTTCACGCCGCGGTCGGCGGCGGCCTGGTAGGGGTTCGCGCCCACGAAGGCCGGCAGGAACGAGTGGTGGATGTTGATCAGCCGCTCGGGGAACCGGGCGCAGAACTCCGGCGAGACGATCTGCATGTAGCGGGCCAGCACGACCAGGTCGCAGTCCCCCACCAGCTCCAGGGCCCGCGCCTCGGCCTCCGCCTTGGTGCCCGGGGTGACCGGCACGTGGTGGAACGGGACGCCGTGCGCGGTCGCCACCGGCTCGAGGTCGGGGTGGTTGGAGATGACCACGGCGATCTCGGCCCGCAGGTCGCCCGCGGAGACCCGGTAGAGCAGCTCCTGCAGCACGTGGTCGGTCTTCGACACGAACACCGCCAGCCGCGGGCGCTCGTCGGCGAGCACGAGCCGGTAGGTCATCCCCCACTCGCCGGCCAGGGCCGCGAGCTGCTCCTCGAGCCCGGCCCGGCGCCCGGCGAGGTCGTCGAGCACGAACTCCAGCCGCAGCGTGAACGTGCCGCCCGAGGGGTCGGAGCTGTGCTGCTGCGAGTCGGTGATGTTGGCGCCGGCGTCGGCCATCAACCGCGACAGGACGGCGACGATGCCGGGGCGGTCGGGACAGCGGACGACCAGCCGGCCGGCATTGCTCGTGGACACGAGCGGAGATGATCCCAGCCCTCCGCGGAGCGGCCGCCCACGGGGTCAGCCATCGAGGTCGCGTTCGTACAGGACGTCGGAGGTCAGGTGGGCCACGTGGTCGTACAGCGAGCGCGCCCGGCCGTTGTATGCCTGGGTGCGCCAGTACAACGTCTGCGCGCCGCGCGACCGCGCCTCCCGGGCCGTGGCCTCGATCAGCGCACGGCCGGTCGCGCCGCCCCGCACGCCCGGGTCGACGTAGAGGTCCTCGAGGTAGCAGACCCCGCCGGGGGCCCAGGTCGAGGCGTGCAGCAGGGCGTGCGAGAACCCCACCGGCCGGTCGTCGGCGTCCACGGCCACCAGCCCGAACAGGTCGTCGCCCCCGACGCAGAGCCGGGCGAACGCGGCCTCGGTGACGTCGGGGGCGAGGTCCTGCCGGTAGAAGGCCAGGTACCCGGCCCACAGCGGGTCCCAGGCCGAGCGGTCGGCGGACCGCAGCGGACGGACGACCGGGTCGGTGCTCACGGGGGGACGCTAGCCGGGCAGGTCCGCGGGCTCGGCCAGGGCGAACAGGTCGCCCAGCTCGGCAACCCGGTCCAGCACCGCGGCGGTGTCGAACACCAGCGGCCCGTCGAGCTCCTCCCAGGCCACCGGGGTGGACACGGTGGCGCCGGCCCGGGCCCGCAGCGAGTACGGCGCGACCGTGGTCTTGGCCGTGTTGTTCTGGCTCCAGTCGACCAGCACCTTGCCCGGGCGCAGCACCTTCTCCATGCGCCACACCACCTCGTCCGGCGTCTCCTCGGTCAACGCCTGAGCAAGCGCCTTGGCGTACCGGGAGGGGTGCTCGGGGTCGGCGCAGCGGATCGGTGCGTACACCTGCAGGCCCTTGGAGCCCGAGGTCTTCACCACCGGCTCCAGGCCGTCGTCCACCAGTCGTTCGCGCAGCCGGACGGCGAGCGCCGCGCACTCGGCCACCCCGGTGCCCGGGCCGGGGTCGAGGTCCAGCACCAGCAGGTCGGGCAGCTGCGGCACGTCGTCGTCGACCCGCCACTGCGGCACGTGCAGCTCCAGCGCGGCCAGGTTGGCCGACCAGGCCAGGTCGGGGACGTCGGTGAGCAGCACCATGTCGAGGGTCTCGCGGTCCTTCGTCGAGCCGGGCGCGGGCACGACGACGTGCTGCACCCAGGACGGCGCGTGGCGGGCGTTGTTCTTCTCGAAGAACGAAGCGCCCTCGACCCCGTGCGGCCACCGGGTGAAGGTGACCGGGCGGCCGGCCAGGTGCGGCAGCAGCACCGGCGCGATCTGCACGTAGTACTGGATCACCTCGGCCTTGGTGAACCCCACCTCGGGGAAGAGCACCTTGTCCAGGTTGGAGACCTCGAGCTGGCGCCCGCCGATCGACACCCGCTGCCGACTCACTCGGGCACCACCGCGGTCGGGACGACGTCGTCGCGCAGCCCGCGCCAGGCCGGGTGCCGCAGGTGCCCGTCGCCGGTCCAGCCGGCGAACACCACCTCGCCGACCAGCTCGGGCTCGACCCAGTGCGCCTCGCGGACGACGTCGGCGGGCACCTCGCCGGCGAACGGGGAGGTCGTGCGGCCGGTCACGTCGCGGGCCAGCTCGCGCAGCGCCCGGTCGGTGAACCCGGTGCCCACCCGCCCGGCGTAGCGCAGCCCGCCGGGCCCCTGGACGCCGACCAGCAGCGACCCGATCCCGCCGGCTCGCCGCCCGTTGCCCGGCCGCCACCCGCCGACGACGACCGACTGGTGCTGCACGTTCTTGACCTTGAGCCACTCGGGCCCGCGCCCCCCGGGCCGGTAGGGCGAGGCCAGCCGCTTGGCCACCACGCCCTCCAGCCCGTGCTCGCGGCTGGCCGCCTGCACCCGGGCCCCGTCGGTGTCGAACCACGGGGTCGGCGACCACCGGCGGGCGGCGGGCTCGAGGGTGTCCAGCAGCACCCGGCGCTCGCGGTAGGGCCGGTCCAGCAGCGACTCACCGTCCAGCGCCAGCAGGTCGAACACGAAGTAGGACGCCGGCACCCGGCGGGCGGTGCGGGCCACCTCGGGCCCGGTCAGGTGCATGCGCTGCTGCAGCAGTCCGAAGTCCGGGCGGCCCTGCGCGTCGAGGGCGACCACCTCGCCGTCGAGCACCGCCTCGCGGTCGGCCAGCGACGCCGGCAGGACGGCCAGCTCGGGGTAGCGCTCGGTGACGTCGGTGCCGCTGCGCGCCCTCAGCCGCAGTGCGCCGCCGCGCACGTGGGCCAGCACGCGGACGCCGTCCCACTTGAACTCGTAGGCCCAGCCGTCGTCGGTGCGCGGCAGCTCCCCGGCGACTGCCAGCATCGGCCGGGTCGACTCGTCCACCACCTCAGGCGGACTTCGAGGCGGCAGCCTTCTTGGCCGGGGTCTTCTTCGCCGGGGCGGCCTTCTTCGCCGCCGCCTTCTTCGCGGGCGCCTTCTTCGCCGGCGACCCCTGCGCCGGGGCGTCGACGTCGGCGTCGTCAGCAGGGGCCTTCTTGCCGGCCTTCTCGACGCTGCGCCGCAGAGCGCTCATCAGGTCCACCACCGAGCCGTCGTCCTCGTCCTCCTCGACCTCCTCGGGACGGACGACCTCGCCACCGGCCTGCTTGGCCTCCAGCAGCTTGGCCATCGCGTCCTTGTAGTCGTCGGTGAAGACGCTGGGGTCGAACTCGCCGCTCATCGTCGAGATCAGCGACTCGGCCATCTTCAGCTCGGCGGGCTTCGCGGCGACGTCCTCGTCGAGGAACCCGAACTCCGGTGCCCGGATCTCGTCGGGCCAGCGCATCGTGTGCAGCACCAGCACGCCGTCGCGCACACGCAGCGCGGCCAACGACTCGCGCTGCCGGATCGCGATCTTGGTGATCGCGACCTGGCCGGCGTTCTCCAGCGCGGTGCGCAGCAGCACGTAGGGGCGGGTCGCGGTGCCCTCGGGCTCGAGGTAGTACGTCTTCTCGAAGTGGATCGGGTCGATCTCGGCCTGCTCGACGAACTGCAGCACCTCGATCTCGTGGGTGCTGCCCAGCGGCAGCTCCTCCATGTCGGCGTCGGTGAGCACGACCAGCTCGCCGTTGGGCAGCTCGAAGCCCTTGGCGATGTCGCGGTACTCGATCTCCTCGCCGTCGACGGAGCAGACGCGGCGGTACTTCACCCGGCCGCCGTCGGTCTTGTGCACCTGGTGGAACTTGACGTCGTGGTCCTCGGTCGCCGAGTACAGCTTGACCGCGATCGAGACCAGCCCGAAGGAGACCGCGCCCTTCCAGATCGAACGCATGCTCGTCCCCTCGTCGCCGTGTGCAAGATCAGCGTAGGGGCGACGACCACCGGTCGGCACCCGCAGACCACCCCTTCCGGGGTGTGGACGACGGTGCGACGGGGGTAGGGGCCCCTCATGACGCACCCGGAGGGCCAGACCGCCCGCGACCAGTTCCCCGAGGACGACGGCATCCCCGAGATCGCCGACGACTCGCCCGAGGCCGCCGCCGCCGAGGACCCCCAGTTCGCCCCCGACATGGGCCGGGAGACCGCCGGCGCCAGCACCGACTTCGGCACCACCGCCGCCGAGCAGGCCGAGGGCGAGCCGCTCGACGGTCGACTGGCGCGCGAGGAGCCCGACGTCGACGTCGACCCCGGCACCCGCCCGGCGGCCGACCCCGACGGGCCGGCGCTGCAGCTGGACCAGGACGGCGAGCCGCTGGACAGCTCGGGCACCGACTCGGTCGGCGACGACGTCCTGGCCACCGAGGAGGCGGCCTCCGGCGGCGAGGGGCCCGAGGAGCGGGCGGTGCACCCGGTCGACTGAGGACCTCCGGCAGGGCGCCCCACGTCGGCTTGTGGGGCGCCCTCGGGCTGTCTAGGGTCCGACCGGGCGGTTGAGCAGCCAGCTGCCCGTCCCGTGCGCGGCACCCCTCCGAGTGCCGCGCCACCGATGACGTGGCCCGGTCCCGGGTGGGACGCAATCGGCCCTGGCGACCAACAGGTACGTTGTAAGTGCTGATGTGCGCCCGTCGGGCCACGCCGCTGAGAGGAGCTCCAGTCCGTGACCTCATCTGACCTGCCCGCCGAGGGGCAGCGCGACGCGTCGGCTCCCACCGACACCGCCGACGCTCCCTTCGACGACGTGATCACCCTCTCGACGTCCACGGACGCCGACGGCGCGGTCACGGTGACGGTCGTGGGCGAGGTGGACACCTTCACCGCGCCGGTCCTCCGTGCCTCGCTGGACACCCAGCTCGAGCTGCAGCCCGAGGAGCTCGTCATCGACCTCTGCGGCGTGCAGTTCCTCGGCTCCGCCGGCCTCGCCGTGCTCGTCGAGACCCAGAAGTCCGCCCGCGCCCGCGAGGTCGGCCTCAAGCTGGTCGCCTCCACCCGCGCCGTGACCCGGCCGCTCGAGGTCACCGGCCTCATCGACCTGTTCACGATCGTCGACGGCAACGCCTGACCCACCCGCCTCACCCCAGCAGGACCCCGCACCTTCCCGGCCCGGCCGGGGCCGCTCCACCAGGAGCAGGGTGACGGGGTCCTTCTGCTAGGCGGACAGCATCCGGCAGACCGCGGCCTCGACGGTGCGCTGCCGTTCACGGTCGTCGGCGGCACCCGCGGCCTCGACGAGTGCATCGGCGACCGTCTCGCCGTGCTCGAACCGGTCGACCACCCGCGGGTCCACGTAGCTGGCCCGGCACACCGCCGGGGTGTTGCCCAGCTGGTCGGACACCGCCCGGTAGGCGGCCCGCACCGCCTTCGTGCGCCCGGACGCCGACCGGGGCAGCGGCTGCTCGCCCAGCAGCACGGCCATGAGCACGGTGGCGGTCCAGGTGCGGAAGTCCTTGGCGGTGATCTCGGCACCGGACACCTCCCGCAGGTAGGCGTTGACGTCGTCGCTGTGCACGTCCCGCCAGCTGCCGTCCGCGTTCTCCCAGGCCAGCAGCTCCTCACCGGCAGTGGCGGGGCGGTCCAGCAGCTGCCGGACGACGGTCGCGGTGGCTGCGTCGGTGACCTCGATCTCGCGCTGCTTGCCGCCCTTGGCCAGGTAGCAGAAGGCCACCGTGCGCCCACGGACCTGCACGTGCTCGCGCCGCAGCGTGGCCAGGCCGTAGGTGCCGTTGTCCTCGGTGTACTGGTCGCTGCCGACGCGGAAGGCGCCGAGGTCGAGCAGGCGGACGCCGGCAGCCAGCACCCGCTCCCGGGTGAGCCCCCGCCGACGCAGCGCCGCGGTCACCTCGTCCCGGACGTCGGGCAGCCGGTGGCTGATCGCCAGCACGCGCTCGTGCTTGGCGGCGTCGCGCTGGGTGCGCCAGGCGTCGTGGTAGCGGTACTGACGCCGGCCCGCGGCGTCGGTGCCGGTGGCCTGGATGTGCCCGTGCGGCCAGGGGCAGATCCACACGTCGCGCCACGCCGGCGGGATGGCCAGACCCTCGATCCGGGCCCGGCGGGCATCGCGGATCAGCGTGCCGTCCTCGTCGTAGAACGCCCAGCCGCGACCCACGCCCTTCCGGGTCCACCCGGGGGCGCGGACATCGCTGCGGCGCAACCTCACCCCGGCGTTCGTGCTCCGTGCCGGGCCTGCGCAAACGTCCGTACCCCGACGGGGGGAGCTCAGCCCTCCACGACCGCCACCCCGGCGTGCCCGAGTGCCCGGACCGGCTGCCCCTCGGCCCCGACGACCCGCAGCGTCCAGCCGTTGGCCCGACCGATGGCGGCGACCTCGGCCACCACGGCGACGACCTCGTCGCCGAGGGAGCCGACACCGGTGAGGTCGAGCACGGTGGCCACGACGCCGCCGCGCGAGGCCTCCAGCAGCCGCAGCCGGACCCCGGCGGCACCCTCGTCGGGCAGCGCGGCGGTCGCCACCACGCGGGGGACGGCGGCGCTGCGGTCGATCTCGAGCACGGCGAGCTCGTCGACCGACGCGGTCGCCCGCTCGGGGAGCGCGCGGGCCGGCACCCGCAGGGTGATCGTGGTGCCGGACGGGCCCCGGGAGATCTCGACGTCCTCGAGGAGCTGGTGCATGATCAGCAGCCCGCGGCCGCGGTCGCCCGGGTCGACGTCCGGGGTGCGCCAGTAGCCCTGGTCGGCCACGACGGCGGTGACCCGGCCGTCGGCGTCGCGCTCCACCCGCACCTGCATCGGGCCCTCGGTGCCCACCGGGTAGGCGTGGTCCACCGCGTTGGCGCAGGCCTCGCCCAACGCCACCTGCAGCGCCCCGCCGACGTCGGCGGACACCTCGGCGTCCGACAGCCACCGCCCCAGCGCTCGGCGGACGGTGACCAGGGAGGCCGCGACCGCAGGGAGGTCCAGGACGAGGGGGTCGACGCGCGGACGGGGGTTCCCCGGGGCAGCGCTCATCAGAACCATCCCACCCCAGGTCATCGGACCCGGCAACTGCGGGGAGGGACCCGGACGGGTGGAGGTGCCGCGCACGACCGGGGGGCGTGCGGGAGACTGGTCCGGGTCGCCCGTCGTGGGCGACGACGAGACACGAGGAGCGAACCAGCCGATGGTCGACACGACCGGTGGCGCCAGCGCGCGCCGCACCGAACGCCTGGAGCTCCGGGTCCCCACCTCGCGCACCCAGCTGCCCGCCGTCCGGGCGATGACCGGCGACCTGGCGATGCGCATGGACTTCGACCTGGACGCCGTCGAGGACCTCCGCCTGGCCGTCGACGAGGCCAGCGCCACGCTGGCCGCCGTCGCCCTGCCCGGCACCCCGCTGGTGACGGTGTTCGAGGCCGGCCCCGACGGCCTGGCCATCCACGCCTGGGTGTCCACCGCCCCGGGCACCGACGTGCCCCGCGACGGCTTCGGCTGGGCCGTCATCGCCGCACTGGTCGACTCCGTCGACGCCGGGCCGTCCACCCAGGCCGACGTGCCCGCCGGCGACGGCGGCGACGGCGCCGTGGCCCGCATCGTGCTCACCAAGGAGCTCCCGCCGGCGGTGCGCACCTCAGCGGGCGGCAGCGACGCCGGCCTCTCGGTGGCGCGGTGACGCGGACGGCCGACATGGCCCCGACCATCCCCCCACCGAGCTCCGACGTGGATGCCGTGACGACTCCCGAGAACCCCCCCACCCCCGACGAGACCCCCGAGGTGGCGGCGCCCGAGGTGGCACCCGCCGCCGAGCCGGCTCCCCCCGTCTCGGAGAACCGGCGGCGGGCCGAGCGCACCGCGCCGCTGTTCGTCGAGCTGGCCGGCCTCGAACCGGACGACCCGCGCCGTGAGCGGCTGCGGGAAACCCTGGTCCAGGAGCACCTGCCGCTGGTCCGGCACTTCGCCCGGCGCTTCAGCAACCGCGGCGAGCCCTTCGACGACCTGCTGCAGGTCGGCACGCTGGGCCTGATCGCGGCGATCGACCGGTTCGACCCGACCCGCGGCGTCGAGTTCCTGTCCTTCGCCGTCCCCACCATCACCGGGGAGATCAAGCGGCACTTCCGCGACCAGGGCTGGTCGGTGCGGGTGCCGCGCCGCCTGCAGGAGCTGCACCTGTCGCTGAACGCCGCCGTCGGCGACCTCGCGCAGAAGAACGGCCGGGCCCCCAACCCGTCCGAGCTCGCCGAGTACCTGGGCATCCCGCGGGCCGAGGTGCTCGAGGGCCTGCAGGTGGCCAACGCCTACCGCTCCTCGTCGCTGGACGAGCGGCTCTCGGGCGAGGAGGACTCCCCCACCCTGGCCGCCACCCTGGGCCAGGAGGACGCCGCGCTCGAGGGCGTCGAGTACCGCGAGTCGCTGCAGCCGCTGCTGGCCACCATCCCGGCCCGCGAGCGCCGCATCCTCATCCTGCGGTTCTTCGGCAACATGACCCAGTCGCAGATCGCCGCGGACATCGGCATCTCCCAGATGCACGTCTCGCGGCTCCTGGCCCAGACGTTGGCCAAGCTCCGCGAAGGACTGCTGAAGGACGACTGAGCCCTCCACGACGAACCCCCCGTGTCCGCAGTGCGGCACGGGGGGTTCGTCGTCTCAGCGGCCCTGGTAGCCCGGGGGCGGACCCTGCTGCCAGCCGGGTGGTGGGCCCTGCTGCTGGGTCTGCTGCCACTGCGGGGGCGGGCCGCCGTACTGGCCGCCCTGCTGCGGGCCCTGCTGGCCGTAGGGCGAGGGCGGCACGGGGGCGTCGTCGTCGTCCTCGGGCTCGTCGGCGGCCTGGTTGCGCGGGTCGGCCGCGGCGCCGGACTCCTTCACCTCGGCGGTGAGCTCGGCCAGCGACGGCGTGCTGGGCATCGCCGGGTGCGGGGACTCGGGCGCGACGTCGTCCAGCGTGCTCATCTCGAGCTTGGCCTCGGGCTGGTCGGCCGCACGCGGCACCCGGGACTCGAACCAGTCCGAGGTGTCCAGCTGCTGGGCCGGCCGGGCCGGTGCCGGCTCCTGGGCGTCCACGTCGAGCCAGGAGCGGCGGGGTTCGCCGTCGGCAGCGGGGCCCTTGCCGGCGCCGCCGAGGTTGGCCAGCCCCTCCAGCGCGGAGGAGAACTCGCTGGGCACGATCCACATCTTGTTGGCGTCGCCCTGGGCGATCTTGGGCAACGTCTGCAGGTACTGGTAGGCCAGCAGCCCCTGGTCGGGCTTGCCGTCGTGGATCGCCTGGAAGACCGTCTCGATCGACTTCGCCTGGCCCTGGGCCTGCAGGAACAGCGCCGCGCGCTCACCCTCGGCGCGCAGGATGCGGGACTGCCGCTCGGCCTCGGCCTCGAGGATGGCCGCGGTCTTGTGGCCCTCGGCGGCGAGGATCTGGCTGGCCTTCTGGCCCTCGGCCGTCATGATCGCCGACTGCCGCTGACCCTCGGCGGTGAGGATGGTGGCCCGCTTGTCGCGGTCCGCGCGCATCTGCTTCTCCATGGAGTCCTGGATGGACAGCGGCGGGTCGATGGCCTTGATCTCGACCCGGGCGACCCGCAGGCCCCACGGGCCGGTGGTGCCGTCCAGCACCGAGCGGAGCTGGGAGTTGATGCCGTCGCGGCCGGTCAGCGCGCCCTCGAGGTTCAGCCCGCCGACCACGTTGCGCAGCGTGGTGGTGGTCAGCTGCTCCATGCCGGTGATGTAGTTCGCGATGCCGTAGACGGCCAGCCGCGGGTCGGTGACCTGGAAGTACACGACGGTGTCGATGCCGACCTGCAGGTTGTCGGCGGTGATGACCGGCTGCGGCGGGAAGCTGATGACCTGCTCGCGCAGGTCGATGGTGGCCCGCACCCGGTCCGCGAAGGGCACCAGGATGGCCAGGCCCGGGGAGAGCGTGCGGCTGTAGCGGCCGAAGCGCTCGACCACCTTGGCCTGGGCCTGCGGGACGATCGTGACGCTCTTGGCCAGCACGATGATCACCAGGACGGCGATCACGAGCAGTGCGATGAGGGCTTCCACGGGTGGTGCGCTCCTGACGTCGGCGGGTGATCACCGCCGATCCTGCCCGCTGCAGTTCCGCGGGGCCACCGGCAGGTCGCCTCAGGCGTGCGACACGTAGGCGATCGGGCCCTCGATCTGCACGATGCGCACCGTCTGGCCGACCTCGTAGGTCTCGCCGTCGATCTGGGTGCGGGCCGACCACTCGTCGTGGCCCATGCGCACCTGACCCGACTGCCCGGTCACCCGCTCGCTCACCTCGGCGGTGCGCCCCACGTAGACCTCGACCCCGTCGATCTGCTCCGGGGTGCGCTCGGTCAGGTGCCGCTTGGCCACCGGACGCACGAGCAGCAGCAGGCCCAGGGAGACCACGACGAACGCCAGCAGCTGGAACGCCACCGCCCCGCCCAGCAGGGCCACCGCCATCCCGCCCAGCGCACCGCCGGCGAACATGAGGAGCACGAGGTCCAGGCTGGCGACCTCACCGGCGGTGAACAGACCCGCGGCGATCAACCAGAGCAGCCAGGCGGTCATGACCCGAGTCTGGCAGAGGTGGTCGCCGGTGACGCGCCGTCGCGCGCATACCCTCGACCGGGTGCCCGACCTCAGGACCCGCCGAGCCGCGGGCGACCCCGCCGGCCGCCTCGCCGCCTGGGCCACCGCCTGGCTGGGTGGACGCGCCCCCTACGACGACGCGCTGGAGGCGGTGACCGGCGACCGCGCCCACGTGGTCGGTGGCCTGCCCGACGGCGCGCAGCCGCTCGGCGGGGTGCTGACCTCGCTGCGCGGACGGGGCGAACGCCGGCTGCGGCTGGTGCTGCCGGTGCCCGGCGACGTCCACGGGCTGCCCCCGCTGCCCGGCCTGGCCGCCGCGGCGGTCGAGGCCGGCCAGGTGGTGGTCGGGGACACCCTGGTCCTGCTGCCGGAGTCGGCGACCTCCGAGGCGGTGCTGTGGACGGCGGTCGAGGTACCGCCGGGGGTGCTGGCCCCGCCGCCGGTCGAGGGCACGCTCCGGTCGCTGTCGGGCCGGCTGGACCTCGCCGTGGGCGACGCCGCCCGCACCCTGGCCGCCCTGGACCTGGCCCGTTGGCACCCCGAGGTCCCCGCCCTGCTGGCCGGGCTCGCCGGCCGCGCCGAGGACCCGGGCCTGCCCCCGGACACCGACCCGGTCGCCGTCTCGGTCCTGACCCGGGCCCGCCGGCTGGCCACCGTGCTCGACCTGGCCCTCGCCGACGCCCCGGGTGCGGCGGTCACGGTCGGCCAGATGGCCGCCCGGGAGCAGGCCCTGCGCCCGCTCGCCGACGCCGTCCGCGAAGCCACCACGGCCGTCTGGAACTGGCTCCCCCGCTAGCCGCTTCTCCCGCAGTTGATCATCGCCATCGACAGGTGGGACACGCTGGCGTCCGGGGTGTCCCACCTGCAACTGGCGATGATCAACTCGCGGGGACTGACCCCGGGCGGCCGGCGGGGCGTTCCACGAAGCAGCAGTTCGCGGGGCAGTTGGTGCCCAGTCTCGGCTCGCCGCCGGCGCGGCGTTCGGCGAGGAGGTCCACCAGGCTGCGCACGAAGGCCGGGTGGGTGCCCGCCGTGCCCGCGCGGGCGAAGGCCAGGCCCAGCTCGCCGGCGGTCTCCTCGGCCTCGTTGTCGAGGTCCCAGATCACCTCGAGGTGGTCGGAGATGAAGCCCACCGGGAACACCACGACCGCCTGCTCGCCGGCCTCGGCCACCGTGCGCAGGTGGTCGTTGACGTCGGGCTCCAGCCACGGGACGGACGGCGGGCCGGACCGCGACTGCCACACGAGGTCGAACGACCGGCCCGGCGCGACCCGGTCCACCACGAGCCGGGCGGCGGCCTCGAGCTCGCGCTCGTAGGTGTGGCCCTGCGGCCCGGCGACGGCGGCCATCGCGTTCGGGATGCTGTGCGCGGTGGCGACCAGCCGGGCGCCGTCGCGCAGCTCGGCGGGCAGCTCGGCCAGCGCTGCGGCCAGGGCGTCGGCGTTGGCCTGCACGAAGCCCTCGGCGTCGAAGTAGTGCGGCAGCTTCTCCGCCGTCGGGCCGGTGGGGCCGTCGGGGTCGGACTCCAGCGCGACCCGGGCCCGGGCGACGTCCTCGTGGTACTGCCGGCAGCCGGAGAACGAGGCGTAGGCCGAGGTGGCCAGCACGTAGGCGTGCTCGACGCCGTCGGTGGCCATCTCGCGCCAGACGTCCTCGACGTAGGGCGCCCAGTTGCGGTTGCCCCAGTAGACCGGCAGGTCGACGCCGGCGCCGCGCAGCGCGGCGACCAGCGCCTTGTTCTGGTCGTTGATCGGGCTGACGCCGTCGAAGTGGTGGTAGTGCTCGGCGACCGACTCCAGCCGCTCACGCGGGATGCCACGACCCCGGGTGACGTTCTCCAGGAACGGCATCACCTGCTCGTGCCCCTCGGGGCCGCCGAACCCGAGCACCAGCAGCGCCTCGCGGCGTCCGGCCGGTGCCGGGGCGGCCCCGGGGACGACGCCGCCGTTGTTGCGGGCGGCGAGGGAGGGCTCCTGGTCGGGACGCTGGCCCTCGGGGGTGATGGACACCCCGTCGGGCAGCGGGTGGGCGGGCCGTGCGGGCAGGAGCTGTTCGGTCACCGCCCAGTCATACCCCGACGGCGTGGAACCCGCCGTCCACGTGCACGATCTCACCCGTCGTCGCCGGGAACCACTCGCTGAGCAGCGCCACGATGGCCTTGCCCGAGGGCTCGGTGTCGGTGACCGACCAGCCCAGCGGCGCCTTGCCCTCCCATGCCTCCTCGAACTGCGCGCTGCCCGGGATCGACTTCATGGCCATGGTGCGCAGGGGGCCGGCCGCGACCAGGTTCACCCGCACGCCCTCGGGGCCCAGCTCGCGGGCCAGGTAGCGGGAGGTGGACTCCAGGGCGGCCTTGGCCGCACCCATCCAGCCGTAGACCGGCCACGCGACCGTCGCGTCGAAGGTCAGCCCGACCACCGAGGCCTTGTCGGCGAACAGCGGTCGGCAGGCCTGGGTGAGCGAGGCCAGCGACCAGGTGGAGACCTGGAAGGCGGTGGCCGCGTGCTCCCAGGCGACCTCGGGGAACCCCTCGCCCATGGCCTCCTGCGGCGCGAACCCGATGGAGTGCACGACGCCGTCGAGCTTCGCGCCCTCGGGCAGCACCTCGCGGAGCCGGTCGGCCAGGGTGGCCAGGTGCTCGGTGTTCGTGACGTCGAGCTCGACGACGGCGGCCTCGTGCGGGAGCCGCTTGGCGATCCGCTGGCACAGGCTCAGCGCCCGCCCGAAGTTCGACAGGACGACGGTGGCGCCCTGCTCCTGCGCGATGCGGGCCGCCGAGAAGGCGATCGACGCCTCGGTCAGCACCCCGGCGATCAGGACCGTCTTGCCCTCGAGGATTCCCATGCTCAGTGCCCCATTCCCAGTCCGCCGTCCACCGGGACGACGGCCCCGGTGATGTACCCCGCCTGCTCGGACGCCAGGAAGCGCACGACGCTCGCGATCTCGTCGGCCTCGGCCAGCCGACCCAGCGGCACCTGCGCGAGGATCTCCTGCTGGCGCTTCTCCGGGAGCTCCGCGGTCATGTCGGTGCGCACGAAACCGGGCGCCACCACGTTCGCGGTGATGCCGCGCCCGCCGAGCTCGCGGGCGATCGACCGGGCCAACCCGACGAGCCCGGACTTCGAGGCGGCGTAGTTCACCTGGCCGGCCGAGCCGAGCAGCCCGACGACGCTCGAGACGAAGACCATGCGGCCGCTGCGGGCCCGCACCATCTTGGCGCTGGCCCGCTTGGCCACCCGGTAGGCGGCGGTGAGGTTGGCGTCGATGACGTCGGTGAAGGCGTCCTCGCCCATGCGCATCAGGAGACCGTCACGGGTGATGCCGGCGTTGCTGACCAGCACCTCGACCGGGCCCTGGTGCTCCTCGACCGCGGTGAAGGCGGCGTCGACGTCCTCGCTCGAGGTCACGTCGCACTGCACGCCGAACAGCCCCTCGGGCGCACCGCTGCCCCGGTGGGTGACCGCCACGGAGTCGCCCTGCTCGGCGAACGACCGGGCGATCGCCAACCCGATCCCCCGGTTGCCGCCGGTCACCAGCACCGATCTGCCCACTGCCACTCCCGCGCTCGTCCGCCGTCCGTCGCGAGAAACCTAGCGGTGCCCACCGACGTCGTCGGGGCCGCCCGGGCTACCCGCCGGTAGGGCGCACACTCGGGACATGGGTCTGGCCGGCGCGCGCGGGGTGGTCCGGCTGGTGAACACCTCCGGCCGGGGAGTGCTGTGCCTGGCCGGCGACGTCACCGAGCAGGTGGTCGCGGAGTTCCACACCGACCACGGCCGCGAACCGCACCCGGTGGACGCCGTCGACGCCGGCTCGGTGACCGCGCCGTCACCGGCTGCGCTGGACCTCGTGCTGGACCACCTGGACGCCGCGGCCCGGCAGGGGCGGGTCATCACCGTCCGCCGCTCCCCCGCCGTCGTCCGGCTGCTGGCTACCGCTCGTCGTACCTGAGGGCGGCCAGGCACAGCGCGCCCCAGACCACCCCGACGCCGACCGCCTTGCCGCGGCTGTCGCGGCCGCGCAGCCCGATGCCCATGACGAGGGCGTCGCCCCAGTCGCTGGCCACCCGGGCACCGACCACGGCGCGGCGGACCGGCCCGGCCGGTGCCAGCACCATCGCCAGGCCGACGGCGGCGTCGCGAACCCCGACCATCCGCGTGAGCAGGGGGTGGTCCTGGCCGCGGCCCATGCCGCCGGGCTTCAGCATCAGGTCGGGCTTGACGAGGATCGCGGCCGAGTAGGCCACGGTGGCCGCCCCGGTGAGCGTGGTCAGAGCAGGCACGGAGTGGTCTCCCGGGGGTCGACGGCGTTGCCCCCTACCCAACACGACCGGCGGGCAGTACGCGCCCCGAGTCGGGTAGCACTACGGAGTGCCGGGCGACCGCGACCGGGCACCGTCGTCCTCGGCGGACGCACCGGGCGTCCGGGCACCGAGGAGGACCACCGTGAACAGCACGAACCCGATGAAGAACAAGAACACCGCCGCCTTCTTCGCCCAGGCCGCGATCGCCTTCGGCGTCAGCGCCGTCGGCATGATGATCGGGATCGCCTACCTGCCCATCGACATCTGGCAGCGGCTGTTCCTCGGCATGACCGGGCTGTTCGTCATCACGTCGTCGTTCACGCTCGCGAAGGTCATCCGCGACGCGCAGGAGGGCTCGACGGTGCTGTCCCGCCTGGACGAGGCGCGCCTGGAGCGCCTGCTCGCCGAGCACGACCCCTACCGCCAGCCCCAGATGTGACGACCCGGCGGTGCAGCAGCAGGGCGCAGCAGCCCAGGGCCACGCCGAGCCCGGCGCCCAGGGTGTTGCACAGCCAGTCGGTGGTGTCGCAGGCCCGGCCGAGGTCGACGGCGACGGCCTGCACCGCCTCGATGCCGACCGACAGCACGGTCGCGCCGACCAGCGTCGTCGCCGGCCTGCGCGAGGCCACGGTGACCAGCACCGCGGGGAGGGCGAACAGCAGCACGTTCGCCATCAGCTCGGGGGTGCCGAAGTCCGGCAGCGACCACTGCACCGTGCACCCGACGGCGGGTGACCGGCGACCCGTCGGGGCCATCGTGAGGACGGCGACCGGGACCGTCGAGAGCGCGGCTGCCCACCAGGCCCGACGCGGCTGGTCGGCCAGCCATGCCCCGACCGTCGGGCCGAGGAGCAGCAGCAGGGCCATGCCGACCGCGTTGGCCCACGGGTGGTCGAGCACCCAGTTCGTGATCACGACGGGGCCGGACGGTGGTGGGGACGCACGCATCGAGCATCTCCGGTCGGGTGCCCCGGCGGATCATCCTGAGGTACCGGATGCCTCCGCCGGACGGACCGCAGCCCCGGGCCGATCGTGCCGCAGACTGGGGTGGTGACCCGCGCCCTCGTCCTCGGTGGTGGTGGCGTCGCCGGCGTCGCCTGGGAGACCGGCCTGCTCCTGGGCCTGGCCGAGGCCGGTGGCGAGCTGGCCGCCGACGTCGTCGTCGGCACCTCCGCGGGTGCCACGACCGCCGCCCAGCTGACCTCCGGCGTCGGCCTGCCCGAGCTGCACCGCCGGCAGAGCGACCCGGCTGCCCAGGTCGCCGAGCTGGTGCCGACGGTGTCGCTGATGGCCCTGCTCGACGAGATCACCGCCCGCACCGACGGCCTGGTCGACCCGGCCGACCGTCGTCGGGCGATCGGGGCGCTGGCCCTGGCCGCCGACACCCCGAGCCCCGCGGCCCGGCGCGCCGTGATCGCCGCGCGGCTGGCCGGGGCCGGGTGGCCGGCCGACGACCTGCGGATCACCGCGGTGGACGCCGTCTCCGGCGACGTGCGGGTGTTCACCGCCGCCGACGGCGTGGACCTGGTCGACGCGGTGGCCGCCAGCTGCGCGGTGCCCGGCATCTGGTCACCGGTGGAGATCGAGGGCCGCCGCTACGTCGACGGCGGCGCGGCCTCGACCAACCACGCCGACCTGGCCGCCGGGGCGACAGCCGTGCTGGTGCTGTCGCCCATGCAGCCCGACCGCGCCCCCGAGCTGGCCGACGAGGTCGCCCGGCTGCGGGACACCGGGGCGGACGTCGAGGTGGTGCACCCCGACGAGGCCTCCGTCGTCGCGATCGGCCCGGACCCGCTGGACCCCGCCGTCCGGACCGCGAGCGCGCAGGCCGGACGTCGGCAGGCCGCCGGGCTCAGCCTGCGCTGGACCCGGCCCGGGCGCTGACCACGAAGTCCTCCGGCACCGGGGTGGCCATGTCCGCGGCGAGCTCGTCGAGCAGCACCGGGTTGACCAGCGGCACGCCGTCCTCGTCCAGGTACCAGCTGGTGCAGCCGCCGGTCCCCCACACCGTCTGCGACGCCCGCTGGCGGATCTCCGCCAGCAGCTCGGCGCTGCGGTCGGGGTCCGGGGCCAGCGCGACGTCCTCGGCGAGCACCCGGTCGACCAGCTGCAGCACGTAGTCCACGTGGGTCTCGATGATGCCCAGCACCGAGGAGCTGCCGCCGGGTGAGAACGGGCCGTTGATCAGGAAGAAGTCCGGCATGTGCGGGATCGCGACGGACTTGTAGTTCATCGGGACGTCGGCCCAGACGTCGTCGAGGGTGACGCCGTCCTCGCCGGTGACGGTCATCGGGCGCACGTAGGCGTCGGCGTGGAAGCCGGTGGCCAGCACCAGCACGTCGAGCTCGTGCAGCTCGCCGTCCGTCGTCCGGAGCCCGCCGGCCTCGACCTGCTGGATCCCGGTGGTGACGACGTCGACGTTCGGCTGCTGCACGGCGTCGTAGAAGGTGCCCGAGATGACCAGCCGCTTGCAGCCGATCTCGTAGTCCGGCGTGAGCTTGGCCCGCAGCTCGGGGTCGCGGACGGTGCCCAGGGCGTCCCGCACGGTCTGGTTGCGGGCCTCGACGGCGGCCGGGTCGCCCTTCGCGGCGCGGCCGATGAAGTCGATCTGCTCCTTGAGCGACCAGTAGTAGCGGGTGCCGTACCGCTTCGACAGGTGCAGCAGCGCCTTGCGCCACAGCGGGATCGGGGTGTTGTCCATCGGCCACACCCACTGCGCGGTGCGCTGGAAGAGGGTCAGCCGGTCGACCTGCCCCACGACCGCCGCGGTGATCTGGGTGGCCGAGCTGCCGGTGCCGATCAGCCCGACCCGCTTCCCCGCGATGTCGAGGTCGGCGGGCCAGCGGGCCGAGTGGAAGACCGGGCCGGCGAAGTCGTCGAGGCCGGCGATGTCGGGGTACCGGGGCTGGTGCAGCCGACCCACCGCGCTGATCACGACGTCGGCGTCCAGCTGGTCGCCCGCGGTGGTGGTCAGGTGCCAGGTGCCCGCGTCGTACCGGGCGTCGGCGACCTCGGTGCGGTAGCGCACGTGCGGCAGCACGCCGTGCTCCTCGGCGACACCGTGGAAGTAGGCCCACAGGTCGGGGGCGGTGGCGAAACGGTGCGTCCAGGAGGCGTTGGGCGCGAACGAGTAGCTGTACAGGTGCGCCGGGACGTCGCAGGCCGCGCCCGGGTAGCGGTTGTCCCGCCAGGTGCCGCCGAGGGTGTCGGCCTTCTCCAGCACGACGAAGTCGGTGATCCCCCGCTCGCGCAGCTTGATCGCGGTGAGGATGCCGGCGACGCCGGACCCGATGACGACGACGCGGTGGCGGCTGGGGCTGGGCATGGGACCTGCTCTCGTCGGTGAGACCCGGATGGAGGATGAACTCCCGTTCACCTTTGACAACAGCATGAACGATGGTTCATGTTCCCGTGGTGCGTGCCGACCGGATCCGCAACCGCGGCGCGATCGTGGCCGCCGCCCGCGAGCTGCTGGGTGACCCCGGTTCCGAGCTGACGATGGACGGCATCGCCGTCCGGGCCGGGGTCGCCGTCGGCACGCTCTACCGGCACTTCCCCACCAAGACCGACCTGGTGCAGGCCGTGCTGGCCGAGACCGTCACCGAGCTCGCCGACCTGGCCGAGGCCGCCCGGGACCGGGTGCGGGACGGCGCCGACCCGTGGCAGCAGCTGGTCGACTTCTTCGTGACGATCGCGCAGGGGCCCAGTGCGAGCCGGACCGTGGCCGAGGCCGCCCGGGCGCTCGGCGTCGCCGACGACGACACCGGGCCCGTCGACCCGGCCGCGGACCGGGCCGTGCGGGCCCTGGCGGAGACGCTGGCGGCGTCCCGGGACGCCGGTCTGGTGCGACCCGACGTGGACCTGGCCGACCTGTTCCTGGTGATGGTGCAGGCCCCCGACCGGCACCGGCCGGCCGAGCGGGACCGCTACATGCAGCTGGTGGCGCAGGGGCTCCGACTGGGCCGATGACCGTCCACGTCAGCCGGCCCGGCGGGCGCGGACGGCAGCCGCCAGGTCGGCGAGGAGCTGCTCGGTGGTGGGCAGGTCGACGCAGGCGTCGGTGACGCTCTGCCCGTAGGTCAGCGAGCCCGGGGCGGTGCGGTCGAGGTCCTGCCGACCGGCGACCAGGTTGCTCTCGACCATCACCCCGCGGATCCCCTGCTCGCCGCCGGCGATCTGCCCGGCGAGGTCGCGGACGACCTGGACCTGCCGCACGTGGTCCTTCTGGCTGTTGCCGTGGGAGGCGTCGACCACCAGCACCTCGGGCAGCCCGCGGGCGGCCAGCCGGCGCTTGGTGTCCGCGACGTGCTCGGCCGAGTAGTTCGGACCGGCGGCGTCCCCCCGGAGGATGACGTGGCCGGTGTCGTTCCCCGTCGTCCCCAGCTGGGCGGAGACCCCGTGCCGGTCGACGCCGAGGAAGTCGTGCCCCGAGCGGGCCGAGATGACCGCCGACACGGCGACGTCGACGCTGCCCTCCGGGGAGTTCTTGAACCCGATGACGGAGGAGAACCCGGAGACCCGCTCGCGCGCGGTCTGGTCGGTGACGTTGCGGGCGCCGACCCCGTTGTAGGTGACCAGGCCGTCGACGTACTGCGGGGTCAGGGCGTTCAGCGGCTCGGCGGCGACCGGGACGCCCAGCGCGGTGATCTCGGCCATCAGCATGCGGGTGGCGACCAGGCCGACGCTGATCCGGCTGGACCCGTCCAGGAACGGGTCGTAGGCGAAGCCCTTCCAGTCCACCTCGGTGCGCGGCTTCTCGGTGTAGGTCCGCATGACGATCTCGAGGTCGGCGCCGTGCCGCTCGCGCATCGCGGCCAGGAACGCCGCGTACTCCAGCGCCGCCACCGGGTCGTGGATCGAGCAGGGCCCCGCGATGACGGCCAGCCGGTCGTCGTCCCCGCGGACGACGGCACCCACCGCGCGGCGCCCGGCGCGGGTGGTGGCCGCCGACGCCGCCGTCAGCGGGACCAGCGCGGCCACCGCGGCCGGGGTGACGACGGCGCTGGCGCCGGTGATCCGCTGGTCGACCAGGTCCCCGGGGTCGACGGCACCGTCCGGCTCGACGCCCAGCAGCGCCTGCACACCGGGGAGCAGCTGCGCGTGGGTGGCGTCGACCTGCTCGTTGACCCGCTGCTGGACCTCCAGCAGGGCGTCGGCGATGCGGGTCGCGGTGGGCAGGAGGTCGGCGGGGGCAGGCACGAGCGGGCACGCTACCGGCGGGCCCTAGCCTCGGGCGCATGCGTGCCGTGCAGATCACCCGCTTCGGCGGCCCCGAGGTCCTCGACGTCGTCGACCTCCCCGACCCGACGCCCGGCGAGGGCCAGCAGCTCTACCGGGTGAGCGCGGCGGGGGTGAACTACGCCGACACCCACCAGGTCGAGGACTCCTACCTGGCGAAGCAGCAGCTCCCGCTGGTCCCGGGCGCCGAGTTCGTGGGGCGGCCTGCGGGCGGTGGCGACCGCGTCGTCGGGCTGCTGCTGGGCGGTGGGGGCTACGCGGACACCGTCGTCCACGATCCCCGGACGACCTGGGCCCTGCCGGAGGGCGTGACCGACGAGCAGGCCCTCGCGCTCGTGCTGCAGGGCACCACCGCGTGGCACCTGCTGCGCACCTCCACCCACCTGGCGGCCGGCGAGTCCGTGGTCGTGATGGCCGGCGCGGGTGGGGTGGGCACGCTGGCCATCCAGCTCGCGAAGCGGTGGGGTGCCGCCCGGGTGATCGCCACCGCGTCCTCCCCGGAGAAGCGTGAACTCGCCGAGGAGCTGGGGGCCGACGCCACCGTCGACCCGGCCCTGGCCGACGACGACCCGAAGGCGTTCACCGCCGCCCTGCGCGAGGCCAACGGCGGCGCGCGGGTCGACGTCGTCCTGGAGATGACCGGCGGCACCGTGTTCGACGGCGCGCTGTCGGCGCTGGCCCCGTTCGGGCGGATCGCCGCCTACGGCATGGCCTCCCGGCAGGCCGCCTCGGCCGTGGCCCCGGCGTCCCTCATGGGCACCAGCCGGGCCGTCGTCGGGTTCTGGCTGGCGCACTGCACCGCCCGGCCGGAGATGCTGGACGAGGCGATGACCGACCTGCTCTCGCTCACCGCGGCCGGCGACCTGCGCCCGGTCATCGGCGGCCGGTACCCGATGACCGCCGTCCGCGAGGCCCACCAGGACCTCCGCTCGCGCCGCAGCACCGGCAAGCTGGTCCTGGACCCCGCCCGCTGACGTCCTCCGTGCACCCCCTGATCGACGCTGGACCTACAACAACCTGTTGGTCCAGAGCAGGGACAGGACGACGCCGAGGAAGGCGAACAGGATGCCGCCGCGCACGAACCACGGGCTGATGTCCTGCGGCTCGGTGGTGTACCCGATCTGGCTGCCCAGGTCGGCGTACACCTGCTCCAGCTCGGACGCGCTGGCCGCCTCGGAGTAGCTGCCGCCGGTCTCGTCGGCGATCTGCTCCAGGGTGGCGCGGTCGACCGGCACCGGCTGGGACTGGCCCTCGATCTCGACCGTGCCGAAGTCGGTGCCGAACGCGATGGTCGACACCGGCACCTCGGCGGCGTTGGCCGACGCGATCGCCTCGACCGGGTCGGCGCCGACCGTGCTGAAGCCGTCCGAGAGCAGCACGACCCGGGCCGGCGGTGCGGCCTCGCCGGCGTCCTGCAGCGTCGAGGTGAAGTTCTGCACGGCGGTCAGCGACGTCAGGATCGCGTCGCCGATCGCGGTCGCCTCGTCCAGCTGCAGGTTGTCGATGGCCACGCTGACCTGCTCGCGGTCGGTGGTCGGCGGCACCAGCGTGGTCGCCCGGCCGGAGAACGACACCAGACCGAGGTTGATCCGCGCCGGCAGGATGTCGACGAACTCCTTGGCGGCGGTCTTCATCGCCTCGAACCGGCTGGGTTCGACATCGGTGGCCTGCATCGACAGCGAGACGTCCAGCGCCAGCACCACCGTGGCCCGCTCCCGCGGCACGCGCACCTCGGTCGAGGGCTGGGCCAGCGACAGCACGAACGCACCGAGGCCGCCCACGACCAGCCCGAACGCCAGGTGCCGCCGCCACCCGGGGCGCTTGGGCACCAGGGCGCCCAGCAGCGCGACGTTGGTGAACCGGGCCGCGTACTTCTGCCGGCGTCGCTGGAGCAGCACGTAGAACACCGCCAGCGCGAGGACGGCGAGCAGGGCCAGCAGCCACCACGGGGCCTGGAAGGTCATCGCGACGCACCCCCGACCCCGGCGCGGCGGCGGTCGGCGACGAACCGGGCGACGTCGGACACCCAGTCGCGGTCGGTGCGCAGCTGCAGGTGGCCGGCCCCCAGGCGGCGCAGCGTGCGGGCGATCTGGGCGCGCTGGGCGGCGGCGCCGGCGGCGAACCGGCGACGTACCTCCTCGTTGCCCGTGGGCACCTCGAGGGTCTGACCGGTCTCGGGGTCGACGACGGTGAGCAGACCGACGTCGGCCAGCTCCAGCTCGCGGGGGTCGACGACCTCGACGGCCAGCACCTCGTGGCGCACGGACAACCCGCGCAGCGGCTGCTCCCAGTCCGGGTCGCCCAGGAAGTCCGACACCACGCAGACCAGGCCGCGGCGGCGGGGCGGACGGCGCAGCGACTCCAGCGCCGCAGCCAGGTCACCTCGGCGGCCACCCTGCGCCCGCGGGGTCTGCACGACCTGCCGCAGCATGCGGTCGGCGGCCAGCCGGCCGGGCAGCGCCGGGTAGCGGTCGACCCGCTCACCGGTGGTGACGACGGCGCCCAGCCGGTTGCCGTCCCGCACCGTCAGGTGGCCCACCGCGGCCAACCCGGCGATGGCCAGGTCGCGCTTCTCGCAGGCCGCCGTCCCGAAGTCGAGGGACGCCGACAGGTCCAGCACGACCCAGGTCTCGAGCTCGCGGTCGGCGATCGTCTCGCGCACGTGCGGGGTCTGGGTGCGGGCGGTGACGAACCAGTCCATGCGGCGGACGTCGTCGCCGGGGTGGTAGGTGCGCGAGTCGCCCGCCTCGGTGCCCGATCCCGGGACGAGGCCGAGGTGGTCACCCTGGAGCAGGCCGTCCAGCCGACGGCGCACGGTCAGCTCGAGACGGCGGAGCAGGACGGCGGCGTCACCGCCCTCGCCGAACCGGACGGGGTCGACGGAGGTCACGCGGGCTGCGGACCCTGCTGCTGCGGGCCACCCCACGGCCCCTGCGGACCCTGCGGCGCTTGGGGACCCTGGGGAACCTGCGGGCCGCCCGGCGCCGAGGGCCCGAATCCGCCGGCCCGCTGGCGGGGCGACACCTGGGGCAGTGGAACGCTCTGCACGATCCGCTTCACCACGTGGTCGGCGGGGACGCCGTCGGCCAGGGCGTCGTAGGAGAGCACCAGCCGGTGCCGCAGCACGTCGGCGGTGATGTCGAGGACGTCCTGCGGGAGCACGTAGTCCCGCCCGCGGACCAGGGCCAGCGCGCGGCTGGCCGACACCAGGCCGAGCGTGGCGCGCGGGCTGGCGCCGTAGGTGACCCAGCCGGCGACGTCGGCCATGCCGTGCTCGCGCGGGGAGCGGGTGGCCACGACCAGCCGGACGACGTAGTCGACGAGCGCGTGGTGGACGAACACCCCGGACGCGGTGCGCTGCAGGCGGCGGAGGTCGTCGATGCCCAGCACCGTCTCGGCGTGCGGCGGGTTCGCGCCCATGCGGTAGACGATCTCGCGCTCCTCCTCGGGCGTCGGGTAGTCGACCAGCACCTTCATGAGGAAGCGGTCCCGCTGGGCCTCGGGCAG
Organism: Klenkia soli; assembly: GCF_900103975.1. GTDB lineage: Bacteria > Actinomycetota > Actinomycetes > Mycobacteriales > Geodermatophilaceae > Klenkia > Klenkia soli. Next base: position 121,339 of record NZ_FNIR01000012.1, read on the forward strand.
CTGGTAGACGCCCTCGCTCTCGATGGGGTTCTGCGTGGCCAGCACGAGGAAGGGGTCGGGCAGCGGGTGGGTGACCCCGCCGATCGAGACCTGCCGCTCGGCCATGACCTCCAGCAGCGCCGACTGCACCTTGGCCGGCGCGCGGTTGATCTCGTCGGTGAGCACGAAGTTGGCGAACACCGGGCCGAGCTCGGTGTCGAAGGCGTCGTGCCCGGCCTTGTAGATGCGCGTGCCGATGATGTCGGCCGGCACGAGGTCGGGGGTGAACTGCAGGCGGGCGAACGACCCGCCCACCGCGGTGGCCAGCGTCTCGACCGCCAGGGTCTTCGCGACACCGGGCACGCCCTCGAGCAGCACGTGCCCGCGGGCCAGCAGACCGACGAGCATGCGCTCGACCAACCGGTCCTGGCCGACGATGACCCGCTTGACCTCGAACTGCACGCGCTCCAGCAGGGCGGCGTCGCTGGAGGGCGGCGTGTGCTGCTGGGCGGACGGGACGGGCGTGCTGGCAGCGCTGGTCACGGAGCTCCCTGGTCGAGACGGCCACTGCCCTCGCGGCACGGCCAGGGCCGTCGCGACCCCGGCACCAGTGTCCACCACCGCCGCAGAACGCGACGTCACCTGGTGTCCCACCTGCCCCATCTGCTGCTACCGTGATGATCGCGTCGGGCAGCTCCCCCCGTGGCTGCCCGACGCCCTGACGAACGAAGGCCCGGTACCGACAGGTACCGGGCCTTCGTCGTTCCTCAGGCGCTGGGGCGCACGGCCCCGAAGTAGTCGCCGCCGAAGCGGACCGAGCTGATCTTCACCCGCTGGCCGCGGTCGGGCGCCTCGATCATCTGGTTGCCACCGATGTACATGGCCACGTGGTAGATCGAGCTCGAGGCCGAGCCCGAGGCCCAGAACATCATGTCGCCGGGCTGCAGGTCAGCGGCGTCCACCTGCTTGTCGCTGTTGTTCGACCACTGGGCGCGGCTGGTGCCACCCACCCGGATCCCGGCCTGGGCATAGGCGTACTCCATCAGCCCGGAGCAGTCGAAGCCGACGAGCGCCTCGTCCGGGGAGATGCCCAGGGTCGGGCCGGAGGCGTTCCCCCCACCCCAGGAGTACAGGACCCCCAGCTGCGACCGGGCCGCGGCGATCGCGGTGGCCGCGGCCGACGCCGACGGCGCGCCGGCCGAACCGCCGGTCGGCGCCGGGGCCACCGGCGTCGTGGCACCACCCCCGGACGACGAGCTGGGTCGGCTGGACGACGAGCCGGTGGCCACCGGCGTCGACCGGGCCGGGACCGCCGCAGCGGCCGCAGCGGCGGCCGCGGCCTGCTGCCGGGCGACCTCGCGGGCCCCCTGCAGGCCGTAGAGGGTCTGCTGGGCGGCGGTGAGCTGGGCCTGCAGGTCCGCGGACTGGGCGGACAGCGTGTCGGCCTGGGCCCGGGCGGAGGACTCCTGCGCCTGCGCCGAGGCCAGCGACTGCTCGGCCTCGGCCTGCAGCGTCGTGGCGGTGGACAACGCTCCGGCGGCCTGGGTCTGGGCGTCCTCGGCCTGCCCCTGCAGCACCGTCAGCTGGTCGAGGACGTCCGACCGCCCGGCCCCGGCGGCCTCGAGCAGGGCGGCCCGCTCGACGAACTCGCTGGGGCTGCCGGAGGTGAGCAGGGAGGCGAAGCCCGGGTTCGTGGTGCCGCCCATGTAGCTGCTGCGGGCGAAGTCGTCGACGGCGGTCTGGCCCTGGTCCCGCGCGGCGTCGGCGGCGTCGGACGCCGCGACGGCGGCGTCGGAGTCGGCCTGGGCCTGCTGCGCGGCGGCCTGCTTGTCCTCGTAGTCCTGCAGGGCGATCTGGGCCTGCTGGTGGGCCGTGTCGGCCGAGGCCTGCGCGGCGGCCAGCTGCGCCGAGATGGACCCGACGGCGGCGGCGGCCTGGTCGCGGGCGGACTGCGCCCCGGCGATCTGGCTGTCGGTGGGGTTCGTGGGGGCGGCGGAGGCGGTGCCCGGCCCGATGCCGACGACCAGGGCGGCGGCTACCAGGAGCCCGCCCGACCGCAGGGCCAGACGACGCGGGTTCAACTGCTGACGCACGGTGCACGACCTCCATGTGCTGCCCGGAGCCGCCTCGTGGGCAGCTCCCGTGCAGCGCTCCTCGACCTGACGGGTGCACCACCTCGCAGCGGTGCCACGTCTCCCGTCGTCCAGGTCGTGGGAGGCCTTGACCGGGTCTCACCCAGGTGGGTGAGACCCGGTCCCGGTCAGTTGATCTGCCGCTCCTGCCCCTCCCAGTAGGTCTCGCGGAGCTTGAACTTCTGGATCTTGCCGGTCGCGGTGCGCGGGATGGCCTCGCGGAACTCGACCTTCTTGGGCAGCTTGTAGCCGGCCAGCCGGGTGCGGCAGTGCGCGATCAGGTCGGCCTCGGTCACGGTCTCGCCCTCGGCCAGGACGACCAGCGCGGTGACCATCTCGCCCCACTTCTCGTCGGGGACGCCGATGACGGCGACCTCCGCGACGGCGGGGTGGCTGAAGACGGCGTCCTCGACCTCGATCGAGGACACGTTCTCGCCGCCGGTGATGATCACGTCCTTCTTGCGGTCGGAGATCGTGAGGTATCCGCCCTCGTCGACCGTGCCGCCGTCACCGGTGTGGAACCAGCCGCCGTCCAGCGCCTCGCCGGTGGCCTCCGGGTTGTCCCAGTACCCGGCCAGCACGGTGTTGCCCTGCGCGAGCACCTCGCCGGACTCGCTCACCGCGATGCGGGTGCCCAGCGCCGGGACCCCGGCCCGCGACAGGTTCTTCGCCCGGTCGAGGGGGTCCAGGCCGTCGTCCTCGGCCCGCGAGCGGTTCACCGTGAGCAGCGGCGAGGTCTCGGTGAGGCCGTAGATCTGGTTGAACTCCCAGCCCAGCTCGGCCTCCACCCGGGCGATCGTGCGGGAGGGCGGCGGGGCGCCGGCGACCACGATGCGCATGCGGTCGCGGCCGGGCACGGGACCCTCGAGGTCCCCGGCCGCGTCCAGCACCGCGTTCCAGACCGCGGGCGCCCCGGCGGCGAAGGTCAGGCCGTGCTGGTCGACCCGGCGCAGGATCTCGGGGCCGTCGACCTTGCGCAGCGCCACCTGCTTCACGCCCAGGCCGGCGGCGGCGTAGAGCAGCCCCCACCCGTTGCAGTGGAACATCGGCAGCGTGTGCAGGTAGGCGTCGCGGTCGGACAGCTGCATGTGCAGCCCGAAGGTGACGGCGTTGATCCAGATGTTGCGGTGGGTGATCTGCACGCCCTTGGGGCGGGCCGTCGTCCCCGAGGTGTAGTTGATGGTGGCGGTGGCGTCCTCGTCGGGCTGCGCCCACTCCCGCGGGGCGGCGTCGAAGTCCAGCAGCTGCTCGTACTCCTCGCCCAGGACGAACCGGTGCGGGGCGCTCACCCCGGCCAACGCGGCGTCGACCTCGGGGTCGACCAGCAGCACCGAGGCGCCCGAGTGCTCGACGATGTAGCGCACCTCCTCGGCCGAGAGCCGGAAGTTGACCGGCACGCAGACCCGCCCGTGGGAGGGCACCGACAGCAGCATCTCCAGCAACCGGGCCGAGTTGTGGCTGACGACGGCGACCCGCTCGCCCTCGCCCACGCCCAGGGCGTCGAGACCGGCGGCCAGCGCCCGGCCGCGCCGGGCGATCTCGCGGTAGGTCACCTCGCCCAGCGACGGCGCGGGCTGGGTGGGCTCGTCGACGACGCCGATGCGGTCGCCGTAGACGAGCTCGGCGCGGTCGATGAAGTCGCGGGTGGTCAGGGGTACGCGCATGCCGGCTCCGGGAGGTCGGGGCCGACCCGGGTCAGCCGCGGAGAGTGGTCGCCGTCACGCTAGCGCCGGGGCCCGACACGCGGCGTCGCAGCCCACGCGCAACCCTCTCCAGCTGCGGCACCACGAGGCACATCCCGGCGGCGTAGACCGCCCCCAGCACGGTGTCGACGACGTAGTGCTCGCCCGACCAGACCAGCACGAGCGGCATGGCCAGCGCGTAGGCCACCAGCAGCACGCGCTGCCAGCGGTGGCGGACCAGCCGGACGGCGAACAGGCACAGCAGGACGGCGAAGGCGGTGTGCAGCGACGGCACCGCCGCGACCGGGTTCACCTGGCCCTGGCCGGCGTGCAGCAGCGCCTGGGCCCGCGGGAGCCCGAGCACCGCCCAGCCGTCGCCGCTGATCCGGTGCACCTCGCCGACCACGCCCTCGCGGGCCGCCAGCCACGGCGGTGCGGCGGGGTACAGCACGTAGGTGGCCAGCCCGGCCAGCGAGAGGGCGACCACCAGCCGGGCGTACCGGCCCCAGCGGGCCCGGTCGCGCATCCAGAGGACGGCGAGCACCAACGGCGTCACCACGAAGTGGGAGCTGTAGACCAGCGTCACCACCACCGCCAACCACCCCGGTGCGGTCAGGTGCGCCTGCAGCCAGACGGTGGGGACGGCGCCGAACACCGCGGCGTCGACCGCGGCGGGTTCGGTCACGTGCACCGGAGCGCCCAGCGTGTTGGCGATCCCCCGGCTGGCGTCGTAGAGCAGCAGCACCGCACCCAGCGGCACCCAGTCGGCCAGCAGCCGCACCCCCGACCGCCACCCGCGACCGACGCACCGGCAGGCCAGCCCGCTGAGCACCCACAGCAGGATGCTCAGCCGGTCGGTGGGCAGGCCGACCTCGACGCAGACCGCGAGGAACGCGGCCACGTGGGCCAGCGACAGGGCGGTGCGCACCCACCGCCCACGGTCGGTGGTCGTCGCGACCGGGGCGACGACCTCGGTCGCGGGCACCGCCGTCGTGGTCACGGCGAAGACCGTAGGGGTTCGCGGCCCGTTCGTGGGAGGTTCTCGTCCCCGACACCCCGCGCGGTGGTGACCAGGCCCACGTCCGTGAGGGAAGGGTTGCCTGACCCCGCACGTCCGCCGCGGGGCTGGGATGATGGCCGGTGGCAAGGAGCGCGACGGACCATCGAGGGTGAGGCGCAAGCAGTGGCAGCCAGCAAGGACAGCTTCGGGGCGCGGGCGACGTTGAGCGTCGACGGCACCGACTACGACATCTTCCGGCTCGACGCGGTGGAGGGCTCGGAGAAGCTCCCCTTCAGCCTCAAGGTCCTGCTGGAGAACCTGCTCCGCACCGAGGACGGCGCGGACATCACCGCCGACCACGTGCGGGCGATCGCGAACTGGGACCCGGCGGCCGAGCCCGACCAGGAGATCCAGTTCACCCCGGCCCGCGTGGTCATGCAGGACTTCACCGGTGTGCCCTGCATCGTCGACCTGGCCACCATGCGCGAGGCCATGGCCGACCTCGGCGGCGACCCCACGAAGATCAACCCCCTGGCGCCGGCCGAGCTGGTCATCGACCACTCCGTCATCTCCGACGTCTTCGGCACGCCCGAGTCCTTCGAGCGCAACGTCGAGATCGAGTACCAGCGCAACGGCGAGCGCTACCAGTTCCTCCGCTGGGGCCAGGGCGCGTTCGACGACTTCAAGGTCGTCCCCCCGGGCACCGGCATCGTGCACCAGGTCAACATCGAGCACCTGGCCCGCGTGGTCTTCTCCCGCGACGAGTCGGGTGCGACCCTCGCCTACCCCGACACGTGCGTGGGCACCGACAGCCACACCACCATGGTCAACGGCCTGGGCGTGCTGGGCTGGGGCGTCGGCGGCATCGAGGCCGAGGCCGCGATGCTCGGCCAGCCGGTCTCGATGCTGATCCCCCGCGTCGTCGGCTTCAAGCTCACCGGCCAGCTCCCCGACGGCGCCACCGCCACCGACCTCGTGCTCACGATCACCGAGATGCTGCGCAAGCACGGCGTCGTCGGCAAGTTCGTCGAGTTCTACGGCGCCGGCGTCTCCGCCGTCCCGCTGGCCAACCGCGCCACCATCGGCAACATGAGCCCCGAGTTCGGCTCGACCGCGGCGATCTTCCCGATCGACGGCGAGACGATCCGCTACCTGCAGCTCACCGGCCGCAGCGACGCCCAGGTCGCCCTGGTCGAGGCCTACGCCAAGACCCAGGGCCTGTGGCACGACGAGACCCGCGAGCCGGTCTTCTCCGAGTACCTCGAGCTCGACCTGGCCACGATCGTGCCCTCGATCGCCGGCCCGAAGCGGCCGCAGGACCGCGTGCAGCTCTCCGACGCCAAGGCCGCGTTCCGCGAGGTGCTCCCCACCTACGCCGGCTCCGCCGACGACAGCGTGGACGACGCCCCCACCGCCGCCTCCGTCTCCGACGAGGGCGTCGAGGAGACCTTCCCGGCCTCCGACCCCGTCTCGGCCAGCAACGGCAACGTCGGCGCCGAGCCGCACACCGTCGTCCCCGCCCGGGTACCCGACCGCGCCTCCAAGCCGACCAAGGTCGTGCTCGAGGACGGCACCGAGACCTACGTCGACCACGGTCACGTGACGATCGCCTCGATCACCTCGTGCACCAACACCTCGAACCCCTCGGTGATGATCGGCGCGGCGCTGCTGGCCAAGAACGCCGTCGAGCGCGGGCTGACGAGCAAGCCGTGGGTGAAGACCACGCTGGCGCCGGGGTCCAAGGTCGTCATGGACTACTACGAGAAGGCCCAGCTCACCCCGTACCTGGAGAAGCTCGGCTTCTACCTCGTCGGCTACGGCTGCGTGACCTGCATCGGCAACTCCGGGCCGCTGCCCCCGGCCATCAGCGAGGCCGTCAACGAGGCCGACCTGGCCGTCGTCTCGGTGCTGTCGGGCAACCGCAACTTCGAGGGCCGGATCAACCCCGACGTCAAGATGAACTACCTGGCCTCCCCGCCGCTGGTCATCGCCTACGCGCTGGCCGGCTCGATGGACGTCGACCTCAACAACGACCCGCTGGGCCAGGACCAGGACGGCGTCGACGTCTTCCTGCGCGACATCTGGCCCTCGCCGATCGACGTGCAGCGCACGATCGACGAGTCGATCACCAAGGAGATGTTCGTCGACGACTACGCCGACGTCTTCGCCGGTGACGAGCAGTGGCGCTCGCTGCCCACCCCCGAGGGCAAGACCTTCGACTGGGACGCCGAGAGCACCTACGTCCGCAAGCCCCCGTACTTCGACGGCATGCCGGCCGAGCCGTCCCCCGTCGAGGACATCACCGGGGCCCGCACCCTCGCCGTGCTCGGCGACTCGGTGACCACCGACCACATCAGCCCGGCCGGGTCGATCAAGGCCGACTCCCCCGCCGGGAAGTACCTGTCCGAGCACGGCATCGAGCGCCGCGACTTCAACTCCTACGGTTCCCGCCGCGGGAACCACGAGGTCATGATCCGCGGCACCTTCGCCAACATCCGGCTGCGCAACCAGCTGGCGCCCGGCACCGAGGGCGGGGTCACCAAGAACCACCTGACCGGTGAGACGACGACGATCTACGACGCCTCGCGCGGCTACATCGACGCCGGCATCCCGCTGGTCGTGCTGGCCGGCAAGGAGTACGGCTCCGGGTCCTCCCGCGACTGGGCCGCCAAGGGCACCGCGCTGCTGGGCGTCAAGGCCGTCATCGCCGAGAGCTACGAGCGCATCCACCGCTCCAACCTCATCGGCATGGGCGTGCTGCCGCTGCAGTACCCCGAGGGCCAGAACCGCGAGTCGCTCGGCCTGACCGGTGACGAGGAGTTCACGATCACCGGCATCACCGCGCTGAACGACGGGTCGACCCCGCGGACGGTGAAGGTGCAGGCCGGCGACGTCGAGTTCGACGCGCGGGTCCGCATCGACACCCCCGGTGAGGCGAACTACTACCGCAACGGCGGGATCATGCAGTACGTGCTGCGGTCCCTCCGCGGGTCCGTCTCCGCCTGATCGATGGACCTGGGGCTGGGCGGTCGCGGGTACCTGCTCACCGGCGCGAGCCGGGGGCTGGGGTTCGCGACCGCCCGGGCCCTGGTCGACGACGGAGCGCGGGTGCTGGTCAGCTCGCGCTCCCGGGAGTCCGTGGACGCCGCCGTCGCCTCGCTGGGCGGGGCGCCGGCGGCGTACGGGCTGGCCGCCGACCTGGCCGACCCCACCGCGGCCGCGCAGCTCGTCGAGGCGGCCGGCTCGGCGTTGGGCCACGTCGACGGGGTGCTGGTCTCCGTCGGCGGCCCGGCCCCCGGCACGGTGCTCGACACCGCCGAGGACGCCTGGCGGTCCGCGGTCGACTCCGTCCTGCTGGGCACGATCCGGCTGGTGAAGGCCGTCATCCCCGTGCTGGGCGAAGGTGCGGCGATCGGGCTGGTGCTGTCCTCGTCGGTCCGCCAGCCGATCGGTCACCTGGCCATCTCCAACGGCCTGCGGCCCGGGCTGGCGATGACCGCGAAGGCACTGGCCGACGAGCTCGGGCCGCGCGGCATCCGGGTGTTCGGCCTGCTCCCCGGCACCATCGCCACCGATCGCATCACCGACATCGAGACCGCCTCCGGCGACGCCGAGGCCATGCGGGCGCGCACCGAGGCCGGCATCCCGCTGCGCCGGGTGGGCCGGCCCGAGGAGTTCGGGAAGGTCGCCGCCTTCGCCCTCTCCCCCGCGGCCAGCTACGTCACCGGCACCATGATCGCCGTCGACGGCGGCATCACGAGGGCGCTGTGAGCGATCCCGTGCTGGTGGCGTGCGCGCACGGCACCCGCAACCCGACCGGTCGACGGCTGATCGCCGAGCTGGCACTGGCCGCGCGTGAGCTGCGCCCGGGTCTGGAGACCACCGCCGCGTTCGTCGACGTGCAGCCGCCGACGGTGGTGGACGTCGTCGCCGGGCTGCAGGGGTCCGCCGTGGTGGTCCCGGTGCTGCTGTCCGGCGGCTACCACGTGCACGTCGACATCGCCGGTGCCGTGGAAGCGCACCCCGACGTCCTCGCGGCCCGTCCGCTGGGCCCGGACCTGCGCCTGGCCCAGGTGCTGCACGACCGGCTCGTGGCGGCCGGTGCCGACCCCACCGACCCCACGACGGCGGTCGTGGTGGCCGCAGCCGGGTCCAGCGACCCGCGGGCCACCGCCGACGTCGAGGACACCGCCGACCTGCTGCAGCGCACCTGGGCCGGCCCGGTCACCACCGGCTACGGCTCGGCGGCGCAGCCGACCGTCCCCGACGCCGTCGTGACCGCCCGCGGGGCCGGCGCCGAGCGGGTGGTGGTGGCGGCCTACCTGCTGGCGCCCGGGCACTTCCGCGACAAGCTGGACGCCGCCGGGGCCGACCTGGTCACCGCGCCGCTGCTGCCCGACGAGCGCATCGCCGGCGTGCTGCTGGACCGCTACGACGCGGCCATCAGCACCGCTCGCCGCGAGGCCGAGGTCCGCGGCCCGCACCGGGTCGACACCCTCGACTTCTGGCCCGGCCCCGACGACGCCTGACTCCCGGAAACCGCGGTTCCCGGGAACTGTCAGGGGCCGGTGGCGACCGGGCGGGACGGGTCGGCGGACCACTCGGACCACGAGCCGGGCCAGAGGGCGGCGTCGATGCCGGCCTCCGCCAGCGCCGCGATCTCGTGGGCGGCGGTGATCCCCGAGCCGCAGTAGACGCCGACGCTCGTCCCCGGGGTGACGCCGAGAGCCGCGAAGTGCGCGGGCAGGTCGGGGCGGAAACGGCCGTCGACCAGGGTGTCGGTGGTGGGGGCGCTCACCGCGCCGGGCACGTGGCCGGCCACCGGATCGACCGGTTCGACCTCACCGCGGTACCGCTCCCCCGCCCGGGCGTCCAGCAGCACGCCGCCCGACGCCGGCAGCGCGGCGGCCTCGTCGGCGGTCAGCACGGGCATCCCACCACCGGTGAGGACGACGTCACCGGGCTCCGGCAGCACCTCGCCGGTCTCCAGCGGCCCGGTCCAGGCGGCCAGGCCACCGTCCAGGATCGACACGTCGACATGTCCACCCCAGCGCAGCAGCCACCAGGCCCGGGCCGCCGCCGTGCCCGGTCCCGCGTCCATCACGACGACCCGCGACCCGGCGCGGACACCCCACGGCGGGCGGCCGCCTGCAGGTCCTCGACCGACGGGAGCGGGTGCCGTCCGGCGGACGACGGCGGGGCGGCCAGCTCGGTGTCCAGGTCGACGTACACCGCACCGGGCAGGTGACCGCCCAGGTACTGCTCGTGCCCGTCGGTCCGGCCGAGCGCCCAGCGCACGTCGAGGACGAGGCTGTGCACACCGTCGCCCTCCGGGCTCCCACCGCGGCCACGTGCCCACTCGTCCACGCCGAGCAGGACCGTCGAGCCTGCGCGGGACCGTCCCGGCCCCACTCGGTTCCACCCTGCCGGGCTCACCCGCCGAACTCCGCGCGCAGCGCAGCCACCGCGTCCGGCGGCGACGTGCCCGAGGCCGGGGTGGCGGCGAAGACGCCGATCTTCCAACGGCGGCCGTCCTTCACCAGCACCACGGTGTGCACCGCCAGCAGGTCCGGGTGCAGCGTGCCGTCGGCCGCGGGCATGCCGGCGATCGCCACCAGGACGGCGGCCTCCTCGCCCATCGCCCGCACCGAGCGGACGGTGCCCGCGTAGGGCGGGGGCGCGTGGTCGGCGAAGATCCGGCGGAGATCGGCGGCGAACTGCAGCCGGCCGTGGTGCTGGGTGCCGTCGAAGCCGACCACGTCGGCGTCGTCGGCGAGGGTCGCGGCCTGGCGGGCGGCACTGTGCGCGTTCCAGCCGGCCAGGTACTCGGCGTAGACGGCGCGGATGTCCGCGTCCTCGGGGTGCACGACGGACAACGGAACTCCTGGGGTGGTGCGGGTGGGACCCCAGTGACGGTAGTGCTCAGGCCCGGGTGGCGGCGTCCGACACGGGGGCGGCGGCGAACTGCGTGCGGTACAGGTCGGCGTAGCGCTCCCCGCGCTCGATCAGCTCCTCGTGGGTGCCCTGCTCGACGATCCGGCCCTCGTCGAGCACCAGGATGAGGTCGGCACTGCGGATGGTGGACAGGCGGTGGGCGATGACCAGCGACGTGCGGCCGGTCAGCGCGGTGTCCAGCGCCTTCTGCACGGCGGCCTCGCTCTGGCTGTCCAGGTGCGCGGTCGCCTCGTCCAGGATGACGACGCCGGGGCCCTTCAGCAGCACGCGGGCGATGGCCAGCCGCTGCTTCTCCCCGCCCGACATGCGGTAGCCGCGGTCGCCGACGACGGTGTCCAGCCCGTCGGGGAGCGAGGCCACCAGGGCGGCGATCCGCGCCCCGGTCATCGCGGCCCACAGCTCGTCCTCGGTGGCCTCGGGCCGGGCGTAGACCAGGTTGGCCCGGATGGTGTCGTGGAACAGGTGGGCGTCCTGGCTGACCACGCCGATCGCGTCCCGCAACGATGCCGCCGTGGCCTGCCGGACGTCGAGCCCGCCCACGCGCACGGCGCCGGCGGTGACGTCGTAGAGCCGCGGGACCAGGTTGGCGACGGTCGACTTGCCGGCGCCGGAGAACCCGACGAGGGCGACCAGCTGGCCCGCCTCGGCCCGGAAGCTGACGTCGTGCAGCACCTCGGCCTGCTCGCCGTGCTCGGGCAGCGAGAGGTCCTCGAGGGAGGCCAGCGACACCTGCTCGGCCGTGGGGTAGCTGAACGAGACGTGGTCGAACTCCACCGAGCGGTCACCTGCCGGCACCGGGCGGGCGTCGGGCGCCTCGTCGATCATCGGCGCGAGGTCGAGCACCTCGAAGACCCGGTCGAAGCTGACCATCGCGCTCATGACGTCGACCCGGACGTTGGACAGCGCCGTCAGCGGCCCGTACAGCCGGGACAGCAGCAGCGCCAGGGAGACGACGGCGCCCGGCGTCAGCGAGCCGTCGAAGGCCAGCGACCCGCCCAGGCCGTAGACGAGCGCGGTGGCGAGCGCGGCGACGAGGGTGAGCGCGGTGAAGAACGTGCGGCCGTACATGGCCGACAGGACGCCGATGTCGCGCACCCGGGCGGCGCGGGCCCGGAAGGACTCGACCTCGGCCTCGGGCCGGCCGAACAGCTTGACCAGCAGCGCGCCGGCGACGTTGAACCGCTCGGTCATCGTGGCGTTCATCGAGGCGTTGAGGCCGTAGGACTCCCGGGTGATCTCCTGCAGCCGGGCCCCGATCCGCTTGGCCGGCAGCACGAACAGCGGGACCAGCACGATCGACAGCAGGGTGATCTGCCAGGACAGCGTGAGCATGACGCCCGCGGTGAGCACCAGGCCGATCGCGTTGGAGACCACCCCCGAGAGCGTCGAGGTGAACGCCTGCTGGGCGCCGATCACGTCGTTGTTGAGCCGGCTGACCAGCGCGCCGGTCTGGGTGCGGGTGAAGAACGCGACCGGCATGCGCTGCACGTGGGCGAACACCCGGGCGCGCAGGTCGTAGATCACGCCCTCGCCGATGCGCGAGGAGTACCAGCGCTGCGCCAGCGAGCTGCCGGCGTCGACCAGCGCCAGCCCGGCGATCAGCAGCGCGATCCGCACGATGTCCCCGGCCGTGCCGGTCAGCCCGGCGATGCGGTTGACGATGTCGCCGGCCAGCAGCGGGGTGGCGACGCCGATGACCGCCGACAGCACCACCAGCGCCAGGAAGAACGTGAGATCGCGCCGGTAGGGCCCGGCCACGCCCAGGATGCGGCGGACGGTCCCCTTCGGGATCTCGCGGGCAGGGGTGGCGTCGCGGCGGAAGGACCGCATCGCGGCCATCGAGGTCATCGGTCCGTCCACGACGACCTCAACCCGACGTCGACGTGCCCTGTTCCGCGAACGCGTGCAGCCGGCGGACCTGGGCGGCCCGCTCGGCGGCGTCCTGGCCCTCGGTGTCGGTCGCGGCGGCCCGCCGCACCAGGGCGGCGGTCTCGCGGCTGGCGCCGACGTCGGGGCCCAGGATCGCCCCCACCAGCTCGGTCACGGTGGTCTCGAGCGCGGCCGCCGGGACGACGGCGTTGGCCAACCCGGTGGCGTGCGCCTCGGCCGCACCGATGCGCCGGCCGGTCAGGCACATCTCCAACGCGCGGCTGTAGCCGACGGCCTGCACGAGCGTCGACGTGCCGGTGAGGTCGGGCACGAGCCCCAGCACGGCCTCGGGCAGCGAGAACGTGGCCTCCTCGGCGCACACCCGCAGGTCGCAGGCCAGCGCCAGCTGGGCGCCGGCGCCGATGGCGTGGCCCTGGACGACCGCGACCGAGACGACGCCCGGCCGGCGCAGCCAGCGGAAGCCGTCCTGGTAGCTGCGGATGCGCTCCTGGGCGCCCTCGGGACCGAGACCGACGAGCTCGCCCAGGCCCCCGGGCAGCGACGGATCGGCGGAGAACAGCGACCGGTCCAACCCCGCCGAGAACGCCCGGCCCGCGCCGCGGACGACGACCACCCGGACCTCGTCGGGCAGCGTGGCGCCGATGTCGGCCAGGGCGTGCCAGGTGGCCGGGACCTGCGCGTTCAGCTGGTCGGCCCGGTCCAGGGTGACGGTGAGGACCGGGCCGTCCTGCGACGAGGTGACCCAGCCGCGGGCCGGGTCGCCGCTCACTTCTTCGCGTCGGGGGTGCTGGGCCGGTTGGCGCCGCCGCGGCTGCGCAGGGTGGCCCCGTTCTCGCTGAGCAGGCGGTGCACGAATCCGTAGGAGCGCCCGGTCTCGGCGGCCAGCACGCGGATGCTGTCGCCCTTGTCGTAGCGCTTGCGCAGCTCGTCGGCGAGCGTGCTGCGGTCGTCGCCGGTGATCCGCTTGCCCTTGGTCAGGTCAGCGGTGCCGTCGGCTGCGTTCGAGTCGGCCATGACTCCCCTCCGTGCCAGCGTCCACCCCGGCTGCGCCGAGGTCCCCCACTGGTCGCCTGGACCGCCGTCCCGGTGACGTCGGCCTCAGACCGAATGATCACCCAGGCGCGCGACCGCCGCGCGCTGGAACTACGCGAGCTCGACGAGCTCGGCGAAGTCGGCCGACCAGGTGTCCTCGGTGCCGTCGGGCAGCAGGATCACCTTGTCGGGGTCCAGCGCGGTGACGGCACCCTCGTCGTGCGTGACCAGCACGATCGCGCCCTGGTAGGTGCGCAGCGCCTCGAGCACCTGCTCGCGGCTGGCGGGGTCGAGGTTGTTGGTGGGCTCGTCGAGGAGCAGCACGTTCGCCGCCGAGCAGACCAGCGCGGCCATGGCCAGCCGGGTCTTCTCACCGCCGGACAGCGTGCCGGCCCGCTGGTCGACCGCCTCGCCGGAGAACAGGAACGCGCCGAGGATGCGGCGCAGCTCGGTGTCGGTCTGGTCGGGGGCGGCCGAGCGCATGACCTCCAGCAGCGAGCGGTCCATGTCCAGGGTCTCGTGCTCCTGGGCGTAGTAGCCCAGCCGCAGCCCGTGCCCGGGCTTGACCTCGCCGGTGTCGGGGGTCTCGGTGCCGGCCAGCATGCGCAGCAGGGTCGTCTTGCCGGCACCGTTCAGGCCGAGCACGACGACCCGGGTGCCGCGGTCGATGGCCAGGTCCACCCCGGTGAAGATCTCCAGCGACCCGTAGGACTTCGAGAGCCGCTCGGCGGTCAGCGGGGTCTTGCCGCAGGGGGCGGGGGTCGGGAAGCGCAGCTTGGCCACCCGGTCCTGCACCCGCACCTGCTCCAGGCCCGCAGCCAGGCGCTGCGCGCGCTTGTCCATGGACTGCGCGGCCTTGGCCTTGGTGGCCTTGGCCCGCATCTTGTCCGCCTGCGCGGTGAGCGCGCCGATCTTCTTCTCGGCGTTGGCCCGCTCGGAGCGGCGGCGGCGCTCGTCGGTCTCGCGCGCCTCCAGGTACCGCTTCCAGCCCAGGTTGTAGACGTCGACCGTGGCCCGGTTGGCGTCGAGGTGCCAGACCTTGTTGACGACGGCGGCCAGCAGCTCGACGTCGTGGCTGATCACGATGAGCCCGCTGCGGTGGCTGGCCAGGAAGCTCTTCAGCCAGGCGATGGAGTCGGCGTCCAGGTGGTTGGTGGGCTCGTCGAGCAGCAGCGTCTCGGCGTCGGAGAACAGGATGCGGGCCAGCTCGACGCGGCGGCGCTGACCACCGGACAGCGTGCTCAGCGGCTGGGCGAGCACCCGGTCGGGCAGGCCGAGGTTGGTGCAGATGCGGGCGGCGTCGGACTCGGCGGCGTACCCGCCCATGGCGGCGAACTGGTCCTCGAGCCGGCCGTAGCGGCGCACGGCCTTGTCCCGCTCGGCGTCGTCGGCGGGCTCGGCCATCGCGATCTGGGCCTTGGTGAGCTTGGCCTTGAGCTCGTCGAGGCCCCGCCCGGAGAGCACCCGGTCGCTGGCGGTGATGGACAGGTCGCCGCTGCGGGGGTCCTGCGGCAGGTAGCCCAGCTCGCCGACCTGGTCGACCGAGCCGGCGTGCGGCACCCGCTCACCGGCCAGCGTGGTCAGCGTGGTGGTCTTGCCGGCGCCGTTGCGCCCGACCAGCCCGATCCGGTCACCGGGCTGCACCCGCAGGTTCGCATCGCTGATCAGGATGCGGGCGCCTGCGCGCAGCTCGAGTCCGGTGGTCGTGATCACCGCGTCGATGGTACCGGCGCGGACCCGCCGGTCCGAGGGTTGGCCGGGGTGACGTCGGCGGCACTCCCGGGGTCAGCCGCGCACGGGGCTGCGCAGGTCGGCCAGCGCACCGGCCCGCAGCGGCGCCGTGACCCACCGGGCTCGGGCGCTGCCGCTGGCGGCCTCGCCGGTGACCACCAGGCGGTGCGGGGTCTGCAGGAACCGCACCTCGACGCGCAGCGACTCCCGGCCGGCCGCCGCGGCCCACCCGCCGACCACCGCCACGGGCACGACCCCGCCCCCGGCGACCGGCACGTCGGTCAGCGCCCACTCCCCCGCCCCGATCCGGGCGTCCAGCTCCCAGCCGGGCTCGCGGACCAGCAGGTACCAGCCGTCCGCGCGCTGCACGACCCGCACGTCCTGCACGGCGGGCTCGCCCGGGCGGGGCCGCGGGGAGGGCGTGAGAAGGACGCCGTCCCACGCCCCGGCGTCCCGCGGGTCGGGGGCACCCGGCGCCCGCGGGACCGCCAGGGCGGCCAGTCGGGCGGCGAGCTCGTCGTCGGCACCGTCAACAGCACCGTCGTCGGCACCGCCGTCGCCCAGCGCGGGCAGCAGGTGGGTCCAGACCGCCGCGAGGACGGCCTGCATGTCGGGGGTGTCGCAGGTGATCGCGAGGACGGCGTCCTGGTCGGGCAGCACCACGCAGAACTGGCCGTAGGCGCCGTCGCCGCGGTAGCCGTGCCGCTGGGTCCAGAACTGGAACCCGTAGCCCTGGCGCCAGTCGACCTCCTCCTGGTGCGGCGTGGCCACGTGCGGGCGCACGGCCTCGTCCACCCAGGCCGCGGGCAGCAGCTGCCGGCCCTCCCACGCGCCGCGCTGCAGGTGCAGCAGGCCCAGCTTGGCGACGGCGTCGGTGGTGGCGTGCAGCCCGGTGAAACCCAGGTCGCGCCCGGCCGGGTGCTGCTGCCAGCCGAACGCGTCCGACGCCTGCACCCCGAGCGGCTCGAGCAACCGGGGCCGGAGGTAGTCCAGCAGCGTCTGGCCGGTCACCCGCTGGACAGCGGCGGCCACCCCGTAGGTGCAGGGCTGGTTGTAGGCGAACACGCTGCCCGGGTCGCGGTCGGGTTCGATTCCGAGGAACCCGCGCAGCGGCTCGTCGCGGTCGGCCCGCACCGCGTCGTCCCAGGTCTCGGCCAGGTGGCCGCTGCTCATCGTCACCAGGTCGCGCAGCCGCAGCCCGGCCGCCCGCTCGCCGGTCGCCGCGTCGGCCAGCTCCGGGAGCACGTCGACCAGCCGATCCTCCAGGGACAGCAGGCCCTCGGCGACCGCGAACCCCAGCGCGGTGGCGGTGAAGGACTTGGACAGGCTGTAGAGCAGGTGCGGCTGCGCCGCGGTGAACGGTGCCCACCACCCCTGGGCGACCACGTGCCCGTGCCGCACCAGCACCACGCTGTGCGGGTCGACCAGGGGGTGCGCCTCGAGGGCGTCGAGGAGGCCCAGGACACCGCGGGCGTCGACCCCCTGCGCCGAGGGCGTCGACCGCGGGAGCGGTCGGTGCCGCGGGTCGGGCTGCGGGTCGGGCTGCGGGTCGGGCTGCGGGCTGCCGGTCACGGACACCGACGCTAGCCCCTGCCCGCGGACCCCCCTCCCGCCTACCGTGGCCCCGTGGAGGCGCGGGCGGAGACGGCGGAGTACCCGCCGCCGGTCGCGGGCGGCTACCCGCCCCCGGTCGGACCGGCGTCGCTGGCCGACCGGCTCACCCCGCAGCAGCTGCTGCTGGGGGCCGGGGTGGTCGCCGTCCTCGGCACGGCGCTGTCGGCCTTCACCGTCGGCACACCGGTGGGTGTCGTGGCGGTCTCGGCGCTGCTGCTGGTGGCCGGTGGGCTGGCCGTGCTGGCCGGCCACGTGGGCAGCCGGACGGCCGGCGAGGCCCTCGCGCTGGGCGCGGTGGCCGCCGCCGGCACCCTCGTCGCGGTCGGCGCCGCGACCGCCCCGCGGCCCGCGCTGGCCGCCGGCACGCTGGCCGCGTTCGTGGCCGCGGCGGCCGCCGCCCTGCGGCTGGTCGGCCCGGAGCTGCGCACCTGGCCGGTCGCCTCCTGGGTCGCGCTGCAGGTCACGGTGCTGGTCGTCGTCCGGTCCGGCGCGGTGCCGGCGCCGCTGCTCCCCGGCGTCCTGCTGGGGACGGCGTCGCTCGGGCTGGCCATCGCCTGGCTGGGCGAGGGCACCGGGCACGGGCCGGTGAGCCGGTCGGGGCTGCTGCTCTCGGTGCCGTGGTGGGCCGCCGGGGTGTGGATCGTCGAACGGGCTGCCTGGGCCGGAGAAGGCCCGGTGCTCGCGGCCGCCCTCGGGGTCGGCGCAGGACTGGGACTGCTGGTCACCACCCACCACCGGGTGCCCGACCTGCCCGGCCCGCCCGCCGGGGTGCCCGTGCTGGCCGGGCTCACCGCCGGCTCCGTGCTGGCCGGGGCGGCGGCGTCCTCGGGCCCGGACTGGGTGCTCGGCTCGGGGTTCGTCGGGCTGGGCCTGGCCGCGGTGGTCGCCGTGGCGGCCGCGCGGGGCCCCGAGTGGGTGCCCCGCGACGCCGGGCTGACCGCCGCGGTGACCCTGACCGGTTTGGCCGCCGTCGGCACGGGGCGGGCCGGTCGCTGGGGTGACCTCGGCCTGCTGCTGGTCACCACCGCCGCGGCCGCCGTCCTGCTGTCGGTGCGCGACCGGGACTCCCGGCCCTCCGCGGCGCCGATCGCGGTGGGCGCGGGAGCGCTCGCCGTCCTCGCGCTGGCGTCCGGCGGCCCGCTGCCCGCCGCGGGGGTCGGCGCGGCGCTGGTGGCCGTCGCGGTCACCGCACTGGCCCAGGCCGTGGTGCTGGCCGTGGTGCTGCCCCGCCGGGCCGGCGACCGGGTCCGCCGCTGGGTGCTCGCCCGGGTCGGCCGGGCCGACCCGGGCGTCCCGCGCGGGCCGGTCACCGACGTGCGCGACGCCTTCGCGCCGGTCGACACCGGCCGGGCCGCCGTACCGGTGGAGGAGCCCGACCCCGTGGTGCCGCTGGAGGAGCCCGCGGACTCCCCGGACGAGAAGGCCGCCACCTCCACCGCCGGCACCGGCACCGTCGTCGGGCTGCTGGGGGTCGCGACGGCGGCCGCCGCGGGGGCGTGGGGGGTGACCGCGGCACTGCTCGCCGTCCTCGGGCTGGCCCTCATGGGCCACGGCGACGTCACCCGCGGGACACGGCTGCCCGGGGTGCCCCTGGACGAGCAGGAGGTGCGCGGCCGCGGCACCCGCACCCTCGGCGGCCTGGCCCTCGTCGCCGCCTGCGCCGTGGGGGCCGCACAGCTGGGCTGGGGTGCTCCCGAGGTCGTGACGGTGCCGGGCGGGCTGGTGCTGCTGGCCGGCCGGTGGCGGTCGCTGGCGCACGGTCCCTCGCAGCGCACCTGGGGGCCGGGGCTGGCCGTCGCGCTGCTGCCGTCGGTGTTGCTGACGGTGCTCGACCCCACCCCGCTGCGCCAGGTCCTCGCCCTGGTGGCCGCGCTCGTCCTCGTGCTGACCGGGCTCGGCTGGGCGGTGCGGGCGCCCTTCGTCCTCGGCCTGGTGGGTGTGCTGGGCGTGACGGCCGGCTGGCTGCTCGACGGGGCGCCGACGGGGTGGGTGGTCGTGCTCGGTGTCGTCGGGGCGGTGCTGGTCGGGGTGGGCACGGTCCGCGAACGGCAGCGCCGGCGGGGGGACCCGGTGCCCGCCCGGCTGCGGTCGTTGCGGTGACCCGACCCCGCCGTCAGCTGCCGAAGAGGGACTCCGCGCAGACCACCCGGTAGCCGGCGGCGAGGAACGACCGCAGCGACGCCACGTTGGCCGGCGCCACCTGGGCCCACAGCGGGCCGTCGACCAGGGCGGGTGCCGCCGCGGCCAGCGCCGTCCCCAGACCGCGGCGGCGGGCCGCCGGGTCGACCTCGACGCTGACCTCCCACCGGCCGGCCAGCCCGCGGCCGACCGACAGCAGCGCCGACCCGTCGGGGGTGCCGAGCACGCGGACGTCGGTGCGGTGCCGGTGCGCCCGCTGCACCCGCGGGTGGTCGGCGGCCTCCAGCGGCTGCACCGGGAGGCCCGGCGCTACCGGGACGTGCGGGGCGACCAGCACGGCGTCGACCACGCCGGGTTCGACGCCGGTCTCGTCGGCCAGCGCCGCCAGGAACCGGGCGGACAGCGGCGCGGCCACCGGGTCGGGCGAGGCGGCGATCCACGCGGTCACCCAGCCGGGGTCGACGTCGGCGGCCACGCACGCCCAGGCGGTGCCGCCCACGACGACGGCCGGCGCCCCGAGGGGTGCCGGCCGTGTCGTGACGGTGCCGTCGGCCGGTGGCGGGTCGCCCGCCACCAGCCTGGCCAGGAGCTCGTTCAGACCCGGAAGCCCAGGGCGCGCAGCTGCTCCCGACCGTCGTCGGTGATCTTGTCCGGGCCCCACGGGGGCATCCAGACCCAGTTGATCCGGATGTCCTCGACCAGGCCGGGGCCGGGGCCGCCGGTGAGGGCCTGGCGAGCCTGGTCCTCGATCACGTCGGTCAGCGGGCAGGCCGCCGAGGTGAGGGTCATGTCGATCACGGCGACGTTGGCGTCGTCCACCTCGATGCCGTAGACCAGGCCGAGGTCGACGACGTTGACGCCCAGCTCGGGGTCGACCACGTCGCGCATGGCCTCCTCGAGCTCCTCCATGTCGGGCTTGATGAAGGGTGCGGCGGGGGTGCTCTCGGTCATGCTGCGGGTCCTCCCCAGGCTCGGGCGCTGGCGTCCTTGAGTGCCATCCAGCTCATCAGCGCGCACTTGATGCGCGCGGGGTACTTCGACACCCCGGCGAACGCCACGGCGTCCTCCAGGGTGTCCTCGAGCTCGTCGGCCACGGACGTGTCGCCCTTGGCCTGCATCAACCGCATGAAGTCCTCACCCGTGGCCAGGGCCTCGGGCACGCTCTTGCCGACCACCAGGTCGTACATCGCCGACACCGAGGCCTGGCTGATCGAGCAGCCCTGACCCTGGTAGGAGACGTCGGTCAGGGTGTCGCCGTCGACCTTCACGCGCAGGGTGACCTCGTCACCGCACGTGGGGTTGACGTGGTGCACCTCGGCGTCGAACGGGTCGCGCAGACCGCGGCCGTGCGGGTTCCGGTAGTGGTCCAGGATGATCTCCTGGTACATGTCCTGCAGCTTCATCGGACCTCCTCCCCACCGTCAACGCCGAAGAAGCGCTGCGCATGCCGCACGCCCTCCACCAGGGCGTCGACGTCGTCGTAGCCGGTGTGCACGTAGAACGTGGCCCGGGTGGTCGCCGGCACGCCCATGCGGCGGACGACGGGCCAGGCGCAGTGGTGGCCGACCCGGACGGCGATGCCCTGGTCGTCGAGCACCTGCCCCACGTCGTGCGGGTGGATGCCGTCGACGACGAAGCTGATCGCCCCGCCGCGGGCCACGGTGTCGGCCGGGCCGACGACCCGCACGCCGGGGATGGCCTGCAGCTGCTCGAGGGCGTAGCCGGTGAGGGCCTCCTCGTGGGCCTGCACGGCCTCCATGCCCAGCGCCGTCAGGTAGTCGGCGGCCGCGGCCAGCCCGATCACCTGCGCGGTCATCGGCACCCCGGCCTCGAACCGCTGCGGCGGCGGGGCGAAGGTGCTGCCCTCCATGCGCACGACCTCGATCATCGAGCCACCGGTCAGGAACGGCGGCAGCGCGTCGAGCACCTCGGCCCGGCCCCACAGCACGCCGACCCCGGTGGGGCCCAGCATCTTGTGCCCGGAGAAGACCAGGAAGTCCGCGCCCAGGGCGGCCACGTCGACCGGCTGGTGCGGCACCGACTGCGCGCCGTCGACCATGACCAGCGCACCGACCTCGTGGGCCCGGGCGATGATCGGGGCCAGCGGCGGCATCGTGCCCAGGATGTTGGACTGCTGGGTCACCGTGACGAACTTCGTGCGCTCGTTGACGACGGTGTCCAGGTCCGAGAGGTCCAGCCGGCCCTCGTCGGTGAGCCCCAGCCAGCGCAGGGTCGCCCCCGTGCGCTCGCAGAGCTGCTGCCACGGGATCAGGTTGGCGTGGTGCTCCATCTCGGTGACCACGATCTCGTCGCCCTGGCCCACGGCGTACCGACGGAACTCGGGCTCCTTGGCGGTCACCGCGTTGGAGAAGGCGTAGGCCACCAGGTTGATCGCCTCGGTGGTGTTGCGGGTGAACACCACCTCGTCGGGCTGGGCGCCGATGAACGCGGCGATGGTCGCCCGGGCGGCCTCGTAGGCCTCGGTGGCCTCCTCGGCCAGCTGGTGCGCACCGCGGTGCGGGGCGGCGTTGACGTTCTCGTAGAACCAGCGCTCGGCGTCCAGCACCTGGCGCGGCTTCTGCGAGGTGGCGCCGGAGTCCAGGTAGACCAGCCGCTTCCCGTCCCGGACCGTGCGGCCCAGGATCGGGAAGTCGGCGCGGACCGCCTCGACGTCCAGCGGGAGCGGCGTGCGCCCGGTCGCGGGCGTCGTGGCGGTCGCGGTCATGCGATCGCCGCTGCCGCGTCCGCGTCGGCCTTGAGGTAGGAGGCGTAGCCCTCGGCCTCGAGCTTGTCGGCCAGCTCCTTGCCGCCCTCCTCGACGACCCGGCCGGCGACGAACACGTGCACGAAGTCGGGCTCGATGTAGCGCAGGATCCGGGTGTAGTGCGTGATCAGCAGGACGCCGACCGAGCTGTTGGCCTTGGCCCGGTTCACGCCCTCGGAGACCACCCGCAGGGCGTCGACGTCCAGCCCCGAGTCGGTCTCGTCGAGGATCGCCATCTTGGGCTTGAGCAGGCCCATCTGCAGGATCTCGTGGCGCTTCTTCTCACCGCCGGAGAAGCCCTCGTTGACGTTGCGCTCGGCGAAGGCGGCGTCCATCTCGAGCGCCTCCATCTCGGTGCGGACGTCCTTGACCCAGGTGCGCAGCTTGGGCGCGGTGCCGGTGACGGCGGTGGCCGCGGTGCGCAGGAAGTTCGACACCGAGACGCCGGGGACCTCGACCGGGTACTGCATGGCCAGGAACAGGCCGGCCCGGGCGCGCTCGTCGACGGTCATCGCCAGGACGTCCTCGCCGTCGAGGGTCACGGTGCCGCCGGTGATCGTGTACTTCGGGTGCCCGGCGATCGAGTAGGCCAGGGTGGACTTGCCCGAGCCGTTGGGGCCCATGATCGCGTGGGTCTCGCCGCTGCGGATGGTGAGGTCGACGCCGCGGAGGATCTCCTTGGTCTCGTCGCCCTCCCCGACCGTGACGTGCAGGTCGCGGATCTCCAGCACGCTGCCGGTGGTCTCGCTCATGGGTGTGCCTCTCTACTTCTCGGCCGCGGAGGTGTCGACGAGGACGTCGACGTAGATGTCGTCGCCCTCGACGCGGACCGGGTGGGTGGTGACCGGCTTGTTCGCCGGCAGGTTGGTGGGTGCACCGCTGCGCAGGTCGAAGCACGACCCGTGCCAGGTGCACTCGATGGTGGGGACGCCGTCGACGAGCTCGACGTCGCCGTCGGACAGCGGGTAGTCCTGGTGGGAGCACAGGTCGGTCAGCGCGTAGACCTCGCCGTCCCACCGGGCCACGACCAGCTCGAGATCGCCGACGGAGACCGGGAGGGCCTCGCCGTCGGCGACGTCGGAGAGCCCGCAGACCCGCTGGTAGCTCATGCCGGCTGCAGCTCCGACTCGACCTCGACGTCCTGCTCCTCGAGGCCCGGCAGGGCCCCCAGCCGCTGCTCGATGGTGCCCATCAGGCGGTCGGCCAGCTCGGGGACGGCGATCTTCTGCACCACGTCGGCGAAGAAGCCGCGCACGACCAGGCGACGGGCGGTCTCGGCGTCGATGCCGCGGGAGCAGAGGTAGAACAGCTGCTCGTCGTCGAACCGGCCGGTGGCGCTGGCGTGGCCGGCGCTGACGATCTCGCCGGTCTCGATCTCCAGGTTGGGCACCGAGTCGGCGCGGGCACCGTCGGTGAGCACCAGGTTGCGGTTGAGCTCGTAGGTCTCGGTGCCGGTCGCCGCGGGGCGGATGCGGACGTCGCCGACCCACACCGTGTGCGCCTGCTCGCCCTGCAGCGCGCCCTTGTAGACCACGTTGCTGGTGCAGTTGGGCGTGGAGTGGTCGACCCAGAGCCGGTGCTCCTGGTGCTGGGTCTCGTCGGCGAAGTACACGCCCGAGAGCTCGGCGGTGCCGCCGGGCCCCGTGTAGTGCACGTTGCTGACCAGGCGGACCAGGTCGCCGCCCAGGGTGACCACGGCCTGGCGGAAGGTGGCGTCGCGGCCGACGACGGCGTCGTACTGCCCGCCGTGCGCGGTGCCCGGGGCCCACTCCTGCACGCTGACCAGCTCGACGTGCGCGCCGTCGCCGACCAGCACGACCACGCCACCGGAGTACTTCGCCTCGCCGGAGTGGTCCAGGACGATCGTCGCCGCAGCGTGGCGGCCGACCTCGACCACGGTCTGGCCCCAGACGACGTCGGCGGACCCGGTGCCGCGCAGCGACAGCGTGACCGGGCGGTCCAGCTGCGCCTCGGCGGGGATCCGGACGACGGTGGCGCCCCCGGCGTTCACCCGGGTCAGGGCCGCCAGCCGGTCGACCGGCTCGGGCAGCCCGGCGAGCAGCGGGTCGTCGGCGCCGACGGTGGTCAGCTCGACGCCGTCGGGCAGGTCGGTGGTCAGCTCCAGCCGGGCGTCGGACCCGGCGCCCTCGAGCAGCGGGCGGACCCGCTTCATCGGGGTGAAGCGCCACTGCTCCTCGCGGCCCGTGACGACGGCGAAGTCGTCGGGGTCGGCGGAGGAGAACCGCTCGGCCGGCGAGCCGGTCGGGGTCGGGCCGCCGTGGCTGTGCGAGCCCGGCCCGGCACCGGCGGTGCCGGTGTCGGACGCGGGGGTGGTCGGCGGACCGGCCTGCGCGCCGACGCCGGGGGCGAACAGCTCGCTGGCCAGCGCGGCGGACTCGGCCGGCCCGGCGATCGTGTCGGGGGTGTCAGTGTTCTCCGGCATCAGCCGACGGCACCTTCCATCTGCAGCTCGATCAGGCGGTTGAGCTCGAGGGCGTACTCCATCGGCAGCTCCCGGGCGATCGGCTCGACGAAGCCGCGCACGACCATCGCCATCGCCTCGTCCTCGGACAGACCGCGGCTCATCAGGTAGAAGAGCTGGTCCTCGCTGACCCGGGAGACCGTGGCCTCGTGGCCCATGGACACGTCGTCCTCGCGGACGTCGACGTAGGGGTAGGTGTCGGAGCGGCTGATCGTGTCGACCAGCAGCGCGTCGCACTTCACCGTGGAGCGGGAGCCGTGGGCACCCTCGTCGACCTGCACCAGGCCCCGGTAGGAGGTCCGGCCGCCGCCGCGGGCGACGGACTTGCTGATGATGTTCGACGAGGTGTGCGGGGCGGCGTGCACCATCTTGGCGCCGGCGTCCTGGTGCTGGCCCTCGCCGGCGAAGGCGATGGAGAGCACCTCGCCCTTGGCGTGCTCACCGGTCATCCACACGGCCGGGTACTTCATCGTCACCTTGGAGCCGATGTTGCCGTCGACCCACTCCATGGTCGCGCCCTCGTGGGCCACGGCCCGCTTGGTGACCAGGTTGTAGACGTTGTTCGACCAGTTCTGGATGGTCGTGTACCGGCAGCGCGCGTTCTTCTTGACGATGATCTCGACGACCGCGGAGTGCAGGGAGTCCGACTTGTAGATCGGTGCGGTGCAGCCCTCGACGTAGTGCACGTAGGCGCCCTCGTCGATGATCATCAGGGTGCGCTCGAACTGGCCCATGTTCTCGGTGTTGATCCGGAAGTAGGCCTGCAGCGGGATCTCCACGTTGACGCCCGGGGGCACGTAGATGAAGGAGCCGCCGGACCACACCGCGGTGTTCAGCGCGGAGAACTTGTTGTCCCCCGACGGGATGACCGAGCCGAAGTACTCGCGGAAGAGCTCCTCGTGCTCGCGCAGCGCGGTGTCGGTGTCCAGGAACAGGACGCCCTGCTCCTCGAGGTCCTCGCGGATCTGGTGGTAGACGACCTCGGACTCGTACTGGGCGGCGACACCGGAGACCAGCCGCTGCTTCTCGGCCTCGGGGATGCCCAGCTTGTCGTAGGTGCTCTTGATGTCGGCCGGGAGGTCGTCCCAGGTCGCGGCCTGCTTCTCGGTCGACTTCACGAAGTACTTGATGTTGTCGAAGTCGATGCCGGACAGGTCGGAACCCCAGTCGGGCATGGGCTTCTTGCCGAACAGCTTGAGGGCCTTGAGGCGGCGGTCGAGCATCCACTCCGGCTCGTTCTTGCGCCGGGAGATGTCGCGCACGACCTCCTCGTTGATGCCGCGGCGGGCCGAGGCACCGGCGACGTCGGCGTCCGCCCAGCCGTACTTGTAGCGGCCGAGCTGGTCGATCTGCTCGTCCTGGGTCAGGGGGGTGACCGGCTGCTCTGTGGTGGTCATGCGGATGTCCTCTCCCGGGCGGTCTGACGGGTGTGGCTCGGTGCGGGGGCGCGCTCCTGCAGTACAGGTCGCGGACCGCGGGTCGTGTTCCCGGCCGGGGGCCGACCGGGGATGTGTGTGGTGCAGATCCCGTCGCCGTGGGCGATGGTCGCCAGGCGCTGCACGTGGGTGCCGACCAGCCGGCCGATGACCGCGGTCTCGGCCTCGCACAGCTGCGGGAACTCCGCGGCGACGTGCGCGACCGGGCAGTGGTGCTGGCACAGCTGCCCGCCGCTGGAGATCGCCGAGGCCGAGGCAGCGTAGCCCTCGGCCGTCAGCGCCTCGGCGAGCACCTGGGCGCGGTCGGCCGGCTGGTCGCCGGCCGTGCTCCCGGCCCGCTCGACGGCGTCGGAGCAGCGCTGCTCCAGGCCGGCCAGCTGCTGCTCGGCGACGTCGCGGACCGCGTCGGCCCCGCCGTGGAGCGCGACGAACCGGAGCGCGGTGAGCGCCAGGTCGTCGTAGGCGTGCGGGAAGCCCGCGCGGCCGGCGTCGGTGAGCACGAAGTGCCGGGCCGGGCGGCCCCGGCCGCGGACGGACCCGGGCAGGGCCCGCTCGGCGACGCGACCCTCGGCGACCAGGGAGTCCAGGTGCCGACGGACGGCGGCCGGCGAGACCCCGAGCCGGGCGGCCAGCTCGGTGGCGGTCTGCGCGCCGTGCTCGAGCAGCAGACCGGTCACGCGGTCGCGGGTGCGCCCGTCGTCGGCCGGGGCCGACGAGCGGGCGGACTGCTCCGCGGGGATTTGCACAACACGAGTGTGCGCTATTTCCCGGGGCCCGCAAGCAAGGTCGCCCTAACCCGAACGCCCCGGTCAGGCCGCGACCGGCTCCCCCACCGGCGCCTCGACGGCTCCCTCCACCGCGAGGTCCAGCTCGCCGTCGACGACGCCCACCCGCAGCCGTCCGCCCGCGGCGAGGGCACCGTCGAGGACCAGGCGCGAGACCGGGTTGTCGACCGAGCGCTGGATCGCCCGCCGCAGCGGACGGGCGCCGAACTCCGGCTCGTGCCCCCGCTGCGCCAACCAGCGCACCGCGTCGGCGGAGAACTCCACCGCGATGCCCTGGGCGGTCAGCCGGTCGCGGGTGCCCGCCAGCAGCAGCTCGGTGATCTCGGCGAGCTGCTCGGTCTCCAGCGGCCGGAAGACCACGATCTCGTCGATCCGGTTGAGGAACTCGGGGCGGAAGGAGTCCTTCAGCCGGCGCAGCAGCGCCGTCCGCAGGCCGTCGTCGCGCGACCGGGTGCTGCTGCCGAACCCCAGCGGCTCGCGGTTGCCGGCCACCAGGTCCGAGCCCAGGTTGCTGGTCATCACCACGACCGTGTTGCGGAAGTCGACGGTGCGGCCCCGGGAGTCGGTCAGCCGACCGTCGTCGAGCACCTGCAGGAGGGTGTGGAAGACGTCGGGGTGCGCCTTCTCGACCTCGTCGAGCAGCACGACCGAGTACGGACGCCGCCGCACGGCCTCGGTGAGCTGGCCGGCGTCCTCGTACCCGACGTAGCCGGGCGGCGAGCCGATCAGGCGGGAGACCGTGTGGCGCTCCTGGTACTCGCTCATGTCCAGCCGCACCATCAGGTCCTCGTCGCCGAACAGCGCCTCGGCGAGGGCCTTGGCCAGCTCGGTCTTGCCGACGCCGGTGGGGCCCAGGAACAGGAAGCTGCCGATCGGGCGGTCCGGGTCGCCCAGGCCCACCCGGGAGCGGCGCACGGCCTCGGCGACGACCTCGACGGCGTCGTCCTGCCCGACGACCCGCCGGTGCAGCAGGTCCTCCAGCCGCAGCAGCCGTTCGCGGTCGGCCTCGGTGAGCTGGGCGACCGGGATGCCGGTCGCCCGGCTGAGCACCTCGGCGACGTCGTCCACGGTGACCTCCGGGACGGCGTCGCCCGCCTGCGCCAGCTGCTGCTGGGCCGCCACGACCTGGTCGCGCAGCTCCGAGGCGCGCTCGTACTGCTCCGCGGCGACGGCGGCGTCCTTCTCCGCGGTCAGCCGGGCGACCTGCTGCTCGAGCCCGGCCCGGTCCGCCGTGGGCGCGCCGGCGCGGCGGCGACGGCGGGCACCGGCCTGGTCGACCAGGTCGATGGCCTTGTCCGGCAGCCGGCGGTCGCCGAGGTACCGGTCGGACAGCTCGACGGCGGCGACCAGCGCCTCGTCGGTGAACCGCACGTGGTGGTGGTCCTCGTAGCGCTCCCGCAGGCCGTGCAGGATCGCGACGGCGTCGGCCGTCGAGGGCTCGGCGACGTGCACCGGCTGGAACCGGCGCTCGAGGGCCGGGTCGGCCTCGATGCCGCGGCGGTACTCGTCCAGGGTGGTCGCGCCGATCAGGTGCAGCTCGCCGCGGGCCAGGGCCGGCTTGAGCATGTCGGCGGCCCCGGCGGAGCCCTGCGCGGCGCCGGCACCCACGACGGTGTGCAGCTCGTCGACGAACAGCAGCACCTCGTCGGCGTGCGCGCGCACCTCGGCGATCACCGCGGTCATCCGCTCCTCGAAGTCGCCGCGGTGCTTGGTGCCGGCGACCATCGCGGTCAGGTCCAGCTCGACCACCCGTCGGCCGCGGAGGACGTCGGGGACCTCGTCGCCCACGACCAGCTGCGCGATGCCCTCGACGACGGCGGTCTTGCCCACCCCGGCCTCGCCGATCAGCACCGGGTTGTTCTTGGTCCGCCGGGCCAGCACGTCGACGGTCTGCTCGATCTCCGCGGCCCGACCGATCACCGGGTCCAGCTGCCCGTCGCGGGCGGCCTGGGTGAGGTCCCGGCCGTACCGGTCGAGGGTGGGGGTCGAGCTGGACGGCTCGGCCGGTCCCTGCTCGGCGGCCAGCTGCAGGGTCTGCGGGGTCACCCCGAGCTCGGCCAGCCGGCGGCCGGCCGCGGACTCCGGCCGGGCCGACAGCGCGAGGAGCAGGTGCTCGGGGCCGATGGCCGGCGAGCCGAAGGCGCGGGAGATCTGGTGGGCCTCCCGCAGCGCCCGCTCGGCGCCCGGGCCGAGCGGGGGTGCGCTGTCGCGGACGGCGCCGCCGTCGAGCCCGGCGGCCAGGTCGGTGCGCAGCAGGTCGGGGTCCGCGCCGCTGCGGGTCAGCAGCGTGCGGGTGGGCTCCACCGCGGCCAGCGCCCAGAGCAGGTGGGCGGTGTCCAGGGCGGGGGCTCCCCAGCCGGCGGCCTGCCGGGTCGCCTCGGTGACGGCGGCACGGGCCTGGTCGGTCAGCAGGGCGGTCACGTCGGGGCGGCGGCGGGCGGTGGGGTCGGTGTCGAACGGAGTGGTCACGCGTGCACCTCTCGGGTGTCGGGGCTGCACCGTCGCCGGCGCCGCGGACCGGTGTGTCCGCTGCCCCGTCCAGCGCCCGGGCCGGGCCCGGTCTTCCGGCCGGCCCTACGCCCACGGCGAACGACCCCGACGGCCACCTACGCTGGACCGGTGCCGGTCTCCTCTGCCGTCGTCCGCCGCGTGGCGCTCGCCAACGCCGTCGCCAACGGCCTCATCGTCGTCACCGGCGGCGCCGTCCGGCTGACCGGTTCCGGTCTGGGCTGCCCGACCTGGCCCGAGTGCACCGACGGGTCGATCACCCCGACCCCCGAGCTCGCCGGCCACGGGCTGATCGAGTTCGGCAACCGGCTGCTCACCTTCGCGCTGGCCGTGATCGCGATCGCCACCGTCGTGGTGGTCTGGCGGTCGGCCCGCCGCGAGCTCCGGCGGTGGGCGGTCGGCAGCTTCCTGGGCATCCCGGCGCAGGCCCTGCTCGGCGGGGTCACGGTGCTCACCGGGCTCAACCCGTGGACCGTCGCCGCCCACTTCCTCGTGTCGATGGTGCTGGTCGCGGTCGCCACCACCCTGTGGCTGCGCTCCCGCGAGCCGGGCGTCGGCCAGCTGCTGGTCCGCCGTCCCATCGCGCTGCTGGTCACCGGCATCGCGGTCGCGGTGGGCGCCGTCCAGGTCTTCGGCACCGTCGTCACCGGGTCGGGCCCGCACTCGGGCGACCCCGCCGCCGGGCGCACCGGCTTCGACCCCGAGCTGGTCAGCCAGCTGCACGCCGACGTCGTGTTCCTGCTCATCGGGCTGACCGTCGCGCTGCTGGTGGCCCTGTACGCCACCGACTCCCCCGGCCGGGTGCGCCGGGCCGCCCGCGACCTGCTGGTCGTGGAGCTGGCCCAGGGCGTGATCGGCTACGTGCAGTACTTCACCGGGCTGCCGATCGTGCTGGTCCTGCTGCACATGGCCGGCGCCGTCCTCATCACCGCGTTCACCGCGCGCCTGCTCTGGGCGGTCCGCGGCCCCCGCACCGAGGCCGACGTCGAACCCCCCGCCGAGGCCTTCGCCACCACCCGCTGACCCCGGACCGCCTGCGACGGTGCCGCGCTGCTCGTCGACCGCCGGCCGGGCGCAGCAGCCGGGACGGCAGACGCCCGGTGCTGATCGGATCACCCGCAGCGGCTCGGCGACCGCCGGGGACGGCCGCTGGCCGCGGTGCGATCCGGAGGATCGCCATGCGCACCGTCAGACGAGGACGTCGACGACCAGGGCGATGGACAGCAGGGTCATGTAGGTGATGGACACCGAGAACAGCCGCATCGGCCGGTCGGCGCCCCCACCGCGGATGCGGCCCAGCCAGGCGTGCGTCTCGTAGACGTACCAGGCACCCAGGGCGAGGACGGGGACGCCGGAGATCCAGCCCAGCCCCGGGGTGACCGGCACCATCAGGGCGGAGACGGCCAGCGTGCCCCACGCCCACGCGGCGGACTGCCGGCCGACGGTGACCGGACCGGCCACCACCGACAGCATGGGGACGCCGGCGCGGAAGTAGTCGTAGCGGTACCTGCTGGCCAGGGCCCAGAAGTGCGGCATCTGCCAGCAGAAGACGATGCCGAAGAACACCACGGCCGGCCAGGCCAGCGACCCGGTGACCGCGGCCCAGCCGATGAGCACCGGGGCGGCACCCGGCAGGCCGCCGAACACGGTGTTGTGGTGGGTGCGGCGCTTGAGCACCATCGTGTAGAAGACCGAGTAGGCCAGCATCGCGACGGCGGCCAGGGCCGTGGCCAGCGGCGTGGTGAACACACCCAGCACGACCAGCGACACCCAGGCGAGCAGGACGCCGAAGATCAGCGCGGACCGCGGGGCGATGACGCCGGTGACGATCGGCCGGTCGCGGGTGCGGGACATGATCCGGTCGATGTCGCGGTCGTACCAGCAGTTGATGGTGTTCGCGGCGCCCGCGGCGAGCATGCCGCCGACCAGCGTGGCCACCACCAGGCCGGTGCCCGGCCAGCCGCCCGCGGCCAGCATCATCGCCGGGAGGGTGGTCACCAGCAGCAGCTCGACCAGCTTGGGCTTGGTCAGCGAGACGTAGGCACCGACCAGCGCCGGGAGCGGGGTACGCCGGCCGACGGCACGCCGTTCGGCGATCGCGGTCACGGGCAGATCCACACCATTCAGACCGGGGCGGGCGGAGGTCCGGCCCACTGTAGCCCCGCGACCGTGGGGAAGACCTCCCTACCACTAGGGTTCGCCACGTTGATGGTGCGCGCCTCGCGGGTAGTGCCCAGGTCGGCAACGACGACGACCGGCAGTCACCCCGGCATCGCCCCCGACCCACGACCTATCCCGAGGGAGCACCCGCCAGATGGCAGACCAGAGCACCGAGTCCGAAGCACCGGCCGAGGCCGCGACCGACAGCCCCACCGGTTCGCCCGCCCAGCCGACCCAGACCCTCCCCGAGGGCTTCACCGAGCTGGACCGCCGGGCCATCGACACCGCCCGCGTGCTGGCCATGGACGCCGTCCAGAAGGTCGGCAACGGCCACCCCGGCACGGCGATGAGCCTGGCCCCGCTGGCCTACCTGCTGTTCCAGAAGTGGATCAAGCACGACCCGTCCGACCCGAACTGGGTGGCCCGCGACCGCTTCGTGCTCTCCCCCGGGCACACCGCGCTGACCCTCTACACCCAGCTCTACTTCTCGGGCTACGGCCTGGAGCTCGACGACCTGAAGGCGCTGCGCACCTGGGGCTCGAAGACCCCCGGCCACCCCGAGGTCGGCCACACCACCGGCGTCGAGACCACCACCGGTCCGCTGGGCCAGGGCGTCGGCAACGCGGTGGGCATGGCCATGGCCGCCCGTCGCGAGCGCGGCATCTGGGACCCCGCCACCGCCGCCGGCGACGAGAGCCTGTTCGACCACACCATCTGGGCGATCGCCTCCGACGGCGACCTCGAGGAGGGCATCTCCAGCGAGGCGTCCTCCCTGGCCGGCACCCAGCAGCTGGGCAACCTGGTCCTGGTCTACGACGACAACAAGATCTCGATCGAGGACGACACCACGATCGCGTTCACCGAGGACGTCGCGAAGCGCTACGAGGCCTACGGCTGGCACGTGCAGCACGTGTCCGACGGCGAGGACCTCGCTGCGGTCGACGCCGCCCTGGCCGCGGCCAAGGCCGAGACCGGCCGCCCCTCCCTGGTCGTGCTCCGCACGATCATCGGCTGGCCCTCCCCGAACAAGCAGAACACCGGCGCCGCCCACGGATCGGCCCTCGGCGACGACGAGGTGGCCGCCACCAAGCGCGTGCTGGGCTTCGACCCCGAGCAGACCTTCGAGGTCTCCGACGAGGTCATCGCGCACACCCGCACGGTCATCGAGCGCGGGCGGGCCGCCCGGGCCGAGTGGCAGCCGCGCTTCGACGCGTGGCAGGCCGCGAACGCCGACCAGGCCGCACTGTTCGACCGCATGCGCACCCGCACCCTGCCCGAGGGCTGGGCCGACGCGCTGCCCACCTTCGACGCCGACCCCAAGGGCATGGCCACCCGCAAGGCCTCGGGCGCCGTCCTGGCCGCGATCTACCCCGAGCTCCCCGAGCTGTGGGGCGGGTCGGCCGACCTGGCCGAGTCCAACAACACCGCCGTCGAGGGCGAGCCGTCGTTCCTGCCGACCAGCCGGCAGACCAAGACGTGGAGCGGTGGGCCCTTCGGCCGCACGCTGCACTTCGGCATCCGCGAGCACGCCATGGGCTCGATCATGAACGGCATCGCCCTGCACGGCGGCACCCGCGTGTACGGCGGCACGTTCCTGACGTTCTCCGACTACATGCGCCCCGCCGTCCGGCTCGCCGCCCTGATGCAGCTCCCGGTCACCTACGTCTGGACCCACGACTCCATCGGCCTGGGCGAGGACGGCCCGACGCACCAGCCGATCGAGCACCTGGCCGCGCTGCGCGCGATCATCGGCCTGGACGTCGTCCGCCCCGCGGACGCCAACGAGACCGCCGTCGCCTGGCGCACCATCCTCGAGCACAGCGACCGACCGGCCGGGATCATCCTGTCCCGGCAGAACCTCCCGGTCGTCGACCGCACCGAGTTCGCCTCGGCCGAGGGCACCGCGAAGGGCGCCTACGTCCTGGCCGAGGCCAGCACCGGCACCCCCGAGGTCATCCTCATGAGCACCGGCTCCGAGGTGCAGATCGCCGTCGCCGCCCGCGAGCAGCTCGAGGCCGCCGGCACGCCCACCCGGGTCGTGTCGGTCCCCTGCCAGGAGTGGTTCGCCGAGCAGGACCAGAGCTACCGCGACGAGGTCTTCCCGCCGGCGGTCAAGGCCCGGGTCAGCATCGAGGCGGCCATCGCCATGGGCTGGCGCGACTTCGTCGGCGACGCCGGCCGGATCATCGGGCTGGACCACTACGGCGCCAGCGCCGCGTACACCAAGCTCTACGAGGAGTTCGGCCTGACCGCCGAGGCGGTCGTGGCCGCGGCCCGCGAGAGCATCCAGGCCGCGTCCTCGGGTGCCGGCCTCGCCGCAGGCGGCGACGTCGTCGGCGGCCTCACCCAGCGCACCGGCGACCAGTAAGGAAGGCAGCACCATGACCCAGAACGAGAACCTCGCGAGCCTGTCGAAGGCCGGCGTCGCCGTGTGGCTGGACGACCTGTCCCGCGACCGGATCCGCAGCGGCAACCTGCAGCAGCTCGTCGACGACCACTCCGTCGTCGGCGTGACCACCAATCCCTCGATCTTCGCGGCCGCGATCAGCGGTTCGGAGTCCTACGACGACCAGCTGCACGCCATGGCCGTCCGCGGGGTCTCCGTCGAGGAGGCGCTGCGCACCATCACCGCCGCCGACGTCCGCGACGCCTGCGACCTGCTCGCGCCGGTCGCGGCCAGCACCGGCCGCGACGGCCGCGTCTCCCTCGAGGTCGCCCCCGGGCTGGCCCACGAGACCGACGCGACCGCCGCCGAGGCCGCCCACCTGTGGTGGCTGGTCGACCGGCCGAACCTGTTCATCAAGATCCCGGCCACCGTCGAGGGCCTGCCGGCCATCACCGAGACGATCGCCAACGGCATCAGCGTCAACGTCACCCTGATCTTCAGCCTCGACCGCTACAAGGCCGTCATGGAGGCCTACGTCGCGGGCCTGGAGAAGCGCGCCGAGGACCCCGAGGCCGGCTTCGAGGGCATCGAGAGCGTGGCGTCGTTCTTCGTGTCCCGCGTGGACACCGAGATCGACAAGCGGCTGGACGACGCCGGCGCCGACGCCTCGCTCAAGGGCAAGGCCGGCATCGCCAACGCCCAGCTGGCCTACCAGGCCTACGAGGAGGTCTTCTCCTCCGACCGCTGGGCGGCGCTGGAGGCCCGGGGCGCGAGCAAGCAGCGCCCGCTGTGGGCCTCGACCGGGGTCAAGAACCCCGACTACAGCGACACGATGTACCTCTCCGAGCTGGTCGCCCCCGACACCGTGAACACGATGCCGGAGAAGACCATGCAGGCCTTCGCCGACCACGGTCAGGTCGGCCGCCCGATCACCGAGGTCTACGCCGAGGCCGCCGCGGTCATGCAGTCGGTGACCGACGCCGGCATCGACCTGGACGACGTGTTCGCCGTCCTCGAGACCGAGGGCGTGCAGAAGTTCAACGACGCCTGGGATGAACTCTCGACGTCGGTGGCCGAACAGCTCCGTGACAAGAAGTAAGGACAAGCGCTAGCAGAGCTGGGGGCCGGCGCACCGCCGCGTCGGCCCCCGGTTGTCCCCCGCACACCCACAGCACCTGAGGGACGGATGACCACCAACCCGTTGCGCGACCCGAGGGACCGGCGGTTGCCCCGGGTCCCCGAACCCTGCGCCCTCGTCGTCTTCGGCATCACCGGCGACCTGGCGCGCAAGAAGCTGCTCCCCGCGGTGTACGACCTGGCCAACCGCGGTCTGCTCCCGACCAACTTCGCGCTGCTGGGCTTCGCCCGTCGCGACTGGGACGACGTCGACTTCGCCGAGCTCTCCCGCACCGCCGCCCGCGAGCACGCCCGCACCCCGTGGCGCGAGGAGGTCTGGGAGCGGCTGTCGAACTCCGTCCGGTTCATCCAGGGCTCCTTCGACGACGACGACGCCTTCGACGAGCTGGCCCGCACCCTCGGCGAGCTCGAGGGCAGCCACGGCATCGGCGGCAACGCGGCGTTCTACCTGTCCATCCCGCCCAGCATGTTCCCCGTCGTCCTCAAGCAGATGCAGCGCACCGGCATGGCCGAGAGCACCCCCGAGCGCTGGCGACGGGTGGTCGTCGAGAAGCCGTTCGGCACCGACCTGCCCTCCAGCCGTGAGCTCAACGGCCTGGTCGACTCGGTGTTCGGCGCCGACGACGTCTTCCGCATCGACCACTACCTGGGCAAGGAGACGGTGCAGAACCTGCTGGCCCTGCGCTTCGCCAACACCCTGTTCGAGCCGGTCTGGAACTCCGCCCACGTCGACTCCGTGCAGATCACCATGGCCGAGGACGTCGGCATCGGTGGCCGCGCCGAGTTCTACGAGCGCACCGGTGCCGCCCGCGACGTCCTGCAGAACCACCTGCTCCAGCTGCTGGCGCTGACCGCCATGGAGGAGCCGGTCGAGTTCTCGGCCGAGGAGATCCGCACCGAGAAGCTCAAGGTGCTGCGGGCCATCTCGGTGCCGAAGGACATGGCACGGTTCGCCGTCCGCGGGCAGTACGAGCAGGGCTGGCTGGCCGGGCAGCGCGCCCAGGGCTACCGGCAGGAGGACAAGGTCGCCGACGACTCGCGCACCGAGACCTACGCCGCGGTCCGCCTCGGCGTCGAGACCCGCCGCTGGGCCGGCGTCCCGTTCTACCTGCGCACCGGCAAGCGGTTGCCCCGCCGGGTCACCGAGATCGCGCTGTCGTTCCGCAAGGCGCCGCACCTGCCCTTCGCGCCGACCGACACCGAGGAGCTCGGTCACAACCAGCTCGTCGTGCGGGTCCAGCCCGACGAGGGGGTCACCCTCAAGTTCGGGTCGAAGGTCCCGGGCAGCGTCATGGAGGTCCGCGACGTGTCGATGGACTTCCTCTACGGCGAGCAGTTCACCGAGGCCTCGCCCGAGGCCTACGAGCGGCTGCTGCTCGACGTCCTGCTGGGCGACGCGACGCTGTTCCCCCGCAACGCCGAGGTCGAGGCCTCCTGGGCGGTCATCGACCCGCTGGAGGAGTACTGGGCCAGCACCACCCCGTTCTCGTACCGGGCCGGCGAGTGGGGGCCCCGCGCCGCCGACGAGATGCTGGCATCCGAGGGTCGGGCGTGGCGCCGACCGTGACGACATCCTGCGACCCATCCCGCCGATCCCCGGAGGACCCGAAGTGAGCACGTTGTGGGACACCAACGGCTCGGCGATCGTGAAGGAGCTGACCGAGCAGCGCCGCACCGGCGGTGCGGTGATGAGCGGCGTCGCGCTGACCCTCGTGGTCATCGCCGACGAGGACCGCGTCGTCGAGGCCGAGGCCGCGGCGGCCGCCGCGGCCGAGGTGCACCCCTGCCGGTTGCTGGTCGTGGTCCGTCGTCAGGTCGAGGCACCCAGCCCGCGGTTGGACGCCGAGGTCATCATCGGCGGCCGGCTCGGGCCCGGTGAGGCCGTCGTCATGCGCATGTACGGCCGTCTCGGGCTGCACGCCGAGTCCGTCGTCCTCCCCCTGCTCGCCGCCGACGCGCCGGTGGTCACCTGGTGGTTCGACGCCGCACCCGACCGCATCGAGACCGACGCCCTGGGCGTGATCGCCAACCGGCGGGTCACCGACAGCCTCATGGCCGCCGACGGCGTCGCCGCCCTCCGCCGCCGGGCCGAGGACTTCGCCCCCGGCGACACCGACCTGGCCTGGACCCGCAGCACCCCCTGGCGCTCGACGTTGGCCTCCACCCTCGACGCCGTGGTCGGTCGTCGCGGCGGGGCGGTCCAGGTGCTCGGCGGCCAGGTGGTCGGCGATCCCGAGAACCCGACCGCGCAGCTGGTGGCCGGCTGGATCAGCGCCCGCTGCGGCTGCTCGGTCACCGTCGAGGCCGGCCAGCGCAGCACCGGCTCCAAGGGCATCGACACCGTCGTGCTGACCCTCGACCAGGACGAGGAGGTCCGGCTGACCGACGACCGCAAGGGCGGCGCCGTCATCAGCCAGCCCTACCGGCCCGACGCGACGGTCGCCCTGCCCAAGCGCACCCTCGGCGAGCTGATCGGCGAGGAGATGAAGCGGCTGGACAACGACGAGCCCTACCGCGAGGCCCTCGAGGCCGCCACCGGCGTCACCGGTCTCGCCGACCGCGCACCCGTGCGCGAGCACGTGTGGTTCGACCCGATGCGGCCCGCGCCGGCGGCGCCGGACGTACCCGCGGACTCGGTCGAGGACGACGAGG
The DNA here is from genome assembly GCF_900103975.1 of Klenkia soli. Classification (GTDB taxonomy): domain Bacteria; phylum Actinomycetota; class Actinomycetes; order Mycobacteriales; family Geodermatophilaceae; genus Klenkia; species Klenkia soli. Next base: position 158,803 of record NZ_FNIR01000012.1, read on the forward strand.
TCGCGGAGACCGGCCCCGGGGACGACGACGGCGGCGACGACTCGCCGGAGCAGGGGTGACCGCCCCCGAGGTGGTCGTCCGGCCCGACGCCGACGACCTGGCCGCCACGGTGGCCCGCGAGCTGGTGGCCCGGTTGACCGCCGCGCAGGCCGAGCACGGCACCGCCTCGGTGGTGCTGACCGGCGGCGGCATCGGCACGGCCGTGCTGCGCGCGGTGGCCGCCGACGGCGGCGACCTCGACTGGACCCGGGTCGACGTCTGGTGGGGTGACGAGCGCTGGGTGCCCGCAGCCGACGACGACCGGAACGAGAAGGGCGCCCGCGAGGCACTGCTGGACGTCGTCGGCGTCCCCGCCGACCGGGTGCACCCCATCCCGGCGTCGGACGCCGGGTTCGCCGAGCCCGAGGACGCCGCGGCGGCCTACGCGGCCGAGCTGACCCGGGTAGGGGACGGTGCGCTCCCGCGGATCGACGTCCTGCTGCTCGGGGTCGGCCCCGAGGGGCACGTGGCCTCGATCTTCCCGGACTCCCCCGCGGTCGACGACCCGCGCCCGGTGGTCGCCGTGCGCGACTGCCCCAAGCCACCGCCCACCCGGGTGAGCCTGGGCTACGGGGTCATCACCGGCGCCGAGGAGGTCTGGCTGCTGGTCTCCGGCGAGGGCAAGGCCGAGGCCGTCGCGCGTGCGCTGTCCGGCCGCGAGACCGCGACGACGCTGCCGGCGGCCGGTGCGGTCGGCCGCACCGCGACCCGCTGGCTGCTCGACGCCGAGGCCGCCTCGCAGCTGACCTGACCTGCTGGAACGGCCCCGTGGCCGCCCCCGGCCCGCGCGGGTCGGGGGGCGACAGGGCCGTTCGTCAGGCTCCGCGGCGGGCGCGGAGCTTGGTGAGGGCCTCCTCGAGGAGGGCGTCGCCGTCGGCGTCGGTGCGCCGCTCGCGGACGTAGGCCAGGTGGGTCTTGTAGGGCTCGTTGCGCGGCGGCGGGGGCGGGTTCTGCTCGTCCTGACCGGCCGGCAACCCGCAGCGCGGGCAGTCCCACGTCTCGGGTACCTCGACGTCGTGCGCGAAGGCGATCGCGGTGTCGTGCCGCCTGGCGCACCAGAAGACCACCCGCACCCGCGGCGCCGACTCGCCGCGCTCGGACTCACCCATCGGACCAGCCCCGACCCGGCTGCCCCGGATCGCGCTCCCACCAGCCACGTGCGCTCCCACCCTCGACGTTCCCCGACCGAACCCCCGCGGGGCAGAGTCTAGGCGCACCCAGGTGACGCCCAGGTCACGATCCCGGGACGAATCCGCTGGTCAGATGGGTATCGCGCGACCAGATCGCGAGCGTCAGACCTTGAGGAGGATGCCGAGGCCGATGATGCAGACGGCCCAGATGACCGCGGTGAACACCGTGAGCCGGTTGAGGTTCTTCTCCACGACCGACGACCCGGACAGCGACGACGACGCGGCGCCGCCGAACATCGACGAGAGCCCGCCGCCCTTGCCGCGGTGCAGCAGGATCAGCACGATCAGCAGCAGGCTGGTCAGCGTCAGCAGCACGTTCAGGACGATCTCGATCACGGGTTCTCCAAGCAGTACGGGCAGCCGACGGACCAGCCTACGGGACGTCGCTCAGCCGTCGGCGACACCGGCGGTGGCCACGTCGTAGCCGTTGTAGGGCAGCATCACGACCCCGTTGTGCAACCGCTGACCGGCCAGCAGCTGCACCCGGTTCTCGACCAGCGGCACGAAGGCGTGCGTGGCCAGGGCGGTGTCGGCCACCGCCGCCCACGCCGCGACGTCCCCGGCACCGACGGCGGCGTCCACGGCGGCGTCCACCCCGGGGTCGGAGAGCAGGGCGTAGTTGGCGTTGCCGGCCCCGTCGCTGATCGACCGGCTGTCGACCAGCGGGACGAGGAAGGCGGCCGGCGTCGGGAGGTCCCTGGAGTAGTTGGCCAGCACCATGCCGTAGCCCCCGGTGGTGATCGCCGCCGGCGAGCCGATGCCCGCGGTGTAGTAGGTCGCCGCGGGCAGCGGGACGACGGTGACCACGATGCCCACCGCGGCGAACTGGTCGACGAGCGCCTGGGCGACGGCGAGGGTGGAGGGTACGTCGGGGGCGGCCATGGTGACGGGGAACCCGTCGGGCTGCCCGCAGGCGGCCAGGGCCTGGCGGGCGGCGTCCGGGTCGGCCGCCGGGTCCGGGTCGTCGGGCCCACCCGCCAGCGACCTCGGCCACAGCACCGAGCTCCGCACCGAGTCACCGGTCTCGGCCAGCGCCTCCTGGACGCCGGAGCGGTCCACCACCGCGGCGACCGCGGCCCGGCAGTCCGGCACGTCCATCGGGGCTACGGTCGTGGGCAGCGCGAGCAGGCGCACCGTGCCCGTGGTGAGCTCGTCGGCCCGGCCGGCCAGCCCGTCGTCGGCGCCGAACCGGGCGACCGTGGCCTCCTGCACCCCGCTCCCGGAGAGGTCGGCATCGGCGGACCCGGCCAGCAGCGCCTGGTCGCGGTCCAGACCGGTCAGCCCGGTGCGGACGACGACCTGGTCGGGCAGCGCCGTGCGCACGGGGTCGCTGTCGGCCGCCCAGGCGGGGTTGCGGTCCAGCACGATCCCGGTCTCGGGGTCCACCGAGGTGATCGCGTAGGGCCCGGACGAGATCGGGTCGGCGCCGTAGTCGGCGGCCGTGTCGTTCTCCGCGGGGACCGGGGACGCCGACGGCAGCGCCAGCACGAACGGGAAGTCCGGGTCCGCCCGGGACAGGGTGAACGTGATGGTGGTGTCGTCCGGGGTGGCGATGGTGCTCAGCCCCAGGCGGTCGGGCGACTCGTCCTGGTACGGCCCGGCGTAGAGGCTGTCGGGGTCGAGCAGGTCCAGCACGTAGTTCGGCCCGCCGCTGAGCACGTCGACGGCGAAGGACCGCTCGATGCCGTACTTGACGTCCCGGCTCGTGATCGGCCGGCCGGTCTCGAACGTGGCGCCCGGGCGGAGGGTGAAGGTCCAGGTGCGGCCGCCGTCCGGCGTCGTCCCCAGGTCGTTCGCCAGGTCGGGCACGAGCTGGTCGGTGCTGCCCGGGGTGCTGGAGTAGGTGACCAGAGTGCGGGTGTAGAGCCGCATGAGGTTCCAGACCGCCGGCAGGCTCGACCGCTGCGGGTCGAGGCTGTCCAGCTGCCCGGCGACCAGCCGGAGCGTGCCGCCGGTGGCGTCCGAGGGCGACCGGACGCCGTCCAGACCGCCGTCGGCGGTGCCGCCCACGGTGGGCACCGCGGTGTCCGCGGGGTCACCTCCGCTGCAGCCGGCCAGCAGCGCGGCCAGCACGAGCAGGACCAGGGCGGGGACGGCGGCGCGGGAGCGGCGCGGGTGGGGCCTCACGGGGGCGGCGGTCCTCCGGTGGGTGGGCCGCCGCCCCTGCGGGTCAGCGGCTCTCGGCTGCGGCGCGGCAGATGGAGACGAACTCGTCGGCGTCCAGGCTCGCGCCGCCCACCAGTGCCCCGTCCACGTCGGATCCGGCGAGGATGCCCGCGGTGTTGCCGGCCTTCACCGAACCCCCGTAGAGGATACGGACGACGTCGGCGGTCTCCGGCCCGAAACGCTCGGCGAGCCGGGCCCGGATCGCCCCGCACACCTCCTGCGCGTCGTCGGGGGTGGCCACCTCGCCGGTGCCGATCGCCCAGACCGGCTCGTAGGCGATCACGATGCCGGCCACGGTCGCTGCGTCGAGGCCCTCGAGCGCGGCGTCGAGCTGCGCGGTGGTGTACGGGACGTGCTCGCCGGCCTTGCGGACGTCGAGCCCCTCCCCCACGCACAGGATCGGCACCAGCTCGTGCTCGATCGCCTTGCGCACCTTGGCCGCCACGACCTCGTCGGTCTCGGCGTGCATCGCCCGCCGCTCGGAGTGGCCGACGACGACGTAGGTGCAGGCCAGCGCCTTCAGCTGCGCGCCGCTGACCTCACCGGTGTAGGCACCGGAGTCGGCGACGGAGAGGTCCTGCCCGCCGAAGCCGATCTCGATCTTGTCGCCCTGCACCAGCGTCTGCACGCTGCGGATCGCGGTGAACGGCGGGACGACGACGACCTCGGCCGCCTCCAGCTCGGGCTCCTTCAGGCCGAACGCGACCTTCTGGACCAGGCCGATGGCCTCCAGGTGGGTCAGGTTCATCTTCCAGTTGCCCGCGATGAGCGGGCGCCGGCCCTCGTACACCTTCCCGGACTTCGTGCGGGCCATCAGGCTGCCCCGTCCGCGAGGACGGCCAGCCCCGGGAGCTCGCGGCCCTCGAGGAACTCCAGGGACGCACCGCCCCCGGTGGAGATGTGCCCGTAGGCGTCCTCGTCCAGGCCCAGCTGCCGGACGGCGGCGGCCGAGTCGCCCCCGCCGACGACGGACAACCCGACGACGGCGGCGACGGCCTGGGCCACCCCGCGGGTGCCGTGGGTGAACGGGGCCAGCTCGAACACGCCCATCGGCCCGTTCCAGAACACCGTGTGCGCGTCGGCCAGGTGACCGGCGAACAGCTCGACGGTGTGCGGGCCGACGTCCAGGCCCTTGAGCCCGTCGGGGATGGACTGCACGGGCACGACCTTGACCTGGGCGTCGGCGACCAGCGCCTCGGCGCAGACCACGTCGACCGGCAGCACGATCTTGTCCCCGGCGTCGGCCAGCAGCCGGCGGCAGGTGTCGACCTGGTCGGCCTCGAGCAGCGAGTCGCCCACCCCGTGGCCCTGGGCCGCGAGGAAGGTGAAGCACATGCCGCCGCCGACCAGGAGCTTGTCGACGGTGGGCAGCAGCGACTCGATGACGGCCAGCTTGTCGCTGACCTTCGAGCCGCCGAGCACGACGACGTAGGGGCGCTCCGGCTCACCCGTCAGCCGGGTGAGCACCTCGAGCTCGCGGGCGACCAGCCGGCCGGCCGCGTGCGGGAGCCGGGTGGCGACGTCGTAGACCGAGGCGTGCCTGCGGTGCACGGCCCCGAAGGCGTCGTCCACGAACAGGTCGGCCAGCGCGGCGAACCGGTCGGCCAGCGCGCCCCGGGCGTCGTCGTCCTTGCTGGTCTCGGCCGCCTCGAAGCGGACGTTCTCCAGCAGGCAGACGTCGCCGTCGGAGAGGGCGGCGACCGCGGCCTGGGCGCCGGGGCCGGCGGTGTCGGCCGCCAGCGGCACCGGCACCTCCAGCAGCTCGGCCAGCCGGGCGGCGACCGGGGCCAGGGAGTACCGGTCGTCCGGCGCGCCCTTCGGCCGGCCCAGGTGCGCCGCGACGACGACGCGGGCCCCGGCGTCGCGGAGCGCCTGCAGGGTGGGCAGGCTGGCCCGGATCCGGCCGTCGTCGGTGATGATCCGCTCGCCGGTGGTGTCGTCGAGGGGCACGTTCAGGTCAGCGCGCAGGAACACGCGCTTCCCCCGGACCCCCTCGGCGATCAGCTCGTCGACGGTCCGCATGGTCAGAGCTTCGAGCCGACGAGCGAGGTGAGGTCGACGAGGCGGTTGGAGTAACCCCACTCGTTGTCGTACCAGCCGACGACCTTGACCTGGTCGCCGAAGACCTTGGTCAGGCCCGAGTCGTAGATGCACGACGCCGGGTCGGTGACGATGTCCGAGGAGACGATCGGGGCGTCGGTGTAGACCAGGTAGGGGGCCAGCGGGCCGTCGGCCGCGGCCTTGTAGGCGGCGTTGACCTCGTCGACGGTGACCTCGCGGGACAGCGTGACGGTGAGGTCGGTGGCCGAGCCGGTCGGGACCGGGACGCGCAGCGCGTAGCCGTCGAGCTTGCCCTTGAGCTCGGGGAGGACCAGGCCGATGGCCTTGGCCGCACCGGTCGAGGTGGGGACGATGTTCAGCGCGGCGGCGCGGGCGCGGCGGAGGTCCTTGTGCGGGCCGTCCTGCAGGTTCTGGTCGGCGGTGTAGGCGTGGATCGTGGTCATGAGACCGCGCTCGATGCCGAAGGCGTCGTTGAGCACCTTGGCCAGCGGGGCCAGGCAGTTCGTGGTGCAGGACGCGTTGCTGATGATGGTCTGCGAGCCGTCGTACAGCTCGTGGTTGGCGCCCATGACGATCGTGATGTCGTCGTCGGTGGCGGGCGCGGAGATGATGACCTTCTTTGCCCCGGCCTCGACGTGCTTGCGGGCGTCGGCGGCCTTGGTGAAGAAGCCGGTGGACTCGATGACCACGTCGACACCCAGGTCGCCCCAGGGCAGGTTGGCCGGGTCGCGCTCGGCGAGCGCGGTGATGGTCTTGCCGCCGACGACGATGCCGTCGGCGGTCGAGGAGACCTCCTCGGGGAACTTGCCGAGGACCGAGTCGTACTTGAGCAGGTGCGCGAGGACGTCGTTGCTCGTGAGGTCGTTGACCGCCACGATCTCGATGTCCTGGCCGCTGGCGGCGACCGCGCGGTAGAAGTTGCGGCCGATGCGACCGAACCCGTTGATGCCGACCCGTACCGTCACTGGGACCTCCGTGGGTGGAATGTGGTGGTGCTTCCCGGGGGTCGCGCAGGGCGCACGACACCGCCTCACCCCGAACCCTAGCGGCCCGTCCCGACGACGCGAGAGCTGCCCGTCCTCGCAGGTCAGGCGGTCGACAAGACGTCGCTGACGTCTGCACCGGCGACCCCGGCCGCCACCACGCGGTCCCGGCCCCCGCTCTTCGCCCGGTACAGCGCGCGGTCGGCCCGGGACAGCAGCTCCGCAGCTCCGTCGCCACCGGACCGGGCCACCGCGACCCCCGCGCTCAGCGTGACGGTGAGGACGCCGCCCGGGACGACGTGCACGAGTGCACCGACCCGGGCGCGCACGGTCTCGGCCCGCGCCAGGGCCTCGGCCTCGTCGGCCCCGGGCAGCACCAGGACGAACTCCTCGCCGCCGGCCCGGGCCACGGTGTCCCCCGAGCGGGTGCCCGCCCTCAGCTCCGCCGCCACGGCGCACAGCACGGCGTCGCCGGTCGCGTGCCCGAAGCGGTCGTTGACCGACTTGAACCGGTCGACGTCGACCAGGACCACGGCGACGGGCAACCCGTCGTCCACCGAGCGGGCCAGCGCGTGCAGGAGGGTGCGGTCCAGGTGCCGGCGGTTGTGCAGCCCGGTCAGCGGGTCGCGGACGGCCTCCTCTGCCACGGCCGCCCGCAGCCGGTCGACCGTGGCGACCTGCTCGGCGAGCTGCTGGGCCAGCCGGCGCAGGTCGGCCTCGCGCAGCTGCGCCTCGGTGACGTCGCGGACGACGGTGACCCGCCCGATCCGACGGCCGGCGGAGGCCACCGGCACGGACTGGACGTCCAGCCAGCACCCGGGGGCGGCCTCGACCACGGCGCGGCCGGTCTCGTAGGTCCCGTCGGCGGCCGGGCCGTCGGGCAGGACCGTGCGCAGCAGGTCCGCACCGGCCAGCTCGGCCAGGGGACGGCCCAGCACGGCGGGGCCGGCGCCCGGGCGGAGCGCGGCGAGCATCCGGCGGGCGGCGGGGTTGAGGTCGATCACCCGGCCGACCTCGTCGGTGACCAGCACGCCGTCGGTCATCGTCTCGACCACCTGGTCCCGCGCGACCGGCACCAGCTCCAGCAGGCCCGTGCGCAGGATCGCCCACCCGGCGACCAGACCGGTCACGATGAAGAACAGCGGCGTCAGGTCGACGACCCCCTCACCCCGCATGCCGAGGGTGAAGACGAGGTTGCCCAGGGTCGGCGGCAGCGCGGAGACCAGCAGCACCCGGGCCTGCCGGCGCACCACCGGCTGGCCGCGGCGCCCGAGCCGGACCAGCCGCACGAGGGCCCAGGCGATGAACGCGTAGCTGTAGAGCGAGTGCAGCAGGAACAGCGGGCCGCCGACCATCTGCACCGCGCCCGCCGGCGCCGTGAGGTCCGTGCGCCCGAAGACCAGGTCCGTCGTCGCCGGGAGGACGCTGGTCACCGCCAGGAGGACCGGTTCGACCGACGCCAGCAGCACCAGGTGGCGACGGGGGCGCCAGGTCGGCTCGGCGAGCAGGCGGGACAGCGCGAGGAAGCCGGCCGCCGTCGCCCCCACCGACAGGAAGATCAGCGGGAACCCGGCGGCTCGTACCGCCGGGGCCGACGGCGCCAGGACGACGCCGACCGCCAGGCACCACCCGCTGATGCCCAGCAGCACGACGGCCAGTGCGCGCGCCGGCGGGTTGCCGTGGCGGTGCCGCCAGGCGGCGACCGCCACGGCACCCGTGACGACCGGGGCCAGGGCGAACGCCAGCACCCAGACGGTCCCCTGCACGTGGCTCCCCATCGCCGCACGCCCGGCCCGGGAGGGCGGGGTCTCCCCCTCCCATCGGCCCGGATCCGAGAACGGCACAGCCGGCCTCACCCGGCCGGGGGACACCGCCGGGCGGTCAGGGGCCGATCATGTCGTCGGTGACCACGGACTCGGTGTCCGGGATGCCGAGGTCCTTCGCCCGCTTGTCCGCCATCGCGAGCAGCCGCCGGATCCGCCCCGCCACGGCGTCCTTGGTCATGGGCGGATCGGCCCGCTGGCCCAGCTCCTCCAGCGAGGCCTGCCCGTGCTCGAGCCGCAGCCGACCGGCGACCAGCAGGTGCTCGGGGGCCTCGTCGGCGAGGATCTCCAGCGCCCGCTCGACCCGGGCACTCGCGGCGACGGCGGCCCGCGCGGACCGGCGGAGGTTGGCGTCGTCGAAGTTGGCCAGCCGGTTGGCGGTCGCCCGGACCTCGCGGCGCATGCGCCGCTCCTCCCAGGTGAGCACGGCCTCGTGCGCGCCCATCCGGGTCAGCAGCGCGCTGATCGCGTCGCCGTCGCGGACCACGACGCGGTCGGCCCCGCGGACCTCGCGCGCCTTGGCCGCGATGCCCAGCCGGCGGGCAGCCCCCACCAGGGCCATCGCCGCCTCGGGGCCGGGGCAGGTCACCTCGAGCGACGAGGACCGGCCCGGCTCGGTGAGCGACCCGTGGGCCAGGAACGCCCCGCGCCAGGCCGCCTCGGCGTCGTTGAGCCCGCCGGAGACGACCGCCGGCGGCAGCCCGCGCACCGGCCGGCCGCGCTGGTCGACCAGACCGGTCTGCCGGGCCAGGCCTTCGCCGTGCTTGGCGATGCGGACCAGGTAGCGCACCCCGCGGCGGATGTTGCCCCCGGCCAGCACGCTGACGCCGCTGGTGTACCCGTAGACCTCGCTGATGTCGCGGCGCAGGCGGCGGGCCACGGAGCCGGTGTCCAGCTCGGCCTCGATGACCACCCGGCCACCCACGATGTGCAGGCCGCCGGAGAAGCGCAGCAGCGCCGTCACCTCCGCCTTGCGCTCGGAGGTCTTCGTGCACTCCACCCGGGAGAGCTCGTCCTTCACCATCGCCGTCATCGCCATGCGCTGCCCCACTCCCCCTCGACCCGTCCGCCGTCCACCGGGCACCGGGGATGCCTCGCGGTACCGGCGGTGGGGACCCTCGCTGTCCGATCCTGCCGCACCCGGAACCGATCCGTACCGCTGGGCCTCACCGGGCACCGACCGCACCGGGCAGCACCGTGGCCAGCGCCGCGGTCAGCAGTTCCGGGAGGTGCCGCGGGGGCCCGTCCGGTGCTGCCACCGGCGCCAGCACCAGCGTCGCCCCGCACTCCTGCACAGCAGACAGCAGACCACGCCGGTCAACCACCGCACCCGCATCGGCGATGACCGTGTGCAACGGCACGCCCTGCAGGTGGTCCTGCAGCACGCGCAGGTGCTGCTCCGGGGAGAAGTCGTCGGTCTCCCCCGCCTGCGGCTCGAGGTTCAGCACCACGACCACCCGGGCCGGGGTGTCCGCCAGGGCGGCGCGCAGCCGTGGCACGAGCAGGTGCGGCAGCACCGAGGTGTACCAGGAGCCCGGGCCCAGGCTGACCACGTCGGCGCGGGCGATGGCGGCCAGCACGTCGGGGTGCACCGGCGGGTCGGCCGGGGTGACCCGGATGGAGCGCACCCGGTCCGGGCTGGCCGCGATCGCCACCTGCCCCCGGATGTGCCGGGACCGCTGCGGGTCGTCGGGGTCGACGGTGTCGACGATGGCCACGAGGTCCAGGGGGACGTCGGCCATGGGCAGCACCCGGCCACGGGCACCCAGCAGCTCGCACAGCGTGTCCAGCGCGCGCACGGTGTCGCCGCCGTGCACCTCGGTCAGCCCGGTGAGCACCAGGTTGCCGACCGGGTGCCCGGCCAGCACGCCGGAGCCGCCGAGCCGGTGCTGGAGCAGGGTCGCGAGCTCCTGGGTGCGCTGGTCGTCACCGGCCAGCGCGGCCAGCGCCATCCGGAGGTCACCCGGGGGCAGCACCGGCATCTCGCGGCGGATCCGGCCGGAGGACCCGCCGTCGTCGGCGACGGTCACGACGGCGGTGAGCTCGCCGGCCAGCGGGCGCCACGCGGCCAGGGACGCGGCCAGCCCGTGCCCGCCGCCCAGCGCCACGACGGAGGGCCCCGTCCCGACCGGCGTCGGCGAGCCCGACGCCGTGCTCACTCGCGGCCCAGGTCGCGGTGCCGGGCGCTGGCGGTGACGCCGTCGGCGGACAGCCGGCGCGCGAACTCCTCGGCGATGGCCACCGAGCGGTGCTTGCCGCCGGTGCAGCCCACCGCCAGCGTCAGGTACTTCTTGCCCTCGCGGCGGTAGCCGGGGACCAGCAGCCGCAGGACGTCGAGGTAGCGGTCCAGGAACTCGGCGGCGTCGGCCGCGCCCAGGACGTGGTCGCGCACCGGGGCGTCGCGCCCGGTGAGCGGCCGCAGCTCCGGCACCCAGTGCGGGTTGGGCAGGAAGCGGGCGTCGACCACGAGGTCGGCGTCCAGCGGGAGCCCGTACTTGAACCCGAAGCTCAGGACGGTGGCGGTCAGCTCGGGGACCGCGCCCTCGCTGAGGAAGGCGGCCTCGAGCGTGGCCCGCAGCTGGTGCACGTTCAGGTCGGAGGTGTCCACCCACAGGTCGGCGTCGCCGGCGATGCCGGTCAGCAGGGCCCGCTCGGCCGCGATGCCGTCGGACAGCCGGCCGGCCCCCTGCAGCGGGTGCTCGCGCCGGTTGGACTCGTAGCGGCGGACCAGCACCTCGTCGCGGGCGTGCACGTAGACCACCCGAGGCCGGTGCCCGGCGTCGGTCAGCGACCGGATGGACTCGGCCAGGTCGCTGGAGAAGGCCCGGCTGCGCACGTCGACCACCGCGGCGAACCGGCGGACGTCGCCGCGGGAACCGAGCTCGACCATCGGCGCGAGGAGCGCCGGCGGGAGGTTGTCCACCACGAAGAAGCCCAGGTCCTCCAGCACCCGCCCGGCGCTGTTCTTCCCCGCACCGGACAGGCCGGTCACCACGACGACCTCCAGCGGGACGGCAGCCTGCTCCGCCACCGGCGGGGTCTGGTCGGCGGCGTCGTCGGGCAGATCGGTCACGGGGCGGCTCCGGTGGTCTGCGGGACGGTCGAGCCGCCATCATCCCCAGTCCGGGTCGGGACGGCGCCGGGGGGTTCGTGCGCCGACGGCGACTCCGCCTCCTCGGGCGGCTCGGCCACCGCCGCCAGCACCGCCTCGGCCGTGCGCCGGCCGATCCCCGGCACCCGGGTGAGGTCGTCGACGGAGGCCGCCCGCAACCGCTTCAGCGACCCGAACTCCTTCATCAACGCCTTGCGCCGGGTGTCGCCCAGCCCGGCGACGTCGTCCAGCAGCGAGACGAGCATGCCCGCGGAGCGCTTCTGCCGGTGGTAGGTGATGGCGAACCGGTGCGCCTCGTCGCGGACCCGCTGCAGCAGGTACAGCGCCTCGGAGGTGCGCGGCAGGATGACCGGGTCGGGGTCGTCGGGCAGCCACACCTCCTCCATGCGCTTGGCCAGCCCGCACACCGCGACGTCGGTGATGCCCAGCTCGGACATCGACCGGGCGGCGGCGGCGACCTGCGGCTGGCCGCCGTCGACCACCAGCAGGTTCGGCGGGTAGGCGAACCGGCGGGCCCGGCCCTCCTCGGCGGCGACCCCCTGCTCGTTGCGCCGGTCCTCCTCGTCCTTGAGGTGCCGGGCGAACCGGCGCCGGACGACCTCGGCCATGGCCGCGGTGTCGTCGGTGCCCTGGGCGACCTGGAAGCGCCGGTAGTCGCTCTTCTTGGCCAGGCCGTCCTCGAACACGACCATGCTGGCCACCACGTTCGTGCCCTGCACGTGGCTGACGTCCATGCACTCGATGCGCAGCGGTGCGTCGGGGAGGTCGAGGGCCTCCTGCAGCTCGGACAGCGCCAGCGAGCGGGCGGTGAGGTCGCCGGCGCGCTTGACCCGGTGCCGGGCGAAGGCCTCCTTGGCGTTGCGCTCGACGGTCTCCATCAACGCCCGCTTGTCGCCGCGCTGGGGCACCCGCAAGGAGACCCGGGACCCGCGCAGCTCGCTGAGCAGGTCGGCGTAGACCTCGGCCTCGGCGGGCAGCTCGGGGACGAGCACCTCGCGGGGCACCGCCTCGCCCACCTCGCCGACGCCGGTCTGCTCGTCGACCCCGCCGTACACCTGGAGCAGGAACTGCTCGACCAGCTCGCCGGTGCCGACGTCCTCGACCTTGTCGACGATCCAGCCCTGCTGCCCGCGGACCCGGCCACCGCGGACGTGGAAGACCTGCACCGCGGCCTCGAGCTCGTCCTGGGCGAAGGCGACGACGTCGGCGTCGGTGCCGTCGGCCAGGACGACGGCCTGCTTCTCCAGGGCCCGGCGCAGCGCCCCCAGGTCGTCGCGGAGCCGGGCCGCCCGCTCGTACTCCATGTCCTCGGCCGCCCGGGCCATCTGACCCTCGAGGCGCCGGGTGATCTGCTCGGTGCGGCCACCCATGAAGTCGCAGAAGTCGTCGACGATGCCCCGGTGCTCCTCGGCGGAGACCTTGCCGACGCACGGCGCCGCGCACTTGCCGATGTAGCCCAGCAGGCACGGCCGCCCGATCTGGCCGTGCCGCTTGAAGACCCCGTTGCTGCAGGTGCGGGCCGGGAAGACCCGGGTGAGCGTGTCGAGCGTCTCGCGGATGGCCCAGGCGTGGGCGTAGGGGCCGAAGTACCGGACGCCCTTGCGCTTGGGCCCCCGCATCACCTGCAGCCGGGGGAACTCCTCGTTCAGCGTGACGGCCAACGACGGGTAGCTCTTGTCGTCGCGGTACCGGACGTTGAACCGGGGGTCGAACTCCTTGATCCAGTTGTACTCGAGCTGGAGCGCCTCGACCTCGGTGCCGACGACGGTCCACTCGACGCTGCCGGCGGTGGTGACCATCTGCCGGGTGCGGGGGTGCAGGCCGCGGACGTCGGCGAAGTAGCTGTTGAGCCGCTGGCGCAGGCTCTTGGCCTTGCCGACGTAGATGACCCGGCCGCCGGGGTCGCGGAACTTGTAGACCCCCGGCGACTCCGGGATGCTGCCGACCGCCGGTCGGTAGGTGGACGGGTGGGGCATGGTCGACCCCCGGTCAGCCGACGACGGTGCCGGTGACGCCGGGTGCCGTGGTCGTGCGGGCCGCGGCGACCTTCTTCCGGGGCTTCCGGGCGGCTGCCTGGACCCGGGCCGGGTCGAGGATGTCGGCCAGGAACCGCCCCGTGTGGCTCTCGGGGATGCCGGCGATCAGCTCGGGGGTGCCCTCGCCGACCACCGTGCCCCCGCGGAAGCCGCCCTCGGGTCCCATGTCGATCAGCCAGTCGGCGCTCTTGATGACGTCGAGGTTGTGCTCGATGACGATCACCGAGTTGCCCTTGTCGACCAGGCCCTGGATCACCAGCAGCAGCTTGCGGATGTCCTCGAAGTGCAGCCCGGTGGTGGGCTCGTCGAGGACGTAGATCGTGCGGCCGTTGGACCGCTTCTGCAGCTCGCTGGCCAGCTTCACCCGCTGCGCCTCACCACCGGAGAGGGTGGTCGCCGGCTGGCCGAGCCGGACGTAGCCCAGCCCGACCTCGGTCAGGGTGGTCAGGTAGCGGGCGATGCTGTTGATGGGGGCGAAGAACTCGGCGGCCTCCTCGATGGGCATGTCGAGGACCTCGGCGACCGTCTTGCCCTTGTAGCGGACCTCGAGGGTCTCCCGGTTGAACCGGGCGCCCTTGCAGACCTCGCAGGGCACGTACACGTCGGGCAGGAAGTTCATCTCGATCTTCAGCGTGCCGTCGCCGGAGCACGCCTCGCAGCGCCCGCCCTTGACGTTGAAGCTGAACCGGCCCGGCTGGTACCCCCGGACCTTGGCCTCCTCGGTGGAGGCGAACAGCTTGCGGATCGCGTCCCAGACGCCGGTGTAGGTGGCCGGGTTGGAGCGCGGCGTGCGGCCGATCGGCGACTGGTCGACGCCGACCACCTTGTCCAGCTGCTCGAGGCCGGTGATGGTGCGGTGCCGGCCGGGGACCATGCGGGCGCGGTTGAGCTGGTTGGCCAGCACGGTGTAGAGGATGTCGTTCACCAGGCTGGACTTGCCCGACCCGGAGACGCCGGTGACCGCGACCAGCAGGCCCAGCGGGAAGGTCACGTCGACCCCGCGCAGGTTGTGCTCGCGGGCGCCCTTCACGACCAGCTCGCGGCCCGGCGTGCGGGGGCGGCGCTCGGCCGGGATGACGATCTCCTTGCGGCCGGACAGGTACTGGCCGGTAAGCGAGCGCTCGCTGGCGAGCAGGTCGGCGTAGGTGCCCGAGACGACCACCTCGCCGCCGTGCTCACCGGCACCCGGGCCGATGTCGACGATCCAGTCGGCCTGCTTGATGGTGTCCTCGTCGTGCTCGACGACGATGAGCGTGTTGCCCATGTCGCGCAGCCGCACGAGGGTCTCGATCAGCCGCACGTTGTCCCGCTGGTGCAGCCCGATGCTCGGTTCGTCGAGCACGTACAGCACCCCGACCAGCCCGGACCCGATCTGGGTGGCCAGCCGGATCCGCTGGGCCTCGCCGCCGGCCAGGGTCGCCGCGGGGCGGTCGAGGGAGAGGTAGTCCAGGCCGACGGAGACCAGGAAGGACAACCGGGCCTGGATCTCCTTGAGCACGCGGTCGGCGATGGCCCGCTCGCGCTCGCCCAGGCTCAGGGCGCCCAGCCACTCGGCTGCATCACCGATGGACAGCCCCGTGACCTCGGCGATCGACCGGCCGTCGAGCTTCACCGCGAGGATCTCGGGCTTGAGCCGGGTGCCGTGGCACACCGGGCACGGGACGTCCCGCATGTAGCCCTCGTACTTGTCCCGCATGAACTCCGAGTCGGTGTCCTCGTGCCGGCGCTCGAGGAAGGGCAGCACGCCCTCGAAGGCGGCGTAGTAGCTGCGCTCGCGGCCGTACCGGTTCTTGTAGCGGACGTGCACCTGCTCGGGCGACCCGTGCAGCACGGCCTTCTGCACCTTGACCGGCAGCTTCTCCCACGGGTCCTTCATCGAGAACCCGAGCTGGTCGGCCAGGCCGCCCAGCAACCGGGTGAAGTACTCGTTGCTCATCGAGCCGGCCCAGGGCGCGATGGCGCCCTCGCCCAGGCTCTTCTCCGGGTCGGGCACGACGAGCTCGGGGTCGACCTCCTTGCGGGTGCCGATGCCGGTGCACTCGACGCAGGCGCCGAACGGGGAGTTGAAGGAGAACGACCGCGGCTCGAGCGCCTCGAAGCTCAGGCCGTCGTCGATGCAGGCCAGGTGCTCGGAGTAGGTGCGCTCGCGGCCCGGGTCGTCCTCGTCGAGGTCGACGAAGTCGAGCAGGACCAGGCCGCCGGCCAGGCCCAGCGCGGTCTCGACGGAGTCGGTGAGGCGTCGCTTGGCGCTCTCCTTGACGGTGAGCCGGTCGACGATCACCTCGATCGTGTGCTTCTCCTGCTTCTTGAGCTTGGGGGGCTCGGTGAGCGAGTGCACGGTGCCGTCGACGCGGACCCGGGAGAAACCCTGGGTCTGCAGGGAGGCGAACAGGTCGACGTACTCGCCCTTGCGGGCGCGGATCACCGGGGCCAGCACCTGGAAGCGGGTGCCCTCGGTCATCTCGAGCACCTGGTCGACGATCTGCTGGGGGGTCTGCCGGGCGATCGGCTTGCCGCAGTTGGGGCAGTGCGGCTGGCCGGCGCGGGCGTACAGCAGACGCAGGTAGTCGTAGACCTCGGTGATCGTGCCCACCGTGGACCGCGGGTTGCGGTTGGTCGACTTCTGGTCGATCGACACCGCCGGCGACAGGCCCTCGATGAAGTCGACGTCGGGCTTGTCCATCTGGCCGAGGAACTGCCGGGCGTAGGCCGAGAGGGACTCGACGTAGCGGCGCTGGCCCTCGGCGAAGATCGTGTCGAACGCCAGGCTCGACTTGCCGGAGCCGGAGAGCCCGGTGAACACGATCATCGCGTCCCGGGGCAGGTCCAGGTGGACGTCCTTGAGGTTGTGCTCGCGGGCGCCGCGGACGACGAGCCGGTCCATGGGTGTCCCTGTCTGTGTGGTCGCGGTCAGGAGGTCGCTGCGGGGCCAGGGCCCTGCTGCCGATCGGGCGGTGGGCTCAGCCCGGACCGGCTGGATCGAAGACGGGGGCGTGCCGGCGCCAGGGTTCCTGGCGCTCCAGCTCCGCAGCCAGCCAGAGTAGTCGCGTCTCGGCCCCCGGGGGGCCGACGAACTGGACCGCCAGCGGGGTCCCGGAGGCCCGCCGCCCCACCGGTAGGACAAGGGCCGGGAGGCCGGACATGTTCCACGCCGAGGCCCACGGTGCCCACCGTGCGTTGGCCGTCACGTTCGCCAGCCACCCCCGCTCGTGCCACGGCCGGGCGGCCAGCGGCGGGCCGGTGACGATCGGGGTGAGCAGCAGGTCGACGCCGGGCTCAGCGGCGGCGGCGGACCCGGCGAACCAGTCGGTGACCTGCCGCCGGAAGGCCCGCGCGGTGGCCGGCCGGACCACCCCGGCACGGCGCACCCAGCGGCCCAGCCGGGCATGCGTGCGGGTGCGGGGTTCCAGCGCGTGCCGGTCGACGCCCAGCAGCTCGGCGTCGGCGTCGGCCCCGGCCAGCCACCGGGCCACCACGCCGAGCGCGACGGGCACCGGGACCGGCGGGTCGCGGCGGACGACCGTGTGCCCCAGCTCCCGCAGCCGGGCCGCGACCGCCTCGACCGCCGCCCGGCCCTCGGCGTCCAGCCGGGCGCCGGGCACCGGGGAGCGGGTGGAGACGGCCACGGTCAGCGCGGCGTCGTCGTCGTCCCGGGGCTCGGTGGCCGGGGTGTGGGCCAGCACGGCGTGCGCCACGGCCAGGTCGGCGACCGAGGTCGCCAGCACCCCGTTCTCGGCCATGCCCGACCAGGAGTCGGCCCCCAGCTGGGCGGTGACCACACCCGACCCCGGCTTCATCGTGACCAGCCCGCAGGCGGCGGCCGGCAGCCGCAGCGACCCCATGCCGTCGTTGCCGTGCGCCAGCGGCACGCCGCCGGAGGCGACCGCGGCCGCACTGCCCCCGGAGGACCCGCCCGGCGACAGGGCGGTGTCCCAGGGGTTGCGGCTGACCGTGCCGGGACCGTCGGTGGCCGCGAAGACGCACAGCTCGGGGACCCGGGTGATGCCCACGACCACCGCACCGGCGGCCCGCAGCCGGGCCACGACCGGGTGGTCGGCCACCGCGACCTGCGGGACGAAGGCCCCGGAGCCGTCGGTGGCCGTCTCGCCGGCCACCGCCACGTTGTCCTTCACGGCGACCGGGACCCCCGCCAGCGGGAGCCGGGCGCGGTCGGGCCGGACGTCGACGGCCGCGGCCTCGGCGAGCGCGGCCTCGGTGCGGACGACCCGGAAGGCCCCCACCCGGGCCTCGACCGCGGCGATGTGCGCGAGGTGCTGGCCGACGACCTCGACCGCGCTGACCTCGCCGCTGCGCACCCGGGCGGCGAGCTCGGTGGCCGGCAGCCCGACCAGCCGCCCGCCCGCCCCGGGCGGACCCCCGTGACCGACCGCGACCGGGTTGGCATCCATGCGGTCGAACCTAGACGGGGGGTCCGACAGAAGCGTCCCGAGCCCGGGGCTGCGGTGGCCGGTAGCGTCCCGGGGGTGAGCACCTACACCGGCGACGTCGAGGTGGGCGGCCCCGCGGACACCCGCGAGCTCCCCGGTCTGACCATCAGCAAGCTGGCCGTGAGCGAGATGGCGAACAACGCCTACCTGCTCACCTGCACCGCGACCGGCGACAGCGTGCTGGTCGACGCGGCGGCCGAGCCCGAGGCGCTGCGCGCCTGGATCGGCGACGCCCGGCTGACGGCCGTGGTCACCACCCACGGCCACTGGGACCACCACCGCGCACTCCCCGAGGTCGTGGCCAGCAGCGGCGCGGCCACCATGGCGCACCCGGCCGACGCCCCCGACCTCCCGGTCCCGGTCAGCCACCCGGTCGAGCACGGCGAGACGGTTGCGGTCGGCGACCAGGTGCTCGACGTGGTGCACCTGCGGGGGCACACGCCGGGCTCGATCGCGCTGGTCTGGCGCGGCGGCGAGGCCGGCACCCACGTGTTCACCGGCGACTCGCTGTTCCCGGGCGGCGTCGGCAACACCCAGCACGACCCGGAGCGGTTCACGCAGCTGGTCGACGACGTCGAGCAGCGGCTGTTCGGCGCGCTGCCCGACGACACCTGGGTCTACCCCGGCCACGGGAAGGACACCACCATCGGCACCGAGCGCCCCCACCTCGCGGAGTGGCGCGAGCGCGGCTGGTGACGTGCCCGGGGCCGACCTCGGTCGGCCCCGGGCACCCCGTCACGACCGGTGCTGCAGGTACCAGCCGATCAGCGCCTTGGTCGAGGAGTCCTGCGACTCCAGCGCCCCGTCGTCCCCGGTCAGCGCCGGCGCGATCTGCAGGGCGAGCTGCTTGCCCAGCTCGACACCCCACTGGTCGAAGCTGTCGATGCCCCAGACGGCGCCCTGGGTGAAGGTGATGTGCTCGTAGAGCGCGATCAGCTGCCCGAGCACCGAGGGGGTCAGCGACGCGGCCAGGATCGAGGTGGTCGGCCGGTCGCCGGAGAACACCCGCGCCTGGACGACGTCCTCGGCCGTGCCCTCGGCGCGCACCTCGTCGGCGGTCTTGCCGAAGGCCAGCGCCTTGGTCTGGGCGAAGAAGTTGGCCATGAAGAGCGCGTGCACGTCGGCGTCGCCGTCGACCAGCGGGTGCTGCGGGGTGGCGAAGGCGATGAAGTCGGCCGGGATGATCCGGGTGCCCTGGTGGATCAGCTGGTAGAACGCGTGCTGACCGTTCGTGCCGGGCTCGCCCCAGAACACCTCGCCGGTGGCGGTGGTGACCGCCGCGCCGTCCCAGCGCACGGACTTGCCGTTGCTCTCCATCGTCAGCTGCTGCAGGTAGGCCGGGAACCGGTGCAGGTACTGGCTGTAGGGCAGCACCGCGTGGGTGTGCGCGTCGAGGAAGTTGACGTACCAGACGTTGAGCAGGCCCATGAGCAGCGGCACGTTGCGCTCGAGCGGGGTGGTGCGCACGTGCTCGTCGACGGCGTGGAACCCGGCGAGGAACTCCGCGAACCGCTCCGGCCCGATCGCCACGGCCAGCGAGGTGCCGATCGCCGAGTCGACCGAGTAGCGGCCGCCGACCCAGTCCCAGAAGCCGAACGCGTTGTCGGTGTCGATGCCGAAGTCGGCGACCTTCTCCAGCGCGGTCGAGACCGCGACGAAGTGCTGGGCCACGGCGGAGCGGCGTTCGTCGTCGGAGTCCGGGGTGCCCAGGCCGTCCCACAGCCACTGCCGGGCCAGCCGGGCGTTGGTCAGCGTCTCGAGCGTGCCGAAGGTCTTCGACGCCACGATGAACAGCGTGGTCGACGGGTCGAGGTCGCGGACGGTCTCGGCCAGGTCGGTGGGGTCGATGTTCGAGACGAACCGGCAGGTCAGGCCGTCCTGCCGGTAGGCGGCCAGGGCTTCGTAGGCCATGACGGGGCCGAGGTCGGAGCCGCCGATGCCGATGTTGACCACGGTGGCGATGCGCTGGCCGGTGGCCCCGGTCCACTGCCCCGAGCGCACCTTCTCGGCGAAGGCGTAGACCTTCGCCAGCTCGGCCTGCACGTCGGCATCGACGTCCTGGCCGTCGACGACCAGCGGGTCCAGCCCGGCCGGGCGGCGCAGCGCGGTGTGCAGCACCGCGCGGTCCTCGGTGACGTTGATGTGCTCCCCGGCGAACATGGCCTGCAACCGGTCCAGCACCCCGGTCTGCTCGGCCAGCTCGCGCAGCAGCCCGATCGTCTCGTCGGTGACGAGGTTCTTCGAGAGGTCGACGTGCAGGTCGGCGACGTCCAGGGTCAGCCGCTCGGCCCGGCCGGGGTCGGCGTCGAACCACCCGCGCAGGTCGGGGGTCTGCGCGTCGCGGTGGGCCTGCAGCGCGGCCCAGGCGGCGGAGGTCGTGGGGTCGTGCGAGGGGGCAGCCACGGGGGTACTCCTGGGGTCGGGGGGAACGGGGACGACGCTAGGGCAGCCGGGGGTGACCCGCGCGGGCGGTGCCGACCGGGTGGTCGCTGCGGGCGTGCCGGCCCTCGGCGAGCTGCACCGCGCTGACCACCAGGCCGAAGTGGCTGAACGCCTGCGGGGTGTTGCCCAGCTGGCGGCCGGCGTCGGGGTCCCACTCCTCGCTGAGCAGACCCAGGTCGCTCGCGCAGCCCAGCAACCGCTCGAAGAGGGCCTCCGCGTCGGCCCGGCGGCCGATCCCGGCCAGGGCGTCGACCAACCAGAACGAGCAGGCCAGGAAGACGCCCTCGGTGCCGGGCAGCCCGTCGCCCGAGCTCTCGGGCCGGTAGCGCAGCACCAGGCCGTCGCGGGTCAGCTCCCGCTCGACCGCCTCGACCGTGGCCACGACGACCGGGTGGTCCGTGGGCAGGAACCCCACGCGGGGCACCAGCAGCAGGGCGGCGTCCAGCTCGGTCGAGCCGTAGGACTGGGTCAGCCGCCCGTCCTGCACCCCCTGGTCCATCACCTGCGCGTGGATGGTGTCGCGCACCTGCTCCCAGTGCTCCACCGGGCCCGGCAGGTCGTGCTCGCGGGCGCCGCGGACCATGCGGTCGAAGGCGACCCAGGCCATCACCTTGGAGTGCACGAAGTGCCGGGGCTCGCCGCGCTGCTCCCAGAGCCCGGAGTCCGGCTGCTGCCACTGGTGCTCCAGGTGCTCGACCAGCGCGCACTGCAGGTCCCAGGCGTCGTCGGCCGCGCCCAGGCCGGCGGCCCGCGCCAGGTGCAGGCCGTCGAGCACCTCGCCGACGACGTCGAGCTGGAGCTGCCCCGCGGCGCCGTTGCCGGTGCGCACCGGGGTCGAGCCCGCCCAGCCGGCCAACCAGTCCAGCTCCAGCTCGGGGAGCCGCCGGGTGCCGTCGACGGCGTACATGATCTGCAGGTCGGCCGGGTCGCCGGCCACCACGCGCAGCAGCCACCGGCGCCACGCCGCGGCCTCGGCGGTGTGCCCGGCGGCGAGCAGGGCCTGCAGCGTGTACGTGGAGTCGCGCAGCCAGCTGTACCGGTAGTCCCAGTTGCGCGGCCCGCCGGGCTGCTCGGGCAACGACGTGGTGACGGCGGCGACGATCCCGCCGGTCGGCGCGTGCGTCAGCGCGCGCAGGGTGATCAGCGACCGGGTCACGGCGTCGGCCCAGCGGCCGCCCACCCGCTCCCCCGCGGCCACCCAGGTCTCCCACCCGGCCAGGGTCTCGGCCAGGGCGCGCTCGGCGTCCACCTCGGGCGGGGCGTCGTGGTGCCCCGGTGTCCAGGTGAGCACGAACGGCACGCGGTCACCGGCCCGGACGGTGAACTCCGAGACCGTGCTGCGGTCGTGGCCCGCCAGCGGCGCCGGCGTGCTCAGCCACAGCGCATCGGGTCCGGCCAGGGCCTGGAGGCGGGCGCCGTGCCGGCGGACCCACGGCACCACGCGGCCGTAGTCGAACCGGATGGTCAGCTCGCCCCGCATCGGCACCTCGCCCGAGACCCCCTCGACGACGCGCACCACGTCGGGGTAGCGACCCCGCAGCGGCATCAGGTCGACCACCCGCACGGTGCCCTCGGGGGTCACCCACTCGGTCTCCAGGACCAGGGTGTCGCCGCGGTAGCGCCGCGAGGTGCACCGGCCCCCGGACGCCGGGGCGAGCAGCCAGCGCCCGGCCGCCTCGGTGTCCAGCAGCGCGGCGAAGCAGGCCGGGGAGTCGAAGCGGGGCAGGCAGAGCCAGTCCAGCGAGCCCCCGGTGTCGACCAGCGCCGCCGTCTGCAGGTCGCCGATGACGGCGAGGTCCTCGATCCGTGCCATGCCGGGCAGCCTGCCCCGGCGGCCCCGACCGCGCGCGCCGGACCGGTCGACGTCCAGCGGACCCGGATCAGGCTCCCAGGTCGTCCTCCCCCGGCGCGGCACGCTCCGGTGCGGCACCGGCCGGCAGGGCCGCGGCCGAGGTGTTCTGCGGGGTGGGCAGCCAGCGTGCCCACCACCGCAGCACGTGGTCGAGGCGGGCCCGGCGGTGCTTCGGCCGGCCGGACCGGGACAGCTCGTGGCCCTCGCCCGGGAACAGCAGCAGCTCGGTGTGCACGCCGCGCCGCTTGAGCTCGACGAACAGGCGGGTGCCCTGCTCGAGGGGGCACCGCCAGTCCTCCTCGGAGTGGATCACCAGGGTGGGGGTGGTGATCCGGTGCGCGCCGGCCATCGCCGACTGCGCCGCGACCCGCTCGGGGTCGGTGCCCAGGTACTGGTCGGCGAAGAAGAACCCGATGTCGGAGGAGCCGACGAAGCTGACCGGGTCGTTGAACGCCCGCTCGCTGATCGCGGCGGCGAACCGCTGGGTGCGGCCGACCAGCAGGGTGGTCATGTACCCGCCGTAGGACCCGCCCATGATGCCGACCCGCGCGTCGTCCAGCTCGGGCTCCTGCAGTGCCTCGTCGAGGAAGGCGAGGACGTCGTCGGCGTCCAGCTCGCCCATCCGCTCCTTCACGGCGCGGCCGTGCTCCTGGCCGTATCCCGAGGACCCGCGCGGGTTGCACTGCAGCACGGCGTAGCCGGCGGTGACGTAGGCCTGGGTCTCGTCGAACAGGGTCCAGCCGTACTGGCTGAACGGCCCGCCGTGCACCGTGAGCAGGACCGGGTGCGGCCCGGGGCCGTCGGGCACGGTGATCCAGCCGTGCACCGGGTAGCCGTCCGGGGCGGTCGCGGTCTTCTCGCGCATCCGGTGCAGGCGGCCCGTGGTCTGCAGGGGTGCGCCGAACCCGGTCAGCAGCCGGCGGCGTCCCGGGGTGATGGCCACCAGCTCACCGGCGGACCGGTCGTGGGCCACGGTGCCGACCACGACGCCGCCGCCGACCCCGATGCCGGTGGTCGTGTACGGCCCGTCGACCAGCGCCTCGGGCTCACCGCCGGCCAGCGGCACGCGCAGCAGCTCGACGGCGCCCTGCCGCTGCACGGCCACGAAGGCGTCGCCGTCGGCGATGGCCACCCGGCCGAAGTCGTGCCCCAGGTCGTGCCGCTCGGGGTCCAGCAGCGGCTGCGGGTGGCCGCCGGCCGCCTCGACCCGGCACAGGGTGGTGTTCCGGCCGACGAAGTCCAGGCCGTCGGGGCCCAGGTCGGGCTGGGCGGCGAGGTAGAGCGTGCGGCCCTCGAGGTCGCCGGGGTCGTAGGTGGGGGCCGCGCAGGCCGAGCGGGACTCGGTGACCCGACGCAGGTGCGACCCGTCGGGCCGGCAGGCGTAGACGTCGGTGACCAGGTCGCGGTCGGCGCGGGGGTGCCGGGCGGACACGAAGACCAGCTCGGTGCCGGCCGGGTGCCAGGCGACGTCGCTGTCGTCGTGGTCGCCGGTGGTCACCTGCACGGGCTCGGCCACCGGGACGGCGTCGTCGGCGACGTCCTCGGGCAGGTCCAGCACGAACACGTGCCGGCGGCGGTCCACGGTGAAGCCGAGGTCGTCGGCGCGGTACTGCAGCGTGGTGATCAGCCGGGGCTCCTCGGCCTCGGGGCCGACGCCGTCCTCGGTGCCGTAGCGGCCGGGCTCGGGCACCCGCGCGGTGTAGGCGATGCGCCGCGAGTCCGGCCCCCACACCGGCGCTCCGGCTCCCAGCGGGTGGTCGGTGAGCCGGCGGGCCTCGCCACCCCCGGTGGGCAGCAGGTGCAGCTGCGGCGTGCCGCCGCTCTCGGCGCCGAGGAAGGCCAACCAGCGCCCGTCGGGCGAGAACACCGGCGCGGAGTCCCGGTGCCCGTGGGTCAGCGGCCGGGCCGGTGCGGAGGCGTCGGTGGGCACCGCCCAGAGCTGGCTGCGGTAGTGGTCGGCCTCCAGGTCCAGCCGCGAGACGGCGACGACGGCGGTCGACCCGTCCGGGGACACCGTGGCTACGCCGGGGGTGCGCAGGTGGGCGAGGTCGTCGGGCCGCATGGGGGCAGACGCTAGTGCAGGGCGCCCGGCCGGATGTGCTGAGCACCGCTAACGTCCCGGGCATGACACGCGTGCTGTTCTCCGGCGGTTCGGTGCTCGACGGCACGGGGTCGCCCGCCGCCCCGGCCGACGTGGTGGTGGCCGACGGCCGCGTCGTCGACGTCGGCCCCGGTCTGGACGGCGACGAGGTGGTCGACTGCACCGGGACGACGCTGCTCCCGGGCCTGTTCGACTGCCACGTGCACGTGCTGATGAGCGGCGTGGACACCCTCCGCCAGCTGCAGACCCCCTACAGCCAGGTCTACTTCGAGGCGGTCCGCAACCTGCGCCGCACCCTCGCGCTGGGCATCACCTCCGTGCGCGACGCCGCCGGCGCCGACCTGGGCGTGGCCGAGGCGGTGCGGTCCGGCCTGGTGCGCGGGCCGCGCATGCAGATCTCGCTGGCGATGATCAGCCAGACCGGTGGGCACGCCGACGACTGGCACGTGTGCGGCGCCGAGACCCCGCTGCTGCCGCCCACCCCGGGTCGGCCCAGCGGTGTCTGCGACGGGCCCGACGAGGTGCGCCGCGTCGTCCGCACGCTGGTGCGCGCCGGGGCCGACGTCCTCAAGGTGGCCACCAGCGGCGGTGTCCTGTCGCCGCGGGACGACCCGCGGCACGCCCACTTCCGACCGGCCGAGCTGGCCGTACTGGTCGAGGAGGCCGAGGCCGCCGGCCTGGCGGTGATGGCGCACGCGCAGGGCGCCGACGGGATCAAGAACGCGGTGCGGGCCGGCATCCGGTCGATCGAGCACGGCATCTTCCTCGACGACGAGGCGATCGAGCTGATGCTCGAGCGCGGTACCTGGCTGGTGCCCACGCTGTCCGCGCCGCGGGCGGTGCTGGCCGCCGTCGCGGCCGGCGCGGCACTGCCGCAGGCGGTCGTCGACAAGGCGGTCGCGGTGCAGGCCCAGCACGACGAGTCGGTCGCCCGGGCGCACGCGGCCGGGGTGCGCATCGCGATGGGCACCGACTCCGGCGTCGGCCCGCACGGGGAGAACCTGGGCGAGCTGCAGCTGATGGCCGACCGCGGCATGGCCGTCGAGGACGTCTGGCACGCCACCACCTTGTCGGCCGCGCGGCTGCTGCGGGTCGACGACGAGCTCGGCTCGCTCGAGCCGGGCAAGCGGGCCGACGTGGTCGTGCTGGCCGGCGACGCCGCCGACCTGTCCGGGCTCGCCGGACGGGTGCGCGAGGTGTGGCAGGACGGCGCACGGGTGGTCGCCGGCGGCCGGGTCGCGGACCCGGCCGCCTGAGGCATCAGCGCTGCTCGGCGGCGTCCTCGTCGACCGCGGCGTCCTCGGGGGTCTGGCCGCGGGTCTTGAGCAGGGAGGCGATGGTGACGACGACCAGGACGCCGAGGATGACCGCCAGGGACAGCCAGGTGGGGATCTCGGGGACCGAGTCGATGGGCTGGCCGTCGTTGATGAAGGGCAGGGAGTTGTCGTGGACGGCTTCCAGGATCAGCTTGACCCCGATGAACCCCAGGATGATCGCCAG
>NZ_FNIR01000007.1 GCF_900103975.1 Klenkia soli
CTCGCCGGTGATGTGCTGGGTCAGGTCGACCACGTGCGCGCCGATGTCGCCCAGTGCCCCGGAGCCGGCCTTGTCGGCCTCCAGCCGCCAGGACATCGGGGCCTGCGGGTCGGCGATCCAGTCCTGCAGGTAGGCCGCGCGCACGTGCCGGATCGTCCCCAGCCGCCCCTCGGCGACCAGCTGGCGGGCCAGCGCGATCGCCGGCACCCGGCGGTAGGTGAACCCGACCATGGCTCGGACGCCGCGCGCGGCCGCCCGGTCGGCGGCGGCGGTCATCGCCTCGGCCTCGGCGACGGAGTTGGCCAACGGCTTCTCGCACAGCACGTGCTTGCCGGCCTCGAGCGCGGCGATCGCGATCTCGGCGTGGGTGTCACCGGGGGTGCAGATGTCGACCAGGTCGACGTCGTCCCGCTCCAGGACCGCGTGCCAGTCGGTGGCGGTCTCGGCCCAGCCGAGCTGCTCGGCGGCTGCGGCGGTGCGCCCGGCGTCCCGACCGACCAGGACGGCGAGCTCGGGACGCAGCGGGAGGTCGAAGAAGCGGGGCGCGGTGCGCCAGGCGTGCGAGTGGGCCCGGCCCATGAAGGCGTGGCCGACCATCGCGACGCGCAGGGGGCGGGTGGTCATGGGGGTCCTCCCAGGTGGTGGCGGGGGTCGGTGGTGGCCGGCTGCGGGTCGGGGGACGGGACGGGCGGTGGCGGCGGGCCGGTGGCGGTGCCCGGGAGGGCCAGACCGCCGACCCCGGCGACCAGCACCAGTGCGGCGCCGACGAGCAGCGCCACCCCGTACCCGTCGGCGAGCAGGGCGGCCGACGGCACGGCGCCCCCGGCCCGGTGGGCGGTCACCGTCGAGGCGATCACCACGAACGCCGCCAGGCCGACGGCACCGCCGATCTGCCGCGAGGTGTTCAGCAGCCCCGAGGCCAGTCCGGCCTGCTCGCGGCCCACGCCGGAGGTCGCCGCCATCGTGATCGGCAGACCGGCGGCGCCGAACCCGGCCGTGGCCAGGAACAGCGGGCCGAGCACCTCGCCGGCGTAGCCGCCGCCCGAGCCGATCCGGGACAGCAGGAGCAGGCCGACGACGCTCACCAGGCAGGCGGCGCAGTACACGCTGCGCGGGCGGAACCGCCGGAGCAGCCGGGGCCCGGTCTGCAGGCCGACCACGATGCCCAGTCCGGCGGGCAGCAGCGCCAGACCTGCCTCGAGCGGCGGCATGCGCAGCCCCTGCTGCAGGTGCAGCGAGACGAAGAAGAAGATCGCCGGGATCAGCCCCGCGGTGAGCAGGCTGAGCCCATTCGCCAGGGCCAGCGACCGCACCCGGAACACCCCGAGCGGCACCAGGGGGTGCGCGGCCCGGCGTTCGACCAGCACGAACGCCGCACCGAGGACGACGGCCGCCCCCAGCAACCCGAGCGTGGACGGCGCCCCCCACCCGTGCTGCTCGCTGCCCACCAGCCCGCCGATCAGGCAGCTGGACGCCGCGGTGACCAGGGCCGCGCCGGTGAGGTCGAGCCGGCCACGCAGCGGTCGCCGCGGCTCGGGGGCCAGCACCCACCAGGCCGCGGCGAGCACCGCCAGCCCGATGGGCACGTTGACGATGAGCACCCACCGCCAGCTCAGCAGGCCGGTGAGCACGCCGCCGATCACCCCGCCCAGCGCGCCGCCCGCCGACGCCACCCCGGACCAGATGGCCAGCGCCCGGGCCCGCTCCCGCGGCTCCACGAACGTCGTCGTGACCAGGGTCAGCGTGGCGGGGGTGAAGACCGCACCGCCGACCCCCTGGAGCGCGCGGGCGGCGACCAGCTGCCAGCCCTCGGTGGCCAGCCCGCCCAGCAGGCTGGCCACCGTGAAGACCGCGAGTCCGGCGATGAACACCGGACGTCGTCCCAGCAGGTCCGCCGCCCGACCGCCGACCAGCAGCAGGCCGGCGTAGGTGAGCGTGTAGCCGTTCACCACCCACTGCAGGCCACCGGGTGACAGGCCCAGGTCGGCCCGCATCGACGGCAGCGCCACGTTCACGATGCTGACGTCGAGGATGCCCATGAACGAGGCCACGCAGGCCACGGCCAGGACGGCGTTCGGGCGGTGCCGGACGGGACGGTCGACGTCGGGCACCGCCCGGGTCGTCACCGGGCGCCGCTGCCGACGGCGCTGGTCAGCGGCAGCAGCTCGCGCTGCAGCAGGTACCCGGCGACCAACGTGCTCTGCGCCGGGTGCGGGCTCTGGTCGCTCTCCACCACCACCCAGCCGGTGTAGCCGGCGTCCAGCAGGGCGCGGGTCAGCGCCGGGAAGTCCAGCCGGCCGCCGTCGGCACCGGGCTCGGCGAACCAGCGCGGCACCTCCTGCGCTCCCCCGCGCACCCGCACGGTCCAGTGCGCGGCGGGCTGCCGGTACTCCCCCGCCTCGTCGACGGCCAGCGCGTCCTTGAACTGGACGTGCCGGATCCGGTCGCCGCGCGCGGCGATGACCGCCAGCGGGTCGATGCCGGCCACGGCCAGCTCGCCGGTGTCCAGGGCCAGCCCGACCAGCGCCGGGTCGGTGCGGGCCAGCAGCGCGTCGAGCGCTCCGTCGGCCCGCAGCGAGGAGAGGAAGTCGACGTGCACGGCGAGCTGCACGCCGTCCTCCGCCACGGCCGCACCGACGGCGTTCCAGGTCGCCGCCAGCTGGTCGAGGGCCGCGTCGTCGAGGGGCGGCTTGTCCTCCGCCGCCGGACCGGCCGGGACGACCAGCACCGATCCGCCGAGCTCGGCCAAGGCCTGGGCGTACCAGCGTGCCTCGGCGACGAGGGTCGGGACATCGTCGGCCGACAGCGGCGACAGCGACCCGGTGAGGTGCTCCATCGAGCGCTCGGACGGGTCGTAGACCCAGCTGCTGACGGCGGTGAGCGCGCAGCCCCGGACGAACCGGCCGAACCCGGCGACCGACCCGAAGTTGGCGGCCAGCTGCTCGGGGTTGCCCATCGGCTGCCAGCGGCCGGTGCCGCTGGTGAGCTCGACGCCCTCGAAGCCGGCGATCGAGATGGTCTTCAGCGCCCGCTCGTGCGCCTCGCGGCGGACGAAGTCGTCGAACTGCGGCTTCCACTGGTTGATCGCGTAGGCCCAACGGATGCCGCTCACCGGTAGATCTCCTCGAGGACGTTCTTCGCGTACCAGCGGGAGATCGCGGTGCTCTCGGAGTAGTCGCCGCCCTCCTTGTTGGCCTTGTCGTGCTCCACCGAGATCCAGCCGGTGTAGCCGTTGTCGCGGACGGCGGTCATCATCGCCTCGAAGTCGACCAGGCCGTCGGGGGTGCCCATCTCGTAGAACCACTTGCCGGTGGTCGGCGCCATGATCTCGGAGTCGGGCCGGTTGGCGTGCTCGCCGGGGGCGGCGACGTGGTGGGTGTCCTTGAAGTGGAACCCGCTCACCCGCTGGGCGTGCCGGTCGTACAGCGCCACCGGGTCCAGCCCCGCGATGCAGTGCTGCGCGGTGTCCACGAACAGCGACACGTACAGCGGGTCGGTGTAGGAGTAGAAGGTGTCGATGTCGGCCTCGGTCTGGATGCCGCAGAAGAACTCGTGGTGGCAGGTCAGCCGCACCCCGAAGCCGGCGGTGATCTCGCCGACCTTGTTCCAGACGTCGGCGGTGTGCTTGAGCTTGTCGTCGGTGACCGGCTCCATGTCGTAGGCCAGCGTCGCCGGCATCACGATGATGTTGTCCAGCTGGATCTCCGACCAGCGGCCCATGGTGACCCGGAAGTCCTCGAGGATGGCCTCGTGGGTCTCGGGCAGGTGCGGGGCGTAGGTGCGGGTGTCGTAGTCGGCGGCGTGGAAGGTGTTCACGATCCGCTCGAGGCCGTGGTCCTGGACCATCTCCTGGTACTTGGCCGGCCCGCCGTAGTCGCCGTACATCTGCCAGATGCGG
The DNA here is from genome assembly GCF_900103975.1 of Klenkia soli. Classification (GTDB taxonomy): domain Bacteria; phylum Actinomycetota; class Actinomycetes; order Mycobacteriales; family Geodermatophilaceae; genus Klenkia; species Klenkia soli. Next base: position 3,899 of record NZ_FNIR01000007.1, read on the forward strand.
AAGTCGAAGGTGTCGATGGCGTCGAAGCCGACCGCCTTCACCTGCTTGAGGAACGCCGACATCGTCCGGTGGGAGTGCCACTGGTCGACCGGGCCGGCGGGGCCGTTGCTGCGCCAGTGGTCCATGTAGCTCCACTTGATGGCGCGCTCGGCGGCCGTGGGTGCGGCGGTCATGCCGACGCCGCCAGCGACCGGATGTGCTGCACCGAGGCCACGGTCTCGGTGGTCGGCACGTACTCCAGACCGATGGGGCCGTCGTAGCCGACGGCGCGCAGCTCGCCCAGCCGGGCGGCCCAGTCGATGTCGCCCGTCCCGGGCTCGCCGCGGCCGGGGGCGTCGGCGATCTGCACGTAGGCGATCACGTCCGCCGCGCCCTTCAGCGCCAGCGTCGCGTCCTCGCCCTGGGCGACCGAGTGGTAGAGGTCGAACAGCAGGCGGAGGTCGTCCGAGCCGACCATGCGCACGACCTCGACCGCGTCGGCGGTGTGGTCCAGCAGCGCGCCGGGGTGGTCGACCCGGGTGTTGACCGGCTCGAGCACGAGGGTGATGCCGGACCCGGCGACCCGCTCGGCCGCCTGGGTGAAGATCTCGGCCAGCCGCTCGTGGTTCGCCGTCCGCTTGGCGCCGCCGAAGCCGCTGCCCGACCCCAGCACGATGCGCGGGCAACCGAGCGTGCGGGCGGCCTCGACACCCTTGTCCAGCCCGGCGAAGAAGGCGTCCATGGTCTCCCACGGCATGGCGAAGTTGGTGCGGGGCTCGGCCAGGATGCCGGTCATGGAGACCCCGGTCTCGCGCAGCGCCGCGGCGATGGCCGGGACGTCGCGGGTGGACGTCTGCCACATCTCCACGGCGTCGAAGCCGGCCGCAGCGGCCGCCCGGACCCGGTCGGCGAGGTCGGGCCCCGCCTCGCTGAAGAGCAGTTCGATGTTGGGTGACAAGCGGTACACGGGGACCTCTCCCGTTGCGGTGGGCGGGCCGTCGTCCGACGACCCGCGGGTGCTGGGCTGACGAGGTGGCTCGGGTGCCTCGTCGAGGTCGGCGTCAGGGAGGTGCCCGCACTCGAGCGGGTCCCGCAGAGCGGGCCTGGCGTCTAGCGGCTCTTCAGAACCGCCATTCTGATTCTAGCCCGACGTGGTCTGGGTCTCAACCCCCTGGGCCAGCCGGGCGGCGATCTCGCGGGCCCCGGCCACGGCCAGCGCGACGGAGGTCAGGGTGGGGTTGCAGGCCATCGGCGTCGGGATCACGCCGTTGCCGGCGACGAACAGGCCCTCGACGTCCCAGACCTCGCTGGTCGGGCCGCAGACCGAGGTGCCGTCGTCCACCGCGCCCATGCGGGTCGACCCCTGGTAGTGCAGCGAGGCGCCCGACGGCAGCACGAACGGCTCGTCGCCCAGTGCCTCGCCGAGCGCATCCGCGGCGCGCCGGACGCTGCGGGCGGCCTGCGCCAGCGTCGCCCGGTCGCGGTCGGTCAGCGTGTAGTGGACCAGCGGCTTCGGCATGCCGAACTCGTCGACGGCGTCGTCGTCGAACTCCACGCGGTCGGTGGCCTGCAGGTCCTTGCCGCAGAACCAGCCCAGCCCGACGACCGTGCCCGGCGCCGGGACGTCGCCCACGATCGGCACCGGCGAAGCGTCCAGCTGCATGACCTGGCCGTGGAAGGGGTTCGCGTCGGTGTAGGGCACCCACGACACCCCGCTCTGCTGCACGATCGCGGTGTCCCCGCGAGGGTCGTGCTGGTCGGCGGCGGTGCTGCCGACGTCGCGCAGCCGGACGGCGAAGACCATCTGCGGCTGGTCGTTGAGGTACCGGCCCAGCGCCGGCGGCCGCACACCCGAGGCGTGCAGCAGCTGCGGGGTGCGCACCGCATCGGCGGCGGCGACCACGAACCGGGCGCGCACCTCGTGGTCGGTGCCGTCCCGGCGGTCCCGGACGACGACGCCGACGGCCCGGCCGTGCTCGACCAGCACCCGGCGGACCTGGGCCTCGGGGAACAGCGTGGCGGCCGGGTTGTCCCGGGTCACGTCGCCGAAGACCACGTCGGCACCGCTCCAGGTCAGGGCGCCGTCGGCCCGGCGCTGCACGGCCAGCGGCATGGACCGCACGTACCGGTCGGCGGGGCGCTCGGCGTCGAACTCGGCACCCAGCCGCTCCCGGACGACGTCGGAGTACGGCGCGTCGCCGAAGGGGTCGCGGGAGACCCCGAGCAGTCGCTCGGCCTCGTCGAGCAGCTCGTCGAGGTCGGGGCGGGCGTCGATCCGCTCCGCCCCGCCGGGGCGGGGGCAGGCACAGGTCCAGTGCGCGCCCATGCCGCCGACGTTGCTGGACATCGCCAGGGCCGGGATGCCGTCCTCCCCCGGCTGCCGGAAACCGTCGGGCAGCACGTGGGTGCCGGGCCGGACGACCCGCTTGGTCGGGTCGGTGAGGGCGGCCTCGGCCTTGGTGGCGGTGTGCGGGTGCACGCCCTCGGACCGCCGCTGGGCGACCAGCCGCTCGTCGAGGTCGGCGATGTTCTTCACGTGCATGCCGGGCGGGTCGGTGAGCGCCGGGCCGACCTCGAACACCGCGAGGGTGGTGCCGGGCGACAGCTCGCTGAGCACGCGGGCGTAGGCGGCGCCGGTCGGGCCGCTGCCGACGATCGCGACGTCGACGGCGGAGGGGAAGGAGCGGGGCACGTCGTCTCCGGTCATCGGGGTGTGGTGGCGGTGGTCGTGACGACCTCGGCCACGAGGTCCAGGGCGCGGCCGACCGGCTCGAGCTCGGCGGGCAGGTTGAGGAAGGCGTGCAGCATCCCGGGGACGAGGACCTGGCGGACGTCGACCCCGGCCAGCGCCAGCGCCGCGGCGAACGCCTCGCCCGAGGCGCGCAGGTTGTCGTACTCGCCGTTGACCAGCACGGTGGGGCACAGGCCCTCGAGCACGGCGAGGGCGGGCATGGCGTACCCGTCGGCGGTGCCCAGCGGCCCGCCCAGGTAGTTGGTGGTCACCCACGAGGTGTCCTCGCCGGGCTTCTCCTGGTAGAGGCCGGGCAGCTCGGCCAACCGGGCGGCCAGCGCCCGGGACGGCGCGGGGACGACGGGGTGGAAGACGCCGTAGACCAGCACCAGGGCGGCCGGGACCCAGCTCTCCCGGTCGCGCAGCTTCAGCACGGCACCGGCGGTGAGGTTGGCCCCGGCGCTGGCGCCCCCGACCGAGATGCGTGCCGGGTCCACGCCCAGCGCCGCGGCCTGGTCGCGCACCCAGGCGATCGCCGCCACCGCGTCGTCGTGCGGCACGGGGTAGCTGACCTCGCCCTGGGCCAGCCGGTAGTCCACGCTCACCACGACGGCGTCGGCCCGGGCGCTGACCTCGCGGGCGGTCCAGTCGGCCTCCCGCATGTCGAGGTCACCGCCGGCGAACCCCCCGCCGTGCAGCCACACCAGGCAGGGGCGGGTGGTCCCGGCCTCCGGCCCGGGCCCGTAGACGCGGACCGGCACCGGGCCGTGCGGTCCGGGCGCACGGTCCTCGCGGACGTCGACCTGCGGTGGCGGGACCGTCGGGTCCCAGGCCTCGAACCGGTCGATCTGCGCGCGGCCGGCCGCGGTGCCGTAGGCCTCGCGCAACGAGGTGAGGCCGTCGAGGTGGTGGAACCGGGACGCGACGTCCGGGTGGATGGGCACGGATCTCCTGTCAGCGGGTCAGAACATCGGGTGGTCGGTGGCGGACGTCGCCGGCCAGGGCTGGATGACGTCCCAGTGCTCGACGACCTGCTCGCCGTCCCAGCGGTAGAGGTCGACGACGGCGGCCACCGGCCGGCCGTCGCGCACGATGCGCAGGTGCACCGCGCACAGGTCGCCGTCCACGAGGAGCCGGACAACCTCGGGGGCGAAGCCCGGGTCGGCGAACATCGCCACCAGCGGCTCCCGGGCGGCGTCCCGGCCGTCGGCCAGGCCGGGGTTGTGCTGCACGTAGTCGGCGGCCACGTAGGTGTCGAAGGCCGCGCCGACGTCCTTGCGGCGGTACATCACGTCGACGAAGTCCTCGACCAGCCGGCGGTCGGCGGTCACCCCGCGAGGGTCAGGCGCTTGCGGTCCCGGCCGCCGCCGGGCACCGGCATGTAGGAGATCCGCAGCCGCACCGCCACCGCCACGTCGTGCTCGCCGGGCGCGAGCGGTGCGTCGGTCTCGAAGGCCAGCTGGGCACGCTCCCCCATCTCCCACCGGTCGTGGAGCACCGTGGGCAGCTGGTCGAAGCCGTAGCTGTTCCCGTGCACCGTGAGGGTGGTGCGCGCAGCCGGGACCGGGACGCCGTCGAGGGTCAGGTCGACGGCCTCGACCATCGACAGGCCCAGACCGCGGTAGTAGGGCATGCGGACCTCGACGACGCCGCCGGTGCGGCCGTCGTCCCGGGCCCGGAAGCCCTCCTCGCAGACGATGTACTGGTCGAACATCAGACGGACTCCGTTCCGAGCAGGCGGGTGAACAGGGCGTGCTGGCGGCGGACCTGCTCGACGCTGTCCACGGGGAAGGCGTCCTGGATGTGCCGGTTGCCCTCGTACTCGCTGGACAGGTAGCCGTCGTAGCCGCCCTCGACGAGCACCGGGACGATCCGCTCGTAGGGGATCGAGTACTCGGAGCCCTCGTCGGTCATCTCGTAGAACTTCGCCTGGATGTGCCCGATCAGCGGCATGTGCGGCAGCATCGAGCGGGGGTCGGTCCAGATGTAGTGCGTGGCCTGGCGGGCCAGCCCGACCTCGACCGGGCCGCCGTGGCGGTAGTTCATGATGTCCATCAACGCGTGGGTGTCGCCGTGGTCGTCGTAGGTCTTGACGATGTAGTCCACGAGCTCGGGCCGGGCGCCGTCGCGCAGGGCGCGGTCGCTGACCACCCGTGGGAACCGCTCCACGAAGGTGCCCATGTCCGGCATGAGGCCCAGGGCCGGGGAGCCGGTGCGGTGCATGACCTCGAGGTGCTCGAGGATCCACGGGTGCTCGTAGTGGAAGGGCGCGTGCACCTCCAGCAGCAGCCGCACGCCGTGGGCCTCCGCGTAGGGCGCGGCCCCCTCCATCACCTCGGGCGGAGTGTTGATGATCGCCCGCACGATGCGCGCGTCCAGGCGCACGGCGATGTCGACGTCGCGGCGGACCGAGGCGACCTGCTCCGCGAGGGTCAGCCAGCGGTCGGCGTGCAGCTTGGTGTCCAGGAAGAGGTCGGTGGCCACCGGCGTGGTGCCGTAGGTCTCCATCCAGCCGTGCCAGGTCGCGACGAACTCGTCGGTCAGCTGCGGGAAACCCGGGACGGACTGCTCGGGGATGATCTCGATCCCCCGGGCACCCATGTCGGCGGCGGCGCGGATCTGGTCCTCGAGGCTCAGGGTGCGCAGGAAGTACTCCTCCTGGAAGGAGTACAGGCTCACGCCCCTCTTGATCTGGTGCTCGGCCACGGTGGGCTCCTGTCTGATCGGGTCAGGGGGCGGTGGGGGCGAGCTCGCCGGCCACCAGGTCGGGGGCGCCGCCGGCCTGCGGGTGGCCCGAGGCGGCGTCGAAGACGTGGCAGGCGACGACCCGGTCCTCGAACGGGGTGTCGGCGGGCCGGGTGGTCCAGCAGACCTCGGCGGCGTGCGGGCAGCGCGGGGCGAACGGGCAGCCCTGCTCGGGCGCCGGGCGGGCCTGCGCGGTGGTGGCGCGGACGACCGCCTGCCGCTGCCGGCGCAGCACCCGCTGGGCGGCCACGTCGGGCACGGGGACGGCGGCGCGCAGCGCCTGGCTGTAGGGGTGGGCCGGCCGGGCGTGGATGGTGGCCGCGGGGCCGGACTCCATGACCCGGCCGCGGTACAGCACCAGCACGCGGTCGGAGAAGTAGGACACCACGGGCAGGTTGTGCGCGATGAACAGGAACGCCACCCCGGTGTCGCGCTGGAGGTCGCGCAGCAGGTTGAGCACCTGGGCCTGCGTGACGACGTCGAGGGCGCTGATCGCCTCGTCGCAGACGATCAGCTTGGGGTTGACCGCCATCGCGCGGGCGATCGCGATGCGCTGCCGCTGGCCGCCGGAGAACGCGTTGGGGTACCGGTCGACGGCGTCGTCGGGCAGCCGGACCTTGCTCAGCAGACCGCGGATCTCGGCCAGCGCGGTGGAGCCGTCCGCGCCGGCGACCGCCTCGAGCGGCTCGGCGAGGGTCTTCCCGACCGTGCGGGAGGGGTTCAGCGAGCCGTAGGGGTCCTGGAAGACCACCTGCAGGTCGGAGGCGATGTGCTTGCGGTCGCCCGCCTTCGTGTGGGTGATGTCGTGCCCGGCCAGCTCGATCGAGCCGCTGGTGACCGGCGCGAGGCCGAGCAGGGCCCGGCCGATGGTCGACTTCCCCGAACCGGACTCCCCCACCACCCCCAGCGTCTCGCCCTCGGCGAGGGTCAGGTCGACCCCGTCGACCGCGCGCAGCGGCGTGGTGCGCCAGCCCGGCAGCTTGTAGTCCACGTGCAGGTCGGCGATCCGCAGCAGGGGTGACGACGGCGACGTGGTGCCGGGAACGGTCATGACTGGCCTCCGGTGGCAACGGGGTGGACGCCCCGGGCGGTCTCGGCGGTGCGGATGCAGCGGCTCTGGTGGTCGGGGCCGACCACCTCGATCGGGACCGGTCCGGTGCGGCAGGCGTCGGTGGCCAGCTCGCACCGGGCGGCGAACCGGCAGTGCGTCGGCCAGTCCTTCGGCAGCGGCACCACGCCGGGCACGGTCCGCAGCGGGACGCCGCGCTCGGCGTCCTCGGGCATGGCGTCCAGCAGGCCGCGGGAGTAGGGGTGCCGCGGGGCGGCGAGCAGCTCCTCGACGGGGGCGAGCTCGACCACCTGGCCCGCGTACATCACCGCGGCGGTGTCGCCGATGTCGGCCACCACGCCCAGGTCGTGGGTCACCAGCACCAGCGCCAGGCCCAGGCTGTCCTGCAGGGACCGGAGCAGGTCCAGGATCTCGGCCTGGATGGTGGGGTCCAGGGCGGTGGTGGGCTCGTCGGCCACCAGCACGTCGGGCTCACCGGCCAGGGCGAGGGCGATGCAGACCCGCTGCGCCATGCCCCCCGACAGCTGGTGCGGGAAGCTGCGCCCCACCCGCTCGGCGTTGGGGATGCCGACCAGCCGCAGCAGGTCCAGCGTCCGGGTGCGCACGTCGGCGCGGGAGCCACCGCGGTGCAGCCGGACCACGTCGCCGAGCTGGCTGCGCACGGAGAAGCAGGGGTCCAGGGCCACCATCGGCTCCTGGGACACCAGCGCGATCCGGCTGCCGCGGACCCGGGCCATGGCCTTCTCGTCCAGGCCGATGAGCTCCTGGCCGCCCAGCCGGACCGACCCGGCGGCCGCACCGCCCTCGGGCAGCAGGCCGAGGGTGGCCAGTGCGGTCATCGTCTTGCCGCAGCCGGACTCGCCGACCAGGCACAGCGTGCGGCCGCGCTCGACGGCGAACGAGACGCCGTCCACGACCGGCTGCCAGCGGCCGTCCTCGCCGCGGAAGGAGACCACCAGGCCCTCGACGACCAGCCGGGGCTCGTCGCCGCCCGGGCCGGCGGGCAGCGGGGCCGGGGCCGTCGAACCGGTGCCGTGGGCGTCGGCGACGGGCAGCACCGGCCGACGCGTCGGGGTGAGCAGCCGGGCCCGGCGGGAGGAGGGCAGGGTGGCCAGCAGCGCGTTGCCGACGTAGTTCAGCGCCGCGACGGTGGCGATGAGCACGACCCCGATCGGCACCATCAACCACGGGTCGGTGTCCAGCTTGGCCGTCGCGTCGAAGACCAGCTGGCCCCAGCTGGGCTCCTGCGGGTCGAAGCCCAGGCCGAGGAACGACAGCGAGGTCAGGAAGAGGAAGGCGCCGCTGTAGAGCAGGAAGCCCTGCACGATCAGCGGGCCGAGCACGTTGGGCAGGATGTGCCGGGCCAGGATGGTGGTGCGGGTGACACCGCTGACCCGGGCGGCGTCGACGTAGAGCAGGTCCCGCGAGGCCTGCGTGGAGGCCCGCACGAGCCGGAAGATGCCGCCGCTGACGACCACGCCGAACACCACGGTCATGATCGGCAGGTTGTTGTCGGTGACCACCGAGACGGCCAGCACGACCACGAGCGCCGGGATCGCGAACAGCACGTTGACCACGAAGTCGGCGACCGCGTCGGCCTTGCCGCCCACGTAGCCGACCAGCAGCCCGGCCGGGACGCCCAGCAGGTAGGAGACCAGCACGGGGACGACGGCGGCCAGCAGCAGCACCCCGCCGCCGTGCAGGATCCGCGACAGCAGGTCGCGGCCCAGGTCGTCGGTGCCCAGCAGGTGGGCGGCGGTCGGGCCCTGCAGCCGGCTGCCCAGGTCCTGGGCCAGCGGGTCGAACGGGGACAGCGGTCCGGCCAGGAGGCTGGTCACGACGACCAGCACCAGCCACCCGAGGGCGATCAGGACCGCGGGGCGGCGCAGCGTCTGCCGGACCGCCCGGGCGGTGGCGCCCACCGGGCGGGCGGCGCGGGCCGCGGGGGTGGCCGCGCCGACCTCCTGGCCGACGGGCGTGGGGACCGTGGTGGTCATCGGACACGCACCCTGGGGTCGAGGCTCGCCGTCGCCACGTCCACCACGAGGTTGACGAGGATGACGGCGAGGCTGAAGTAGAGGACGCCGCCCTGGACGACGCTGAAGTCGTTGGTCTGCACCGACCGCAGCATCAGGTTGCCCAGGCCCGGGAGGTTGAAGATCAGCTCGAGGATCACCACACCGCCGAGGGTGAAGATGAAGGTGAGCCCGGTGACGGTCACGACCGGCACCGACGCGTTGCGCAGCACGTGCTTGAACAGCACCCGCCGGCGCGGGGTGCCGGTGGCCTGCAGGGTCCGCACGTAGTCACGGCCCAGGGCGTCGGCGAACGCCGCGCGGGCCTGGAAGGCGATCTGGCCGAGGTTGACCGCGCTGAGCGCCAGCACCGGGAGCACCAGGTGGGACAGCCAGGGACCGAGGCCCTCGGTGGCGAGCTCGGCGTACCCGGTGGCCGGGAACAGCGGCAGCTCGATGGCGAGGACGAAGACCAGCAGGGCGGCCAGCCAGAAGTTGGGGATGGCCATGCCGAGGCTGCCGACCCACTGCACGGCCTTGTCGGTGCGCCCGCCGCGGACCGCGGCGGCCATGCCCATCACCAGGCCGAGGCCGAGGGTGAGCAGGGTCGACAGCACCGCCAGCGACAGGGTGGGCGCCAGCGCCTGGCTCAGCGCGTCGGACACGGGCTGCCCGGTGACGTAGGACCGGCCGAGGTCGCCGTGCGCGGCGCCGGTCAGCCAGTCCACGAACTGGGTGGTGGCCGGGGCGTCCAGGCCGAGGCTGCGCTCGAGGGCGTCGACCTGGTCCTGGGTGGCGGTCGGGCCGAGGATCGCGGCGGCCGGGCTGCCGGGCACCAGCTGCACGAGGAAGAAGGAGATGGTGGCGACGACGAGCACCAGGGGCACCGCGACCGCCAGGCGGCGGAGGACGTACCGGGTCATGGGGTCTCCTGCGGCGGTCGGGACGGATGGGGGTGGTGCACCGGGGGTGGGCCGGTCGGCCCACCCCCGGCGGGGATCAGCTGGGGAGCTGGTAGTCGTACAGGTGGATCGCACCGCGGTCCGGCGGGGTCACGGTCACGACCGAGGGGTCGTAGGCGGTGACGGTCTGCAGGACCAGGGTGGCGATGTACCAGGACTGCTCGGCGCCGGCGACGGCCGCCTGCTGGTACAGCGCGTTGCGGGCGGACTCGTCGGTCGCCTGCGCGGCCTGGGTCAGCAGCGAGGTGACGTCGGTCGCCTCGCCGTGGTGGACGTTGAAGAACGCGTTCGGGTCGAAGGCGTTCTGCAGGTCCTGGCCGGCGTCGCCGGTCAGCCGCTGCAGCACCAGGCCGGAGGACTTCGCGCCCGACTGCACGGTCTGCACCAGGTCGGCGCCGTGCACCTCGACCGACACCCGGACGCCGACGTCGGCCAGCTGGCCGGCGATGGCCTGGGCGAACTGCTCGGCCTGCGGGACGGCGATCATCGTCATGTCGAAGCCGTCGGCGTACCCGGCCTCGGCCAGCAGCTGCTTGGCCTTGTCCGGGTCGAAGGAGTACAGGTCACCCAGCTGGCTGCTGTAGGCGGCGCTGTCGGGGGTGATCGGCACGCCGGCGACGGGGATGGCGGTGTCCTGGTAGGCGACCTCGCCCAGCTGCTGGGTGTTGACCGCGTAGTTCAGGGCCTGCCGGACCCGCTCGTCGCCCAGCGCCGGGGTGACGGTGCCGGTCATGTCGACCCAGGCACCGGTGATGCCGGCCTGGTCCCCGGACTCGCTGGTGACCTGCTCGAACCCGGTGATGTCGGTGCCCGGCTGCACGGTGAGCGCGTCGACCTGGCCGCTGGTGGCCGCGTTCTTGGCCGCGGTCGGGTCGCCGATGATCGAGTAGGTGACCGTGTCGAAGGGGAAGAGGTCCTGGTCGGCGGCCCAGTAGTCGGGGTTGCGCTTGTAGACCACGGTGACGCCGGGGCGGGTGGCGTCGGTGTCGAGGAGGTAGGGGCCCGAGCCGACCGGCTCCTGCTGCAGGCCGTCCTCGGTGGCGAGCGCCTCCGGGCTGGCCATGTAGCCCGACAGCTGGGAGAAGTCGTAGGGCAGGGCCGGGTTGGGCTGGGTGAGCGCGATGTCGATGGTGGTGTCGTCGACCACCGTCATCCCGGAGATGTTGGCCAGGAAGGTCTGGTCCTGCTGGTTCGCGCCGGCGTCGATGGCGTACTGCAGGTTGGCCTGCACGGCGTCGGCGTCGAAGGTCGAGCCGTCGGTGAAGGTGACGTCGTCGCGCAGCTTCAGCTCGAGGGTGTTCGGGTCGGTGAACTCCCACGAGGTGGCCAGCCAGGGCTGCAGCTCGCCGTCGGAGTAGTGGATCAGCGTGTCGTAGACCGGGTCGAGGAAGGTCGAGGTGGCCGAGCCCGGGTCCCAGGGGTTCCAGAAGGAGGGGACCGGACCGGTGGTGGCGATGGTGATGCTCTCGCCCGCGGCGTCCCCACCTCCTCCGCCGGAGCTCGAGGAGCCGCAGGCGGCGAGGCCGGCGGCGAGGGCGACGACGCCGCCGGTGGCGACGACGGCCCGGAGGCTGCGAACCGTTCTGGGGAGGTGCACCGTGGTTGCTCCTGGTGTCGGGGTGTCCCTGGACGGGTCCACCGCGGCGTCGCGGACCTGGTGGTCTGCGTCACGTTCGGCGTCAGTGTGCACGGGACCGGGATCAGAAGCAAGGTTCTGATTCAGAGAATTCCGAGCGTGCCTGATACCCGGTATCGACGGTATCGATGCAGGTCACAGGCACGCCGAGGAGCCGGCCCGCAAGCGGGACCGGCTGGGCCCGATCGCCTCCGGATCGGGGTGGAACGGGTGGGTCAGCCCGCGGCGGGGCGCGCCAGGTAGGCGGTCACCATGTCCGACAGGTCGGCCAGGATCTGCTCCCAGTCGCCGTCCCCGGCCGCCTCGGGCGCGCTGCCCAACCCGAGGAACCGGGCCAGGACGCTGTAGACGACGCGGTAGGCCCACTCGACCGCGCGCACCGGGTCGGCGTGCGCGATCGCCTCGGCCCGGGCCAGCAGCCCGCTGGTGAAGCGGTGGTGCATGTCGTCGTAGGCGGGGCGGGCCTGCTGGTAGATGACCGGGTCGTCGCTGCCGATGCGCATGAACGGCGAGAGCACGGGCGCCTCGGTGCGCAGCAGCTCGGCGGTGACCCGCACGGTGCGGGTCACCGCCGACTCCAGGGAGTCCGGGACGTCGTCCCCGCCGTCCTCGAACGCGGCCCGCTGCACCCCGAGGAGGCGGTCGGTCTCGCGCAGGTGGGCCGCCCGGATCAGGTCGGACTTGCTCTCCACCCGGCCGTAGATCGACCCGGTGGAGACCCCCGCCAGCTGCGCGACCTCGGCCAGGGTGAAGGCGTCGGAGCGACGCTCGGCCAGCAGCGTGACGGTCGCGTCGAGCGCCTTCTCGAAGGACTGCCGGCTGCGTTCCTGCTTGGGCGCCTTCACCGGGCTGGTCGGGTTCTGCACGGCTCGACGGTACGGGCGGGGGGCGGTGACCGCGATACCCGAACGAGGGTTCTTGTTCACCGATGCACGGCCAGCTCCGCGGTCAGGTGCACCGACGACCGCCCCACCAGCACCTCGTGCCGGCCCGGAGGGGTGCGCCAACCGCCCTCGTCGGCCGACCACCGGGCGAAGGCGCGGTCGCCCAGCGGCACGGTGACCTCGGCGGTCGCCCCGGGCTCCACCCGGACGCCGGCGAACCCGGCCAGCCGGGTGTCGGCCTCCCCGGGTGCGCGCACGTAGACCTGGACGACCTCGCGGCCACGGCGCTGCCCGGTGTTGCGCACCGTGACGGTCACCTGCGCCCCGCCGTCGGGCAGGTCCTCGACCCGGGCGTCCCCGTGCACCCAGGTCGTCCAGCCCAGCCCCGACCCGAACGCGAACCGCGCCGCCCGGCCCTGCCGCTGCAGGCCGCGGTACCCGGTGGGCTCGGTGCCGGTGTAGTCCAGCGCCAGGTCCTCGTCGAGGGCGACGCCCCAGGTGGACCGGTCCTCGTCGGCCACCGGCACGGTGACCGGCATCCGGCCCGAGGGCTCGGCGTCCCCGGCCAGCACGGCGGCGACGGCGTCGCCGAAGCCCTGGCCGGGCAACCAGGTCTGCACCAGCGCCGCGACGTCGTCGGCCCAGGGGGTGTGCACCGGCCGGCCGGCGTTGAGCAGCACGACGGTGCGCGGGTTCTCCGCGGCCACCCGGCGCACCAGCTCGACCTGCTCGGGCGGCAGGCCCGAGGCGGGCAGGTCCCGGCTCTCGCGGGAGGTCTCCAGCACGTCGCCGACGACGAGGACGACGGCGTCGGCGGACGCCGCGGCCTGCACGGCCCGTTCCAGCACGCCGTCCGGCTGCGGCGCCAGGCACCCCACCGTCAGGGCCTGCACCCGCGCCCCGGCCGAGGTCATCTCGACCTCGACGGTGACCGGCCGGCCGGCGGTCAGCTCGACCTCGCCGTCCGTGGTCTCCGCTCGCGCCACCTGGCCCATCACGTCGCCCGGCGCGGGGGCCGGGCGGGTGGCCACGACCTCGCCGTCCACCCGGACGACGGTCTCCCCCGACCCCCCGGCGCCGATGCGGTGCACCCCGGTGGCGGTCGGCGTCAGGACGGCGGTCAGCCGCAGCACCCCCGGCGCTGTGGTCGGCCCGACCCCGGGCACCGCGCCGAACCAGATGAAGGCGGTGTCGGCGCGGACCTCGCCGAGCACCGCCTCCCCTCCCCCGGCCGGCAGGTGCTCCAGCAGCACACCGGGCTCGCCGTCGGGCGTCGTGGTGGCGAACCCGCCCAGCGGCTCGAGCCGGGTGCGCGCCACGCCGACCTCGTGCACGACGTCCCACGACCCGCCGAAGCGGTCGCGGACGGCGTCCAGCGGGGTGGCGACGACCCCGGCCGGGCGGACCCGGCCGAAGGTGGCGCCCTGGTAGGTGGGCCGGGAGGCGTTGGGGCCGACGACGGCCAGCCGGCCGCCGGCCGACGCCGACAGCGGGAGCAGGTCGCCCTCGTTGCGCAGCACGACGAAGGAGGCCGCAGCCGCCTCGACGAGCAGCTCGGGTGCCTGCTCGGCCGGGACGTACCCGGGCGGGGTCGGGTCGGCGGAGGGCCCGTCGCCGAGCGCACCGACGCGGGAGGCCAGCCGCAGCTGGCGCAGCACCGCGTCGTCGAGCCGGTCGGCCAGGACGTCGCCGTCGGCCACCGCGGCGCCGAACCGCGCACCGAGGTGGATCGCCGGGCCCGGCATCTCCAGGTCCAGCCCGGCGGTCGCCGGGCCGAGGGTGTCGCCCAGGGCGAAGTAGTCGGAGACGACCAGGCCGTCCCAGCCCCACTCGTCCTTCACCACCGCGATCAGCTCGGCGTGCGCGGTGCACGGGACGCCGTTGAGCCGGTTGTAGGCGGCCATGACCGCCCAGGCACCGGCGTCGCGCAGCGCCAGCTCGAAGGGCCGCAGGTACACCTCGCGGAGGCTGCGCTCGTCGACCTGCGCGCTCATCCGCTGGCGCTCGGTCTCGGTGTCGTTGGCCACCAGGTGCTTCGGGCAGGAGGCCACGCCCTGGCTCTGCATCGCGCTGACGAACGCCGCGCCCAGCACGCCGGCCAGCTCCGGGTCCTCCGAGTACATCTCGAAGGTCCGGCCCGACAGGCCCGTGCGGGCCAGGTTGAGGTTCGGCGAGTACACCGCCGCGTAGCCGCGGCGCAGCGCCTCCGAGGCCTGCGCGCGGGCCACCGTGCGCACCCGCTCGGGGTCCCAGGTGGCGCCCAGCGCGGTGCCGCAGGGCAGCAGCAGCGCCGTCTCGCGCTCGTCGAAGGTGTGGCTGACCAGGCCCAGCGGCCCGTCGCCCATGATCATCGCCCGCAGGCCGACCTCCGGGGCGGCGACCGTGCTCCAGCCGCTCGCCCCGGCGGTCAGCTCGGCCCGCCGCTGCGGGCCGAGGGCCTGCAGCGCCTCGTCGGGGCTCACCGCCCGGTGAACTTCGGCATGACGTCGGAGGCCATGAGCTCCATGGCCTGCCGGCCCCAGGCAAGCCGCTGCGGGGTGACCGTGCCGCCGAGGTAGCCGCCCAGGACGTTGCCGATGCCGATGTCGCGGACCTCGGCCAGGTGCTCGGTCACCGTGGCCGGGCTGCCCCACAGGCACCACGTCTTCTGCCACCCGGGGCTGCGGCCGTCGTGGGCCGGGCCCAGCTCGACGCCGCTGATCGCCTCGGCGGCCTTGTTCGCCTCGTGCTCGCGCTCGATCGCGGTCTGGTAGAGGTCGATGATCTGGCCGAACTCGTCCTCGGCCTGCGCGTCGCTCTCGGCCACGTGCACGTGCTGGTAGGTGTGCGTGGTCCACTCCAGCGCCGCGTCGACCTTCGCCTGCGGGTGGCCGGCGGCCTCGAGGGCCTCCTTGTAGGCGGCGAAGTAGCGACGCAGGTGCGGCAGCGGGTCGCCGTCGTCCAGGGCCGGCGGGGTGAAGGCCGGGATGAAGGCGGGCTGGCCCATGGTCGCCGCACGCTGCACGCTGGCCGGCCGCATGGCCACGCTCATCACCCGCGGGCCGTCGGCGGAGTAGGCGGCCGGTGCGATCCGCGAGACGACGGCACCCTTGTAGTGGCCGTTGTCGAACACCACGGGCTCGTCCTCGGGCTGCTTGGCCCACAGCTGCTCGACGATCGCGATGTTGGAGTCGGTGAGGGTCTTGGTGTCCTTGTAGTTGACGCCCAGCCCGATCATCTCCTCGGGCGTGGTGCCCGAGCCGATGCCGACCAGGATCTTGCCGTCGGTGAGCTGGTCGAGCAGGTTGAGCCGCTCGGCGAACCGGACCGGGTGGTGCAGCGGGATGGTCTGCACCGAGAAGCCGAAGTGCAGCCGGGGCAGCTTGGCGGCCAGGTAGGACGCGAACATCATCGGGTCGCTGGCCGGCGGGGCGTAGCCGGTGAAGTGGTGGTCGGGCAGGAAGACGGCGTCGAAGCCGAGGCGCTCGGCGTCCACGGCGTTCTGGACCATCGCGTCCATGACCGCGCGGTCCTCGTGGGGGCCGGACGAGCGGGTGGTGAGGAAGGCGGAGAAGTGCACGGGGTCCTCTTTCGGCGGGGGCGGGCGGGGTGGGTGGTGGTCGGGACGGCCGGTCAGCGGCCGAGCAGGAGGGAGCAGCGGGCCGCGGCGGCGTGCAGCTCGGTGACGGCGCGGCCGATCTCCCAGCCGGGCTCGGTGCCGGTGAAGCCGCTCAGGTGCAGGGCGAGCACGACGCGGCCGCCGGCGTCGCGGACCGGGGCGGTCAGCGAGGTGACGTCGACCAGCTCGGCGACGGGCTCCTCGGCGACGGGCAGCGGCCCGGTGTCGAGCAGGGCACGCAGCACCGGGGCCAGGCCGTCGGCCTCCTCGCCGCGGACGACCCGCTCGAAGGCGTCGGCGGTGGCGTGGCCGGTGGTGACGTGCACCCCGCGCTCGCGCACCGCGTGCAGCTGGGCGGCCAGGGCGTCGTCGTGGCCGCCCCCGGTGAGCGCCCGGGCCCGGTCGGCCCAGGCACGCTGCTCGGCCTCCGGGGCCCAGGCGACGAACACCGGTGCCAGCGGGGCGACGAGCGGGAAGGAGGTCCCGACCCGGGTGGCCGACCCGGCCGCGCGGGACTCGACCCCGGCGGCGACCAGCGACACGACACGGCCGTCGACGGCAGCGGTGACCAGGCACTCGAGGTGGGTGGCCGCAGCGAGCGCCTCGGCCTCGGGCCGCACCCGGTCGGCCCACGCCAACTGGGCGGCCCACGCCGGGACCTCGGCCTGGACGGAGGGGACCGACGGCGCACCGTAGCCGCCGCGGACGAACAGCAGGGGCAGCCGACCACCGGCGCCGGGCGCCAGCGAGCGGACGGCGCCCAGCACGAGGTGGTGGTCGCCGGCGTCCAGGACGTCGTGCACGGTGCAGTCCACGGTGAGCACGGCGCCGCGGACCGCGCGCCCGGCCGTGCCGGGCTCGACGGGGTCCAGCAGGTCGAACCGGCCCTCGGCCTTGGTGGCGAAGGCGCGGCAGACCGGCTCCTGGTCGGCGGCCAGCACGCTGACGCGGAACCCGCCGGTCGCGGCGATGCGCGGCCAGCTGCTGCTGGACCGGTCGGGCAGGAAGCCGACCAGAGGTGGGTCCAGCGAGACGGAGGTGAACGTGCCCACCACCATCGCCGCGGTGCCGCCGTCGGCCTCGGTGGCCGTGACGACCGCGACGCCGGTGGCGTGCAGGCCCAGGGCGCGGCGGAGGTCCTGCGGCGCGACGGCTGCCGTCACGGCGACCACCCCGATCCCGTATCCGAATGTTGATTCTGATCTGAGAGGAAGTTAGGTGGGCTGGGTCACGCTGTCAACACCCTGCGCGTGTCCGGACCTGCGATGCTGGCTGGTCGTGGCCGAGACACCCGTGGGCAGCCCGTTCGCGAGCCGGGGGTTCCGGTGGTTCTTCACCGGTCGGCTGGTCTCGCTGGCGGGCACGTCGCTGAGCTCGGTGGCGCTCGCCTTCGCCGTGCTGGACGCCGCGGGGTCGGCCACCGCGCTGGGGGTCGTGCTGACCGGTCACAGCCTGGCGATGGTCGTGTTCCTGCTGGCCGGAGGCGTGGTCGCCGACCGGCTCCCGCGCCGCGGCGTGCTGGTCGTCTCGCACCTCGGGGCCGGGCTCACCCAGGCCACCGTGGCCACGGTCCTGCTGTCGGGATCCTTCGACCTGGCGGCGGTCACCGCACTGTCGGCGGTCAACGGTGTGGTCACCGGCTTCACCATGCCTGCGTTGCGCGGCATCGTGCCCGAGCTGGTGGCCCGCGGGCAGCTGCAGCGGGCCAACTCGCTGCTGGCGAGCACGGCCAACGCGACCAAGGTGCTCGGGCCCACCGTGGCCGGGGTGCTCAGCGCCACCGCCGGCGGCGGGTGGGCGCTGGCCGTGGACGCGGTCAGCTACCTGCTGGCCGCGCTCTGCCTGGCTCGGGTCCCGGTCAGGCCTGCCGCCGGTGCGCCGCGCAGGTCGGTGGTGGACGACCTGCGCGACGGCTGGGACGCGTTCCGGTCGCTGACCTGGGTGTGGGCGGTGACCCTGGCGTTCCTGGTCGTCAACCTGGTGCAGCAGGGTGTCTGGTCGGTGCTGGGCCCGACCATCGCGCGGGCGTCGTTCGGCGAGGCGGCGTGGGGTGTGATCCTCAGCGGGCGGGCCGTCGGACTGCTGGCTGCCAGCCTGCTGCTGTACCGGGTCGCCGTCCGCCGCCCGCTGCGCGCCGGGCAGCTGTGCACCGCCCTGCTGGCCCTGCCGCTGCTGCTGCTGGGCACCGCCGCGCCGGTCGGCTGGTTGGTGGCCGTCGCCTGCCTGGCCGGTGCGGGCTCGGCCGTGGCCGGCATCTGCTGGGAGACCGCTCTGCAGGGGCACGTGCCGCAGCGGGTGCTCTCCCGGGTGTCCTCCTACGACGACCTGGGCTCGTTCGTGGCGATCCCGCTCGGTCAGGCGGTGGCCGGCCCGCTCGCCCTGGCCTTCGGCGCCGGTCAGGTGGCCGTCGCCGGCGCCGTCGTCCTCGCCGGGTCGGCGCTGCTGCCGCTCGCGGCCCGCTCCGTCCGCGACCTGCGGCACGCCTGAGCACGCCGTCCGACCCCGGAGCTCCACGTGGGCGGCGGCCGCGTCGTCCGGCCGCGCGGCCTGCAGTCAGCGTCCGAGCAGGTGGCGGACGGCGGCGTCGGCCTGGGCGGAGACGAAGGCGGCGTCGTCCAGCGGGACGGCGGTGGTGAAGTCGGCACCCCAGGCCACCCGCAGCACCCCGGCGGCGAAGACGGATCCGAAGCAGGTGCGGGCCGCGGCCGCGGGCGCGGGGTGGGTGACCGCCTCCCCCAGCCGGCCGACCAGCTCCACGAAGGCCTCCTCGAGGGCGTGCGCGTACCCGGCTCCGCGCCGGTGCACCTCCGGGTGGGCGGCGGAGATCAGCACGACGGCGCCGAGGAACCGCCGGTGCGCGAGCATCCCGCCCAGCACCGCGGCGACGGCGTCGCGGACGAGCTGCGCGGGATCGCCGTGCTGCAGGTCCTCCAGCGCGCCCTGCGCCGGGGCCAGCCGGGCGATGCCGTGCTCGTAGACGGCGAGGAAGAGCGCTTCCTTGTTCGTGGTGCGGGCGTAGATCGCCGGAGGGGCCACCCCGGCCCGCTCGCACAGCGCGGCGATGGTGAAGGCGTCGTAGCCGCCCTCCTCCAGCAGCTGCACGCCGGCGTCGAGCACCCGGGCCCAGGCCTCACGGCTGCGGCGCTGCAGGGGCGGGCGGATCTGCAGGTCCGACGGCAGGGGTTCAGCCACGACGACATCCTCCCTTGACAGCCGGGTGACCTGGGTTACGGTCGCAACAGTAGTGCTCACTACTGTTCAGCCGACACGACGAGGTGCCCGACATGTCCCACCCCTCCCCCGGACGGGTCGCCGTCCTCGGCGCCGGCCCCGCCGGCATGGCCGCCGCGCTCGGCGCGATCCGCGCCGGCCACGACGTCACGGTGTACGAGCGGTACCGGGAGGCACGGCCGGCCGGCAACATCCTCAACCTGTGGCCGCCGCCGCTGAAGGCGCTGCGGGCGCTGGGGGTGGACACCGTCGACCTCGGGGCCCCGACCGACTCCGAGTTCCGCAACCTGCGCGGCGACGTCCGGGTGCGGGTCAAGCTCGACCAGGCGGCCAAGGACGAGTTCGGCGGCGGGTTCATCGGCCTGCTGCGCCCCGAGCTCTACCGCCGCATGCTCGAGGCCCTGCCCGGGGGCACCATCCGCTTCGGCCAGCAGGTCGAGCGCATCGAGCAGGACGACCGCGCGGTCACCCTGCACTTCGCCGACGGCAGCACCGCCGAGCACGACGTGCTGGTCGGCGGTGACGGCATCGACTCGCTCGTGCGGCGGACCCTGTGGGGCGACGCCCCCAAGCGGGAGCACAAGCTGCACATCTTCGGCGGCTTCACCTTCGCCGAGGTCCCGGGCACCACCCCGAACAGCTGCGTGCTGACCCACGGCCCGACCGTGCAGGGCAGCTGGACGTCGATCCGGCACGAGGGCCGCGACGGCCACCAGTGGTGGGTGCTGACCGCCTGCGACCCCGACGCCCCCGCCCCGGCCGACCTCAAGGCCGCGGCGACCGCGCTGGCCACCGGCTTCCCCGCCCCGCTGCCCGGGCTGATCGCCGCCACCGCCGACGCCGACGTGCAGCGGTGGGTGCTCCGCGACCGGCCCGCGCTGGAGCAGTGGTCGAGGGGCCGCGCCACCCTGGTCGGCGACGCCGCCCACCCGACGTCGCCCTACGCCGCATACGGCGCGGGCATGTCCATCGAGGACGGCTACTTCCTCGGCGTCGCCCTGCGCGGGGTCGACCTCACCGACGCCGCCGCCGTGGCCGTGGCACTCCAGAGCTACGAGGACCCGCGCAAGCCGCACACCGCCCAGCAGGTGCAGCAGGCCTACCTGCTGGGCAAGGTGTTCCACCACGCGCCCGCGTTCCTGCGGCCGGTGCGGGACTTCGTCTTCGACCACACCCCGTTCCTGCAGAAGGTGGCCGGCGACAGCAACCCGGCGATGATCAGCAAGCAGCTGGCCCTCATCGAGGGCTGACCCGGTCCGCCGCAGGGTGGGCGACCAACCGGGCGCGGACCAGGTCGATCGTGTCCAGGACGGCGATCGTGTCCCGCAGCGGCCGGTCGGGGTGCTCCAGGAGTCCCGCGGCGAGGGCCTCGCCGACCGCGCGGAACATGGGCACGTAACCGTTGCCCTCCAGCGGCAGCGTGATGCGGTCGGGCCGCCGGGACGGCGGCGTCAGCACCTCGAGGGAACCCGTGGCGAAGAACGGTGCGTCCAGGGTGATCGCCCCGTCCGTCCCGCCGATGTCCGCGCCCGCCCCGACGAAGCTGCGCAGGCTGGTCAGCAGGGAGGCGAACCGGGCGTCGCCGTGGCGCAGGAACACCGACGCCGTCAGGTCGACGCCGTCCGCGCGCACCTCACCGGTCGCATCGACGGCCGTCGGCGCGCCGAGCAGCAGGTGCGCCAGGGTCAGCGGGTAGACCCCCATGTCCAGCAGCGCCCCGCCGCCGTCGGGCCGCCAGTGCGCCGCGCCGGGCGGTGGCGGGAAGCCGAAGCTGGCCCGGACCGAGCGCACCTCGCCGATCCTGCCGTCGGCGACCTCCTGGAGCACCCGGCGCACGGCGGGGTTGAAACGCATCCACATGGCCTCCATCAAGAAGCGGCCCTGCTCGGCGGCGAGCGCGGCCAGCGACCGCGCCTCGTCGGCCGTGCTGGCGAGGGCCTTCTCGACGAGGACGTGCTTGCCGGCCAGCAGCGCCCGGCGGGCGAGGTCGGCGTGGGTGCCGATCGGGGTGCAGAGGTAGACGACGTCGACGTCGTCGGCGGCGAGGAGCGCGTCCACGTCGCCGTACCACCGCGGGACCTCGTGGGCGGCCGCGAACGCGGCCGCGGTCTCCTCGTGGCGCGAGGCGACGGCCACGAGGTGGACGTTCTCGGCCAGGTGCAGATCACCGACGGTGGCCCGGCTGATCCCGCCGGTGCCGACCATCCCCCACCGCGTCCGGCCGCTCATCAGCCGGCCACGCCTCCGCCCTCGAGCAGCGCGTCCGCGGCATCCGACCCGCGGTACCGCAGGGCGCGCACCAGCACCCTGCCGTCGGTGCAGGTGATCCCGGCCAGCCGGCCGGTCATGCCGCCGGCGACCTCGGTGGAGACGTACCGGCCGTCCACCGACCCCAGGGCCTCGAACGCCCCGTCGACGACGATGCCCGCGGTGACCCGGTCCGGGCCCAGCCCCGTGGAGAACGGGCGCGGCTCGGTCCCCGGCGAGGTCGCGATCCGCAGCTGCGTGCCGGCCGGCAGCTCACGCGTCCCGAGCACGTGCCGGACGTCCCCGACCGCCCAGACCGCCGACACCCGGCCGTCGGCCACCTCCAGCTCCAGGCCGTGCCGCGGGTCGATGCGCAGCGCCACCCCCCCGGTGCCGGTGACCTCGAGGTCTGCGGTGACGTCGCAGAAGAGCTGCTCCTGCCGGGTGCCCAGGAAGCCCGGGCCCACTACCAGCCCGCGGTCGGTCCAGCGGGTCAGCTCTGCGGGGAACCGCTCGGCGGCCACCCACTCCGGGCCCGTGCCCGGGCCGGTCAGCTCACGGACGACGACCTCGTCCACCGGCCCGATCGGCTCGACCGGCCCCGCGACGACCGGCCAGCCGTCCACCCAGTCGATGTCGACGGCGAAGGTCTCCCGGCCCAGCACGTGCCACTCCGGGCTGGCGCCGCGGGCCCGCACGCCGTGGAACACCATCGCCCAGCTGCCGTCGGGGCGGTGCACCAGGTCGGCGTGCCCGGTGTTCTGCACCGGGTGGTCGGTGCCCCGGTGGGTGAGCACCGGCCCGGTCGGGCACGCCTCGAAGGGGCCGGACGGCGAGGCACTCCGCGCGATGGTCACGGCGTGACCGCGCTCGGTGCCGCCCTCGGCGATGAGCAGGTACCAGTGCTCGCCGATGCGGTACAGGTGCGGGCCCTCGGGGAACTTGCCCCCGGTGCCCGACCAGATCCGCCGCGGCGGGGTCAGCACCTCGCCGGTCACCGGGTCGATCGCCGACTGCACGATGCCGCCCAGGGCACCGAACCCGGCGTACGTCATCAGGCAGGTGCCGTCGTCGTCCCACGCCAGGTCGGGGTCGATGCCGACCGCGCCGGGGATCCGGGCGGGCACCGACCAGGGGCCGGCCGGGTCGGTCGCCCAGCTGATCAGCTGCCCGCCCTCGTCGGTCCAGTTGGTGGTGGCCATCCAGCACCGGCCGCCGTGGTGGCGCAGGGTCGGTGCGAACACACCGCCGGCCGGGCCCGCGTCGCGCACGTCGAGCTGCTCGGGCCGGTCCAGCACGTGCCCGATCTGCTCCCAGGTGCGCAGGTCGGTCGACCGGAACAGCGGGACGCCGGGGGCGTACTCGAAGCTCGAGCAGGCCAGCAGGTACTCCCCGTCGACGACGCAGACGCTCGGGTCGGGGTGGAAGCCCGGGACGACCGGGCGGGTGCCGACGCTCATGACCGCTCGGCAGCGATGGAGCGCATCAGGGCGTGCGACCGGCGGACCTGGTCCCCGCCGCGGTACGGGTCGCGCCGGCCCTCGTACTCGCTGGACAGCCAGCCCGACCAGCCGGCGTCCTGCAGCGCCGGGATGATCTCCCGCCACGGCACGTGCAGGTCGTGCAGGTCGTCGTCGACGGTGGCGAACTTGGCCTGGATGAAGTGCACGTGCGGCAGCACCTCGACCAGGTCGGCGATCGGCACGGCGAGCGGGCGCAGGTGCATCGGCACCTCCTCGTCGTCGTCGACCTGGATCTCCTCGGACAGCTCCAGGACCGGTGCGGTGTTGAAGATGCCGGTGTCGACGAGCAGCTTGAAGTGGTCGCTGCCGGTTCGCTCGATGAAGTCCACGTAGGCCTGGGTGACCGGGTGCTTGATCGGCGTCGGGGCGTGGATCTCCGGGCAGATGACGACGTCGAGCTCGGCGGCCAGCTCCAGCGAGCGCTCGACGGACTCCTGCCAGATCGGGTGCGGGTCCAGGTCCCAGGAGGTGACCCCGAACTTCGGCCGCACCGAGGTGAAGCCCAGCCGGGAGGCCAGCCGCAGGTCCTGCTGGATCTGGGCGGCGCCCTCCTCGGCGGTGAGGCTGCGGTCGTGCCACATCTCGGTGTCGACCCAGGAGCCGTAGTTGGTGGCGGTCAGGGAGTAGCGGTCCAGCAGGGTGCGCCAGTGGTCCACCCAGCCGGCGTCCGGGGTGGGGTAGCCCGGGATGTTGCCCTCGCCGAGGATCTCCACGCCGGTGGCACCCATGTCGGCGATGTCGGCGAGCACGTCCTCCATCGTCATCAGCGTGTAGATGTCGGCGGTGTAGCTGTAGGTGGAGACGCCGAACTTCAGCCCGCCGCCGGGCACCGGCGGGACCAGCACCGGGGTGGCCGAGGCGGTGAACGTCGTCCGGTTCACCATCGGCGGGAAGTAGGGACGGCGGAGGAAGACCACCACGTCGAGCTGGTGCACACCCGCGGCGAGGCCGCCGGGCTTCGGCACGGTGATGGTGGCCAGCTCGTCGAGCTGCCAGCGGACGTCGGTCGAGGCGCGCAGTTCGTCCAGGGTGAGCGTGCGGCCCTGCAGCGTCCACAGCGGCACGTGGTCGGGGACCCGCTCGCCGTCGACCACGACCTCGACGCCGTCGAGCAGGCTGCCCGAGACGCCCCGGTAGTTGGGGTTGCGGAGCTGGAACCGGAAGCCGGTGACCCGGCCGCCCTCGGTGACGTTGCGGAAGCCGCGGGATTGGATGACGGAGCGGTCGAGCATGGTCAGTTCCTCTCGGAGAGCGAGCCGGCGATCGAGCGCGCGCCGGCGACGGCGAGCGCGACCGAGGTCAGGGTGGGGTTGCAGGCGATGGGGGTGGGGATGACGCCGTTGCCCGCGACGTGCAGGCCGGGGACGTCCCAGACCTCCGAGGTGGGCCCGCAGACCGAGGTGCCGTCGGGGGTCTCGCCCATCCGGACGGTGCCCTGGATGTGCAGCGAGGCGCCCGGGCCGAAGGTGAACGGCTCGCCGCCCAGCGGGTCGCCGAGGGCCGCGGCGACCTCCTTCACCGCGGCGGTGGCCGCCGCGATCGAGGCGTGGTCGGCCTCGGTGAGCCGGTAGTGCACCTGGATGCCGGGCATGCCGTACGGGTCGGGCGCGGTCTCGTCGAACTCGAGCCGGTCGCTGTCCTGCAGGTCCTTGGCGCAGAACCAGCCCAGCCCGACGATGGTGCCCGGGGTCGGGACGTCGTCGGCGGCCAGCGGCACCGGAGAGGCGTCGAGCTGCATGACCTGGCCGTGGAAGGGGTGCTGGTCGGTGTAGGGCACCCAGCTGACCCCGCTCTGCGCCACGATCGAGCTGCGGCCGCGCGGGTCGACGTCCTCCTGGTCGGCGTGCCCGACGTCGCGCAGCCGGACGGCGTAGACGGTCTGCGGCTGGTCGTTGAGGTACCGGCCCAGCGCGTGCGGCCGGACGCCGGAGGCCCACAGCAGCTGCGGGGTGCGCAGACTGTCCGCGGCCACGACGACGTACCGGGCGGCGACGTCGTGCTCCTGCCCCGTCTGCAGGTCGCGCACCCGGACGCCGGACGCGCGCCCGTCGGTCAGCAGCACCCGGGTGACCAGCGCCTCGGGCAGCAGGGTGTGCCGCGGGTTGGCCCGGGTGACGTCGCCGTAGACGACGTCGGAGCCCGACCAGGTCAGCCGGCCGTCGGCGTGCCGGGTGACCGCCAGCGGCATCGGGCCGACCCGGCGGTCCTCCGCCCGGTCGGCGTCCAGGTGGTCGGCCAGCCGCTTGCGGACCTCGTCGGCGAACGGGGCGTCGTCGAAGGCGTGGTCGTCGACGGCCAGCAGCCTCTCGCCCTCGGTCAGCAGCTCGTCGAGGTCGGCCAGGAACGCGATCCGCTCGCCCTCGCCGGGCCGCGGGCAGGCGCCGGTCCAGTGCGCGCCCATGCCGCCGACGTTGCTGGACATCGCCGCGTTGGGCAGGCCGTCCTCGCCGGGCTGGCGGTAGCCCGCGGGCAGCAGCCAGGTGCCGGGGCGGGCCATCCGGGGCGCCTCGTCGGCGTAGCCGTCCATGGTGTCGGTCGGGGTGTCCGCCGAGAGCGGCGCCGGGCCCTCCGAGGCGCGCTGGGCGGCGGACCGGGCCTGCTCGTCGAGGATGTTCTTCACGTGCCCGCCGGGCGGGTCGGCCAGCTGCGGACCGACCTCGAGGGTCAGCAGGGTGGCCTGCGGGGCGCGCTCGCTGAGCACGCGGGCGTAGGCGGCGCCGCACGGGCCGCTGCCCACGATGACGACGTCGACGCTGGTGGGGAAGGTCCTGCTCATGGGGTGGCTCCTGCCGGTGCGGCGGTGGTGGGGGTGACGTCGACCCAGCGGTCCGTGCGCGCGGACTCCAGGACCGCGGCGGTGAGGTGCGCGGCCCGCAGGCCGTCGGTGAAGGTGGGCAGCCCGTCGGGGGTGTCCCCGGCGAGCGCGGCGTAGGTGTCGGCGACGAAGGCGTCGAAGCAGTCCTGGTAGCCCTGCGGGTGGCCGGCCGGGACCCGGTCGTACCGGGTCGCGCCGGGGTGCGCCGACGTTCCGCGGGCCAGCAGCGTGGTGGCGTCCCGTTCGCCGACCCACAGCGTCTCGGGGGCCTCCTGGTCGAAGACCAGGCCCTCGTGCTCGCCGTCCAGGGAGAACCACAGCCGGTTCTTCCGGCCCGGGCTGACCTGGCTGACGGTGAGGTTCCCGGTCGCGCCGCCGTCGGTCTCGAACAGCACGACGGCGCCGTCCTCGGTGCGCACCGGGCGCCCGCCCCGCTCGGGGACGGCGACCAGCAGCCGGGCGGCCAGGCGGGTGACCCGGTGGCCGGTGACGAACTCGACCAGGTCGCACCAGTGCACGCCGATGTCGGCGAACGCGCGGGAGGGCCCGCCGACGGCGGGGTCGACGCGCCAGTCGTCGTCCTCGTGGCCGGTCAGCCAGTCCTGCAGGTAGGACCCGTGCAGCAGGCGCAACGGACCGGTCCGGCCGTCGGCGACGCGGGCGCGGGCCTCGCGCACCGTGGGGTAGAAGCGGTAGACGAACGGCACGGTGGCGACCACGCCGGCCGCCGCGGCCAGCGCGGTGAGCTCGGCCGCCTCGGTCGGGTCGACGGCCAGCGGCTTCTCGCAGACGACGTGCTTCCCGGCGGCGAGCACCGCGCGGACCAGCGGGGCGTGCGTGGCGTTGGGCGTGCAGACGTGGACGACGTCGACGTCGGTGGCCAGCAGCTGGTCCAGGTCGTCGGCGCACGCCTGCGCACCCAGCCGGTCGGCGGCGGCGCGGGAGCGCTCGGGGGTGGAGCCGACGACGGCGGCGAGGACGCCGCCGCTGCGGGTGATCGCCCGGGCGTGCACGGTGGCCATGAAGCCACCGCCGACGACGCCGGCTCGGATGCGGTCGGTCACGGTCGTCTCCTCTCGGGGCTGTTCAGGACGTGCGGGACCCCGGCGACGGGGTGCGTCGTCGTGGCGGGGCGGGGCGGGGTGAGGGGTCAGGCGCGGGC
This sequence comes from Klenkia soli, assembly GCF_900103975.1. Lineage (GTDB taxonomy): Bacteria > Actinomycetota > Actinomycetes > Mycobacteriales > Geodermatophilaceae > Klenkia > Klenkia soli. The sequence continues at coordinate 30,496 of NZ_FNIR01000007.1, forward strand.
GGCGGCGAGGCGGTGGCGCTCCTCCCGGCGGGCGGCCTGACGGGCGGGGTCGGGCACGGGGGCGGCCAGCAGCAGGGTGCGGGTGTAGGAGTGCCGCGGGTCGCTCGTCACCTGGGCGGCGTCGCCGGTCTCCACCAGCTCACCGCGGTGCATGACGGCGACCCGATGGCTGATGTGCCGGACAACCGACAGGTCGTGGGTGATGAACAGGTAGGCCACGCCGGTGCGCTCCTGGATCTCGATGAAGAGGTCCAGCACGCGCGACTGGGTGCTGAGGTCCAGCGCGCTGACCGGCTCGTCGCAGACGATCACCGCGGGGTCCCGGGACAGCGCGCGGGCGATGGCGATCCGCTGACGCTGGCCGCCGGAGAACTCCCGGGGCAGCCGCTGGCCGGCGTCCTGGGGCAGGTGCACCTCGTCGAGCAGGTCGCGCACCCGGCGGTCGGCGTCGGCCCGGCTGGCCCCGGCCACCACCAGCGGCTCGGTGAGGATGTCGGCGACGGTCATCGCCGGGTTCAGCGAGCTGTAGGGGTCCTGGAACACGACCTGGATGTCCCGGCTCAGCGCCCGGCGGGCCTTCGTTCCGATGCCGGAGATGCGCTCGCCGCGGAACCGGATCTCCCCGCCGGTCACCGGCGCGAGCCCGAGGACGGCGCGGCCCAGCGTCGTCTTGCCCGAGCCGGATTCTCCCACCAGCCCGACGGTCTCGCCGGGGAGGATGTCCAGGCTGATCCCGTGCAGCACCCGCGCGGGCGCCTGGCGGAAGCCGCGGAGCGGGTACTCCACGACGACGTCCTCGATCTCCAGCAGCGGCGCGGTCATCGGGTGCCTCCGGCGGGGGTGGTCAGGGCCGCCCGTGCGGGACCGCCCTCGAGGGTCGCGGCCAGCAGGCTGCGGGTGTACTCGTGCTGCGGGTCGGCGAACAGCTGGGCGGCCGCCGCGGACTCCACGACCTCCCCGGCGCGCATGACGGTGACCGTGTCGCACAGGTCGGCCACCACGCCGAAGTCGTGGGTGACCAGCAGGACGCCGAGGTCGCGCTCGGCCTGCAGGTCGCGGACGAGGTCGAGCACCTCGGCCTGCACGGTGACGTCCAGGGCGGTGGTGGGCTCGTCGGCGATCAGCAGGTCGGGGTCGCAGGACAGCGCGCCGGCGATGAGCACCCGCTGGGCCATGCCGCCGGAGATCTGGTGCGGGTAGCTGTCGAAGACCCGTGCCGGGTCGACGATGCCCACCCGGTCCAGCAGCTGGATCGCCTTGGCCTTGGCCTCCGCCTTCGACAGGCCCAGGTGGTGCCGCATCGGCTCGGTGAGCTGGGAACCGATCCGGAAGGAGGGGTCCAGGTTGCTCATCGGCTCCTGCGGGATGTAGCCGATCCGCCGGCCGCGCAGCTGGTTCATCCCGCGCCGGGAGATGCCCCGCAGGTCACCGCCGTCGAAGGTCAGGGTGGTCGCCGAGGTGTGCGCCTGCGGCGGCAGCAGCCCGAGGACGGCGAAGGCGGTCTGGCTCTTGCCCGAGCCTGACTCCCCCACCAGGCCGTGCACCTCGCCGCGGCGGATGGTCAGCGAGACGCCGTGCACGACCTCTCCCTCGCCGCCGTCCGGCTCGGGGTAGGCCACCCGCAGGCCCTCGACCCGGAGCAGGGCGTCGTCGGGGGCGGGGGCCGTCCCCGAGCTCGGCCGGCCGTCCTCGACGACCGGACCGACGGCCCGGACCGCCGAGCGCCTGCGCACCGGCGGGGTCGCCCCGACGCCGAGCACGTCGCGCAGGCCGTTGCCGACCAGGCTGCACGCGGTGACGGTGACGACGATCGCCAGCCCCGGGAGGAGGAGCAGGTTCGGCGCTGCGTAGATCTTGGCGAAGGCGTCGTTGAGCATCCCGCCCCAGCTGGCCTGGTTCGCCGAGCCCAGCCCGATGAACTCCAGGCCGGCCTGCAGCACGATCGCGATGCCCAGGACCTGCGACATCTGGATGATCGTCGGGGCCACCACCACGGGCAGCACGTGCCGCCGCATGATGCGCGGGTCCGAGAGCCCGGCGACCCGGGCGGCGTCGACGTACAGCTCGCCGCGGACGGCGATGATCGAGGCGCGCACCAGGCGGAAGACCCCGGGGGCGATGACGACGCCGAAGACCAGCATCGCCAGCTCGGTGCTGCGGCCGAACTGGGCCAGCACCACCAGCAGGATGATGATCGCCGGCTGGGCCATCACCAGGTTCGCCACCCAGCTCGCCGCGGCGTCGAAGCGGCCGCGGTAGTAGCCGGCCAGGACACCGGCCGGCAGGCCCAGCACCAGGGCCACCGCCACCACGATCAGTGCGCCGACCAGGCTGGTGCGGGCGCCGTAGAGCAGCTGGGCGAGCACGTCCCGGCCCAGGCCGTCGGTGCCCAGCGGGCTGTCGCCGCCGAAGGGGGCCAGCGCGTTGGTGATCGAGGACGCCGTGGGGCTCGCAGACGTGAGCAGCGGCGCTGCCGCCGCCAGGACCGCGACCAGCAGCAGCCAGGCCACCGAGGCCACCGCCACGGGCTTGCGCAGGAACCGGCGCGCCACGCCGGCCCGGGGCGGGACGGCGGTCGGGGCGACCGAGGACGAGGGAGCGGCTGCGGCGGCCGGACCGCCGTCGGACAGGAGGCTCATGCCGTGCGCACCTTCGGGTTGAGCCAGCCCAGGGCCAGATCGGCCAGCAGGTTGACGACGACGACGAGCACGACGGTGAGCACCACGACGCCCAGGACCACCGGGACGTCGCCCGTACTGGCCGCCGAGGTCGCGCGCTCGCCGATGCCGTTGAGACCGAACACCTTCTCGATCACGACCGCGCCGCTGATGAGGGCGATGAACTGCAGGGACAGCACGGTCAGCGAGGCCGGCGCGGCGTTCCGCAGGGCGTGCTTGAGCAGGATGCTGCGGGTCGGCAGGCCACGGCTGCGCAGCGTGCGGACGTAGTCCTGGCCCAGCACGTCGATCATCGAGCCGCGGGTCTGGGTGGCCACGGTGGCGGTCGCGCCGATGGCCAGCGCGACGGCGGGCAGCGTGATCGACGCCGCCCACAGCCCGGGGTCCTGGGCGAACGGGGTGTAGCCGATGGCCGGGAAGAGGCCCAGCTGCACGGCGAAGACCAGGGCGAGCAGGAGGCCGACCAGGAAGTTGGGGACCGCGAAGGCCAGGATCGAGGCGCCCTGCAGGGCCGAGTCGACCCAGCCGCCGCGCACCGCGGCCACCACGCCGATCACCACGCTGACCAGGGCGGTCAGCACGATCGCGGCGACGACCAGGGACAACGAGATGGGCAGGGCGTCGGCGACGGTGCCGCCGACCGGCTGGTTGGTGAACCAGGAGACCCCCAGGTCCCCGTGCACCGCGCTGGTCAGCCAGTCCCAGTACCTCTCGAGCACCGGGCGGTCCAGCCCGAGCTCCTGACGCTTGGCCAGCACGGTGGCGGCGTCGGCCTGCGGGCCGACGATCCGCCGGGCGGGGTCGGACCCGGTGGCGTTGGTGAGGAAGAAGGTCGCCGTGGCGGTGACCCAGACGAGCACGACACCGGCGCCGAGCCGCTTGAGCAGGAACCCGAGCATCGTTGCCCTCCTGGTCCAGGTGGATGGGTGGACCCGCGCCCGCGGGGGTGTCCCCGCGGGCGCGGGGTGGGTCAGCTACCGGCCGGTGCGAAGCTGCTCAGCGGCGGGATCGACAGCCCGGGCACGCCCTGGACCGTGACGTCGGCCGTGGTCACGTAGGCACCCTCGAGGGCGTACCAGGGGGCGAACCAGGCCTGCTCGACCAGCTGGTCGGACAGCTGCTGCAGCACGTCGGCCTGCTGGTCGGCCGGGGCGGTGACGGCCTGCTGCACCAGCGCGTCGATGGAGGGGTCGCTGCTCTTGAACGGGTTGAACGGCGACTGCTGGGTGAGCGTGAGGCCGATCATCTCGTAGGGCGACCCGGCGGTCAGCGTGAAGAAGTTCGCCGGCCACTGCGCGCCGATGATGCTGCCGACGACCTGGTCACCGGTGATCGGCGCGTAGGTGACGTCGATGTTCAGCGAGGAGAAGGCCTCGGTCATGGCGGCCTGCTCGTCGGGGTAGACCGGCGAGAAGTCCGGCAGCGTCATCGAGAAGCCGTCGGCGTACCCGGCCTCGGCCATGAGCTCCTTGGCCTTGTCCAGGTCGAAGTCGTAGGTGCCCTCGAGCGAGGCGTCGTAGCCGTCGGACTCCGGCCCGAAGACCTGCACGGTGGGCTGGCCCAGACCGTTCTTCACCACGTCGACGATCGACTGGCGGTCGATGGCGTAGTTGATCGCCTGCCGCACCCGCACATCACCCAGGGCCGGGGCCAGGGCGCCGGCGCGGTCCCACAGGTAGATGCCCTCGATGCCGCCGCTGGTGTAGGTGGTCACCGTCAGGCCCGCGCTCTCCGCGCCGTCCTGCAGGTCGTTGGTCTGGGCGGTCGAGCCGTCGATCTGGCCCGACCGCAGGCCGTTGAGCACCGCGGTGGTGTCGTCGAGGTACTGCACCTCGACGGTGTCGAAGGGGTAGGAGTCGGCGTCCCAGTAGTCCTCGTTGCGGGTGAACGTGTAGTCGCTGCCCGCGGTGCTGGCGTCGGCGTCGTAGACGTACGGGCCGGAGCCGACCGGGTTGGTGGCCAGGTCGGGGCTGTCCAGCGCGTCCGGGCTGGCCATGTAGCCGCTGCTGCGGGCCAGGCTCTGCAGCAGGCCCGGGTCGGGCCGGCTGAGGACGAGGTCCACGTGGGTGGCGTCGACGACCTCGACGCTGCTGATCGACCCGAGCGCGGTGCCGGCCTCGCCGGTGGCGGCGCGGGCGACGTCCAGGTTGGCCTTGACCGCGTCGGCGTCGAACGCGGTGCCGTCGGTGAAGGTCACGCCCTCGCGCAGGGTCAGGCTCAGCGTCGTGTTGGTCTCGTCGTAGGACCACTCGGTGGCGAGGTCCGCGGCGGGCTGGCCGTCGGCGTCCTGGGTGAGCAGCTTGTCGTAGACGGCCTGGTAGTAGGTGTCCTCGGGGCCGCTCTGCGCCATCGCGCCGATGGCGAACGAGCTGGGCGGGGTGATCGCGGCGAGGGTCAGGGTGTCGTCACCGCCCCCGGACCCGGAGGAGGAACCGCCCCCGCCGCCGCACGCGGCGAGCAGGAGCAGGGACGCGGCACTGGCCGCGATGAGGGACCGACGCATGGGGACTCCAGGGGCGACGGGACCGACGGTGGCCCCGGGCGGCGCGAGCCGCTGTGACAGGTCGCAGGCGCCCGGTCTGTGCCTCGGGTCACCCTGCATCGCCGACTTTAGCGCCAGTGGCACATATGTCAAGGACCACGTTCGTGGCTCAGCCCACGGCCACCTGGTGCAGGTGCGCGGCGTGGCCCACCGGGCTGCCGTGCTCGACCCAGTGGCCGAGCCCGGCCGGGTCGAAGAGCTGCTCGATGGCCAGGATGGCCGCGCCGGTCACCCCCTCCTGGAAGCCCAGCGAGGCAGGCCGGATCACCAGCTGCTGCCCGGCCAGCCGGGAGACCCGGCCGCGCACGGTCTCGGCGAAGGTGTCGAACACCGACTCCCCCACCCGCAGGGCGCCTCCGCCCAGCACCACGGTGCCCGGGTTCACGAAGTTCACCAGGTTGGCCACGGTGGTGCCGACCAGCCGGGCGCTGGCCAGCACCACCTCGGTGGCCAGCGGGTCGCCGTCCCGGGCGGCCATGCCGACGTCCTCGGCGGTGAGCTGGCCGTGCCGCTCGAGCAACCGGCGCAGCGCCGGGCTCTCGTCGACCCGGCCGGTCACGCGGCGCACCAGGCTCCAGCCCCCCGACAGCGCCTCCAGGCACCCGGTCTGGCCGCACCGGCACAGGACGTCGGGGTCGTCGGTGACCTGCAGGTGGCCGATGTCCCCGGCCGCCCCGCTGTCGCCGCGCCACACCTGGCCCCGCGAGACCAGACCGGCGCCGACCCCTTCGTCGACCAGGATGTACAGCAGGTCGCGCCCGTCCTGGGGCTCGCCGACGTGCCACTCGGCCAGGGCCATGAGGTTGACGTCGTTGTCCACCCAGACGGGGGCGTCGTAGCGCTCACGGAACCAGGTGCGCACGCTGTGGCCGTCCCATCCGGGCAGGATCGGCGGGGCCACGATGCGGCCGCTGCCGAAGCTGACCGGCCCGGACACGCCGACCCCGAACGCCCACGGCTCGGTGCGGGTCCGGCGGGCCAGCCGGGTGAACATGCCGTCGAGCATCGCCATGGTCGCCTCGGGCCCGACGTCGGCCACCCAGTCCTGCTGCATCGAGGCGATCACGGCGCCGTCGAGGGTGGCCACCGCCACGCGGCTCTCGGTGGCCCCGATGACCGCGGCGAACACGTGCCCGGCCTCGACCCGGAACCGCAGCTGGCGCGAGGGCCGCCCACCGCCGGAGGGCGCCAGGTCGGCGTCCTCTAGCAGGCCGACGTCGATGGCCTGCTGCACCCGCTGGGCGACGACCTTGCGGCCCAGCCCGCTCTGCTGCTCCAGGGCCGGCCGGGTCAGTGCCGCGCCGGTGCGCACCAGGTTGATCAGGCGGCTCTGCACGAAGGCGTCCTGCGGGGACGGTGCCGAGCTGGTCATGGGGGTTCCCTCCGAGCGATGTGCCCGCCATCATAAGTTCTTCCCGCACACAAGCCAGCGTCGCTGGCCCCGTCGAGCGATGCCGGAGTCCCCATGGTCCAGCCCTCCCCCGCCACACCTCGGCCCCGGGTCGTCGACCTGCGGGCCGGACGCCGTCGGGACGGCGTGCGGTGGGTCGACGGACCGGCCCCGGTGCTGTCCTGGCGCACCGCCGACGGGCCGCCCGGGTGGGTGCAGTCCCGGGCCGAGCTGAGGGTGACGTGGCTGGACGACGGCGGCAGCACCGGCACCGCGACGGCGTCCGGCCCGGTGAGCACCGGCATCGCCTGGCCCTGGCGGCCGCTGCGGTCACGGGAGCGGGTGCGCATCGAGGTCGTGACGGCCGCCGTGGACGGGCCCGCCTCGGCGGGCGCCGCCGTCGAGGTCGAGGCACCGCTGCTGGACGCCGCCGACTGGACCGCCTCGTGGATCGCGCTCCCCACCGGCGAGGACACCCCGGGGCAGCTGCGCCGCTGCTTCACCCTCCCCGCCGCACCGGTCCGCGCCCGCCTGCACGTGACCGCCCTCGGCGCGCTGGAGGTCGAGCTCAACGGGGTGCGCGTCGGCGACGAGGTGCTGGCCCCGGGGTGGACGGCCTACCACGACCGGGTGCTGGCCAGCACCCACGACGTCACCGACCTGCTGCGGGCCGGGACCAACGTGGTCGGCGCCTGGCTCGCCGGGGCCTGGTTCACCGAGCGGTACGGCTTCTTCGGCCGCGCCCGCCGCGCCTACGACGGCCCACCCGCCCTGCTGGCCCAGCTGGAGGTGGACCTGGTCGACGGCACCCGCGTGGTGGTCGGCACCGACGGCACCTGGACGGGGACGACGGAAGGACCGCTGCGCGCCTCGGGCATCTACGCGGGCGAGGAGTTCGACGCCACCCGCCACGACCCGGCGTGGTCGCGCCCGGGGCCCGCCGGCGACGGCTGGGCGCCCGTGCGGGTGCTCCCCGCGCCGTCGGCGGTGGTGCTGCCGGCCACCGCCGAGCCCGTCCGCCGCACGCAGCTGGTCACCCCGGTCGCCCTGACGACCAGCCCGTCGGGCGCGCAGCAGGTCGACTTCGGCCAGAACCTGGTCGGCCGGGTGCGGATCCGGGTCACCGGCCCGGCCGGGCACACGGTCACCCTGCGGCACGCCGAGGTGCTGGAGGACGGCGAGCTGGCCACCCGGCAGCTGCGGCACGCGTACTCGGTGGACCGGTACACCCTGGCCGGTACCGGGGTCGAGGAGTGGGAGCCGCGGTTCACCTTCCACGGGTTCCGTTACCTGCAGGTCGACGACTGGCCCGGCGAGCTGACCGCCGCCGACGTCACCGCGGTGGTCTGCCACTCCGACATGGCTCCGACGGCGTCCTTCTCCTGCTCGGAGCCGTTGCTGGAGAGGCTGCACGAGAACGTCGCGTGGAGCATGCGCGGCAACTTCCTGTCCATCCCCACCGACTGCCCGCAGCGCGACGAGCGGCTGGGCTGGACCGGGGACCTGCAGGTCTTCGCCGGCGCCGCGGCGACCCTGCACGACTGCGACGCCTTCCTCACCTCGTGGCTGGCCGACCTGGCCGCCGAGCAGCGCCGCAGCGGAGGTGTCGTCCCGATCATCGTGCCCACCGCGATGCCCGAGGACCGCGAGGGCGTCGTGGCGGCCTGGGGTGACGCGGCGACCGTCGTCCCGTGGACGCTGCACGAGCGGTTCGGCGACGTCGACGTGCTCGCCCGGCAGTGGGCGAGCATGCAGGCCTGGGTGGAGGTGGAGCTGGCGCAGGCCGACGAGGAGGGCCTGTGGTCCCGCGGCTACCAGCTGGGCGACTGGCTGGACCCGCGGGCGCCGGCGCACAGCCCGCGCGAGGGGCGGACGCACCCGTCGCTGGTGGCCTCGGCCTACCTGTTCCGCTCGCTGGACGTCGTCGCCCGCACCGCCCGGGTGCTCGGCCAGGACGCCGACGCTGACCGGTACGCGGGCCTGGCCGAGCGCACCCGCACCGCGTTCCTGGCCGCCTACGTGACCCCGGCCGGGCGGATGGTCTCCGCGGGACCCACGACCTACGCGATGACCCTGGTGTTCGGCATCGCCACCGACCCGCTGCTGCGCGAGCGGCTGGGGCGGCGGCTGGCCGAGGTCGTGCGGGAGGACGGCTACCGGATCGGCACCGGGTTCGTCGGCACGCCGCTGGTCATGGACGCCCTCTGCGCCACCGGTCAGCTGCACACGGCAGGTCGGCTGCTGCTGCAGACGGAGTCGCCGTCCTGGCTGTACCCGGTCACGGTCGGGGCGACCACGGTGTGGGAGCGCTGGGACGCCCTGCTGCCCGACGGCACGGTCAACCCGCACGAGATGACGTCGTTCAACCACTACGCCCTGGGCGCGGTGGTCGACTGGCTGCACCGCGGCCTGGTGGGCATCGCCCCCGCGGAGCCCGGCTACCGGCGGGTGCGGGTGGCCCCGGTCGTCCTGCCCGGCCTGACGTCGGCCACGAGCGACCTGGTCACCCCCTACGGCCCGGTGCACGCGGGCTGGGTGCTCGCCGACGGCGCCGTCCGCGTGACCGCGCACATCCCGACCGGGGCCGGCGCCGACGTCCTGCTGCCCGACGGCACGACAGACCAGGTCGGGTCCGGCGAGCACAGCTGGACGGTGCCGTGGGCCCCGCCGGTGCCCACCCCGCAGCTGGCCGGCCTGGACACCGACCTGGCCGAGCTGGTCGACGACCCCGAGGCGCTGGCCCTGGTCCGCTCCCGGGTGGCCGCCTTCGACCCCGGCCGGGCCCGGGCCTTCGACGGCCCGCTGCGCTACGAGGCCGGCTCCACCCTGCGCACCGCCCTGATGTTCGCCGACCCCGCCGGCCTGCAGCAGGTCGACCAGGCACTGCTCGACCTCGCCGCCCACCGCACCACCCCCACCGAGGAGACCCCGTGACCACCACCCCGCTGCCCCACCTGCGCGCCACCGCCACCGGGCACCAGCTCGTCGTCGACGGCCGCCCGGCGCTGCTGCTGGGCGGGCAGCTGCACAACTCCACCTCCTCGGACCCCGTCGGCGTCCGCGCGGTGCTGGCCCGGTTGGCCGCCGAGGGGGTGCGCACGGTGATCGGCTCGGTCAGCTGGGCGCAGGTCGAACCGGTCGAGGGCACCCTGGACCTGGCGACGGTCGATGCCCAGGTGGCCGCCGCGCAGGAGCTGGACCTGCGGCTGGTGCTGATCTGGTTCGGCGCGTTCAAGAACGCGTCGTCGACCTACGCGCCGACCTGGGTCCGTGCGGACACCGACCGCTTCCCCCGCGCGCGGACCCGCGGGGACCGGACGCAGGCCTTCACCTACCCCGGCGGCATGCCCAAGCCGGTGCTCAGCGTGTTCTCCCCCGAGCTGCTCGAGGCCGACCGCCGCGCCTACACCGGTTTCCTGCGGCACCTGGCCGAGGTCGACCCGACCCACCGGGTCGTCCTGGTCCAGGTGGAGAACGAGGTCGGGCTGCTCGGCGACAGCCGCGACCGCTCCCCGGTGGCCGAGCGGGCCTGGGCGGCACCGGTGCCGCAACCGCTGCTGGACCTGCTCGGACGGGGTGGGGAACTGCGCCCCGAGCTGACCGCGCTGTGGGCGCGCCACGGACGCCGGACGTCGGGCACCTGGGCGGAGGTCTTCGGCGACGACTGGGAGGCCGACGAGGTGTTCATGGCCTGGGGCTTCGGCTCCTACCTGGGCTCCCTGGCCACGGCCGGCAAGGAGGTCCTGGCGCTGCCCACCCTGGCCAACGCCTGGCTCGGGCCGCAGCCGGGCCAGCCCGAGGCCGGCGACTACCCCAGCGGGGGCCCGGTCGCCCGGGTGCTCGACGTCTGGCGGGCGGCGGCACCGGACCTGGACCTGCTCGGGCCGGACCTCTACGGCGCCGACGTCGCGCCGGTCATGGCCGCCTACGACCGGCCGGACAACCCGCTGTTCGTCCCGGAGTCGGCGCTGCGCACCGGGAGCATGTTCTGGGCGCTGGGCCGGCACCGGGCCCTGGGCATGTCGATGTTCGGCATCGACCACCTGCGCGCCGGCAGTCAGCTGGGCGAGGCCTGCCGGCTGCTCGGGTCCCTGGAGGACCGGATCACCGCGGCGCAGGCCGAGGGCCGGATCGCCGGGGTGCTGCTGGCCGACGGCGCCACCGAGCAGTCGTTCGAGGTGGCCGGGCACCGGGTCGTGGCCCGCGACGCCCGCGCCCTGCTGGACCGCATGCTGCTCGACGTGGGTGTGCAGGGACCGCCCCCGCCGGGCCCGCGCCCCGACGAGTGCCACGACCCCGACGGCCGGCCCTCCCCCGCGGACGGACGCGCCTTCGGGATCGTCATCGCCGAGGGCCCGGGCGACCTCCTGCTGGTCGGCCAGGGCCTGACCGTCGACGTCGAACCCGACGACGACACCCACGTCGTCGAGGTGGACGTCGTCGAGGAGGGCACCGTCGTGGACGGCGCCTGGGTGCCCGGGCGGCAGCTCAACGGCGACGAGCGGCTGTTCCTGCTGCCCCTGGACCGGTTGGGCGCGGTGCGGCTGCGGGTGCTCCGGCGCCCGCGGTGATCAGATGCGGCAGGCGTGGATCGACGTCACCAGGATGGCCCGGGCGCCGAGCTCCCACAGCTCGTCCATGAGCCGGTTGGTCTCGGCCTGGCGGACCATCGCCCGCACGGCCGACCAGCCCGGCGTCTGCAGCCGGCTGACCGTCGGGCCCTCGAGGCCCGGGGTGATGGCGGTGGCCTTCTCGAGGAGGTCGTCGGGGCAGTCGTAGTCCAGCATCACGTACTGCCGGGCCACCAGCACCCCGCGCAGCCGGCGCTGCAGCTGCGCCACGGCCGGGTTGTCCTCGGCACCGGTGCGCTGCACCAGGATCGCCTCGCTGGTCAGCACCGGGTCGCCGATCACGTGCAGACCTGCCTGGCGCAGCGTCGTCCCGGTCTCGACGACGTCGCAGACGGCGTCGGCCACGCCCAGCCGGCACGCGGTCTCGACCGCGCCGTCGAGCTTGACCACCGCGGCGTCGATGCCGGACTCGGCCAGGAACTTCTGCAGCAGCACCGGGTACGCGGTGGCGATGCGGGTGCCGGCCAGGTCGGCCACGGTCTCGATGCCCGAACCGGTGGGGCTGGCGAACCGGAAGGACGAGCGGCCGAAGCCCAGTGCCATGACCTCGACGGCCGGGGACTGCGTGGCCGGCGGGGTGGTCTCCTGCAGCATGTCCCGGCCGGTGATGCCGACGTCCAGCGTGCCGGCGGCGACGTAGACGGCGATGTCCCGCGGTCGCAGGTAGAAGAACTCGGTGTCGGAGTCGGGGTCGTAGACCGCGAGGTCCTTGGTGCTGCGGCGCTGGCGGTAGCCGCTCTCGGACAGCATCTCGGCCGCGGGTTCGGACAGGACGCCCTTGTTGGGGACGGCGACGCGCAGCACGGGGGAACTCCTGGTCATCGGTTCAGAGGTGGGTGTAGACGTCGTCGAGGGTCAGGCCCTTGGCGATCATCATCGCCTGGGTCCAGTAGAGGAGCTGGCTGATCTCCTCGGCGGCGCGGTCGGGGCCCTCGTGCTCGGCGGCCATCCAGCTCTCGGCCGCCTCCTCCACCAGCTTCTTGCCGATCGTGTGCACCCCGGCCTGCACCGCGGCGACGGTGCCCGAGGCGGGGTCGCCGGCGGCGACCTTGGCCTGCAGCTGGGCGAACAGGTCGTCGAACGAGGTGCTCACCCGATGCCGAACCCGAGGTCGGGCTTCGGGTTGCGCAGCCGACGGAGGGTCACCGCGGTGTCCAGCGCGGCGACGGTGGCCTCCCATCCCTTGTCCTCGGCGGAGTCCTCGAGGCCGGCCCGGTCGCGGGCCTGGCCCTCACCCTCGGTGGTGAGCACGCCGTTGCCGATCGGCACACCGGTGTCCAGGGAGACGCGGGTCAGCCCGGCGGTGAAGGAGTCGCAGACGTACTCGAAGTGCGGGGTGCCGCCGCGGACGACGACGCCCAGCGCGACGACCGCGTCGTGGTCGGCGGCCAGCGCCTGGGCCACGACCGGCAGCTCGAGCGCCCCGGCGACGCGGACGACGGTCGGCTCGGGCACACCCATCTGGTGCGCGCAGGCCACCGCGCGGGCCAGCAGCGACTCGCAGATGTCGCTGTGCCAGCGGGCGGCGACGATGCCCAGCCGCACGCCGGAGGCGTCCACCGTCTGGTCGCTGGGGGCACCTGAGCCGCTCATCGTCGGGTCTCCTCTGGGTCGGTGGTCACTGGTCCTGCTCGGGCTGCCGGATCGGGGTGTGCGTGCCGACCGGCACCGGGATGTCCTCGTCGGGGTCGACGATGTCCAGGATGTGGCCCATGCGGTCGCGCTTGGTCCGGAGGTAGCCCACGTTCTCGGGCGTCACGTGGCTGGGCAGCCCGACCCGGCCGGTGATCCGCAGACCGTAGCCCTCGAGCCCGGCCCGCTTGGCCGGGTTGTTGGTCAGCAGCCGCATGGAGCGGACCCCGAGGTCGACCAGGATCTGCGCGCCGGTGCCGTAGTCGCGGGCGTCGGCGGGCAGGCCCAGGTCGAGGTTGGCGTCGACGGTGTCCACGCCGGCGTCCTGCAGCTGGTAGGCCTGCAGCTTGTGCAGCAGGCCGATGCCCCGGCCCTCGTGCCCGCGGATGTAGAGCACCACCCCGCGGCCCTCCTGCGCCACCGCGGCGAGCGCGGCCTGCAGCTGGGGCCCGCAGTCGCACCGGAGCGAGCCGAACACGTCGCCGGTGAGGCACTCGGAGTGCACCCGGACCAGGACGTCCTCGCCGTCGCTGATGTCGCCGTAGACGAACGCGACGTGCTCGCGGTCGTCGTAGGAGCTGGAGTAGCCCACCGCGGTGAACAGGCCCGGCGCCAGCGGCACCTTGGCCTCGGCGACCCGCTCGACGAGCTTGTCGAAGCGCTTGCGGTAGGCGATCAGGTCGGCGATGGAGACCATCACGAGGTCGTGGTCGTCGGCGAACACCCGCAGCTCGTCGCCGCGGGCCATGCCGATCGGGTCCTTCTCGCTGACGACCTCGCACAGCGTGCCCGAGGGCCGCAGCCCGGCCAGCACGGCCAGGTCGACGGCGGCCTCGGTGTGCCCGGGGCGGCGCAGCACCCCGCCGTCGCGGGCCCGCAGCGGCACGATGTGCCCCGGGCGCGACAGGTCGGCGCTGGTGGTGTCGGCGCCGGCCAGCAACCGGATCGTGTGCGCCCGGTCGGTGGCCGAGATGCCGGTGCTGATGCCCTCGCGGGCGTCGACGGTGACCGTGTAGGCGGTGCCGCGGCGGTCCTGGTTGACCCGGAACATGGGCGGCAGGTCGAGCCGGTCGGCGTCGGTCTCGGTGACCGCGACGCAGATGTAGCCCGACGTGTAGCGGACCATGAACGCGACCAGCTCGGGGGTGGCCAGCTCGGAGGCGAAGATCAGGTCGCCCTCGTTCTCGCGGTCCTCGTCGTCGATGACCACGACCGGCTTGCCGCTCTTGATCGCCGCGATCGCGTCCTCGATCGAGTCCAGCAGCTGCCCGCTCACGCGCGTGCTCCGATCAGTCGTTCGACGTACTTGGCGATGACGTCCACCTCCAGGTTGACCGGGTCACCCGGGGCGCGCGTGCCGAGGGTCGTCTCGCGCAGGGTGGTGGGGATGAGGGAGACCTCGAGCCACGGCTCGGGGTCGGTGGCGGCGGTCAGGGCGCTCACGGTCAGCGAGACGCCGTCCACGGTGATCGAGCCCTTCTCCACGACGTAGCGGGAGATGTCCGCCGGCAGCGCCACCCGGACGACGGTCCAGTGCTCGCTCGGCGTGACCGACACGACGGTGCCGACGCCGTCGACGTGGCCCTGCACGATGTGGCCGCCCAACCGGGTGTCGGCGGTGACCGCGCGCTCGAGGTTGACCGGGTCGCCGTCGGAGAGCGAGCCGAGGCTGCTGCGACGCAAGGTCTCGGCCATCACGTCGGTGGACCAGACGTCGGCGGCCACACCGGTGACGGTGAGGCAGACCCCGTTGACCGCGATGGAGTCGCCGAGCGCGACGCCCTGGAGGGTCTTGGCTCCGCGGACCTGGAGGCGGGCGGAGTCGCCCTGGTCGTCGCGGACCACGAGCGTGCCGACCTCCTCGACGATGCCGGTGAACACGTCAGCTGCCCTCTTCCGTCGGTCGTGTGGCACCAGTGTGCCGGGTGGGCCGGTACCGGATCTGCACGTCCCTCCCCAGGGGGGTGACGTCCAGCATCCGCCACTGCAGCGCATCGGCCATCGTGCTGATTCCCAGGTCGGCGGTCGTCGCGGGCCCCGCACCCAGCAGCTGCGGGGCCAGGTGCAGCACGAGCTCGTCGACCAGGCCCGCCCGCAGGAACGCCGCGACCAGGGTCGGCCCGCCCTCCAGCAGCACCCGCCGCACGTCGCGGTCCCACAGCTCGGCCAGCAGTTCGACGGGCCCGGCCGCGCGGCTGACCAGGGTCGGTGCCGCGTCGTCGTGCACCCGGGCAGTGGCGGGCACCCGGCCGCGGCGGTCCAGGACCACCCGCAGCGGCTGGTGGGCCACGCCCGGCACGTCGCGCACGGTCAGCTGCGGGTCGTCGGCCAGCGCGGTGCCCGACCCGACGAGGACGGCGTCGCAGGTGGCCCGCAGCCTGTGCACCTGCGCCCGGGCGTCGGCGCCGGTGACCCACCGGCTGGTGCCGTCGCTGGCCGCGACCCGGCCGTCCAGGGTGCTGGCGACCTTCCACACCACCTGCGGCCGGTGCTCGTGGACGCCGAGCAGCCAGGGCGCCAGGGCGCCGTCCTCGGCTTCGTCCCGCTCGACGCCGAGCAGGACGTCGACCCCGGCGGCCCGCAGCCGGGCCGCCCCGCCCGCGGCGGTGCCGGTGGGCTCGGGGACGGCGACGACGACCCGGGCGACCCCGGCGGCCAGCAGCGCCGCACTGCACGGACCGGTGCGCCCGGTGTGGTCGCAGGGCTCCAGCGTGACGACGGCGGTGCCCCCGCGGGCCCGCTCCCCCGCCTGCTGCAGGGCGACGACCTCGGCGTGCGGCCCGCCCGGCGGCCGGGTGGCGCCCTCGCCGACGACGGCACCCGCGGGGTCCAGGACGACGGCGCCGACCGCCGGGTTGGGGCTGGTGGTGCCCAGCACGCTCAGCCCCAGCGCGCGGGCCCGGGCCATGGCGGCCAGCTCCACCGCGGTGGGCGTCGTGCTGGCGGGCGCGGTGCCCGTGGGTGCGGTGCCGGTGCGACCGGCGGCGGCAGCTCGGCTGGCGGCTGCGGCCTGCTCGGCGGTGACCGGGTCGGTCACGGCGTCGGGAACGAGTGCGCGGCCTGCGCCCGCAGCGCGGCGATCGCGGCCCCGGGGTCGGCGGCGCCGTAGACGGCGGAGCCGGCGACGAACATGTCCACGCCGGCCTCGGCGGCGGCCTCGATGGTGTCGGCGTTGATGCCGCCGTCGATCTCGACCAGGAGCTGCAGGTGGCCGGTGTCGACCAGCCGGCGGGCCTCGCGCACCTTGCCCAGCACCTCGGGCATGAACGACTGGCCGCCGAACCCGGGCTCGACGCTCATCACCAGCAGGGTGTCGAACTCGCGCAGCACCTCTTTGTAGGGCTCGAGCGGCGTGCCGGGCTTGATCGCCAACCCGGCCAGCGAGCCCGCGGCGCGCAGCGTCCGGGCCAGGTCCCGGGGGTCACCGGTGCAGGCCTCGGCGTGCACCGTGACGTTGCGGGCGCCGAGCTCGGCGTAGGCCGGCGCCCACCGCTCGGGGTCGTCGATCATCAGGTGGCAGTCCAGCGGGACCGGGCTGACCGCCTGGATCGCCTTCACCACCGGCTCGCCGAAGGTCAGGTTCGGCACGAAGTGGGCGTCCATGACGTCGACGTGCGCCCAGTCGGCGTCGACGATCCGCGCGGTCTCGTCGGCCAGCCGGGCGAAGTCGGCGGACAGCAGGCTCGGCGCGATCATGGGACGGCGGGACACCGGGTGATCGTAGGTGCGGGCCACCGTCACGCCCCTGCCCGGTGCGCCGTCCAGGCGTCCTGCACGGCGTCCAACGCGGCCGGGTCGGTCAGCGACGTGGTGTCCCCGCCCCCGCGGCCGGCGGTCAGGTCGGCCATCAACCGGCGCATGATCTTCCCCGAGCGGGTCTTGGGCAGGTCGGTGACCACGACGACCTCGCGCGGCTTGGCCACCGCGCCGACCCGCAGCGCCACGTGCGCCCGCAGCTCCTCGGCCAGCCCGGCGTCGTCCGCGCCCGCGTCGTCCCGGGTGATCACGAAGGCCACGATCCGCTGGCCGGTGATGTCGTCGGGCGCGCCCACGACGGCGGCCTCGGCCACCCGGGGGTGCGCGACGAGCGCCGACTCCAGCTCGATGCTGCTCAGCCGGTGGCCCGAGATGTTCAGGACGTCGTCGATCCGGCCGCCGATCCAGATGTACCCGTCGTCGTCCTTCGAGGCCGAGTCGCCGGCGAGGTACCACCGCTGCTGCGCGTAGGGCGCCCAGTAGGAGCGCACGAACCGGTCGTGGTCACCCCACACCGTGCGCGCCATGCCCGGCCACGGCGCGGTGATGACCAGGTTGCCCTCGACCCCGGGCGGGGTCTCGGTGCCGGCGTCGTCGACCACGGTCGCCGACAACCCGGGCAGCGGGACGGTCGCCGACCCCGGCTTCAGCGCGGTGACCCCGGGCAGCGGGGCGACGACGGCGGCCCCGGTCTCGGACTGCCACCAGGTGTCCACCACCGGGCACCGGCCACCGCCGACGTGCTCGTGCAGCCACCGCCACGCCTCGGGGTTGATCGCCTCGCCCACCGAGCCCAGCAGCCGCAGGGAGGACAGGTCGTACCCGGCCGGCAGCTGCGGCCCGTGCTTCATGAACGTGCGCACCAGCGTCGGCGCCGTGTAGTAGGTGGTCACCCCGTACCGCTCGATCACCTCGAAGTGGCGGCCGGGGTGCGGGGTGAGCGGGCTGCCCTCGTAGACCACCTGGGTCGCGCCGTTGGACAGCGGGCCGTAGAGCACGTACGTGTGCGCGGTGACCCACGCCAAGTCGGCCTGGCACCAGTAGACGTCGTCGGGCTCGAGGTCGAACAGCGCCCAGTGCGTCCAGCTGGCGTGGGTGAGGTAGCCGCCGGTGGTGTGCACCAGGCCCTTGGGGCGGCCGGTGGTGCCCGAGGTGTAGACAATGAACAGCGGGTGCTCGGCGTCGAAGGAGGCCGGCTCGTGGTGGGCGGGCTGCCGCTCCAGCAGCTCGTGCCACCAGACGTCGCGGCCCGCCGTCCACGGCACGTCGTCCTGCCCGGTGCGCCGCACCACGAGCACGTGCTCGACGTGCGCCAGGCCGGCCACGGCCTCGTCGGCGGCGGCCTTGACCCCGACCGCGGTGCCGCGGCGGAACTGGCCGTCGCTGGCGATGAGCAGCTTCGCGCCGGTGTCGGCGACGCGGAACCGCAGCGCATCGGCGGAGAACCCGCCGAACACCAGGCTCACCACCGCGCCGATGCGCGCGCACGCCATCGTGGCCACGACGGTCTCGACCAGCACCGGGAGGTAGAGCACGACCCGGTCACCGGCCTCGACGCCGAGCTCGGTCAGGCCGTGGGCCAACCGGCTGACGTCGGCCAGCAGCTGGGCGTAGGTGACGGTGCGCCGGTCACCCGGTTCGCCCTCCCAGTGCAGGGCCACCCGGTCGCCGTGCCCGGCCGCGACGTGCCGGTCGACGCAGTTCACCGCCACGTTCAGCCGACCGCCGTCGAACCACCGGGCCGTGGGCCACTGCGCGTCGTCGAACACCTGGTCCCAGGGCCGGTCCCACTGCAGCCGCCCGGCCTGCTGCGCCCAGAAGGCGAACGGGTCGGCGGCGGCCTGCGCGTACACGTCGGGCCCGACGTTGGCCTGCGCGGCGAACGCGGCGGGCGGGGGGACGACGTCGGGGCGCTGCATGGGCTCGCTCACCGCACCATGGTCCGCTGCACCCCGGCCCGGTCGCGCGCCCACCCGACCGTTCGTGACCAGGCCCACCGTGTTGTGCCCCGCGCGGCCGCAGGTGATCCTCGGGGCCGGCACGGACGGTGGACGGGGGCGGGGATGGACGAGCAGGTGATGGTGCGGCTGGCCCGCCGTCGGCGCCTCGGCCGGCGTCTCGGGGTCGTCGCCGTACCCGTCGTCCTGGTCGGCTGGTTCGTGGTGACGTCCGCGGACGACGGCCCGCCCGACGCCGTCAGCGTGCTGGCCCTGCTCGCGCTGGCCGCGGCGGTGGCGGTCGGGTGGTGGTGGCTGGAGCGCGGCGCCGGGCGGTCCTGGGCGGGGTTGCGCGCCCGCTCGGGCCCGAGCGGCCCGACGGCCGAGCAGCTCGCCGACGCCCGCGCCGAGCTGGCCCTGCGCACGTGCTCACCACCGGCCCCGGGCGACCGGGTCCGCGTCGAGGGCCTGGTGGACCGGTGATCCCGCGACGCCCGGTTCGGGCTGTGGGCCGCCCCGGTCTACGGGGCCTTCCTGGTGCTCATGGCCACCCACGGCGGGTACGACGAGGGCCGCAGGGTCCCGTGGCCGGTCACCGCGCTCTGGCTGGCGGTGGCGGTGTGGCTGCTGGGCCGGTCGCTCCACCGCCGACGGGTGACCCGCCGGTGGCTTGCCGCGCACGGGTCACCCGAGGTGGCCGGACGTCCCTGACGGTGTGCGCACCGGGCGACGGCCGGCCACCGTGCAGGACGTCCGGCCACCCCACCGGGCGAGGTCAGTCCACCGGCGAGGTCAGCCCCGGCGGCGGAGGAGGGCCACGAACATCGCGTCGGTGCCGTGCCGGTGCGGCCACAGCTGGAGCGCGTCGCCGCGGGCGGCGTCGGGCACGCCCGGGAACAACGGGGGCACGGCCAGCACCTCGACGTCGGGCCGGTCGGCCACCGCGGCCACCACGTCGACGGTCTCGGCGGTGTGCGGTGAGCAGGTCACGTAGGCCACCACTCCCCCGGGCCGGACGGCGACCAGGGCGGCGTCGAGCAGCTCGCGCTGCAGCTCCGCCAACGGGGCGACGTCCTCGGGCGTCCGCCGCCACCGCACCTCGGGACGACGGCGCAGCGCGCCCAGGCCGGTGCACGGCGCATCCAGCAGCACCCGGTCGAACGAGCCCGGCGCCCACGGGCCGGAGCGCCCGTCGGTGACCACGACCTCGACGTCCTCGGCGTCGCGCAGCGCCGAGGCCACCAGCCCGACGCGGTGCTCGGAGCGGTCGGCGGCGGTCAGCTGCACGCCCTCGGGGCGGACGGCGGCCAGCAGCGCCGCCTTGCCGCCCGGGCCGGCGCACATGTCCAGCCAGGTCTGGTCGGGACCCTCCATCGGCGCGCGGACCAGCGCCAGCGCGGCCAGCTGCGACCCCTCGTCCTGGACGCCGGCCGCCCCGGAGCGCACCTCGGCCAGCAGACCGGGGTCACCGCCCTCCAGGCGCACCGCGTAGGGCGACCACGGGCCGGGCAGGCCGTCGGAGGAGGCGATGAGCGTCGCCCGGTCGACCGACCGGGCCACCAGGTGCACCTCAGGGGCCTCGTCGTCGGCCAGCAGCGCGGCCTCCAGCTCGGCGTCGGCGCCCAACCCCTCGGCGCCCAGCGCCCCGCGCCAGGCGGCCACGATCCACAGCGGGTGGTCGGTCAGCAGCGACAGCCGCTCGTCGCCCTCGACGCCCAGGGCGGTGACCCACTCCTCGCGGGTCCCGCCCGCGGCCACCTTGCGCAGCACCGCGTTGACCAGGCCGGACGCGCCGGTGCCCACGATCGCCCGGGCCAGCGCGACGGTGGTGTCCACCGCCGCGTGCGCCGGCACGCGCAGGTCGATCAGCTGGTAGGCGCCCAACCGGAGCAGGTCCAGCAGCTTGGGGTCCAGCTCGGCCAACGGCCGCGAGACCAGACCGGTGAGGATGGCGTCGAGGGTGCCGGTGGCGCGCAGCGTGCCGTAGGCCAGCTGGGTCGCGAAGGCGGCGTCGCGCGGGCGCAGGTCGGCCGACCGCTCGCGCAGCAGCTGGGGCAGCAGCAGGTTGGCGTAGGCGTCCCGGGCGGACACGCCCTCCAGGACGTCGTAGGCGGTCAGCCGGGCACCGTCGAGGACCGGGCGGACCCGGCGGCCCTCCGGTCGGTTCTGGACGGTCCGCGGCCCCGCCGGCCGCCCGGACGGACCCTGCCGCCCGCTCGTGCCCTGCCGTCGTCCACCCTGCGTCACGCGCCCACCCTCTCGCCGTCGGTCGGCCGGGCGCCGCGCGCCCAGTCCGCCGCCGGCAGCATCTTCTTGCCCGCGGGCTGGACCAGGCCCAGCCGGACCGATCCCCGCCCGGTGCCCACCAGCACCCCGCTGGGCCCCACCAGCACCCCGCTGGGCCCCACCGACAGCTCGCCGGGCGCCAGGCCCAGCGCCGTCGGCAGCGGCTCGACCGGGCCCAGCCGCAGCCGGTCGCCGCGCCACGTCGTCCAGGCCCCGGGGGCCGGGGTCACCCCGCGCACCCGCCGGTCGACCACGTGCGCCGGCAGCGACCAGTCGACCGCGGCGTCGGCGGTCTCGACCTTGGGGGCCAGCGAGACGCCGTCGGCCGGTTGCGGCCGGGGCACCAGCGACCCGTCGGCGATGCCGTCCAGGGTGGCCACCAGCAGGCCGGCGCCGGAGACGGCGAGCCGGTCGAGCAGATCACCGGCGGTGTCGCGGGGGCCGACCGGTTCGGTGACGACGCCGTAGACCGGGCCGGTGTCCAGCCCCTGCTCCAGCCGGAAGGTGGCCGCACCGGTGACCTCGTCGCCGGCCATCAGCGCGTGCTGCACCGGTGCCGCACCGCGCCAGGCGGGCAGCAGCGAGAAGTGCAGGTTGACCCAGCCGTGCACCGGGACGTCGAGGGCCGCCGGCGGCACCAGTGCGCCGTAGGCGACCACCGGGGCGCAGTCAACGCCGAGGGCGGCGAACGTCTCCAGGAACGCGGGGTCGCGTGGGGACGGCGGCTGCAGCACCGGGACGCCGGCCTCGTCGGCGCGCACGGCCACCGGCGAGCGGACCTCGCGGCGCCCCCGCCCGGCCCGCGCGTCGGGCCGGGTCAGGACGGCGACCACCTCGTGGTCGCTGGCCAGCAGCGCCTCCAACGAGGGGACGGCGGGCGCCGGCGTACCGGCGAAGAGCAGCTTCAGTGCGGGCTCACCTTCACGACGGGAGCGGGTTCGCCCTGCGGCAGCCAGGCGGCGTGCCCCTGCCACTCGGCCCCGGCCAGCACGTCCAGGGCGGCGGCGCGGGCCTGAACATCCAACCGGTCGACGAACAGCACGCCGTCGAGGTGGTCTGTCTCGTGCTGGATCGCCCGGGCCAGCTTGTGCGACCCCTCGACCCGGATCGGCTCCCCGTGCATGTCCCACCCGCTCGCGGCGACGTACAGGTGCCGACGGCAGTCGAACCGGAAGCCGGGGATCGACAGGCAGCCCTCGGCGTCCTCCGCGGTCTCCTCGCCCACCGGGACGACGTCGGGGTTGACCAGGTGGCCGACCTCGCCGTCGACGTACCAGGTGAACACACGCAGGCCGACGCCGATCTGCGGGGCGGCCAGGCCCGCGCCGCCGGCGGCGTGCATGGTCTCGGTCAGGTCGGTGACCAGCCGGCGCAGCTCGGCGTCGAAGTCGACGACCGGCGCGGCGGGGGTGCGCAGCACGGGGTCGCCCATGATCCGGATCGGGGTGACGCTCACCGGTCGAGTCTAGGAGGGCCGGGGATCAGTCGAGCGCGGCGGCCAGGGCGGCCTGCACGTGCAGGGCGGTGGTGGCGAAGACGGGGACGTCGACGTCCTCCGGTCGGAGCAGCAGCTCGATCTCGGTGCAGCCCAGGACGACGCCGGTCGCGCCGTCCTCGACGAGCCGGCCGACGACCTCGACGAACCTGGCCCGCGACGCCGGGTTGACCACGCCGCGGCACAGCTCCTGGTAGACCACCCGGTGCACCTCGGCGCGGTCGGCCGGCCCCGGCACCACGACGTCGAGCCCGCCGGCGGCCAGCCGGTCCCGCAGGAACGGCTGCTCCATCGTGAACGCCGTACCCAGCAGGCCGACCCTGGTCACCCCGGCGGCGGTGACCGCTGCGGCGGTGACGTCGGCGATGTGCAGCAGCGGGACGTCGAGCACTGCTTCCAGCGCGGGCGCCACCCGGTGCATGGTGTTGGTGCAGAGCAGGACCAGGTCGGCCCCGGCCGCCTGCACAGCGGCGGCGTCGGCGGCCAGCAGCTCCCCGGCGGCGTCCCAGTCCCCGGCGGCCTGCAGGGCCTCGACGCCGGCGAAGTCCACCGACAGCAGCACGCACCGGGCGCTGTGCAGTCCACCGAGCCGCTCGCGCACCCCCTCGTTCAGCAGCCGGTAGTACAGGGCGCTGCTCTCCCAGCTCATCCCGCCCAGCAATCCGATCGTCCGCATCCGAGGACGATCCCACCTGGGTACCGTGGGGCATGGCTCCCGGTACCCGCCACCGCGCCCGCGCCCTCGTCAGCAGTGCCCTGGACGGCGTCCTCATCGGCGCCGCCGAGGCCGCGCTGGACCATCCCCGCAGGTCGCCGGTCCGTCGTCGCACGTACCTGGCCCTGGGCGCCGCGATGCTCACCGACGGCGTGCTGGGCGAGCTGCCCACCGTGCGGGCCATCGCCGCCGGGCGTCCGCCGCGCCCGGTCGAGCCCGCCCAGCAGCAGCTCGCGGTCGCGGCCGGCCTGGTCTCGGTCGGCTGGGGGTTCGTGGTGACCGTCGTGGACGGTCCGCTGGCCCGGTCGCTGCAGCGGCGCGGCGTGGCCCGCCCGCACCTGGTGCTGGGCGTGGCGACCGGCCTGGTCACCGCGGCGACGACGCTGCCGATGTGGTGGCGGCGGGCCACGCTGCGCATCCGCGAGGACGAGCGGACCACCGTCGAGGCGGCCGACCTGGCCGCGTGGGAGGCCGAGCTGGCGGCCGTCGACCGCTAGACCACCGTCGCCATGACGTCGCCGACGGCCCGGGGCGGACGGGCCCCCCTGGCGCAGGGGGACCACGTGCGGGTGCTCGCGCACGCCGACGACCCGGCGGGCGGCAACCCCGCCTTCGGCGTGGTCGGCGAAGCCCTGCCCGTCGGCGGGCTGCTGGTCGCGCAGGCGGGGGCCGGTCTCGGCGTGTTCGCCCCCGAGGACCTGCAGCGGGTGTCCCCCGGGGACATCCCGCCGGATGCGCTCGCGGACATCCACCGCCGCGCCGGGCTGCCTCCACCGGCCCCCCGACCTGCGCCGTAGGTGCCGACGGCCCCACGGCACCGCTAGAGCGAGTCGGGGTCCAGCTGCACACGCACGTGCTCGGGCGCCTTGCGCGCCGAGCGCACCCCCTGGACGTCGGCCAGCGCGCGGGCGAGCGCCAGGCCGTCGGCGCGGGCTGCCCGCACCAGGAACCGCTCGCCGGCCTCGTGCCCGGGCCTCGCCGGCTCGGGCACCGGGCCCAGCACCTCGGCACCCGGGGGTGGGCGCAGCAGCTCCAGGAACTCCGCCAGCGCCGTGGGGTCGCCCGAGAGCGCCGCCATGCGGGTGGCCGGCGGGAAGCCCAGCTCGCGCCGGTCGCCCAGCTCGCGCGCGGCCAGCCAGGCCGGGTCCCAGCGCACCAGCGCCTGCACCACCGGGTGCGCGGCGTCGGCGGTGACCACGACCTGCCCGCCGGCCGCGGCCGGGCGCACGAGTGCGGCGGCGTTCAGCCACCGCCGCAGGGTCTCCTCCCCCGCGCGCAGGTCGGCCCGGCCCAGCAACGCCCACGAGTCGAGCAGCAGCGCCGCCCCGTAGCCGCCCTCGACCACGGGCTCGGCCCCGGGCGTGGCGACCACGATGGCCGGCCCCGGCTCGACGTCGGCCAGCACCGAGCCGCGGCCGCTCACCCGCACGGCCGCCCCCGGGAAGGCCCGGCCCAGCTCCTCGGCGGTGCGCGCCGAGCCCACCACCGAGGCCCGCAGCTTCGTGCCGTGGCAGTGCGGGCAGTCGAAGGTGGCCGCCGGACGTGCGCACCACCGGCAGGCCGCCACCCGCTGCCCACCCGGCGCCGGCGCCGCGGCCACCCCGAGGGGCCCGGCGCAGTGGGTGCAGCGGGCCGGGGCCCGGCACCGGTCGCAGACCAGCCCGGGCGCGTAGCCCGCCCGGGGCACCTGCACCAGGACCGGTGCCCCGGTGGCCAGCGCCTCGCGGGCCACCCGGAAGGCCAGCGACGGGAGCCGGGCGCTGCGCGCGGCGGCGTCGCGAGCCAGCTCGGAGTCCGCGCCCAGGGCCTGCACCCGGGGCGCGGCCGACCGCAGCACCGCCCGCTCGGCCGCCAGCTCGTGCGCCCAGCCCGACTCCACCAGCAGCGCCGCCTCGGCCGTGCGGGCCGTCGCGGCCACGACCGCCGAGCAACCGGCCAGGTGCGCCCGCTGCACCAGGACGTCACGGGTGTGCGGGTAGGGCGCCCGCGGCTCGGCGTGCAGGTCGTCGCCGTCGTCCCAGACCACGACCAGGCCCAGGTCGCGGACGGGGGCGAACATCGCCGCCCGGGTGCCGAGCACCACCTGGGCGGTGCCGCGGGAGACCGACAGGAACCGGCCGTAGCGGGTGTCGGGGGCGGAGTCGGCGCGGAGCACCGCGACGGCGTCCTTCGGCAGCTCGCGGGTCGCAGCCGCGGCCAACCGGTCGAGGTCCTTGCCGTCGGGGACGACGACCAGGGCACCGCGGCCACCCGAGAGCGTGGCCCGGCACAGCTCGACGAGCCGGGCGGGCCAGTCCTCGCCGGGCAGCGCCGTCCACACGGCGCGCACGGGCCGGCCGAGAGCCAGCGCCTCGAGGAACTCCGGCCCGGTCGGGTACCGGGCGAACCCGGCCGGGTCGGGCAGGTCGGGCAGCGGCGGCGGGTCGGCCACCGGGCGCTTCTCCGGTGCCCCCCGCCGCGGGGGCAGGGCAAGCCGGAGGACGTCGGTCAGGCTGCCGGCGTACCGGTCGGCCACCACCCGGGCCAGCTCGGCCACCTCGGGGGTGAGCACCGGCTCGCTCGAGACCAGCTTCGCCAGCGGCGCGAGCTTCCCGGTGTGCTCGGTCGTCGTCCCCACGTCGAGGACGACGCCGTCGACCAGCCGGCCGGCGAACCGCACCCGCACCCGGCACCCCGCGACCACCGCCGCCGACCCGCCGTCCCCAAGGTCGTCGGGGACGGCGTAGTCGAACGGTCGGTCCAGGTGCGCCAGCGGGACGTCGACGACGACCCGGGCTACCCGCACGCGGTCATGGTGCCGGGCACCACCGACAAGATCAGAGAGCACCCTTCAGGGCCTCGACGCGGTCGGTCTTCTCCCAGGGCAGGTCCAGGTCGGTGCGGCCGAAGTGGCCGTAGGCCGCCGTGGGCCCGTAGATCGGGCGCAGCAAGTCGAGGTCGCGCACGATCGCACCCGGACGCAGGTCGAACACCGACGTGATCGCCTTCTCCAGGACGTCGTCCGGGACGGTGCCGGTGCCGAAGGTCTCGACGAACAGGCCGACCGGGCTGGCCGCACCGATCGCGTAGGCGACCTGCACCTCGCAGCGGCGGGCCAGGCCCGCGGCGACCACGTTCTTGGCCACCCAGCGCATCGCGTAGGCACCCGAGCGGTCGACCTTCGAGGGGTCCTTGCCGGAGAACGCGCCACCGCCGTGGCGGGCCATGCCGCCGTAGGTGTCGACGATGATCTTGCGGCCGGTCAGGCCGGCGTCGCCCATCGGGCCGCCGATGACGAACTTGCCGGTCGGGTTCACCAGCAGCCGGTGACCGGTGGTGGGCAGGCCCAGGGCCTCGAGCTCGGGCTGGACCACGAGCTCCTCGATGTCGGGGGTCAGCAGGGTCTCGATCGAGATGTCCTCGGCGTGCTGCGAGGACACGACCACGGTCTCGACGCCGACCGGGCGGTCGTCCTCGTAGACCACCGTGACCTGGGTCTTGCCGTCGGGGCGCAGGTAGGGCACCGAGCCGTCCTTGCGCACCGCCGAGAGCCGCTTGGACAGCCGGTGGGCCAGCGCGATCGGCAGCGGCATGAGCTCGGGGGTCTCGTCGCTGGCGTAGCCGAACATCAGGCCCTGGTCGCCGGCGCCCTGGCTGGCGATGAGGTCCTCGGCGGCCGCCGCGCGGTCGGCGGCACCGGTGCGGGACTCGTAGCCGACGTCGACGCCCTGCGCGATGTCCGGCGACTGCGCACCCAGCGACACGCTGACGCCGCACGAGGCGCCGTCGAAGCCCTTGCGGGAGGAGTCGTAGCCGATCCGCAGGATCGTCTCGCGGACGATCTGCGCGATGTCGACGTAGCCGGCGGTGGTGACCTCGCCGGCGATGTGCACCTGGCCGGTGGTGATCATGGTCTCGACGGCGACCCGGCTGCGCGGGTCCTGGGTCAGCATCTCGTCGAGGATGGCGTCGCTGATCTGGTCGGCGATCTTGTCGGGGTGCCCCTCGGTGACCGACTCGGACGTGAACAGGCGACGTGCCACTCGGTGCTCCCTGGGTGTACTGGGGTTCGGCCCGCGTGTGCGCGACCTCCGGGCGTTCGTTGCACGGGCGCCCGACGGATGAGGTTACCGGCGACCCGGGGACCGGGCAGCGACGGCGTCCCAGATGCCGGCGGCCACGACGTCCTTGCTGCCGGCCGGCACCTCGACGGCGGTGCCGTCGGCGGCCAGCACCGTGACGGCGTTGCCGGGGCGGCCGAAGACCTGGCCGCCGGACACGTCGTTGACCACCAGCAGGTCGCAGCCCTTGCGGGCCAGCTTGGCGCGGGCGTGGCCCAGGACGTCGTCGTCGGCGTCCCCGGTCTCGGCGGCGAAGCCGACCACCAGCTGGCCCGCCGGGCGCCGGCGCACCAGCTCGGCCAGGACGTCGGGGTTGCGGGTCAGCGCGACGGCCGAGGGCTCGCTGCTGCTGCCCTTCTTGAGCTTGCTGGCCGCGACGTCCGTGGGGCGGAAGTCGGCCACCGCGGCGGCCATGACCACCACGTCGGCGGCAGGCGCGTGGTCGGTCATCGCCGTGCGCAGCTCGTCGGCCGACCCGACCGGGACGACGGCGCAGCCGAACGGGGCAGCGGCCTCCACGTTCGCCGCGACCAGCGTGACCTCCGCGCCGCGGGCGGCGGCGACCCGGGCCAGTGCCCAGCCCTGCAGGCCCGAGGAGCGGTTGCCGAGGTACCGGACCGGGTCCAGCGGCTCGCGGGTGCCACCGGCGCTGACCAGCACCCGGGTGCCGGCGAGGTCCTGGACCAGCGACCCGCCGGCCAGCACGACGTCCAGCAGCGGGGCGACGTCGGCGGGCTCGGGCAACCGGCCCGGGCCGGAGTCGGGCCCGGTGAGCCGACCCACGGCCGGGGGCAGCACGAGCGCGCCGCGGCGGCGCAGGGTCGAGACGTTGTCCTGGGTGGCCGGGTGCAGCCACATCTCGGTGTGCATCGCGGGCACGAAGACCACCGGCGCGGCGGTGGCCAGCAGGGTGGCGGTCAGCAGGTCGTCGGCGCGGCCGGCCGCCGCCCGGGCCAGCAGGTCGGCGGTCGCCGGGTTGACGACGACGAGGTCGGCGGTCTGCCCGATGCGCACGTGGGCGACCTCGGGGACGTCGTCCCAGACCTCGGTGCTCACCGGGTTGCCGCTCAGCGCCTCGAAGGTCGCCGCGCCGACGAACCGCAGGGCCGACGCCGTGGGCACCACCCGCACGTCGTGCCCGCGCTCGGTCAGCGCTCGCAGCAGCAGGGCGGACTTGTAGGCGGCCACGCCGCCCCCGACGCCCAGCACGATCCGGCTCATGTCCTCATCCTCGCCCAGGGACGACGAAACCCCCGGCCCCGGGGCCGGGGGTCCCCCCTAGCGAGCTACTGGAACGGCCCGGGTGCAGGGTCCCGTCGCGCGCGGAGCGTGCGGCGGGGGGGCACCCGGGTCCTTTAATTCTCGCCGGCCGTGTGGGTCAGCAGGCCCTCGTTGATCTCGCGGAGCGCGATCGAGAGGGGCTTCTCCTGGGGCGCGGTGTCGACCAGCGGGCCGACGTACTCCAGCAGGCCCTCGGAGAGCTGGCTGTAGTAGGCGTTGATCTGCCGGGCCCGCTTGGCCGCGTAGATGACCAGGCCGTACTTGCTGCTGGTGCGCTCGAGCAGCTCGTCGATCGGCGGGTTGGTGATGCCCTCGGGGGCAGGTGCGACTCCGGACACGGGCGGGTGAGCTCCTCGGTAGATCGGGTTGCGCGGGGGGGCGATCGTCAGCCCGCGGGTGGCGCAGTCAGCAAGAGTACCAACTCGTCGGCGGCGCGGGCCAGGTCGTCGTTCACGACGACCACGTCGTAGTCGTCGACGGCCGCCATCTCGGCCCGCGCGATGGCCAGCCGGCGCTCGATGACGTCGGGCGGTTCCGATCCGCGGCCGGTGAGCCGGCTGACCAGCTCCTCGAACGACGGCGGGGCCAGGAAGACCAGCTGGGCATCGGGGGCGCTGGCCCGCACCTGGCGGGCACCCTGCATCTCGATCTCCAGCAGGGCCGGCAGGCCCACCCGCAGCTGCTCCTCGACCGGGCCGCGGGGGGTGCCGTAGCGGTTGCCGGCGTACTCGGCCCACTCCAGCAGGCCGTCGTTGGCGACCAGCCAGTCGAAGTGCTCGCCGTCGACGAACAGGTAGTGCTCGCCGTCGACCTCGCCGGCCCGGGGGGCGCGGGTGGTGACCGAGACCGACACCCACACGTCGGGGTGCCGGCGCCGGACCTCGGCGACCACCGTCCCCTTGCCCACGCCCGAGGGACCCGACAGCACCGTCAGCCGAGCAGGCGGCAGGGCCACGTGGGGCGTTCCTCGGACGTGGGTGGGGACGGGGCTCAGGCGGACTGCTCGCCGGCGAACTCGGCCTCCAGCGCCTTGCGCTGGTTGGCGCCGAGGCCGCGGACGCGACGCGTCGGGGAGATCTCCAGGCGCTCCATGATCTTGGCGGCGCGGGCCTTGCCCACACCCGGCAGCGACTCCAGGACGGCGGAGACGCGCATCTTGCCGATGATCTCGTCGGTCTCGCCCTGCTTGAGGACGTCGCCGACGGTGGTGCCCTTGCCCTTGAGCTTCTCGCGGAGCTCGGCACGGACCTTGCGGGCGGCAGCGGCCTTCTCGAGGGCTGCGGCGCGCTGTTCGGGGGTCAGCTGGGGAAGGGGCACGGGGCAACCCAATCGTTTCTCGTGTCGGCGGCGGTGGCCGCCGGTGGCGGATCTCGGTGTGTGGGGGGTCGAGCAGCAGGGTGTCGCCCAGGCTGCTCGGGCCTGGCGGTCAACCTAGTCACCCCGGCTGGGCCTGGTCACCTGGCCCCGGTGCGCCGGGGTCGGTCGCCGTGTGCTGCACCGCCCCAACCCTACGCCTGGGTAATGTCACGCTGGGTCATCCGGCCAGCTCAGCAGCCCACCGAGCGGCTGCGGCCCGCAGGGCGCCGACGTCCGGTCCGGTTCCGAGTACGTCGCGGGACACCGTGGGGACGACGGCCCGGCCGCGGCCGAACAGCCGGCGCAGATCGGCCGGGGTCCCGCCCTGGGCACCCAGCCCCGGGGCCAGCACCGGACCGCGCAGCCCGTCGAGGTCGACGTCCAGCTCGGCCAGCGTCGCACCGACGACGACGCCGAAGGACCCGGTGTCCCCGCCCCAGCGGCCCTGCAGCTCGGCGTAGGAGGCCGGGTCGGGGGCCGGGTCGCCCACCAGCCAGTCGGGGGTGTTCCACCGGCCCACCTGGTCGACGACGGCCTGCGCCACGGTGCGGCCGTCGTCGAGCTGCGCGTGCTGGAACACGGCGGCGTCGGGGTTGGAGGTGCGGGCGAGCACGAAGAGCCCCCCGCCGTGCCGGCGGGCCGCGTCGACCGCGGGTTCCAGCGACCCCGGACCGAGGTACGGGCTCACGGTGAGCGCGTCGACCTGCAGCGGGTGACCGGGTTCGAACACCGAGGCGTAGCCGGCCATCGTCGACCCGATGTCCCCCCGCTTGGCGTCCAGCAGGACCAGCGCCCCGGCCGCGCGCGCGGTGGCGACGGCGTCCTCGAGCACGAGCAGCCCGCGCGACCCGTGCCGCTCGTAGAACGCCGACTGCGGCTTGAGGACGGCGACGGTGCCCGCGAGGGCCTCGACGACGGCGTCGGTGAACCGGCGCAGCCCCTCGACGTCGTCGGTGAGGCCCCAGGACAGCAGGAGCTCGCGGTGCGGGTCGATGCCCACGCACAGGGGTCCACGGGTGGCGACGGCCGCCGCGAGCCTGGTGCCGAACCTGCCCGGGTGCTCGGTCATCGCCCGTGCCGTCCCTCGGGGCGCTTGTCCGGGGCGCGGTGGGCGTAGCCGACGGCGTCGGCCAGCCGGCCGAACCCGCGCTCGCCCAGCGCCTCGGCCAGCTCGGCGTGGATGCGGGCCGGCGCCGAGGGGTCGTTGAACACCGCGGTGCCCACCGAGACCGCACCGGCACCGGCCAGGACGAACTGCAGGGCGTCCAGGCCGGTGCGGATGCCGCCCATGCCCAGGATCGGCACGTTGGGCAAGGCCGCGTGCACCTGCCACACGCAGCGCAGCGCCACCGGCCGGATCGCCGGGCCCGAGAGCCCGCCGGTGACCCCGCCCAGCACCGGCCGCATGGTGTCGGGGTCGATCACCAGGCCCAGCAACGTGTTGATCATGGACAGCCCGTTGGCGCCGGCGTCGGCGCAGGCGCGGGCCACCGACACGATGTCGGTGACGTCGGGGGTGAGCTTGGCGTAGACCGGGTGCGCCGGGTCGGCGGCCTCGCGCACGGCGGCGACCACCGCGGCCGAGGCGTCGGGGTTGCAGGCGAACACCTCGCCCCGGCTCTCGACGTTGGGGCAGGAGATGTTGACCTCGATGCCCAGCACCCCCGGAGCCCCGCGCAGCCGGGTGGCCAGCTCGGCGAAGTCCTCGGTGCGGGCGCCGGCGATCGAGACGAAGGACCGCACACCGCGCTCGGCCAACCAGGGCAGCTCGTCGGCGAGCAGGCCATCGATGCCCGGCCCCTGCAGCCCGATGGAGTTGATCATGCCGCTGGGGGTCTCGGCCATGCGCGGCGTGGCCCGGCCCGACCGCGGGCGCAGCTGCACCGACTTGGTGACGACGGCCCCGATCGACGTCAGGTCGAAGAAGGGGTCGAGCTCGCGGCCGAAGGACGAGCAGCCCGACGCGGTGAGCACGGGGCTGACCACGGGGACCCCGCCGATCGAGGCCTGCATGTCGACGCTGGGCACCACCTCGGTCACGGTGTCTCCCCCTCGACGGCCGGGGTGTGCGACAGCGTCATCGCGTCGGCGCCCACCAGGTCCGGCGGCAGCGTGCCGACGTCGGCGAACCGCACGCGGTCACCGGCGAACACCGGCCCCTCGACGCAGGAGCGGGCGAACCGGGACCGGCCATCGGCGCCGACCACCGGCAGCACGCAGGTCATGCAGACCCCCACGCCGCAGGCCATCGACTCCTCCACGGCCACCCAGGAGGGCACGCCGCGGTCGGTGGCCAGCTTGGCGACGGCGGCCAGCATCGGCATCGGCCCGCAGGCGTACACGGCCCCGGCGCCGCTGACCAGGTCGGCGACCGGCCCGGTCACCCGCCCCGGCCGGCCGGCGCTGCCGTCGTCGGTGGTGACCACGAACGGTGCGGCGACCGCGGCGAGGTCGTCGACCGAGCACAGCCGGGCGGCGTCGCCGGCACCCACGACGGCGGCCACCTCGTGGCCGCGCGAGCGCAGCAGGCCGCCCAGACCGACCAGCGCCGCGGCACCGTAGCCGCCGCCGACCAGCAGCGTGGGCGTGCCCTCGGGCGGCAGCGGGAACGGGCGGCCCAGCGGACCCACCACGTCGACCTCGTCGCCGGGGCGCAGCCCGGCCAGCCAGGTGGACCCGGCGGCCCGGGCGCTCACCACGACCGAGAAGCGACCGTCGCCCACCCCGGCGATCGCGATGGACCGGCGCAGCAGCATCGCCGAGGTCGGCCCGCCCACCGCGAACGCGACGAACTGGCCCGGCTGGGCCACCTGGGCGATGTCGGGGGCCTCCAGGGTCAGCTCGGTGTAGGCGCTGACCGGTCGGGAACCCACGACCACGGCCAGACCCTGCACCGGCGGGTGCTCGGCCGGCGGCGCCGGCTGCCCCAGCGGCTCGGTGCGCGACCCCGGCACCGGAGGGAGCACCCGGTCGCCGGAGGGCAGCTGCACCATGCGGGTGGCGCCGTCCTCGGTCACGGCTGCACCTGCGCCTGGGCCTGGGCGCGGGAGGCGGCCAGCGCGGCGTGGAGGTCCTGCAGGCTGCGCACGCCGATCTCGCCGCGCCGCAGGGCCTCGACGCCCTGCACCGCGGCGGCCATGCCCTGCACCGTGGTGATGCACGGGATGCCCGCGGTCACCGCGGCGGCGCGGATCTCGTAGCCGTCCAGCCGCGGGCCGGAGTTGCCCGGTGCGCCGAACGGGGTGTTGACCACCATGTCGACCTCCCCGGCCAGGATGGCCTCGACCACGTTGCCCGGCCCGTCGGAGTACTTGCCCACCACCGTGCAGGCCACCCCGTTGCGGCGCAGCACCTGCGCGGTGCCGGTGGTGGCCAGCACGGTGAACCCGAGGTCGGCCAGCCGCTTGACCGGGAAGACCGCCGAGCGCTTGTCGCGGTTGGCCAGCGAGACGAAGACGGTGCCCCCGGTGGGCAGCGACCCGTAGGCCGCGGCCTGGGACTTGGCGAACGCGGTGCCGAACTCGGCGTCGAGCCCCATCACCTCGCCGGTGGACTTCATCTCGGGGCTCAGCACGGTGTCCACCCCCTGGCCGTCGGCGTTGCGGAACCGGTTGAACGGCAGCACCGCCTCCTTGACCGCGATCGGGGCGTCGTCGGGGGTGTCGGTGCCGTCACCGGTGACCGGCAGCACGCCGGCGGCCCGCAGCTCGCCGATCGTCTCGCCGACCGCGATCCGCGCCGCGGCCTTGGCCAGGGGCACGGCGGTCGCCTTGGACACGAAGGGCACGGTGCGGCTGGCCCGGGGGTTGGCCTCCAGCACGTAGAGGACGTCGTCCTTGAGGGCGTACTGCACGTTCATCAGCCCACGCACCCCGATCCGGGCGGCCAGCTTCTCGGTCGCCGCGCGGATCGCCCGCAGGTCGGTGGAGCCCAGGGTGATCGGCGGCAGGGCGCACGCGGAGTCGCCGGAGTGGATGCCGGCCTCCTCGATGTGCTCCATGACCCCGCCCAGGTAGAGGTCGGTGCCGTCGTAGAGCGCGTCGACGTCGATCTCGACGGCGTCCTCGAGGAACCGGTCGATCAGCACCGGGTGGTCGGGGCTGACGTCGGTCGCCTTCGCCAGGTAGGCCTCCAGCGTCGCGTCCTCGTAGACGATCTCCATGCCGCGCCCGCCGAGCACGTAGGAGGGCCGCACGAGCACCGGGTAGCCGATCGAGGCGGCGATCTCCCGGGCCTCGTCGAACCGGAACGCGGTGCCGTGCTTGGGCGCCGGCAGCCCGGTGTCGGTGAGCACGCGGGAGAACTCGGCGCGGTCCTCGGCGGCGTCGATGGCCTCGGGTGCGGTGCCCAGCACGGGCACCCCGGCGTCCTTGAGCCGCTGCGCCAGTGCCAGCGGCGTCTGGCCGCCCAGGGTGCAGATCACCCCGGCGACCGGGCCGGCGGCGCGCTCGGCCTCGACGACCTCGAGGACGTCCTCGAAGGTCAACGGCTCGAAGTAGAGCCGGTCGGCGGTGTCGTAGTCGGTGGAGACGGTCTCGGGGTTGCAGTTGACCATCACCGCCTCGTAGCCGGCGTCCTGCAGGGCCAGCACGGCGTGCACGCAGGAGTAGTCGAACTCGATGCCCTGCCCGATGCGGTTGGGCCCCGAGCCCAGGATCAGCACCGCCGGCGTCGTGCGCGGCGCGACCTCGGTCTCCTCGTCGTAGGTCGAGTAGTGGTAGGGCGTGGTGGCGGCGAACTCGGCGGCGCAGGTGTCGACGGTCTTGTAGACCGGGCGGATGCCCAGCCGCCAGCGCAGCGTGCGGACGCCGTCCTCCCCGGCCAGCTCGGGGCGCAGCGCCGCGATCTGCCGGTCGCTCAACCCGTGCCGCTTGGCCCGGCGCAGCAGCTCGGGGGTGAGCGAGGGGGCGTCGCGGACGGCGGTGCCGATCTCGTGCACCTGGAGCACCTGGTCGACGAACCACGGGTCGAACCCGCTGGCCTCGGCGACCTGCTCGACGGTGGCCCCGGCGGCCAGCGCCGCCTCGGCCACGTAGAGCCGGCCGTCGAGCGGGGTGCGCAGCTGCTCCAGCAGCTCCTCGGCGGTGCGCTCGGGCTGCACCGGGCCGGTCCAGAAGCCCACCTGGGGTGTCTCGGTCGAGCGCATCGCCTTGCCGAGGGCCTCGGTGAAGTTGCGGCCCATGCTCATGACCTCGCCGACGCTCTTCATCGTCGTGGTCAGCCGGGGGTCGGCGCCGGGGAACTTCTCGAAGGCGAACCGCGGGATCTTCACCACGACGTAGTCCAGGGTCGGCTCGAAGGCCGCCGGGGTGACCTTGGTGATGTCGTTGGTGATCTCGTCGAGGGTGTAGCCGATCGCCAGCTTCGCGGCGATCTTGGCGATCGGGAACCCGGTGGCCTTCGACGCCAGCGCCGACGACCGGGAGACCCGCGGGTTCATCTCGATCACGACCAGGCGCCCGTTCTCCGGATTGACCGCGAACTGGATGTTGCAGCCGCCGGTGTCGACCCCGACCGCGCGCAGGACGGCGATGCCGACGTCGCGCATGTGCTGGTACTCGCGGTCGGTGAGCGTCATCGCCGGGGCCACGGTCACCGAGTCGCCGGTGTGCACGCCCATCGCGTCGATGTTCTCGATGGAGCAGACGACCACCACGTTGTCGGTGTGGTCGCGCATCAGCTCGAGCTCGTACTCCTTCCAGCCCAGCACCGACTCCTCGATCAGCACGGTGTGCACCGGGGAGTCGGCCAGGCCGTGGCCGGCCATGCGGCGCAGCATGGCCTCGTCGGTGGCGAAGCCCGAGCCGAGCCCGCCCATGGTGAAGCTGGGCCGGATGACGACCGGGTAGCCGACCTCGGCGGCGGTGGCCAGCGCCTCGTCGACGGTGCCGCAGACGGTGGACCGCGGGGCGTCGGCGCCGATCGAGCGCACGATGTCCTTGAACAGCTGCCGGTCCTCGCCGCGGTTGATCGCGTCGGCGTCGGCGCCGATCAGCCGGACGCCGTACTTCTCCAGCACCCCGTTGGCCTGCAGCGCCAGGCCCAGGTTGAGGGCGGTCTGCCCACCCAGGGTGGCCAGCAGCGCGTCGGGGCGCTCGGCGGCGATGACCTTCTCGACGAACTCGGGGGTCAGCGGCTCCACGTACGTGGCGTCGGCGACCTCGGGGTCGGTCATGATCGTCGCCGGGTTGCTGTTGACCAGGCTGACCCGCAGGCCCTCGGCCTTGAGCACCCGGCAGGCCTGGGTGCCCGAGTAGTCGAACTCGCAGGCCTGGCCGATGACGATCGGCCCGGAGCCGATCACCATCACGTGCTGGATGTCGTCACGCTTCGGCACGGTTGTCCTCCATCAGGTCCACGAAGCGCTGGAAGAGCGGGGCGGCGTCGTGCGGGCCGGCGGCGGCCTCGGGGTGGAACTGGACGCTGAACGCCGGGACGTCGAGGCAGCGCAGGCCCTCGACGACCTGGTCGTTGAGCCCGACGTGGCTGACCTCGACCCGCCCGTAGGGGGTGTCGGTGGCGCGGTCGAGCAGGGCGTCGACGGCGAAGCCGTGGTTCTGGCTGGTCACCCGCACCGAGTCGGTGACCCGGTCGAGCACCGGCTGGTTCAGCCCGCGGTGGCCGAAGGGCAGCTTGTAGGTGCCCAGACCCAGCGCCCGGCCCAGGATCTGGTTGCCGAAGCAGATGCCGAACAGCGGCCGGCGGGCGTCGAGCACGCCCTTGACCGCGTCCACCGCGTAGTCGCTGGCCGCGGGGTCACCCGGGCCGTTGGACAGGAACACCCCGTCGGGCCCGGCGGCCAGCAGCTCGGCCGCGGTGGCCGTGGCCGGGAGCACGTGCGTCTCGACCCCGAGCTCGGCCAGGTGCCGCGGGGTGGCCGCCTTGATGCCCAGGTCGAGCGCGGAGATCGTGTACCGCTTCTCCCCCACCGCCGGGACGACGTACGCCGCCTCGGTGGTGACCTCGGGCGCCAGGTCGGCACCGCTCATCGAGGGCGCGGCCAGCACCCGGGCCAGCAGCGCGTCGGCGTCGAGCACCTCGGTGGAGATGCCCACCCGCATGGCGCCGCGGTCTCGGAGGTGCCGGGTGAGCGCCCGGGTGTCGACCCCGCTGATGCCCACCACGCCGTGGGCGACGAGCTCGGCGTCCAGGGTGCCGGTGGAGCGCCAGTTGGCCGGGCGGCGGGCCGGGTCGCGGACCACGAAGCCCGCCACCCAGATGCGTCGGGACTCGTCGTCCTCGTCGTTGACCCCGGTGTTGCCGATGTGCGGGGCCGTCATCACCACCACCTGCCGGTGGTAGCTGGGGTCGGTCAGCGTCTCCTGGTAGCCGGTCATCCCGGTGGAGAACACCGCCTCGCCGACCGTCGTCCCGGTGGCCCCGTAGGACTCCCCCCGGAACGCGCGGCCGTCCTCGAGCACGAGCAGCGCTTCACTCACTTCTGGACCTTCCCGTCGAGGACCGACAGTTCTCCGCGCAGCAGCGTGTGCACGACGCGTGCGGGCAGCTCGCGACCGGCGTAGGGGCTGTTGCGGCTCTTGCTGGCCAGCGCGGCCGGGTCGACGACCGCACGTGCCCCCGGGTCCACGAGGACCAGGTTCGCCGGCTCGCCGACGGCGATCGGCCGGCCCTGGTGCTCCAGCCGGCCGATCTGCGCCGGCCGCACCGACATGCGGTCGGCCACCTCGCGCCAGGTCAGCAGCCCGGTCTCGACCATCGTGTCGACGACCACCGAGAGCGCCTGCTCCAGCCCGAGCATCCCCGGCCGGGCCGCGGACCACTCGCACTCCTTGTCCTCGCCGGCGTGCGGGGCGTGGTCGGTGGCGACGGCGTCGATCGTCCCGTCGGCCAGCCCGGCGCGCAGCGCTGCGACGTCCTCGGCGGTGCGCAGCGGCGGGTTGACCTTGAACGTCGCGTCGTAGCCCTCGGCCTGGGCGTCGGTGAGCAGCAGGTGGTGCGGGGTGACCTCGGCGGTGACCTGCACACCGCGGGACTTGGCCCAGCGGATCAGCTCGACCGAGCCGGCGGTGGACACGTGGCAGACGTGCAACCGGGCGCCGACGTGCTCGGCCAGCAGCACGTCGCGGGCGATGATCGCCTCCTCGGCGACCGCGGGCCAGCCCGTCAGGCCCAGCCGGGCCGAGCGCTCGCCCTCGTGCATCTGGGCGCCCACGGTCAGCCGGGGCTCCTCGGCGTGCTGGGCGACGACGCCGTCCAGGGCCTTCACGTACTCCAGCGCCCGGCGCATGAGCGCGGGGTCCGAGACGCACTTCCCGTCGTCGGAGAACACCCGCACCCGGGCCGCGCTGTCGGCCATCGCGCCGAGCTCGGCGAGCCGCTCGCCGGCCAGGCCGACGGTGACCGCGCCGACCGGGACGACGTCGACCAGCCCGGCGTCGTGGCCCAGCCGCCAGACCTGCTCGACCACGCCCGCGGTGTCGGCCACGGGGTCGGTGTTGGCCATGGCGTGCACGGCGGTGTAGCCGCCCAGCGCCGCGGCCCGCGAACCGGTGAGCACCGTCTCGGTGTCCTCGCGGCCGGGTTCGCGCAGGTGGGTGTGCAGGTCGACCAGGCCGGGCAGCAGCACCAGCCCGGTGGCGTCGATCGTCTCGGCCGTGGTCGACAGGTCCGCGCCGATCGCCGCGATCACCCCGTCGGACACCAGGAGGTCGACGGCGTCCTCGCCGTAGGGGCGGACGCCCTTCAGGAGCAGGGTCACGCGTTTCCTCCGAGCAGCAGGTACAGGACGGCCATGCGCACGCTGACGCCGTTGCCGACCTGCTCGACGATGGTGGAGCGGGGTGAGTCGGCGACGTCGGCGGCGATCTCCATGCCGCGGTTCATCGGGCCGGGGTGCATCACGATGGCGTCGTCGGGCAGCTTCGCCATGCGGTCGGCGTCCAGGCCGTAGCGGCGGCTGTACTCCCGGGCCGAGGGGAAGAACGACGCGTTCATCCGCTCGGCCTGCACGCGCAGCATCATCACGACGTCCGCGGTGGGCAGGACGGCGTCCAGGTCGTAGGAGACCTCCACCGGCCAGGAGCCGACACCGACCGGCAGCAGCGTGGGCGGGGCCACCAGGGTCACCTCGGCGCCCAGCGTGTGCAGCAGCCGCACGTTCGAGCGGGCCACCCGGCTGTGCAGCACGTCGCCGGTGATCACCACGCGCACGCCCTCGAGCCGGCCCAGCCGCTTGCGGATCGTGTAGGCGTCCAGCAGCGCCTGGGTGGGGTGCTCGTGGGTGCCGTCGCCGGCGTTCACCACGCTGCCCTGCACCCAGGTCGCCAGCCGGTGCGGCGCACCGGAGGACCCGTGCCGGACGACGATGCCGTCGGCGCCCATGGCCTCCAGGGTCAGCGCGGTGTCCTTGAGGCTCTCGCCCTTGGACACGCTGGAGCCCTTGGCGGAGAAGTTGATGACGTCGGCGCTCAACCGCTTGGCGGCCAGCTCGAAGCTGATCCGGGTGCGGGTGGAGTCCTCGAAGAACAGGTTGACCACCGTGCGGCCGCGCAGCGTGGGCAGCTTCTTGACCTCGCGGCCGGCCAGCGCGGACTCGATCTGGGCCGCGGTGTCCAGGACCGACGTGGCGTCGGCGAGGTCGAGGTCGGCGGCCTCCAGCAGGTGCCTACGCATCGGTGATGGTCACCCCGTCCTCGCCGTCGACCTCGGCCAGCCGCACCTTGACCTGCTGGTTGCGGGAGGTCGGCACGTTCTTGCCCACGAAGTCGGCCTTGATCGGCAGCTCGCGGTGGCCGCGGTCGACCAGCACCGCCAGCTGGACGGCCCGGGGACGGCCGACGTCGCGCAGACCGTCCAGGGCCGCCCGGACCGAGCGACCGGAGAACAGCACGTCGTCGACGAGCACCACGAGCCGGCCGTCGACACCGGCCTCGGGCAACCGGGTCTCCTCGAGCGCGCGGACGCCCCGGGTGCGCAGGTCGTCGCGGTAGAGGGTGATGTCGACGGTGCCGACGTCGACCGCGGTACCGGTGAAGGCCTCGATCCGGGCGGCGAGGCGGCGGGCCAGCGGGGCACCGCGGGTGGGGATGCCGACCAGGACCAGGTCGGCCAGGCCGTCACCGGCGGTGGTCGAGCTCGCCGCCCGCTCGATCAGCTGGTGGGCCATCCGGTCCACCACACGGGTGACGTCGTCGGCGGTGAGCAGCGCAGGGTTCGGTGGCACGGCCAGCAGGCCTCCTTCCCCGCCTCACAGGACGGGTCGTTAAAGGAGTGGGATGGACTGCCCCAGACGCTAGCGCACGGCCCGTTGTGACCTGCATCGGCGCGATCTCACCCGACCGGGGTGCTCGACGTGCTGCACACCACCGATACCGAGTACTCTCCGTCACCAGCAGGAGCCGCATCCGACGACACTGAGTGAGCAGGACACGATGAGCACCGACTACTCCCGAGCGCTGGGCGCTCGCCTCCGGGCGATCCGGAACCAGCAGGGTCTCTCGCTGCAGGGTGTCGAGGACAAGTCGCACGGCCGCTGGAAGGCCGTCGTGGTCGGCTCCTACGAGCGCGGCGACCGCGCCGTGACCGTGCAGCGGCTCTCCGAGCTCGCCGTGTTCTACGGGGTGCCGGTCGCCGAGCTGCTGCCCGACCCGCGGCCCAGCTCCGCCATCACCAAGTCCACCAAGATCGTGCTGAACCTGGAGTCGCTGGGCTCCCTGCCCGCCGACGAGGCCGGCCCGCTGGCCCGCTACGCCTCGACCATCCAGGCGCAGCGGCACGACTACAACGGCAAGGTGCTGTCGATCCGCACCGAGGACCTCAAGTCGCTGGCGATCATCTACGACATGAGCCCCGACGAGCTGACCACCCGGTTGATCGAGTGGGGCGTGCTCTCGCCCGGCGCCGACGGCAGCATCTACGCCGACGAGGAGCTCGACGACGCCGACTGGGGCGACCGCCGCCGCAACCCGCGCTGAACGACGACGACGAAGGGCCCCTCCCGCACGCGGGAGGGGCCCTTCGTCGTCGGTGTCAGACCGTGGGGATCTGCGCCTGGAGGATGCCGCCGAGGACGCCGTTGACGTAGGCCGCGGAGTCGTCGGTGGACAGGCTCTTCGCCAGCTCGACGGCCTCGTCGATCACGACCGCGTCGGGGACGTCGTCGACCCACAGCAGCTCGAACACCGCCATGCGCAGGATCGCGCGGTCGACGTCGGGCAGCCGGTCCAGCGACCAGCCCTGGGCGTGCTCGCCGATCAGCCGGTCGATGTCGCCCGCGTGCTCGACCGCGCCCTCGACCAACCGCACGGTGTGCTCGCCGATCGGCGGGTGGCCGTCGGCGACCCGCTCGCGGAGCAGCGGCAGGACGTCACCGCCGCGCAGGTCGGCCTCGTAGAGGACGTCGACCGCGCGCTTGCGCGCCTTGGAACGGGCGGCCACGTGCTAGCTGACCCGGCCGAGGTACCGGCCGTCGCGGGTGTCGACCTTCAGCTTCTCGCCGGTGGTGATGAACAGCGGCACCTGGATCTCGGCGCCGGTCTCGAGCGTGGCGGGCTTGGTGCCGCCGGTGGAGCGGTCGCCCTGCAGGCCCGGGTCGGTGTGGGCCACGACGAGCTCCATGGAGACCGGCAGCTCGACGAACAGCGGGACGCCGTCGTGCACGGCGACCATGGCCTCGGTGTTCTCCAGCAGGTAGTTCGCGGCGTCGCCGACGGTCTGCTCGGACACCGGGATCTGGTCGAAGGTGTCGCCGTCCATGAAGACGAAGTCGGCGCCGTCCTTGTACAGGTAGGTCATGTTCCGCTTGTCCACGGTCGCGGTCTCGACCTTGAGCCCGGCGTTGAAGGTCTTGTCGACGACCTTGCCGCTGAGCACGTTCTTCAGGGTGGTGCGCACGAACGCGCCGCCCTTGCCCGGCTTCACGTGCTGGAAGTCGGTCACGGTCCACAGCTGACCGTCCAGCTTGAGGACGATGCCGTTCTTGAGGTCGTTGGTGGTAGCCATCTAGAGAACCAGCAGTTCCTTGCTCGTGAGGGTCAACAACTCGGGCTCGCCATCGGTCACGATCAGCGTGTCCTCGATCCGGACACCGCCGTGCCCGGGGAGGTACACCCCGGGTTCCACGGTGACGGCCATGCCAGCGGCCAGGGTACCTGCGCCCAGCGCCGAGATGCCCGGAGCCTCGTGGATCTCCAGGCCCACCCCGTGCCCGAGACCGTGGGTGAAGTGCTCGCCGTGCCCGGCCGCGGTGATCACGTCGCGGGAGGCGGCGTCGACCGCGGTGACCTCGACGCCGACGCCCA
This sequence comes from Klenkia soli, assembly GCF_900103975.1. Taxonomy (GTDB): domain Bacteria; phylum Actinomycetota; class Actinomycetes; order Mycobacteriales; family Geodermatophilaceae; genus Klenkia; species Klenkia soli. The sequence continues at coordinate 72,555 of NZ_FNIR01000007.1, forward strand.
GCGCTGCGCGACCGGCCGCCTGCGCGGCCTGGACCAGCTCGTACACCTCGGTCTGCCAGTCGGCGACGTGCCCGAGCACCAGGGTGCGGGTCATGTCCGAGTGGTAGCCGTCGACCGTGGCCCCGAAGTCGAGCTTGAGGAGGTCGCCCCCGCGCAGCTCGGTGCCGTCGGGCCGGTGGTGCGGGATCGCCGAGTTGGCGCCGGTGGCCACGATGGTCTCGAAGGACACGGCCTCGGCACCGAGGGCCAGCATGCGGGCGTCGAGCTCGCGGCCGACCTCGCGCTCGGTGCGGCCGGGCCGCAGGGCACCCTCGACCGCCAGCTCGGCCAGCGCCCGGTCGGCCACGGCGCAGGCCCGGCGCAGCGCGTCGACCTCGTCGTCGTCCTTGACCGCGCGGAGCTCCTCGACGGCCCGCTGCACGCTCACCAGCTCGACCCCCGACGTGGCCTGCTCGAGGCCGCGCAGGCCGTCGACGGTGACCACGTGCGACTCGTAGCCCACCCGGCCAGTCGCCAGCCGGGCCAGCGCGGTGGCCGTGGCCCGGTCGACGAGCAGCTCGACGTCGGGCACCTGGGCGCCGGCCTGCGTGGTGTACCGGCCGTCGGTGCCGAGCACGTCGGCGCCGTCGGCCCGGACCAGCAGGGCCCCGTTCGACCCGGTGAACCCGGTCAGGTAGCGGACGTTGACCAGGTCGGTGACCAGGACGGCGTCCATGCCCCGACCGCCGATCGCGGCCCGGAGCCGGTCGCGGCGGCCGGCGTGGTCCATCAGCGGACCCCGCGGTCGGCCAGGTACCGCAGCGCCGCCTCGTAGCCGAACACCCCGAGCCCGGCGACGACGCCGTCGGCCACCGCGGAGACGTAGGAGTGGTGCCGGAAGGGCTCGCGGGCGTGCACGTTGGTGATGTGCACCTCGACCACCGGCGCCTCGACCTGGGCCAGCGCGTCGCGCAGCACCACCGAGGTGTGGGTCCAGCCGGCCGCGTTGACGACCACGGCGGTGCCGGTGTCGGCGGCGTCGTGCACCCAGCCCAGCAGCTCGGCCTCGCTGTCGGTCTGGCGCACCGTGACGTCCTGCCCCAGCTCGGCGGCGACCGCCTCGATCCGGGCGACCAGGTCGGCGTAGGTGGTCGAGCCGTACTTCTCGGGCTCGCGGGTGCCCAGCCGACCCAGGTTCGCCCCGTTCAGGACCACGATGCTCACGGCGTTGCCTCCACTGCTGCCCAGGCCGTGCGCAGCCAGGCCTCGTCGGGGTCGGTCAGGATGCCCGGCGCGCCCAGGCCGTCGAGGACGACGAACCGCAGCGAGGCACCCCGGGACTTCTTGTCCACGGCCATCGTGGCGCGCAGCCGGTCGAAGTCGCCGGCGTAGGAGACCGGCAGCCCCATCGCGGCGACCAGCTCGCGGTGCCGGTCGGCGTCGGCCCGGGGCAGCCGGCCCGCGGCGACGCCCAGCTCGGCGGCGAACACCAGGCCCACGGCCACGGCCTCGCCGTGCCGCCAGCCGAAGTGCTCGGCCTTCTCGATCGCGTGGCCCAGCGTGTGGCCGTAGTTGAGGAACTCGCGGCGGCCGGTGTCGTAGAGGTCCTCGCCCACCGCGTCGGCCTTGACCTGGACGGCCCGGGTGATCAGCTCGGTGGTCGACGTCCGCCCGGCGGGGTCGGCGGCGAGCAGGTCGAGGATCGCGCCGTCGGCGATGAAGCCGCACTTGACCACCTCGGCCAGCCCGGAGCGGAACTCGGCTGCGGGCAGGGCGTCGAGGGTCTCGGTGTCGACGAGCACGGCGACCGGCGGGTGGAAGGCGCCGACCAGGTTCTTGCCGGCCGCGGTGTTGATGCCGGTCTTGCCGCCGACGGCGGCGTCGACCATGCCCAGCAGGGTGGTGGGCACCTGCACGACCCGCACGCCGCGCAGCCAGGTCGCCGCGACGAACCCGGCCAGGTCGGTGACCGCTCCCCCGCCGACGCCGACCACGGCATCGGTGCGGGTGAACCCGAGACTGCCCAGCTGGGCCCAGAGCCCGGCGGCGACCTCGGCGGTCTTGGCCGCCTCGCCGTCGGGCACCACCAGCGCCTCCGCGGCCAGCCCCGCGCTCTGCAGCAGGGCGACCGCCTCGCCGGCGAGGGCTGCGGTGGAGGCGGTGTGCACGACGGCCGCGCGGGTGGCGCCGGCGAGCACCGTCTGCGGGAGGAGGGCCAGCTCCTGCCGGGCGCCGGGGCCGACGACGACGTCGTAGGGCCGGTCGCCCGCGACGGGGACGCGGGTGCTCATGTCGGGCTGCCGACGGCGGGCAGCGCGGCGAGGACGTCGGCGACCACGGCGGCCACCGGTCGGCCCCCGGTCTGCAGGTGCAGGGTGGAGACCTCCCCGTACAGCGGCGCGCGGGTCTCGAGCATCTGCCGCAGCATCTGCCGCGGGTTGACCCCCAGGATCGGCCGGTCGCGGGAGAGCCCGACGCGCTTGGCCGCGGTCGGCAGGTCGACGTCCAGCCACACCACGGTGCCGCCCGCCCGGCCGTGGTCGACCAGCAGCGCTCGGGTGTGCGCACTGGTCACGGCGCCACCGCCGAGGGCCAGGACACCGTCGTGCTCGGCCAGCCCGCGGGCCACGGCCCGCTCCTCCATCGCCCGGAAGTGCGGCTCGCCGTGGGTGACGAACACGTCGGCCACCGACGTGCCGGCCTCGGCCTCGACGTCGTGGTCGGTGTCGCGGAACGGGCAGCCGAGCTCCTGGGCCAGCCGGGTGCCCACCGTCGTCTTGCCCGAGGCGGGTGGCCCCACGAGCACCACCCGCGGGCCGTCGGCGGGCGTCAGCGCCACGTCAGGCCATCCAGGTAGCCGGTCACGTTGCGGCGGGTCTCGGCCACGGAGTCACCGCCGAACTTCTCCAGGACGGCGTCGGCCAGCACCAGGGCGACCATCGCCTCCATCACGACCGAGCCCCGGGGCACGGCGCAGGCGTCGCTGCGCTGGTGGATCGCCTCGGCCGCCTCGCCGGTGGTGGTGTCCAGGGTGGCCAGGGCGCGCGGCACGGTGCTGATCGGCTTCATGGCCGCCCGCACCCGCAGCACCTCGCCGTTGGTCATCCCGCCCTCGATGCCGCCGGCCCGGTCGGTGCGCCGGGCGACCGTGCCGGGACCGATCACGTCGATCTCGTCGTGGGCCACCGAGCCGCGCCGGCGGGCGGTCTCGAGGCCGTCGCCGACCTCGACCGCCTTCACCGACTGCACGCCCATCAGCGCACCGGCCAGGCGGCTGTCGAGCCGGCGGTCCCAGTGCACGTGCGAGCCCAGCCCCGGCGGCAGCCCGTGCACGACCACCTCGATGACCCCGCCCAGGGTGTCGCCGCTGTCGTGGGCGTCGTCGATCTCGGCCTGCATGCGGGCGCTGGTCGCCGGGTCGGCGCAGCGCACCGGGTCGGCGTCGAGGGCGTCGGAGTCGTCGGGGCCGGGCAGCACGCCGTCGGGCGCGGTGACCGCACCGATGCCGACCACGTGGCTGACCACCCGCACGCCGAGCACCTGGTGCAGGAACGCCTCGGCGATCGCGCCCAGCGCCACCCGAGCGGCCGTCTCACGCGCGCTGGCCCGCTCGAGCACCGGCCGGGCGTCGTCGAACCCGTACTTCTGCATGCCGGCGAGGTCGGCGTGACCCGGGCGGGGCCGGGTCAGCGGGGCGTTGCGGGCCCGGTTCGCGATCAGCTCGGGGTCGACCGGGTCGGCCGCCATGACCGTCGTCCACTTGGGCCACTCGGTGTTGCCCACCTGGACGGCGATCGGGCCGCCCTGGGTGAGCCCGTGCCGCACCCCGCCGGTCAGGGTGACGACGTCCTGCTCGAAGGCCATGCGGGCACCGCGGCCGTGGCCCAGCCGCCGGCGGGCGAGCTGGGCGTCGAGGTCGGTCGTCTCCACCGCCACGCCGGCGGGGAGTCCTTCGAGGATGGCGGTGAGCTGCGGACCGTGCGACTCACCGGCGGTCAGCCAGCGCAACATGGGGTGGAGTGTGCCAGCCGGGTCCGACAGCTCTGCTCAGAGCGGTCCGGCCAGCGCGAACGCCAGCGCGGCGCCGACCAGCAGCGGCGGGCCGAAGGGCACCGCCGAGCGCCAGCGGGCCCGCCGCAGGGCCAGCAGCACGAGGCTGCCCAGGGCGCCCAGCAGCAACCCGAGGAACAGGCCGGTCAGCAGCAGGGGACCGCCGCCGCGCCAGCCGAGCAGCACCCCGAGCGGTGCGAGCAGCTTGACGTCGCCGAACCCCAGCCCGGCCGGGGTGACCAGCCGCACCGCCGCGGCCACCCCGAAGGCCAGCGCCCCGAGCACCACGCCGTCCCTGGCCCGGTCCACCGACCCGACCACCGCCGCGTCGACGCCGACCGACACCAGGAGCACCGCCAGGGCGGGGAAGGTCACGGCGTCGGGGAGCCGGTGGGTGGCGAGGTCGACCCCGGCGAGCACCACCCCCGCCCCGGTCAGCCACAGCACGCCGGCCAGCACCGGCCGCGGCCCGACCAGCGCGGCGACGCCGGCCAGCGACCCCGCGGTGACCACGGCGGTCAGCGCGGCCCGCGCGCGGCCGGGCACCGCCCCCGGGTCGCGGCTGGCGAACCGGACCGTGGCCCGGGCCAGCCAGGGCCCGAGGGCAGCACCCAGCAGGCCGGCGGCGAGCGGCAGCACGGTCAGCGGGGGACGACGGCGTCCAGCGCGGCGCGCATCGCCTCGATGGGGGCCGGACGCCCGGTGATCAGCTCGACCTGGACGGTGGCCTGCCAGAAGAGCACCTCGATGCCGTGCACCGTGGTGCCGCCGGCGTCCTCGACCGCCGCGGCCAGCGGGGTCGGCCACCCCGCGTACAGCACGTCCAGGACGGTCTGGCCCGGCTGCCAGTGCAGCCCGGCCACGGTGGTCTGGCCGTCGACGGGCACGGTGCTGACCACGACCGGGGCGGCGACCTCGGGGGTCTGCGCGAAGGTGGCCACCCGGGCGGTCACGTCGAGGGCACCCAGGACGGCGACGACGCCGGCCGCCCGCGCGGGGTCCCGGACCACGACGTCGACGGTCTGCGCGCCCAGGCTGGCCAGGGCGACCGCCGCCGCGGTCGCCGTCCCCCCGTTGCCGAGGATCGCGGCGTGCTCGACGTGGTCGACCCCGGCCAGCTGCAGGGCCATGCCGACCCCGGTGACGTCGGTGTTCTCGGCCCGCCACCCACCGGGCACGCGCACCAGCGTGTTCGCCGCACCCAGCAGCAGCGGCAGCGGGTCGGACTCGGTGGCCACGGCCGCCGCGGCCTGCTTGCACGGCATGGTGACCGAGAAGCCCCGCCACTCCTCGTCGAGCCCGGCCAGCAGCACCGGCAACTCCTCGGCCCCGAGGTCGAGCGCCTCGTAGGTCCAGTCGTCGAGCCCGAGGGCGGCGTAGGCGGCCCGGTGCAGCACCGGGCTCAACGAGTGCGCGATCGGGCGACCGAGGACGGCGGCGCGCTCAGCCATCGGGGTTGTCGCGCAGCCACTGCTGGAACAGCGCCACGTTGGCGGCGTGCTCCTCGGCGGTCGCCGCGAACCGGGTCTCGCCGGTGTCGGGGTTCACCACCACGAAGTAGATCCAGTCACCCGGCGTGGGGTTGAGCACCGCCTGGAGGGCTTCCTCACCGGGGCTGTCGATCGCACCCGGCGGGAGGCCGGGGTACAGGTAGGTGTTGTACGGCGAATCGGTGGCGCGGTCCTCGGCCGTGGTGGTGATGCCGGACTTGCCGGTGGCGAAGTTCACCGTGGTGTCGAACTGCAACGGCATGCCGTCGGCGATGCGGTTGTCGATGACCGTGGCCACCTTCGACATGTCCTCGCTCGTCGCTGCCTCGGCCTGCACGAGGCTGGCCTCGGTGAGCACCCGCTGCCGGTCGGCCTCGGGGATCTGCAGCGAGTCGAACGTCTGCTCGGCGCGCGCCACCATGCTGCTGAGCACCTGGACGGCGGTCTGGCCCGGCTCGATGTCGTAGGTGGCCGGGAACAGGTGGCCCTCGAGCATGCCGTTCGCCCACGCCGGCAGACCCAGGGCCGCCGGGTCAGCGGCCGCGGCCTGCAGGTCGGCGAGCGGGATCTCGGAGTTGTCGGCGATGGCCTGCAGCGTCGCGCTCACCTGCAGGCCCTCGCGCACGGTGACCCGGGCGAACAACCGCGAGGCCGGGTCCAGCAACCGGTCCAGGGCTGCCTGCCCGCTCATCTGCAGGGCCATGCTGTAGACGCCGGGCTGGATGCCGGCCGCGGCCGGGTTGGCCGAGGCGGCGTCCACGAACGGCTCCGCCGAGGCCACCACGTCGTTGTCGACCAGCGTGTTGCCGATGGCGGTGAGGGAGTCACCGCTCTCGACGCGGATCTGCACCTCGCCGCTGCCCGACCCGGTGTAGTCGGCCGCCGTCGGGTTGATCTTCTGGATCAGCCACTGCCCGCCGACCACGATGCCGACCACCAGACCGGCGAGCACCAGCAGGGACACGACGATCGTGATCGGCCGCCGGCGACGGCGGGGCCGACGGGACGCCGCACCCCCGCGGGAGCGTCGCCCCCGTCGGCCGCGGTCCTCCTCGTGGTCGGCGCCGATGACCTCCAGACCACCGGTCTGGTCCCACACGGGGTGGTCGCCGGTGGCCGGGTGCTCCCTGGTCTCCGGGTGCTCACCGGTCTCCGGGTGCTCACCGGTCTCCGGGTACCGGGCGGCGGGGTGCTCCTCGGTCTCCGGGTACCGGGCGGCGGGGTGCTCCTCGGTGGCTGGGTGCTCGTCCAGGTGGTCGTCGTCGGCACGGTCGTCGTGGTGCCCGGCGTCGTCGTCGTGGTGCCCGGCGTGGTCGTCGTGGTGCCCGGCGTCGTCGGCCCGGACCCGGGCGTGCCGGTCGGTCGCGTGCTCGTCGTCGACGCCCGGCGCGTCACGGGGTGCGCGCACCGCCGGCGTCTCGCCGGTCGAGCCCAGCACCAGCCCGGACAGGGCGCTCACCGGCGGGCGCGGCACCGGGCCACGGGACGTCGGCTGCGCGCTGGGCACCAAGGGGGTCCGACGGGTGGCGTCGTCGTCCGGGGCCTGCGGAGGTCGGACTGCCCCCCCGCGGGCAGCCTCCTCGGCGGCGCGACGCCGTGCCCGGCGACCACCGGTCAGCGGGCCGGTCGGGTCGGCGTCGACCGCCGGGAACTCGCCGGTGTGCCACTCGGCCAGGAACTCGGCGGCCGGACGGCCCTCGCCGTCGCCCTCGTGCCGCCTGCGGCGGCCGGTGCCCTCGTCGTTCATGCGCTCACCGACCGCTCGCCGCGCGACAGCGGTCGAGATGGCTCTGCAGGATGACCACGGCCGCGGCCTGGTCGATGACCGCACGCTGCCGACGGGCGTCGATGCCGCCGGCACGCAGGTGACTGGCTGCGGTCACGGTGGAGAGCCTTTCGTCGACGAGACGCACCGGGACGTCCCCGATCCGCGTGGCCAGTGAACCAGCGTAGGCGCCCGCATCGGCGGCGGAAGCCCCGGACGCACCCGACAGGTGCCTCGGGTCCCCCACCACCACCTCCACCACCTCGTGTTCCACCACGAGGGCGGCCAGGCGGTCGAGATCGGTGCCCTTCCTCGAGCGCGGCAGCGTCTCCAGCGGCGAGGCCAGGAAGCCGGTGGGGTCGGACATCGCCACGCCGACCCGCACCGTGCCGACGTCGACGCCGAGCCGCCGGCCGGGGACCCACACCGGCGGCTCCGGGGACGTCACGCCTGCAGCGCCTGCTCGACGGCGGCCAGCGCGGCGGGGATGCCGGCGGGGTCGGTGCCCCCGCCCTGCGCCACGTCGGCCTTGCCGCCACCACGACCACCGACCGGGCCGGCAGCGGCCCTGAGCAGGTCGTTGGCCGACAGGCCACGCTCCTGGGCCGCCGGGTTGAGCGCGGCCACCAGGGCCACCTTCCCGTCGGCCTCCGAGGCCAGCACCACCGCGGCCGGACGATCGGTGCCCAGCCGACCACGGACGTCGAGGACCAGGCCCCGCAGGTCACCGCCGGACAACCCCGCCGGTGCCCCGGTGACCAGCTGCACGCCGGCGACCTCGCGGGCAGCCGCGGCCAGGTCACCGGCAGCGGCCAGCGTCTGCGCACCGCGCAGCTCACCCAGCTCGCGCTCGGCGTCCCGCTGACGGGCCAGCATGCCGGTGACCCGCTCGACGAGACCGTCCTGCGGGGTCTTCAGCAGGTCCGACAGCTGACGCACCAGGTCGCGCTCGCGGGCCAGGTAGCGGAAGCCCTCCAGCCCGACCACCGCCTCGACGCGCCGGGAGCCCGAGCCGACCGAGCTCTCGCCGGTCAGCGCCAGCGGGCCGATCTGCGCACTGCCGCGCACGTGGGTGCCACCGCACAGCTCGCGGGACCACTCGCCGCCGATCTCCACGACGCGCACCTGCTCGCCGTAGGTCTCGCCGAACAGCGCCAGGGCACCGAACTCGCGGGCCTCGGGCAGCGACATCCACAGCGCCCGGACCGCCTGGTCCTCGCGGACGGCGGCGTTGGCGACGTCCTCGATGTCGGTGCGCTGCTGCCCGGTGAGGGCGCCCTGCCAGGCGAAGTCCAGCCGCAGGTAGCCGGGTCGGTTGTAGGAACCGGCCTGCAGCGCCTGCGGACCGAGCACCCGCCGCAGCGCGGCGTGCACCACGTGGGTGCCCGAGTGGGCCTGGCAGGCCGAGCGACGCCACTCGAGGTCGACCTCGGCGGCCAGCTCGACGCCGTCCCGCAGCTCGCCCTCGATCACCCGCACCTGGTGCGCGACCAGACCCTTGACGGGGCGCTGGACGTCGACGACCTCGGCGCGGCCGCCGTCCCACACGAGGTGGCCGGCGTCGGCGACCTGCCCGCCGGACTCGGCGTAGAACGGCGTGGCGTCGAGCACGACCCGGGTGAGCTCGCCGGGGCCGGCGACCTCGGCGTCGCCGACCACGCCGAGCACGCGGGACTCGGTGCGCAGCGTGTCGTAGGCCCGCCAGTCGGTGGGGCCGTGCTGGGTCAGCAGCTCGGAGAACCGGCTGACGTCGACCCCGCCGGTGCGCTTGGACCGGGCGTCGGCCCGGGCCCGGTCGCGCTGCTCGGTCATGAGCGCGCGGAACCCGGCCTCGTCGACGGTGACGCCCTGCTCGGCGGCCATCTCCAGCGTGAGGTCGATCGGGAAGCCGTAGGTGTCGTGCAGCTGGAAGGCCTGCGCGCCGGGCAGCTGGGGCGTTCCGGCGCTCTTCAGCTGGGTCACCGCGGTGTCCAGCAGCGCGGTGCCGGCGGTGAGCGTGCGCGCGAAGGCCTCCTCCTCGGCGTAGGCGACCGAGCTGATCCGCGCGAAGTCGGTCGCCAGCTCGGGGTAGCTCGGGCTCATCGCGTCGCGGCTGACCGGCAGGAGGGTGGGCAGCACCGCGCCCTCGACGCCCAGCAGCCGCATCGAGCGGACCGCACGGCGCAGCAGCCGGCGCAGGATGTAGCCGCGGCCCTCGTTGCCCGGGGTCACGCCGTCCCCGATGATCATCAGCCCGGACCGGACGTGGTCGGCGACGACGCGCAGCCGCACGTCGGTGTCGTGGTCGGCGCCGTAGGTGACCCCGGCCAGCTCGGCAGCCCGGTGCAGGACCGGGGCGACCTCGTCGATCTCGTACATGTTGTCGACGCCCTGGAGCAGGAAGGCCACCCGCTCCATGCCCATGCCGGTGTCGATGTTCTTCTTCGGCAGCTCGCCGAGGATCGGGAAGTCCTTGCCCTCGCCGTCGCCGCGCTCGTACTGCATGAAGACGAGGTTCCAGATCTCGACGAAGCGGTCACCGCCCTCGTCGACCAGCGGGCCGCCGTCCGGGCCGTGCTCCGGACCGCGGTCGAAGAAGATCTCCGAGCAGGGACCGGCCGGGCCGGCCGCCCCGGTCGACCAGTAGTTGCTCTCCTTGCCCAGCCGCTGGATGCGCTCGGCGGGCAACCCGGCGATGCGGGCCCAGGCCTCGGCGGCCTCGTCGTCGTCCAGGTAGACGGTGACCCAGATCTTGTCCGTCGGGATGCCCAGACCGCCGTCCTCGACGGAGGTGGTGATCAGCGACCAGGCCGCCTCGATGGCGCCGTCCTTGAAGTAGTCGCCGAAGGAGAAGTTGCCGTTCATCTGGAAGAACGTGCCGTGCCGGGTGGTCTTGCCCACCTCCTCGATGTCGAGGGTGCGCACGCACTTCTGCACGCTGGTGGCCCGCGGGTACGGCGCGGGCTCCCGGCCGGTCAGGTACGGGATGAACGGCACCATGCCGGCGACGGTGAACAGCAGCGAGGGGTCCGGGGACACCAGGGAGGCACTGGGGACGACGGTGTGCCCGCGCTGCTCGAAGTGCTCCAGGAAACGGCGACGGATCTCGGCGGTCTGCATCTCAGCTCGTTCTCGGTCGGGCCCGGCAGGGCGCCCGGGTGTGCTGGCTTCGGGAAGGGTTCAGGAGTCGGCGGCGTGCGCACCGCGGCGGGCGTTGATGGCGGCCTGACCGTCGGCGGTGGCCTGGTCGCGGGTGGGGAGCGGGGCGTCCAGGCCGGTGCCCTCGCGCAGCTCCTCCTCGCGGTTGGCGGCGGCGGCGCGGACGTCGGCGCCGAAGTCGGCGATCGCGTCACCCAGGTCGCGCAGCCCGTCGGCCAGCTGGCCGGCGACCGACTGCGGGGTCAGCCGCTCGGCGGCCGCGGACATCTTGCGCACGACGAGGACGCCGATGGTGACGCCCATGGCCAGCCAGAACATGCGGCGCATCAGCCGGCCCGCCGGGCCGACCGGCGCGCGCGGCGCTCGGCCTTCTGGTCGCGCTGGCTGGCCGCCAGGGCCTGGCCCTCGCGCTTCTTGCTGACCGCGCTGCGCACGCCGTAGCTGAACGCGGCGGCCTTGATCAGCGGGCTGCCCAGGGTCGCGGCGAAGACGCTGGTGAGCGCGGCGACGTTGCTGGACACGTTGGCCGCGTTGCCGGTGATGTCGTCGACCCGCTCGAGGTTGGCGTTGACGTGGGTGACCGTCGTCGACGCCTGGCTCAGGATGGGCTGGCTCTGCTCGCGGACCTGGCGGATGGTCAGCGTGGTCTCGTCGAGGGTGCGACCCAGCTTCAGCAGCGGCACGGCGAGCAGCACCACCAGCAGCACCAACGCGCCGGCGGCGATGAGCCCGGCGATCTCTCCTGCGGACACGTGGTTCCCCTTGCTCGTGGATCTGGACTGCCGGCCCGGCGGTCTCCAGGCTCGGGTCACCCTAGCTGCGGGTGCCGACGGTCATCGCCTGCGCCGGACGATCGCCCGCAGCTTGGTCAGCCGGGCGCCGATGCCGGCCTCCGCCCCGCGCCCGGTCGGGCGGTAGTAGTCGCGACCGACCAGGGCGTCGGGCGGGTACTGCTGGGCCAGGACGCCGTCGGGGTGGTCGTGCGGGTAGGCGTAGGTCGCGCCGTGGCCGAGCTTCTTGGCCCCGGCGTAGTGGGCGTCGCGCAGCCCGGCCGGGACCGGCCCCGCCCGGCCGGCCCGGACGTCGGCCACGGACTCGGAGATCGCCACCGTGATCGCGTTGGACTTCGGCGCGGTGGCCAGGTGGACCACGGCCTGGGCCAGGGCGAAGTGGCCCTCGGGCATGCCGATGAACGCCACCGCGTCGGCGGCGGCCACGGCGACCGGCAGGGCGGTGGGGTCGGCCATGCCGATGTCCTCGCTGGCGCTGATCACCAGCCGGCGGGCGATGAAGCGCGGGTCCTCGCCGGCCTCGACCATGCGGGCCAGGTAGTGCATCGCGGCGTCGACGTCGGATCCCCGGATGCTCTTGATGAGCGCGCTGGCGACGTCGTAGTGCTGGTCGCCGGCCCGGTCGTAGCGGACGGCGGCCTGCGCGACCGCGGTCTCCAGCGTGGCCAGGTCGAGCACCGGCACCCCGGCGGCCTGCGCGGCCCCCGCGCCGGACTCCAGCGCGGTCAGCGCCTTGCGGGCGTCGCCGCCGGCCACCCGCAGCAGGTGCTCCTCGGCGTCCTCGGCGAGGGTGATCGCACCGGCCAGGCCGCGGTCGGAGGCGATCGCCCGGTGCAGCACCTCGCGGACGTCGTCGTCGGACAGCGACTGCAGCGCCAGCACCAGCGACCGGGACAGCAGCGGTGAGACCACCGAGAAGAACGGGTTCTCGGTGGTGGCCGCGATCAGGCTGACGATCCGGTCCTCCACCGCCGACAGCAGGGAGTCCTGCTGGGTCTTGGAGAACCGGTGCACCTCGTCGATGAACAGGACGGTGCGCCGGTTGCCGTGCACCAGCTCGCTCTTGGCCGCGGCGATGACCGCGCGGACCTCCTTCACCCCGGCGTCGAGCGCGGACAGCTGCACGAACTTGCGCTTGGTGGCCAGCGAGATGACGTGCGCCAGGGTGGTCTTGCCGGTGCCGGGTGGGCCGTAGAGCACCAGCGACATCGGCTCGTCGGCCTCGACCAGGCGGCGCAGCGGTGCCCGGGGGCCGAGCAGGTGCTTCTGGCCGACCACCTCGTCCAGCCCGCGCGGGCGCATGCGGACCGCGAGCGGTGCCCCGGGGTCGACGGCGGCCGGGCGCTCCTCGGGCGCCGGGTCGAACAGGGTGCTCACGCTTGCGACGCTACCGGCGGGGGCAGACAGTCCCGGTAGTTCCCATCCACGAGAGGACTCCCCGTGCAGCACCGCACCATCGGCAACGACGTCGTCGGCCGGGTCACCGTGTCGGCCATCGGCCTGGGCGCGATGCCCCTGTCCGTCACCGCGCAGCGCCCCTCCCCCGAGGCGGCCGAGGCCGTCGTGCACGCCGCCCTCGACGCCGGCGTCACCCTGATCGACACCGCCGACGCCTACTGCCTCGACGACACCGAGGTCGGCCACAACGAGCGCACGGTGGCCGCCGCGGTCCGGTCCTGGGGCGGGCCGGACGACGTCCTCGTCGCCACCAAGGGCGGGCACACCCGGCCCGGCGGCTCCGAGTGGGGCCTGGACGGCTCGCCCGAGCACCTGCGCCGGGCCTGCGACGCCTCGCTGCAGGCCCTCGGGGTCGACGCCATCGGGCTGTACCAGTTCCACCGCCCCGACCCGCAGACGCCGTGGGCGGACTCGATGGGCGCGCTCAAGGACCTCGTCGACGCCGGCAAGGTGCGGATGGTCGGGGTGTCCAACGCCGACGTCGGGCAGATCGACGAGGCCCGGGCGATCTGCGGCGACGCGTTCGTCAGCGTGCAGAACCAGTTCTCCCCCGGCTTCCGCTCCTCGGCCGACGAGCTCGCGCACTGCGCGGCGCTGGGCATCGCCTGGTTCCCGTGGAGCCCGTTCGGCGGCATGGGCGACGCCGGCTCGCTGGCCGACACGGCGTCCGAGTTCGCCGCGGTGGCCGACGAGCTGGGGGTGTCGGTCTACCAGGTGACGCTGGCGTGGCACCTCGCCCAGGCCGACGTCGTCATCCCGATCCCCGGGGCCAGCAAGCCGCGCAGCATCCAGGACTCCGCCGCCGCGAGTCACGTCCAGCTGACGGCGGAGCACCTGGCGAGGCTGAACACGACCGCCTGACCCACGCCCGCTCGCCCGTCCCGTTGATGATCATCGTCAGGTGCAGGTGGGACCCGCCGTGGTCGGGCGTGTCCCGCCTGCCGCTCACCATGATCAACAACACTGGAGGGCTCCGGCACATCGAGGGCCGGCGTGGGCGCGGGTGTCTACACCGGCGGGCGTCGTCCACAGATCTGGTCCGGACGCTCCACCGCCCGTGCTGCGGTCGCACCGTGTCCGCATGGACGTCCCACGAGTGCTGACCGCCGCGCAGGCGACCGCTGGCGGTGCCGGACGCGGACGCCGGCAAGGTGCCGACTGGCTGCACCTGGCCCACGACCGCTGGGTGCAGCTCGCCGACGCCCTCGACGGGCGGGAGCGCCTGGCGCTGCTCGCCCAGGGGCTGCCGGACGACGCGGCCTTCAGCCACCTGACCGCCGCCCACGTGCTGGGCGCCCACGTCGCCATGCCGGCCCGCCCCACGGTCGCGCTCACCCCTCGCCGGGTGCTCCCCCAGCGGGCCGAGGTGGTGACCCGGATCCGCACCCTCACCGCGGAGGACGTCGTGGTGCGCGACGGCCTCCGGGTGACCAGCGGGCCGCAGACCTTCCTGGACTGCGCGGCGATCATGTCCGCCGACGAGCTCTGCGCCGTCGGCGATGCGCTGCTCCGCGCTGGGGCGATGACCGACGAGGAGCTCAGCGCTCGTCTGGCTCGCGGCGGCCGAGCCCGGGGCGTCGTCCGCGCGCGGACCGTCGCCCCGCACCTGGATGGCCGGGCCATGTCCCGTCCGGAGAGCCAGGTGCGCTGGTGGTTGCTGGACAGCGATCTGCCACCGGTGGAGCTGCAGGTTCCGGTCCGGGACCGGCGGGGCGCTGTCGTCGCCCACGCGGACCTGGGGTGGGAGGAGTGGCGGGTGCTCGGGGAGTACGAGGGTCGCCAGCACGCCGAGCCCGACCAGTTCGACCGGGACGTCGACCGCTACTCGCTGATGGCGGCCGACGGGTACCTGCTGCTGCGCTTCGCCAACCGCCACCGGAACGCCCGCACCGTCGTGGACCGCAGCCGCAGAGCGTTGCTCAGCCGTGGCTGGCGACCACCTCGCCAGGTGTGATCATCGCCATCGGCAGGTCGCATACGCCGGGGTCCAGCGGGTCCGAGCTGCGGATGACGATGATCAACTGCGGAGGAGGTCTCAGGCGAGGACGGCGTCCAGGGCGGCCAGGAACATCGCCACCGTGTCGGGGCGGGCGTTGTGGCCCATCATCCCGATCCGCCAGACGGTGGCCGCGTACTGGCCGACCCCGCCGCCGATCTCGATGCCGTACTCCTCCAGCAGGCGCTTGCGCACGGCCGCGGAGTCCACGCCGTCGGGCACCCAGACGGTGGTGAGCTCGGGCAACCGGTGGCCCTCGGCGGCGAACAGCCGCATGCCACGGGCCTCGAGGCCGGCCTGCAGCGCGCCGCCGGCGGCCGCGTGCCGGGCGTGGACGGCGTCCAGCCCCTCCTCCAGCACCCGGCCCAGGCCGGCGTGCAGCGAGACGACCATGCCGGTGGGCGCGGTGTGGTGGTAGGTGCGGCCGCCCGAGCCACCGGCCTCACCGGCGTACCCGCCGAGCAGACCCAGGTCGAGGTACCACGACTGCGGGCGGGTGATGCGCCGCTCCCACGCGCGGTCGGAGATCGTGAACGGCGCCAGTCCGGGGGCGACGCCCAGGCACTTCTGGGACCCGGAGTAGGCGATGTCCACGCCCCACTCGTCCAGCGCCACGGGGATGCCGCCCAACGAGGTCACGCAGTCGGCGACCAGGAGGGCGTCGCCCTTGCCGGCGCCCAGGGCCGCCATGTCGGACTCCACCCCGGTGGAGGTCTCGGCGTGCACCGCGGCGATGACCTTGGGCGAGGGGTGGGCCGCGAGCACCCGGTCGGTGTCGACCGGCTGGCCCCACTCGTGCTCGACGGCGACCACCTCGGCACCGGTGCGGGAGGCCACCTCGACCATCCGCTGGCCGAACAGGCCGTTCACCGCGACCACGGCGACGTCGCCGGGGCCCAGCGTGTTGACGAACGCGGCCTCCATGCCAGCCGACCCGGTGGCCGACAGCGGCAGCGTGCGCCGGTTCTGCGTGCCGAAGACGGTGCGCAGGCGGTCGGAGGTCTCGTCGAGCACCTGGAGGAAGAGCGGGTCGAGGTGCCCGAGCAGCGGCTGCCCGAGGGCGACCGTGGCCTCCGGGTAGGGGTTGCAGGGGCCGGGTCCGAGCAGGGTGCGGGCGCGCAGCATGTGCCGCAGGTTACCCACGGCCGCTGCGCGCCCGGCCCCCCGTCACGCCTCGGGCTGCTCGGGCTCCGCGTCGATGCCGGCTTCCTTGCGCTGGGCCTCGCTGATCGGGGTGGGGGCCCCGGTCAGCGGGTCGTAGCCGGCCCCGGTCTTCGGGAAGGCGATGACCTCGCGGATGGAGTCGACGCCGGCCAGCAGCGCGGTGAGCCGGTCCCAGCCCAGGGCCGCGCCGGCGTGCGGCGGCGGGCCGTAGGCGAACGCCTCGAGGAAGAAGCCGAACCGCTCGCGGGCCTCCTCGCGGGACATGCCGAGGGTCTCGAAGACCCGCTCCTGCAGCGCGGCGTCGTGGATGCGGACCGACCCGGACATGCACTCGTTGCCGTTGATCACCAGGTCGTAGGCGTCGGACAGCGCCGCGCCCTTGTCCTCGGCGAACCGCTCGCGCCACTCGGGGGTCGGCGAGGTGAAGGGGTGGTGCATGAACGTCCAGCCGCCGTCCTCGGTCTCCTCGAACATCGGGAAGTCGACGACGAACAAAAAGGACCACGAGCCCTCGGGGACCAGCTCGAGGCGCTTGGCGATCTCGTTGCGGGCCGCGCCCAGCAGCTCCTGCGCCGGCCGGCGGGGCCCGGCGGCGAAGAAGATGCAGTCACCCGGGGATGCGCCGACGGCCTCGACCAGTCCGGCGCGCTCGGCGTCGGAGATGTTCTTGGTGACCGGCCCGCCCAGCGTGCCGTCGTCGGCGACGGTGACGTAGGCCAGGCCCTTGTGGCCGCGGGAGCGGGCCCAGTCCTGCCAGGCGTCGAAGGTGCGCCGCGGCTGCGACCCGCCCCCGGGCATGACGACGGCGCCCACGTAGGGCGACTGGAAGACCCGGAACGGGGTGTCGGCGAAGTACTCCGTGAGCTCGGTCAGCTCGAGGCCGAAGCGCAGGTCGGGCTTGTCGGAGCCGAAGCGGTCCATGGCCTCGCGGTAGGTCATGCGCGGGATCTCGCCGACGTCGTGGGACGCGAGCTCCGCCCACAGCGCGGTGACCACCGAGGAGGCGACGTCCAGGACGTCGTCCCGGTCGACGAAGCTCATCTCGAAGTCCAGCTGGGTGAACTCGGGCTGCCGGTCGGCGCGGAAGTCCTCGTCGCGGAAGCACCGGGCGATCTGGTAGTACCGCTCCAGGCCACCGATCATCAGCAGTTGCTTGAACAGCTGCGGCGACTGCGGCAGCGCGTACCAGGAGCCGGGCTGCAGCCGCACGGGGACGACGAAGTCGCGCGCGCCCTCGGGGGTGGACCGGGTCAGCGACGGCGTCTCGACCTCGGTGAACCCCTGCCCGCCCATGACCCCGCGCGCGATGCGGTTGATCTCGCTGCGCAGCTTCATGACCCTGGCCGGGCCCTGGCGGCGCAGGTCGAGGTAGCGGTGGGCGTACCGGACGTCGTCGCCGGCGGCCTGGGTGGTCTCGATCGGGAACGGCAGCGGTGCCGAGGTGGACAGCACCTCGAGCGTCGAGGCCACGACCTCGATGGCACCGGAGGGCAGCTCGGGGTTCTCGTTGCCCGCCGGCCGGGCCTGGACCTCGCCGGTCACCAGCACGCAGAACTCGTTGCGCAGCGCGTGCGCCTCCTCCTCCCGCACGACGACCTGGGCGTAGCCCGAGCCGTCACGGAGGTCGAGGAAGACCACCCCGCCGTGGTCGCGGCGGCGGGCGATCCAGCCGGCGAGGGTGACGGTGGTGCCGGCGTCGGCAGCGCGGAGGGTGCCGGCGTCGTGGGTGCGCAACAAGGGAGTCGGCCTTTCGAGGGGTGGGAGGGCTTACCAGCGGTCGTGCACGTGTGCGCGGATGCGCTCGTCGTACACCCGCTCGAGCGCGGTGAGCTGGTCGGTGGTGAGCGGGGCGAGGGTGGCGGCCGCGACGTTGCCGCGGACCTGCTCGACGCTGCGGGCGCCCGGGATCACGGAGGTGACACCGGGCTGGTCGATGACCCAGCGCAGCGCGAAGGCCGCGGTGGTGACGCCCTCGGGCGCGATCTCGGCGACCTCGCGGGCGGCGGCGAGACCGACGTCGTAGGGCACCCCCGAGAAGGTCTCGCCGACGTCGAAGGCCTCGCCGTTGCGGTTGAAGTTCCGGTGGTCGTCGGCGGCGAAGGTGGTCGACTCGTCGTACTTCCCGGTCAGCAGCCCGCTGGCCAGCGGCACCCGGGCGAGGATGCCGACCTGGGCCTTCGCGGCTGCCGGCAGCAGCTCCTCGAGCGGCTTGCGGCGGAGGACGTTGAGGATCACCTGGATGGACTGCACGCCCTCGTGCTCGAGCGCGGTCAGCCCCTCGGCCACGGTCTCGACCGAGACGCCGTAGGCGGCGATCGAGCCGTCGGCGACGAAGGCGTCGAGGGTGTCGTAGACCCGCTGGTCGGAGTACACCGGGGGCGGCGGGCAGTGCAGCTGCACCAGGTCGAGGGTGTCGACGCCCAGGTTGCGGCGCGAGCGGTCGACCCAGGCCCGCAGGTTCTCGGGCGTGTAGGTCTCGGCGACGAACGGGTCGGCGCGGCGGCCGGCCTTGGTGGCCACGAACGGCCGCTGGGCGCGGGTGACCAGCGCCTGCCGGATCCGCTCCTCGGAGCGGCCGTCGCCGTAGACGTCGGCGGTGTCCAGCAGGGTGACGCCGGCGTCGAGGGCGGCGTCGAGGACGCCGGCTGCGCCCTCGGAGCTGACGTCGCCCCAGTCGCCGCCCAGCTGCCAGGTGCCCAGGCCGACGACGGAGACGTCGGCGCCGGTGCGGCCGAGGGGGCGCTGCTCGATGCTCATGCCCCCACCGTCGCACGCACCCGGTCGACCAGCTCACCGAGGGGGACGGCGACCTGCTCGCCGGTGGCCATCGTCTTCAGCTGCCCGACGCCCTCGGCGAGGTCGCGGTCGCCGATCACCACCACCTGCGCGGCGCCCGAGCGGTCGGCGGCCTTCATGGCGCCCTTCAGCCCGCGGTCGCCGTACACGGTGTCGGCCGAGACCCCCGCCGCGCGCAGCTGCCCCACCAGCCGGACGGCGAGCTTCTTGGCCTCGGCACCCAGCGGGACGACGAAGGCCTGCACGCCGGCCGGGACGGCGACGTCGAGCCCTTCGGCCTGCACCGCGAGGATGGTGCGGTCGACGCCGACGGCGTAGCCGATGCCCGACACGTCGGGGCCGCCGAGGGCGGCGGACAACCCGTCGTAGCGCCCGCCGCCGCCGATGGCCGACTGCGAACCCAGCCCGCCGTGCACGAACTCGAAGGTGGTTTTCGTGTAGTAGTCCAGCCCGCGCACCAGCCGCGGCGCCTCGACCCAGGCGACGCCGAGGGCGGCGAGGTGCTCGCGGACGGCGTCGTAGTGCGCGCGCGTGGTGTCGGAGAGGTGGTCGACCATCAGGGGGGCGTCGACCAGCTGGTCCTGCACCTGCTGGCGCTTGTCGTCCAGCACCCGCAGCGGGTTGATCGCGGCGCGACGCCGGGTGTCGGCGTCCAGGTCCAGCTTCGCCAGGAAGGCGGTCAGCAGCTCGCGGTACTGCGGGCGGCAGGTGCTGTCGCCCAGCGAGGTCAGCTGCAGCTGGTACCCGGTGAGCCCGAGGTCGCGGTAGCCCTGGTCGGCCAGCGCGATCATCTCGGCGTCGAGCGCGGGGTCGTCGACGCCGAGGGCCTCGACGTCGACCTGGGTGAAGTGCCGGTACCGGCCGGCCTGCGGTCGCTCGTAGCGGAACGCGGACCCGACGCTCCACAACTTGACCGGCAGCGGGCCGGAGTACAGCCGGTGCTCGATGAACGCCCGCATCAACCCGGCGGTCAGCTCGGGGCGCAGGGTCAGCGAGCGGCCGCCCTTGTCGGTGAAGGTGTACATCTCCTTGCTGACGACGTCGGTGGACTCCCCCACCCCGCGGGCGAACAGCGCGGTGTCCTCGAAGACCGGGGTCTCGACGTAGCCGTAGCCGGCCCGGCGCAGCGGCGCGGTCAGCGTGTCGCGGACGGCGAGGAACCGGGCGGAGTCGGGCGGCAGGACGTCGAAGGTGCCCTTCGGGGCGGTCAGGTCGCTCACAGCCCGCGGCCCTTCGGGGCGGCGGAGGCCTCGGCCAGGTAGGGGTTCGTCGCCCGCTCCCGGCCGATCGTGGTGGCCGGCCCGTGCCCGGGCAGGACGACGGTGGCGTCGTCCAGCGGGAGCACGACGTCGCGCAGCGAGCCGAGCATCGACTCCCACGACCCGCCGGGCAGGTCGACGCGGCCGACCGACCCGGCGAACAGCACGTCACCGGCCAGCAGGCCCGGGGAGTCGTCGAGGTCGAGGGAGAACATGACCGAGCCCTGCGTGTGGCCCGGTGCGTGCCGGACGGTGAGGTCGACGCCGGCCAGGGACAGCACGGCGCCGTCGTCCAGCCGGCGGACCTCGGCCGGGTCGGGCAGCGCGACGCCCTGCGCGAGCGGCGCCAGCGCCGGGCCGTGCCAGGCAACCGGGTCGGCGATCATGCCGAGGTCGTCGGGGTGCAGGTAGGCCGGGATGTCGTAGCCCTCGCACACCGGCAGCACCGAGAAGGTGTGGTCGAGGTGCCCGTGGGTCAGCACGACCGCGACCGGCTTCAGGCCGTCGGCGGCGAGCAGCTGCGCGAGGGGCTCGACGGCGTCCATGCCGGGGTCGACGACCACGCACTCGGCCCGCGGACCCGAGGCCACGGCGTAGCAGTTGGTGCCGAACGCGCCGGCGGGGAACGAGCGGATGAGCACCTGCGCAGGGTACGTGCCACCACCGACACGACCGGAGTCACAGCCGACCGCCAGGAAGGCTTGCCTAGACTCCGCACCCGTGGTCAGCAACAAGCAGCGCCGTCAAGCCGCCCAGCGTCACCTGCAGCGACAGCTGGAGCGACGGGCCGAGCAGCAGCGCAGGCGCCGTCGCAACGTGCTCATCGGGGTGACGGTGGCCGCCGTCGTCGTGGTCGTGGGTGCCGCCCTGCTGGTCACCGGCCTCGGCGGGGACGACGACAGCACCGCCGCCGCCGGCAGCTCGACGGCCGCCACCTCGGCCGCCGCGACCCCCACCCCGGGCCCCGGTGCCGAGCGGGCCGGGCAGACCACCACCGCGGGTTCCTGCACCTACACCTACGACGCGCAGGGCAGCTCCGGCACGTTCGCCGTCGACGCCCCGCCCGCGGGCAACCTGCCCACCGGTACGGCCGGCGAGACCATCGCCACCAGCGCCGGGGACATCGGCGTCACCCTGGACTTCGACGGCCCGGGCGTCTGCGCCTCGGCCAGCTTCGCGTCGCTGGCCTCCCAGGGCTTCTTCGACAACACCGTCTGCCACCGGCTGACCACCTCGGACGGCCTGAAGGTGCTGCAGTGCGGCGACCCGTCGGGCACCGGCACGGGCGGCCCGGGCTACTCCTTCCCGACCGCGGTGGCCGGCACCGAGACCTACGGCCGCGGCGTGCTGGCGATGGCCAACAGCGGCCAGGGCACCGACGGCAGCCAGTTCTTCCTGGTCTACGGCGACAGCCAGCTGCCGGCCAGCTACACCGTCTTCGGCAGCATCGACGAGGCCGGCCTGGGGGTCCTGGACCAGGTGGCCGCCGCCGGTGTCGCCGACGGCAGCCAGGACGGCGCACCGGCTACCCCGGTCACCATCACCGCGGTCACCCCGACCGCATGAGGCGCCGGGCAGCCGGCGCCGTGGTGCTCGCGGGGCTGGTCCTCGCCGGCTGCACGTCCACGATCACCGGCACCGCCAGCCCGGCCGACCCGACCTCCGGCCCGGCACCGACGGCCACCACCTCGGCGGGTCCGTGCACGTACACCGAGGACCCGCGCGGGAGCGCCGGTGACGTCGTGCCGGATGCTCCGTCGGGCCCACCGCCGACCGGCACCGTCCGCGAGACCGTCGCCACCGGCGCCGGCGACATCGGCCTCGAGCTGCGCACCAGCGGCCCGGGCACCTGCGCCACGGCGAGCTTCGTGTCGCTGGCGGCCCAGGGGTACTTCGACGACACCCCCTGCCACCGGTTGACCACGAGCCCCGGTCTGCAGGTCCTCCAGTGCGGCGACCCGTCCGGCACCGGCGCCGGCGGCCCCGGGTACACCTTCCCGACCGATGTCGACGGCACCGAGACCTACGGCCGCGGCGTGCTGGCGATGGCCAACAGCGGCCAGGGCTTCGACGGCAGCCAGTTCTTCCTGGTCTACGGCGACAGCCAGCTGACGCCCGACTACACCGTCTTCGGCACCGTCGACGAGGCCGGCCTCGGCGTCGTCGACCAGATCGCTGCCGCGGGCGTCGCCGACGGCAGCCAGGACGGCGCCCCTGCCGTCCCGGTGACGATCACCGCGGTCACGCCCACCACCTGAGCCGTGCACATCGCGGTCCTCCGGATCGCACCGCGGCCAGGAGCCGTCCCCCGTTGCGACGAGCGGTGCTGCTCCCTCCGGGCCCCCGCGCCTCAGGCGGTGACGCGCTCCACGTCGAAGACGCCCTCGACGTTGCGAACGGTCTGGAGCACGGCGCCCAGGTGGGCGGGGTCGGCGAGCTCGAAGGTGAACCGGCTGACCGCGACGCGGTCGCGGCTGGTCTGCACCGACGCCGACAGGATGTTGACCCGCTCGTCGGCGAGGGCCTTGGTGACGTCGGAGAGCAGCCGGTGCCGGTCGAGGGCCTCGACCTGGATGGCGACCAGGAAGACGGCCCCGGGCTGCGCGGCCCAGGCGACCTGGACCAGCCGCTCGGGCTTGCGCTGCAGGTCGTCGGCGTTGGTGCAGTCGGTGCGGTGCACGCTGACGCCGCCGCCGCGGGTGACGAAGCCGAGGATGTCGTCGCCGGGCACCGGCGTGCAGCACTTGGCGAGCTTGGCCCACACGTCGGTCATGTCCGTGACGACGATGCCGGGGTCGCCGCTGGCCGTGCGGGCCACCGCGCGACGGGTGGGGATGGCGGTCTCGGCGATGTCCTCGGTCGCCCCCTCGGAGCCGCCCAGGGCGACCATCAGCTTCTCCACCACGGAGGAGGCCGAGACCTGGTTCTCCCCCACCGCGGCGTACAGCGCGCTCACGTCGGCGTGGTGCAGGTCGGCGGCCAGGGTGGCCAGCGCCTCACCGCCCATCAGCCGCTGCAGCGGCAGGCCGGCCTTGCGCATGGCCTTGGTCAACGCGTCCTTGCCGGCGTCGACGGCGTCCTCGCGGCGCTCCTTGGTGAACCACTGCCGGATCTTGGTGCGCGCCCGGGAGGACCCGACGAACTCCAACCAGTCGCGACTGGGCCCGGCGGTGGGCGATCGGGAGGTGAAGACCTCGACGACATCGCCGTTGGCGAGCTTGCTGTCCAGCGAGACCAGGGAGCCGTTCACCCGGGCACCGATGCACCGGTAGCCGACCTCGGTGTGCACGGCGAAGGCGAAGTCGACCGGGGTGGACTCCCCCGGCAGGCTGATCACGTCGCCCTTCGGCGTGAAGACGAAGACCTCCTGCGGGCCCAGGTCGTAGCGCAGGGTCTCGAGGAACTCGCCGGGCTCCTGCGCCTCGCGCTGCCAGTCCAGCAGCTGGCGCAGCCACAGCATGTCGTCGCCGCTGGAGCCGGGCTTCATCGGCGTGACCGGGCCGCCACCCCGCGCCTTCTCCTTGTACTTCCAGTGCGCGGCGATGCCGTACTCGGCCGTGCGGTGCATGTCGTGGGTGCGGATCTGCAGCTCGACCGGTTTGCCCTGCGGGCCGATGACCGTCGTGTGCAGCGACTGGTACATGTTGAACTTGGGCATCGCCACGAAGTCCTTGAACCGACCGGGGACCGGCTGCCAGTGGGCGTGCATGATGCCCAGCGCCGCGTAGACGTCGCGGACGGAGTCGACCAGGATCCGGATGCCGACGAGGTCCCAGATGTCGGTGAAGTCGCGGCCGCGCACGATCATCTTCTGGTAGATCGAGTAGTAGTGCTTCGGCCGGCCGGTGACCGCGGCCTCGACCTTGGCGCCCTTGAGCTGCTCGGTGACCGCGCTGGTCACCTCGGCGAGGTAGGTGTCGCGCGAGGGCGCGCGCTCGGCCACCAGCCGCACGATCTCGTCGTAGCGCTTGGGGTAGAGCGTGGCGAACGCGAGGTCCTCGAGCTCCCACTTGATGGTGTTCATGCCCAGCCGGTGGGCCAGCGGGGCGAGGATCTCCAGCGTCTCGCGGGCCTTCTTCTCCTGCTTCTCGGGCGGGAGGAAGCGCAGCGTGCGCATGTTGTGCAACCGGTCGGCCAGCTTGATGACCAGCACCCGGGGGTCCCGGGCCATCGCGACGATCATCTTGCGGATGGTCTCGGCCTGGGCGCCGTCGCCGAACTGCACCTTGTCGATCTTGGTGACGCCGTCGACCAGGTGCGCGACGTCCGGGCCGAAGTCGGCCACGATCGTGTCGAGTGCGACACCGGTGTCCTCGACCGTGTCGTGCAGCAGGGCGGCGACCAGCGTGGTGGTGTCCATGCCCAGGCCCGCCAGCACCGTGGCCACGGCCAGCGGGTGGGTGATGTAGGGGTCGCCGGACTTGCGCTTCTGGTCGGCGTGCGCGGCCTCGGCGACGTCGTAGGCCCGCTGCAGCAGGGCCAGGTCGGCCTTGGGGTGGCTCTGCCGGTGCAGGACCGCCAGCGGCTCCAGCACGGGACGGACGACGGTGGACCGCTGCCCGGCGACGATCCGCCGGGCGAGCCGGTCGCGCACCCGGCGCCGGGGCACGCTGTCCAGCACGGTGCCCTCGCCCTCGGGCTCGCTGGGCACGCCGGCCGGACGGGCGTCGGGGAGCTGGACGGCGGGGCGCTCGGGCAGGGCGGCGCGCTGGGGGGCCTCGGCCGGCCCGTCGGCGGCCACCTCGGGCACGGCAGGGTGAGCCACTTCGGGGGTCATGGCCGCTCCTGGGTCCTGGCGGGACGGGACCCGCACCATGCTAGCCACGCCCTGGGCCGCGGTGACCGCTCGGGAGGGTGAGCTGCGTCAGGTGGCCCAGAGGGCGTGCACGGTGTGCGGCCGCAACCGCTCGCGGCCACCCAGCGCGGGCAGCTCGACGACCACCGACACCGCGCTGACCACCCCGCCCACCTGCTCGACCAGGCCGACGGCGGCCTCGAGCGTGCCGCCGGTGGCCAGCACGTCGTCGACCAGCAGGACCCGCTGCCCCGGCACGAGGGAGTCGGTGTGCATCTCCAGCGTGGCGGTGCCGTACTCCAGCACGTAGTCCGCCGACACCGTCTGCCGGGGCAGCTTGCCGGCCTTGCGGACGGGCACCACCCCGGTGCCGGCGGCGAGCGCCACGGCGGCGGCGAGCAGGAACCCCCGGGCCTCCACCCCGACGACGACGTCGAACCCCTGGTCCGCCGGTCCGCCGCCGAGCGCGGCGACCCGGGGGTCCTCCAGCACCGAGGCGGCCAGGGCCTCGACGACCAACCGGAAGGCACCGGCGTCGGCGAAGACCGGTGTCAGGTCGCGGAAGACGACGCCCGGCTCCGGGAAGTCCGGGATGTCGACGGCGATCGAGGCGATCAGCTGGTCCAGCGGCGGTGCGGTCACCGGCGCTTCTTGCCGCCGGGCCGCTGCGGACGCGCACCCGGCTTGGGGGCGGCCACCGACCGGGTCACCGATGCCGGCGACTCGACCTGCTCGACCGCCTCGGGGCGCTCGGGCAGCTCGTCGCGGTCCAGGAGCGCGGTGGCCGACCGGGCGGGCCGAGCCCGCCGGGCGCTGGCCACCGGGCCCGCCACGGCTCCCGAGCCGGTGGCCCGGGCGTCGGCCGCCCGGCGGGCCAGCACCCGCTTGCGGAGCGCCTGGACGCCGGGCTCGCGGGCCTTGAGGTCGGCCAGGATCGGGGTGGCCAGGAAGATCGAGCTGTAGGTGCCGGCGGCCAGGCCGACGGTGAGCACCAGCGCGAGGTCCTGCAGGGTGCCGACCCCGAGCAGGCCGACGCCCACCACGAGCAGCCCCAGCACCGGCAGCAGCGCGATCACCGAGGTGTTGATGGACCGCATCAGGGTTTGGTTGACCGCGAGGTTGGCCGCCTCGCCCCACGTCATGCGGGCGCCCTTCTCCAGGTCCTTGACGTTCTCGTCGACCTTGTCGAACACCACCACGGTGTCGTAGAGGCTGAACCCGAGGATGGTCAGGAAGCCGATCACCGTGGAGGGCGTGACCTCGAACCCGACCAACGAGTAGACGCCGGCGGTGAGCACGATGTCGTGGATCAGCGCACCGATGGCGCCGACCGCCATCTTCGGCTGGAACCGGATGGCCAGGAACACCACGACGGCGGCCAGGAAGACCACCAGCGCGATCAGGGCCTGGTTGGTGATGTCGCTGCCCCAGTCGGCGCTCACCGACTCGGGGCTGACCTGGTTCTCCGCCACCCCCGCCGCCTCGGCCACGGCCGACACGACGGCCGCCTCGCCCGCGTTGTCCAGGGAGCCCGTGCGCAGCAGCACGGTGTTGCCCCCGACCACCTGGGCGGTCGAGACCTGCGCGCCGGCGTCCTCGGCGGCCGTGCGGATGTCGGCCAGCTGCGCGGACGACGCCGGGACGCGGAAGCTGTTGCCGCCCTCGAAGTCGATGCCGAAGTTGAACCCGCGGAACACCATCGAGGCGATGCAGACGAGCACCACCACCGCGGTGACCTTGTACCAGAACCGGCTGCGCCCGACGACGTCCAGCCCCGCCTCGCCGTTGTAGAGGCGGTGGGCCAGCGAGGCCTTCCGCCGCGGGGCCGACCCCGGCGCGGCGTCGTCGCCCTCGGCGGGCAGGCCGGCCTCGGCGAGGGCGTCGTCGTCGGCGTCGCGCGCGGCGTCCTCGCGCACCTCGGCGTCGGTCTCGTCCAGGACCTCGGAATCCTGTGCGGCGTCGCCGTCGCGGGGGGTGCCGGTCATCGGTCGCTCCTGTCGCTGGCCGTGCTGCCGGAGGTGGCCTTCGGGCGCTGGCCGGGCCGGGCACCCGGGAGGGGTGCCGCGACCGCCCGGCGGGTCACGTCGACGGCGCCCAGGCCCGAGAACCGGCTGGAGCCGAAGCTCCGGAACCGGCTCAGCACGGCCATGAGCGGGTGGGTGAAGAGGAAGACCACGATCAGGTCGAGCACCGTGGACAGACCCAGGGTGAACGCGAAGCCCTTGACGTCGCCGATCGCCAGCACGTAGAGGATCGCGGCGGCCAGGAAGCTGACGGCGTCGGCCGACAGGATGGTCCGCCGGGCGCGGACCCAGGCCCGGGGCACGGCGCTGCGCAGCGTGCGGCCCTCGCGGATCTCGTCCTTGAGTCTCTCGAAGTAGACGACGAAGGAGTCGGCCGTGATGCCGATGCTGACGATGAACCCGGCGATGCCCGCCAGGCTCAGCGTGAAGCCGATCTCGCGCCCGAGCAGCACCAGGCTGGCGTAGACCACGACCGCGGACAGCAGCAGGCTGGCGATCATCACCAGCCCGAGGGCGCGGTAGTACAGCAGCGCGTAGAGGAAGACCAGCGCGATGCCGATGGCACCGGCGATCAGACCGGCCCGCAGCTGCTCGCCGCCCAGCTCGGTGGTGATGGTCTGCGCGGTGGCCTGGGTGAAGGTCAGCGGCAGCGCGCCGTACTCCAGCTGGTTGGCCAGCGTCTGCGCCTCGGTCTGGGTGAAGTTGCCGGTGATCTGCGTGGTGCCGCCGGTGATCGCGCTCTGCACCGTCGGCGCGGAGACGACGCGCCCGTCCAGGACGATCGCCACCGCGCTGCCCGACGCCGCGGCCTGCGCCGTGTAGGTCGCCCAGGTGGAGGACCCCTCGGAGTTGAAGTCCACCGTGACGATCCACTCGCCGGTCTGCGCGGTCGTGCCGGCGCTGGCCGTGGTGATCTGGGTGCCCTCGATGACGGTGGGCCCGAGCAGGTACTTGGCGGTGCCGTCCTCGGAGCACGCCGCCAGGTAGGAGCCGGACAGGTCGACGTCGGCGGCGTCGGTCTGGTCGGTGGAGCAGGTGAGCGTCGCGTACTCCGCGGTGGCCTGGTCGACGGTCACCGCCGTGGGCGCAGCGCCGTCGGCGCCCGAGGCGTCGGCGGGCGCACCCGACGTGGTCGCCGGAGCGGTGGTGGCCGGGGCGGTGGTGGTGGCGGGGGCCGTGGTCGTGTCGTCGGCGGCCAGGGAGTTGGGCGCGGCACCGCTGGTCGGCGCCGCGCTGTCCGTCGGCACCGCGTCGGTCGGTGCTGCGGTGTCGGTCGGCGTCGCGGTGTCGGTCGGCGTCGAACCGTCCGTCGGCGTCGCGCCGTCGGTGGTCGGGGCCGCCGAGTCGGTGGCCGCCGCGGTCGCCGCCTCGGGGCCCTGCAGCACCGGGCGGAAGCGCAGCTGGGCGGTCTGGCCCAGCTCGCGGGCCTGGTCGCCGTCCTCGCCGGGCACCGAGATGACGATGTTCGAGTTGCCCTCGGTGACCACCTCGGCCTCGGCGACGCCGAGGCCGTTGACGCGCTGCTCGATGATCTGGCGAGCCAGCTCCAGGTCCTCCCGGCTGGGCGTGCCGCCGCCGGGGACGGCCGCGGTGAGCGTCACCGTGGTGCCGCCCTGCAGGTCCAGGCCCAGCTGGGGGGTGCGCTGGGATCCGGTGAAGAAGATCAGGCCGTACATGAGGGCCACGATCAGGACGAACGCCCCGAAGTACCGGGACGCCGGGAGCTGGCGGGAGGCCATGTCAGTCCTTGCGCGGCGACGGGTCGCCGTCGCCGTCGACGAGGCCGGTGCGCTCGGCGGTCGGCGGGACGACCTCGCCGGCCTGGGCGTCGAGGACGGCGCCGTCCTTCGTGCGCACCTCCATGACCGCCGGGCGGGCGAAGGTGGCGACGACGCCCGGGGCGATCTCGATGTCGACGGTGCCGTCGCCGAGCGCGGCCACCGTGCCGTGCAGGCCGCTGGTCAGCATCACCGGGGTGCCCACCGTCAGCGACTCCTGCAGCTTCTGGGTGTTCGCGGCCATCTTCTTGCGCTGCCGGGCGGGCAGGACGATGAGCAGTGCGAAGGCGAGCACCAGCAGGATGAGCGGGAAGAACTGCTCCACGGTTGTCGTGCCTCTCCACCGCGCCTGGTTCGCGCGGTTGTGCGACCGCCGTCGGCGGCCACGTCGGGGACGTCGGCTGCGGCGCGCCCGCGGGCGCGACCGGCGCAGGGCACGCCTCACCCAGGGGCGGGCGCGCCAGCGGGGTGGAGTCTAGGCGTCGAACAGGGTGGGTGACGCAGCCTGGTCACCCGGCGTGCCCCCGCGCAGCCAGACGCCGTCCGGGACGGGCAGCCCCAGGTGGCTCCAGGCGGCCTCGGTGGCGACCCGCCCGCGGGGCGTGCGGGCCAGCAGACCGGCCCGCACCAGGAACGGCTCGCAGACCTCCTCGACGGTGTGCGGCTCCTCCCCCACGGCCACCGCGAGGGTGGCCACCCCGACCGGGCCGCCGTTGAACTTGGCGACCAGGGCGTGCAGCACCTCGCGGTCCAGCCGGTCCAGGCCCAGCTCGTCGACGTCGTAGAGCGCCAGGGCCGCGCGCGCCACCGCCCGGGTGACCCGGCCGTCGGCCCGCACCTCGGCGTAGTCGCGCACCCGGCGCAGCAGCCGGTTGGCGATGCGCGGCGTGCCCCGCGAGCGGCCGGCGATCTCGGCGGCGCCGTCGGGGTCGATGGCCACCCCCAGCAGGTCGGCGCTGCGCCGCAGCACGAGCTGCAGGTCGTCGGAGGAGTAGAACTCCATCTGCCCGACGAAGCCGAAGCGGTCGCGCAGCGGCCCGGTGAGCAGCCCGGCGCGGGTGGTGGCCCCGACCAGGGTGAACGGCGAGATCTCCAGCGGGATGGCGGTGGCGCCGGGGCCCTTGCCGACGACGACGTCGACCCGGAAGTCCTCCATCGCCATGTACAGCAGTTCCTCGGCCGGCCGGGCGATGCGGTGGATCTCGTCGATGAACAGGACGTCGCCCTCGCCGAGGTTGGACAGCATCGCCGCCAGGTCACCCGAGCGCTCGATCGCGGGCCCGGAGGTGATCTTCACGGTGGTGCCCAGCTCGGAGCCGATGATCAGGGCCAGCGACGTCTTGCCCAGCCCGGGCGGACCCGACAGCAGCACGTGGTCCGGCGGCCGGCCGCGCCGCCTGGCGCCCTCGAGCACGAGGTCCAGCTGCCGGGCCACCTTGGGCTGGCCGACGAACTCCCCCAGCGAGTGCGGGCGCAGCGCGGACTCGACCACCCGCTCCTCGTCACCGGCCCAGGGGCTGGCGTCGGAGTCGGGGGTGCTCATGCCCGACCCAGCAGGCGCAGCGCCTGCCGGAGGAGGACGGCGACGTCGACGCTGCCGGTGTCGGCGATCTGCTCGTCGACGACGGGGGCCAGCTGGGCCAGGGCACCCTCGGCCTCGCGCACGCTCCACCCCAGCCCGACCAGGGCGGTGGTGAGCTGGTCGCGCCAGGGGGCGACCGCGGCCACGGTCGAACCGGTGGCACCCGCGGCGGCGGCACCGGCGTCCAGGCTGGTGTCCCCGGTCGCCGAGCCCAGCCGGTCGCGCAGCTCGAGCACGAGGCGCTCGGCGCCCTTCTTGCCGATGCCGGGCACCTGCATGAGCGCCTTGAGGTCGGCGGTGGCCACCGCCCGCCGGACGTCGCGGGGCGGGTGGATCGCCAGCACGGCCTGGGCCAGGCGGGGCCCGACGCCGTTGGCGGTCTGCAGCAGCTCGAACAGCTGCCGCTCGTCGTCGTCGGCGAACCCGTAGAGGGTCAGGGAGTCCTCGCGGACGACCAGGCTGGTGGCCAGCCGGGCCTGCTCGCCGACCTGCAGCCGGGCGATGGTGCCCGGGGTGCACTGCACGGCGAGGCCGATGCCGCCGACCTCGACGACGGCGCCGTCCGGGGAGACCGCGGCCACCCGGCCCGCCACGCTGGCGATCACGACGCGCTCCCGATGCCCTGCCACCGGCTGGCCCGCACCGGCGGGCGGCGTGCGGTGGTCAGCGGGCCCTGGGCGATGCCGGCGCCCGTGGCGAGCGCGGCCACGCGCAGGCGGTCCTGGGTGGGCCCGCGCCAGACGTGGCAGACCGCCAGGGCCAGGGCGTCGGCGGCGTCGGCCGGCCTGGGCGGGGTGTCGAGCCCCAGGATCCGGGTGACCATCAGCGTGACCTGCTCCTTGTCGGCCCGGCCGCTGCCGGAGATCGCTGCCTTGACCTCGCTGGGGGTGTGCCAGTGCACCGGCCGGCTGGCCTGGGCGGCGGCGAGGGCGGCGACGCCGGCGGCCTGCGCGGTGCCGGTCGCCGTCCCCTTGTTGTTCTGCTGGAAGACCCGCTCGATGGCCACGACGTCGGGCCGGTGCTCGCGGACCAGCGCGGTCACCGCGGTGTGCAGCTCGAGCAGGCGCAGCTCCAGGGCCAGGGTGTGGTCGCTGCGGACCACGCCCACGCCGACGGCGGCCGGCCGGGCGCCGGGCCGGCCGTCGACCACGCCCCACCCGCACCGGGTCAACCCCGGGTCGATCCCCAGCACTCGCATGCGTCCCCCTCGAACGAACGTACGTTCGACAGGTTAGGCGTCGAGGAGCTCCATGACCTCGTCCGACACGTCGTAGTTGGCGTAGACGTTCTGCACGTCGTCGCAGTCCTCGAGGGCGTCGATGAGCCGGAACACCTTGCCCGCGGCGTCGGCGTCCAGCTCGACCTGCACGCTGGGCACGAACGCGGCCTCGGCCGAGTCGTAGTCGATGCCGGCGTCCTGCAGGGCGGTGCGGACGGCGACCAGGTCGGTGGGCTCGCTGACCACCTCGAAGGTGTCGCCCAGGTCGCGCACCTCCTCGGCGCCGGCGTCCAGCACGGCCTCCATGACGGCGTCCTCGGAGGTGCCGGCGGCCGGGACGACGACGACGCCCTTGCGGCTGAACATGTAGGCGACCGACCCGGGGTCGGCCATGGACCCGCCGTTGCGGGTCATGGCGGTGCGGACCTCCATGGCCGAGCGGTTCTTGTTGTCGGTCAGGCACTCGACCAGCACCGCGACACCCCCGGCGGCGTAGCCCTCGTAGGTGATGCCCTGGTACTCGACCCCACCGGCCTCCAGGCCCGCACCGCGCTTGACCGCGCGGTTGATGTTGTCGATCGGCACCGAGGACTTCTTGGCCCGCTGCACGGCGTCGAACAGGGTCGGGTTGCCGTTGACGTCACCGCCGCCGGTGCGGGCCGCGACCTCGATGTTCTTGATCAGCTTGGCGAAGAGCTTGCTCCGCTTGGCGTCGATCCCGGCCTTCTTGTGCTTGGTCGTCGCCCACTTGGAATGGCCGCTCATCGCTGTCTCCTCGCTCGCGCCGTCAGTGGCCGCCGGACCTGTCGCGCACCAGCTCGACGAAGAACCGGTGCATGCGGGTGTCGCCGGTGAGCTCCGGGTGGAAGCTGGTGGCGACGACGCTGCCCTGGCGGACCGCGACGATCCTACCGTCGGCCGGTCCACCGGAGACCCGGCCGAGCACCTGCACGGTGTCCGCCGCCTCCTCGACCCACGGCGCGCGGATGAACACCGCGTGCACGGGGCCGCCGGCGAGCCCCTCGACTTCGACCTGCGACTCGAAGCTGTCGACCTGCCGGCCGAACGCGTTGCGGCGCACGGTGACGTCCAGCCCGCCGATCGTCTGCTGGTCGGCCGGTGCGTCCAGCAGCCGGTCGGCCAGCAGGATCATCCCGGCGCAGGAGCCGTAGGCGGGCAGTCCACCGCGGACGGCGGCGCGCAGCGGCTCGAGCAGCCCCCACCGGTGGGCGAGCTTGGCGATGGTCGTGGACTCGCCACCGGGGAGCACCAACCCGTCCAGCCCGTCGAGCTCCTCGGGCCGCCGCACGGCCGACGTCCGGGCGCCCTGGGCCTCGAGGACCGCACGGTGCTCCCGGACGTCGCCCTGCAGCGCGAGGACCCCGATGGTCGGCGCGCTCACCAGCCGCGGTTGGCGTACCGCTGCTCGGCCGGGAGCGTGTCCACGTTGATGCCGACCATGGCCTCGCCCAGCCCGCGGCTGACCTTGGCGATCACCGACGGGTCGTCGTGGAACGTGGTGGCCTGCACGATGGCGGCCGCGCGCTGCGCCGGGTCGCCGGACTTGAAGATGCCCGAGCCCACGAACACGCCCTCGGCGCCCAGCTGCATCATCATCGCCGCGTCGGCCGGGGTGGCGATGCCGCCGGCGGTGAACAGCACCACCGGGAGCTTGCCGGTGCGGGCGACCTCGAGCACGAGGTCGTAGGGGGCGCGCAGCTCCTTGGCCGCGACGTACAGCTCGGTGTCGTCCAGGGTGCCCAGCCGGCGGATGCCTGCACGGATCGACCGCATGTGCCGGGTGGCCTCGACGACGTTGCCGGTGCCGGCCTCGCCCTTGGAGCGGATCATGGCCGCGCCCTCGGAGATGCGGCGCAGCGCCTCGCCCAGGTCGGTGGCCCCGCACACGAACGGCACGGTGAAGTCGGTCTTGACGATGTGGTGCGCCTCGTCGGCCGGGGTGAGCACCTCGGACTCGTCGACGTAGTCGACCCCGAGGGACTGCAGCACCTGCGCCTCGACGAAGTGCCCGATCCGGGCCTTGGCCATCACCGGGATGGAGACCGCGGCGATGATGCCGTCGATCATGTCCGGGTCGCTCATGCGGGCGATGCCGCCCTGCGCGCGGATGTCGGCGGGCACGCGCTCGAGGGCCATCACGGCCACCGCGCCGGCGTCCTCGGCGATGCGGGCCTGCGCGGCGTCGACGACGTCCATGATGACGCCGCCCTTGAGCTGCTCGGCCATGCCGCGCTTGACGCGGTCGGTGCCGGTGGTGCTCGGGCTGGTCTCGGACATGCTGGCGCCTCGCTCGTGCGACGGAAGGGTTGCGGACGACCCATCCTAGGTGCGCGTCAGGCGGTGCCCGACCGCCCGGTGGCCACCACGGCGTCCAGGCCGTCGTCGATGTCGAAGAAGCGGGGCAGCGGTCGGCCGGCGTGCAGCCGCAGCACCCGGGCGATCGGCCGGCGGCGCAGTGCGCGGGTGTCGCGGACGGCGTCGTTGTAGAACCGGCGGGCCAGCCCCACCCGCCACCCGGCGTCGTCCAGCTCGGGGCTGCGGGCCGCCTCGGGCAGCTCCCGCACGACCCGGCCGAGCGCGTTCTCGGCGACCTCGCGGTCGCCGCCGGGCGGCCGGCGGGCGGCGTCCACGGCCCGCCCGAGGTCGACCACCCGATCGGGGCCCAGGACGTCGGCTCCCTCCCGCCCGGCGGCGGCGAGCAGGTCGGCGCGGCGGGTCAGCGCGGCGTCCAGGACCTCCCAGGCGCGGGTCACCCGGCCCTCCAGGCGGCGCAGCCGGGTGAGGGTGAAGGTGACCCACCCGAGCAGGAGGACCAGCACGATCCCCGCGGTGAGCAGGGTCCAGGTCGGGGGCACCACGTCGGGGGACGCTACCGGCGCCCTCAGCCGACCGGCCCGCGGCGCAGCCAGCGGGGCAGGAACCGGTCGGTCGTGGAGGGGGTGGGGGGCAGCTCGTCGTCGGACCGGTCGTCGGTGGTGACCTCGCCGGCGCCCGGCGGCGCGACGGTCTCGTACACGGCCAGGATCTGCTGGGCGAGGGTGCCCCAGTCGTAGTCCGCGGCCCGGCGGTGCCCCGCCGCCGACAGCTGCGCCCGACGCTCCGGCGAGCCGAGCAGGTCGACCAGCACCCGGCCCAGGGCGCTCGCGTCGCCGCGGCGGACCAGCACGCCGGCGCCGTCCTCGAGCACCCGGGCGAAGGCGTCGAGGTCGGCGGCCACCACGGGTGCCCCGGCGGCCATCGCCTCGACCAGCACGATGCCGAAGCTCTCGCCCATGAGGTTGGGCGCGCAGTACACGTCGACCGAGCGCAGGAACGCCGCCTTGTCCGCCTCGCTCAGCTCGCCCAGGAGCGTGACCGCCGGCTCGAGGTCGGGCCCCAGCAGGGCACGGAGCTCGTCGGGGTCCCCCCGCCCGGCGACCAGCAGCCGGGCCTCCGGGCACTCGCGGACGACGGTGCGCATGGCCTCCAGCAGCACCGGCAGGCCCTTGCGCGGTTCGTCGTAGCGACCCAGGAAGCCGATGGTGGGGGTGCCGCTCCCCCGCACGTACCCGGCCAGCGACGGCCCCTCGGCGAAGGCGGCCACGTGCACGCCGTTGGGGATCACGACGGCGTCCCCGCCCAGGTGCTCGACCTGCAGCCGCCGGGCGAAGTCCGACACCGCGATCCGGCCGGCGATCTTCTCCAGCCACGGCCGGACGACGGGCCCCCAGGCGGACAGGAAGATCGAGCGGATCGCCGCGGCGTGGTAGGTGGCCACGATCGGGCCCTGGGCGAGCACGCACACCAGCAGGGAGGCCGACGGCGGTGCCGGTTCGTGCACGTGCACGACGTCGAAGTGCCCGTCGCGCAGCCACCGCCGCACCCGCCCCGCCGACAGCGGGCCGAACTGCCAGCTGGCCATCGACCCGTTGTAGGGCACCACGTTGGCCCGCCCGGCCCAGGTGACGTGCTCGGCGGGCAGGTTCTCCTCGTGCAGCGCCGGGGTCAGCACCTCGACGTGGTGGCCCAGCCCGCGCAGGGTCTCGGCCAGGTCGCGCACGTGGTACTGCACGCCGCCGGGGACGTCCCAGTGGTAGGGGCAGACCAGGCCCACCCTCACCGCGGTGCCCCCGGCCGGACGTCGGCCCAGATGCGGCCCAGCTGGTGCCAGTCGACCGGACGCCGGGCGATGCTCAGCGCGAACGCGTCGGCCACCCCCTGCATGCCGTCGTGCACCCGGGCCCGCAGCCGCCCGGCCCCGTGCACGTCGACCTCGGGGTGCACGGTGTGCCGCCAGCCCGCGCCGTCGAAGTGCGAGACCACCGGCATGAGCGCGGCGCCGGTCTGGGCCGCCAGCAGGGCCGGGCCCCCGGGCATCGTGGTCGGCCGGCCGAAGAAGGTGACCGGGATGCCGGCCGCGGTCAGGTCCCGGTCGACCAGCAGGCAGGCCGAGCGCCCGGCGCCCAGCCACTCCTTGAGCAGCGCCGAGCTGGGGCGCTCACCCCCGGTGAGCGGCACGACCCGGAACCCCAGGGACTCCCGGTAGGCCAGGAACCGCTCGTAGAGCGCCTCGGGCCGCAGCCGCTCGGCCACGGTCATGAACGGCCCGCCGAGCCAGTCGACGAACCACACGCCGGCGGCGTCCCAGTTGCCGCTGTGCGGCAGGGCGAGCACCACCGGCCGGCCGGCGTCGCGCGCCGCCTCGAGGTGCTCGGTGCCGACGACGGTGGTGCCGGCCAGCAGCCGGGGCACGCCGAGCGTGGGCAGCCGGAAGGCCTCCAGCCAGTACCGGGCGTAGGACCGGACGGCGTCCCGGGTCAGGTCGTCGAGCTCGGGCCCGGTGAGCCCGGTGACGACCTGCAGGTTGGCCCGCAGCTGGCGCACCCCCGCGCCGTCGCGCCCGGCCGCCCAGGCACCCGCCCGGTCGAAGGCCGCGCGGGCCACCGGCTCGGGCAGTGCCTTGACCGCGCCCCAGCCGGCTGCGTAGCCGGTGTCGACCAGCCGGTCCCGCAGTCCGCTCACCACCGCGCCGTCACCGCAGCGCGCGGCCCTGGGCCTGCTGGTGCACCGCGGCGAACCGCTGGCCGACGGTGATCGCGCTGCCCACCAGCAGCACCCACAGGCAGACCTGCAGCGCGTACGGGATGCCCAGACCGGTGAAGCCGGTGCCCACCAGGATCAGGATGAGGCGCTCGGTGCGCTCGACCAGGCCGACGTCGCAGCTCAGGCCCAACCCCTCGGCTCGGGCCTTCACGTACGAGGTGAGCACGCCCAGCACCAGGCAGGTCAGCGACAGCCAGACCACCATGCGGTTGTCGCCCGCGCCGGAGAACCACCAGGCGAGCCCGGCGAAGATCGCGGCGTCCGCGGCCCGGTCACCGGTGGAGTCCAGGACGGCGCCGAACACCGACCCGCCCCCGCGCGCCCGGGCCAGTGCACCGTCCAGCATGTCCAGCAGGACGAAGACGGTGACGGCGAAGGCACCCCAGAACAGCACGCCGTTGCCGATCAGGAACACCGCCGAGACGACCGCGCCGACCGTGCCGATCACGGTGATGGCGTCGGCGGTCACACCCAGCCGGAGCAGCGTGCGGACGACGGGTGCCCACACGCGGGCGACGGCCGGCCGCAGGTTGACCCCGAGCATCAGGTGGCCGGTCCCGGGCTGGTGGGCACCGGAGCGGGCGGGTCATCGGGCCAGGCGTCGGCCAGCAGCTGGCGGGTGTCGGTGAGCACCTGCGGCAGCACCCTGGTCAGCCCCAGCACCGGCATGAAGTTGGTGTCCCCGCCCCAGCGCGGCACGGCGTGCTGGTGCAGGTGGTCGGCGATGCCGGCGCCGGCCACGGATCCCTGGTTCATGCCGATGTTGAACCCGTGGGCGCCGCTGACCTCGCGGACCACGCCCATGGCCGTCTGGGTGCAGGCACCGAGCTCGGCGACCTCCGCCCCGGTCAGGTCGGTGTAGTCGGCGACGTGCCGGTACGGGACCACCATGAGGTGCCCGGCGTTGTAGGGGAACTTGTTGAGCACCACGAAGACCGTCGTGCCGCGGGCCACGATCAGCCCGTCGACGTCGGTCATCGCCGGGATCAGGCAGAACGGGCAGTCGTGGTCGCCGGTCGGCTTGCCCTCGCCCTGGATGTAGGCCATGCGGTAGGGCGTCCAGAGCTGCTCGAAGACCGTCGTCGGCCCCCCGGCGTCGGGGTTCACGCGGTGCTCTCCGCGGGTTGGTCGGCCGGTGCGGTCGGGTCGTCGTTGCGCCGGGCCTCGACCCAGGCGGCCACGGCGTCGACCGCCTCGGCGACCGGCACCCCGTTGCGCTGGCTGCCGTCGCGGTAGCGGAAGGACACCGCCCCGGCCTCGGCGTCGGTGGCGCCCGCGATGAGCACGAAGGGCACCTTCTGCTTGGACGCGGTGCGGATCTTCTTCTGCATCCGGTCGTCGGAGTCGTCGACCTCGACCCGCAGGCCGCGGGCACGGAGCAACGTCCCGATCTCCTCCAGGTAGGGGATCTGCTCGTCGGTGATGGGGATGCCGACCACCTGCACCGGGGCCAGCCAGGCCGGGAAGGCGCCGGCGTAGTGCTCGGTGAGGACGCCGAAGAACCGCTCGATGGAGCCGAAGAGGGCCCGGTGCAGCATCACCGGGCGCTGGCGCGAGCCGTCGGCGGCGGTGTACTCCAGGCCGAACCGCTCGGGCAGGTTGAAGTCGACCTGGATGGTCGACATCTGCCAGGTGCGGCCGATGGCGTCCTTGGCCTGGACGGAGATCTTCGGGCCGTAGAACGCCGCGCCGCCCGGGTCGGGGAACAGC
Organism: Klenkia soli; assembly: GCF_900103975.1. GTDB lineage: Bacteria > Actinomycetota > Actinomycetes > Mycobacteriales > Geodermatophilaceae > Klenkia > Klenkia soli. Next base: position 110,652 of record NZ_FNIR01000007.1, read on the forward strand.
TCCAGCCCGGAGTCGACGGCGGCCTGCCGCAGCGCCTCGGTGGCCCGCTCCCAGCTCTCGTCGGTGCCCACCGACTTCTCCGGGTTGCGGGTCGACAGCTCGAGGTAGAAGTCGCTCAGGCCGTAGTCGGCCAGCAACCCCAGCACGAAGTCCAGCAGGGCCTTCAGCTCGCCGGCCATCTGCTCGGGGGTGCAGTAGATGTGCGCGTCGTCCTGGGTGAACCCGCGGGCCCGGGTCAGGCCGTGCACCACGCCGGACTTCTCGTACCGGTAGACGGTGCCGAACTCGAACAGACGCAGCGGCAGCTCCCGGTAGGAGCGCCCCCGGGAGTCGAAGACCAGGTTGTGCATCGGGCAGTTCATCGGCTTGAGGTAGTAGTCCTGCCCCTGCCGGCGCACGTGGCCCTCGCTGTCCCGCTCCTCGTCCAGCTGCATCGCCGGGTACATGCCCTCGGCGTACCAGTCGAGGTGGCCCGAGGTCTCGAACAGCTGGCCCTTGGTGATGTGCGGGGTGTTGACGAAGGAGTAGCCGGCCTCCTCGTGCCGCCGCTGGCTGTACTTCTCCAGCTCGCGCCGGATGATCCCGCCCTTGGGGTGGAACACGGCCAGCCCGGACCCGACCTGGTCGGGGAAGCTGAAGAGGTCCAGCTCGGTGCCCAGCCGGCGGTGGTCGCGGCGCTCGGCCTCGGCCTGCTGCTCCTGGTGGGCCCTCAGGGCGTCCTTGGACTCCCAGGCGGTGCCGTACACCCGCTGCAGCTGGGGGTTCTTCTCGTTGCCGCGCCAGTAGGCGGCAGCCACCCGGGTCAGCGCGAACGCCGGGATCGACGAGGTGCGGGGCAGGTGCGGGCCGCGGCACAGGTCGGTCCAGACCCGCTCCTTCGACCTCGGGTCGAGGTTGTCGTACATGGTCAGCTGCGCGCCGCCCACCTCGACGTCGGCGCCCTCGGCCGCGGCGGCGACCTCGGAGCCGGCCCCGCCCTTGAGACCGATCAGCTCCAGCTTGTAGGGCTCGTGGGCCAGCTCGGCGCGGGCGTCGTCGTCGCTGATCTCGCGGCGGGCGAAGAACTGGCCCTCCTTGACGATCGCCTGCATGCGCTTCTCGATCGCCTGGAGGTCCTCGGGGGTGAAGGGCCGCTCGGGGTCGACGTCGTAGTAGAAGCCGTCGGTGACCGGGGGCCCGATGCCCAGCCGGGTGCCCGGGAAGAGGTCCTGCACGGCCTGGGCCAGCACGTGGGCCGCCGAGTGCCGGATGACCGCACGCCCGTCGGCGCTGGACGCCGCGACCGGCTCCACCTCGGTGTCGACCTCGGGGGCCCAGGCGAGGTCCTTGAGCTCGCCGTCCACCCGCACGACGACGGCGGCGTCGGGGCCCTTGAGCGGCACCCCGGCGTCCTTGAGCGCCTGGGTCGCCGTGGTCCCACCCGGCACCTGGACGGCGGCGAGGGCGGGGACGGGCGGCACTGCTGGCACGGGAGGACTCCTGGAGGTGGTGCGGGAGAGAGGACACCGTGAGGGTACGGCCCGCAGGTGTCCGGCTCAGCCGAGTTCGACGACGTCACCCACCGCGCCCGCGCCCGCGCCCGGGCCCGGGTGGACCACGATGAGTTCCGCGCACGAGGGCGGTCTCCCCCGCCGAGACCCCCACCACCGAGACCGAGGAGCCACCATGGGCAGCATCAAGGTGCACGAGTTCACCACCGTCGACGGGGTGGTCGACGTCCCCACCTGGACCTTCCCCTACGGGTTCCCCGAGGACCTGGCCGCCGCTATCGGGGCGCTGACCGCCGACGCCGCGGGCATCCTGCTGGGCCGCACCACCTTCGAGATGTTCGCGCCGGCGTGGTCCACCCGCACCGTCGAGGAGGACCCGGGCGCACCGTTCTTCAACGACAGCCCGAAGTACGTCGTCGCCTCGCAGGCGCCGTCGGTGGAGTGGGCGAACACCACGGTGCTCCCCGGCTACGACCCCGACCGCATCCGCGAGCTGGCCGCGCAGGGCGACCTCTACGTCAGCGGGAGCTCGACCCTGGTGCGCGCCCTGCTGACCGACCGGCTGGTGGACGAGCTGCACCTGTTCGTCTACCCCGTGGCGGTGGGTGCAGGCATCCGGCTGTTCCCCGAAGGTGCCCCGCAGACGACGCTGACCCTGCTGTCGGCGGACAAGCTCAGCAACGGCGTGGCGCACCTGGTCTACGGCCCCGCCTGAGCCGTCACGGCCCGGTCGGCGGCACGACCAGCCGCGGACTCGACCCGAGCAGCCTGGTCGCCGCCAGGCCGAACATGCCTGCGCGGCGAACAGGTGCAGGAACCAGGACGTCGACAGCCCGACGGCCGCAGCGACGTCGGCCGCCGCGGCCTCCTGCGGGTGCTCCCTGAGCAGCTGCATCGCCCGGCGGATCCGCGGGTCCGCGGTCCGGGTGCCGTCGTCGGGGGCGATCGCGGCCACGAGGTCCGGGAGGTCCACCTGGTCCTGCGCGACGAGCCGGGGCAGCAGGGCCGGCTCGTCGCGGTGCCCCACGAGGGCGTCGCCGCAGCCGCCCGCCCGCACCTGCGGGTCGCCGCCGGGGCCGCCCTCGCGCGGCCGGCCCCCGACATGTCGCAGGCCCCCCGTCCCGGAGGGACGGAGGGCCTGGGATGGCGAACTCTGTGGGCGATACTGGGATCGAACCAGTGACCTCTTCGGTGTGAACGAAGCGCTCTACCGCTGAGCCAATCGCCCGGCTGCGGTGCTCGCAACAGTGTGCCAGACGCTCAGCGCCAGAGCGGCACCCACCCCGGCACCCACGACGGGACGCCGAGCAGGTGCAGCACGACGACGATGACCCCGTAGACGAACGCGGCCGTGAGCAGGGCGAACAGCACGCGCACCCAGACCGGTTGCTCGCCGAGCCAGTCGGTCCAGCGCTTGACGTTGCGCTTGGTGAACTCGAGCAGCCGCTCGGCCCAGGTGAACTCGGTGGCGAGCACGAACAACGCGGCGATGACCGTCAGCCAGCCGGGCCCGGGCAGCGGGATGGTGACCAACCCGAAGACCAGCAGCAGCGCGCCGACCACCCCGACCCCGGCCCGGTAGGCGGTGTCGAAGGTCTTGTTCGCGGCCAGCTTCCGGCGCCACGGCCGGCGGCCGATGCGCTCGCGCAGGCTGACGGTGCCGTCGCCGTCGTAGCGCGCGCGGCGCTCCTCCCCGGTCTCCCGGGGACGTCGGCGGGCGGCGGTGGTCGTCTCGGACCCGGTCTCGCTCAGCTGGTCACCTGCCCGTTCGCCACGATGTCCGTCGGGGTCGACGGAGCGCTGCGACCGGGCTCGATGCTGATGCCGTAGGCGGAGTAGTCGTCCAGACCGGTCGCGTCGGAGCCTACGGTGCGCAGGTCCACGCCGTCGGCCACGACGTCGAACGTGCCCAGGGCGACCGGGCTCCCGTCGCTCATGCCCCACAGCACGTAGGTGCTGTCGGAGGTGTCGTTGGCCGTCATGCCGTCCACGACGACCTGCGCCTGGCCGTCGCGGGCGACGACCGTGGCCACGGTCCGGCCGTCGTGCTCCATGGGCGCGACGGTCACCTGGCCCGGGGCCAGCAGCGACTGCATCACCGACGCCTGCGTGGCGGCGGTGGCCTGCGCGCTGTCGCGGTCCTGGGTGAGGACGACGTTCCAGACCCCCAGCGCCAGGATCGCGGCCACGCCGGCCGCCACCAGCCCGTTCGGGAGCGCGCGCCGCCACCCGCTGCGGCCGCGGTGCCGACGGGCGGCCCGACCGGCCGGACCGGGGAAGGCGACGACCGACGGGAGAGGAGACGGGGCGGGCTCCTCGACCAGCTCGGGCACGGCGTCCGCGGCGGGTCGCTGCACCTGCTCGGTCGAGGCCACGGCGTCGCGCAGCCGGTCACGCAGCCCCGGGGAGGGCTCGGCTCCCGGCAGGTCCGTGGCCATCGCGACCATGGCCTCGGCGGCGTCGGACACCGTCGCGGCGCACCGGGCGCACCCGGCGAGGTGGGTCGCGAATCCTGCCTCGTCCTCGGGCTCGAGCGCGTGCAGCGCCCAGCCGACGGCCAGTTCGTCGTAGTGCTCGTGGTCGGCGTCCTGCCGCCGGGACTGCCGTCCGCTCATCGGGTCCCTCCCTCGACCGCCGCCGCGCCCAGCGACGCCGCGGCGCCACCCAGGTTCTCCTTCAGCCGGCGCATCCCGGCCAGCATGCGCGTCTTGACCGTGCCCAGCGGGGTGTCGGTCAGGGCCGCCACCTCGCGCTGGGTGTACCCGCCGTAGTAGGCCAACGTCAACGCCTCGCGCTGCGGGGCCGGCAACCCCTGCAGGGCCGCCCGCACCCGCTGCGCGGCGACCCGGTCGGCCGCCTCGTCCTCGACGTCGCGGTTGGCGGTCGGCTCGCTGAGCCGCAGGTCGTCCTCGGCGCGCGTCTGGCGACGCCGGTGGGACTCCTCGCGGCGGACGGCGTCGACGGCCTTGTGGTGCACCATCGCCAGCAGCCACGACGCGAAGCTCCCCCGGGCGCCGTCGAAGGCGCCGGGGTCCTTCCACACGGCGAGGAAGACGTCTTGGAGGACGTCCTCGGCGAGCGTGTCGTCGGACAGCACCCGCCGGGCCAGCGCGAACGCCGGTCGCCGGAACCGGTCGTAGAGGTCGTCGATCGCCCCGCGGTCGCCCGCCTTGACGCGGCGCACGAGTTCGGCGTCGGCCGCCGGGTCCTCCGCACGCCTCGGGGGTCGGGTCACGAGTCCCATGGTCACACGTCACGTTCGTCGGCGGGGGCTCCCGCGGTTCATCCGCCGCTCCGGCACACCCGTGCGGGTGTGGCCGCGACACGCCCCCACGACCCGTGACCTCCCCGGCGGCCGGTCGTTGTGCGGGCATGGCGAGTCCTGTGATGCCGGGTTGCTCGACCCGGGCGACGCTGCAGCTGGTCGGCCCGACCTCGTGGACCGAGGTGTCGGCGACCCTCGGGTACGACTCCGGCGACCCCTTCGCGGTCCGCATCCGGTTCGGCGGGCGCACCCGCCCCGAGGACGAGGGCGTGGAGTGGCTCGTGGCCCGGGAGCTGCTGCACGCGGGGCTGACCCGCCCGGCGGGCGAGGGCGACGTCCGGGTGTGGCCGGCACGCACGGCCGGCGACGTCCTGTTCCTGGAGCTCCGCGCCCCGTCGGGGCACGCCCTGTTCGAGCTCTCCCGCTCCGTGCTGGCCGGCTTCGTGGCCGACACCGAGCGGTTGGTGCCCCTGGGCCACGAGGCCGACGCCGTCGACGTCGAGCCCGAGCTCGTCGCGCTGCTGGACCGCGACCGACCCGAGGCCGACGGCCGATGAGGGTCTGACCTGGGCGTTCACCTGCCGGACACCCCCCGGCGACCCCCCTGTGCAGATGCCTCCGGAGGGTCGTCTAGAGTTGTCCATGCACTGCGGATGTGGCTCAGTGGTAGAGCATCACCTTGCCAAGGTGAGGGTCGCGGGTTCGAATCCCGTCATCCGCTCGGACACGAGCGCTGGTCTCCGGATCAGCGCTCGTGTGCGGTGGAGTGGCCGAGAGGCGAGGCAACGGCCTGCAAAGCCGTCTACACGGGTTCAAATCCCGTCTCCACCTCGACGGCCCCCGGGCGTGATCGAGGCGGGGGCCACCGGAACGAGCAGGACAACCGAACAGCACGGGCGATTGGCGCAGCGGTAGCGCGCTTCCCTGACACGGAAGAGGTCACTGGTTCGATCCCAGTATCGCCCACGCACACGACGGCCCCGGAGCAGCAGCTCCGGGGCCGTCGTCGTCCTCAGGCCCGGCCGGCGACCCGCTGCCGCCAGAACTCCTCCACCTGGGCCGCGAGCTCCTCCCGGGTCCCGTCGTTGACCACGACCACGTCCGCGACGGCGGTGCGCTGCTCGTCCGTGGCCTGACCGGCGATCCGGGCCAGGGCGTCCTCCCGGGTCATCCCCCGCTCGACCAGCCGGACCAGACGCACCTCCAGCGCGGCCTGCACGACCAGGACGAGGTCGAACGACCCGGCCTGCCCGGTCTCGACCAGCAGCGGCACGTCCTGGACGACGACCGCCCGGTCCGGCGCGGCCGCCACCAGTTCGGCGGCGCGGGCCCGCACCAGCGGGTGCACGACCGCGTCCAGGCGCGCCCGCTGGGCGGGGTCGGCGAACACGACGGCGGCCAGGGCCGGGCGGTCCAGGGCCCCGTCCGCGGTCAGCACCCCCTCGCCGAACGCCGCCACCACGGCCGCCAGCCCCGGGGTGCCCGGCTCGACCACCTCGCGGGCGATCCGGTCGGCGTCCACCAGCCGTGCGCCGTGCTCGACGAGCAGTGCCGCGACGGTGCTCTTGCCCGACCCGATGCCCCCGGTCAACCCGATCCTCAGCATGCCGCGACCCTCGCACACGGGGGCCACGCCCGGTCCATCGCCGGCCCAGGTCACGATCCGGTGACGACACGTCGTCGGACCCCAGCGGTCCGGCGCGTCGCACCAGTCCCACCCGTCACACGACCTAGGTTCCTCGCTGACGCCTTCCCTCCCTCCCCGACCGAGGGCGCCACCGCAGAGAGGTAGGCACGACCATGTCCCGTTCCACGACGCTGGAGTCCCCGACGTCGGCCGCCGGCCGCCGCACTCCGGGTCGGCACCGCCTCGACGTACCCGGCGGTGTCCGCTGCTCGGAGCTGCCGGCCGTGGCGGTCCGCCTGGAGCGGTCCAGCACCCCCCGCACGGGCCTGGTGGCCCTGCTGCGCGCCCTGCTGCCGTCGGTGCCCACCGGCCGCCACACGTGGGACTTCCTGAGCAACGCCGGGGGCCGACCGCGCTCGGCCTTCGCGATCATCCTCAGCCTCTGACGCACCGACCGGCGATCAGCCGGTCGGTGCGCTCGACGACGTCCCCGCTGGCCGCCCGGCCGACGGGGACGTCGTCGTACCCGCAGCCACCGAGGCGAGGGTCTCGAGGGCCGTGCGGGTGGCCGGGGCGTCGAGCAACCCGGGCACCAGGGTGAGCGCGTAGGTCCGGGAGTCCACGGTGGCCACCAGGGTGGTCTCGGCCGGACCCGTCAGCAGGACGGCGTCGGCGCCCGGGACGGCGGCGGCCCCGCTGGCCTCCCCCTCGGCCCGGCGAGCGGCGACGAGGGCCTCGACCCGGGCGGCAGCCGCACCGGGGTCGGTGTAGGTGAACACCGACACCTCGAGGATCGGGTCGCTGGCACCGGCGGTGGCGGTGGCGGGTGTGACGCCGTAGCCGCAGGTCACCCGTCCGGTGCGGCCGATGCCGGGCTCCGCCTCACCCACCACGTAGGTGGTCGTGCCGGGCAGGCGCGCGCCGAGGGCGTCGGACACCTGGCTGACGGTGAGCAGGCCGGCGCAGGTCTCCGGCAACGTGTAGGCCGGCGCCGTCGTCGTCCTCGCGGTCGTGGTCGTCGTCGGCGCGGTGGTGCTGGGCGGTGCAGGTGTCGCGCCGGCGAACCCGGCGCACCCCGACACCCCCAGCAGGCACAGCAGCCCCACCGACGACAGTGCGCCGCCCACCCGGAGGGGTGGACGGCGCACTGTCATGCAGTCGGTGAGGTCACTCGCCGCCGGCGAGCTTGGCCCGCAGCGCGGCCAGCGCCTCGTCGGAGGCCAGCGTGCCGCCGCCCGAGGACGGGGCACCGGTGCTGGCAGCCGGACCGGAGTCCGACTCGGGGGCGTCGCTGGAGTAGCTGCCACCGGCGGCAGCCTCGGCGTCGGCCTCGCGGGCCGCGACGATCTGCTTCTGGTGCGCCTCGAAGCGGGCCTGGGCCTCGGCGTACTGCCGCTCCCACTCCTCGCGCTGGCTGTCGAAGCCCTCGCGCCACTCGCCGGTGTCGGAGTCGAAGCCCTCGGGGTACACGTAGTTCCCCTGCTCGTCGTACGACGCGGCCATGCCGTAGGCGGCCGGGTCGAACTGGTCGTCCTCGGCGATGACGCCCTCGTTGGCCTGCTTCAGCGACAGCGAGATGCGACGACGGTCGAGGTCGATGTCGATGACCTTGACCAGGATCTCGTCGCCGACCTGGGCGACCTGCTCCGGGATCTCGACGTGGCGCTCGGCCAGCTCGGAGATGTGCACCAGGCCCTCGATGCCCTCGTCGACGCGCACGAACGCACCGAAGGGCACCAGCTTGGTGACCTTGCCGGGCACGACCTGCCCGATCTGGTGCGTGCGGGCGAACTGACGCCACGGGTCCTCCTGGGTCGCCTTCAGCGACAGGGAGACGCGCTCGCGGTCCAGGTCGACGTCGAGGACCTCGACGGTGACCTCCTGGCCCACCTCGACGACCTCGGACGGGTGGTCGATGTGCTTCCAGGACAGCTCGGAGACGTGCACCAGGCCGTCGACGCCGCCCAGGTCCACGAAGGCACCGAAGTTGACGATCGAGGAGACCTGACCGGTGCGGACCTGGCCCTTGGCGAGCTTGTTGAGGAACTCGCTGCGCACCTCGGACTGGGTCTGCTCCAGCCACTGGCGGCGGGACAGGACCACGTTGTTGCGGTTCTTGTCCAGCTCGATGATCTTGGCCTCGAGCTCGCGGCCCACGTAGGGCTGCAGGTCGCGGACCCGACGCATCTCGACCAGCGAGGCGGGGAGGAACCCGCGCAGGCCGATGTCGAGGATCAGGCCGCCCTTGACGACCTCGATGACGGTGCCGGTGACGACCTCGTCGGCTTCCTTCTTCGCCTCGATCGTGCCCCACGCCCGCTCGTACTGCGCGCGCTTCTTGGACAGGATCAGGCGGCCTTCCTTGTCCTCCTTCTGGAGGACGAGGGCTTCCACCTCGTCGCCGACCTTGACGACCTCGTTGGGGTCGACGTCGTGCTTGATGGAGAGCTCGCGCGAGGGGATGACGCCCTCGGTCTTGTAGCCGATGTCCAGCAGCACCTCGTCGCGGTCGACCTTGACGATGACGCCTTCGACGATGTCGCCGTCGTTGAAGTACTTGATCGTCAGGTCGATGGCCGCGAGGAAGTCCTCCGCGGTGCCGATGTCGTTGATGGCGACCTGCGGCGTGGTGGTGCTGTCGGGACGGACCTGGGTGGAGGTCATGTGGTCGAGTGCTCCGGACGGGGGGTGTGGAGGGACAGGGACGTACCCCGGCCGCACTGGCCGGGGCGGGGGTTCACGGGAGAGGTGGGCAGGGCGGTCCGGGGACCGCCGGCACCGCAGACCTCAGGCGCACACCCCATGGTACGTACCCGGCTCGGACGGGTCCACCGAGCCCCTCCCACCCGACCGCACCGTGGCCTCCCGCGCCCGTGCCACCATCGGCCGGTGCCCGCCTCCCTGCCGTTGGCCTCCGACGGTTACCCGCTGGCCGGTGGCGTCGAGCGGCGGGAGGTGTCCGAGGCGGAGTCCGTCCGGGCCAACCGCGGCTGGTGGGACGCCGCCGCGCCCGCGTACCTGGCGGAGCACGGGGCCGACCTGGGCGACGCCGACTTCCTGTGGGGCCCGGAGGGCCTGCGCGAGGCCGACGCCGGCCTGCTGGGGGACGTCGCCGGTCGCCGGGTGCTCGAGGTCGGCTGCGGCTCGGCGCCCTGCGCGCGCTGGTTGACCGCCGCCGGGGCCCGGGTGGTCGCGTTCGACCTGTCGGCCGGGATGCTCGCCCGCGCCCGCGAGCTCAACGCCGGCACCGGGCTCGCCCCCGCCCTGCTGCAGGCCGACGTCGGGGCCCTGCCGCTCGCCGACGGCAGCGTCGACCTGGCCTGCTCCGCCTTCGGCGGCCTGCCGTTCGTGGCCGACGCCCGGGGTGCGCTGCGCGAGGTGGCCCGGGTGCTGCGGCCCGGCGGACGGTTCGTGGCCTCGGTGAACCACCCGCTGCGGTGGCCGTTCCCCGACTCCCCCGACCCGGCCGACCTCACGGTGGTGGGCTCGTACTTCGACCGCACCCCCTACGTGGAGACCGACGGCGCCGGGAGCGTCGTCTACGTCGAGCACCACCGGACGGTGGGCGACTGGGTCCGCGACGTCGTCGCCGCGGGGTACGTGCTGACCGACCTGGTCGAGCCCGAGTGGACCCCGGGACGCACCGCGACCTGGGGTCAGTGGTCGGCCGCGCGGGGGGCGCTCGTCCCCGGGACGCTGATCCTGGTGTGCGACCTCACGGGCTGACCGGCAGCACCAGCCGCGACACCCCGCCGGCCACCGCCACCGTGCGGGTGGAGACCACGGTGCGGACCGCCGTCGCCGGTGGCTCGCCGGTGCCGGTGTTGCGCGCGTAGTGCGGGTGCGACGAGCCGGCCACCACCACCCGCAGCCGCGACCCGGCCGCGAACCGGTGCGCGACCGGGTCCAGCTGCAGGCGCACGGAACCGCCCTCGGGGGTGGTCCCGGCGTCGCCGGGGACCAGCCGCACGTACCCGTCGGAGACGTTGCGGGACCGGCCCCGCCGGTCCACCTCGGACAGCCGGACGGCGACGTCGACGTGCGGGACGTCGCTGCCGTGCTGGAGCTCCACGACCGGTGCGCCCAGCACCTCGAGGGCGGCGGGCAACGGGTCGGACAGCCAGCAGGCGACGTCGTCCCGGGCGCCGAGCGCGGTGTCGTCGGTGTAGCCACCGCTGCGGTCGTCCAGCAGCCGGCCGCCGAAGCTCGGGGTGGGGGTGGCCGGGTCGCTGGTGAACGTGGCCGCTGCGGCACCCGGGCCGGCGGCGGTGTCGGACAGCCGGCCCCGGTCGGCCAGCAGCAGGGTGCGCTCGGTGGTGGCCGGTGGCCAGCTGAGCAGGTGACGCCACTCGCCGGTGCCGGTGACCCGGACGTGCACGGGTGCCTGCCGCCGGCGGGGGCCGGTGCCGGCGAGGTGCTCACCGAGCCAGTCGAGGGATTCCCGGGTGACCAGCCCGCCGCCCTTCGACAAGGTCTCGACGTGGGTCCAGGGACCCACCGTCAGACCGACGTCGACCCCGCGATCCCTCAACCTCGAGTACTGGTCGAGGGTCTGGTCCAGGAAGAGGTCCTGCCAGCCGCCGATCAGCAGCACCGGGGTGGTCACGTTCTCCAGTGCGTGCCCGAGCTGGACCGGCGCCCACCAGGGGTCGGTGCGGTCGGGGTGGCCGACCCAGTCGCCGTACCAGCGGCCACGGCCGGCCAGCAGACGCTCGCCGGCGGCCCGCAGCGGGAGGGCATCGAGGGCGGGGCCCAGCCGACGGGCGCCGGTGAGCTGGCGGACCAGCCCGCGCAGCCGTCCCGGGTCCTCCTGGTGGGCGACCATGTCGCTCCAGCCGAGGAAGTCGTTGACGGTGAAGGCCCCGGTGCCCCAGGTGGCGCGGGAGAAGTCGTGCGGCCCGACCAGGACCACCGAGGCGACGAGCTCGGGCGGCGGGTCGGCCAGCAGCGCCCATTGGGTGAAGCCGAGGTAGGACAGCCCGACGGTGCCGAAGGTGCCGGTGAACCACGGCTGCTCGCGGAGCCAGGCGACGGTGTCGGCGCCGTCGTCGACCTCGCGGAACATGGGCTGGAAATCGTCACCGGACCCGTAGGTGCCGCGGACGCTCTGGAAGACCACGTGGTAACCCCGGGCGGCGTAGGCGGTGGCGAAGAACAGCGAGAACGGGAACGCCCGCCCGTAGGGCCCGCGCACCAGCAGCGTGCCCAGCGGGGTGCCGGTGGGCACGTAGTGGTCGGCGAGCAGCTCGACCCCGTCCCGCATCGGAACCCTCAACCCACGGTCGACGGTGTACCCCGAGGTGACCGCCGGCAGCTTCAACAACCGAGACGCAAGACGGTCCACGACACCCATGACCGCATCATTCCCCTGAGCCGCGACGAGCGGGGCCCGCAGGGTCCCCGAGGAACGGCTCGCCCAGTACCCGCCGAGGGGAGGGGCCGAGGCACGAGCGCCCCTCGCCGAGGCGGGACAGCTGCGCTCGTCGCCCCCGGGGCACGGCTCCTGGCCGCGGTTGGAGTCCGGAGGACGACGATCCAGCTCAGTGCGCCGCCTGGTCCCAGCTCTGGCCGACGCCGACGCTGACGTCGAGGGACACCGACAGGTCGGCGGCGCCGGCCATCTCGGTGCGGACGAGCTCCTCGAGCTGCTCGCGCTCGCCCGGGGCGACCTCGAGCACCAGTTCGTCGTGGACCTGCAGCAGCATGCGGCTGGACAGCCCCCGCTCGGCGATGCCGCGTTCGACGCGCAGCATGGCCACCTTGATGACGTCGGCGGCCGAGCCCTGGATGGGGGCGTTGAGGGCCATGCGCTCGGCCATGTCGCGGCGCTGCTTGTTGTCGCTGGTGAGGTCGGGCAGGTAGCGGCGGCGGCCCATGGTGGTCTGCGTGTAGCCGGTCTGCCGGGCGTCGTCGACGACGGTGTCGAGGTAGTCGCGGATGCCGCCGAACCGCTCGAAGTAGGCCTGCATCTGCACCCGGGCCTCCTCGGGTGTGATCTTGAGCTGCTGGGAGAGCCCGTAGGCCGACAGCCCGTACGCCAGGCCGTAGCTCATGGCCTTGATCCGGCGGCGCATCTCGGGGTCGACGGACTCGATGGGGATGTCGAAGGCGCGGGCGGCGACGAAGGTGTGCAGGTCCTCCCCCGACGTGAAGGCCTCGATCAGCCCGGCGTCCTCGGAGAGGTGGGCCATGATCCGCATCTCGATCTGGCTGTAGTCGGCGGTCATCAGCGACTCGTAGCCGCCGCCCACGACGAAGGCCTGCCGGATGCGGCGGCCCTCGGCGGAGCGGATCGGGATGTTCTGCAGGTTGGGGTCGGTGGAGGACAACCGGCCGGTGGCGGCGATGGTCTGCTGGAACGTGGTGTGGATGCGGCCGGCGTCGTCGACCATCGGGATGAGGCCGTCGATGACCGTGCGCAGCCGGGTGACGTCGCGGTGGCGCAGCAGCGCCTCGAGGAACGGGTGCGGGCTGGTCTCCTGCAGCCAGGCCAGCGCGTCGGCGTCGGTGGTGTAGCCGGTCTTGTTCTTCTTGGTCTTGGGCAGGCCGAGCTGGTCGAACAGCACCGCCTGCAGCTGCTTGGGCGAGCCCAGGTTGATCTCGGTGCCGATGGCCTCGTAGGCGTCGGCGGCGGCCTCGGACACCTTGCCGGCGAACTCGGACTGCAGGTCGTGCAGCAGGTCGAGGTCGGCGGCGATGCCCCGCTGCTCCATGCGGGCCAGCACCTTGGTCAGCGGCAGCTCGAGGTCGGTGAGCAGCTGGTCGCCGCCCTTCTGGCCCAGCAGCTGCTCGAGGGCGTCGGAGAGGTCGTTGACGGCCACGGCCTTGCGGGCGTCGGCGACGGCGGCCTCGCGGGCGACGTCCTCCTCGGTCGGGCCCATGCCGTCCAGGGTCAGCTGCTGCTCGACCGGGGCGCTCTCGGCGAGCTCGCGCCGGAGGTACCGCACGGCGAGGTCGCCCAGGTCGAACGACCGCTGGCCGGGCAGGGCCAGGTAGGCGGCCAGGGCGGTGTCGCTGACCTCGCCCTCGAGCTCCCAGCCCCGGGCCCAGACGGCCAGCAGCGGGCCCTTCTCCTCGTGCACGACCTTGCGGGCGGTCGGGTCGGCCAACCAGGCGGCGAGCGCCTGCTCGTCGGCGACGTCGAGCTCGGGGCCGAGGTCGACGAAGACGGTGTGGTCGTCGGCGGCGGCCAGCGCGATGCCGGTGAGCTCACCGGTGCCGCGGCCCCAGGTGCCCCGGAACACGATGCCGGTGTGGCCCTTCCGGCCGTGGCCGGCCAGCCACCCGCCCAGCTCGCCGGGGGCGACGTCGTCGACGGTGACGTCGATGCCGCCGTCGACCTCGGGCTCGGCGCTGGACAGCGTGGCGAACAGCCGGTCGCGCAGCACCCGGAACTGCAGGTTGTCGAACAGGGTGTGCACCTCGGTGCGGTCCCACGGCTGCACCGCCAGGTCGACCGGGTGCAGCTCGAGGGCCACCGAGCGGTCGAGCTCGGTGAGCCGCCGGTTCTGCAGCACCGAGGACAGGTGCTCGCGCAGCTTCTCGCCGACCTTGCCCTTGACGGTGTCGACCTGGTCGACGAGGGCGTCGAGCGACCCGTACTCCCGGACCCACTTGGCGGCGGTCTTCTCCCCCACGCTCGGGATGCCGGGCAGGTTGTCGGACGGGTCGCCGCGCAGGGCGGCGAAGTCGGGGTACTGCACCGGGCTCAACCCGTACTTCTCCTCGACGGCGTCGGGGGTGAACCGGGTGAGGTCGGAGACGCCCTTGCGGGGGTAGAGCACCGTGACGTGCTCGTTGACCAGCTGCAGGGCGTCGCGGTCGCCGGTGCAGATCAGCACGTCCATGCCCGACTCGACGGCCTGCACGGTGAGGGTGGCGATGACGTCGTCGGCCTCGAAGCCCTCGGCGGTGAGCACCGGCACGTGCAGCGCGGCCAGGACCTCCTGGATGAGGCTGACCTGCCCGCGGAAGTCGGTGGGGCTCTCGGACCGGTTGGCCTTGTACTCGGCGAAGATCTCGCTGCGGAAGGTCTTGCGGCCGACGTCGAAGGCCACCGCCAGGTGGGTGGGCGCCTCGTCGCGCAGCACGTTGATCAGCATCGACGTGAAGCCGTACACGGCGTTGGTCGGCTGGCCCGTGGTGGTCGAGAAGTTCTCGACCGGCAGCGCGAAGAACGCCCGGTAGGCCAGCGAGTGGCCGTCCAGCAGCAGCAACTGCGGGCGGGCGCCGCCAGGGGTGCTGTCGGGGGACGTGGACGCGGGGGTGGAGACCGGAGCGGACATCGCCCGCCAGCTTAGGACCGCGGTACGACGATCCCGGACGGTCGCCGTCCCGCGCAGGGCCGCCGGCGGCGTGCTGTCATGGGCCCGATGCTGCTGACCGTCGTCCACCTGGTGCTCGTCGCGGCCTACGCCGGGTTCCAGTGGACCGTCCGCGTGCTCGTCTACCCCCAGTTCGCCGGCGTGGGGCCGGGCTTCGCGGCCTACGAGCGGGCCCACCAGCGCAGGGTCACCCGGGTGGTGGGGCCGCTGTTCGTCGGCCAGGGGGTCACCACGCTCTGGCTGCTGGTGCTGGTCCTGCGCGGCGAGGCCCCCGCCGGGCCGGTCGTGGTGGGCGCGGCCTGCCTGGCCGTCGTCCTGGGGGTGACCGCGCTGGGTGCGGTGCCCCTGCACCGGGTGCTGGACGCCGGCTGGGACGCCGCAGCCCACCGCAGGCTGCTGCGGGTGGACTCGGTGCGCGTCGCGGCCGCGTCGGCGGGCGTGCTGGCCGCCGCCTGGCTCGTGCTGGGCTGAGGCCCGACCACCGCTACCGTCCCGCGGGTGAGCACTCCCCGCCCCGACTGGGCCCCCGCCGACCTGAGCCCGCTGGACGCCAAGCTCGGCATCGTCATCACCGACTACGACCCCGACCGGCTGGTGGCCACCATCCCGGTGGAGGGCAACCAGCAGCCCTTCGGCCTCCTCCACGGCGGGGCCACCTGCGCGCTGGCCGAGACGGTCGGCTCGTGGGCGGCGGCGCTGCACGCCGGAGCCGGGCGGCAGGTGGTCGGCATCGAGCTGAACGTCTCGTACCTGCGGGGGGCCACCGAGGGCACCGTCACCGCCGTCTGCACGCCGGTGCGCCGTGGCCGCACCCTGGCCACGTTCCGCATCGAGATGGCCGACGACGCCGGCCGGCCGACCGCCAGCGCCCGCCTGACCTGCCTGGTCACGGAGGGCTGACGGCCGGCCGATCGCGCTAGGAGGCCAGCTCCTCGCCGAGGTAGGCAGCGCGGATGCGGTCGTCGGACAGCAGCTCCCGGCCGGTGCCGGACAGCACGAGCTCGCCGGTCTCGAGCACGTACCCGCGGTCGGCCAGCGTGAGGGCCTGCCGGGCGTTCTGCTCGACGAGCAGCACGGACATGCCGTCCTGGTTGATCCCGCGCACGATCTGGAAGATCTGCTCGACGATCAGCGGGGCCAGACCCATCGAGGGCTCGTCGAGCAGCAGCAGCCGGGGCTTGCCCATGAGTGCCCGCCCGATGGCCAGCATCTGCTGCTCACCGCCGGAGAGCGTGCCGGCCTGCTGGCTGAACCGCTCCTTGAGACGCGGGAACAGGTCGAGCACGTGGGCGAGCAGGTCGCGGTCCGGGGACCGGAACCGGAACGCCCCCATCTCGAGGTTCTCCTCCACCGTCATGCGGGGGAAGACGTGCCGGCCCTCGGGGACGTGGCACACGCCGAGGTCGATCAGCTCGTGCGGCGGGATGCCGTCGATGCGCTGACCGGCGAAGGTGATCGACCCGACCGAGGGCCGGAGCATGCCCGACACCGTCTTCTGGGTCGTGGTCTTGCCGGCCCCGTTGGCGCCGAGCAGCGCGACGATCTCGCGCTCGCGGACGTGGAAGGAGATCCCCTTGATCGCGGTGATCGCCCCGTAGCGGACCTGCAGGTCGACCACGTCGAGCAGCGTCCCGCCCAGCGGCTCGCGCTGGGCCGGGCCGTCGTTGCCCGCGGCGTGCTGGCTCATGCCGGGCCACCCTTCTCCCCCGCGGCCGTGGCCCCGGATCCCTCGGACTGCTCGGTGGTGGACGCCTCGTGCAACGGGTCGCCGGAGAGGTCGATGCGCTGCAGCTCGGGCTGGTCGTGCGTGGCCAGCTCGGTCTCGGCGTCCTCCTCGGACGTGCCGAGGTAGGCCGCGACGACGGCCGGGTCGCGCTGGATCTGCTCGGGCGTGCCCTCCGCGATCCGCTGGCCGAAGTTCAGCACGAGGATGCGGTGGGCGACGCTCATGACCAGCTTCATGTCGTGCTCGATGAGGAGAACGGCCACGCCGTCGGCGTTGATCTGCTGGATGAGCGCGGCCAGCTCGCGCTTCTCGACCGGGTTGGTCCCGGCGGCCGGCTCGTCGAGCAGGATCACCCCGGGCCCCGTGCCGAGGGCCCGGGCGATCTCCAGCCGCCGCTGCTCGCCGTAGGCGAGCGACCCGGCCAGCTCGTTGGCCCGGCCGGCCAGGCCGACCCGGTCCAGCAGCTGGTAGGCCTTCGCGGTGGAGTCCTTCTCCTCCCGGCGCTGCCAGGGCAGGCCGAGCATCGCCGAGATCGGGCCGGACTTCTGCCGCGTCTCGATGCCCACCTTGACGTTCTCCAACGCGGTGAGCGCGGAGAACAGCCGGATGTTCTGGAAGGTGCGGGCCACCCCGAGGTGGTTGACCACGTGGGTCTTCTTGCCCAGCACGCTCACCGGCTCGTCACCGGACCGCGCGGCCACCAGGACCTCGCCCTCCTGCGGGGTGTAGACCCCGGTCAGGGAGTTGAAGAGCGAGGTCTTGCCCGCCCCGTTCGGCCCGATGACGGCGAGGATCTCGCCCCGGCGCATCTGCAGGGAGACGTCGTTGAGGCTGGTCACCCCGCCGAAGCGCAGGGTGATGCCCCGGACGTCGAACACCAGCTCGTCGGCCGGCGCCTTCCCGGCCGGCGTGGTCGTCGCTGTCGTCACGGTCGCCTCACGTCCCTTCGCTGGCCGGCACGGCCTGGATGCCCGGCCGTACCGAACCGTCGTGACCGGCGAGGCCGGTCAGCTCCGCCTTGCGCCGCCGGGCCGGGATCAGCCCCTGCGGACGGAAGATCATCATGACCAGCAGCACTGCGCCGATCCACATCGTGCGGTCCTCGGCCGGCACCTGGTCGCGGAGGAACTCCGGCAGCCAGGTCAGCGCCGCGGCGCCGGCGATGGCCCCGACCAGCGAACCCATGCCGCCGAAGACCACGTAGGCCACGATGAGGATCGAGTTGTTCAGCACGAAGTTCTGCGGGTTGAAGTACCCCACCTGGCTGCCGAAGAACACACCGGCCAGGCCCGAGGTCGAGGCGCCGATGGCGAAGGCCAGCAGCTTGACCCGGGTGGTGTTCACCCCGGTGGCCTGGGCGGCGACCTCGTCCTCGCGCACCGCGGCCCACGAGCGGCCCAACCGGGAACCCTCGAGCCGGTAGAAGAAGATCAGCACGATCGCCAGCAGGATCAGCAGCAGGTACCAGTACTGCAGCGAGCTGTTGCCCCACTCGATCCGGATGAAGCCCAGGTCGATCACCGGGTGCGGCACCGGGGTGGCGACACCGCGGGGGCCGTTGGTGAACTCCCCCGGGTTGTTCACCGCGACGATGCGGATGATCTCGCCGAAGCCCAGGGTGACGATGGCCAGGTAGTCACCGCGCAGCCGCAGCGTCGGTGCACCCAGCAGGACTCCGGCGATCAGGCAGATCAGGATGGCCACCGGGATCGCCCACAGCGGCGACAGCAGCAGCCAGGACGGCGGCTGCACCGGCAGCGAGCCGGTCAGGTAGGCGGTCGTGTACGAGCCGATCGCGTAGAAGGCGATGAACCCGAGGTCGAGCAGGCCGGCCCACCCGATGACCACGTTCAGGCCCACCGCCAGCAGGACGTAGACCCCGATGGTGGTGGTCAGCGACTGCTGCCAGAACTGGTTGGCCGTCGGCGGGTAGAACAGCGCCAGACCCACCGCGAACAGCGCGAGGCTGCGCCCGGTGGTCGAGCGCGCGGCGGCGTGCAGCCGACCGGAGCCGGTCACCGGGGCGGCGTCGGAGCTGACCGCCGCCGTGGCCGGGAGGACGTCCTGCAGCGCGGCCACCACGGCGCCGGCGCCGATGAGGAACAGCCCGATGCACAGCACCCAACCGCCGGTGCCCAGGTTCTGCCACGGACCGTCGCCGCTGCCGTACCCGGCCTCGGCGGCGGTGCTGCTGATGCCGTGCAGGGTGATCAGCACCAGGAGGACCGACACCACGGCCAGCCCGGCGGCGGCGAGGCCCAGCGGCTTGGACCGCAGCCAGACCGCGGCGCCGGCGGCGGCCAGGACGACCACGAGGAGCACGTAGGCCAACCAGCCCAGCACCGCCGCGGACAGGCCGTCCAGGTCGGAGCCCTCGAACAGGGCCGATGTGTCGACCAGGGTCAGGTTGTCCCCCGTGGGGGCCAGCCAGGTGGCCCCGGTGAGGGAGAGCAACCCCAGCACCAGGCCGACCACGACCAGCGGCAGCCCCGGCCGGTAGGCCATCACGCGCTCGAGGAACTCGGTCGGTGTCGCGACCTCCTTGGTCGACCGCGCCACGACCCCCGCGGCGAAGGCCAGCACCAGGAAGCCCAGCAGGGCCACCACGGAGCCGAAGGAGTGGTCGATGCCGCCGGCGAAGTCACCGGCGGTGGAGTCGGCCACCACGGCCAGCACGCCGACGACCACCGCGACCACGGCGGCGACCCAGGCCAGCACCCGCACGCGCAGCACGATGGCCACGGCGATCAGCACCGGCACGCCGATCAGCCCCACCAGCCACAGCCAGCCGAAGAACGCCCGCGCCAGCGGCGCGATCTGCGGGGTGCCGGTGACGGCGTCGGCGAAGGCGCCGAACTTGCCGTCGCTCAACGGGTCGTACCAGGTGAGCAGGAAGAACGACGCGATCAGCACCAGGACGCCGGCCACCAGCGGGCGGACACCGGGCCGCTGCAGGTAGGGCGTGACCAGGTCCTTGTAGGTGATGACGACGAAGACCAGCAGCCCCAGCAGCAGGAACCACACGATGCGGACGTCGAGCACGGCCTCGCGGAAGCTCAGGCCGTAGTCCTGCTGGGAGCCCTGCTGGGTGCCGACCATCATGGCCAGCACGACACCGCCGGCCAGGCAGGCCAGCAGCCGGCCCACCACGGGGGGGAGGGAGAGCTTCTTCACGCGGCACGCCCCAGACGCTCGCCGAGGATCCCGGTCGGTCGCAGCACCAGGATCAGGATCAGGATCACGAACGCGACGACGTCGGTCCACTGGATGCCGATCCAGGCGGTACCGGTCCAGGGCGCGGTCGGGATGAGGTTCTCCGCGACGCCCAGCAGCAGACCACCGATCATGGCGCCGCGGATGTTGCCGATGCCGCCGAGGACCGCGGCCGCGAAGGCCTTGATCCCGGGGATGAAGCCCATCGTGTTGGAGAAGACGAACGCCGTCCCGAAGAGGAAGCCCGCGGCACCGGCCAGGGCACCGCCGATCATGAACGTCCGCGAGATGGTGCGGTCGATGTTCACGCCCATCAGCGCGGCGGTCGGGGCGTCCTCGGCCACCGCTCGGATCCCGCGGCCCAGCTTGGTGCCCGAGACCAGCCGGTCGAGGAACAGCATGAGCAGCAGGGCCGACACCACGATGATCACCTGCAGCAGGGTCACCCGGGCGCCGAAGACCGTGAACAGCGTCGCGTCGCCGTTGAAGTAGTCGGGGAACGTGTTGTTGGTCAGCCGGTTGAACAGCTTGCCGGCCAGCTGCGACAGCAGGAACGAGGCGCCGATGGCGCTGATCAGGAACGCCAGCTTCGGCGCTCCCCGTCTGCGCAGCGGTCGGTAGGCGACCTTCTCCAGCGTGTAGGCCACGATCGCCCCGGTGAGCGCACCGGTGAGCAGGCCCAGCACGATCACGAAGAAGGCGACGACGCCGGAGACCTCACCGGCATCGCCGACCACGAGGTTCACGACGAGGAAGCTGCCGAAGGCCCCGGACATGAACACCTCGCTGTGCGCGAAGTTGATCAGCTGGAGGACGCCGTAGACGAGCGTGTAGCCCAGCGCGATGAGGGCGTACATCGATCCTCGGGTCAACCCGAGGATCAGGTAGTTCATGAAGTCCGACAAGGCGGAACCTCTCTGGCGGGCGCGACCGGGCAGGGCACGGCGAGCAGGGGCACGGCTGGGGGGATGGACACGGTGGAGGGGTCAGGGCACGGGTGTGGGGCGGACCAACCGGCCGGCTGGCCCGCCCCACACCGTCGAGATCGCGCTCGCGGGTCGACGACCCGCGCGGATCACTGCTCCTTGATGTTGCCCAGCAGCGTGATGACGCCGTTCTCCTGCTGGAACAGGTTGATGACCTGCGAGCTGGCCTCGAGCTCGCCGTTCTCGTCGAACGCCACCGTGGTGGTGATGCCGGTGTAGTTCAGGTCGTTCACCGCGTCCTCGACCGACTCCCGGGTGGGGGCGCCGTCCTCGGCCGCGGTCTTGATGGCCTCGATCATCGCGTTGGCGGCGTCGTAGGCCTCCGGCGAGTAGGTCGACGGGTCGGTGTTGAACTTGGCCTTGTAGGCGGCGGTGAAGTCCTGCGCGTCCGGCGACGTCACGGCGTCGGAGCAACCGCAGGAGAAGTACCAGCCGTTGCCGGCGTCGCCGGCACCGTCGGTGAACACCGAGGACTTGCCACCGTTGCCGGTGTACTTGTCACCCTCGAAGCCCGCGGTCTGCAGGGCCTGGGCCAGCTGCGCGGCCTGGGCGTCGTAGCCGCCGTAGAACACGGCCTGCGCACCGCTGGAGGCCACCTGCTGGGCCGTGGCGCCGTAGTCGGTGGTCTTGGCGTCGACACCCAGGCGGGTCACCTGGACGCCGGCGCCCTCGAGCGCGGACTGCACGACGTCGGCGACGCCCTTGCCGTAGTCGCTGAGGTCGTCGATGACGACCATCGACGAGTAGTTCTTCGTGGCCAGGTAGTCGGCCAGCTGGGTGCCCTCGAGCGAGTCCGGCGGGACGACGCGGTGGAACGTCGGGTACCCCGACGTGGTCAGCGTGTCGTTGGTGGCCGACGGCGAGATCATGGCCATGTTGGCCTCGCCGTAGGTGGTGGCGACGGCCTTGGTGGCACCGGAGAACGACGGGCCGACGACACCCAGGATCGAGTCGTCCTGCAGCACCGAGGCAGCGGCGGTCGGCGCGATGGCCGGGTCGCCCTGGTCGTCGGCGCGGACGAGCTCGAGGGTGAAGCCCAGGTCACCGGAGTCGTTGGCCTGCTCGATGGCCAGCTCGACCGCGTTGACCTCGTTGATGCCGAGCTGCTGGTTGTCACCGGACAGCGGGCCCTCGAAGGCGATGCGGTAGGTCTCTCCGCTGCCGCCACCGGCCAGGCCACCGGACGAGGAGCCCGCGGCGTCGTCGTCGGAGCTGGCGTTCGAGCACGCCGAGAGAGCGAGCGCGCTGGCCAGAACCAGCGGCAGCACCCACTTCACGGGTCGGGTCGATCGGTTCAACTGCTTCCTCCTGCTGTCCCTGCGGGACGGATCGATCAGACCCGTCCCCCGGCGCGATGTGCGGCCGGGTGGGAACGCTAAGCAGCGGGATGCGCGGTGTCTACGGGCTCGGAGAGGAGCGACGGGACGTGATGAAAACGTGACCAGCAGGCAATCAGCTGGTAGCGGGATCCTCGACGGCCGGGGCTGCCAGCAGCTGCTGCGCCAGCGCCTTCATCGACGTGCGGTCGTTCATCGCGGTGCGCTGGATCCACCGGAACGCCTCGGCCTCGGTGATGCCCCGCTCGGCCATGAGCTTGCCCTTGGCCTGCTCGACCACCTTGCGGGCCTCCAGGCGCTCCTTCAGGTCACCGACCTCGGCGTCCAGCGCCGTCATCTCCTGGAAGCGGCCCACCGCCACCTCGATCGCCGGCACCAGGTCCGCCTTCGAGAACGGCTTCACCAGGTAGGCCATGGCCCCGGCGTCCCGCGCCCGCTCGACCAGCTCGCGCTGGGAGAACGCGGTCAGCACGATCACCGGCGCGATCCGCGACGCCGCGATCTGCTCCGCGGCGCTCAGGCCGTCCAGCACCGGCATCTGCACGTCGAGCACCACGAGGTCCGGGCGCAGCTCGCGGGCCTGGTCGACCGCCGCCTGACCGTCGCCCACCTCGCCGACGACGACGTACCCCTCCTCCTCGAGCATCTCCTTGAGGTCGAGGCGGATCAGTGCCTCGTCCTCGGCGATGAGGACCCGGGTCGGCTCGTTGGTCACCCCGCCACCCTATCGAGAGCGGGCGCCCGCTGCCCGTACGCTCCCCCACGGAGCCCCCGTACCCCAACTGGCAGAGGGAGCGGATTCAAAACCCGCACAGTGTCCGTTCGAATCGGACCGGGGGCACGGTGTCTGATCGTCGCCCTCCGGGCTCCCACCGCGGCCAGCGCCCGGTGCCGGCTGCGACGAGCCCCCCTTGCTCGCAGGCGGGAGGACTTCGTCCCCCGCACCTGCATCGCGTCGCTGCGCGACGTCCGTCCATGTCGGGTTGCCGGGAGCGTCCCCTCGGGGAGAGGCTCCGCCCCTCCCGTCGGGGGCGCGGCTCCTGCGTCGCCCTGCGGTGGGCTTCGGGCACCTGGCTCTACGGTTGCCTCGTGACTGGGCACATGACACCGGAGCAGTTCCGCGCGCACGGGCACGAGGTGGTGGACTGGGTGGCCGACCACCTGGGGCGGGTGGAGTCGTTGCCCGTGCGGTCGCAGGTCTCGCCGGGCGACGTGCGGGCCCTGCTGCCGGCGTCGGCGCCCGAGCAGGGTGAGGCGTTCGCCGACGTGCTCGCCGACCTCGAGCGGGTCGTCGTCCCGGGGCTGACGCACTGGCAGCACCCCGGGTTCTTCGGGTACTTCCCCGCCAACACCTCCGGGCCCTCCGTGCTCGGCGACCTGGTTAGCTCGGCGCTGGGTGTGCAGGGCATGTCCTGGGTGACCAGCCCGGCCTGCACCGAGCTCGAGCAGCACGTCATGGACTGGTTCGTCGAGCTGCTCGGGCTGCCCGAGGCCTTCACCCACGCCAGCACCGGCGGCGGCGTCGTCCAGGACTCCAGCTCCGGGGCCAACCTGGTCGCCCTCCTCGCCGCCCTGCACCGCGCCACCGGCGGCAGCACCGTGCGCAGCGGCGTCGAGCCCGGCGCCATGACCGTCTACGTCTCGGCCCAGACCCACTCCAGCATGGAGAAGGCCGCCCGGGTGGCCGGCCTGGGCTCCGACGCCGTCCGCGTCGTGCCCGTCGACGGCGACTTCGCCATGCGCCCCGACGAGCTGGCCCGGCGCATCGACTCCGACGTGGCCCGCGGATTCACCCCCGTCCTGGTCTGCGCGACGGCGGGGACGACGTCCACCGGCGCGTTCGACCCGCTGGCGGCCCTGGGCCCGATCTGCCGCGACCGCGGCGTCTGGCTGCACGTCGACGCCGCCTGGGGCGGGGTGTCCGCCGTCGCCCCCGAGCTCCGCCCGCTGCAGGAGGGCGTGGAGTGGGCCGACAGCTACACCACCGACGCGCACAAGTGGCTGCTCACCGGCTTCGACGCCACCCTGTTCTGGGTCGCCGACCGGGCCGCGCTCACCGGCGCCCTGGCGATCCTCCCCGAGTACCTGCGCAACGCGGCCACCGACAGCGGCGCGGTCGTCGACTACCGCGACTGGCAGATCGAGCTCGGTCGCCGGTTCCGGGCGCTGAAGCTGTGGTTCGTCGTCCGCTGGTACGGCGCCGAGGGCCTGCGCGAGCACGTCCGCGGCGCGGTGGCCCTCGCGCAGGAGCTGGCCGGCTGGGTCGGGGCCGACGACCGGTTCGACGTCGTCGCCCCGCACCCGCTGTCGCTGCTGTGCCTCAAGCCGCGGTGGGCCCGCGGGGTGGACGCCGACGTCGCGACCATGACGTTGCTCGAGCGCCTGAACGACGGCGGCGAGGTGTTCCTCACCCACACCACGATCTCCGGCGAGGCCGTGCTCCGGGTGGCCCTGGGCGCCCCGGCCACCGAGCGCCGGCACGTCGAGCGGCTGTGGGCGCTGCTGCGGGAGAACCACGACTGGCTGGCCACCGACTTCGCCGAGGCGGCCGCGACCGCCGAGACCGCGGCCGCCGAGGCCCGGGCCGCCCGCGAGGCGCAGACCCCCGACCCCGTGGAGTTCACCACCGTGCCGGAGGTCGAGAACGCCCCGCGCGAGGATCCCCGCGACGGCTCGGCGGAGGACTCGCGGGAGGACTCAGCCCTCGAGTGAGCGGATGAGGCCCTCCTGGGCCACGGTCGCGACGTGGGTGCCGTCCTCGGCCCAGATCTGGCCCAGGCACATCGCCCGGCCGGCGGACGCCGACGGGCTGTCGGTCTCGTAGAGGAACCACCGGTCGGCGCGCACCGGCCGGTGGAACCAGACCGCGTGGTCGAGGCTGGCGCCCACGTGCTCGCCGCCCCACCCGCCGCCGACCCGGGCCAGCCCGGCCGACAGCAACGTCAGGTCCGAGACGAACGTCAGCGCCGCGGCGTGCACGCCCTCGTCGTCGGGCAGCCGGCCGGTGACCCGGAACCAGCCGCGGCTCTGCGTGTGCGGGGCGACCTTCGGGGCCGGGTCGAAGGGGTCCTCGAGGTACCGCTGCTCGACGGCCACCGCGATCGCCCGGGCCCCGGTCGACCGACCCGGGTGGGCCGCGGTGATCTCGTCGATCCCGGGCAACCCGGCGGGACCCGGGACGTCGGGCATGGCCAGCGAGTGCTGCACCACCGGTCGCTCGCCGCCGGTGAAGTCGGCGGTCAGGGCGAAGATCGCGACGTCCTCGCCCTTGCGGGTCTGGCGGGCCAGCACCCGGCGGGTGCTGAACGTGCGCCCCTCGCGGATGCGGTCGACCTCGAAGCGGATCTCCTCGTGCGGGTCACCCGGGCGCAGGAAGTAGGAGTGCAGCGAGTGCACCCCGCGCCCGGCGGGCACCGTGCGGGTGGCCGCGGTGAGCGCCTGCGCCGCGACCTGGCCGCCGAAGATCCGCTGCAGCGGGGTCTCCGGCGTCCAGCCCACGAACAGATCGGGACCGCGCTCCTCGAGGTCGAGGACCTCGAGGAGCGCGGCGGCGTGCGAGTCAGGCATGCTGGCCGATCTCGTGCACCCGCACCAGGTTGGTCGAGCCCTGGATGTTCGGCGGGGACCCGGCCACGACGACCACCCGGTCACCCTCCTTGAGCCGTCCGATGGACAGCAACGAGAAGTCGACCTGACCCACCATGTCGTCGGTGTGGCCCACCTGCGGCACCAGGAAGGTCTCGACCCCCCACGACAGCGCCATGCGGCTGCGCACCCGGGGGTCGGTGGTGA
Organism: Klenkia soli; assembly: GCF_900103975.1. Classification (GTDB taxonomy): domain Bacteria; phylum Actinomycetota; class Actinomycetes; order Mycobacteriales; family Geodermatophilaceae; genus Klenkia; species Klenkia soli. The sequence continues at coordinate 136,412 of NZ_FNIR01000007.1, forward strand.
AGGCCAGGATCGGCAGCCGGGTGTGCAGGGCAGCCAGCCGGCGCACGGTGTCACCGGTCATGGTGAACGCGGCCAACGCGTCGACGTCGAGGGCCTCGCCGACCTCGCGGGCGGCCCGGACGATCGCACCGGACCGCGAGCGGGACTGGCGGACCAGCGCCGGCACGCGCACCTCGTCGGTCTCGACCGCGTCGATGATCCGTTCCATGGTGCGGACGGCGGCGATCGGGAACTTGCCCACCGAGGTCTCCCCCGAGAGCATCACGGCGTCGGCGCCGTCGAGCACGGCGTTGGCGACGTCGGAGGCCTCGGCGCGGGTGGGCCGCGACGAGCTGATCATCGACTCGAGCATCTGCGTGGCGACGATGACCGGCTTGTTGCGCTCGCGGGCGGCCTGCACCGCACGCTTCTGCACCAGCGGCACCTGCTCCAGCGGCAGCTCGACGCCCAGGTCGCCGCGGGCGACCATGATGCCGTCGAAGGCCTCGACGATGGCCTCGAGGTTCTCGACCGCCTCGGGCTTCTCCAGCTTGGCGATCACCGGCAGGTCGACGTCCATCTGGCGCATGACCTCGCGCACCAGCTCGACGTCCTCGGCCCGGCGCACGAACGACAGCGCGATGAAGTCGACGCCGAGGTTGAGGGCGAACCGGAGGTCCTCCTCGTCCTTCTCGCTCATCGCCGGCACGCTGACGGCCACCCCGGGCAGCGACAGGCCCTTGTTGTTGGAGACCTTGCCGCCCTCGAGCACCAGGCACCACACGTCGGGGCCGTCGACCTCGACGACGGTGAGGGCGAGGTTGCCGTCGTCGACGAGCAGCCGGTCGCCCACGCGGGCGTCGTTGGCCAAGTTCTTGTAGGTGGTGCCGACCCGCTCGGCGGTGCCCTCGACGTCCTCGACGGTGATGCACACGCGGGAGCCGGTCTCCCAGACGACCGGGCCGTCGGCGAAGCGGCCCAGCCGGATCTTCGGGCCCTGCAGGTCGGCCAGCACGGCCACGGCGCGACCCACGGCGTCGGAAGCCTGGCGGACCAGGTGGTAGTTGCGCTCGTGGTCGGCGTGCTCGCCGTGGCTGAAGTTCAGCCGGGCGACGTCCATGCCGGACTCGACGAGGGCGGTGATCTGCTCGGCCGAACCCACGGCGGGCCCGAGGGTGCAGACGATCTTGGCGCGACGGCTCATGGCCGCAACGCTAGTGCACCGAGGACGCCCTCCCGACGCCGGGCGACCGGTGTCGGGAGGGCGTTCTCGTAGACGTCCAGGACGTCTCCGCGCAGGTCAGCGCAGTGCGACCGCCGTCGGGGTGATCGGGCGCGGCAGCATGGACGAGCCGGTCAGCCAGGTGTCGACGGCACCGGCCGCCGCCCGGCCCTCGGCGATGGCCCACACGATCAGCGACTGGCCGCGACCCATGTCACCGGCCACGAACACGCCCGGGACCGAGGACATGAACTCCGCGTCGCGCACCACGTTGCCCCGCCCGTCGACGTCGACGCCGAGGCCCTCGACCAGGCCGGCCTTCTGCGCACCCGTGAAGCCCATGGCCAGGAAGACCAGGTCGGCGGGGAGCTCGCGCTCGGTGCCCTCGACCTTGGTGAACTTCCCGTCGACCATCTCGACGTCGTGCACCAGGATCGCCTTGACGTGGCCGGCGCCGTCGTCGACGAACCGCTCGGTGTTGACGGCGTAGATCCGGTCACCGCCCTCCTCGTGGGCCGAGGAGACCCGCAGCACCATCGGGTAGGTCGGCCACGGGTTCTTCGCACCGCGGGACGACGGCGGCTCGGGCATGATCTCCAGCTGCGCCACCGAGGCCGCGCCCTGCCGGTGCGAGGTGCCCAGGCAGTCGGCGCCGGTGTCGCCGCCGCCGATGATGACCACGTGCTTGCCCTCGGCGTTGATCGGCGGGGTGTCCAGCTGGCCCAGGGCCTGCTTGTTGCCGTAGGGCAGGAACTCCATGGCCAGGTGGATGCCGGCCAGCTCGCGGCCCGGCGCCGGCAGGTCGCGGCCGATGGTGGCCCCGCCGGACAGCACGACGGCGTCGTAGTCGGCCCGCAGGGCCTCGACGGTGACGTCGGACCCCTCGGCGCCGACCTCGACCCCGGTGACGAACCGGGTGCCCTCGGCGCGCATCTGGTCCAGCCGGCGGTCCAGGTGGCGCTTCTCCATCTTGAACTCGGGGATACCGTAGCGCATCAGCCCGCCGATGGCGTCGGCGCGCTCGAACACGGTGACCTCGTGCCCGGCCCGGGTCAGCTGCTGGGCGGTGGCCAGCCCGGCGGGACCGGACCCGATGACGGCGACCTTCTTGCCCGACAGCTCGGCCGGGGGCTGCGGCTCGACCCAGCCCTCGGCGAAGGCGCGGTCGATGATCTCGACCTCGACCTGCTTGATGGTCACCGGTGACTCGGTCAGGTTGAGCACGCAGGAGCCCTCGCAGGGCGCCGGGCACAGCCGCCCGGTGAACTCCGGGAAGTTGTTCGTGGCGTGCAGCCGCTCGATCGCCTCGCGCCAGTCGTCGCGGCGCACCAGGTCGTTCCACTCGGGGATGAGGTTCCCGAGCGGGCAGCCGTGGTGGCAGAACGGGATGCCGCAGTCCATGCAGCGCGCGGCCTGCGTGCGCAGCGTGGCCGAGGAGAAGGCCTCCTCGCCGCCGGCCTGGCGCTCGAGGTAGACCTCCTTCCAGTCCCGGATGCGGACGTCGACGGGTCGCCGGGGCGGCGTCGTCCGCTCGAACTTCAGGAATCCGGTGCTGTCAGCCACGAGCTGCCTCCATCACTGCACGGTCGACGTCGTACCCGGCGGCCTCGGCGGCCCGACGGGCCTCCAGGGCGCGGCGGTAGTCCCTGGGCATGATCACGCTGAACCGCTCGGACCAGCGGCCCCAGTCGGCCAGCAGCGAGCTGGCCACGGTGGAACCGGTCTCCTCCCGGTAGCGGGTCAGGGTCTCGCGCAGCCACAGGGAGTCCTCGGTGGACAGCGACTCCACGTCGACCATCTCGCCGTTGACCCGGTGCTTGGCGAGGTCGAGCACGTAGGCGATGCCGCCGCTCATGCCCGCGGCCACGTTGCGGCCGGTCTCGCCCAGGATGATCGCCCGACCGCCGGTCATGTACTCGCAGGCGTGGTCGCCCACGCCCTCGACGATCGCCAGCGCGCCCGAGTTGCGCACGCAGAACCGCTCGCCGACCCGCCCGCGCAGGAAGATCTCCCCGCCGGTGGCGCCGTAGCCGATCACGTTGCCGGCGATGACGGCGTCCTCGGCGGCGAAGCTGGCCGCCAGGTCGGGGCGGACGACGATGCGCCCGCCGGACAGGCCCTTGCCGACGTAGTCGTTGGCGTCGCCGTGCAGCCGCATGGTGATGCCGGCGGGCACGAAGGCCCCGAACGACTGCCCGGCCGACCCCTCGAAGGTGAGGTCGATGGTGCCCTCGGGCAGGCCCTCGCCCCCGAAGCGACGGGTGACCATCGCGCCGAGCATGGTGCCCACCGTGCGGTTCACGTTGCGCACCGGCAGCTGCAGGCTCACCGGACGGGCGTCGAGCAGCGCACCCTCGCAGAGCTGGATCAGCGTCTGGTCCAGCGCGACGTCCAGGCCGTGGTCCTGGCCGCGCATCCGCCGGCGCGGGGCGCCCTCGGGCAGCTCGGGCAGGGCCAGCACCGGCGCCAGGTCGAGACCGGCGGCCTTCCAGTGCTCGACGGCGGCCCGGGTCTCGAGCACCTCGACCTGGCCGACGGCCTCCTCGATCGACCGGAAGCCCAGCTGGGCAAGCAGCCCGCGGACCTGCTCGGCGAGGAACTCGAAGAAGGTCACCACGAACTCGGGCTGGCCGGTGAAGCGCTTCCGCAGCTCGGGGTTCTGGGTGGCCACGCCGACCGGGCAGGTGTCCAGGTGGCAGACGCGCATCATCACGCAGCCGCTGACCACCAGGGGTGCGGTGGCGAAGCCGAACTCCTCACCGCCCAGCAGCGCGGCGATGACGACGTCCCGGCCGGTCTTCATCTGGCCGTCGACCTGCACGGTGATGCGGTCGCGCAGCCCGTTGACCAGCAGCGTCTGCTGGGTCTCGGCCAGCCCGAGCTCCCACGGGGAGCCTGCGTGCTTGAGCGAGGTCAGCGGCGCGGCACCGGTGCCGCCGTCGTGCCCGGAGATCAGGACGACGTCGGCGTGGGCCTTGGAGACACCCGCCGCGACCGTGCCGACCCCGACCTCGGAGACCAGCTTGACGTGCACCCGCGCCTCGTTGTTGGCGTTCTTGAGGTCGTGGATGAGCTGCTTGAGGTCCTCGATCGAGTAGATGTCGTGGTGCGGCGGCGGGGAGATCAGGCCGACCCCGGGCGTGGAGTGCCGGGTGCGGGCCACCCACGGGTAGACCTTCGAGCCGGGCAGCTGCCCGCCCTCGCCGGGCTTGGCACCCTGGGCCATCTTGATCTGGATGTCGTCGGCGTTGACCAGGTACTCGCTGGTCACGCCGAAGCGGCCGCTGGCCACCTGCTTGATCGCCGACCGGCGCAGGTCGCCGTTCTCGTCGGGGGTGAAGCGGTCGGGGTCCTCGCCGCCCTCGCCGGTGTTGGACTTGCCGCCCAGGCGGTTCATCGCGATGGCGAGGGTCTGGTGCGCCTCCTGGGAGATCGAGCCGTAGCTCATCGCCCCGGTGGAGAACCGCTTGACGATCTCGCTGACCGGCTCGACCTCCTCGACCGGCACCGGGGGGCGCAGGCCCTCCTTGAAGCCGAACAGGCCGCGCAGGGTCGAGGCGTCGCGCGAGAGCTGGTCGACGGCGTCGGTGTACTTCTCGAAGACGTCGTACTGCCGCGAGCGGGTGGCGTGCTGCAGCAGGAAGACGGTCTCGGGGTTGAAGAGGTGGATCTCGCCCTCGCGGCGCCACTGGTACTCACCACCCACGGTGAGCTTGCGGTGCGCGACCTCGGTCGGGTTGGACGGGTAGGCGCGGCGGTGGCGCATGGCCACCTCCTCGGCCAGGACGTCCAGACCGACGCCGCCCAGGGTCGACGAGGTGCCGGTGAAGTACTTCTCCACGAGGTCGTGCGAGAGGCCGACGGCCTCGAAGATCTGGGCCATCGTGTACGAGCCGACGGTGCTGATGCCCATCTTGCTCATGACCTTCAGGACGCCCTTGCCCATGGCCTTGACCACGTTGCGCACGGCCTGGGCCGGCTGCACGCCGGTGAGCAGGCCGTCGCGGATGAGGTCCTCGACGCTCTCGAAGGCCAGGTAGGGGTTCACCGCGGCCGCGCCGTAGCCCAGCAGCAGCGCGACGTGGTGCACCTCGCGGCAGTCGCCGGACTCGACGACCAGGCCGACCTCCATGCGGGTGCGCTCGCGCACCAGGTGGTGGTGGACCGCGGCCGTCATCAGCAGCGACGGGATCGGCGCGCGCTGCTCGTCGCAGTCGCGGTCGGACAGCACGATCACCCGGGCGCCGGCCGCGATGGCCTTGCTGACCTTGGTCTGCAGGTCGCTGATCGCCTTCTCCAGCGCCGCGCCGCCGCCGTTGACGTCGAAGTGGCCGGTGATGCGCACCGCGGCGAAGCCCGGCAGGTCGCCGTCGTCGTCGATGTGCAGGATCTTGGCCAGCTCGTCGTTGTCGATGACCGGGAACGGCAGCACGACCTGCCGGCAGGAGGCCGGGACGGCCTCGAGCAGGTTGCCCTCGGGGCCGAAGGTGCGGCCCAGGCTGGTCACCAGCTCCTCGCGGATGGCGTCCAGCGGCGGGTTGGTCACCTGCGCGAAGAGCTGGTTGAAGTAGTCGTAGAGCAGCCGCGAGCGGTCGCTCAGCGCGGCGACCGGGGTGTCGGTGCCCATCGAGCCGATCGGCTCGGCCCCGCTGGCGGCCATCGGCTGCAGCAGGATGCGCAGCTGCTCCTCGGTGTAGCCGAACAGCAGCTGACGGCGGACGACGGACTCGTGGCTGGGCCGCGAGCGGCGACGCTCGGGCAGCGAGGGCAGGTGGATCAGCCCGGCGTGCAGCCAGTCGTCGTAGGGGTGCTCGGCGGCCAGGGCGCCCTTGACCTCGTCGTCGGAGATCATGCGGCCCTGGGCGGTGTCCAGCAGGAACATGCGGCCGGGCTTGAGCCGGCCCTTGGCGACGACGTCGGCGGCCGGGATGTCCAGCACGCCGACCTCCGACGCCAGGACGACCACGTCGTCCTTGGTGCGCCACCAGCGGCCCGGGCGCAGCCCGTTGCGGTCGAGGACGGCGCCGATGAGCGTGCCGTCGGTGAAGCAGACGCAGGCCGGCCCGTCCCAGGGCTCCATGACCGCGGAGTGGAAGCGGTAGAACGCCCGGCGGGCGGCGTCCATCTCGGCGTGGTTCTCCCACGCCTCGGGGATCATCATCAGCACCGCGTGCGGCAGCGAGCGGCCCGACAGGTGCAGCAGCTCGAGCACCTCGTCGAAGGTGGCCGAGTCGCTGAAGTCGCCGGCGGTGAGCGGGAAGATCCGCTCCAGGCCGAGCTCGGACGCCGGGCCGGCGGGCCCGTCGAACAGGTCGGTGTGCAGCTTGGCCTCGCGGGCCCGCATGCGGTTGCGGTTGCCCTTGATGGTGTTGATCTCGCCGTTGTGCGCGATGGCGCGGAACGGGTGGGCCAGCGGCCAGCTCGGGAAGGTGTTCGTCGAGAACCGGCTGTGCACCAGCGCGATCGCCGAGATGTAGCGCTCGTCGGTCAGGTCCGGGAAGAACGCGGGCAGCTGGTCGGTGGTCAGCATGCCCTTGTAGGTGATGGTGCGGGAGCTCAGCGAGGCGAAGTACAGCGAGCTGCCGGCCTCGGTCGCCGCGCGCTCGGCCCGCTTGCGCAGCACGAAGGCGCGCCGCTCCAGGCGGGTCACGCCGTGGCTGGTGGTGGCCCCGCCGAAGGCGGTCGCGTCGGCGCGGGCCGCGGTGGCCTCGGCGACGAACAGCTGGGCGAAGTGCGGCATGACCGCCAGCGCGGTGGGGCCGATGTCGGCACCCTGCGGGTCGATGGGCAGCTCGCGCCACCCCAGGACGACCAGGCCCTCCTGCTGGGCGATCGTGGCGATCTCCTGCTCGAGGGCGGCGCGGGCCGCGGCGTCCTGCGGCAGGAAGGCCACGCCGACGGCGTACTCCCCCAGCGGCGGCAGGTCGAAGCCGGCCTCGGCCCGCAGCAGGGCGTCGGGGACCTGGGTCAGGATGCCCGCGCCGTCGCCGGAGTTGGGCTCGGAGCCCGCGGCACCGCGGTGGTCGAGGTTGTGCAGGGCGGTGAGGCCCATGGCCACGATCGACCGGGAGCGGCGGCCCTGGGCGTCGGCCACGAAGGCGACACCGCAGGCGTCGTGCTCGTTGGCCGGGTCGTAGAGCCCGCTGGCCGCCGGGACCGAGGAGAAGGGCACCGCGGTCCCGGGACGAGCCGCGGTGGGAGCGAGATCCTGGTTCGGCGTGCTGGAGGTGGACATGTCACTCCCGTCGAACGGCTGTCCCTCCGCGTCCGGCGGGCCGGAGCGGGGGCGGGGGCCCGAGGGGCCCGGCCGGGTGGTGGTCAGGGGCAGGCTGGGGGCTGGCGCACCGGGTGGTTCGGTGGTTCGGACGGCGTCGGCTGGGTGGCCGGTTCGCCGGAGCTCTCGCGCACCGCGGGTGGTGCACCCGCGGGTTGTCGTGGCGCGGGGCGTCAGTGGCCCGGTTCCGACGTCGGCTGACCACCCGGGATCTCCGGGTGGCTGCGCGCCGAGAGTACACAGAACCGTCCCGGCTCCGACACGCCCGAGCGGTGAGGCGAACGTCTCGTTCAGGCCTCGTCGGAGCGTCTGTCGTCCGTGCCGGCCCGGGTCGTGCCGGACGCGCCCGGCTCGGTCTCGACCACGGCCTGCGCCGTCTCCGGGGTCGTCGGCGCCGGCTCCGCCGCGGCCGCGGCGGCCTCGGCGGCCGCGGCGGCCTCCGCGCCCCGCGTGAGCTGCTCACGGGGGCGGCCGCGCTGCCAGACCAGGTAGGCCACGGCGGCGAGGCCGACGACGATCGCGGTGAAGACGTTGAGCCGGACGCCGAAGAACCGCTCGGCGGTGTCGATGCGGAGCATCTCGATCCAGCCGCGGCCCAGGCAGTAGGCCGCCACGTAGAGCGCGAAGGCCCGGCCGTGCGAGAGCCGGAACCGGCGGTCGGCCCAGACCACGACGGCCGCCGCGGCCAGGTTCCACAGCAGCTCGTAGAGGAAGGTGGGCTGGAACGTGGCGAACTGCTCGTAGCCCTCGGGCCGGAACCGCGGTGCGATCTCCAGACCCCAGGGCAGGGAGGTCGGCCCGCCGAAGAGCTCCTGGTTGAAGTAGTTCCCCAGCCGGCCGACCGCCTGGGCGACGAGCAGGCCCGGGGCCAGGGCGTCGGCGAAGACCGGCAGCGGGATGCCGCGGCGCCGGCAGGCGATCCAGGCCCCCACCCCGCCCAGGGCGATGGCGCCCCAGATGCCCAGGCCGCCCTCCCAGATGTACAGCGCCCGCACCGGGTCGCCGTTCTCGCCCCAGTAGGGCTCGGGGGTGGTGATCACGTGGTAGAGCCGGCCGCCGACGATGCCGAAGGGCACGGCCCACACGGCGATGTCCAGCACGTCGCCGGGGGCCCCGCCGCGGGCCACGAACCGCTTCTCGGTCAGCCACGCGGCCAGCACGATGCCGGCGATGATGCACAGCGCGTAGGCCCGCAGCGGGAACGGGCCCAGGTGCCAGACCCCCTGGGCCGGGCTCGGGATCGAGGCGAGCAGCTGGGTGGACAGGTCGGCGGTCACCGGCGGCGCACCCCCGCCGCGAGGTCCTCGGACAGCGCCCGCACCCCGGCCGGCCCGTGCCCGTCGAGCAGCTGGCGCACGTAGGCCGAGCCGACGATGACGCCGTCGGCGAACCCCGCGACCTCGGCGGCCTGGTCGCCGTCGCTGACCCCGAGGCCGACGCAGACGGCCAGGTCGGGATCGGCCTCGCGGGTGCGGGCGACCAGGGTCTGCGCGGTGCCGCCGACCGTGGCCCGGGTACCGGTGACGCCCATGGTGGAGGCGGCGTAGACGAAGCCGCGGCAGGCGGCCAGGGTCATGGCCAACCGGGCGTCGGTGGACGACGGCGCGACCAGGAACACCCGGTCCAGCCCGGCGGCGTCGCTGGCGGCGATCCACGGGCCGGCCTCGTCGGGGACCAGGTCGGGGGTGATCGCCCCGGCTCCCCCGGCCGCGGCCAGGTCGGCGGCGAAGCGGTCGACGCCGTAGCGCTCGATCGGGTTCCAGTAGCTCATCACCACGGGGACGGCCCCGGCGGCGGCGACCGCGGACACCGCGGAGAGGACGTCGGCCATGCCCACCCCGGCCCGGACGGCGACGTCCACGGCCTCCTGGATGGTGGGGCCGTCCATGCCGGGGTCGGAGTAGGGCACCCCGATCTCCACGACGTCCGCCCCGCCCTCGACCGCGGCCACCATCGCCTCGATCGACGTGGGGACGTCGGGGTAGCCGACCGGCAGGTAGGCGATCAGCGCGGACCGGCCCTCGGCCACGGCCGCGCCGATGCGTTCCTCGAGCTGCGAGCTCGTGGGGTGGCTGGGCGGGACGGTCACAGCGCGTCCCCGTCCTGCACGGTGGTGTCGTCGGCGTCGCCCAGCGGCGGGCCGGGCTCGGCGCCGCGGCCGGCCTCGACCGCCCGCTCGTCGTCGTCGGTGGGGGCGGTGTGCTCGGCCATGCCGAACCAGGCGCTGGCGGTCTCGACGTCCTTGTCGCCGCGCCCGGACAGGTTGACCAGCAGCAGGGAGTCCGGGCCCAGCTCGCGGCCCAGGGCGATCGCCCCGGCGAGGGCGTGGGCGCTCTCGATCGCCGGGATGATGCCCTCGGTGCGGCAGAGCAGCGCGAAGGCCTCCATGGCCTGGCTGTCGGTCACCGGCCGGTACTCGGCCCGGCCGATGTCGTGCAGGTAGCTGTGCTCGGGGCCGACCCCGGGGTAGTCCAGCCCGGCCGAGATCGAGTGCGACTCGATGGTCTGCCCGTTCGCGTCCTGCAGCAGGTAGGAGCGCGCCCCGTGCAGCACGCCGGGGTCGCCGCCGGTGATCGAGGAGGCGTGCCGGCCGGTCTCGACGCCGTCGCCGCCGGCCTCCAGTCCCACCAGCCGCACGCCCTCGTCGGGCACGAACGCGGTGAAGATGCCGATCGCGTTGGACCCGCCGCCGACGCAGGCGAGGACCGCGTCGGGCAGCCGACCCTCGCGCTCGAGGACCTGGGCGCGGGCCTCGTCGCCGATGACCCGCTGGAAGTCGCGGACCATCGCGGGGAACGGGTGCGGGCCGGCGACGGTGCCGAACACGTAGTTCGTGGTCCCGACGTTGGTGACCCAGTCGCGGAAGGCCTCGTTGATGGCGTCCTTGAGGGTGCGGGAGCCGGTGGTGACCGGGATGACCTCGGCGCCGAGCAGGCGCATGCGGGCCACGTTGAGGGCCTGCCGGCGGGTGTCCTCCTCGCCCATGTAGATGGTGCAGTCCAGCCCCATCAGGGCCGCGGCGGTGGCGGTGGCGACGCCGTGCTGGCCGGCACCGGTCTCGGCGATGACCCGCTGCTTGCCGATGCGCTTGGTCAGCAGCGCCTGGCCCAGCACGTTGTTGATCTTGTGGGACCCGGTGTGGTTGAGGTCCTCGCGCTTGAGCAGCACCCGGGCACCGCCGCAGTGCTCGGCGAACCGGGGCACCTCGGTGATCGGTGAGGGCCGGCCGGTGTAGTCGCGGTGCAGCCGCTCGAACTCGACCAGGAAGACGGGGTCGACCCGCATGGCCTCGTAGGCCTCGGACAGCTCGTCGAGGGCAGCGATCAGGGCCTCGGGCACGAACCGGCCGCCGTAGGGACCGAAGTGGCCGGTCGCGTCGGGCCACTCCGGGCGCGGCCGGGTCAGGCTCGCGTCGGGCGGGGGCACGGGGGCGGTGGTGGTCACCGCCCCAGTTTCCCCCGGCGCCGTCAGCGTGCGGCGCGGGGGGTGGCGGGGTGGGAGCCGGCGGTGACCAGGTCGGCGACGGCCTGCCGGGCGTCGGGGGCGGTGACCAGACCCTCGCCCACCAGCACGGCGTCCGCCCCGGCGCCGGCGTACTTGATCAGGTCGCGCGGCCCGCGGACGCCGGAGGCGGCCACCTTGACGACCTCGGTGGGCAACCCGGGGGCGATCCGCTCGAAGGTCTCGTGGTGCATCTCGAGGGTGGTGAGGTCGCGGGCGTTGACCCCGATCACCGAGGCACCGGCCTCCAGCGCCCGGGAGGCCTCGGCCTCGGTGTGCACCTCGACCAGCCCGGTCATGCCCAGGGACTCGATGCGCTCGAGCAGCCCGACCAGCGCGTTCTGCTCGAGGGCACCCACGATGAGCAGGACGACGTCGGCGCCGATCGCCCGGGCCTCGTGCACCTGGTAGCTGGAGACGATGAAGTCCTTGCACAGCACCGGGACGTCGACCGCGGCCCGCACCGCGGCGAGGTCGGCCTGGCTGCCGTGGAACCGGCGGCGCTCGGTGAGCACGCTGATCACCCGGGCACCCCCGTCGGCGTACCGGACGGCGAGCGAGGCGGGGTCCTCGATGCGCGCCAGCTCGCCCTTGGAGGGGCTGGTGCGCTTGACCTCGGCGATGACGCCGACGCCGGGGGCCCGGAGGGCGGCGAGGGCGTCCAGGGCCGGGCGGGCGTCGCGGGCGGCGGCCTGCACCTCGGCCAGCGGCAGGGCCGCCTGGCGGGCGGCGACGTCCTCGCGGACGCCGGCGACGATGTCCATCAGGACGTTCACGACCGGGCGCTCCGGGTCTCGACTGCGTTGATCATCAGGCTGGCTCCCTCACCGGTCGGATCGGTGTGGACACCATAGAGAGGTCGGCGGACCCGCGGCGCGGCCGGGTGCCGACCCCCGGGGGTCATCGGGGGGCTCCGTCGTCGTCGGTGGGGTCGGTGCCGCCGTCCAGCGCCTTCCAGGCCGCCTGGTGCCGGTCCTCGGCCGACTCAGGCCGCTGACGGCGGACCGGGGCCGCCGCGCCGGTGCCGGTGCCCGCGCCGGTGCGCTGGTAGCGCTGGCCCATGCCCGGCCAGCCCCGGCCGCGCAGGACCACCAGCACGCCGGCCAGGACGCCGAGCACCCCGGCGACGAGGGCGAGGACCGGCCAGCCCGCGACGGCGCGGACGGCGACCTCGGCGTCACCCAGGCCCACCTGCGTACCCAGGTCACCGGGGTCGACGTCGACCGAGCCGACCAGCGCGCGGACCCCGGACACCGCGACCGTCGCGCCCGCGACGAGCAGGACGACGCCCAGCACGGTGCGCCCCCACCCGCGCAGGGCGACGAGCGCGACCGCGGCGGACAGCAGCAGCAGTCCGCAGGCCGGGACCAGCGGGGCGAGGGTGCTGCCGGTGAGGACGGCGGCCACCGGCGGCAACGGCGCCTGGCGGGTGACGGTGACGTCGGCCCAGGCCTGACCACCGGAGGAGAGCGCCAGGCCACCGCCGGCCGCGCAGAGCAGGATCGCGAGGGTCAGCTCGCGCCGCGGGTCCGTCGCCCTCACAGCTCGCGCAGCCCCTCGGCGGTGGCGATGGCCGAGAGCACGGCGCGCGCCTTGTGCCGGGTCTCGGCCTCCTCGGCGGCGGCGTCGCTGTCGGCCACGACACCGGCCCCGGCCTGGACGTGGGCGGTGCCGTCGTGCAGCACCGCCGTGCGGATGGCGATGGCCATGTCCATGTCGCCGCTGGCGTCGAGGTAGCCGACCGTGCCGGCGTAGAGCGCCCGGCGGGTCGGCTCGAGGGACTCGATGACCTCCATGGCCCGCGGCTTGGGCGCCCCGGACACCGTGCCGGCCGGGAAGGTCGCGTCGAACACGTCGAGGGCGTCGCGACCGGGCTCGACCTGCCCGGCGACCGTGGACACCAGGTGCATGACGTGGCTGTACCGCTCGACCCGCATGAAGTCGGCGACCTCCACGGAGCCCGGCACGCAGACCCGGCCCAGGTCGTTGCGCGCCAGGTCGACCAGCATCACGTGCTCGGCCCGCTCCTTGGGGTCGGCCAGCAGCTCCGACGTGAGCCGGGCGTCCTCCTCGGGGGTGCCCCCGCGGGGACGGGTCCCGGCCGGCGGGTGCACGACCGCGTGGTCGCCGGTGACGGTGACCAGCGCCTCGGGCGAGGAGCCGACGACGTCGAAGGGCGACTCGCGCCCGGCGAAGCGCAGCAGGTACATGTACGGCGAGGGGTTCGACGCCCGCAGCACCCGGTAGAGGTCCAGCGCGTCGACGTCGGTGGGCCGGCTGAACCGCTGGGCCAGCACGGTCTGGAAGACGTCGCCGGCGCGCACGTGCTCGCGCACGGCCTCCACCCCGGCCTGGTACTCCCCCGGCGCCATGTTGCTGGTGACCCGGTCGTAGACGGTCGCGGGGTCGGCGGTGACCAGCTCGGCCACCCCGGGCGGGGACGCCTGGGTGAGGGCCTGGGCCATGGCGTCCAGGCGGGCCACGGCGTCCGCGTAGGCCTCGCGCGTGGTGGCGAAGGCGTTGGCGATCAGCAGCACCGTGGCGTCGTGGTGGTCGAGGACGGCGAGGTCGGTGACCAGCGTCATCGCCAGCTCGGGCATGCCCAGGTCGTCGACCGCGGTCTCGGGCAGCCGCTCGAGGCGCCGGACGACGTCGTACCCCAGGTAGCCGACCAGGCCGCCGGTCAGCGGCGGCAGCCCGGGCGCCCGCGGGGTGCGCAGCCGCCGGGCCAGCGCGCGGACGGCGGCCAGCGGGTCGTCGGGCAGGTCGTCGGTGAACCCGGGCAGGTGGTCGCCGAGCCAGTGGGTGCGGCCGGCCACCTCGGTGAGCACCCCGGCGCTGCGCACGCCGACGAAGCTGTACCGGGACCACTGCTTGCCCTGCTCGGCCGACTCCAGCAGCACGGTGCCCGCCCGGTTGCCGGCCAGCTTGCGGTACACGCCGACCGCGGTCTCGGAGTCGGCCAGCAGCCGGCGGACCACCGGGACGACGGGGCCGGCGCCCAGCTGCTCGAACGGGGTCGTCTCACCCAGCCGCACGGGACACCTCGATGCCGGTGAAGAAGCAGCTGGGGTGGCCGGTGTGGCATGCGGCACCGGTCTGGTCGACGAGCAGCAGCAGCGCATCGCCGTCGCAGTCGACCCGGACCTCGTGCACGTGCTGGGTGTGGCCGGAGGTCTCGCCCTTCACCCAGTACTCCTGCCGGCTCCGCGACCAGTAGGTCGCCCGCTGCGTGGTCAGGGTGCGGCGCAGCGCTTCGCGGTCCATCCAGGCCAGCATCAGGACGTCGCCGGACTCCCGGGCCTGGACCACCGCGGGCACGAGGCCGTCGGCGTTGAACTGGAGCAGCGCTTCGATGTGGGGCGGGAACTCGGGCACGCCGTCAGTCTCCCAGCAGCGGCTACAGGGCCGCGGCGACCGCCCTGCCCGCCGTGCGGCCCGAGAACAGGCACCCGCCCAGGAAGGTGCCCTCCAGCGACCGGTAGCCGTGCATGCCGCCGCCGCCGAACCCGGCGATCTCCCCCGCGGCGTACAGGCCCGGGAAGACCGCGCCGCCGGGCTGCAGGACCCGGCCGGACAGGTCGGTCTCGAGCCCGCCGAGGGTCTTGCGGGTGAGCAGGTTGAGCCGGACGGCGATCAACGGCCCGTTCGCGGGGTCGAGCATCCGGTGCGGGGGGACGACGCGGATCAGCTTGTCGCCGAGGAACCTTCGGGCGGCCCGGATCGCGGTGACCTGGCCGTCCTTGCTGAAGGTGTTGGCCATCTCGCGGTCCCGGGCCACGATCTCGGCCTCGACGACGGCGGCGTCCAGCCGCGGGGTGCCGCCGGTGATGCGGTTCATGCCCTCGACCAGCTCGGCCACCGACGTCGCCGTGACGAAGTCGACGCCCTTGTCCAGGAAGGCCTGCACGGGGGCCGGCGCACCGGGACGTACGCGGGAGAGCAGGAGCTTGAGGTCCTTGCCGGTGAGGTCGGGGTTCTGCTCGGACCCGGAGAGGGTGAACTCCTTCTCCACGATCTTCTGGTCGAGCACGAACCAGGTGTGCTCGTGGCCGGTCGTGCCGATGTGCGCCAGGGTGCCGAGGGTGTCGAACCCGGGGTAGAGGGGCACCGGCAGCCGCCTGCCGGTGGCGTCCAGCCACAGCGACGACGGCCCGGGCAGGATCCGGATGCCGTGCCTGGCCCAGATGGGGTCCCAGTTCTCGACGCCCTCGGTGTAGTGCCACATGCGGTCGGGGTTGACCACGCTGGCGCCGGCCGCCTCGGTGGCCAGCAGCATCGAGCCGTCGACGTGCGCCGGGACGCCGGACAGCAGCCGCTGCGGCACCGGCCCCAGCCGGGCCGGCCAGTTCTTCCGGACCAGGTCGTGGTTGGCCCCGATGCCACCACCGGCGACGACGACGGCCTGGGCGGACAGCTCGAACTCCCCCGTGGACGTGCGGGACGTCGCCTCGCCGCGGGGCGCGTCGCTGGGCTCGAGGACCTCGCCGCGGACGCCGGTCACCGCGCCGTCGGCCACGACCAGCCCGGTGACCCGGTGCCGGGGCCGGAACTCGACCAGCCCGCTGGCCATCGCCGCCCGCACCCGGCGCTCGAACGGCGCGACGACGCCGGGCCCGGTGCCCCAGGTGACGTGGAACCGCGGCACCGAGTTGCCGTGCCCGGTGGCGGTGTAGCCCCCGCGCTCGGCCCATCCGACGACCGGGAAGAACCGCACCCCCTGCTCGTGCAGCCAGGCGCGCTTCTCCCCGGCCGCGAACTGCAGGTAGGCCTCGGCCCACTGCCGCGGCCAGTGGTCCTCGGCCCGGTCGAAACCGGCGGTGCCGAACCAGTCCTGGCGGGCCAGCTCGAGCGAGTCGTGCACCCGCAGCCGGCGCTGCTCCGGGGAGTCGACCAGGAACAGCCCGCCGAAGCTCCAGAACGCCTGGCCGCCCAGGTTCTGCTCGGGCTCGGCGTCGAGCAGCAGCACCCGCTTGCCGGCGTCGGCGAGCTCGGCGGTGGCGACCAGGCCGGCCAGACCGGCCCCCACCACGATGACGTCGGCCGTGTCGGTGCTCACGCCTGCGAGGCTAGCCCGAGGTCCAGCCCCGCACCGGCGCCCGGCAGGCCAGGACCAGTGCGCCGAGCGGTCCGACGGTCATGACCACGGCCCACCACGTCTCGCTGCCCGCGCCCAACGAGCCGAACAGCACGGCGATCGCCAGCAGCACCAGCAACGACAGCGTGCTGCCGACCGCGAGCACCAGCCAGCCCCGCCACCGGCCCAGGACGACCAGCACCGCCCCGACCACGCAGACCACGCCCAGCCCGGCCAGCACGGCGACCGGCCAGACCGGGACGGTGTCGAACCCGGCGTCGGGGTCCACCAGCAGCCAGGCCAGGTAGCCCATCTCGACCGCGGCCAGCACGCCGAAGACCGCCGCGAATGGCGCCAGCAGCGGCCGGGTCGGGAGCAGCGGGGCCCGGCCGGCCGCCGGCCGGGCGGCGCGCGGGGAGCGGCGCACCTGCGCGGTGGGTCGCGACTGCTTCGCCATGCCGGGGAGGGTAGGACGAGCACCGCGAGTGATCCACATCGGATCGGGGCAAGGACCCGGCATGGCAGCCAAGGACAGCAAGAGCACGATCGTCCACTTCGACATCGCGACCGTGGCCGAGAAGAGCGGCGACTTCCGCCGGGTGCTCTGGACCGGCGAGCACTCCCAGCTGGTGATCATGACGATCCCGCCGGGCGGGGAGATCGGAGAGGAGGTGCACGACGAGAACGACCAGATCCTCAGCTTCGTCAGCGGCGTCGGCAAGGCCGTGATCGAGGGCTCCACGAAGACGGTCAAGCCGGGGGACATCGTGGTCGTCCCCGCCGGCACCAAGCACAACTTCGTCAACGACGGCCCCAACCCGTGGGTGCTCTACACCGTGTACGGCCCGGCCGACCACGCCGACGGTGCGGTGCACCGCACCAAGGAGGAGGCCGACGAGCTCGAGGAGTCCGGGCAGGACGAGCCGCCGACCAGCTGATCCACCGGTCCTGACCCCGCACCGAGCGGGGTCAGGACCCCGGCGCCCCGGCCACCCAGCTGCCGGCCGACGGGGTGAGGGCGGCGGCGAGCACGCCGGCCGACCAGGCCGCCACCAGCCAGCCCAGGGTCGGGCTGCCGACCACCGTCAGCACCACCACGGCCCCGGCCAGCCCGAGCACCGCGGCGACGACGAGCAACCAGCGCTGGTGCCGGGCCCGCAGCGCGACCAGACCGGCCAGCGCCAGGAACAGGTGCACCGCGACGCCCGCGACCAGGGACCACCCCACGCCGGGCACGCCGAACTCGGCCTCCCGCAGCTGCGAGCCGGCGGTCACCAGGAGCGCGAGCAGCAGCGTGAGCACGCCGCCCACCCAGACCAGCACGGTGGCCGCGGTGACCGACCCCGGGACGCCGGGGCGCGGTGCGTCCGCTCGCGGGTCCGTCACCCGCGGGCGGCCCGGCGGGCGGCGACCCAGGCGCGCACCTGGGGCAGCGACGCGAAGACCGCGGCCAGCGCGGGCCCGGCGGCCAGGGTGACGATCGACCCCAGGTCGTCCTCGGCGGCGCCGTCGACGACGGCGTACAGCACGAGCGCGAGGGTGGCGACCGCCCCGACGACCAGCACCTTCCACGACCGGCCGGCCAGCAGCAGGACGACGCCGACCAGCACGACCAGGAAGGCCACCGCCGGGACCGCGCCGAGCACGGCTCCGCGCCAGTCCTCGTACCCCAGCGACAGCAGGCCCACGAAGACCGCGAAGAAGGCCACCGGCAGGGCGCCGAGCAGGCCGCAGAGGGCGGCCACCCCCGCGGGGATCGGCGGGACCTTGCGCACGGGGACCTCGGTCATGGCGGCACGGTAGCGGCGGCGCGCGGCCCTCAACCCACCGGCGCGCCCGAGGACCGCCGCCACGAGGCGTGCAGCCCGGCGTACACACCGGGGACGTCGACCAGCTCGGCGTGCGACCCGCGCTGCACGACCCGGCCGGCGTCGACGACCAGGACCTCGTCGGCCCGCTCGGCGGTGGACAGCCGGTGCGCGATGGTGATCGTCGTGCGACCGTCGGTCAGGGTGTCCAGGGCGCGGGTGAGCCTGGCCTCGGTGGCCGGGTCGACCGCGCTGGTCGCCTCGTCGAGCACCAGCAGGTCCGGGTCGGCCACGTACGCGCGGGCCACGGCCACCAGCTGCCGCTCCCCCGCCGACAGCGATTCGCCGCGTTGGCCGACCTGGGTGGCCACGCCGTCGGGCAGGCCCTCGACCCACTCGCCCAGGCCGAGCTCGTCGAAGGCGGCGTGCACGTGCGCGTCGGTCATGCCCGGCTTGCCGTAGCGGACGTTGTCGGCGACCGAGGCGTCGAAGAGGAAGCCGTCCTGGGGCACCATGACCACCCGCTCGCGCAGCGAGGCGAACGCCACCCGGTCCAGCGGCCGCCCGCCGACCAGCACCCGGCCCCCGGTGGGGTCCATCAACCGGGTGAGCAGCTTGGCGAACGTGGTCTTGCCCGAGCCGGTCTCGCCGACGACGGCCACCCGGGCGCGGGGCGCGATCTCCAGGTCGACGTCGTCCAGCGCTGCCCGGGCGCCCGGCGCGTAGCGGAACACCACGTGGTCGAACCGGACGCCCAGCGGCCCGGGCGGCAGCGTCTCGCCGTCCTCGGGGTCCTGCACGTCGGGCTGCGTGTCGAGCACGTCGAGGACCCGGCGGAACCCGGCCACGGCGTTCTGCGCCTCGTTGAGCACCTCGCTGGCGGTCTGCACCGGCGCCACGAAGAGCGTGACCAGGAACAGGAAGGCGATCAGCGTGCCGGCCGAGATCTGGCCGCCGACGCCGAGCAGCACACCGACCACGACCACCGCGGCGTTGGCGACCGCGGCCACGAACTCACCGCTGACGTACACCCCGGCCGTGGTGCGCTGCGCCTGGACCGAGGCCTCGTAGTGGCGGTCGATGGCGGTGTCGATGCGGGCCGCCGTCCGGGCGCGGATGCCGTAGGCCCGCACCGTGGGGGCACCGACGACGGATTCGCCGACCGCGGCGAGGACGTCGCCGACCCGCTCGCGGACGACGCCGTACACGGCGGCCAACCGCTGGGAGAACCACGTCACGGCGAAGCCCAGCGGCACGAAGCAGACCAGCACGAGCAGGGTCAGCTGCCACGAGTAGACGGCCATGACGACGGTGGCGACGACGAGCTGGCCCAGGCTGACCAGGCCCAGCACGCCGCCCCACTGCATGAACACCGAGAGCTGGTCGACGTCGCTGGTGACCCGGGAGACCAGGTTGCCGCGGCGCTCGCCCTGCTGGTGCAGCACGGACAGGTCGTGCACGTGCCGGAAGGCCCGCACCCGCAGGTTGGCCAGCGCGGTCTCGGTGGTGCGGAACAGCCGCACGTTCATCCGGTAGACCGCCACGGCGGTGACCAGCACGACCAGGGCGCAGACGGCGACCAGCTCGCGGACCAGCGGGATGTCGGGCCCGCCGGCGGCACCCAGCCCGCGGTCGAGGGTCTGCTGCACCGCGATCGGGACGACCACCCGGCCGGCCGTTGCGACCAGCGCGAGGGCGAAGGTGGCCGGCAGGCCGCGGCGGAACTCCGGCATCATCCGCAGACCCCGCCGCAGGGTGGCGGTCGCGGACTCGGTGCCCCGGTCGTCGAGCGGGGTGGTGGCGGTCATGCCTGCGCCCCGGCGGGCTCGGGCTCGGCCGGGGTGATCGCGTCCGGTGGTCGGTAGGCCTGCACCAGCCGGGCGTAGCCGGGCACCTGCGCGAGCAGCTCGGCGTGGCTGCCGCGGGCGACGAGCCGGCCGTGCTCGATCCAGACCACCTCGTCGGCCAGGCCGATGGTGGCCTGCCGGTAGGCCACCACGACGACGGTGGCCGGGTGGTCGGTGGCGCGCAGGGCGTCGAGGATGCGGGCCTCGACGCTGGGGTCGACCGCGCTGGTGGCGTCGTCCATCACCAGCAGGCGGGGACGGCGGACGACGGCGCGGGCGAGCGCGAGCCGCTGGCGCTGCCCGCCGGAGAGGCTGGCGCCCCGCTCGCCGACCGTGGTGTCCAGCCCGTCGGGCAGGCGGTCCACGAAGTCCTCGGCGGCGGCGACCCGCAGGGCGGCGTGCACCTGCTCGTCGGTGTACTCCCCGCCCAGGGTGATGTTGCCGCGCACGGTGTCGTCGAAGAGGAAGGTGCCCTGGGCGACGAACGCCGCCTGGGTGGACACCTCGCCCTCGCGCAGGCTGCGCAGGTCGACGCCGTCCAGCAGCACTTGCCCGTCGTGCGGGTCGACCAGCCGCACGAGCAGCCCGGCCAGCGTCGACTTGCCCGACCCGGTCGGGCCGACGACGGCGACGGTGCGGCCCGGGGCGACGTCGAACGTGACGCCGTGCAGCACCTGGTTGACCGCGCCGTCGGCGTCGGTGTGGCCGAAGTCCACCGCCTGGACGCCGACCCCGGCGCCGCCGGTGCCCACCGCTGCGGTGTCCGGCCCGTGCGGGGTCTCCCCCTCGGCCTCGAGCACCGGGGTGACCCGGTCGAAGCCCGCGGTGGCGCGGGGCAGGTCGGCCAGCACCCAGCCGATCGCCCGGATGGGCAGCGCGAGCAGGGTGAACAGGTAGGCGATGGAGACCAGGTCACCGGCGTTCGTCGACCCGTTGGCCACCTGGCCCGCCCCGACCAGCAGGACGGCGAGGGTGCCCAGGTTGGGCAACGCCTCCATGAGCGGGTCGAACAGCCCGCGCACCCGGCCGACGGCCACCAGCCCGTCGCGCAGCTCGTCGGCGCTGCCGGCGAACCGGGTGGTCTCGTCGGCCTCGCGCCCCAGGGTCTTGACCACCAGGGCGGCGTCGAAGGACTCGTGGGCGATCTCCGAGACCTCGGCCCGCAGCTGCTGCGCGCGGGCCATCCGCGGGCTCATGACCTGCGAGTAGAGGGCGTTGGCGAGGAACACCAGCGGGAACACGACCAGGCCGACCACCGCCAGCAGCGGGTCGGTGAGGAACAGGGCCACCACGGTGATGGCCACCATGACCAGCGCACCGCAGGCGAACGGCAGCGGGGCGACGAAGAACCAGCTGGCCTCGACGTCGGAGTTGGCGTTGCTGAGCAGCTGCCCGGTGGGGTGCCGCTGGTGCCAGGACAGCGGGAGCCGCAGGTAGGCCCCGGTGACCCGGCGGCGGTAGTCGGCCTGCAGCCGGTAGCTCATGATCCCGGCGAACAGCCGCCGGCCGATGATGCCGACGATCTTGAGGACCGCGACCCCGAGGATGGCGGCGGCGGCCAGGGTCAGGGCACCGGCGGTGACAGACCCGCGCTCGAAGCTCGGCAGGACGACGCGCTCGGTGATGCCGCCGATGACGTAGGCGCTGGCCACGGTCATGCCGCCGTACAGGCTGCTGCCGAGGACGGCGAGGACGAACATGCCCCGCTGCTCGCGGATCGCCCGGCCGATGTGCCGGAAGCCGCGGCGCATGACCTTCTTCTGCTCGCGCTCGGTGCGCACGACGGTGTTCTGGTTGCGCGCGCGGGGGGTGCTTCTGGTGCTGCGCGGGGACACGCGTCTCCCTCGAGAGGTGCTGCTGGGTGTCCGCCGAGCGTACTCGCGGTCGTTACCCCGGCTACACGATTTCGGGGCAGCGGTACAACGGTGCGGTGAGCGACTCCTCCGCACCGCTGTCCCGCACCGAGCGCGCCGCGCTGGCCGACCTGCTCGCCGAGCTCGGGCCCGACGAGCCGACCTGCTGCACGGGGTGGACGACGGCCGACCTGGCCGCGCACCTCGTCGTGCGGGACCGCCGACCCGACGCCGCACCCGGGGCCGTCCTGGGTGGTCCGTTGGGCGCCTGGACCGAGCGGGTCATGACGCGCACCCGGCGGGGCACGCCGTGGCCGCAGCTGGTGGACCGGGTGCGCCAGGGCCCGCCGGCGTTCCTGCCCACCGCGTGGGGTCCGGTCGACCGGTTGGTCAACGGCGCCGAGATGACCATCCACCACGAGGACGTCCGCCGGGCCCGGCCGAACTGGGCGCCGCGCGAGCTGCCCCGGGCCGCGCAGGACGCCCTGTGGGGCCAGGTGCCCTTCCTGGCCCGGACCCGGCCGCGCACCGGCGGGCTCGTCGTCCGGCGCACCGACACCGGGCAGACCAGGACCCTGCGGTCGGGTCCGTCGCCGACGACCGTGGCCGGCGAGCCCCTCGAGCTGCTGCTGTGGGCGTCGGGCCGGGACGCCGTCGCCCGGGTGGAGGTCACCGGGGGGTGACCCGACCGCCGGCGTCCCGGACCGCGGGACGCCGGCGGGGGCTCAGGCGGGCGGGCTGCCCAGCGGGACGACCTCGGCGTAGCCGACCCGGAAGACCAGCACCTGCAGCCCGTCCGAGGGCGCGTACGCCGCGGTCTGCTCGTAGCGGCTGGCGAAGTACTGGTAGACGTCGTCCTGGTAGCCCTGGTCGTAGCTGAGCACCAGGTAGACGTACTGGTGCCCGTCGGTGAGCGACTGCGCCTCGGCGGGCAGCTCCGGCGCGTCGTAGGTCGGGGCGGACTGCTGCCGGTTCCAGACCGGCAGTGTGCTGACCCGGGCCGCACCGTCGTAGTAGTACTCGAACGGGTAGATGGTGAACGGCGAGCTGACGACGACGAGGTCGCGCGGACCGGCCTGCTCGGCCAGCTCGGCAGCCGCGCGGTAGTCCTCCTCGACCGGGTTGTCCGAGCTGGTGGCCTGCACGGTGGTGCCGGCCACGGTGACGGCCAGCAGGGCGCCGGCCAGCACCTTCGACACCCGTGGGCCCAGACCCGCGAGGAAGGCCACCACCAGCACCAGCAGGGCCGGCGCCGCCGGGACCATGTAGCGGCTGAGGAAGAACGGTGTGACCAGGTGGCTGACCACGAACGCGGTCAGCACCGGCACGAACGCCGCCACGAGCAGGTAGGCGCCGTTGCGGTCCAGCCGGCTGCCGACCCGCACGCTGAGCAGCGCGCCCAGCACCAGCAGCGGCCAGGCCGACACCAGCGTGGTGTTGACCGGGTCGCTCTGGAAGCCGAAGAGGAACTGTGAGTAGACGTTGGAGAAGTCCACCGAGGACGGCGTCGGCAGCTGCGGCCGGGTGCCCGAGGCCGATCCGTTGGCCCGGAAGTACAGGAACCACGGCAGGAAGGCGGCGACCACCAGGACGACGACCCCGGTCAGCTTGAGCACGGTCCGGCCCGGCAGCCGGCGGCTCACCGCCAGCAGGAACAGGCCCTGGGCCAGCAGCACGAAGAAGAAGAAGTAGTGCACGTAGGCGCCCACGACCGCGGTGGCCGCCCAGCCGACCCACGCCGCCGTCCGGCCGCGGCGCACCACGGCGAGGAAGGCGACCTGGCTGGCCAGGGTGACCAGCAGCAGCATCGTGTACATCCGCGCCTCGTTGCCGTACCAGAGCACGAACGGCGAGGTGGAGAACACGACGAGGGCGAACAGCGCCCAGCGCTGGGTCAGCACGCTGCGGGCGACCAGGTAGAACAGCGGGAGCGAGGCCAGCAGGAAGACCAGCGACAGCACCCGGGCGGTGCCGATGTCGTCACCGAGCACCAACCGCCAGGTGCGCAGCACCACGTGGTAGAGCGGGACGTGGACGTCCTGGGCGATGAGCTCGAGCAGCCGGCCGTAGGTGTGGTTGGTCTGCCACAGGCTCTGCGCCTCGTCCAGTCGCAGGCTCCGGCCGAGGAACGCCAGCTGCGACCACGCCACCACGACGGCCGCGCTGACCAGGTGCACCGCGACGACCAGGCCACGTCCGCGGCGAGGCCGGGTCCGTGCCGCCTCGACGCGGGCGTGGCGGCCGACCGTGACCGCTGGCCGGTCCAGGGTGGCGGTCATCGGAGGACCCCGACCGGCTCGTCGACCAGGGTGGGCTCGGCGGGCACCTCGACCAGCTCGCGGCGCGGCGCCCGGGACGGCGACGCCGCGACGATGAACGGCACCGAGATGGCCACGTGCACCGACAGCCAGGCCAGGTTGGCCATGAGCGAGGGGCTGAAGCCCTCGCGGGCCGCGCCGACGCCGAGGGCGACGACGCCGAGGGCGATGTAGGCCAGCTGCGGGACGACCAGCCGCAGGAAGTTGGGCCGCCCGCCGTCGCCGACGTCCTTGCTGGTGACCGCGAACGCCGTCTTCTTGCCGGCCAGCACGGCGTACAGGGCCGACAGCTGCAGCCACCACGCGCTCAGCGAGAACGCTATGGCCGACCAGCTGTAGCAGCTGTTGCTGGTGCGCTGCAGCACGTAGAGGTTGATCCACATGTAGGGCACGAAGACCAGCGCCAGCGTCATCGTCGACGTGACGATCGGCGTCGCCCCGGTGAGCAGGAAGACCACCGGCAGCAGAGCCGACACGACGATGACGGCGCCGGAGAGGTAGTAGCTGGCCGAGAGCAGGTACTGCAGCCGCTGCGACCAGCTGAGCCCGCGGCGGACCAGCGGGTTGTACTTGAAGATCACCTCGAGGCTGCCCCGGGTCCAGCGGAACTGCTGCTTGTAGTAGTTCAGGAAGTCGTCGGGGGCCAGGCCCTCGGCGAGCACCTGCGGCAGGTACACCGACCGCCATCCGCGCTCGTGCAGGAACAGCGAGGTCAGGAAGTCCTCGGCGATGTTCTCCTCGCACATGCCCCCGACCTCGAGCACCGCGCTGCGCCGCAGGGCCATGTTCGTGCCGCACATGAAGGCCGAGCCCAGCCGGCTCTTGCCGCTCATGATCGGGCCGAAGAACAGCGTCTGCTGGTCCCAGGCCGTACGGGTGATGCGGTTGGCGTGCTGGTTGGCGTAGTACTGCGGGGTCTGCACGAAACCCATGCGCTCGTCGGTGAAGAAGCCCATGACGGTGACCAGGAAGTCGCGGTGCGGCACGTGGTCGGCGTCGAACACCACGACGTACTCGCCGTCGGTGCGGCCCAGGGCGTGGTTGATGTTGCCCGCCTTGGCGCCTCCCGGGGTGACCCGGGTGAAGCAGGTGACGTCGAGCTCATCGGCGAGGGCCTCGATGTCGCGCCAGTCGTCCTTGCCGGCCACCAGGCCGTCGTTGAGCAGGTGCACACGCACGCGGCCCGGGTAGTCCATCGCCAGCGCGGCGCGGGTGGTCGCCCGCACGATGTCCACCGGCTCGCCGCAGACGGTGATGAACACGTCCACCGAGCCGGCGAAGGCCGGGTCGAAGGCGCGCTCGGCGTCACGGCGCCAGACGGTCCAGCAGTACCCGACGATCTGGACGAGGTGGAAGACCTCGGTGGCGATCAGCACGCCGAACAGCACCGGGTTGCCGTGCGGGAAGGCGAACGTGATCACCAGCGTGTAGACGAGGGCGAAGGCCACGTTGCCGACCAGGAAGGCCCGGTTCGGGATCTCCTGGAGGAACGAGAAGCGGTCCAGCTGGGGAGCGGTCACGGGGCGGACACCTCGGTCAGGTCAGGGAGCTGGTCGAGGTAGAGCGCCATGCCGAACCACACCCAGTTGGAGTCGTAGTAGCCGAGGTCGGTGGTGAGGTTGCCGGTGTCCGCGTCGTAGACCGGCAGCAGCTCGTCCTGGTAGACCTCGGTGGCCAGCTCCGGCTCGACGGTGGCGAAGAAGCCCATCGTGCCGCCGTACATGGCCGGGGCCTCGTAGTCCGCGGCCGGTGACCCGTCGCGGGAGTAGGCGGCGACCAGCCGGCCGTCGGTCCGCCAGTCGTCGGCCAGCACGTCCTGCTCCTCGAGCAGCGCCCGGGCGCGGGGCTCGGCGTTCCACTCCAGGTCCAGGGCGAGCCGCCACGGCGAGCGCAGCGCGTCGTAGCTGAACCGGGTGGTGAGCGTGTCGCTGACGGCGCTGTAGGCGCCGGTCCGGCGGTCCAGGAACACCCAGTCGGGGGCCAGCCCGGCCGACGTCGCGGTGTCCAGCGGGGCGGCGTCGAGCTCGGCCAGGATCTCGTAGGAGCTGTCCACCACGGCCGACCAGTCGTGCGTCGGGTCGTCGTCGACCTCGGCGAACACCCGGTAGGCGTAGGGCGCGAAGTAGGACGGGTTGAGCAGCACGCGGTCGCGGTCGTCCTGCTCGAGGTCGTTGGCCACCAGCACCGGGCGACCGCCGACGGCCACGACCTCCTCGTCCCAGATGGAGTTGATGATCGGCAGCGCGTCGTAGAGGAAGGTGTCGTCCTGCCAGCGCTGGTAGGCCATCAGCAGCGAGAAGGCGATGTCGACGTCGGCGTCGGTGGCGGTGTTGTCGCCGCCGACCTCGGTCTGCACGCCGTAGGTGCCGTCGGGCCGCTCGCCGAACCGCCACGACATCAGGAAGTCGGGCCGCTGCAGGTTGTCCTTGGTCCACTGCCAGCTCGCCCGGAAGGTGGCCAGGTCGTCGGACCAGACCGCCCGCATCATCGTGTAGCTCTGGCCCTCGGAGGTGGTGATGTCGTCGTTCTGCTTGTCCAGCGTCCGGTTCGTGCCCGGCTCCAGGTAGGTCTCCTTGTAGACCCGCCACAGCGCGTCCAGGGCGGTCCGGTCCCCGACGCTCATGGGGGCGTCGGCCGTCACCCGGTCGACGGCCGCGGCGACGCGGTCGTCCGCCCGCGCCAAGCCGACCAGGCCGGCCGCCAGGGCCACGACGAGCGCGGCGGCCACCAGCAGCAGGACCCGCCGGCCGGGCCGGCGGGAGGTCGAGGTGCTCGGGTCAGGCTGCACGGTGCGCCCCGTCCTCGTCGCCGGGACCGGCGACGGCGTTGGTCGAGGTGGTCACGAGGACCGGACGACCGACCGCCTCGGCGTGCTCGACGACCTGCTCCGCGGTGGTCTCGTCGAGCCCGAGCAGATCGGTGTGCCGGGCGACGAGCACCTGGACGTCCGGGTGGTCGCGGTCGACGGCGAGGCGGTCGAGGATGCCCGGGATGTCGGACTCGTCGGCGCCGGTCAGCAGCCCGCGGACCCGCGCCCCGTCGGAGACCCACACGTCCCCGGCCCGGCGTCCGGACTCCCACTCGGTCCCGATGGCGGCGGTGGGCACGCTCAGCACCACCACGAGGTCGTTGCCGGTGCGGCGCTCGGCCTGGCCGGCGGTGCTCCGCCGACGACGGGCCTCCTCCGTGCGCAGGGCCTGCAGCATCGCCTCGGCCGTCTGCGCCCAGGTGAACTGGGCGGCCCAGGAGCGAGCCTGCCGGGACATCGCGGCGGCCTCCTCCGGGTCGGACAGGTGGGCCAGGGCCTGGTTCAGCCCGGCGGACAGCTCGCTCACGGAGTCCCCGACCAACCAGCCGGTCCGCCCGGGCTGGACCGCGTCGGTGACCCCGCGCACCCGGCGGGCCAGGGCGGGGACGCCGAGGGCGTTGGCGGCCAGCAGGCCGAGCCCCCAGTCGCCGCCGTCGGAGGCGCTGACGGTGACCCAGGCGGTGCCCAGGACACCGTCGCGGCGCTCGTCGGACAGCACGCCGTGGAACACCACCCGGGCGTCGGTGCGCCGGGCGAGGGTCTCGAGCCCGGCCTTGGCCGGACCGTCGCCGATGAGGTGCAGCTGCGTCCCGGGCCAGACCCGACCGACCTGGGCGACGGCTTCGACCAGCTGGTCCAGGCCCGCCCGCTCGGTGAGCCGGCCGACCACGACGACCCGCGGGGCGGCCGCGCGGACGACGTCGCGGCGGCCGCGGTCGGCACCGCCGGGTACCAGTCGGACGGGGCCGTCGAAGCGGAGCCGCCGGCGCACCAGCACGCGTACGGCCGGCGACCGCACGACGGCGGTGCGGCCGCGGTAGACGTGGCGGGTCAGCGGTCCCTCGGCCCAGCGGGCCAGCACGGCCCAGGGCGACCGGCCGGCGGGCCCGTCGACCTCGACGTGGTGGACGAGCAACGCCACCGGCACGCTCCCGCGGACCACGAACGGGCTGAAGAACGGCACGCCGTCGGCGGAGTCGACCACCGCACCGGTCGACCGGCGGTGCAGCAGCAGCCACAGCAGTGCGTGCAGGCGGACGGTCCGACGTCCGCCGGCACGCCGGACCTGGTAGCCGTCGACCGTCTCGCGCCGCGGGCTGCCCTCGACATGGCTGGTCACCAGGACGACAGGGGTGCCCTGCCGGACGAGTTCACGGGCCACCCGCGCGAGGTAGAGCTCGGCGGTCCCCGCATCGGGGTGCGCCCGGTCCCGACGGGAGAGCAGCACGACGCGGGACTCCCGCGCCGGGAGCCTCACGCCATCCTCGCCAGGCTGGCGCGGACGGCGAGCACCTCGGAGACGATCCGGCGGCCGTGCGTCCAGATGCCGAAGGACGAGCCGTCCTGGTCGGTCCAGCGGACCGGGACCTCGAGCACCCGCAGCCCGAGCCGGTTGGCCACGGCCAGCAGCTCCACGTCGAAGGCGAACCCGTTGGCGGTGGCCCGGGAGAACACCTGCTCGGCAGCGGCGGCGCTGAAGAACTTGAAGCCGCACTGGGTGTCGGCGACGTCCCCGACCAGCGGGCGGGTGATCTGCCGGAAGGTGCGCGAGCCGATCCGGCGGACCAGCGGCTGGGGAACCACGTAGTCGGCACCGGCGACCCGGCGCGAGCCGATGACGACCGGGGTGCCCTCACCCAGGCGGGCGACCACCTCGGTCAGGGCCTGCGGCGGGGTGGACAGGTCGGCGTCGACGAACCCGCGCCACCGGCCGGTCGCGGCGAGCATCCCGCGGCGCACGGCCGCTCCCTTGCCCTGCCGCGCGCAACCGATGACCCGCACCCGGGTGTTGGCCGGCAACCGGCTGGCTCGCCGGTCGACGACCTCGGCGGTCTGGTCCACCGAGCCGTTGTCGACGACGGTGATCCGCACGTCGAGGGGCAGCGTCGCGGTGTGTGCCGTGAGCGCGTCGAGGGTGGCGCCCAGACGGGCCTCCTCGTTGAAGACGGGGATGACGATGTCCAGGTCCGGGGCGGACGGGAGCACGCGGGGCCACCTCTCTTGTGGTCGGGACGGATCAGACGGGACGGCGGACCGCCCACGGGCGTCGGTGCGCGTGGGGGGCGGTGCGTCCCGGGTCCGGGGGACGGCGTGCTGGGGTGGAGCGGGATTACGGGATCGCCGGCGAGCGGCGGAAGACCAGGCGGGAGCTGAGCAGGAAGGTCGCGCCCGAGCCGGCGACGATGCCGACCAGTGCGCTGGGGGTGGCGCCGAGGCCCAGCAGCCGGAAGGCCACCGAGAAGGCCAGCGCGTTGAGCGCGAACCCGGAGGCGGCCGTGGCGTTGAAGGCCAGCAGGCGGGCCAGCTGCGCGCGGAGGGGGCGACCGGCGACCCGGCGCGACGCCCAGGTCCAGCGGTCGCTCACCGCGAAGTTGACCTGGGTGACGACGAGGAAGGCGACGACGTTGGCCAGCTCGGCCACGACCCGACCGGCCAGCAGGTGGAACACCGCCAGGTGCAGGGCCGACATGGCCACGCCCACGACGGCGAACCGCAGGACGGGCGATGTCCTCAGCACGTGCAGCACAGCCCACCTCCACAGCTCGACGTCGTCCCGGTACCGGGCAGGGCACGTCGCTGTGTCACCCCCGCGGTGAGCCTTGAACGTACGCACAGTTCGTGGACAGCGAGCGGGATCCGGGCGGACCTGGAACGGATCGACCCGTTCCGCACGGTCACGCAGAGTTGCGCCGCGCACAACGGGATTTTCGATCCACCATCGAGGCAGAATGCTCGTCGGCGGCCCCGGGAACCGGTGAAACGGCAGTTCAGCGCGCTACCGGACGGTCCGGGGCGCAACTCCGAGGGCACGGCGGGTCACGATCAGGTCACGAACACCGGGTGACCAGGTTTGGCCACCGAAGTGGGACAGCACACCTAGGTGTCCGACATGGTCGTACATCAAGGAGACCCTCAGCCCGGCAGCGGGCGGTCCCGCTGGTGCCGCACGGGCACCCCGGCGGCGTCCAGCGCGGCCTTGACGTCGCCGATGCGCAGGTCGCCGAAGTGGAAGACGCTGGCGGCCAGCACCGCGTCGGCCCCGGCGGCCACGGCGGGGGCGAAGTGCTCGACGGCACCCGCTCCCCCGCTGGCGATCACCGGCACGGTCACCTCGCGGCGCACCTGCTCGATCAGCGCCAGGTCGAACCCGGCCTTGGTGCCGTCGGCGTCCATCGAGTTGATCAGCACCTCGCCCACGCCGAGCCGGGCGGCCTCGACCACCCACTCGACGGCGTCCCGGCCGGTGCCCCGTCGTCCGCCGTGCGTGGTGATCTCGAACCCCGAGTCGGTGACGGCGCCGTCCTGGCAGCGGCGGGCGTCCAGCGAGAGCACGAGCACCTGGTTGCCGTACCGGTCGGCGATCTCGGCGATCAGCTCCGGCCGGGCGACGGCAGCGGTGTTGACCGCGACCTTGTCCGCCCCGGCCCGCAGCAGCTGGTCGACGTCGGCGGTGCTGCGCACGCCCCCGCCCACGGTGAGCGGGATGAACACGCTCTCGGCGGTGCGGCGGACGACGTCGTAGGTGGTCGCCCGGTCGCCCGAGGAGGCGGTGATGTCGAGGAAGGTCAGCTCGTCGGCGCCCTCGGCGTCGTAGACGCGGGCCATCTCGACCGGGTCGCCGGCGTCGCGCAGGCCGACGAAGTTCACGCCCTTGACCACCCGGCCGGCGTCGACGTCCAGGCACGGGATGACCCGGACGGCCAGGCTCACGCGCCCACCACCGCGTCGGCCTCGATCTCCACGACCATCGCGGGGTCGATCAGCTTCGCGACCTCGACCATGGCGCTGGCCGGCCGGTGCTCGCCGAAGAACTCGCCGTGCACCCGGCCGACGTCCTGCCACTGCTCGATGTCGGTGACGTAGACCCGGGTGCGGACGACGTCCGCGACGGTCGCGTCGACCCGGGCCAGCGCCGCCACGATGTTCTCCAGGGCCTGCCGGGTCTGCTCGGCCGCGCCGCCCTCGACGACGACGCCGTCGCGGGTGCCGGTGGTGCCGCTGACGAACACCAGGTCACCGGCGCGGACGACGCGGCTGTAGCCGACGACGTCCTCCCACGGCGAGCCGGAGCCCAGCCGCTTCAGCGGGCCACCTCCACCGTCAGGGCCAGCGCCTGCGGCAGGGTGAACTGGCCGGCGTAGAGGGCCTTGCCGACGATGGCGCCCTCGACGCCGATGTCGGCCAGGCCGGCCAGCGCCCGGATGTCGTCGAGGCTGCTGACGCCACCGGAGGCGATCACCGGCCGGTCGGTGGCCGCGCACACCTCGCGCAGCAGCTCGAGGTTGGGCCCGCGCAGCGTGCCGTCCTTGGTGATGTCGGTGACCACGTAGCGGGCGCAGCCCTCGGCGTCCAGGCGGGCCAGGGTCTCGTAGAGCTCGCCGCCCTCGCGGGTCCAGCCGCGGGCGGCCAGCCGGGTGCCGCGGACGTCCAGGCCCACGGCGATGCGGTCGCCGTGCTCGGCGATGGCCCGGGCGCACCACTCGGGCGACTCCAGCGCCGCGGTGCCCAGGTTGACCCGCCGGCAGCCGGTGGCCAGGGCGGCCTGCAGGGAGGCGTCGTCGCGGATGCCGCCGGAGAGCTCGACGTCGACGTCCAGCTCGCCGACCACGCGGGCCAGCAGCTCGCGGTTGGAGCCGCGCCCGAAGGCGGCGTCCAGGTCGACCAGGTGCACCCACTCGGCGCCGTCGCGCTGCCAGGTCAGGGCCGCCTCGAGCGGCTCGCCGTAGGAGGTCTCGCTGCCGGCCTCCCCCTGGACCAGGCGCACGGCCTGGCCATCGGCGACGTCGACGGCGGGGAGGAGCTGCAGCTTCGGCACGGCGCACAGCCTAGGGAGGGCTCCGCCCACCGCTCCCCGCTGCCTCTCCGCGCCGGGTGGACCCTGGACGCCAGGCGCTGGTTGGTCGCTGCGGCGGACTGGGCCACGAGGGTTCATCGCCCCTCCGACCTGCACTTTCCTGTTGCTTGCGCACTCGAGCAGCGGTAGACTTCGAACACCTGATCGAAGCGAACCGGAGGTGTGGAGTGGGCCTGGACGGCGAGGCACCCGCCCTCCGCTGGGTGCCCGAGCCGCTCCCGCCCGGCGCGCTCGGGGCCGATCCGGCACCTGCCCCCTCCCCGGTCGCTGCGGCTCGTCGCCGGCCCGAGCCGCCGCCGGACGACGTCACCGCGGTGATCGACGCGCTGCTGGTGGCCGCCGGCGCCGAGCTGGGTGAGGCGTCCTCGGCGCAGCTGCTGGACCGGGCCCGTGGGCTGGCGCGGGTGCAGAACCTCGTCGCCGCTGAGCTCGCCCGGGTCGTCGCGCACGCCGAGACCCAGGAAGCAGCTGCCGCCGACGGGCTGAGCGGGATGCGGCCCTGGCTGCGCGGACACGTCGGCGCGAGCGGGCCCGAGGCCGCTGCGACCTTGGCTGCCGGACGGGTGCTGCAGCGCATGCCCGTGCTGGGCGAAGCAGCTGCCCAGGGCGCCGTCACCCTCGGACAGCTGGGTGTCGTGGGGCGGGTTCTGACCGCCGACGTCTGGGCCACAGGTGAGGCAGCTGGTCACGACATGGCCGCCGCCGACCAGGCCGTCACCGACACCGTGACCGGCAATCACCCCCGCACCCTGCCCCAGGTCTGCCAACGGATCGCCGACCTCATCGACCCCGACGGCCCCGAGCCGGTCGACCCCACCGCGGGGCGGTTCCTGCGGATCACCCGCCGCGCCGACGGGTCCCGCGCCCTGCGCGGGACCCTCGACGCCGCCGGCGGGGAGAAGGTCGAAGCCGCCTTGGAAGCCATCGCCGCCGCCGGGCGCTGCGAAGGTGACCTGCGGACACCCGAGCAGCGCTCCGCGGACGCCCTCGTCCAGCTCGCCGACCTGCACCTGGCCGCCGGGGACCTGCCCGTACTGCGCACCGTCAAGCCGCAGCTCACCGCCCTCATCCAGCTCGAGGACCTGGCTGACCCGACCGGTGTCGCCGCTACGACCACGCTCGGGTCCGGCGCGACCGCGTCCAGCCTCGTCGCCCGCCAGGCGGCCTGCGACGCCGACATCGCCCGCATCGTCCTGGGCCCCGACAGCCTCCCCCTCGACGTCGGCCGCGCCCGGCGACTCGTCCCGGCCCACATCCGGCGCGCTGCCGAGGTCCGCGACGGCGGGTGCGTGTTCACCGGCTGCCACAACCCGGCCTGGATGTGCGACGCCCATCATCTGGTGCACTGGATCGACGGCGGAGCCACCTCCCGGGAGAACACCGCCCTGCTCTGCGAACGCCACCACACCCAGGTCCACCACGGCTTCTCGATCACGTGGGATGCCGATCGAGGGCACTGGCGCACCCTTCGGCCAGACGGCACCGAGATCCTCGTCGGCCCCCTCACCGACACCCGCGGCGATCCTCTCCCCGACCTGCACACCGCCGACCCACCCCTGTTCCCTGCACGCAGCTGAACCGGACCGGCTCAGCCGAACGCGCTGGGGCAGGCTGACCGCATGGAGTTCGCGGAGGTGCTGCGGCGACGGCGGATGGTGCGCGACTACGACCCCGACCGGCCGGTGCCGGCCGAGGTGCGGGAGCGGCTGCTCGCGCACGCGCTGCGGGCGCCGAGCGCCGGGTTCAGCCAGGGGTGGGCGTTCCTGGTGCTGGAGACCGAGGCCGAGCGCGACGCCTTCTGGACGGCGACCACCGCCCCCGGTGCCCCGGACGGCTGGCTGACCCGCATGCGCCGTGCGCCGCTGCTGGTGGTGCCCTTCAGCCACAAGGCGGCCTACCTCGACCGGTACGCCGAGCCGGACAAGGGCTGGACGGACCGGGACGAGTCGCGGTGGCCGGTGCCCTACTGGGACGTCGACACCGGCATGGCGTCGCTGCTGATGCTGCTCACCGCCGTCGACGAGGGGCTGGGCGCCTGCTTCTTCGGCGTCCCCCCGGAACGGGTCGCGGCGCTGCGGGCGGAGTTCGGGGTGCCCGACGAGTACACCCCGGTCGGGTGCGTGTCGGTCGGCTACCCCGGCCAGGGCGACAAGCGCTCGCCCTCGCTGAAGCGGGGTCGGCGCGGGGTCGACGAGGTCGTGCACCGCGGCCGCTGGGCGGGGTAGCACCACCTGCGCACACTGGGGGCGTGGCGCAACGGGGACTGCAGCGGGCCGGACGCCGGTCCAACCTCGCGCTGCTCGGGTTGCTGCTGGTCGCCGCCGGCACCGGGGTGCTCGGCTACGCGGTCGGCACCCCCACCGCGGGGCGGGTCATCGCGGTCGCGCACGGGGCAGCCGGGCTGGGCCTGCTGCTGCTGGTGCCGTGGAAGACCGTCGTCGTCCGGCGGGCCCGACGGAGGCCGTTGGCCCTGCGCGCGCCCTCGGCGGCCTACTGGCTCACCGGCCTGGTCGTCGTCTGCCTGGTCAGCGGGGTGCTGCACGCCGCGGGCGCCGCCGGCATCTGGGCGAGCTCCGGCACCCCGATCGCGGCCCTGCAGGTGCACGTCGGCGCCGCGATCGTGCTCGCCGCCGCCCTGGTCGCCCACGTGCGGGGCCGCCACCAGCGGCCGCGGAAGGTCGACCTGGGCCGGCGCACCCTGCTGGGCGCCGGCGCGCTCGCCGGCGGCTCGGTCGTGATCTGGACGGCGACCGAGGGCCTGTGGCGGCTCACCGGTGCCCCCGGGGCGACCCGCAGCGGCACCGGGTCCTACGAGCGCGGCACCGACGACCCCGCGGCGATGCCGGTCACGCAGTGGGCCACCGACACCGTCCCGGAGTCCGCGGCCGAGCAGGTGCAGCTGTCCGGCGGCGGGCGCACGGTCGCCGTCCCGGTCGACGACCTGGACCGCGGTGACTCGGTGCGGGCGGCGCTGGACTGCACCGGCGGCTGGTGGGCCGACCAGGACTGGCGGGGCACCACCCTGCACCGGCTGGTGACCGACCACCTGGGTCCCCTCGCCGAGGACGCCCAGTGCATCCGGGTGACCTCGGTGACCGGGTTCAGCCGCCGCATCCCGCTGCGCGACGCCCGCACCACACTGCTGGCCACCCATGCCGCCGGCCGACCGCTGTCGACCGGGCACGGCGCCCCGGCCCGGCTCGTCGCCCCGGGCCGCCGCGGGGTGTGGTGGGTGAAGTGGGTGGACCGGGTCGAGGTGCTGGACTCCCCGTGGTGGCTCCAGCCGCCGTTCCCGCTGCAGTAGGGCACCTACGCTCCCGGTCATGACCCAGGGTGGCTCCGCTCCCGTCCCCTGCCCGGCCTGCGGCGGGACCGACTTCGAGCGCGGCAGCATCGACGACGTCAGCCGGGGCGACGTACGGTGGATGGCCGGCGAGCCACGGCGCAGCTGGCGGGACAGGGCCGTCCCGCGGGGGCGGTCGACCGGCGTCGTGGCGCTGCGGTGCGTGCAGTGCTCCCGGCTGGAGCTCTACGCCCGCTGATCAGAGCGTCTGCAGCCAGTTGGTGAGCAGCGCGGCCCCGGCGTCGCCGGACTTCTCCGGGTGGAACTGGGTGGCGGTGAGCGCACCGTTCTCGACCGCGGCGACGAACCGGTCGCCGTGCTGCGCCCAGGTCACCGCGGGGGGCTTGAGCGGGCCGGTGCCGTCGCGGCCCAGCGGGAACTCACGCACGCCGTAGGAGTGCACGAAGTAGAAGCGTTCGTCCTCGATGCCGGCGAAGAGCGTGGAGCCCGCGGCGACCTCGACGGTGTTCCACCCCATGTGCGGCAGCACCGGTGCGTGCAGCTGCTCGACCACCCCGGGCCACTCGGCGCAGCCCGGCGCGTCGTAGCCGTGCTCGATGCCGCGGTCGAAGAGCACCTGCATGCCGACGCAGATGCCCAGCACCGGCCGCCCCCCGGCCAGCCGCTTGCCGATCAGCTTGGGCCCCTCGACCGCGCGCAGCCCGGCCATGCAGGCGGCGAACGCCCCGACGCCGGGCACGACGAGCCCGTCGGCCTCGAGCGCGGCGTGCGGGTCGGCGGTCACCGTGACCTCGGCGCCCACCCGGGCCACCGCGCGCTCGACCGACCGGAGGTTGCCCGACCCGTAGTCCAGGACGACGACGTTCTTCACCGGACCAACGCTACCCAGCACCCACCGGTGGTCGACCGACCCGGGAGCAACCCTCCCCTCACGTGAGGGTAGGGTTGGTCGCGATCCGGCCCCCTCCACCGAGGCGTGCGGCCGACACCCCCGAACCCGAGAACGGTGCCATGACGTCT
Organism: Klenkia soli; assembly: GCF_900103975.1. GTDB lineage: Bacteria > Actinomycetota > Actinomycetes > Mycobacteriales > Geodermatophilaceae > Klenkia > Klenkia soli. The sequence continues at coordinate 172,498 of NZ_FNIR01000007.1, forward strand.
GCCCTGCTCCCCCGCACCCGGCCCGGCTGGGTCGCCGCGCTCACCGACCCGCGCACCCTGCGCACCGAGGTGCTCGCCGGCCTCGTCGTCGCCCTCGCCCTCATCCCCGAGGCGATCAGCTTCTCCATCATCGCCGGCGTCGACCCCCGGGTCGGGCTGTTCGCCAGCTTCACCATGGCGGTCACCATCGCCGTCGTCGGTGGCCGACCCGCGATGATCTCGGCCGCCACCGGTGCGGTCGCGCTGGTCATCGCCCCGCTGGTCGCCGCGCACGGCCTGCCCTACCTCATCGCGGCGGTGCTGCTGGGCGGACTGCTGCAGATCGCCCTCGGCCTGCTCGGCGTCGCCCGGCTCATGCGGTTCGTGCCGCGCAGCGTGATGGTCGGCTTCGTCAACGCGCTGGCGATCCTGATCTTCGCGGCGCAGGTGCCGCAGCTGGTCGACGTCCCCTGGTTGGTCTACCCGATGGCCGCGGTCGGCCTGGCGATCATCTTCGGGCTCCCGCGGCTGACCACCGCCGTCCCGGCGCCGCTGGTCGCGATCGTCGTCCTCACCGTGACGGCGGTGGCCGCGGGCATCGACGTCCCCACCGTGGGCGACCAGGGCGCGCTGCCGGACAGCCTGCCCTCGCTCCTGCTGCCCGACGTGCCGTTCACCCTCGAGACGCTGCGGATCATCGCGCCCTACGCCCTGGGGCTGGCCGTCGTCGGGCTGCTCGAGTCGCTGATGACCGCGACCCTGGTCGACGACCTCACCGACACCCGGTCGTCCAAGACCCGGGAGTCGGTCGGGCAGGGCGTGGCCAACGTGGTCACCGGCTTCTTCGGCGGCATGGGCGGCTGCGCCATGATCGGCCAGACCATGATCAACGTGCGGTCGGGTGCCCGCACCCGGGTCTCGACCTTCCTGGCCGGGGTCTTCCTGCTCGTGCTGGTCGTCGTGCTGGGCGACCTCGTCGCGGTGATCCCGATGGCCGCCCTGGTCGCGGTCATGGTCTTCGTCTCGGTCGCCACCTTCGACTGGCACTCGGTGCGCACCCTGCGCCGCATGCCGCGCAGCGAGAGCGCCGTGATGCTGGTGACCGTGGCCGTCGTGGTGGCCACCGACAACCTGGCCATCGGGGTCGCGGTCGGCGTGCTCACCGCCTGCGTGCTCTTCGCCCGCCGGGTCGCGCACCTGGTGTCGGTCACCCCCGGCCCGGTCGCCGACGGCGTGCGCACCTACACCGTCTCCGGCGCGCTGTTCTTCGCCTCCAGCAACGACCTGGTCGGCCGGTTCGACTACGCCGGCGACCCCGCCCGCGTCGTCGTGGACCTGTCCGCCGCGCAGGTCTGGGACGCCTCCAGCGTCGCCGCCCTGGACGCCGTCGAGCAGCGCTACGCCGCCCGCGGCACGACGGTGGAGCTCGTCGGCCTCACCGGGGACGCCGGGCACTGGCACCGCCGCCTGGCCGGCCAGCTGGGCGGCGGGCACTGATGGGCCACGGGATGCTCCAGATCGGCGAGGTGGCCGAGCGGATCGGGCTCTCGCTGCGGACCATCCGGCACTACGAGGAGGTCGGCCTCGCCGTCCCCTCGGCCCGCTCGGAGGGCGGGTTCCGGCTCTACACCGAGGACGACGTCGAGCGGCTGCGGGTGATCATGCAGATGAAGCCGCTCGGGTTCTCCCTGGAGGAGATGCGCGAGCTGCTGCAGGCCCTGGCCGACGGCGGCCCGGCCGACCGGCTGGCGCACTACCGCACAGCCGCGGCCGACCGGGTCGAGGCGCTGCGGGCGCAGCTGACCACCGCGGATGCCTTCGCCCAGCGGCTCAGAACCTGAGGACGCCGGCGGCGATGGCCAGGGCCGCGGCCAGGACGAGGACACCGGCGAAGACCCACTGCCCCGTGGTGCGGCCCTTCACCGGGTCGTCGGCGCGGAAGATCGAGTACGCCCCGCCCAGCAGGAACAGCCCGATCGCGACCAGGCCGGAGGCGAAGCCCACGGCCTACAGCGCGCCCTTGGTGGAGGGCACGTCGGTGACCCGGGGGTCGAGCGCGACGGCGGTGCGCAGGGCCCGGGCCAGCGCCTTGAACTGACCCTCGACGATGTGGTGGGCGTCGCGGCCGGCGTAGAGCACCCGCACGTGCAGCGAGATGCGGGCGTTGAACGCGAAGCTCTCGAGCACGTGCTTGGTCAGGGAGGTCGGGTAGTCCGGCCCGATCATCGGGGTCATGCCCTCGGGCTCGGCGTGCACGAAGTAGGGCCGGCCCGAGAGGTCGACGGCGGCCTGCACCAGCACCTCGTCCATCGGGATCGTGGCGTCGCCGTAGCGGGTGATGCCCCGCTTGTCGCCCAGGGCCTCGGCGAAGGCCACGCCCAGCGCGATCGCGACGTCCTCGACCGTGTGGTGGGCGTCGATGTGCAGGTCGCCGTCGGCGCGCACGGTGAGGTCGATGCCGCTGTGCTTGCTCAGCGCGGTGAGCATGTGGTCGTAGAAGCCGACCCCGGTGGCGATCGAGCTGGTGCCGGTGCCGTCGAGGTCGACCTCGACCACGAGTGCCGTCTCGTTGGTGGTGCGCTCGACGCGCGCGGTGCGGGACATGCGGGTCATCCTCCCAGGCCCGGGGCGGCCACGACCTCACCCAGGGCGGTGAGGAAGGCGTCGGTCTCGGCAGGTGTGCCGGCGGTCACCCGCAGCCAGCCGGGCAGCCCGACGTCGCGGACGAGCACGCCGCGGTCGAGCAGGCCCTGCCAGACGGCGGGGGCGTCGGCGAACCCGCCGAAGAGGACGAAGTTGGCGTCGCTGGGGACGCTGGTGAGCCCGAGGCCCGGCAGCGCGGCCACGATCCGGTCCCGCTCGTGCTTCACCGCGTCGACGGTGGCCAGCAGCGCGTCGGTGTGCGCCAGCGCGGTGCGGGCGGCGGCCTGGGTGAGGCTGGACAGGTGGTAGGGCAGCCGGACCAGCTGCAGCGCGTCGACGACCGCGGGGTCGGCGGCCAGGTAGCCCAGCCGCAGCCCGGCCATGCCGAAGGCCTTGCTCATCGTGCGGCTGACCACCAGCCGCGGGCGGCCCTCGAGCAGCGTGAGCGCCGAGGGCGTGCCCGGGCGGGCGAACTCGGTGTAGGCCTCGTCGACCACCAGCACGCCCTCGGTGGCGTCGTGCAGCGCGGTGATCGTGTCGAGCGCGACCGCCGTGCCGGTGGGGTTGTTCGGGCTGGTGACGAAGACGACGTCCGGGCGCAGCTCGCGCACCTGGGCGACCGCGGCGTCGGGGTCGATGGTGAAGTCGGCCCGCCGGTGCCCGTCGACGAACGTGCCGCCGGTCGAGGCGGTGATGAGCGGGTGCATCGAGTACGACGGCGTGAAGCCCAGCGCCATGCGACCGGCCCCGCCGAAGACCTGGCTGAGCTGCTGCAGGATCTCGTTGGACCCGTTGGCCGCCCACACCTGGTCCGGGGTCACCGCGGTGCCCGACCGGGACAGGTAGGTCGCGAGGTCGGCGCGCAGGTCGAGGGCGTCGCGGTCGGGGTAGCGGTTGAGCTCCAGGGCCGCGGCGCCCAGCGCCGCACCGAGGTCGGCCAGCAGCTCGTCGGGCAGCGGGTACGGGTTCTCGTTGGTGTTCAGCCGGTGGGCGGCCGGTACCTGCGGTGCCCCGTAGGGCGACCTGCCCTCGAACTCCGGCCGGACGGGGAGCCCGGTCACTTCTGCCGGACGGCGACGGCGGCCGCGTGCGCGGGGAGGTCCTCGGCGTGGGCCAGGACGTCGACGTGCCGGGCGACGTCGGCCAGCGCGGCCTCGTCGTACTCGACCAGGTGCACCCCGCGCAGGAACGTCTGCACGCTCAGCCCGCTGGAGTGCCGGGCGCAGCCACCGGTGGGCAGCACGTGGTTGGAACCCGCCGCGTAGTCGCCCAGCGAGACCGGCGACCACGGCCCGACGAAGATCGCCCCCGCGTTGCGCACCCGCAGGGCGATCTCGCGGGGGTTGCGGGTCTGGATCTCCAGGTGCTCGGCGGCGTAGGCGTCGACCACGGCGAGGCCGGCGTCCAGGTCGTCGACCAGCACGATCCCGGACTGGCTCCCGGCCAGTGCGGTGTCGATGCGGTCGCCGTGCTTGGTGGCGGCCACCTGGCCGGGCACCAGTTCGAGGACGGCGTCGGCCAGCGCCTCGCTGGTGGTCACCAGCACCGCGCCGGCCAGCGGGTCGTGCTCGGCCTGGCTGATCAGGTCGGCGGCCACGTGCACGGGGTCGGCGGTGTCGTCGGCCAGGACGGCGACCTCGGTCGGGCCGGCCTCGCTGTCGATGCCGATCAGCCCGCGCAGCAGCCGCTTGGCCGCGGTGACGTAGACGTTGCCCGGGCCGGTGACCAGGTCGACCGGCTCGCAGGCACCCGCGCCGTAGCCGAAGACGGCGATCGCCTGCGCCCCGCCGACGGCGTAGACCTCGGTGACGCCGAGCAGCGCGCAGGCGGCCAGCACGCCCTTGTCGGGCAGCCCGCCGTTGTCCCGCTGCGGCGGGGTGGCCACCGCGATCGACTCGACCCCGGCGATCTGGGCCGGGACGACGTTCATGACCACGCTGGACAGCAGCGGGGCCAGGCCGCCGGGCACGTAGAGGCCGACGCGGCGCACGGGCACCCAGCGCTCGGTGACGGTGCCACCGGGGACGACCTGGGTGGTGACGTCGGTGCGCCGCTGGTCGGCGTGCACGCGGCGGACGCGCGAGACCGCCTCCTCGAGCGCCTCGCGGAGCACCGGGTCGCAGGTGGCCAGCGCTTCGTCCAGCGCGGCCTGCGGGACGGCGAAGTCCTCGGCGTCCACGCCGTCGAACCGGGCGGTGATCTCGCGGACCGCTGCGGCACCCCGGACCCGGACGTCCTCGAGCAGCGGACGGACGACGGCCTGCACGCTCTCGACGTCGGTGCCGGCGCGGGGCAGCAGGCCGGCGAGCTCACGCACCCCGGGCAGCTGGGAACCACGCAGGTCGATGCGGGTGAGCACGGGTACCTCCGGGTGACGACGACGGACGCGTCCAGGGTAGTTGCGCGGCACTGGGCCGGCCGGTCCCCTCCCCCGTAGGGTTCGGCCCGTGGGCGACCTGATCCCGTTGTTCCCGCTGGGGAGCCCCCTGTTCCCCGGCGTCGTGCTGCCGCTGCAGATCTTCGAGCCGCGGTACCGACGGCTGGTCGCGGACCTCGTCGCCCGGCCCGAGGGCAGCGGCCCGCGGTCCTTCGGCGTCGTGGCCATCCGCCAGGGGTGGGAGGTCGAGCGGGTGGCCCCCACCGAGGCGCTGTTCGACGTGGGCTGCACCGCCGTCGTGCGGGCCGTGACGCCGCAGGCCGACGGCGGGTACCGGCTGGTCACCGTCGGGGCCGACCGGTTCCGGCTGCTGGACGTCGTCGTCGGCGACGACCCGCCCTACCTGCAGGCCGAGGTCGAGTGGTTGGGCGAGGAGGAGGCCGCCGAGGAGGCCGCCGGCGACGCCGAGGGCCTCACCGCCACCGAGGGCTCCCCCACCCGCGCCGACGAGGACCTCGCCGCCTCGGTGGCCCAGGGGTCGCTGGACCTGCTGGTCGGCACCGTGTCCCAGCTGTTCTCCCGGTACGTCACCGAGGTGGCCGTGCTGCGCAGCGGCGGCCCGATCGAGGTCGACGACGAGGAGGAGGCCGAGCTGATGGCCGACCTCGGCCTGGACGGCTACGGGGACGGGGCCGACGACGAGCCCACCGACGCGGGGTCCGCCGCGGCCGCGCTGCTGCGCCAGGTGGGGGACGACGCCCGCGGGCTGTCCTACCTGGTGGCCTCTGCGGCGCTGCTCACCACGGACGACCGGCAGGCCCTGCTGGCCGAGTCCGCGACCCGGCGCCGGCTGGCCGCCGAGTCACGCCTGCTGCGGCGGGAGCTGACGCTGCTGCGCGAGCTGGGGGCCGTCCCGGTCCCCCTGCAGCAGTTCGCCACCCCCATGACGCCTAATTGATGCAGCTGGTGTCGGCGGCGGTGCGCTCGGGGTTGACGTAGGAGCCGGGCACCACCGGGTCGCTGGTGGGGGCCGGGGCGGCGGTGACCGGCTGGCCGACACCCGCGAAGTCCTCGCCGAGGGTGAGGGTCACGGTGCCCGCGGCGAGCGTGTCGTCGACGGTCAGCGCGGCACCGGGCACCTGCGCGGCCAGGGTCGCGGCAACGGCGTCGTCACCGGTGCGGTGGGCGATCGTGGTCGTCGCGGTGGGGGTGGCGTTGCCGCCGCTGCTGGCCTCGAACCCGGCGTCGGACAGCGTGGTCGCGGTGGTGGCAGCGGCACCGGCGACGCCGGAGCCGTTGAGCACCGACACGGTCACCTCGGCCGGCGCCTCGGTCGCCGGGGCCGTGGTCGTCGGCGCCGCGGGCTCGGGGTCGGCGGTGAGGTTGGCGAAGAAGTCGGTGAGCACCGACGGGTCGGGCAGCTTCAGCACCGAGCCCCAGCCGTCGGCGTTGCCGTCGGTCAGGCCCGGGATGGTCTGGAAGGTGATGTTGCCCGGCTGCACGTTCTGCATCTGCGTGGCCAGGTCGAAGATGTTCAGCCCCTGGTCCAGGGTCACGCTGGTGCCGACCTGCTGCACGATCTGCTGCTGCTTGGTGGGGTCGAGCAGGGTGTTGGAGGACAGCACGTTGCGCAGCATCCCGGCGATGAACACCTGCTGGCGGGCCACCCGGTCGAAGTCGGAGGTGAGCCCGTGCCGCTGCCGGACGAACAGCAGCGCCTGGCTGCCCGTGAGCGTCTGCGGACCGGCGTCGAAGTGCGCCCCCGTGACCGGGTCGTCGGTCGCCCGGCAGATGTCCACGTCGACCCCGCCGACGATCTGGGTGAGGTTGATGAAGCCCAGCAGGTTGATCTCGGCGTAGTGGTCGATCTGCAACCCCGACAGCGCGCTGATGGTCTGGATCAGCAGCCGGGCGCCCCCGGCCCGCTTGGCGTCCTCGTCGCCGTCGACGTCGTCGTACCCGTCGCTGTAGGCGGAGTTCAGCTTGCCCTTGCCGTGCCCGGGGATGGACACGTACATGTCGCGGGGGAAGGACACGAAGGAGGCGGCGGAGCCGTCGGCCGGGATGTGCACCAGCATCATCGTGTCGGTGTTGTGCAGACCGTCGGGGTCACCGGTGCTGTACTGCTCCACCTGCTCCTCGGTCAGCCCGGCACGGGAGTCCACGCCCACCAGGAGCATGTTCATCTCCTGGCCTGCGTGGGTGTCGCCGTTGACGTCGGAGTTCCCGGTGGTGGGGATGGCGTCGGTGCGGTTCACGCTGGCCTCGGCGACCCGGACCAGGTACCAGCCCCAGCCGCTGCCGGTCACCAGCAGCACGCTGACCACGCCGGCCAGCACCCTCGCGACCAGGGCCACGCGACGTCCGCTCCGCGCACCCGCGGCGTGCCGCGCGGGAGGCCGGCCCAGCCGGGGGTCCAACCGGGCCGGGAGCGGCGTCTGGTCGCCGACGTCGGTCCGGCGGCTCATCGGGCGGCCCGGAGGGGGTCGACCGACGAGGACTGGGGAACGAACCGTGGCTGCACACCACCGAGGGTGACAGCTCGCACGCAGCGGGTGACGGAGCGACGCGGGCGGTGTCCGTACCGTTCCGTCACTCCGGGACCGCCGGTCCCACGAGCCCCGCGGACGGCGACCCGGTCGGGCCCGCGGCCGGCGCCGGCTCCGTCGCCGGGTCACCGCGACCGAGGTCGTCCCGACCGGCCAGCACCGTGGCCACGAGGTAGACCAGCACCGCCGCGAACGGGCCGACGGCCAGCGAGGCCAGCATGTTCAGGTCCAGGGCGGTGGTCACCTGCCGACCGACCGTGGTCAGGTCGGTGCGGGACGGGCCGCGGCCCAGGACGGCGCCCAGCTGCCACGCGGTGAGCGAGGCGGCCAGCATGCCCGCGGCCAGGGAGACCAGGGTGACCACACCGCGCCGACGCACCCGGGTCCAGCCGACCAGGCCGACCAGCAGCCCCAGACCGCCCAGCAGCAGCACGTAGACGCCGTCGTCGCCCATGAACAGCTCGGGGTCGACCAGCCCGCCGCCGGTCACCTCGACGGCGCCGTCGGCGGACGTGACGGTGAAGTCCGCGCGGGGGGCGAGCCAGAGCCACAGCAGCCCGACGCCCAGGCCGACCACCGCCAGGACGAGCACGACGAGCACACCTCCGCGCACGTCGTCCCGGCTGCCGCGCAGCCCGGGGACCCCCGACCGGGTGGCCGGGGGTCGGGGACCGGGCGGCCCGGTCAGGAGGTCAGGGCTGCTCACGGCCGCGATGGAACCACACCAACCTCAGAGGATGGCCACGCTCGTGGGACCCAGCAGCGCCTTGATGTCGCCCATGAGAGCGGTGCTCGGCCGCACGGACAGCCGCTGGTCCAACCGCAGCACGGTCTCGCGCTGGCCGTTGATCAGCTTGAGCTGCACCTCGGTGGTGCCGGGGTGGCTGCCCAGCACCTCGCGCAGCCGCTCGACCACCGGCGGGGTGCACCGGGCCGCGGGCATCGACACCAGCACCGGGCCGCGCGGGCCCTCGGTGAGCTCGGGGATGGTGACCTCGGCGCCGAAGATCGACGGGGTGTCGTCGCGCCGGGAGATGCGGCCCTTGACCACCACGATCTGGTCGCGGGCCACCTTGTCCTGCACCTCGAGCCAGGTCTTGGGGAAGAACAGCACCTCGATGCCGGCCTCGAGGTCCTCGATGGTGGCGATCGCCCAGGGCGCGCCCTGCTTGTTGGTGCGCGGGGAGACCGCGGTGAGGATGCCGGCCACGGTGACGTTGGCGCCGTCCTCGACCCCGCCGGCCAGGATCTCGGCCAGCGAGGTGTCGGCGTGGCTGGTGAGCACGTGCTCGACGCCGTGCAGCGGGTGGTCGGAGACGTAGAGCCCGAGCATGTCGCGCTCGAAGACCAGCCGCTCGGCCTTGGACCAGTCGGCGGTCGGGATCGGGATGTTCAGGGCAGCCGACAGCGGGTCGTCGGCGCCCAGGTCGTCGCCGCCGCCGAAGAGGTCGAACTGGCCCTCGGCCTCGCGCCGCTTGAGCCCCATGGCGGAGTCGACGGCCTGCACGTGGATGGCGGCGATGCCCTGCCGGGAGTGGCCCAGGGAGTCGAACGCCCCGGCCTTGGCCAGGGACTCGATGACCTTCTTGTTGCAGGCCACGGTGTCGATCTTGCGCATGAAGTCGGCGAAGTCGCGGAACGCGCCCTTCTCCTCGCGGGCCCGCCGGATCGAGTCGACGACGTTGTGCCCCACGTTGCGCACCGACGCCAGCCCGAAGCGGATGTCGGTGCCGACGGCGGTGAAGTCCCAGGAGGACTCGTTGACGTCGGGCGGGAGCACCTTGATGCCCATGCGGCGGCACTCGGCCAGGTAGATCGGCCGACGGTCCTTGTCGTCGCCGACGCTGGTGAGCAGTCCGGCCATGTACTCGGCCGGGTAGTTGGCCTTCAGGTAGGCCGTCCAGTAGGAGACCAGGCCGTAGGCCGCCGAGTGCGCCTTGTTGAAGGCGTAGTCGGCGAAGGGCACCAGGATGTCCCAGAGCGTCTTGACCGCGGCGGCGGAGAAGCCGTTGGCCTTCATGCCGGCTTCGAAGCCCACGTACTCGGCGTCCAGCACCGACTTCTTCTTCTTGCCCATCGCCCGGCGCAGCAGGTCGGCCGCGCCCAGGGAGTACCCGGCGACCTTCTGCGCGATCGCCATGACCTGCTCCTGGTAGACGATCAGGCCGTACGTCTGGCCCAGGATCTCCTCGAGCGGCTCGGCCAGCTCGGGGTGGATCGGGACGATCTCCTGCTGCCCGTTCTTGCGCAGGGCGTAGTTGGTGTGCGAGTTCGCGCCCATCGGGCCCGGCCGGTAGAGCGCGCCGACGGCGGAGATGTCCTCGAAGTTGTCCGGGCGCATGAGCCGCAGCAGCGACCGCATCGGGCCGCCGTCGAACTGGAAGACCCCGAGCGTCTCGCCCTTGGCCAGCAGCTCGTAGGTCTTCGGGTCGGTGAGGTCCTTGCTGAGCTCGTCGAGGTCGATGGCGGGCTTGCCGTTGATCTCGATGTTGCGCAGCGCGTCGTCGATGACGGTGAGGTTGCGCAGGCCCAGGAAGTCCATCTTGAGCAGCCCGAGCGTCTCGCACGTGGGGTAGTCGAACTGCGTGATGATCGCGCCGTCGGCCTCGCGGCGCATGATCGGCACGCTGTCGATGAGCGGGTAGCGGCCGATGATGACCCCGGCCGCGTGCACGCCCCACTGGCGCTTCAGGCCCTCGAGCTTGCGGGCCTGGTCGACCACCTCGGCCGCGCCGGGGTCGGACTCGTAGCGGGCCCGGAACTCCGAGGCCTCCTTGTAGCGCGGGTGGGCCGGGTCGAAGACCCCCGTCAGCGGGATGCCCTTGCCCATCACGTCCGGCGGCAGGAGCTTGGTGAGCTCGTCGCCGACGGAGAAGGGCCGGTCGAGCACCCGGCCGGCGTCCTTGATCGCGGCCTTGGCCTTGATCGTGCCGTAGGTGACGATCTGGCTGACCCGTTCCTCGCCGTACTTGTCCGAGACGTAGCGGATGACCTCGCCGCGCCGGCGCTCGTCGAAGTCGATGTCGACGTCGGGCATGGAGACGCGCTCGGGGTTGAGGAACCGCTCGAAGATCAGCCCGTGGGCGAGCGGGTCGAGGTCGGTGATGCCCATCGCGTAGGCGGCCAGGGAGCCCGCGGCCGAACCACGGCCGGGGCCGACCCTGATGCCGTTGTCCTTGGCCCAGTTGATGAAGTCCGCGACCACGAGGAAGTACCCCGGGAAGCCCATCTGGACGATGATCGAGGTCTCGTAGTCGGCCTGCTTGCGCACGTGGTCGGGGATGCCGCCGGGCCAGCGCTTGTGCAGCCCGCGCTCGACCTCCTTGATGAACCAGGAGGTCTCGTCCTCGCCCTCGGGCAGCGGGAACCGGGGCATGAGGTCGGCGCCCTCGGTGAAGGTGACCTCGCACTGCTCGGCGACCAGCAGCGTGTTGTCGCAGGCCTCGGGCATCTCGGTGAACAGCGCACGCATCTCGGCGGCGGACTTCAGGTAGTAGCCGTCGCCGTTGAACCGGAAGCGGTTGGTCTCGTTCAGCCGGGACCCGGTCTGGATGCAGAGCAGGGCGTCGTGGGCGTCGGCGTCCTCGCGGTGGGTGTAGTGCAGGTCGTTGGTGGCCAGCAGCGGGATGCCCAGCTCCTTCGCGATCTCCAGCAGCGCGGGCTTGGTCTGCTTCTCGATCGACAGGCCGTGGTCCATGACCTCGGCGTAGAAGTTCTCCCGCCCGAAGATGTCCTGGAAGTCCGCGGCGGCCTGCCGGGCGCGGTCGACCTTGCCCGCGCGCAGCCACATGTTCACCTCGCCCGAGGGGCACCCGGTGGTGGCGATCAGCCCGGTGCCGTACTGCTCGAGCAGGTCGCGGTCGAAGCGCGGCTTGCGGTACTGGCCCTCGAGGCTGGCCAGCGACGACAGCCGGAACAGGTTGTGCATGCCCTCGGTCGTGCGGGCCAGCAGCGTCATGTGCGTGTAGGCGGCCTTGCCCTTGGACGACGCGCCCTCGCCGTCCTCGTCGGCGATGGCGCCGAACTCGAACGGGGCGCGGTCGAACCGGGACCCGGGTGTGTAGTAGCCCTCCATGCCGATGATCGGCTTCACGCCGGCGGCCGTGGACTGCTTGTAGAAGTCGTAGGCGCCGAAGACGTTGCCGTGGTCGGTCATGGCCAGCGCCGGCATGCCCTCCGCCGCGGCGGCCTTGGTCAGCTCGGGCAACTTGGCCGCGCCGTCGAGCATCGAGTACTCGGTGTGCACGTGCAGGTGCACGAAGTTCTCGCTCGAACCACTGGGCACGGATGCGCTCCTCACAGGTCGGTGGTGCAGGTGCGGTGGTGCTGACCGGCGGGGAAGGCCGTGTGCGGACCGGTGCTGGCGATCGGGGTGACGCGCACCCCCGATCCTCGCACTGCGGGCTGTCTACTCCGAGGGTCCGACAGAGTCGCGCTGGTCTCCCCGCGTGTCCCACCGGGGACGCGCGCCCTGACCGACGGCGGGCAGGGCGGCCGACGGCACCAGCAGGAACCGCAGGTCGACCGCGGCGTGCAGCAGGACCGGCAGCAGCAGGGACCCGGTCTGCAGGTACAGCGCCGCGAACACGCCCCCGAGGACGCCGGTCAGCAGCACCCCGCCCACGCCCTGGTAGGCGTGGGCGGCGCCGAAGGCCACCGCGGCCACCGCCACCAGCCATCCCGAGGCCAGCCCCGGCACCACCGCGGCCACCACGGCCAGGAAGAACCCGCGGTAGAGCCACTCCTCGCAGATCCCGGCCGTCACCCCGACGACGGCGAACAGCCGGCGCTCGGTCGCCGACCGGGGCAGCAGGGCCACCGTCGACTGCACCGCGGGCTCGCTGTGCCGGCCCTCCCCCGGGCGCGGCACCGGCGGCGGGGCGTCGGCCAGGGCGCCCGAGCGCAGCGCCCGGGTGGAGACCACCACGAAGGCCAGCAGGGCGAGGCACGCCAGACCGGTGATCCACCCCGGCCACGCCTTCGGCCAGCGGAGGCCCAGCTGGCCGCCGTCGACGTCCGGGGCGGCCAGGAACACCACCAGCACCAGCGACGACAGGCCCCACTCGAGGATCAGCAGCCGGACGTAGAAGGAGCGGCGGGCCTGCGCGTCGGTGCGCATGCGGTCCTCGAAGCGGCGGTGCAGCACGTGCCCCACGAACGGCTCGCCCACGACCAGGTACGCCGCCACCACGACCGCGGCCAGGGCGGCCGGGCCGAAGTCGGCGAGGGAGTCGGGCAGGCCGGTCACGTGCGGTGGGGCTCCTTCAGGCCTCGTCGCGCAGCCGGCCCAGCGCGCCGGCGAGGTCGGCCGGGTAGGTGCTGGTGAACTCCACCCAGCGGCCGTCGGCCGGGTGCGCGAAGCCCAGCCGCATCGCGTGCAGCCACTGCCGGGAGACCCCCAGCCGGGCGGCCAGGGTGGGGTCGGCCCCGTAGGCCATGTCGCCCACCAGCGGGTGCCGCATCGCCGAGAAGTGCACGCGGATCTGGTGGGTGCGGCCGGTCTCGAGCTTCACGTCGACCAGCGACGCGGCCGGGAATGCCTCGAGGGTGTCGTAGTGGGTGACCGACGGGCGCCCCGTGCTGACCACCGCGAACCGCCAGTCGTGCTTGGGGTGCCGGTCGATGGGGGCGTCGATGGTGCCGCGCGAGGGATCGGGGTGGCCCTGCACCAGCGCGTGGTAGCCCTTGTCGACGGTGCGCTCCTTGAACGCCTGCTTGAGCAGGGTGTAGGCGCGCTCGCTCTTGGCCACCACCATCAGGCCGGTCGTGGCGGCGTCCAGCCGGTGCACGATGCCGCGGCGCTCCTCGGCGCCGCTGGTCGAGATCCGGTAGCCGGCCGCGGCCAGGCCGCCGACGACGGTCGGGCCGTCCCAGCCCGGGCTGCCGTGGGCGGCGACGCCGACGGGCTTGTCGACCACCACGACGTCGTCGTCGTCGTGCACGATGCCCATGCCCACGACCGGCCGGGGCGGGGCGGGCTCGCCGGGCGGTGGCGGGAGCTCGACCTCGAGCCAGCTGCCGGCGGTGAGCCGGTCACCCTTGCCGCGGGCCCGGCCGTCGACGATCACCCGGCCCTCGTCGGCGAGGTCGGCGGCGGCGCCGCGGCTGAGGCCGAACAACCGGGCCAGGGCCTGGTCGACCCGCTGGCCCTCCAGGCCGTCGGGGACCGGGAGCTCGCGGTGCAGGCTGGCGGTCATCCCGCCATTGTGACCGACGATCAGTCGTCGGCCGGCCGCGTCGCCGGGGCGTCGCCGGCCGCGGTGCCGGCGGCGTCGTCGGCGGGCTTGCCGCGCGAGCCGTCGAACTCGATGCCGCGGACGGCGAGCACGGCGCCCAGGATGCCGCCGCAGACGATGGCGGAGTCGGCCACGTTGAAGATCGGCCACACCCGGCCGTAGGGGTCGAACAGGGACAGGAAGTCCACGACCCCGCCGCGCAGGAACCCCGGGTCGCGGAACACCCGATCGGTCAGGTTGCCCACCGCCCCGCCGAGCACGAGGCCCAGCGCGACCGCCCAGCCGGTGCTGAACAGCCGGCGGGCCGCCCGCACGATCACCACGACGACGACCGCCGCGATCAGGCTGAACACCACCGTGGCGCCCTCGGCGAAGGAGAACGCGGCGCCGGTGTTGCGGGCCTCGGTGAGGTACAGCACCCCGCCCAGCAGCCGCAGCGGCTCGCGGTCGGACAGTGTCGCCACCACGACCAGCTTGGTCACCAGGTCCAGGGCCAGGACACCGGCGGCCAGCCCGACCAGCAGGAGGGTGCGCGGCCGCCGGGCGGTGGCCGGCTCGGGCGCGGACGGGCTGGTGGGTTCCTCGGGCACGGGGCGACGGTACCGAGGTGGCTGCGCACCCCGGGTCCTGGCGCGCACCGGGTCACCCCTGCGTGCAGCATGGTGAGGGTCACACCGCCCGGGTGAGGTGCCCGGCACCGGGTGGGACGACCATGGCAGGGACGAGCGGTGATCCCGCTCCCCCCTGAACGCATCGCCGGGCACCGACAGCCCGGGCGAGACCACCAGGAAGGCCCCCGTGACCAGCCCCGCCAGCACCCCCGCGACCAGCACCCCGGGTGAGTACGCCCACCCGGTCATCCCCGACACGTCGCGCCCCGACGTCGTCCTGGTCGGCGGCGGGGTGATGAGCGCGACGCTGGCGGCTCTGCTGGGCATCGTGGCGCCGCACTGGTCGATCACGCTGTTCGAGGCCGGGGACAAGGTCGCCGCCGAGAGCTCCGACGGCTGGAACAACGCCGGCACCGGGCACTCGGCGCTGTGCGAGCTCAACTACACGCCCGCCGGCGCGGACGGCACGGTCGACGCGACCAAGGCCAACCAGATCAACGAGCAGTTCCAGCTGTCCCGGCAGTTCTGGTCGCACCTGGTGCGCACCGGCCTGACCGGCTCGCCCAAGAACTTCATCACCCCGGTGCCGCACATCAGCTTCGTGCACGGCACCGAGGGCCAGGAGTACATGCGGGCCCGGCACGCCGCCCTGACGGCCTCCCCGCTGTTCGCCGAGCTCGAGCTGACCACCTCGCAGGACGAGCTGGCCGGCTGGGTGCCGCTGATGATGGAGGGCCGCGACCCGGCCCAGCCGGTCGCGGCGACCCGGTCGACCGCGGGCACCGACGTCGACTTCGGCTCGCTCACCCGGCTGCTGCTGGACCAGGCGACCAGCCGCGGCGTGGCCGTGCACACCGGCACCAGCGTGCAGGACCTGGAGCGGACGACGGACGGCCGCTGGAAGGTCACCGCCCGGCACCACGCCAGCGGCGAGGAGTTCACCGTCAACGCGGGCTTCGTGTTCGTCGGCGCCGGGGGCGGCGCGCTGCCGCTGCTGCAGCGGGCCGACATCCCCGAGATCAGGGGCTTCGGCGGGTTCCCGGTCTCGGGCCTGTTCCTGCGGTCGACCAACGACGCCCTCGCCGCGCGGCACCAGGCCAAGGTCTACGGCCAGGCCGCCGTCGGCGCGCCCCCGATGTCGGTGCCGCACCTCGACCTGCGGCTGATCGACGGCCAGCAGTCCCTGCTGTTCGGCCCCTACGCCGGGTTCTCGCCCAAGTTCCTGAAGTCCGGCTCCTGGCTGGACCTCCCCCGGTCGGTACGCCTGGGCAACATCGGCTCGATGCTCGGTGTCGCCCGCACCCAGACCGCGCTCACCCGCTACCTGGTCGGCCAGGTGCTGCAGCGCCCCTCCGACCGGCTCGAGGCGCTCGAGGAGTTCGTGCCCACGGCCGAGGGCGACGACTGGGAGATGATCCACGCCGGCCAGCGCGTGCAGGTCATCAAGCAGGACGCGAAGGGCCGCGGCGTCCTGCAGTTCGGCACCGAGCTGATCGTCGGCGGCGGGGGCACCATCGCCGGCCTGCTCGGCGCCTCCCCCGGCGCCTCGACCGCGGTGGCCGCGATGCTCGACCTGCTGCGCCGGGCCTTCCCCGACCAGCACGCCGACTGGGAGCCGCTCCTGCGCGAGGCGATCCCCTCCTACGGCCGCACGCTGGCCGACGACCCGGCGCTGTTCGCCGAGGTCCGCGAGGAGACCACCCGCACGCTGGAGCTCACCGGCCCGGTCGAGCTGGCCGGCGCCCGCTGAGGCGGGCGCCGGCTCACCGGCGTCAGCTGACGACGGGGTTCAGCGGGGTGTCGATCACCTCGCCGGGCTGCGCCCCGGGGAGGAACTGCTGCCACTGGCCCGACACCAGGGTCGGCGAGGGCACCACCGCGGCGCCGTCGGCGAAGTAGGTGGTGGCCAGCACCATCCGCGGTGCCGTCGTCCGGTTCGGGCCCGCGGTGTGGAAGCACAGGCTGGAGTGCACCGAGATCTCCCCCAGCTCGAACGGCCCGTCCTCGACCGACACCCCGGCCTCGGCGAACGCCCGGGAGACCGTGCGGTCGTAGCTGGCGTCCTCGGTGGAGAACGACACGTCGTCCACCAGCCGGTGCAGGTCGACCCCGCGGGCGAAGGACAACGGGCCCATCTCGCGGGGCGTGTGCTGCAGCGGCATCCACACCGTGGCGACCGCCTGGCTGTCGATCGGGAAGTGGTGGTCGTCGAAGTGCCACGGCGTCCGGCCGCACGCGGGCTCCTTGGCCAGCACGTTGTCGTGGTAGACCCGCACGTCCTCGACGGCGAGCAGGTCGGCGACGATCCGGCCCAGCCGGCGGCTGAGCACGAAGGCGGCGATCTCCGCGGAGTGCGTCCACATCAGCTCGTCGCTGGTGAACCGGCCCTCCGGCCGGTCGCGGCCGGCCGCCGCCAGGTGCTCGACCAGCAGTCGCCGCAGCCGGCTGACCGCGGCCGGCGGGAGCACCGCGGGCAGCTTGACGAAGCCGTCGCGGGCGAAGGACTCCCGCTGCTCTGCCGTCACCGGGTAGACCTCGGCCAGTAGGGCGTCGAGCTCGGCGGCGGAGGGCTCGGGCAGCTGGTCCGGCTCCTCGACCTCGGTCAGCGGGCCCTGGTCGCCGCCGTTGTCGGCCAGCGTCAGGTACCAGTCCCACCACTCGTTGTTGTCACCGGTCCAGGCGGTGTCCAGCCCGTCGCGCGCGGCGTGGGACTGGGAGACGTTGCCGCTCACGCGTGCCGCACCGAGATCAGCGCGACCTGGTGGTCGAAGACCCAGCGGCCGTCCTCGGCGCAGGAGGCCAGGTAGCCACCCACGACGGGGTCGGCGAGCATCTGGTCCAGGGACACCGAGTCGTCGAAGACGCAGCGCTGCAGGAAGCCCTCGGCGGTGTCCCGGTCGTCCTGGGCGACCGACGTCCGGTAGGTCAGCAGCTCCTCGGCCACCGTGACCGGCAGCGCGTCCAGGGCGACGCGGACCTCCTCGGCTGCGGTGTAGGGCACCCGGACGCCGTCCGGGTCGAAGGAGCGCCGGAAGGCCTCGTCGACGACGAGGTAGTGGGAGGCGGCGGTGGCCTGCGCGACCACCCCCAGCCCGCCCGGGGCGATGGCCTCGACGAACCGGGCCATCCCGGCGTCGAGCACGTCGGGCGCCAGGGCGTACAGGCCGTGGGTGCTCCAGACCAGGTCCCAGCCACCGGGCCGGACGACGAGGTCCTCCACGGTGCACTCGTGGTCGGCCGCGCCGACGAAGGGCGGGGCCAGGGTGCCGCGGGCCTCGTCCAGGCTGAACCGCGACGGGTCCAGCAGGTCGGTCTCGACCACGAGCTCACCGGCCAGCGCGGCGACGTCGGGGGTGGCCAGCAGCGCGGTGGGGAACTTGCCGCTGCCGCAGGCGACGTCCAGCAGGGTCAGGCGGTCCCCGCCGGCGGCCAGGTCGCGGAACGTGCCGGCCCAGTCCCGGGCGGCGGCCAGCTGCCGGTAGTCCTCGGTGGCCAGGGCGTAGAAGGCCTCCATGCCGCGGCGGCCGGCCTCGGACCAGTGCGCCAGGCTCGCCGCCGACGTCGCCGAGCTGGGGGTGGGTGGGCTGCTGGTGGGGTGCACAGGTGCAGCCTGCGCCCCGTCCCGGACCGCCGTCCACCCGGGTCGTCACCGAGCATTTCCGCAGCTCGCTGCACACCGGGGTGTGGTTGAGTCGAGGCGGTGACCACCAGCACGGCACCGCTGGACCTGCTGCGCGGCACCCTCGCCCGGCGACCGGCCCTGCCCCCCTTGACCCCCACTGCCTACGCCCGCGCGCACGCCACCTACGAGGCGCACAGCGACCAGCGCGCGCTGCTGACCACCTGGCTGGCCAGCACGGTGGCCGACCGGCTCCCCGGGGCGGCGGCCCGCACCGTGCTCAGCGTGGGGCCGGGCGACGGCAGCGTCGACGCCCCGCTGGCCAGCTCCCTGGTCGGCGGGCGTGGACCGCTGCGCTGGGTGGTCGCCGAGCCCGACCCGGTGGTGGGCGAGCGCTGCCGGGCCCGGCTGGCACAGGCCGTCGGCCCGGCCGGCAGCGTCGTGCTGCACGCCGGCCCCTTCGACACCGTGGGCGAGACCGTCGGCGCCGAGCAGGTGGACCTGGTGCTGGCCGTGCACTCCCTGTACTACGTGCCCGACCTGGCGGTGGCCGTGGCCGCCGCCGCGGCCCGGCTGGTGCCGGGTGCCGCTCTGGTGGTGCTGCTCGCCCCGCTGGAGGCGCTGTGCCTGCTCACCGAGGCCGTCGACCCGGCCAGCCACCGCTGGTGGAGCGGTGACCTCCCCGACGCGCTCGCGGCCGCCGGGCTGCGCGGGTCGGCCGTCCGGCTGCCCGGCCGGCTGGACACCACCGACTGCTTCGACCCCGGGTCACCGACCGGTCGTGAGGTGCTGGACTTCCTGGTGGGGGCCGACTGCGCGGACCTGGACGACGTCGCCCGCGGCGTGCTGCTGGACGCCCTGGCCGACATCGGCACCCGGGACGGCGACCGCTGGTCCGTGCCGCACCCGGTCGACGCCGTGGTGGCCACCCGGGTCTGACCTCACCGGCCGACCGGCGCCGGCGGCAGCACCCCGACCAGGGTCACCGCGGCGGCGAGCCCGAACGCCGGCAGCACACCGGCGCCCAGCACCGCCGAGGACAGCGGGGCACCCACGGCCTGCCCGAGCAGCAGGGCCACGAAGAACGCGGAGACGGCCGGCCCGGGGGTGCACGAGACCTGCCCGGCCCAGGCGATGAGCACCGTCGTCCCCACCGTGAACCCCAGCCCGAACGCCGCCGCGGCCAGGAACGGCACCGGACCCACCGGCGGGACGGCGAGCCCGACCACCCCCGCGGCGGTGAGCCCGAGCGCGGCCGCCCGGGCCCGCCGCAGCCCGGCCCGCAGCCAGCGGGGTGCGACCACCGCGGCCCCCGTGGCGCCGACGCCCAGGGCCAGCCAGACCCACACCGCCGTGGCCTCGGCGAGGCCGGCGGCCTGCAGCACGGTCCGGCCGTGGGTCCAGACGGCGGCACTGCCCGCACCGAGCAGGAACGCAGCGCTCAGCGGGGCCAGCCATCGTCTGCCGGCGTCCACCGGAACCGCGGTACCGCGGGTCCCCGCCCCGTGCGGGGCCAGCACCAGCACGGCCACCGTGACGGCGGCGGTCGCGGTCGCCGCCACCCACCACGCCGTCTGCCACCGGTCGCCCAGCAGCAGCGCGAGCAGCGCCGCCGCCACGAGGCCCGGCCCGGTGCCGGCGTTGACCAGGGCCTGCGCGCCGTCCTGACCCGGGCCGGGCACCGCGCGCCGGACCAGCACGACCAGGCCCGGCGAGGCCGCCCCGGCCCCCGCGCTCCCCAGCACCACGGCGACGGAGAAGACCGCGGCCGACCCCGCCGTCCAGACCCCCAGGGCGCCGACGGCGGCTACCGTCCCGGCCCCGGCCACCACCGTCCGGGGCCACCGCTCGCAGGCGACGAACGCCAGGCCCGCGGCCACGCAGTAGGCCACCGAGGTGGCCCCGGACACCGCGCCGACGGCGCCCGTGGACAGGCCGAGGTCGCGCTGGGCGTCGGGTGCGGCCAGCCCGTAGGCGTAGCGGACCAGGCCGTAGGTGCAGGCGATGAGTGCGGTGCCGGCGAGCACCAGGGCAGCAGGACGTAACGGTCGTTTCATCGAAACGGACGTTACAGTGGATCCGTGACCCCGCGACCCGACGCCCGCCGACGCCTGCTGGACGCCGCCGACGAGCTGTTCGCGGTCCAGGGCTGCGCCGCCACCCCGGTGGACCAGGTGCTGACCCGCGCCGGGGTGGCCCCTGCGACGCTCTACGCCCACTTCGGCAGCAAGACCGGGCTGCAGGCCGCCGTCCTGGACGCCCGGCTGGCCCGCTGGGACACCACCTGGGCCGCGGCGGTCGACGCCGCGCCGGACGACCGGGGCCGTCTGCTGGCGGTGTTCGACGCGTTGGCGGAGTTCGCCCGCGGCGAGGCGGCGTCCCGGTGGTGCGCGTTCCTGGACGCCGCCGCCGGCGCCCCCGCCGACGACCCCACCGCCACGGCGGCGATCACCGCGGACACCGCCCTGCTGCGCGCGCGGCTGACCGAGCTGGCCGGACCGGTGGCCGGGGACCGGGCGGCCGAGCTGGCCGAGCAGCTGCTGGTGGTGGTCAGCGGCACCCTCGCGATGCACCTGCGGCCCGGCGGGTCCCTGGCCACCGGCCGGGCCACCGCGGAAGCGCTGCTGCGTTAGTCGATCTCCGTGGGCTCCCCGGCCTCGCCGCGCCAGCCGGCCAACCGGCCGGCGCGGCTGACCGCCCGCAGTCGGCGCTCGGCCTCGGCGCGGGAGCCGCGGGCCGAGACCAGCAGGGCCTGGTCCCCGCGCATCAACCGGGTCTCCGGGCCGGGCACGAACGGTTTGCCGTCCCGCACGACGAGGACGACGGCGGCGTCCTCGGGCAACCGCAGCTCGGGCAGGTAGACCCCGTGCAGGCGCGAGCCCTGCGGCACGGTCAGCTGCATGAGCTCGGCGCCGAGCTCGTCCAGCGGAGCGGACTCGACGTCGATGTCGCGCGGCGTGATCGGGGTGGCGATGCGCAGCAGCCGGGCCACCGCCGGCAGCGACCCGCCCTGCACCACGGTGAAGACGACGACCAGCACGAAGACGATGTCGAACACCCGGGTGGCCCCGGGCACCGACGCCGCGATCGGGAAGGTGGCCAGCACGATGGGCACCGCCCCGCGCAACCCGGCCCACGAGATGAACGCCTGCTGCGCCCACGGGACCTTGAACCAGGCCAGGCTGGCCACCACCGACAGCGGCCGGGCCACCAGCAGCAGCGCCAGGCCCACCAGCAGGGCCTGCGGCACGGCCTCGAGCAGCCGGTCCGGGCTGGCCAGCAGGCCCAGCAGCACGAACAGGCCGATCTGGGCGAGGCTGGCCATGCCCTCGGCGAACCCGATGGTGCCGGCGCGGTGCGGCAGCGGGGCGTTGCCCAGCACCAACCCGCAGAGGTACACCGCGACGAAGCCCGAGGTGTGCACCAGGTCGGCGGCGGCGAAGGCCAGCACGCACAGCGCCAGGGTGGCCAGCGGGTAGAAGCCGGCCAGCGGCAGCGCGGCCCGGCGCAGCAGCCAGGCCCCGCCGAACCCGATGGCCACGCCGATGACGGAGCCGCCGGCCAGCTCGCCGAGCACCTCGACCAGGGTGATCCACCAGGCGGCGGTCTCCCCGCCGACCAGCCGCTCGCTCAGCACGAGCACCAGCAGGATGACCGGGGCGTCGTTCAGCCCGGACTCCATCTCCAGCGCCGCGGCCATCCGCCGGGGCAGCGGCAGCCGGCGGAGCGTCGCGAAGACCGCCGCGGCGTCGGTGGAGCTGACGACGGCGCCCAGCAGCAGGGCGAAGGTCCAGGAGAAGTCGAGCAGCCAGACCGCCACGGCCGCCGTGACCACGATGGACACCACGACGCCCACCGTGGCCAGGGTCAGCCCGGGCCCCACCGCCCGCCGGACGTCGGACCACCGGGTGGTCAGACCGCCCTCGGCCAGGATCACCACCAGCGCCGCGACACCGAGGGTCTGGGTGAGCTCGACGTCCTCGAACTGGACGCCGGCACCGCTCTCGCCCAGCGCCACGCCGAGGGCCAGGTAGATCAGCAGGGCCGGCAGCCCGAGCTTGTCCGACAGACGCAGGGCGAGCGCCGCGGTGAGGACGACGAGGGCGCCGACGGCGAGCGCGATGGTCACCGTCGTCGACATCTGCCCCCCGTCACCCCCGCAGTGTCCCGCACCCAGGTGTCGGGCCGGTGACGCCGTCGCACCCCCCTGGGATGATGGCGGGCGTGAGCAGCCCCACCTCCCCGTTCCGCCCCCTCCCCGCCCAGGTGGACCTCCCGGCCCTCGAGCACGAGGTGCTCGACCAGTGGGCCGCCGACGAGGTCTTCGCGCGGTCTCTGGAGGCCTCCGCGGGCCGTCCGCAGTGGACCTTCTACGAGGGCCCCCCGACCGCCAACGGCCGGCCGGGCACCCACCACATCGAGGCCCGCGCGTTCAAGGACGTCTTCCCCCGCTTCAAGACCATGCAGGGCTTCTCGGTCCCCCGCCGCGCCGGCTGGGACTGCCACGGGCTGCCGGTCGAGATCGCGGTCGAGAAGGAGCTCGGCTTCAGCGGCAAGCCCGACATCGAGGCCTACGGCATCGCCGAGTTCAACGCCCGCTGCCGGGAGTCGGTCGAGCGGCACGTCGCCGACTTCAGCGAGCTCACCGACCGCATGGGCTACTGGGTCGACCTGTCCACTGCCTACTGGACGATGAACCCGGAGTACGTCGAGAGCGTCTGGTGGTCGCTGAAGACGATCTTCGACAAGGGCCTGCTGACCGAGGACCACCGGGTTGCCCCCTACTGCCCGCGCTGCGGCACCGGCCTGTCCGACCACGAGGTGGCCCAGGGCTACGAGACGGTCACCGACCCCTCGGTCTACGTGTCGCTGCCGGTCACCAGCGGCGAGTGGGCCGGCAAGGCCGACCTGCTGGTCTGGACGACGACCCCCTGGACGCTGCCGTCGAACACCGCGGTCGCGGTCAACCCCGACGTGACCTACCTGGTCGTGCGGGCCGACCACGCGGGCACCGAGCGCACCGTCGTCGTCGCCGAGCCGCTGGTGGCCGCCGTCCTCGGGGCCGACGTGCCCTACGAGGTGCTGGCCACCACCACCGGTCGCGACTGGGAGCGGGTCACCTACCAGCGCCCGTTCGAGCTGGTCGAGTTCCCCGCCCCGGCCCACTTCGTGCTGCTGGCCGACTACGTCACCACCGACTCGGGCACCGGTCTGGTGCACCAGTCCCCCGCCTTCGGCGCCGAGGACCTCGCCGTCTGCCGCGCCTACGGCCTCCCGGTCGTCGTCCCGGTCGACGCCACCGGGCACTTCGCCGCCGACGTCCCCCTGGTGGGCGGGCACTTCTTCAAGGCCGCCGACCCGACGCTGGTGCAGGACATGGCCGACCGCGGCGTGCTGTGGCGCGAGCAGCGCTACGAGCACCCGTACCCGCACTGCTGGCGCTGCCACACGCCGCTGATGTACTACGCCCAGCCCTCCTGGTACATCCGCACCAGCGCGGTGAAGGACCAGCTGCTGGCCGAGAACGAGGCCACCCGCTGGCACCCCGAGAACGTGCAGTGGGGCCGCTACGGCGACTGGCTGAACAACAACGTCGACTGGGCGCTCTCGCGCGACCGGTACTGGGGCACCCCGCTGCCCATCTGGCGCAACGAGCTCGACCCGGCGAACCTCGTCGCCGTCGGCTCGCTGGCCGAGCTCTCGGAGCTGACCGGGCGCGACCTCGCCGACCTCGACCCGCACCGGCCCTTCATCGACGACGTGACCTTCACCCTGCCCGGGGTCGAGGGCGAGTTCCGCCGGCTCCGCCAGGTCATCGACGCCTGGTACGACTCGGGCTCCATGCCCTTCGCCCAGTGGGGCGCCCCGCACCGCAACCAGGAGCAGTTCGAGGCCGCCTACCCGGCGCAGTTCATCGCCGAGGCGATCGACCAGACCCGCGGCTGGTTCTACACGCTCATGGCCGTGGGCACCCTGGTGTTCGGCAAGTCCTCCTACGAGGACGTGCTGTGCCTGGGCCACATCCTGGCCGAGGACGGCCGGAAGATGAGCAAGCACCTGGGCAACATCATCGAGCCCATCCCGCTGATGGACCGGCACGGCGCCGACGCCGTCCGCTGGTTCATGCTCGCCGGCGGCTCGCCGTGGCAGGCCCGGCGGGTCGGCCACGAGACGCTGTCCGAGGTCGTGCGCAAGGTGCTGCTGACCTACTGGAACACCGCGTCGTTCTTCACCCTGTACGCCTCGACCAACGGGTGGGACCCCGCCACGACCCCGGCTCCCCCGGCGGCCGACCGGCCGCTGCTGGACCGCTGGGCGCTGGCGTCGCTGGCCACCGTCACCGCGGGCGTCACCGACGCCCTGGAGGCCTTCGACACCCAGACGGCAGGCCGGCTGCTCGCGCAGTTCGTCGACGACCTGTCCAACTGGTACGTCCGCCGCTCCCGCCGCCGCTTCTGGGACGGCGACCCGGCCGCGCTGGGCACCCTCCACGAGGTGCTCGACGGCCTGACCCGCCTCATGGCGCCGTTCACCCCGTTCGTCACCGAGCGGGTGTGGCACGAGGTGGTCGCGCCCGGGCTCGTGGACGCGCCGGACTCCGTGCACCTGGCCTCGTGGCCGGCGGTCGACGAGGACGCCCGCGACGACGAGCTGGTCGCGCAGATGGACGTCGTCCGTCGGCTGGTCGAGCTGGGCCGGTCGGCCCGCACGGCGTCCAAGGTGCGCACCCGCCAGCCGCTGGCCCGCGCCCTGGTCGCCGCACCGGGGTGGGCCGAGCTGCCCCGCGACCTGGTGGCCGAGGTGGCCGAGGAGCTCAACGTGGTCGCCCTGGCCCCCGTCGCCGAGGCCGGCGGCGACCTGGTGGACGTCGGCGTCAAGGTCGACTTCCGCTCGGTTGGCCGCCGCATGGGCAAGCAGGTGCAGGCCGTCGCGCAGGCCGTCGCCGCCCGCGACGCGGCTGCACTGGTGGCCGACTACCGGGCCGGGACGGCGACCGTGGTCGTCGACGGCGCGGACGTGCCGCTGGTCGAGGGCGACCTGGTGATCACCGAGACCCCGCGCGAGGGCTGGACCGTGGCCTCGGGCGGTGGTCTGACCGTGGCGCTGGACCTCACCCTGACCCCGGAGCTCGAGCGTGCCGGGCTCGTGCGCGAGGTGGTCCGCCTGGTGCAGGACGCCCGCAAGGCCGCCGGGTTCGAGGTCAGCGACCGGATCCAGCTGTGGTGGACCGCCGACGGCCAGCTGGCCCAGGCCCTCATCGAGGCCCAGGACGCCCTGGCCGCCGAGGTGCTGGCCACGACCGTGCACGCCGACGCCCCCGGCAGCGGTGACGGCACCGAGGCCCCGGCCGGCGGCCGCGTCTGGGTCGCCCTCGCCTGACCCGCCCGGCGCAGCATGGATCAGGGGCCCTGATCGAACTCCGTCCTCCTCCGGCAGATCTGGTGGAGGAGGACGGAATTCGGCGGCGGAGGACGGCGGGCGACCGCTCAGGCCTTGGCGGCGGCGCGGCGGCGGCGCTCGGCGTCGGCGAGGTGTCGATCGGGGCGGCAGACGCCGCACGCGGTGAAGCCGTCCTGCTTGGCCTCGGTCAGCGGGAGGCCGAAGACCTCCTCGCCCGCGGTCACCGAGCACCCGGCCAGGTGGTAGCGGGGGTGCTCGTCGACGACCTCGACCTCGTCGGTGAGGTCGAGCACCAGCAGCAGATCGGTGACCTCGACGTCCTCCTCGACCGGCTCGCCGTCCTCGTCCAGGCTCGCGGGCGGACGGTGGCTGTGCGACCCGGTCGAGGGCCCGGCGACCGCCGGAGGCGCCTCGGGGGCCACCGCGGGCGCGGGGACCACGGGTTCGGGAGATGCGGACGCGGTGGTGTCCCCCACCGCGGGGGTCACCAGCGTCTCGGCCTCCGCAAGCGGGGAGACCTCCGCAGCCGGTGCGGCCTCCGCGGGCGACGCGGCCGCCGCAGCCGCCGGGGGCTCCTCCGGGGCCGCTGCCTCCACCGGCGCAGCCTGCACCGGGCGGGACGGCTGCGCGGGGATCACCGGGGCGGGAGGCTCGGGAGGGGACACGGCCGCGGGGGTCGACGCCGGGGACCCTGCCGAGGACGAGCCGGCGGCGGTGGTCGCCCCGACCAGCACGGGCTCGTCGTCCTCGGCGTCGGCTCGGGCGGCGCGGGCCCGTCGCACGCTCTGCAGCACGAGGGCCACGGCGGCCAGGGCGCTCACGCCCACCGACCCCCACAGCATGGCGGTCTCGCCGTTGCCGAGCCCGCCGACCAGCAGGGCCCCGGCGACGAGGATGAGCAGGCCGGCCAACACGATCACGGGCGGATCGTAACCGGCACCACACGACGGAGCCCCCGCAGACCACGAGGTCTGCGGGGGCTCCGGCGTGCAGTGCGGACGATCAGGCGCCGGCGTGCTGGTTCTGCCGGGCGTTGGAGGCCGGCTCGGCCGAGCCGCGGCTGTCCAGGTCGCGCAGGTGCGACTCGAGGTAGGACCGCAGACGGGTGCGGTACTCGCGCTCGAAGGTGCGCAGCTCCTCGATCTTGCGCTCGAGGCTGCTGCGCTTCTCCTCCAGGGAGCCCATGACCTCCACGTGCTTGCGCTCGGCCTCCTGGTCGAGCGCGGTGGCCTTGGCGCGGGCCTCGCGCTCCATCGTGTCGGCGCGGGTGCGGGCGTCGCCCACCATCGCGTCGGAGCGCTGCTTGGCCTCGGCGAGCTGCTGCTCGCTCTTGGCACGCGCGTCGGCCAGCATGCGGTCGCTGTTGGTCTTGGCGCTGCCGACCAGCTGGTCGGCCTGCTGCTTGGCCTCGTTGACGTACCGGTCGGCCGTCTCGGTGGCCAGGGTCAGCATCCGGGAGGCCCGGACGCCGTCGTCCTCGCGCGGCTGCTGCACGGGGGGCGGCGGCGGGGTGGCGGCGACCGGCTCGGCCGGGCGCTCCTCGGCGCGGGAGGCACCGCCGCCGTTGCTGCGGAGCTCGTTGTTCTCCTCGATCAGGCGGGCGAGCTCGGCCTCGACCACGTCGAGGAAGGCGTCGACCTCGTCCTCGTCGTAGCCACGCTTGCCGATCGGCGGCTTCTTGAAGACGACGTTGTGCACGTCGGCGGGCGTGAGTGGCATCGGGTCACCTCGGGTCGGACGGGCGGAACAAGGACTCGGTCTGACGAGCGGTGCGTGACCGCCCGCCCGACCGGCCCCCAGGACAGGAGCTGGTCACGCGTACGAAGCGATGATGCTGCGCAGGATGACCACGGCGATCAGGAGCACCATAAACCCGAGGTCCAACCTGATGCTTCCCAGGTTCAACGGCGGGATGACCTTCCGGACCGCCTTGAGCGGCGGGTCGGTCGCCGCGTACACGACCTCCAGGCCCGCGGCGACGGCGCCGGAGGGGCGCCAGCTGCGGGCCAGGACAATCACCCAGTCCACCACGAAACGGGCGAACAGCAGGATCAGGAAGACGAGCAGGACCGATGACACGATCTGCAGGAGAAGGGACACGGTCCTCGCTCGTTCGGGGGCTGGGCGGACGGGTGCCCGGCGGCAGCCGATGGGTCAGGACTGGGTGAGGAAGCCACCCTCACGGATGCGGGCCTTGTCCTCGGCGGTCACGTCGGTGCCCACCGGGGAGAGCAGGAACACCTTGGCCGTGACGCGCTCGATACTACCGTGCAGGCCGAAGGACAGACCGGCGGCGAAGTCGACCAGGCGCTTGGCGTCGGCGTCCTCCATCTCGGCCAGGTTCATCAGCACCGCGTTGCCCTCGCGGAAGCGCTCGCCGATGGTGCGCGCCTCGTTGTAGGTCTGCGGGTTCAGCGTGGTGATGCGGTAGGCCTTGGGGGCGGCCACCGGGGGCGTGACGACCGGCGCGGGGGTCGGTGCCGGCTCGGGCGCCTGCAGGGCCGCGGCGGTGGCACCCACCGGGCCGGAGGTGGCCGTGCCACCGGACAGCCCGCCGGACAGCGCCGAGGCGGTGCCGCGGGCGCTGCCGCTCAGCCGCGGACCGACGGTGGCGGGGGCGGCGAGGTCCAGCCGCCGCGGCCCGGTCCGGCGCGGCAGCGCGGGCTCCGCCACCGGCGGGGCCTGCAGCGCCTCGACCGGCAGCTCCTCGGAGGGGTACTCGGCCGAGGGGTAGCTGGTGTCGTACCGGTCGTCGTACCGGCTGTCGGTCTCGTAGCGTTCCCGGTCGGTCGAGCGACGGTCGACCCGGCGCTCCGCCCGGTCGTCGTAGTCGGACTGTCGTGCGTCGTACCGCCCGTAGGCGGCCCGGGTGTCGTCGTCCTCGACGAGTCCGAGGTAGATGCCCATCTTGCGCATGGCGCCGGCCATCGAAGGGCCCCTCTCTGCTGGTCGTCATCCGTGACTGGTGGGACTCGTGCGACGGTGGTGCCTGGTGTGTCCTACGGTCCTGCACCGGAGGCTAGGGCGCGGTCGCCGAACAGTGCGGTTCCGACACGCACGACCGTGGCGCCGGCCGCCACCGCCTCCTCGAGGTCGGCCGACATGCCGGCCGAGAGCTCGACGGCGCCCGGGTGGTCGGCCCGCACCCGGGCGGCGAGCCCGGCCAGCTGCTCGAAGGCGGGGCCCGGCGCCCCCTCACGCGGCGCTACGGCCATCAACCCGCGCAGCTGCAGCGCCGGCTGGGCGGCGACCGCGTCGGCCAGCTCGACCACGTGCTCGGGGGCCACGCCTCCGCGGGCCGCCGTGCGCCCCTCGGGGCCGCCCAGGTCGACCTGGACGTAGACCTCGGTGACCACGTCGGCGCGCTCGGCCACCCCGGCCAGCCGCTCGACCAGCGAGACCCGGTCCACCGACTGGACGACGGCCCCGAGCCCGACCACCGCGGGGGCCTTGTTCCGCTGCAGCTGACCCACCAGGTGCCAGCGCAGGTCAAGGTGGGCCAGCTCCTCGGCCTTGGCCACCAGCTCCTTGACCTTGTTCTCGGCGAACTCCCGCTGCCCCAGGGCGGCCAGCGCGGCGACGTCGGCGGCCGGCCAGGTCTTGCTCACCGCGAGCAGGCGCACCGACCCCGGGTCCCGCCCGGCGGCCCGCTCGGCCCGCTCGATCCGGGCCCGGACGGCGGCCAGCGCGTCGGCGAGGTCGCTCACGCCGGCTCCAGCCACGCCACGCCGGCCTGCCGACCGGTGACGCCGTCCCGGCGGTGGGAGAACAGCCGCCGGTCCTCGACGGTGCAGCGGGGGTCCTGCACGACCTGGCCGACGCCCGCGGCGCGCAGCACCTGGGTCAGGCCGGCGCGGAGGTCCAGCGCCGGCGTGCCGGTGCGCGAGGACACCGCGGCGTCCTTCGCGACCCGGGCGACCTGCACCTGCATCGCCCGCGGCACCTCGTAGTCGGCCCCGCACACGGCCGGGCCGAGCAGCGCCTGCACGTCGGCGGGCCGGGAGCCCAGCCCGACCATCGCCGCCAGCGCGGCGGTGACCACTCCCTGCCGGACACCCTCGCGCCCGGCGTGCACCGCGGCCACGACGCCGCCGACCGGGTCGGCCAGCAGCACCGGCACGCAGTCGGCGACCAGGACGCAGAGCACCAGCCCGGGGGTGGCGGTGACGAGGGCGTCGACCTGCGGCGGCGGACCCGTCTGCGGTCGGTCGACGACGGCCACCCCGGTGCCGTGCACCTGCTCCATCCAGACCAGCGCGCCCGGGTCCACCCGCAGCTCGCCGGCCAGCCGGGCCCGGTTGGCCGCGACGTCGGCGGGGTCGTCGCCGACGTGCCCGCCCAGGTTGAACGCGTCGTAGGGGGACGACGAACGGCCACCCCGCCGATCCGTGACCACCCGCCGGGGGCGGAGGGACCGGGTCGGCGGGGTGGCCGATGCGCTCGTGCTCACGTCGCGTTCGCTACTGGGAGCGCAGGAACTCGGGGATGTCGAGCTCTTCCTCGAAGTCGTCCGAGGACAGCGGACGACGGGCCCCCTGGCCCTGCACCGGCGGCAGCGGCGGCACGGTGATGCCACCGCCCTGCGGGGCCCGGGGGGCGGGCTGCTGCGGGGCGGACCGCTCCTGGGAGACCAGACGCTCACCGGTCTGCCGGGGAGCCAGCGGGGCCGGCTGGACCGGCCGTTGCTGCGCCGCCGCCGGGGCCTGGGACACCGGGGGCGCGGCCGCCGGCTGGGCGTCCTTGCGGGCCGTGCCGCTGGGCTTGCCGTTGTCGAACCCCGCGGCGATGACCGTCACCCGCACCTCGTCACCGAGGGCGTCGTCGATGACGGCGCCGAAGATGATGTTGGCGTCGGCGTGGGCGGCGTCCGAGACCAGCGAGGCGGCCTCGTTGATCTCGAACAGGCCGAGGTCCGAACCACCCGAGATCGACAGCAGGACGCCGTGGGCGCCCTCCATCGAGGCTTCCAGCAGCGGCGAGGCGATCGCCTGCTCGGCGGCCAGCAGCGCACGGTTGTCGCCGCGGGCGCTGCCGATGCCCATCAGCGCCGAGCCCGCCCCGGACATGACCGACTTCACGTCGGCGAAGTCCAGGTTGATCAGGCCGGGCGTGGTGATCAGGTCGGTGATGCCCTGCACACCGGACAGCAGCACCTGGTCGGCGGTGCGGAAGGCGTCCATGACGGACACGTTCCGGTCGCCGAGCTGGAGCAGCCGGTCGTTGGGGATCACGATGAGCGTGTCGCACTCGTTGCGCAGCTCGTCGATGCCGGACTCGGCCTGCACGGCCCGCCGCTTCCCCTCGAAGGAGAACGGCCGGGTGACCACGCCGATCGTCAGCGCCCCGAGCTTGCGGGCGATGGACGCCACGACGGGCGCGCCGCCGGTGCCGGTGCCACCACCCTCGCCGGCGGTCACGAAGACCATGTCGGCGCCCTTGAGCACCTCTTCGATCTCCTCGCGGTGGTCCTCGGCGGCCTGCCGGCCCACGTCGGGCTGGGCACCGGCGCCCAGGCCGCGGGTGAGCTCGCGGCCGACGTCGAGCTTGACGTCGGCATCGCTCATCAGCAACGCCTGCGCGTCGGTGTTGATCGCGATGAACTCGACCCCCTTGAGGCCGACCTCGATCATGCGGTTGACCGCGTTCACCCCGCCGCCGCCGATGCCGACGACCTTGATGACCGCGAGGTAGTTGTGCGGAGGTGTCATGCTGCGCTCCCCAACTGGACCCTCATCCTCAGGTTAAGCCTTATAGTTATGTCAACTAGGGCGATGGGGACGAAGCTAGGTGCGCAGGTTGCCCGACGCCAGCACCCTCCCCGGCTACGGCGTGTCGTCATCAGCCGCCCCGCCCACCTCCGCCGACCCGTGCGTCACACCCTCCTCACGCCATGTGACGACCCGCCTCGGAGACGTCTCATCCCGGGGTCGAGACCGGTGTGGGGCAGATTCTGCCGACGGTCTCCGGACCGGGCGTGTCGGATCACCTGCGCGGCTCGCGCCCCATGAGGAAGAACTCGGGGTTGGGCGGGATCGCCGCCCAGTGCGCGAGCCGGTTGGACAGCGCGAAGAAGCTCACGATCGCGCCGACGTCCCAGACGTCGTCCTCGCTCAGCCCGTGCCCGCGCAACGCGTCCAGGTCGGCCGGCTCCACCAGCGCCGGGGTCACCGCCAGCCGCACGGCGACGTCGAGGACGGCGTGCATGCGGGGGTCCAGCGGGGCCTTGCGCCAGTCCACGGCGACCTGGTCGGCCAGGTAGGGGTCGCGGGACCGGATCCGCGCGATCGCCCCGTGCGCGACGACGCAGTACAGGCAGTCGTTGGCGGCACTGGTGGCCACCACGACCACCTCGCGGTCGGCCTTCGACAGCCCCGTCGTCTCCTTGTCCATCAGCGCGTCGTGCATCGCGAAGAACGCCCGCGCCTCGTCGGGGCGGTGGGACAGCGCGGCGAACACGTTGGGCAGGAAGCCGGACTTCTCCTCGACGGCGTCGAAGCGCTCGCGGAGGTCTGCCGGCAGGTCGGCGCGCTCGGGGACCGGGAAGCGGGAGATCGGTGTGCTCATCACCACACCCTGCATCACCACCCCCCGCACCGGTCAGCGCAGCACGACCTCCTCGGGCGAGCTGACGTCGATCTGCGCAGCGGGGTCCAGGGCGCCGGCGGCGAGCTGGTCGAGGACGGCGGCCAGCACCTGCGCCTTGCGGTCGGCGTCGTCGGCGCTGCCCCACAGCACGCTGGTGCCGTCGACCAGGGTGAGGGTGACGTCGTCCCCACCGGTGGCGGTCACCTCGGTGACCTGGTCGCGGACGACGGCCGGCAGCGACACGATCGCGGCCAGCGCGGCGGTGGTGGCGCGGTCGCCCGGCCCGGGGTCGGCCACCTGCAGCGGCACCACCCCGGCCGGCGGGTCGCCGGTGATGGTGTCGAACAGCGTGCCCCCGGCGTCGACCAGCGAGCGGCTGCCGCCGACGGTCACCACGGCGACGGCCACCCGCTCGCGCAGGGTGACCACCACCCGGTCCGGCCACCCCCGGGTGACCTCGGCGTCGGCGACCTGGGGCAGCGCGGCGACCCGGGCAGCGGCGGCCGCGGTGTCGACCCGGGCCAGCGGGGTGCCCTCGGCGACGCCGGCGGCCTCCCGGACCTCGTCGGCGGTCAGCGTGGTCAGGCCGTCGACCTGCACCGTGCGCACGGCCAGCAGGGGGCTGGCGAGCACCACCCACGCGAGGACGGCGACCAGCACCGCGACGCCGCCGACCACCAGCAGCCGCCGGCGCCGGGGCCCCAGCGGCGGGCGGCGCGGGCGGATGCGGGTGACCCCCGCGTCGGCACGGGCCCGCCCCGGGGCACCCCGACGGGGGCCGCGGTGGCGGTCCCGGGTGGTGCTGCCCGTCCGCGGCACGGTCTAGTGCACCCCGCCCGTGTGCTCCCCACCCGCGCGCTCGGTGAGGGCGGTCAGGATCTCGGGGCCGACCATGACGACGTCGCCGGCGCCCATCGTCAGGAGCAGGTCACCGGGCCGGGCGCGGTCGGCCATGGCGCCGGCCGCCGCGGACCAGGACGGCTCGAAGCGCACCTGACCGGCCGGCAGCGGCACGGCGTCGGCCACCAGGGCACCGGTGACGCCCGGGACGGGGTCCTCGCGGGCGCCGTAGACGTCCATGACCACGACCTCGTCGGCCAACCCGAGCGCCTCGCCGAACCCCGCGGCGAACTCCTGCGTGCGGCTGTAGAGGTGCGGCTGGAAGAGCACCACCAGCCGGCCCTCGCCCACCACCGCGCGGGCGGCGCGCAGCTGGGCGGTGACCTCTGTCGGGTGGTGGGCGTAGTCGTCGTAGACCCGCACGCCGGCCGCGGTGCCCTTCAGCTCGAACCGCCGGTGCACCCCGCCGAAACGGGCCAGCCCGGCCATCAGCCCGCTGGCCGGGAACCCCAGCTCGAGCCCGGCCAGCAGGGCCGCCGCGCTGTTGAGGGCCATGTGCGCACCGGGCAGCCGCAAGCTGACCCGCCCCAGCTCGGCGCCGCGGTGCACCGCGGTCCAGCTGGTGCCGTCCGGGCCGACGACGAGGTCGCGCAGCTGCAGGTCGACGGCGTCGCCGAAGCCGTAGGTCAGCACCCGGGCTCCCCCGGTGGGCACGTCGCGCAGCCGGGCCGAGCCCGGGTCGTCGGCGCACAGCACGACGAACCCGGTGGGATCGACGGTGGTCACGAAGCGGTCGAACGCGGCCTCGACCGCGGCCAGGTCGCCGTAGTTGTCCAGGTGGTCGGCCTCGACGTTGGTCACGATGCCGGCGAAGGGGGCCAGCAGCAGGAACGACCGGTCGCTCTCGTCGGCCTCGGCCACGAACACGTCGCCGGAGCCGGCGTGCGCGTTGGACCCGGACTCGTTGAGGTCGCCGCCGATCGCGAACGACGGGTCGGCACCGCAGGCCTGCACGGCGACGGTGAGCATCGACGTGGTGGAGGTCTTGCCGTGGGTACCGGCCACCGCGACGCTGCGCCGTCCGGCCATGACCGCGGCCAGCGCGACCGCGCGCGGCAGCACCCGCAGGCCCCGCTCGCGGGCGGCGGCCAGCTCGGGGTTGTCCGGCCGGATCGCGGTGGAGACCACGACCGTCGCGGCGTCGCCCAGGTGGGCGGCGTCGTGCCCGACCTCGGTGCGGGCGCCGAGGGCCGCGAGCGCCAGCAGCGTGGGGGTGCTGCGGCGGTCGCTGCCCGACACCGCGACGCCGCGGGCCAGCAGGATCCGGGCGATGCCGCTCATGCCGGCACCGCCGATGCCGATGAAGTGCACCGCGCCCAGGTCGGCCAGGGCCGGGATGGGGTCGCGCCAGGCGGCGACGTCGGCGGCGCTCATGCCCGCACCACCGAGAGGGTCAGGTCGGCCAGCTTCTCGTCGGCGTCGGGGACGCCGGCCGCGGCCGCGTGCCGGGAGAGCTCGGCCAGCCGGGCGGGATCGGTGAGCACGGGCACCAGGGTGGACCCGATCCACGCCGCGGACAGCTCGGCGTCCTCGACGAGCAGCCCTCCCCCGGCCTCGACGACCGGCAGCGCGTTGCGGCGCTGCTCGCCGTTGCCGATCGGCAGCGGCACGAACGCGCCCGGCAGGCCGACCGCGGACAGCTCGGCGACGCTCACCGCCCCCGAGCGGCACAGCGCCAGGTCGGCGGCGGCGTAGGCGAGGTCCATGCGGTCCAGGTAGTCGACGACGACGTAGGGCGGCTCACCGGCCGGGACGGACACCTCGGTGTTCTTGGGCCCGCGGGCGTGCAGCACCTGGATGCCCGCGGCCCGCAGCTGCGCGGCGGCGCCGGTCGCGGCGGTGTTCAGCGACCGCGCGCCCTGGGACCCGCCGAACACCAGGAGGGTCGGTCGGTCGGCGTGCAGACCGAAGTGCGCCCGCGCCTCCGCCCGCAGCGCCGCGCGGTCCAGCCCGGTGATCGACGGGCGCAGCGGCATGCCCACGTGCACCGCACCGCGCAGCGGGGTGCCCGGGGTGGTGACGGCGACCGCCGCGGCCAGCCGGGCGCCCACGCGGTTGGCCAGGCCCGGCAGCGGGTTCTGCTCGTGCACGACGACCGGGATGCCGGCGCGGCGGGCGGCCAGGTAGGCCGGCAGCGCCACGTAGCCGCCGAAGCCGACGACGACGTCGGCCTCCAGCTCGGCCAGCAGGGCCCGGGTGTCGGCCACGGCGCGGCGGACGCGGCCGGGCACCCGCAGGAGGTCCGGGGTGGGCTTGCGGGGCATCGGCACCGGCGGGATCAGCCGCAGCTCGTGCCCGCGGGCGGGCACCAGCCGGGTCTCCATGCCGCGGGCGGTGCCCAGGCAGGTGACCCGGGGGGTGCCGCCCGGGGCGTCGGTGCGCCGGACGAGGGCGTCGGCCAGGGCGAGCATCGGTTCGATGTGCCCTCCGGTGCCCCCTCCGGCGAGCACGACGCTGACCGGTCGGGTGCGGGCGGGGGGTCTCGGTGGTGCGGAGGTCACGGGGGCAGTCTCACAGGGTCGGTGCTCAGCGTGGACGGCGCGGCCGGTCCCGGGGCGTGCGGAGCGGCTCGCCGACGACCGACCCGACCCGCTCCCGGGACGCGGTCCGGGCTCCGCGGTCGGCGGACCGGGCCGCGTCGCGCCGGGGGTCGCGCTCAGGGTCGCGGCGGGCGGGGTCGCGGCGGGCGGGGTCGGGACGGCCCGCGCCGGCCCGCGCACCGTCGCGCACGCGGGCCACGGTGCGCCCACCCGTGCGCCGGGCACCCCGGCCGTCGGCGGGCGGGGCGCTCCGGCGGCCCAGGGTGGGCAGCGGGGCGACGGCGTGCTCGGGCACCGGCACCAGCCAGCGGCCCAGCCGACCCAGCGCCCCGACGGGGTGCGCGCGGCGGTGCGCCCGCAGGTGCTCGATCGCTGCCGGTTCGGCCCGCGCGAAGCGGACGAGCAGGCCGACGATGAACAGGGTGAGCACCAGCGAGGTCCCGCCCGCGGAGATCAGCGGCAGGGTGACGCCGGTGACCGGGAGCAGCCCGACGACGTAGCCCATGTTGATGAACGCCTGACCGATCAGCCAGACGGTGATCGCGGTGCTGGCCAGCTGGATGAACCGGTCGGTCGAGCGGCGGGCGATGCGGAACCCGGCGTAGGCCAGCACCCCGTACAGCGCGATGACCACCAGGCAGCCCAGGAAGCCCAGCTCCTCGCCGATGATGGCGAAGATGTAGTCGCTGGAGGCGTGCGGCAGCAGGTTCCACTTCATCGCGCTGTTGCCCAGGCCGACACCGGTGAGCCCGCCCGAGGCGAGGGCGTAGAAGCCGCGGATGGCCTGCAGGCCGTCGCCCATGGGGTCGTCGAAGGGGTGCAGGAACGAGGTGACGCGGGCCAACCGGTAGGGCGCCAGCTGGACCATGACGACGACGAGCACCGCGACGACGCCGGCGGCGATGCCGATGTGCCGCCCGCGGATGCCACCGGCCCACAGCAGTCCCGCCACCACGAGCGCGTGGATCATCACGGCCCCGAAGTCGGGCTCGCGGATCAGCAGCAGGCTCAGCACGCCGAAGACCGGCAGGACCGGGACCAGCAGCGACTTCGTGGTCAGCCACCGCTCCCGGAGGGCGATGACGTGCGCCCCCCACAGGGCCAGGACCAGCTTGCTCAGCTCGGAGGGCTGCAGGTTCACCACCCCGAGGTCGAACCACTGACGGGCACCGTTGAGCTCGCTGCCGATGCCGGGGACCAGGACGACGACCAGCAGGAAGGCCACCACCAGCAGGGCCACGCCGGAGTACCGGCGCACGTGGCCGACCGGGAGGCGGACCGCGACCAGCATCGCCCCGATGCCCAGCAGCGCGAAGACCAGCTGCTGCAGGCCCGGGCCCCAGGCGGGCTGACCCGCGATGGCTGCCTTGACGCTCGAGGCGGAGAAGACCATGACCAGGCCGATCGCCAGCAGCAGGCCGGCCGAGCCCAGGACCAGGTGGGCGCTGGTCATCGGGCCGTCCAGCCAGGCCGGGGCCCGGAACAGCGGGGCGCGGGAGGCGAGGGCACCGCGCTGCGCGGCCCGCTCGGACGTCGCGGTGCGGGCGGGGCGGGTCGGGCGCTCGGTGCCGGTGTGCGTGGCGGCCATGCCGTGGACCCCCGTCAGTGCAGGGCGTGGACCGCGTCGGTGAAGGCGCGGCCCCGGTGCCCGTAGTCGGTGAACACGTCCATGGACGCGGCGGCCGGTGCCAGCAGGACGGTGTCGCCGGGTCGGGCCAGATCGGCAGCTGCACGCACCACCTGGACCATCACCGCCTCAGCCGTCCCGCTCGTCGCACCAGCCACACCGACATCGTCGCCGCTGGGGACGACGATCCGTGGGACCGCCGGGGCGTGTCGCGCCAGCGAACCGGCCAGCACCTCGCGATCACGGCCCAGCAGCACGACCCCGGCCAGCCGCGGTGCGACCGCGGCGACCAGCGGGTCGACGTCGGCGCCCTTGAGCAGGCCGCCGGCGATCCACACCACCCGGGGGTAGGCGGCCAGGGAGGCACCGGCCGCGTGCGGGTTGGTGGCCTTGGAGTCGTCCACGTAGTCGACGCCGTCGACCGTGCCGACCAGGACGTTGCGGTGCGCACCGCCGCGGAACCCGGCCAACCCCGCGGCGATGTCGGCGGCGCAGACCCCGGCGACCCGGGCGAGGGCGGCCGCGACCAGGGCGTTGACCACGTTGTGCGGCCCGGCCACCTGGAGCTCGGTGACGGCCAGCAGCGCCTCCTCGGCGGCGAACGCGC
Source organism: Klenkia soli (assembly GCF_900103975.1). Taxonomy (GTDB): domain Bacteria; phylum Actinomycetota; class Actinomycetes; order Mycobacteriales; family Geodermatophilaceae; genus Klenkia; species Klenkia soli. Next base: position 210,172 of record NZ_FNIR01000007.1, read on the forward strand.
GGTCCACCAGCACCCCGGCACGCACGCCGAGCTGCCCCGGTGCCGGCTCGTCGAGGGTGACCGTGACCGGGTGGTGGTGCGCCGCGACCAGCGAGGCGGCGACCGGGTCGCCGGCGTCGGCGACCGCGACCGGCGCCCGCTCGAGCACCTTCGCCTTCGCCTCGCGGTAGGCCTGCGGGCTGCCGTGCCAGTCGACGTGGTCGTCGGCGACGTTGAGCACCGCCGCGGCCGCGGGGGCCAGCGAGCTGGACCAGTGGAGCTGGAAGGAGGACAGCTCGACGGCCACGGCGTCGAAGGCCGCCACGCCGTCGTCGTCGACGGCGGTGACCACCTCGACCAGCGGGCGCCCGACGTTGCCGGCCGCCACGGCCCGGCGTCCCCCGGCCAGCAGGAGTGCCTCGAGCATGGTGACCGTGGTGGTCTTGCCGTTGGTGCCGGTGACGGCGTACCAGGGCGCGGGCTGCCCGTCGGCCAGCGGCCGCCGCAGGCGCCAGGCGAGCTCGGGCTCCCCCACGACCTCGACGCCGGCACGGGCGGCCGAGACCAGCAGCGGGGAGTCCGGCCGCCACCCCGGGGAGGTGACCACCAGGTCGACGTCCTCGGGGCAGTCGACCACGGCACCCAGCCAGACCGCACCGGCGGCCTCGAGCTCGGCCCGCACCGCCGGGGTGCCGGCGTCGGCCAGCAGCACGGTGTCGCCGCGGGCCAGCAGCACGCGGGCGGCCGCGGCGCCCGAGACGCCCAGCCCGCAGACCAGGACCCGTCCCAGCGGGCCGGTCACAGGCCGGTGAGGGACAGCCAGTCGGCGTAGAAGGCGCCGATGCCGAAGGCGACCGCCATGCCGGTGACCAGCCAGAACCGCACGATCACCGTGTTCTCGGCCCAGCCGGCCAGTTCGAAGTGGTGGTGCAGCGGGGCCATGCGGAACACCCGCCGTCGGGTGGCCTTGAAGAACGCGATCTGGATGGCCACCGACAGGGTCACGGCCACGAAGAGGCCGCCGAGCACCACCAGCAGCAGCTCGGTGCGGGTGACCACGGCGATGCCGGCCATCAGGCCGCCCAGGGCCAGCGACCCGGTGTCGCCCATGAAGATCCGGGCCGGGGAGGTGTTCCACCACAGGAAGCCGAGGCAGGCACCCATCGCCGCGGCGGCGACCAGCGTGACGTCCAGGGGGTCGCGCACGGTGTAGCAGCCGTCGACCGCCGCGGTGCTGCAGTCGTGGCCGAACTGCCAGAAGGAGATGACGACGTAGGCGCCGAACACCATGGCGGAGCAACCGGCGGCCAGGCCGTCCAGGCCGTCGGTGAGGTTGACGGCGTTGGAGAACCCGGCGATGAACAGCAGCGCGAACAGCACGAACACCGCCGACGGCAGCGCCAGCGGGGCGATCTCGCGGACGAAGGAGATCGTGGTCGAGGCCACCGGGGCGCGGCCGCCGATCTCGACGATGGCCAGCACCGCGAAGCCCAGCCCCACCACCGTCTGGCCGACCAGCTTGGCCGTGGAGTTCAGGCCCAGGCTGCGCCGGTGCCGGATCTTCAGGTAGTCGTCGAGGAAGCCGACCACCCCCAGCCCGACCAGCAGGAACAGCAGCAGCAGCCCGGTCGAGGTGACCCCGCGGCCGGCCTGGCCGAGCAGGAACAGGTGGGCCACCAGGTAACCGATGACCGTGGCCAGCACGATGACCGTGCCGCCCATCGTGGGCGTGCCCTTCTTGGACAGGTGGCTCTCGGGGCCGTCGTCGCGGATCTCCTGGCCGAAGCCCTGCCGGCGGAAGGCCTTGATGGCGACCGGGGTCAGCAGGATGGAGATGATCAGCCCGACGGCGGCGGCGATCAGGACGGACTTCACTGGTGCGGCTCCCCGGTGGTGGCCCCGTCGGCGATGAGGTCGGCGGCCAGCAGCTCGAGCCCGTAGGAGCGGGATGCCTTGACCAGGACGACGTCGCCCGGGACCAGCACCTCCGCGAGCAGCTGGCGGGCGGCAGCCCGGTCCGGCACGTGCACCGACTCCTCTCGGGCCGCGGCGATCGCCGCGGCGTCCGGTCCCACGGCGACGACGAGGTCCACGGCGGCTGCGGCGTCCGCGCCCAGCCGTCGGTGCTCGTCGTCGGCCCCGGGGCCGAGTTCCCCCATCGCGCCGAGGACGGCGACCCGGCGGGTGCCCGTCATCCCGCGGACCGCCGCCAGGGCGGCCCGCATCGACTCGGGGTTGGCGTTGTAGGCGTCGTTGACCACCACGACGCCGTCGGGGCGGCGGGTGACCTCCATGCGCCAGCGGCTCTGCGGCACCGCGGCCGACAGCCCCTCGGCGACCTGGGCGGGCCCGAGCCCGGCGGCCAGGGCGGCGCCGGCGGCCGACAGCGCGTTGGCCACCTGGTGGGCGCCGACGACCTGCAGCCGCACCGGGTGCTGCTCGCCCTGCGCGTGCAGGGTGAACGAGGCCCGGGCGGCGTCGTCGAGCTCGACGTCGGTGGCGCGGACGTCGGCGTCGGGCGCGGTGCCGGTGAGCAGCACCCGGGCGCCGGTGCGGGTGGCCACCCGCGATGCCATGGCGCGCACGCGGGAGTCGTCGGCGTTCAGGACGGCGGTGCCGGTGGCCGCCTCGGCCAGCTCGCCCTTGGCGGTGGCGATGACGTCGGCGCTGCCGAACTCGCCCAGGTGCGCCGACCCCACGTTGAGCACGACGCCGACGTCGGGCCGGGCGACGCGGCACAGCCGCGCGACGTGCCCGACCCCGCGGGCGCCCATCTCGAGCACGAGGAAGCGGGTGCCGGCGTCGGCGGTGAGCACGGTGAGCGGGAGCCCGATGTCGTTGTTGAACGACCCGGGCGGGCTGACCGTGGCCCCGGCGGTGCCGAGCACCTGGCCGAGGAGGTCCTTGGTGGAGGTCTTGCCCGACGACCCGGTGATGCCGACGGTGACCAGGTCGGGCAGCCGCTCGTGGACCGCGTGCGCCAGCCGGCCCAGGGCCTCGACCGGGTCGTCGACGACCACCACGGCGGCGCCCTCGTGCGGGTGGGTGCTGATCGCCCCGACCGCGCCGGCGGCCACGGCGGCGGCGACGAAGTCGTGGCCGTCGACCCGCTCGCCGGGCAGCGCGACGTACAGGTCGCCGGCGCCGACGGTGCGGGAGTCGACGGTGACGCCCCCCGTGACGTCGGCGCCCTCGCCGACCAGACGGCCACCCACGGCCGTCGCGATCTCTCCCAGGCCCAGTGCGATCACGCCCGCGCCTCCAGTGCTCGTCGGAGTTCCACCCGGTCGTCGAAGGCGCTCACGACGCCGGCGACGTCCTGGCCGCTCTCGTGGCCCTTGCCGGCCACGAGCAGGGTGTCACCCGGTCGCGCGGCGTGCACCGCCGCCTCGATGGCCGCCCGCCGGTCACCCACCTCGCGCACCTCGCAGGCGGTGCCACCGGGCACCCCGGCGAGCATCGCGGCGCGGATCGCGGCCGGGTCCTCGGAGCGGGGGTTGTCGTCGGTGACCACCAGGAGGTCGCTGCCGGCGGCCGCGGCGGCCCCCATGCCGGCCCGCTTGCCGGGGTCCCGGTCCCCGCCGCAGCCCAGGACGGTGATCAGCCGGCCCGGGGTGCTCGCCCGCAGCGCCCCCAGCGCGGTGGCCACCGCGTCGGGGGTGTGGGCGTAGTCGACGACGGCGACGAAGGGCTGGCCGGCGTCGACCGGCTCCATCCGACCGGGGACGACGGTGCCGGCGATGCCGGCCAGCGCGTCGGCCACCGACACCCCCACGGCGTCCAGCAGCGCGACCGCCAGCACCGCGTTGGCCACGTTGAACGCCCCCGGCAGCCGCAGCCGCCCGGGCACCGCGTCGCCGGCCGGGGTGTGCAGGGTGAAGGCGGAGCCGCCGTCCTCGGTGGTCGCGACGTCGGTGGCCCGCCAGGCGGCGTCGCTCCCCCGACCCGACACCGTGACGGTGCCCGGGTGCAGCAGGCGGCGGCCGTGCTCGTCGTCGACGTCGACCACCTCGACCGCGGCCCGGCCGTCGAACAGCATCGCCTTGGCGGCGAAGTAGCTCTCCTCGTCGCCGTGGAAGTCCAGGTGGTCGCGCGAGAAGTTGGTGAACCCGGCCGCGGCGAAGCGCACCCCGCCGACCCGGCCCAGCACGAGCGCGTGGCTGGAGACCTCCATGACCACCGCGGTCACGCCGGCCGCGCGCATGCCGGCCAGCATCGCGTGCAGGTCGGGGGCCTCGGGCGTGGTGCGCACGCTGGACAGCTCGGTGACCACGGGCTCGCCCTGCGGGCCCGTGCCGCGGGTGCGGATCTGGACGGTGCCGATCAGCCCGCTGCTCCGCCCGGCCGCGGCCAGGCCGGACTCGACCAGGTAGGCGGTGGTGGTCTTGCCGTTGGTGCCGGTGATGCCGATGACCGCCAGCTGGTCGGCCGGCCGGCCGTGCACCCGGGCGGCGACCTCGCCGAGCACGGCCCGGGGGTCGTCGGCGACCAGCACGGGCAGGGCCGGGTCGTCGACCTCGGCCGCGCCGGCGGCGTCGGTGAGGACGGCGACCGCGCCGCGCTCCCGGGCCTGGGCCAGGAAGCGGATGCCGTGCGCGCGGGCGCCGGGCAGCGCGGCGAACAGGTCACCGGGCCCGATGCGGTCCGACGCCAGGCCGACGCCGGAGACGACGGTCGAGGGGTCGCCCTGGACGGGTGCGCCGACCAGGTCGGCCAGGTCGGACAGGGCGGTGCTCACGGGATTCCAATCTACCGGCGGGACGCACCGTCCCCTCATGTCGACCCAGCCTCCCGACCCGGTGATCAGCCCGTCGGTGCGGTGCCGGTGAGCTGGAAGTCCGGACGGGCGGTGCCGGAGGGGACGACGTCGTCGGTCATGAGCACGTACCGCATGAGGTCGGCGAACACCGGCGCGGCGACCTGGCCGCCCTCGGCGTCGCTGGAGGGGCGCTCGAGGTCCACGGCGATCACGTACTGCGGGTCGTCGGCCGGGGCGAAGCCGACGAAGGTCGTGAAGTACCCACCGCCGTCGTAGCAGCCGCACTCGGGGTTGGCCCGCTGCGCCGTGCCGGTCTTGCCGGCCACCCGGAAGCCGTCGACCTCGCCCAGCGGCGCGGTGCCGCCCGGGCCGACCACGGCCTCGAGCATGTAGGCCATCTGCTGCGCGGTGGACGCGCTGATCACCCGGGTGCCGTCGGGCTGCGCCTCGGGGGTCACGGTGCCGTCCGGGGCGGTGACCGACTCGACGATGCGCGGCGGGATGCGGACGCCCCCGTTGGCGATGGTCTGGTACACCGACGCCATCTGCAGCGCGGTCACCGAGACGCCCTGCCCGATCGGCACGTTGGCCGCTCGCGAGGCGGTCCAGTCGGCGGAGTCCTGCAGGATGCCGGCGCTCTCCCCGGGCAGCTCGATGCCGGTCTGCGCGCCCAGGCCGAAGGCCCGCATGTACTCCTCGAGCCGGGCGTCGCCGACCTCGCGGGCCAGCATGATCGTGCCGACGTTGCTGGACTTCGCCAGGATGCCGGTGACGGTCCAGTCGATGTTCGCGTGGTCGTGCGCGTCGGTGACGACGACGTCCCCGGCCTGGATGTGCCCGGGGACGCTCAGCACCGTGTCGGGGGTGGCGTGGCCGTCCTCGATGGCCGCCGACAGCGTCACGGCCTTCATCACCGAGCCGGGCTCGAAGACGTCGGAGACCGCGGGCAGGCCCAGCAGGTCGGGGTCGGTGGTGCGGGCCTGGCTCGGGTCGTAGCCCGGGCAGGTGGCCATGGCGGCGACCTGGCCGGTGTGCACGTCGAGCACGACGGCGGAGCCCTGGGTGGTGGCGCCGTCGGCGCAGGCCTGGTCGAGGCGCTGCTGCACCGTGTACTGCAGGTCCTCGTCGATGGTCAGCGTGACGTCGGAGCCGTCCACCGCGGGGGTGGACTCGTCGATGCCCGCGGGGATGGCGACGCCGCCGGCGCCCACCTCGACCCGGCGCTGGCCGTCGGTGCCCGACAGCACGTCGTCGTAGCGCTGCTCGATGCCGGCCAGCCCGTCGCCGTCGCTGCCGACGAAGCCGACGATCTGCCCGCCGACCGCGCCGGCCGGGTAGAGCCGGACCGGGTCGTCCTCGAGCACGATGCCGGCCAGGGCCAGGTCGGTCACCTGGTCGCTGGTGGCCGTGTCGACGTGCTCGGCCAGCACCACGTACCGGCCCTCGCCGGACAGCTTCTCCACCAGCTCCGAGGTGGGGACACCCAGCAGCGTGGTCAGCGCCAGCGCCGTGCGCTCGGGGTCCTCGACGATGCTGGGGTCGGCGACGACCCGGCTGGCGTCGACGGTGTAGGCCAGCGGGTTGCCGTCGCGGTCGAGCACCGCACCGCGGATGGCGGCGATGTCGAAGGTGCGCATGCGCTCGTCCGAGGCGTCGGCGGCGTAGGCCGCGCCGTCGAAGCCCTGCAGCACGACCAGCTTGGTGGCCACCGCGACCAGCAGCAGCACCAGGACGGTCAGGCCCAGCTTGTTGCGCTTGGTCCGCACGGCCGGCGACAGGCCGCGGGTGCGCCGGGTGCCCGGCTCGCGCCGCGGGCGGAAGGCGTCGCCCGAGGACGGCCGGCGGGGGCCGCTCGCCCGGACGGGACGGCGGGAGGGGTCGGGTCGGCGGTCCATCGTCAGCCTCCGGCCGGTGCGGGGGCCGCGCCGGCGTCCGGCGCGGGCTCGGGAGCGGGGGCGGGCACCGGGGCGCCGCGCACCACGGAGGTGCCGTCGGGACCGAGCACCAGGTGCCCGGCGGTGTCGGCCGGGACCAGCCCGGCCGCGGCGGCGTCGGCGGCCAGCTGGGCCGGGGTGCGCGCCGTGGTCACCTGCTGCTCCAGCCGGTCGACCTGCTGGGAGAGCTCGGTGTTCGCCGCCTTCTGCTGGCTGGCCCGCAGCGAGTCGACCGCGATCGCGGTGTTCAGCGCGAGCAGGCCCAGGGCGGTGGCCGAGATCAGCACGACCAGCAGGACCACGAACGGCGCACGGCGGGGTCGGGCGGCCGCCGCGCGGCGGGGCCGGGTGGGTGTGCCGACCGGGGCGGTGACCAGCCGCAGCTGCGGGCGGACGTGCACCGGTCCGGTGCGGCGGGTGGTCCCGGTGCGCGGGTGGGTCGACGTCGTCCGGGCAGCGGTCGAGCGGGCACTGGTGGTCCGGGCAGCGGTCGACCGGGAGGCGGTCGACCGGGAGGCGGACCGGGTGCTCGCCGCACGGGCCGCGCTCACGAGCCGGCCCGCCGGACGCGCTCGGCGGCGCGGACGCGGGCCGAGGCGGCCCGGGGGTTGGCGGCGGTCTCGGCGTCGGAGGGGGCCTCGCCGCCCCGGGTCAGCAACCGCAGGATCGGCGCGTGCTCGGGCATGGGCATCGGCATGCCCGGTGGGGTGGCGTCGGTGGCGCCGAGCGCCAGGGCCTGCTTCACGATCCGGTCCTCCAGGGAGTGGAAGGTGATGACGACGACACGGCCGCCGACGGCGAGGGCGTCCACGGCGGCCGGGAGCACGCGGGTGAGCACCCCCAGCTCGTCGTTGACCTCGATCCGCAGCGCCTGGAAGGACCGCTTCGCCGGGTGGCCACCGGTCCGTCGGGTGGCGGCGGGGATGGCGTCGCGGACGAGCTCGGCGAGCCGGGCCGTGCCGGTGAAGGGCTCGCGGGTCCGCTCGCGCTCGATCGCGGCGGCGATGCGGCCGGCGAACCGCTCCTCGCCGTAGACCTTCAGCACGCGGGTGAGCTCGCCGCGGGAGTAGGTGTTCACGACGTCGGCGGCGGTGCGCGGGCCGCTGGGGTCCATGCGCATGTCCAGCGGGGCGTCGGTGGCGTAGCTGAAGCCGCGGCTGGGCCGGTCGAGCTGGAGGGACGAGACCCCGAGGTCGAACAGGATGCCCTGCACCTCGTCGATGCCGAGGTCGGCGAGCACGTCGGGCAGCTCGTCGAACACGGCGGGCACCAGGGTGACCCGGTCCGTGTGGCCGGCGGCGGCGATCCGCCGGGCTGCCTCGGCGCGGGCGTCGGGGTCGCGGTCCAGGCCGACCAGGCGCAACCCGGGGTGCGCGTCCAGCATGGCCAAGGAGTGCCCGGCCAGGCCCAGGGTGCAGTCGACCAGCACGGCGCCCTCGGCGGCGCACGCGGGGCCGAGGAGCTCGGTGACCCGGTCGAGCAGCACGGGGACGTGCAGCGCGGGCTGCTCGTCTGCGCTCATCGCGGGCCTCCTGGTGCGATCCGTGCTGCGGGGCGTCCGTCCCGGCCGTGGGACGTCGGTGCTGCTCCGGGGTTCTCGGCGAGTTCTGGCCGATCTCCACTCGGTGGTGCAGGTCGTGCGGTGCTCGTGGTGCGGGTGGGGCTGGTGTGACTGGTCGGAGCCGGGTGGTGCCCGGGTCCAGGTGGTGCGGGGTGTCCGGGTCGGCGCGCCCGGGGGCGTCCGGCAGGTGCGGCGCGGGGCGTTCCCGCCCCACCGCGGGGCCCGTCCGGCGACGGGGAAGGTCACCGGCATGGGCCCCGCATCGGGTGCGGCTGCTGCTCGGGTCAGGGAGCAGGTCGTGCTGTGCGGTCGTGCTGTGCGGTGGTGCTGGCCGCCGGCGCCGGGTCCAGCCGCGGGGAAGTCGGCTGGCGGGTCCGGGTCCGAGCCCCGGGGAAGTGGGCTCGGGCTGCTGGCGGGTGGGGCATCGTGGGTCCCGGGGGCCGCCGTGGGGCTCGGTGGCGGCGCGGTGGGGCCCGGGGGTCAGGACAGGGTCGGCATCCCCTCGCTCTCGCTCTCCGCGTAGGCGGCCTCCTGCTCGGCGACGTAGGCGTCCCAGGCGGTGGCGTCCCAGATTTCGAACCGGGTGTCGACCCCGACCACGACGACGTCGCGGTCGAGACCGGCGTAGTCGCGCAGCAGGGCCGGGAGCGTGATGCGGCCGGCCTTGTCCGGCTCCAGCTCGACCATCGAGCCGAAGCCGAGGCGGTTGACGGCGCGGGCCTTGGAGGTGTCGGCGGCCATGGCGGCCGCGCGGGCCCGCTGGACCTCGGCTACGCGCTCGTGGGTGAGGCCGTAGACGCAGCGCTCCTGCCCCTTGGTCAGCACGACGCCGCCCGAGGCCAGCTCGCGGAAGCGCACCGGGAGGGCCAACCGGCCCTTCTCGTCGAGGCGCAGGACGTGGCTGCCGAGGAACACCGGTCCACCACCCCCACCCGCTCTTCCCGGGGGCCCGTCAGGTCCCCCTGTAGGCCCTGCCTCCCCATCGGGCGCCACAGTAACCCACCAGCCCCCACTGGACACCACTTCGCACCCCGTGTCCCCTTTTCCCCCTCGGACCCCCACCGGTGGGGGTCTGTGACAGGAGTGACGAGACCGGCACCGACGTGCGGAGCGGCCCCCCGGACGGCGGGGCCACGTACCGTGGCGGGGGTGACGGAGGCGACAGCGGTGGGGTCGGCAGGGGCGTCCCGGCACGGGGGTCCCGAGCCGGCCACGACCGTGGACGTGCAGGCCGAGGGCGCGCGGATCGGCGCGGCGATGGGCACGGTGGTCGTCGGCAAGCCCGACGTCGTGCGGCTGGCGCTCGTGGTCCTGCTCGCCGAGGGCCACCTGCTCATCGAGGACGTCCCCGGGGTCGGCAAGACCACCCTGGCCAAGGCGATGGCCCGGGCGATCGACTCCGAGGTGCGCCGGATCCAGTTCACCCCCGACCTGCTGCCCAGCGACATCACCGGCGTCGCCGTGTTCGACCAGGAGTCGCGCACCTTCGAGTTCCGGCCCGGCGCGGTGTTCGCCAACCTCGTGGTGGCCGACGAGATCAACCGGGCCTCCCCGAAGACCCAGTCCGCGCTGCTGGAGTGCATGGAGGAGCACCAGGTCACCGTCGACGGCGTCACCTACGAGCTCGCCCGGCCGTTCATGGTGCTGGCCACCCAGAACCCGCTGGAGATGGAGGGCACCTACCCGCTGCCCGAGGCCCAGCGCGACCGGTTCACCGCCCGGGTGTCGATGGGGTACCCCGACCGCGACGCCGAGCTGGCCATGCTCGACGACCGCGGCACCGTCGACCCGCTGACCCGGCTGCAGCCGGTCGCCGACGCCGCGTCCGTGCGGGCGATGGTCGACGCGGTGACCCGGGTGCACGTGGCCGACCCGCTCCGCCGCTACGTGGTGTCCCTGGTCGAGGCCAGCCGGCGCAGTCCCGACCTGCGGCTGGGCGCCTCGCCGCGGGCCGGCCTGCAGCTGCTGCGCTCGGCGCGGGCGGCCGCGGCCCTGGCCGGCCGGGACCACGTGCTGCCCGACGACGTGCAGGAGATGGCCACGCCCGTGCTCGCCCACCGGCTGCTGCTCACGCCCGACGCCGCACTGGCCCGGCGGACCCCCGAGCGGGTGGTCGGCGACCTGCTGACCGCCGTCCCGGTCCCCCGCCGGCGCTGAGCGGGTGCGCCGTCGCCCCGGCCGGCTGGCCGAGCTCACCTCCAGCCTCACGCTGCGCGGCGGCTGCCTGGTCGCCGCCGGGGTGACGCTGGTGCTGCTGGGCGCCCTGCTGGGCGAGCGATCGCTGGTGCAGGTGGCGGTGTTCGTCCTCGCGCTGCCGCTGCTGGCGACCGTCGGGGTGGCCCGGGCCCGGTTCCGGCTGGCCTCCCGGCGCACCGTCTCCCCCGCCCGGCTCCCGCGCGGGCAGGACGCCGAGGTGCTGCTGGAGGTCACCAACACCGATCGGCGCGTCGGCGGGCTGTGGGCGATGTCCGAGCAGCTGCCGGCCGAGCTCGGCCCCCGGCCGAGGTTCCTGGTCGAGCGGCTGCCGAGCGGGGCCACCGCGGCCCTGCGCTACCCCGTGCACGGGGCCCGCCGGGGCCGGATCCCGCTGGGTCCTCTCCGGCTGCGCCTGGTCGACCCCTTCGGGCTGGTCCTGCGGACCACGTCCGGCGTCGACACCGCCACCCTGCTCGTCGTGCCGCGCGTGCGGCCGCTGGGCGCCGTGTCGCTGTCCGGCGGCGCGGGGGGCGGTGCGGCGGGTGCCCGCCGGTCGCTGGCGGTGCACGGCGAGGACGACGTCAGCACCCGCGAGTACCGGCGCGGCGACGACCTGCGCAAGGTGCACTGGCGGGCGACCGCGCGCACCGGCGAGCTGATGGTCCGGCTCGAGGAGAAGCCGTGGCGGTCCTCGGCCACCCTGCTCGTCGACACCCGCGAACGCGCCCACGTGCTGGACGCCGCCGCCGTCGGCCCGACCGGCGATCCCGCTCCCCCGCCCGACACCCTGGAGTGGGTGGTGGAGGCGGCGGCCAGCATCGGCGACCACCTGCTGGCCCGGGGCGCCGACCTGCGGGTGGTCACCGAGGCGGGTGACCTCGCCGGCGCGGGTCTGGACCGCCCCGGTCTCGCCGAGCGGCTGGCCTCCGTGTCGGCCTCCCGCGCCGCCGACCTGGACACCGGGCTGCAGGCCCTCCGCCGGGTGGCCGAGAGCGGTCCGCTGGTCTGCCTGCTGGGTGCGGTGTCCCCGGCCGACGTCGCGGCACTGGTCCGCGCGCGGTCGGGGCCGGGCACCGACGTCGCCGTCCTGGTCGACGTCGCCGCCTGGCGCACGGCCCCCGGCCGGGGCGGCCGACGGCCCGCCCTGGCCCCGGGCGCCGCGCAGGAGCTCGCCGACCGGCAGCAGCAGGCCGCCGCCACGCTGCGGGCCGCCGGTTGGCGGGTGGTCACCGCCGGCCCGCAGGACGCCGTCGAGACGGTGTGGGCCCGGCTGGGCAGCGCGACCACCGATGCCGAGCCCGGCCGGGCGGTGCCGGCGTGAGCGGGCTGCGGTGGGGCACCTCGACCGCCGTCGCGGTGGCGATGCTGCTGGGCTCGCTGGCCCTCACCCCCGTCTTCCTGACCAGCGGGTGGGTCGTCCCGGTGGTGCTCGCGGTCCCGGCGGTCACCCTGTCCGGCGCGCTGGTCCGCGAGCTCGACGAGCGGTGGGGGCGGTCGAGCACCGTGGCCGCCGAGGTGGTGGCCCCCGTCGTCCAGGTCCTGGCACTGCTGGTCGTGCTGACCCTCGTGTTCGCCCCCGGGCGGGCCCTGCTCGGCGTCCTGCCGACCCCGAGCAGCGTCGCGGACCTCGTCGGCGTGCTCGGGTCGGGCTTCACCGAGATCCGCGAGCAGGCCACCCCGGCGATCCCGCTGGACGGCCTGGTCGCCCTGACCACGCTGCTGGTCGGGGTCCTCACCCTCGTCGTGGACCTGGTGGCCGTGGGCGGCCGGCAACCGGCGGCCGGCGGGCTGGCCCTGCTCGTGCTGTGCTGCGTGCCGGTGGCCACGACGACCGGCGACGTGACGCTGCTGGTCTTCCTCGGCCCGGCCGCGGGGCTGGCCCTGCTGCTGTGGGCCGACCAGCGCTTGCGGCTGTCCGGGCGCCAGCGGTCGGGGCCCGGCGCCTTCGCCGGCACCGGGGTGCTGCCCGCCCTGCGCACCGGCGCGCTGGCCGTGCTGGCCGGCATCCTGCTGCCGGTGGTGGTGCCCACGCTCGCCGAGGGCTCCTTCGCCGCCGGGCTGAGCACCGGGAGCGGCTCCGGCCCGTCGAGCACGGGGACGTCGCTGGACCCGCAGGCCGCCCTGCAGGGTCAGCTGACCCAGCCCGACCCGATCGACCTGCTCCGGCTCGAGACCGACGTCACCGACCCGTCGTACCTGCGGGCGGTCGCGCTGGACCAGTACTCGGCCGACGGCTGGGGCATCGGCGACCTGGACGCCACCGAGTCCACCGACACCGCGGGCGACCTGATCCCGCTGGCCGACGGGGTGCCCTCGCGCGAGGTCCGGGCCCGGATCACCGCGGTGGAGCACGACGACCGGTTCCTCCCGCTGTTCTCCTCCGTCGACCAGGTGACGGTCGAGGACGCCGACGACGGCGAGTGGCGGGTCGACCCCACCAGCGGCACCGTGTTCGGCCGCGACGGCGCCCGGACCAGTGGCCGCACCTGGGACGAGGTCGCCCTGGAGGCCAGGCCGACGGTGGAGCAGCTGGCGGCCAGCCCACCGCTGCCCGGTGACGACCCGGTGCAGCAGGCGTTCACCGCACTGCCCGAGCTGGACCCCCGGGTGACGAGCCTGGTCGGGCAGCTCACGAACGCGGGGCAGACCCCCGACCAACGGGTGCGGGCGGTCTTCGACTTCCTCACCGACCGGGCCAACGGCTTCGTGTACAGCCTCAGCACCGCCCCCGGGACCACCGGTGACGACCTGGCCGACTTCCTCGAGCTGCGCCGTGGGTACTGCGAGCAGTACGCCGGGGCCATGGCGGTGCTCGTGCGGGCCGCCGGGGTGCCGGCCCGCGTGGTGCTGGGGTACACCCCGGGCCAGGAGCAGCCCGACGGCAGCCGGCTGATCACCTCCGCCGACGCGCACGCCTGGGTCGAGGTGTTCTACGACGGGCTCGGGTGGGTGACGTTCGACCCCACCCCGATCTCCGCGACCCGCGCCGTGGACTCGCCGTGGGCGCAGCGCGCCGACGCCCCGACCCCCGAGGCCACCGCGGCACCCACCGCGCCGACCAGCGCCCCGGCCGGCCCGAGCGCCGAGCTGGACCGGGACGACGCCGTCGTGCCGCTGGCCACGCCGACCGCCGACGACGGACTCCCGTGGGGGGCGGTCGCGGCGTGGGGTGGCGGCTCGCTGGGGGTCCTGGCGCTGCTGGCGGTGCCGGCCCTCGCCCGCGCGGCGCAACGCAGGCGGCGCCTGGGCACGGGCGCACCGGGAGCGGTGTGGGACGAGCTGCTGGCCGTGGCGCTGGACCTCGGGGTGCCGGTGCGGTCGACCGGGACCCCGCGGCAGCTGGCCGCGGACCTGGTGGAGCGGGTGGGTCCGGCAGCGGCCCCGGCGGTCGAGGCGTTGGCGCTGGCCCTGCAGGGCGAGGTCTACGCCCCGCCGACCGCGGCGACGGGCCCCACGGACCTGGCCACCCCGGCCGGGGAGGTCTCCCGGGCGCTGCGCCGGGGCGCACCGACGCGGGCCCGCGTGCGGGCCCGACTGCTCCCGCCGAGCACCGTCGCCGACACCAGGGCCTGGCTCGGCGCGCACCGCCCCCGCCGCCCGCACCCCGCCTGATCAGCGGTCGGTCAGCCCGCGGGAGCACCAGACGAACGACCAGGACCCGTTCCGCGTGCGGAACGGGTCCTGGCCGTCGAGGAGTGCGGGGCGCCGACCGGGCTACTGGTCGTAGCGGCGGCGGAAGCGCTCTTCCAGGCGGTCCTTGAGCGGCTGCTTGCGGGCCTTGGGGGCGCCACGGCCACCGGCCCTGGGCTGACCGCCGGTGGCGGTACCCGCCTCGACGGCGCCTGTGGCGTGCTTGTAGTTGAGCACCCCGAGCACGGCACCGGCCAGCATGACCAGGAACCCGACGACACCCAGCGGCACGGATGGCAGGGCCGCACCGCCCACGAGCGCGGCGAGTCCGACGACGACGAGCAGGGCGCCCACCTGGAGCTTGCGGCGGGCGGCCTTGCGGCGATCACCGGTACGCACCTGGGAGGCGAACTTCGGGTCGTCGTCGACGAGCGCGCGCTCGATCTGCTCCAGCAACTTCTGCTCGTGCTCGGAGAGCGGCACGACGACCTCCTGAGGTCCACCTTCGGTACCGCCGGTGGCGAGTCGCCGGCGGTGCACCTGAGGATACGAGCCCGGGCCTGGGTGCGAAAGGCGAGTCGCCCCCGACACGGGGATGTCTGTCGCGGATCACCCGGAGGGGCGGTCCGCTACCGGGTGAACGACCCGGCAGGTGTGGACGTTCCCGCGGACGGGGGGCTTCACACGTCGGGTGCGGCGCGTCGGTGGCCGGGCCGGTCGGTCGGGCGCGCGGCGTGGGCGCGGCCGGCACCGGCGCGGCCCAGCAGGGTGGCGGGGCGCACCGCGCCGGCCCCGAAGCGGCGGGCTGCGCGGTCGGCGGCGAGCTCGGCGTCGCGGCGACCGTGCTCGGGCGCGCCGAGCTCCAGCTGGGTGGGCGTGCTGCCGGTGCGGGCCAGCCGCTCGGCCCGGACGCCGACCAGCCGGACCCGCACCCGGTCCAGCCCCAGGGCGTCGAAGAGGTCCCGCGCCGTGCCGTAGAGCTGCTGGCCGACGTCGCTGGGCACCGCGAGGGTGCGGGAGCGGGTGATGGTCGTGAAGTCGGCGAACCGGACCTTGAGGGTGACGGTGCGGGCGAGGAACCCCGCCGAGCGCAGCCGGCCGGCGACCCGCTCGGCCAGGTGCAGCAGCTCGCGGTGGATGACGACCGGGTCGTCGACGTCGGCCCCGAAGGTCTCCTCGGCGCCGGTGGACCGCTCGGGCTCGTCGGGCACCACCCGGCGAGGATCCCGCCCCCAGGACAGCTCGTGCAGGTGGCCACCGGCACCTCGACCCAGGGCGTGCTCGACGGTGCCGGCGGGGGCGTGCGCGAGGTCGCCGACGGTGCGCAACCCGAGCCGCAGCAGGGCCTCGGCGGTCTTCGGCCCCACGCCCCACAGCGCGGAGACCGGCAGCGGGTGCAGGAAGTCGACGACCTCGTGCGGCCGGACGACGAGCAGGCCGTCGGGCTTGCTGCGGGTCGAGGCGACCTTGGCCACGAACTTCGTGGGAGCCACCCCCACCGAGCAGGTGATGCCCTGCTCGTCGTGGATGCGGGCGCGGACCAGCTCGGCGATCGCCAGCGGGTCGCCCAGCCGGCGACCCGCGCCGGAGACGTCGAGGAAGGCCTCGTCGAGGGACAGCGGTTCGACGAGGGGGGTGATCGTGCGGAACACGGCCATGACGCCGCGGGAGACCTCGGAGTACAGCGCGAGGTCGCCGGGGACGACGACGGCGTCGGGGCACAGCCGCAGCGCCCGCGCGGTGGGCATCGCGCTGTGCACGCCGCGGGCCCGGGCCTCGTACGTGGCCGACGTGACGACACCGCGCCCGCCCGACCCGCCCACGATGACCGGCAACCCGGCCAGCGAGGGGTCGCGGCGGACCTCGACGCTGGCGAAGAAGGCGTCCATGTCCACGTGCAGCACGCGGCAGCCCTGAGCCCGGTCCACGGACCTCCTCGTCGTCGAACACGTGTTCGACACCCTACCGGGTCAGTCGCCGGCCAACCGGTCGAGGTCGGCCCCGAACCCGCCCGTCGCCCGGGGCCGGCGCCGGCCCGAGGTGACGACGGTGCCCGCCGGTGTCCGCAGCACCGTGCGGCCGGCCAGCAGCAGGGCCCCCACCAGGGCGGCGTCCTCGGAGACCGCCAGCGGGGGGAAGCCGCCGACGGCCAGGTAGGCGTCGCCCCGCACGCCGAGGTTGGCGCCGTGCACGTGCGGGTGCAGCGCGGCGGGACCGGCTGCCCGCCAGCTGTCGTAGGCGTGCGCGAACGCGGCGGCCACGTGCGGCGGGTGACCGGTCCAGTCCTCGACCCGGACCAACCCCAGGACGGCGTCCACGCCGGACTCGGCCGCCGCCCGCTGCAGGGCGAGCCAGTCGGCGGGCACCCTGCTGTCGGCGTCGGTGCTCGCCACCCAGACCCGGGCCGGTCGGGTGCCGGCCTCGGCGGCCTCGGCCAGCAGGGCCGACGCCCCGGCGTGCCGGGCGTCCCCGACGGTCTCCCCGTGGGCCTCGACCACCAGGGCACCGGCCGCGGCCGCCAGCGCGGCGGTGCCGTCGGTGCAGCGGTCGGCCACGACCACCACCCGGACGGCGACCCCGGCCAGCTCGGGGTGCCGGGCGGCCCGGCTGATCGCGGCCAGGCAGGCCGGCAGCACCCCGGCCTCGTCCCGCGCCGGGACGACGACGCCGATCACCGAGGGGATCACCAGAGGTCCTCCCCCGCGGCGACCGACGCGGCCCGCGGGTCACCGGCGGGTGCCCGCACCCAGCAGTCCAGGAGGAGGTCGGGCTCCTCGTGCACGGCGACCCGGGGCCAGTCCAGCGTCGACCGCAGCGCGGCGTGGACGGCGTCCCCGGTCTGCGGGTAGTCGGCCACGGGGTGCCGCCAGTGCACCGCGAGCAGCGTCCCGCCGGGGCGCACCGCCGTCCGCACCTGGGCGAGGACGGCAGCCAGGTCGGCCGGCGACAGGTAGTAGAGGACCTCCGACAGCACGAGCAGGTCGACCTCGGGGAGCGGGTCACCGGGCACCGACCGCTGCGCGACGGCGACCCCGGGGTTCCGCAGGGCGGCCCGCGCCACGGCGGCGGCGCTGGCGTCCCAGGCGGTGAGCCGGTCGCAGCGCGGGGCCAGGGCGGCGGTCAGCTCGCCGACCGAGCAGCCCACCTCGAGCCCGTCGGGGTACCGCTCGCGCGGCAGCACCGCGGTGGTCAGGGCGTACTTGCGTCGCTCGTACCAGCGGCTGCGCATCGACCAGGGGTCGTCGGCGGCGGCGTAGAGGTCGTCGAAGTAGGACGGGGGAAGGGTCACCAGAGCACCTCGTGGTCGCGGTCGAAGTGGGCCAGGAACTCCGGCGGCAGGATCGCCGGGTCGGGGCCCAGCGGCTGGACCTGGGTGGTGAAGCACGCGACGGCGGCCCGCTTGGCCGCCCGCACGGAGGGCGGCAGCGGGACCGCCCGCGCCCGGTCCCAGGGCACCCGCGGGTCACCGGGTGCGGCCCAGTGCCAGGTCCACACCGGGAACTGCAGGACCGGGACGTCGCCGGCCGCGGCCACAGCGGCCCGGCCCACCGCCTCGTGGTCGGGGTGGCCGTCACCGGTCCAGGGCGCGAGGACGGCGTCCGCCCCCGCCAGCAGCGCACCCAGCGCCACGACGAGGTCGCCCTCGTGGGCGGAGACGGCGGAGTCCGGCAGGCCGAGCCGGGTGCAGGTCGTGGACCCCGCACCCAGGACGTCGAGGGCACGGGCGTGCTCGGCGACCCGGGCCACGGCCAGCGCGGCCGGGCCGAGCACGGGGTTGCCGGGGTGGCTGGCCTCGCCGTCGGTGACCGCGACCAGGTGCAGCTGCACCCCGGCCCCGGCCAGCATCGCGAGGATGCCGCCGACGCCGAGCACCTCGTCGTCCGGGTGCGCCGCGCAGACGACCACCCGCCGCCAGGTCGGGTCGGGCACCCACTGCGGGAGGTCCGGGGCCCACCCGGCCCAGGCCGACTCCGGGGTCGCGCCGGGACCGTGCCCGGCGGCGGGCGCGCTCACCGGCCGGTCCGCACGACGTCGGCCGGCGCCGCTGCCCGCACGGCGTCGGCCAGCGCCGCGAGGTCCCGGTCGCCGTGGTGCTGGCGCAGGTAGACCTCCAGGTCGGCACGGCGGGCGGCATGGGCGCCGTCGTGCGCGGCGGGGCCGGCGCCCAGGGCGCGGCCCGTGGTGGCCAGCACCTCGAGCCCGGTGCGGACGGCCAGCCCGCGGACCCGGTGCGCCCGGGTGGCGGCGACCCCGGCGGCGTCGAGCGGGTCGGCGTCCACCTCGGCGGCCGCCACGGCCAGCGCGGCGTCCACGGCGTGCAGGGCGACGTCGACCGCTCCCCAGGCGGCGTCGCGGTAGGGGTCGGGGCCGGCCGCCACGGCCTCGGCCAGCGCGGCGGCGACCCCGTGGGCCCCGCCGGCCCAGACGGCGGCGACGCCGATGCCGCCGTGCCAGAAGCCGGGGCGGTCCAGGTACGCGCGCGGGCCGCCGACCGCGGTGGCGGGGACGTCGCACAGCTCGACGTCCACGGTGTCGCTGCCGGCCATCCCTGCGGCGCGCCAGCTGCCGGGTCGGGGGACGACCCCCGGGGCGGACAGGTCGACGAGGAAGAGCCGGCGGCCGTCCTCGGCGTGCGCGGTGACCAGCGCCGAGGTGCACGCCCGGGCACCGGAGCACCAGCGCTTGGTCCCGGTCAGCCGCCAGCCGCCGACCGACCGTGCCACGACCCGGCCGTCCGGTGGCTCGGCGGCCCACACCCCCAGCCGCTCGCCCGGGCCGGGGACCGGGCCGTCCAGCTCGGCCAGGACCGCCACGGCGTCGGCGTGGCCCTCGGCCAGCCGGGCCAGGGGCAGGTCCTGGGCGCCCAGGGCGGACAACCCGGACCAGCGGCGGGCCGTGTCACCGCCCCCGGGGAGCGGGAGGGACCAGCCGTCGTCGACCAGGTCGGCGAAGGCGGCAGCGGTGCGGGTGACCTCGGCGGTCCAGCGGTCGGTCACCCGGGTCCTCTACCCGTGCCCGGCGGGGTCCCAACCCGGATGTGTAGCGCGACGACCGCTGCGGTAGGACTCCCCCGGGACCGCCGACCGGCGGTCGCACGACGAGCTTGATGGAGGAATCGTGGCGTTCGACGACGACGACATGACCAGCACCGAGGGTCCCGCCGACAGCGGTGCCGGTGAGGGCACCCCGGGCCAGCACGACGGCGGTGCCGACGGCGGCGCCGAGGGCCCCGCGGACAGCGGTGCCGGTTCGGGTACCCCCGGCCAGCACGACGGCGGTGCCGACGGCGGCGCCGAGGGCCCCGCGGACAGCGGCGCCGGCGAGGGCACCCCGGGCCAGAGCGACGGCGGCGCGGACGGGTCGGCCTGACGCCGACCCCGACCACGCAGGGCCGGGCGGAGGAAGCTCTCCGCCCGGCCCTGCGGCGCTGCATCGGCGTGGACCCGGAGGTCTTCGCCGCGGCGTACTGGTCGCGCCGACCCCTCCTGACCAGCGCTGCCGAGCTGGGGCAGGACTTCTCCGACCTGCTCACCCTGGCCGACGTCGACGACCTGCTCTCCGTCCGCGGCCTGCGCACCCCGTTCCTGCGGATCGCCAAGGACGGCGCCGTCGTCGACCCCAAGCGCTTCACCGGCTCCGGCGGCGCCGGCGCCGAGGTGGCCGACCAGGTGTCCTCGGACTCCGTGCTCCGGCTGTTCAGCGAGGGCTCCACCGTCGTGCTGCAGGGCCTGCACCGGCTGTGGCCGCCGCTCATCGCCTTCGCCGACGCCCTGGCCGCCGACCTCGGCCACCCCACCCAGGTCAACGCCTACATCACCCCGCCGTCCTCGCGCGGGTTCTCCCCGCACTACGACGTCCACGACGTGTTCGTGCTGCAGGTGGCCGGCGAGAAGCACTGGACGATCCACGAGCCGGTGCTCACCGACCCGCTGCGCACCCAGCCGTGGGGCGACCGGGCCGACGCCGTCGCCGAGCGCGCCGCGCAGACCCCGGTCGTCGACGCCGTGCTCCGGCCCGGCGACGCCCTCTACCTGCCGCGCGGCTACCTGCACTCGGCGGTGGCGCTGGGCGAGATCAGCGCCCACCTGACCATCGGCGTGCACAACGTGACCCGGTGGGGCGCCGTCGAGTCCGCGCTCGACCTCGTCCGCACCCTGGCCACCGACGACCCCGCCCTGCGCGCATCGCTGCCGCTGGGGGTCGACCTCTCGGCACCGGGCACGACCGCCGACGACGTCGCCGCCGTCCTGGCCGGGCTGCACGCGGCCCTGGACCGGGTCGACCCGGCCGCGGTGGCCGACCGGCTGAGGTCACGCACCTGGGCCCAGGTCCGCCCCGAGCCGGTGGCCCCCCTCGCGCAGTCGGCCGCCGCGGCCGCCCTCACCGCCGACACCGTGCTCCGCCTGCGGCCCCGGCTGCGGGTGCAGCTCCGCGACGCCGTCGGCGACGAGGTCGTGCTCGTGACCGGCCGCCAGCACCGCACGTTCCCGGCCGCCCAGCGGCCGGCCCTGGCCGGGTTGCTGGCCGCCGGCGAGCTGAAGGTCGGCGACCTGCCCGGTCTCCCGGCCGACGAGCAGCACGAGCTGG
The DNA here is from genome assembly GCF_900103975.1 of Klenkia soli. GTDB lineage: Bacteria > Actinomycetota > Actinomycetes > Mycobacteriales > Geodermatophilaceae > Klenkia > Klenkia soli. The sequence continues at coordinate 230,819 of NZ_FNIR01000007.1, forward strand.
CCCGGCGACTGGTGGTGGAGTCGGTGGCGGTGGTCCCGGACGCGCGAGCTGTGCACCATGGAGGGGATGAGCGCGGAACAGGTGCCTGACGCGGCACCGGCAGACCCCTACTGCCAGGACGCCGACCCGCGCACCTACCCGGCGGGCCGGCTGGACGAGGGCCGGTGCTCGGTGCAGGCGCTGGTCGCCGGCGACTCCCCGATCGCGACGGCTCCCCCGGCCCGACGCTGGTTGCTGGTCGAGCAGCCCGGGCCGTGGGGCCGCGACGCGTTGCTGCAGTCCCGGTTCGACGCCGAGGTCGCCCCCCGGCTGGCCGAGCGCGCCCGCGCGGCGGGGCTGCGGATCCAGATGGTCCGTCGCCCCGGCGAGCGGTTGTCGGACTCCCGCGGGCGGTGGGCCGTGGCCGACGTGCACGCCCCGTGGGTCCGCTGGTCCACCCGCGACCAGGACGCCGACCTGCTCGACGTCCCCCTGGACGGGTCGGTCGGCATCGAGTCCGACGCCCCGACCTTCCTGGTCTGCACCCACGGCGGGCACGACGCCTGCTGCGCGGTCCGCGGCCGGCCGCTGGCCCGCACCCTGGCCGGGGACGTCTGGGAGACCAGCCACCTGGGCGGCGACCGGTTCGCCGCCAACGTGCTCGTGCTGCCCACCGGCCACCTCTACGGCCAGGTGCCCGAGGACGGCGGCGGGCTGGTCGAGGCGCACGGCCGCGGCGAGGTGCTGCTGCCCGGCCTGCGCGGCCGGGCCGGGCTGACCCCGCCGGCGCAGGCCGCCCAGCAGTTCGCCCGGGTCGAGCTGGGTCTGGTCGGGGTGGCCGACCTCCCGGTCACCGGGGCGCGGGCCGACGAGGCCGCCCCGGACGGTTCGCAGCGCTGGACGGTGACGCTGACCGGACCGGTCGGCGAGGTCCGGGTCGTGCTGGACAGCCGGCTGTCCGGCGAGGCCCGGCAGCTCACCTGCGCCGCGCTGCGACCGGGCCGGTTCCGGACCTGGCACCCGGTCTCGGTGACCTCCTAGAGCTCGGCCTCGGCCCGCACCCGGCGGGACGGCGAGAAGATCTGCAGGTCCAGGAAGTCCGGTGGCTCGGCGATGCCCGGGCCGCCGTCGGCGACCCAGCGCAGCACGTCGGCCGTCGTCTCCTCGTCGAGGACCCCACCCAGCCAGACGGGCCGGGCGCCCGCGGCGCGGCCGGCCGGGCTGGGGCTGACCACGACGACGTTGGACCGCTCGCACGCGTCCAGGCAGTCGACCACCCGCACCCGCGCGGTGCCGCGCTGGAGGGCGGTCAGCTGGGCGCGGTGGTCGGTCCCGGGGTGCTTCTCCACCCGGCCGCAGCAGCAGCCGCGGCACACCGTCAGGGTCGGGCCGCTCACAGCGCGCTCCCCCGGGCGACCAGCAGCGGGATCGCCAGCTCGGTGGCGGTGAGCGAGCCGTGGTAGGCCGCGAGCATCGAGGGCACCTTCTCCTGCTGGGTGGCGGTGACGGCCCACGTGCCGCGGGCCAGGGCGACGACGTCGCCGATGCGGGCGGCCAGGTCGTCGTCGACCGGGCCGAAGACGCCGCTGGCGATCGCCTCGTCACGGCCGACCACCCAGGCCCGGTCGCCGAGCTCGGCGCGCCAGGCGGCGAGGACGTCGCCGGCGGCACCGTCGACGGCGTGCACGTAGCGGGCCCGCGGTTCACCGGCGAGCAGGCGCACCCCGGCGCCCAGCGCCGGGGTGGCGTCGACGTCGACCCGGGTGTCGGCCGGGACGTCGAGCATGCCGTGGTCGGCGGTCACCAGCAGGGCCGCGTCGTCGGGCAGGCCGTCGAGGACCTGGGCGACCATCAGGTCGACGTGGGCCAGCTGCTGCCGCCAGCTCGGGGAGTCGACCCCGCGGACGTGGCCGGTGAGGTCGAGCTCGGCGTGGTAGCCGTAGACGAGCGCGCGGTCGTGGGCGGTCAGGGCCTGGCCGAGGGCCGCGGCGAGGTCGCCGGGGCTCACCGCGGGGGCGTAGCGGGCGCCGCGGTAGGCGGCCCGGGTCAGCCCGGAGCCGGCGTAGGCGTAGGGCCCGACGACGGCGGCCGGGACGTCGGCGGCGGCCAGCTGCTGGAAGACGGTGGGGCGGGCCTGCCAGGTGGCGGGGTCGGGGTCGTCGGTCCACTGGGTGTGGGTCAGCGCGCGGTCCTGCCCGGGCACGTCGGTGACGAAGCCGAGCACGCCGTGGCTGCCGGGCGGGAGACCGGTGCCCAGGCTGGTCAGGCTCACCGGGGTGGTGCTCGGGCAGGGCGCCTGCAGGTCACCGAGCGGGCCGGCCAACGCCGTTAGCGTGGGCGCCAGGTCGGGGTGGGCCCGCACGAGGTCGGCGCCGAGCCCGTCGACGAGCAGCACGGCGACCCGCCGCGCGCCGCGCAGCACGTCGGTGAGGCCGAGCGGGTCGGGCCCGCCCACGCCCAGGCAGGACGCCACCGACGGCAGGACGTCGGCGAGGGTGGCGGTGCCGTAGGCGGGACGGTGCAGGTCGGCCGGCAGGGTCACGGCTGACCGGCGCCCCGGGTGGCGATCACGTGCAGGCCGGTCGCGACGTCGCGGTAGGGCGAGACGCCGGCCAGCTCCAGCTCGAGGCGACGGAGGGCCTCGGGGTCGGCACCCGAGCTGGACTCGAGCAGGTCGGCCACGACGGACACCCCGCGCCACTCCCCCGCCTCCAGCCCGGCCCCGTGCACCAGCGCCAGCAGCTCGTCGGGGCTGAACCGACGGCGGGCTGCCCGGGTGCGCGAGCGGGCCGGGGCGGGGTCGCGGTCGTCGAGCAGCGCCCGCGCCTCGACCGGGTGGCCGCCCAGCGCCCGGGCGAGCACCGCCCCGGCCCGGTTGGCCGCGGTGACGCTCAACCGACCACCGGGGCGCAGGGCCGCGGTGATGCCGGCCAGCGTGGTGGCCGGGTCGTCGACGACCTCGAGGACGGCGTGCACGAGCGCGAGGTCGTAGCCGGCATCCGGGCCCCGGACGGAGCCGAGCTGGTCGGCGTCGCCCTGCACGCCGTGCACCCGCCCGGCGACACCGGCGAGGTCCGCGCGACGACGGAGGGTCGCCAGGGCGTCGGCCGAGGTGTCGACGACGGTGACCGTGTGGCCCAGCTGGGCCAGCGGGACCGCGAACACCCCGGCCCCACCGCCCACGTCGAGCACCTGCAGCGGGCCACCGCCGACCAGCGGGTCGAGCGCGGCCCAGACCGCGGCGGCTCGGACCGGGGGCTCGGCGAGGCCGGCCGGCGCGGCGGGCGGGTTCTCGGGCTGGGGCACCCTCGCGACCCTAGACGGCACCCGCCGCGGACGCGTCAGCCCCGGCGTACCGCCCGCAGGACGGCGTCGCGGACGCTCATCAGCTGGCCCTCGGGGCCGGGCGGGAAGACCGCCTCGCGGGTGGGGTCGGTGGCGCTGACCTCCCAGGTGTCGTCGAGTGCCAGACCATCGGCCATCTCCTGGGCGGTGGCGAAGAGGTCGGCGGTGAACGGGGTGCCCTCGCCGGCGTGGCTGTCGGCGTGGTGCGCGGTGATCAGCAGGGTGCCGCCGGGGGCCACCGCGCCGGCGAGCTTGCGGTGGAAGGCGCCCAGCTCGGGCCGCGGGAACTGCAGGAAGGAGGCGGTGACCAGGTCGTAGGCGCCGGCCGGCGGGGTCCAGTCGCTGCGGCCGTCGGCCTGCTCCCAGGTGATGGCCTCGCCCACCCCCGCGGACCCGGCGGCCTGGCGCGCCCGGTCCAACGCCACCGGCGAGACGTCGGAGGCGGTGACCTGCCACCCGCGGGAGGCCAACCAGATGGCGTCGCCGCCCTCGCCGCAGCCGACGTCCAGCGCCCGGCCGGGGGTCAGCTCGGCGGCCGCCTCGACCAGCCGCTGGTTGGCGTTGCCCGACCAGATCGGCCGTTCGCGGTAGCGGTCGTCCCAGAAGCTCTCGGTGAACCACTCAGCCGGGTCGGTCTCCTGCCAGGCCGCCATCTGCCCGGCGTCCCCGTGCTGGTGGGCGCCGCGCTCGTGCCCGCCGTGCTGGTCGGTGCCGTGGTCGTGGTCGTGGGGGTGCTGCGTCGCCATGCCACGACTCTCGGTCAGGCCCGGCAGGTGGGCAAGCATCCGTGCCGATCCGGCAAAGCGCCGGCCGCTCACACCGACCGCAGGGGTGACACCCGCGCCGGCGGTGCCGGCCGGGCCGCCTCGGCCGAGACCGGCCGACCCAGGGTGGTCTCGACGACCGCCAGGAACGCCGTGGCGTCACGGACCAGGTCGTCGGCCTCCCGTTCGGTGACCGCGGAGGACAGCCCCGCCTCGGCGGCCGCCCGCTTGGCCGCCCCGGCGGCGAAGAAGGCGGCCCACTCCCCCAGCTCGGGGGCGACCTGGCCGATGAGCACCCAGGCGCTGCGCGGGCGACGGCGGCCGGACTCGGGCCGGGTGCGGGCGGCCAGGACGGCGGCGGCCCCCCGCAGCGCCGCCAGGTGCGCAGTCGCGTAGCGCCACCCGGCATCGCGGCAGGCCGCCGCCTCGGCCAGCCCGCGGTGGGCCTGCCCGAGCAGCTGCGACGCCGCCGGTGGCAACGGCGGGGTGAGCTCGAGCTGGGCGGGCGAGAGGACCCGGACGGCGCCCATCAGTCGTGCACCCGGACCAGCAGCCACCGGTCGCCGGCCGGCTCCCACGACAGGTCGAACACCCCGGCGAAGGTGCTCCGGGACCGACCCGCGCGCACCGCCTCGATCCGCCACACGTGGCGCTGGGCCACCGGGGCGCCCGCGGCCGCGCCGCGCCACCACGGGTCGGGCTCGACCCGGTGGTCGATCAGCTCGCCCACCTCGTAGCGACCCTGACCCCGCCAGAACCGGATCGGACCACCGGGCCCCCGCTCGACCCGCACCTGCTCCTCGGTCCGCTCGTCCGTGCCCACCAGCACTCCGCTCACCACGGCCTCCGCACTCCCCGTCCCGCGACCGGCGACCCCACCGGCCGTTCGAACGCACGTTCGAACACGTCGAGAACACCACGCCCGCACCCCGCCGTCAAGGCGACACCCGAACACCTGTTCCCCTGCACACGAGGAGCAGACCACCGACCACCGACACTTCCGCCCCGTCCCGTCGGTCCCCCGCCCTACGGTGCCTGCGTGACCCTCGACCACCTCGCCCTGCTGCAGCACGGCACCGCGTCCCTCGCCGAGCTCCTGGCCTCGGCCGACCTCGCGGCGCCGGTGCCGTCCTGCCCGGGCTGGTCGCTGGCCGACCTGGGCCGGCACACCGGGTCGGTCCACCTGTGGGCCCGCGAGGCGCTGCGCGGCGACCGGGCCCCCGACGAGCAGCCCGGCCCGGCCGACGACGCCGCCGTCCCCGCCTTCTACGCGGACGCGGCCGGGTTGCTGCTGGAGGCGCTGCGCACCACCCCGCCCACCACCCCCTGCTGGACCCTCGACCGCACCGACCGCACCGCGGCCTCCTGGTCGCGGCGCCAGGCGCACGAGGTGACGCTGCACCACCACGACGCCACGAGCGCCCTCGGCGAGCCGGCCGCCATCCCGGCCCCGGTCGCCCTCGACGGGGTCGACGAGGTGCTGGGCCTGTTCCTGCCGCGCCAGGTCCGCCTCGGCCGGGTCACCGCGACCGACGACGTGGTGCACCTGACGCCCGCCGAGTCCGGTGCCGTGCTGCCGGTCGGTACCGGCGACCTCGCGGCCGCCCCCGTCGGCACGGTCGCCGGGCCGGCCGAGGCGCTGCTCCTCCTCCTGTGGCGTCGGATCACCCCCTCCGACGACCGGGTGGAGATCCGCGGTGACCGCAGCGCCGTCGCGGCGGTGCTCGACCGCCCGCTCACCCCGTGACCGGGCGAGCCCCCCGCACCCCGGCCGACCTCGAGGCCCGCACCCGGCAGGCCTACGACGCCGTCGCCGGGGCCTACGCCCGGCTGCTGGCCGACGACCTGGCGGGGGCGCCGTGGGACCGCGCGGTGCTCGCCGCCTTCGCCGAGGCCATGCCGCCCGGGCCGGTGCTGGACGCCGGGTGCGGGCCCGGCCGCATCACCGCCCACCTGGCCGGCCTCGGCCTGGACGCCCGTGGCCTGGACCTGTCGCCCCGGATGGTGGCGATCGCCCGGCGCACGCACCCGTCGTTGCGGTTCGTCGTCGGCTCGCTGACCGACCTGCCCGAGCCCGACGCCGGCCTGGCCGGAGCCCTGGCCTGGTACTCGCTCATCCACCTCGACCGGGCCGGCCGGGCAGACGCGCTGGCCGACCTGCACCGGGTGCTCGCCCCCGGCGGTCTGCTGCTGACCGCCTTCCAGGTCGGCACCGACCACCTGCGCCGCACCTCGGCCTACGGGCACCCGGTGCGGCTGGACGTCTGGCGACTGGACCCCGCCGACCTCACCGACCAGCTGCGGGCCGCCGGCTTCGAACTGGTCGACCGGTGGGACCGGCCGCCGTCCCGCCGCGAGACCACCCCGCAGACCGCACTGCTGGCCCGGGCCGCGCCTCGGCGTGCGGAACCGGCCCCCGAGGGGGACAGTCGTTGCCCGTGACAACCGCCAAGACCGCGGCCGCCCCGGCCGAGAAGACCTTCCTGGGCCAGCCGCGCGGCCTGGTGCACCTGTTCGGCGTGGAGATGTGGGAGCGGTTCAGCTTCTACGGCATGCAGGCGATCCTGCTGTACTACCTCTCCTACTCCGTCGCCGACGGCGGGTTGGGCATCACCACCTCGACGGCGGCCAGCATCGTGGGCGCCTACGGCGGCACCGTCTACCTGTCCACGATCGTCGGCGGCTGGGTCGCCGACCGGCTGCTGGGCCCCGAGCGGGTGCTGTTCTGGTCGGCCGTGGTCGTCATGGCCGGGCACGTCGCGCTGTCGCTGGTCCCCGGGCTGGCCGGGGTCGGCGTCGGCCTGGTGCTCATCGCCCTGGGCAGCGGTGGCGTCAAGGCCACCGCGACCACCCTGGTGGGGCTGCTCTACAGCGCCGACGACGTCCGCCGCGACGCCGGGTTCTCCGTCTTCTACCTGGGCATCAACGTCGGCGCCCTGGCCGGCCCGCTCCTGACGGGCCTGGCGCAGTCCACCGTCGGCTTCCACCTCGGGTTCGGGCTCGCCGCGGTCGGCATGGCGGCGGGGCTGGTGCAGTACGCCGTCGGCCGGCGTGGGCTCGAGGGCACCGGGCGCGAGGTCCCGTCCCCGCTGCCCGCGGCCGAGCGCGCGCGGTGGATCAGCGGCGCGGCCGTCGGCGTGCTGCTGCTGGTCGGGCTGGCCCTGACCGGGGTCATCCGCGCCGAGCGGCTGGCCACGATCGTGGTCTGGGTCTGCGTGGTGGTGTCGATCGGCTACTTCGCCCAGCTGCTGCGCAGCGCCCGCATCGACCGCACCGAGCGCCGGCGGGTGCTGGCCTTCATCCCGATGTTCGTGGCCAGCGTGGCGTTCTGGTCGCTCTACCAGCAGCAGTCGACCGTGGTCGCCCTCTACGCCGACAGCCAGCTCGACCGCGACCTGTTCGGCTGGACGGTGCCGGCGTCCTGGGTGCAGTCGATCAACCCGGTCTTCATCATCCTGCTGTCCGGCGTCTTCGCCGCGCTCTGGACCCGGCTCGGCCCGCGGCAGCCCTCCACCCCGGTCAAGTTCGCGGCCGGCACGGCGATCATGGGGCTCGCGTTCCTGCTCTTCCTGCCGATGGCCGGCTCCGGCCCGGGGGGTGCCCCGCTGCTGGGCCTGGTCGGCGTCCTGCTGGTGTTCACCGTGGCCGAGCTGCTGCTCTCGCCGGTCGGCCTGTCGCTGTCGACGAAGCTCGCACCGGCCGCCTACCGCACCCAGATGGTGGCGCTGTGGTTCCTGTCCACCGCGATCGGCACCTCGCTGGCCGGGGTGTTCGCCGGGAAGTACGACCCGGACACCCAGGTCGCCTACTTCGGCACGCTGGGCGGGATCGCCGTCGTGCTCGGCCTGGTGCTGGCGCTGGCCACCCCGTTCATCCGGAGGTTGATGTCCGGGGTCCGATGAGTCTGCCGCCGGGTCGGGGTCCCGTCCGGGAGACCCCGACCCGAGGAGGACCTCGTGCGACCGATCGTGATCACCCAGAACATCACCCTGGACGGCGTCGTGGACGGCGAGCAGGGCTGGTTCGACGTCACCGCCGACACCGAGCACGGCCGCGAGCTCGCGGCAGCCACCGCCGATTTCGCGGCGAGGTCGGACGCCTTCCTGTGCGGCCGGACGACGTTCGAGGAGATGCGCGGGTTCTGGCCGAAGCAGCACGACGACCGCACCGGGGTGACCGAGCACCTGGACCGGGTGCAGAAGTACGTCGTCTCCTCGAGCCTGCAGGACCCGGGGTGGGCGGGCACGACGGTGCTGCGCGGGGGCGACGGCCTGGCCGGTGAGGTCCGCGGCCTGGCCGAGCAGGACGGCGCGGACGTCGTGCTGACCGGGAGCATCGCGCTGGGCCACGACCTGCTGCGGCTCGGGCTGGTGGACGAGCTGCGGCTGTTCACCTACCCGGTGGTGCTGGGCCGCGGCCGCCGGCTGTTCCCGGAGGGCCTCGACCTGCGGCTGGACCTGCAGGAGGAGCGTCGGTTCGGCAGCGGGGTGGTGCTGCTGCGCTACGCCGTCGGCCGCGGCTGACCGCGCCGGCCCGACCGGGCGGCGAACGCGTCGAGGGCCTCGAGCACCTCGCCGGCCTGCCACATCCGGTTCCGCCGACGACCGGTGAACTCGGTGACCACCCCGGCCGCCTCCAGCGGGGCCAGGGCGCGGACGACGTTCTGCGCCGGCACCCCCAGCTCCCGGGTGACCGCGGCGGCGTCGACGACGGGCTGGCGCACCAGCAGGTCGGCGACCCGCCAGGCGGCGGCGTCCGAGCGGGCCCGGACGACGTCGTCCCAGCCGGCGCGGACGGCCCGCAGCTGCTGGACCAGCTCCGCCGCGTTCGTGATGGCCGCCAGGGTGCCCCGGGTGAAGGCCGTGACGACGGGGTCGAGCTCGCCGCGCCGGTACGCGGTCAGTGCGTCGAAGTACCCCTCGACGTCGACCAGCAGGCCCGCCGAGACCGGCACGGTGACCGCCCGGGTGACCCCGTGGTGGCGCAGCAGGCAGTGCACCAGTGCGCGACCGGTGCGGCCGTTGCCGTCGGGGAAGGGGTGGATGGTCTCGAACTGGGCGTGGGCGACGGCGGCCAGCACGAGCGGGGCGGTGTCGGTGCGGACGGCGAACCGGCTGAGGTCGGCGACCAGCTCGGGGACGTCGGCGGCCACGGGCGCCACGTACTCGGCCCCGTGCGGGCCGTAGGAGCTGCCCCCCACCCACACCTGCTCGCGGCGCCACCGCCCGGCGATGTCCGGATCGGTGTCGCGCAGGAGGGCTTCGTGCATCGCCAGGACGGCGGCCGGCGTCGGCGCCTCCGACAGCTCGAGGGCGGCCTGCATGGCCGCGACGTTGCCCACCACGGCCTCGGCGTTGCGGGTCGAGGGCGAGCCGAGCTCGGCGACGGCGATCGCCCGGGCGCCGGAGGTCAGCTGCTCGATGCGCGAGGACGACGCGGACTCCGTGCGCAGCAGGACGGCGGCGAACGGGGCGACCTCGGCGCCCATGCGGGCGTCGAAGCGGGCGATCTCGGCGACGGCGTCCTCGGCGGCGCGCAGCACGGGACCGCTGACCTGCGGCACCAGGTCGGCGATCGTCGGGACCACGGCGGCGCGGTAGGGCCCCGCGTGGCGGAGGCGGACCGCCCGGGGAACGACCTCGTCGGGCAGGTTCGGGCGCCACGGCACCTGCCGGGTGCCGATCGGCGGCCAACCGGGTGCAGCTGCGCTCACGATGCGACCTTATACTCACTTGTAGCACATGTGCGAATGATGATCCCGCTGCACTCGGATGGGATGATCGCCGCCGTGACGTCGTCCGAGCACCCGATGGTCGCCCACGTGCAGCAGGTCCTCCGGGACCACGGGGTCACCGGCGAGGTCCGGCACCTGGCCGACGCCGCCCCGACCGCGCAGGCCGCCGCCGACCAGCTGGGCGTCGAGGTCGGTGCCATCGCCAACAGCCTCGTCTTCGAGGTCGACGGCAACCCGGTGCTGGTGCTGACCAGCGGCGCGCACCGGGTCGACACCGCGAAGGTGGCCGCGCTGCTCGGCGTCCCGGCCCTCACGAAGGCGTCGGCGTCCTTCGTCCGGGAGCACACCGGGCAGGCCATCGGCGGCGTCGCCCCGGTCGGGCACCCCGAGCCGATCGGCACGCTGGTCGACATCACCCTGGCCCGGCACCCGCAGGTGTGGGCTGCAGCCGGCCACCCGCACACCGTCTTCCCGACGACGTACGACGAGCTGCTGCGCATCACGGCGGGCACCGCGGCCGAGGTCGACGCCGGCTGACCGACGGGGCAGCTCCGGCGGTGGGATGATCGAGCCATGCCGTCCGTGGACCCCGCAGCACCCGCAGCATGACCGCACCGACCACCCGGGTGACCGAGCTGCCGACCCCCTGGATGCGCGAGCACCTGCACGAGGCGCTGGCGATCTACGGCCTGGCCATGGGCTACGGCGACTCCGTCGTGGCCGGTCGCTACGGCTACGCCGTCCAGCACACCGAGCGCCAGGGTTTCCGCGCGGTCGGCGCCTTCGCCGAGGGTCCGGACGGCGAGACCCTCGTCGGCTTCGGCTACGGCTACCTGGTCGCCCCCGGCCAGTGGTGGCACGACCAGGTCAAGCACGCCCTCGACCGGCGCACCGCCAAGCGCTGGCTGCCCGGCGGCTTCGAGGTGTGCGAGCTGCACGTGCACCCGGCCCACCAGAGCCAGGGCCTGGGCCGGCAGCTGCTGCACGCGCTGGTCCACGACCTGCCGCACCCGGCCGCGCTGCTGTCCACCCCGGACGCCGACACCAAGGCCTTCCGGCTGTACCGCGCCGACGGGTTCGTCGACCTGGCGCGCAACCACCACTTCCCCGGTGATGCCCGGCCCTTCGCGATCCTCGGGGCGAGCCTGCCCCTCGGGTCGTCGTCGGAGTGACCGACGCCGTCGTCGTCGGGTCCGGCCACAACGGTCTGGTCGCCGCCTGCCACCTGGCCGTCGCCGGGCTGTCCGTCGAGGTCGTCGAGGCCGACGACGTGCTGGGCGGGGCCGTCTCCACCGTCGAGCGCTGGCCCGGGGTGCTGGTGGACCGGGGCTCCAGCGCGCACGTGATCATCCGGCACTCCGGCGTCGTCGAGGAGCTCGACCTCGCCGCCCACGGCCTGCGCTACGTCGACTGCGACCCGTGGGGCTTCGCCCCCGCCCCCGACCCGGGCAGCGACGGACCCGACGGGCGGCCGCTGGTGTTCAGCGTCGACCTCGACGCCACCTGCGCCTCGATCGAGGCCGCGTGCGGTCCGGGCGACGCCGCCGCCTACCGCCGGTTCGTCGAGGTGTGGGGTCCGCGCAGCGCGCAGGTCGTGCGCGCCTTCGGCGACCGGCCCAGCCCCGCCCGGCTGGTCCGCCACCTGTGGCCCCTCGGCGCACCGGCGAAGGGCCGGCCCCGCACCCCGGGCGGCGAGCTGGCCACCGACTTCCTCGGCTCGGGCGACGCGCTGCTGGACAGGTGGTTCACCAGCGAGCGGCTCAAGGCGGCCCTGGCCTGGTTCGGCGCCCAGTCCGGCCCCCCGATGTCCGAGCCCGGGACGGCGGCCATGGTCGGCTGGGCGGCGCTGCTGCACACCACCCCGCCCGGCCACCCCGTCGGCGGGTCCGGCGGGCTGACCACCGCGCTGCGCCGCAAGCTCGAGTCGCACGGCGGTCGGGTCACCCTGGGCGACGGCGCCGCCTCGCTGCTGGTCGAGGACGGCCGGGTGGCCGGGGTGGTCACGACGTCGGGACGCCGCATCGAGGCCGAGACCGTGGTCGCGGCCTGCCACGTCGGCGCCACCCAGGCCATCGCCGGCGAGCACGCCCCGCCCGCGCTGCGTGACGCCGACCCGCCGTTGGGCAACGGCTTCGGCCTCGTCGTCCGCTGCCTGACCGACGCGCTCCCGGCCTACCCCGGGGTCGACCCCGCCGACTCGTTGCAGGGACTGCAACTGCTGTGCACCGACCGGGCCGTGCTGGCCCGGGCGCACGGCGACTGGCAGGCCGGCGACCTGCCGCGCGAGCCCGTGCCGCTGGCGATGAGCTTCTCGGCCAGCGACGACACCCTGGCCCCGGCCGGTCAGCACGTGGTCACGATCTGGGGCCAGTGGTACCCGTACCGGCTGGCCGACGGCTCGGACTGGACGACGATCGCCGACGCCGAGGCCGCCCGGTTGGTGGCCGCCGTCGACCGCTTCGCCCCCGGTTTCGCCGACTCGGTGCAGCGGCTGTACGTGCAGACCCCGCTGCTGCTCGAGCAGGAGCTGCGCCTGCCCCGCGGCAACGTCATGCACGTGGAGATGTCGCTGGCGTCGATGTTCGCCTTCCGGCCCACCCCCGAGCTCTCGGGCCACCGCGTGCCCGGCCTGCCCGGGCTCTACCTCACCGGCGCCTCGACCCACCCCGGTGGCGGGGTCAGCGGCAACAGCGGCCGGACGGCGGCCCGCGTGGTGCTCGCCGACCGCGGCCGCCGGGCCCAGCTGGTCCGCCGGCTGCTGCGCCGGTGAGCTCCCGGGCCCTGCCCTGGGTGCTCACCGGGCTGCTGCTGGCCACCGCGATCGCCTACCCGCTGACCGGCGGCGGCGCCCGGGACGTCGTCAGCTGGACCATCGTGCTGCTGGGCTCGGCGCTGAGCGTCGTGCACGCATCGCTGTCCCGTCGGCTGGGGCTCGCGGTGCTCGGCACGGTCGCCGTCCTGGCGGTGGTGTTCGAGGCCGTCGGCCTGGCCACCGGGTTCCCCTACGGCAGCTACACCTACAGCGACACTCTCGGGCCCACGCTGCTCGGCGTGCCGTTCCTGGTCCCGCTGGCCTGGCTGATGATGGCCTGGCCCAGCTGGCTGCTGGCCCGCCGGCTCGTGCCCGGCCACCGGGTGGGCCGCATCGCCGTCGCCGCCTACGTGTTCGCGGCCTGGGACGTCGTCCTGGACCCGCAGCTGGTGCAGGCCGGCTACTGGACCTGGGCGCACCCGAGCCCGGGGCTGCCGGGCATCGGCACCGTGCCGCTGACCAACCTAGCGGGCTGGCTGCTCGCCGGGCTGGTGCTGATGACCGCGCTGGACCTGCTGGCCGCCCGCCGCACACCCACGGCCCCCGACCACGCCCCGCTGGTGGCGCTGGCGTGGATGGTGCTGGGCGGTGCGCTCGCCCACGCCGGCTGGCTGGGCCTGCCCGGTTCGGCGGTGTGGGGCGTGGTGCTGGCGGTCCCCGTGCTCGCCGCCCTCGCGCGGCAGCACCGTCACCGCCAGCACGCCGCCCCCGTCCCGTGACGCCCGGGGGGCGGGTGCTGCGGGGGTTGGCCGGGGTCTCGGTGGTGACCGCCGTGCACGCCGCGGTCAACGTCCGGTTGCTGCGCACGCCGGCCGCCGACCCGCCGCCCACCGCGGCCCGGGTGCGGGTGGTCGTGCCTGCCCGCGACGAGGAGACCGAGCTCGGCGGGTGTCTGGACGCCCTGGCGGCGCAGACCGGCGTCCCGCAGCTGCAGGTCGTGGTGGTCGACGACGGCTCCGCCGACGGCACGGCCGCGGTGGCCCGGGCCCACGGTGCCGCGGTGCTGGCCGCGACCGCGCCGCCGGCCGGGTGGCTGGGCAAGCCGAACGCCTGCGCGCAGGGCGCCGCCGGGGCCGAGGACGTCGACGTGCTGGTGTTCGTGGACGCCGACGTCCGGCTGGCCCCGCACGCCGTGGCCGCCGCGGTCGCGCTGCTCGACGCGCACGGGCTGGACCTGGTCTCGCCGTGGCCCCGCCAGCTCGCGGTGACCGCCGCCGAGCGGTTGGTGCAGCCGCTGCAGCAGTGGCTGTGGGCCACCCTGCTGCCGCTGCGGGTTGCCGAGCGGTCACCGCGCCCCAGCCTGGCCGCCGCCAACGGGCAGTTCCTGGTCGTCCGGCGCAGCACCTACGAGCGGGCCGGTGGGCACGGGGCCGTCCGGGGTGAGGTGCTGGAGGACATCGCGCTGCTGCGGGCGGTCAAGCGCGCCGGCGGCCGGGGCGTCGTCGTCGACGGGTCGACGCTGGCCGCCACCCGGATGTACGACGGCTGGCCCGCGCTGGCCGCCGGGTACGAGAAGTCGCTGTGGGCGGCGCTGGGCGGCTCGCCGGCCGGGAGCCTGGCCGCCGCGGCGGTGCTCACGGCACTGTTCGTGCTACCCCCGCTGACGGGGTCCCGGGCGGGGGTGGTCGGCTACCTGGCCGGGGTGGCGGGCCGGGCGGTCACCGCGCACCGCACCGGCGGTCGGGTGTGGCCCGACAGCCTGACCCACCCGCTGGGCGTGCTCGCGCTGGACCTGCTGCTGCTGCGGTCGGTGCTCGGCCACCGCCGCGGCACGCTGCACTGGCGGGGCCGCACACTGGACCGGTGACCGCACACGAGCGCACCCGCTTCGACCCCGCCGAGATGGCGCCCAAGGACTTCTACCGGGTGCTGAACTCCGTCGTCGTCCCCCGACCCATCGCCTGGGTCTGCACCAGGTCCGCCGAGGGCGTGCACAACCTCGCGCCGCACTCCTTCTACACGGTGGCCTGCGTCGACCCACCGGTCGTGCAGTTCACCAGCGTCGGCCGCAAGGACAGCCTGACCAACGCCGAGGCGACCGGCGAGTTCACGATCAGCCTGACCCCCGAGGAGCTCTTCGAGCAGGTCAACGCCACCGGCACCGACTTCCCGCCCGACCACGACGAGGCCGAGCAGACGGGGATCGTGCTCGAGGACAGCGACGTCGTGTCGGTCAAGCGGGTCGCGGCCAGCCCCGTGACGCTGGAGTGCCGGCTGCACTCGACGCTGTCGTTGGGTGACTCCACGATCGTGTTCGGCCAGGTGGTGGCCGTCAGCGCGCACGCCGCGGCGGTGCGCGACGGCCGGCCCCGCATCGAGGCGCTGCGCCCGCTGGCCCGCCTGGGCGGCAACGAGTGGTCCACCGTCGGCGAGCTGAAGGAGATCAAGCGGATCCCCTTCACCGACTGGCAGGCCGACCCGACGATCGGTCAGGCGCTGCGCGGCGACTGAGGCAGGTGGGGGGCGACCTCGTCGGCGGCCTGCGCGCCGAAGGCGAGGGCGAACCGCTCCAGGAACGACTCGTGCGGCAGGTCGTACTCCTGGGTGCCGATCACCTCGACGGCGGCGGTGGCCACCGCCGAGCCGACCTGGGTGGCCCGCTCGATGCCCAGCCCCCACTGCCGGGCCGCGACGAACCCGGCACGCAGGGCGTCGCCGCCACCGGTGGGCTCCACCGGCTTGGTCTCGGGCACCGCGATGACCTCGATGGTGTCGGCGGTGCGGCTCTCGACCCGCACGCCGTTGGCCGCCCGGGTGGTGACCCAGGTGCCCACGCGGTCGAGCACCTCGTCGTGGCTCCAGCCGGTCTTCTGCTTGAGCAGGGCGGCCTCGTACTCGTTGGTGAACAGCAGGTCGGCGCCGTCGACGAGGGTGCGGATCATCTCGCCGTCGGCCCACGCCAGCTGCTGGGAGGGGTCGGCCAGGAACGGGTAGCCGCGCTCCCGGCACTCCTGCGTGTGCCGCACCATCGCGCCCGGGTCGTTCGGGCCCACGATCACCAGGTCCGGCGCACCCACCCGGTCGGCGACCGGGGCCAGCTCGATCAGGGCGGCCTCGGCCATGGCGCCCGAGTAGAAGGACGCGATCTGGTTGTTGGTCGAGTCGGTGGTGCAGGTGAAGCGTGCGGTGTGCTTCACGTCGGACCACCGGATGGAGCCGGTGTCCACCCCGTGGCGCTGCAGCCAGGCGTCGTACTCGTCGAAGTCCCCGCCCACGGCACCGACCAGCACCGGCGTCAGCCCCAGCAGCCCCATGCCGTAGGCCATGTTCGCCCCGGCGCCGCCGCGGTGCTGGACCAGGTCGTCGACCAGGAACGAGAGGGAGACGTTCTCCATCTGGCCCTCGACGAACTGCTCCGCGAACTTCCCCGGGAAGGTCATGAGGTGGTCGGTGGCGATCGAACCGGTCACGACGACGGACACGGTGGGGCTCCTGGAGGGGGGTGGGGGCAGGTACCCGTCGTTCGACGCCTACGTCGTGCGGGGTTCACCGGAGCGTAACGGGCCGGTCAGCCCAGGGCCCGCCGCAGCTGCAGGCCCAGCTGCGTGCTGCCCACGACGCCCAGCAGCGCCCCGACGGCCGCCCCGGCCGTGACCACCAGGTCAGCGGCACCGAGCGCGGACACCACCCCGGCGCCGCCGAGGGTCATGCCCACCATCGCCACCCGGGTCGGGCGCTCCCACACCGAGATCGCCCCGGTCTCGTCCACCCCGGCCTGCCCGGCCCGCGCCCGCAGGTAGTCGGGGAACCAGCACAGCGCGCCGAACAGCACGGCCAGCCAGCCCGGCGCCCCCGCCGCCCAGAACGCCGCGGCGTAGGCCACCTCGGTCAGCCGGTCGACCGCGGAGTCCAGCACGTAGCCACGACGCGAGGCCCGCCCCCCGGCGATGGCGAGGGCGCCGTCCAGGGAGTCCAGCAGGCCCGAGACCCCGACCAGCACCCCCGCGAGGACCAGCCAGCCACCTCCGGCCGCGGCCGGGCCGACCGCGGCGGCCGCGACCACCAGCCCGACGGCCGTCACCAGGGTCGGCGAGAGCCCCGCCAGCGGCCGGGCGAGGGTGTGGGCGATCGTCAGCCAGCCCCGCACCACGGCGGAGGCACGCGGGTCGGTGCCCCCGTGCCACTGCGACCAGGCTGTGAAGTACTCCTCCCGGGTCAGGAACGGCGGCATGCGCCCAGTGCACCAGGGACAGTGGACTCATGCTCGCCGGCCTCTCCCCCGCCCGCCGTCGCCTGGTCCTCGGGGTGCTCGCCGCGGCGGTGGTCGGCCTCCTGGCCGTCGTCGGCGCCGTGCTGGTACCGCGGTTGACCGCCCCCACCCCGGCGCCGGTCAGCCAGGCCGAGCCCGGTCCGGTGCTGCTGGTGCCCGGCTACGGCGGCTCCACGACCGGGCTGCAGTCGCTGGCCGACGCGCTGACCGCCGTCGGCCGGGACGCCACGGTGGTCAGCCTCCCCGGTGACGGCACCGGTGACCTGCGGGAGACCGCTGCGGTGCTCGGCGACGCGGTCGACGCCGCCCTGGCCCGCACCGGTGCCGACAGCGTCGACGTCGTCGGCTACTCCGCCGGCGGGGTGACCGCACGCCTGTGGGCGGCGGACGGCGGTGCCGCGCAGGCCCGGCGCATCGTCACCCTCGGCTCCCCCCACCACGGGACGACGATCGCCGACCTGGGCGCCACGCTGGCCCCCGACCAGTGCCCCGAGGCCTGCCAGCAGCTGACCACGAGCAGCGACCTGCTGCGGCAGCTCAACGCCGGCGACGAGACCCCAGCGGGGCCGACGTGGGTCTCCATCTGGACCGAGGTCGACCAGACCGTCACCCCGCCGGACTCCGCCGACCTCGAGGGCGCCCTGGACATCACCGTGCAGTCGGTGTGCGCCGACAGCACGGTCGCCCACGGCCAGCTGCCCAGCGACCCCCTGGTGCAGGGCATGGTGATCGCCGAGCTGGCGGCGGGGCAGCCGGTGGACCTGGGTCCGGCCGACTGCGCCCGCCTGTCCTCGTAGCGGCTACAGCTGCACGTCCACGTCGTACTCGCGCAGCCAGCGGTCGACGAACAGCAGCCGGTCCTGCACGTTGCGCGGCGCCTCGCGGCCGGCGTCCAGGTCGACCAGGTCCGCCAGCGGCGACGACGTGTCGTCGGCCAGCGCGCCGAACCGGCGGCTGATCTCCGCGGCGTACCGCGGGTCCTGGGTCGAGGGGTAGGGGCTCTTCACGCGCTCCACGACCGACTGCGGCAGCAGGTCGGCGGTGGCCGCGCGCAGCAGGCTCTTCTCCCGGCCGTCGAAGTTCTTCAGGTGCCACGGGGCGTTGAAGACGTACTGCACCAGCCGGTGGTCGCAGAAGGGCACCCGCACCTCCAGCCCGACCGCCATGCTCATCCGGTCCTTGCGGTCCAGCAGCACCGGCAGGAACCGGGTCAGGTAGGCGTAGGAGACCTCGCGCATGCGGGCGTCGTGCCCGGTCTCCCCGGCCAGCCGGGGCACCTCGGCCATCGTCTGCCGGTAGGCGTCGTCCACGTGCCCGGTGAGGTCGAGCTCCTTGGCCACCCGCTCGTGCAGCAGGTCGCCGGCGGAGTAGCCGGCGATCATCCGCCCGGCCAGCCACGGGAAGGTGTCCGCACCGGTGGCGACGGGGTCGTGGAAGTCGATGTAGCCGCCGAACACCTCGTCGGCGCTCTCCCCCGACAGCGCCACAGTCGAGCTCTTCCGCACCGCGCCGAACAACAGGTGCAGCGAGGTGTCGATCTCGCCCATGCCCGGGGTGTCCCGGGCCCGCAGGACGGCGTCCCGGGCGGCGGGGTCCAGCAGCCCGGCGTCGTCCAGCACGACGTCGGTGTGGTCGCTGCGCACGTGCGCGGCGACGTCGCGGACGTAGGGGGCGTCCGGGGTGCCGCGGACGTCGTCGGGCACGAAGTCGGTGTCGTTGCCGGCGAAGTCCACGGAGAACGAGCGCACCGGGCCCTGGCCGGCCTCGGCGAGCTGGCGGGCCGCGAGCGCGGTGAGCGCGGAGGAGTCGAGCCCCCCGGACAGCAGGGTGCACAGCGGGACGTCGGCGATCAGCTGCCGGCGGGCGGTGTCGTCGAGGATCTCGCGCACCCGGGCCACCGTGGCGTCGACGTCGTCGGTGTGCGGGGTGGACTCCAGCGCCCAGTAGCGCAGCTCCTGCACCCCCGACCGGCTGATCCGGACGACGTGGCCCGGAGGCACCTCGCGCAGGCCGGCGAACGGGGTGTGGGCGGGGTCGGCGACCATGCCGAACACCTGCCGCAGCCCGGCGGCGTCGACCACCCGCGGGACGTCGGGGTGGGCCAGCACCGCCTTGGGCTCGGACCCGAACAGCACGCCGTCGGGCGTCTGCCGGTAGTACAGCGGCTTCACGCCGAGCCGGTCGCGGACCAGCAGCAGCTCCTCGCGCCGGGTGTCCCACAGGGCGTAGGCGAACATCCCGTTGAACCCGGCGACCACCTCGCGGGGGTCGCGGTCGCCGGCCGCCCGATGCGCCCGCAGCACGACCTCGGTGTCGCTGTCGGTGTCGAACCGGCCGCCCAGGGCGCTGCGGTGCTCGCGGAAGTCGTAGACCTCGCCGGAGTAGACGATCGCCAGCTCGTCGTCGGTGACCCGGTCGGCGTCCGGGCCGGCGCCCAGCGCGCCGGACGTGGCCAGCGCCATGGGCTGCCGGCCGTGCGCCACGTCGATGACGGCGAGCCGGCGGTGGCCGAGGGCGACGTGCTCGCGCAGGTAGAGCCCCTCGTCGTCCGGACCCCGGCAGGCCATGGTGCCGGTCATGGCCTGCGCCGTGGCCCGCTGCTGCCGCAGGTCGCCGTCGAACGAGACCCAGCCCGCGATGCCGCACATGTGATGTCCTCCCGATGTGGTTGGTGTTACCAACCTGTTGCTACGCCTCGTCGAGGGTGTGTGCAACTGGAGGTCACAGGAAACTCCCCGGTTCAGCGCCCCAGGGCGGCGCGGATGCGCGCGACGGCGATCGGGCCCACGCCGTGCAGGGCCAGCAGGTCGGCCTCGGGGACGGCGGCCACGGCCTCCAGCGTCGTGAGCCCGGCCGCCCGCAGCGCCCGGGTGGCCGGGGCGCCGAGGCTGGGCAACGGGGTGCCGGACGGCGGCGCCGCCCGCTCGGGCACGGGCCGCCCGGCCGCCTGCAGCGCGGCGTCGACCACCGCGGCGCCCCGGGTGGAGAGCCGGTAGCCGATGTCGAGGGACTCGGTGAGGCCCAGCTCCTTGAGCTTGCGGACGTCGCGCTTGAACTCCGCCGTCGGTCGGCCCAGCTCCTCGGCGAGCTCCGGCGCCCGCCGCTCGGGGTACGCGTCGACGATCGCGAGGGTGGCCGCCGTCCAGGGCCCGATCGACGAGGCCCGGTCGAGCCGGTCCAGCCGCGCCTGCAGGTCGGCGATCTCCGCACCGGTCGGCGGGGTGCGGCGCAGCACGGCGCGGGGGTCCTCGCCGGCGAACCGGATCCCGACCCGGAACACCGGCCGCTCCGGGTTCGCCGCCAACCCGCGGCGCAGGGCGGCCAGGTCAGGGGCACCCGCGCGGCGGGCGTCGTCCTCGGTCAGCCCAGCCGGGTCGACCTCGTCGACGGAGGTGACCTCCACCAACCCGACCCGCGTGCGCATGCGGGTGCCCACGAGCAACCGCGGCCGCTCCCACCGCCGGAAGGCCAGGTCGATCGTCCCCGCGACGACGGCGTCCAGTTCCAGCGGGCTGATGCGCACGCCCGAAGTCCACCATTCGAGCGGCGGTGCCGGCCACGTCCAGAGGCTCGCGGCGAGCCTGCGAGTCGTGAGGGGGACGTGGTCCTTCTAGGAGGTGATGTCCTTCGTCGTGAAGTTCGCCCACGCGGCGCCGAGGAGCACGACCACGTACACGGCCTGCAGGCCCAGGCCGCGGACCACGTTGCGCCACAGGATCGGGTCGCGGAAGAAGTCCACGAAGCTCAGCCAGTAGCGGGTGGGCAGGTAGGGCGCGATGTCCGAGGCGGCGTCGAGGGTGAACAGCAGCGACGAGCCGATCAGCACCGCCAGCGCACCGAGGGTGGCCAGCTGCGGGGAGTCGGTCAGCGTGGAGAAGAACATCGCGAACGCCGCGACCCCCAGCATGGAGATCGTCACGTAGCCGATCGACAGGAGCGTGCGGCCGGCCACCTGATCCGGGGTCAGCGACGTCCCCGAGACCGCGGTGGTCGCCCCGAGGGACTGCACCTCGAACAGCGTCGTGCCGACGACGTACCCGACGATCGCCACGATCACGACGGTGACCAGCACGAACACGACCAGCGCGACCAGCTTGGCGACCAGCAGCCGGGTGCGGCCGGCCGGGCGGGCCAGCAGGTAGCGCAGCGTCCCGCCCTGCGCCTCGCCGGCGACGGAGTCCCCGGCCACCACGGCGACCGCGATCGGCAGGAACAGCGGGAGCACGATCGCCAGCGCGGCCAGCGGGAACAGCGTGCCGTTGGTGAGGACGGCGGACAGGAACGCCGGCCCCTCCCCCGGCCGCGGCGCCAGGTCGGTGACCTTGAGCAGCACGGCCACCAGCACCGGCAGGCTGTTGAGCAGCGCGATGGTGATCCACGTGCGCGGCCGCCGGAACAGCTTGCGCAGCTCGACGGCGATCACGAGGCCGCACCGGCCTGCACGCGGTCCCCGGAGCCGGCCGCCGCGGCGAGCACGACCTCCTCGAGGGTCGGCCGCTGCAGGGTCAACCCGTGCACGGGCACCCCCGCACCGACCAGCACGGCGTTGACCTCGGCGGGCTCGCTGCCCCGCACCACCAGCCGGTCGCCGTCGGCGGACAGCACCCGGTCACCGAGCACCTCACGGGCCTGCGCGGCCCGCGGGGTGTCGACGACGGTGGCGCCCGTGGGCGCGGTGAGGGTGGCCAGGTCGTCCTGCAGCACCATGCGGCCGCGGTCCAGCACGCCGACCCGGGTGGCCAGCTGCTCGATCTCGGCCAGCAGGTGGCTGGACAGGAAGACCGTGGTGCCGGTGCGGTTGAGGTCCAGCAGCAGCTCGCGGATCTCGTGGATGCCCTGCGGGTCCAACCCGTTGGTGGGCTCGTCGAGGACCAGCAGGTCGGGTCGGCGGAGCAGCGCCCCGGCCAGGCCCAGCCGCTGCCGCATGCCCAGGGAGAACCCGCGGACGGCGCGCTTGCCCACCCCGCCCAGCCCCACCTGGTCGAGCACCTCGCCGATCCGCGCCTTGCGGGTCCGCCGGGACCCACCGGGGCCCGAGGCGTCGGACAGCGACAGGTTCGCCGTCGCCGACAGGTGGCCGTAGGCGGCCGGGCCCTCGATCAGCGCGCCGACCCGGGGCAGCACCTCGCGCCCGGCCTTCGGGATCGGCCGGCCGAGCACCTCGACGGTGCCGGCGGTGGGCAGCACCAGACCCAGCAGCATGCGCACCGTCGTGGTCTTGCCCGAGCCGTTGGCGCCGAGGAAGCCGTAGACGTCGCCGGCCCGCACGTCCAGGTCGATGCCGTCCACGGCCCGCACCGCGCCGAAGCTCTTCCGCAACCCGTGGGTGGCGATGACGGTGCCGCTCAACGGGCTGCCTCCTGGATCTGGCGCGCGGCGGTGGCCAGCGCGTCGAGGGTGACGGTGCCGGCCAGCAGGTAGGTGCCGCTGCCGCCGTCCCGGGTGCTGGTGCCGGCGACCATCAGCGACAGCGGCCCGGCGGCGATGCGCACCCCGAGGTCGTCGACGACGGCGCCGGGCGTGCGCTCGAGCTGGTCGCGCAGCGAACCGGCCGCGCGGCCGGGCAGGGCGCTGACGGCCAGCACGGTGATACCCGAGCCGTACGCGCCGATCTGGTCGGGGACGCCGTCGAAGCTGCGGCGGCCCAGGTCGGCCAGGGTGGCCGGCAGGTCAGCGCGTTCCTGCCGGCCCAGGTCGACATCGGTCAGGTCGCGCTCGGCGGTGACGTCGGCACCCGGTGGCGGGTCGAAGGCGGTGGTCGTGGCGGCCGGGGCCGACAGGTCCAGGTCGAGGAACCGGGTGTCCAGGGCCGGGGTCGCCGTCCCCGCGCTCCGGACCACGACCCGCACGGGCAGGCCGGTCGAGGGGTCGACCCACACGTCGACCGCGGACACCGACGCGGCGGGGTCGGCAGGGGTGTAGCGCAGGCCCACCGCGTCCACCCCGGCCACCCGGGCCGGGGCGATGCGGCTCAGCTCGTCGTCACCGGCCTCGCTCAGCAGGCGGCGGCCCAGGGCGCTGGGCAGCAGGTCCGGCGCGGTGGGCAGCGCGAGCGGCGGGTCGTCGCCGCGGCTGGCCCGCTGGTCGGCGTAGTCCCAGGTCCAGGTGCCGGAGGCGTCGCGGTGCGTGCCGGTCTCGCCGGTGGGGGTGACGACGTCCACCCGCCAGTCGTCGCTCCCCCGGTACCAGGCACGCAGCGCGGTCTGGTCCGAGAGCAGGTCCGCGACGCCGGTGAGGGCGTCGGAGACCGGCAGGGTGAGACCGCCGGAGGAGATCGCGTAGCCGGAGAACGCGACGTCGTCGCTGGCCAGCACCTGGGCCCGCAGGTCGGCGGGCGAGACGTCCTCGTCGTCGGCCGGCAGCGCCTCGACCAGCGCCGGCAGGGCGACCAGGACGGCGAGCCCGAGGGCCACCACGACCCACCGCCACCCCCGCACGACCATGCCCCACCGTACGTCGGGACGACGGGGTGCTGCCGCTTTCAAGCACCTTCACACCGTCCCCACAGGTCAGCCGGCCCGGAACAGCTCCAGCGCCTCGACGGCCAGGGCGTGGTCGTCGGCCTGGGGCAGACCCGACACCGTCAGCGTGCCGACCACGCCTGCCCCCTCGACGGTGATCGGGAACGCGCCGCCGTGCCCGGCCATGCGGGTCGCGTCGATCCACGGGGCGTCCTCGAAGACCTCGCCGCGGGCGCGGGCCTGCAGGCCGGCGAGGAACGAGCTGGTGCCCAGCTCGCGGACGGTGGCCACCTTGCGGGCGATCCACACGTCGTTGTGCGCCGCCGTCCCCTCGAGCGCGGCGTGGAAGAGCTGCTGCGCGCCGCGGGTGACGTCGACCGTCACGGGCAGTCCGCGCTCCCGGGCCAGCCCGACCACCAGCGACCCCAGCGCCCAGGCGTCGTCGTGGGTGAAGCGGGTCAGCACCAGCCGGCGCTCCTGCTCCTGCACGGTGGCGATCAGGTCGTCCAGCTGGTCGGTCATCGGGTGATCGTCGCAGAGCGCGTCGCCCCGGCCCCCGCTAGCGTCGGCGGCCGTGGCAGCCCCCATCTCCGACGCCGTCGTCGTCGACGTCCTCCGCCGGGTCGACGTGCTGTGGGCCCCGGTGGTGGCCCGGCTGGAGCGGCCGCCGGCACTGCCCGAGAGCGAGGGTGCCGACTGGTGGGCCGAGACCGCCGGCCGGGTGGTCGCGGTTGCCTCGGCCGCCCCGCGCTTCGCCGGCAAGCTCGCCGACCTCCTGCCGCTGCAGAACACCGTGGGTGCGGCCGTCCAGTCGCTGGTGGTGCTGGGCGTCGCGGCCGAGCACGAGGTGACCGACCCGGCCGAGCGGGTCGCGCTGCTCGCCCGGGTCCTGCTCGGACGCACGCTGACCGCGGAGCAGGTCGGCCCGCTGCTCCAGCGGCAGAAGGGCGTCTACGCCGAGGACGTGCTCGGCGCCCGGGAGCGCCGGCAAGGCGCCGCCGGGGTCGCCCGCGCGCTGTGGCGGGTGGCCCGGCTGCTCGCCCGCGTCGACGACGCGCTCGACGCCCGGCCGAAGGGCGGGCTCGGCGCCCGCGCGCTGTCCAACCTCCCGGTGGTCGGGGTGCTCGGCGGCTACCGGGCCGAGCGGGTGGCCCTCCGCCGCGCGGCTCAGCTGGCCGCGACGGCGTTGACCGGCGCCAAGCGGGAGTAGACCTCACGCGTCGCCGTCGAGCGGTTCATGGTGATGAAGTGGATGCCGGGCACGCCCTCGGCCAGCAGCTGCGCGCACAGGTCGGTGGCCACGTCCACCCCGAGGGCCCGCTGCACCGCCGCGGGTTCGTCGGCCACGGCCTCGAACCGCTCGGCCAGCTCGGCGGGGAACGCCTGGCCGGACAGCTGGACGATGCGGGCGATCTGCTTCGCGCTGGTCACGGGCATGACGCCGGCCAGCACCGGGACGTCGCAGCCCCGGGCGGCGACCCGGTCGCGCAGCCGGAGGTAGTCCTCCACCCGGAAGAACATCTGGGTGATCGCGAAGTCGGCCCCGGCCCGGCACTTGGCCACGAACATGTCGGCGTCGGTCTCGGGGTCCGGCGACCTCGGGTGCGACTCGGGGAAGGCCGCGACCCCGACCCCGAAGTCACCGATGCCCTTCACCAGCTCGACCAGCTCCGCGGCGTACCGCAGCCCCTGCGGGTGGGCGACCCACTCGGCCTGCGGGTCGGCGCCGGGCGGGTCGCCGCGCAGCGCCATGATGTTGCGGACGCCGGCCGCCGCCAGCCGGCTCACCACGTTGCGCAGCTCGGCCACGGAGTGGTCGACCGCGGTGAGGTGCGCCAGCGGCAGCATCGTGGTGTCGGTGGCGATCCGCTCGGTCACCGCCAGGGTGCCCTCGCGGGTCGAGCCGCCGGCGCCGTAGGTGACCGAGACGAACGACGGGTTCAACCGCTCCAGCTCGCGCAGCGCCGTCCACAGCTGCGCCTGCCCGGCCTCGTTCTTCGGCGGGAAGAACTCGAACGACCAGGTCGGTCGGGCCTGGTCGAGCAGATCACGCACGGTGCCGGTCACACCCGGAGAGGGTACGGAACCGCCGACACCGCACCGGTGCACGCCGCGGTCGACCACCGGTGTGGATCACGTGCGTAGGCAGCTCCGGAACCGGGCATACTCACGTGGTGACAGCAGGCACCCGAGCGAATGGCCCCACCAGCGCAAACACGGCTGACCCGAGCACGTCGGCCGCGGCGGCGGACCTGGCGCGGTTGCGCGCGGCGGTCAGCGAGGCCCTGGAGGCCTTCCTGGTCGAGAAGCGCGCGGTGCTGGCGGGCATGGACGCCCAGCTGGTCCCGGTCATCGACGAGGTGGCCGCCGTGGCCGACGGGGGCAAGCGGCTGCGCCCGGCCTTCGCCTACTGGGGCTGGCGCGGGGTGAGCACCGCGCACCCCGAGGACGACAGCGCCGTGCTGCGGGCCGTCGCCGCGCTGGAGTTCGTGCACGGCAGCGCGCTGGTGCACGACGACGTCATGGACGCCGCGACGACCCGGCGGGGGCGCCCGGCGACCCACATCGGCTTCGCCGACCGGCACACCGCCGCCGGCCTCGAGGGCGGCCCCGAGCTGTTCGGCACGGGCGCCGCCATCCTGGTCGGCGACCTGGCCCTGGTCTGGTCCGACGAGCTGCTGCGCCGGTCGGGCATCTCGGCCGACGCCCTGGCCCGGGCCCGCCCCGTGTGGGACACCATGCGCACCGAGGTCACCGCCGGGCAGTACCTCGACCTGCTCCGCGCCGCCGGCGGGCTGCCCGGCCCCGAGGGTGCCCTCAAGGTGGCCCGCTACAAGAGCGCCGGCTACACCGTCCAGCGCCCGCTGCACCTGGGTGCGGCGATCGCCGACGCCGGCCCCGAGGTGACCGACGCCTACACCGCGATCGCGCTGCCGCTGGGCGAGGCCTTCCAGCTCCGCGACGACGTCCTGGGCGTCTTCGGCGACCCCGCCGTCACCGGCAAGTCCGCCGACGAGGACCTCCGCGAGGGCAAGCAGACCCTGCTGGTGGCCCTCACCGCCGACGCCACCGACGACGCCGGCCGGGCCCTGCTGCGCGCCGTGCTCGGCGACCCGGCCGCCGGTGCACCCGAGCTGGACTCCGTCCGCGACCTCATGCGCAGCACCGGTGCGCTGCAGCAGGTCGAGGACCGCATCAGCACCCAGACCACCGCTGCCCGACAGGCCATCGCCGAGGCACCCGTGCTCGACGAGGCCCGCGGCGCGCTGGACGCGTTGGCCGTCGCGGCCACCACCCGCACCACGTGAGGACCGTCCCCGGGCGCACCGACCGGGTCGTCGTGGTCGGCGCCGGGTTGGCCGGGCTGTCGGCGGCGCTGCGGCTGCGCGGCGCCGGCCGCGAGGTGACCGTGCTCGAGCGCGGACCCGACCCCGGCGGTCGTGCCGAACGGGTGGAGCGCGACGGCTACGCGTTGGACACCGGCCCCTCCGTGCTCACCGCACCCGGCCTGATCCGCGACGCGCTGGCCTGCGTGGGCGAGACCCTGGAGGACCGGCTCGAGCTCCTGCCGCTGGAGACCACCTACCGCGCGCAGTACGCCGACGGCTCGACCATCGACGTGCACGCCGACCCCGAGGCCTTCGCCGCCGAGGCCGAGCGGGTCTGCGGTCCCGGCGCCGGCGCCGAGGTGCGGGCCTACCTGCAGCACATCCGCGACCTGGACCGCCTGCAGTGGGACGTCTTCATCGACCGCAACCTGGACTCCCCGCTGGACCTCGTCGGCCGCCCGGTGCTCGAGCTGGCCCGCAAGGGCGGGTTCGGCAGGCTGGCCCCGCACGTCGACCGGCGGCTCACCGACGAGCGGCTGCGCCGGCTGTTCAGCTTCCAGGCCCTCTACGCCGGTGTCTCGCCGTTCGACGCGATCGCCGCCTACGCCGTCATCGCCGAGCTCGACATCGGCAAGGGGGTGTGGCACCCCGTCGGCGGCATCCACGCCGTCCCCGCTGCCCTGGCCGCCGCGGCCGCGGACGCCGGGGTCGTGCTCCGGTACGACACCACCGTTGCCTCCCTGGACCTGCGCGGTGGCCGCGCCGAGGGCGTCCGGCTGGCCGACGGCGAGCTGGTGCCCGCCGACGCCGTCGTGGTCACCGTCGACCAGCCCGACACCCTGGTCCCCCGCCGGCGCCGGCGGGTACGGCCGACGTACTCGCCGAGCTGCGTGGCCATCCACGTCGGCGTCCGGCAGGAGTTCGCCGACCGCGCCCACCACACCATCAGCTTCGGCGCGGCCTGGGAGCAGGTCTTCGAGGAGCTCACCAGGACCGGCCGGCCGATGAGCGACCCCAGCCTGCTGATCTCGATGCCCAGCAAGAGCGACCGCAGCCTGGCCCCCGAGGGCGCCCAGGTGATCAGCATCGTCGCGCCCACCCCCAACCTGGACCTCGCGCCGGGCATCGACTGGCCGGCGCTGGGCCCCCGGTACCGCGACGAGGTGCTGCAGACGATGGAGGCGCGCGGCTGGACCGGGCTCACCGGGTCGATCGAGGTCGAGGAGATGCTGACCCCCACCGACTGGGCCGCCCAGGGCATGGCCGCCGGCACCCCGTTCGCCCTCGCCCACACCTTCGCCCAGACCGGCCCGTTCCGGCCCTCGACCTACCCCCGCGGCGGCCCCGAGAACGTGGTGCTGGCCGGGTCGTCGGTGCAGCCGGGCGTCGGCGTCCCGATGGTGCTGGTCAGCGGCCGGCTCGCCGCGCAGCGGATCACCGGCTCGTGAACCAGGCCGAACGCCAGCGGCAGCTCGACGCCGCCTACGCCCGCTGCCGGGCGATCGCCGCCGAGCACGGCAAGAGCTACTTCCTGGCCACCCGCCTGCTCACCCCGGACCGCCGGCCGGCGATCCACGCGCTCTACGCCGCGGCCCGGGTCGCCGACGACATCGTCGACGTCGGTGCCGACCTGCCCGGCCGCGACCCCGAGGCCGAGCTGCTGGCCTGGTCGCAGGCGGCGCTGGCCGAGGTCGAGGCCGGCTGGTCCGACGACCCCGTGCGGCTGGCGCTGGTGCACACCGTGCGCCGGTACGACATCCCGCTGGTGCACTTCGTCGACTTCCTGGCCGCGATGACCAGCGACCTGGACGTCACGGGGTACGCGGACCTCGCGGCGCTGGACCGGTACATGTGGGGCTCGGCCTCGGTGATCGGGCTGCAGGTGCTCCCCGTGCTGGGGACCGCGGAGGGGGTCCCCCGCGAGGAGGCGGCACCGCACGCGATCGCCCTGGGCGAGGCGTTCCAGCTGACCAACTTCCTGCGCGACGTCGCCGAGGACGCCGACCGCGGCCGGGTCTACCTGCCCGAGGACATGATGGCGGCGCACGGGGTCACCCGCGAGCAGCTGGCCGCCCGGCAGCACACCCCCGGCTTCACCGCGCTGATGAAGGACATGGTCGAGGTCGTCCGCCGGCGGTACGACGACGCCGCCCCCGGCACCCCGATGCTGGCACCGGAGTCGCGGGACTGCGTGCGCGCGGCGACCGACCTGTACGGCGGGATCCTGACCGAGATCGAGCGGGCCGACTACCGGGTGCTCGACGGCCGGGTGTCGGTGTCCAAGCCGCGGCGCCTGGCCGTGTTCGCCCGCCGGTTGACCGCCGCCCAGCTGGCCAGGGTGAGGGTGACCATCGCCCACCCGAAGAGCAGGTCCTCGACCGGGGCGTAGGCGATCCGCGGACCCCAGATGGTCGCGGGGTCGTAGGTGACCACGCCCAGGCCGGTGAGCACGCCGTTCATCAGCAGCTGGAAGACGATGATGATCGCGTAGGCGGTCCAGTAGGACTTCCGGGTGACCATCCGGGTGCGGTAGACGGCCAGGTCGACCACCAGGACGACGACGACGGCCGTGACCGCGAGGGCGCTGTAGCTCACCGCTGCGCCTCCTCGGCCGGGTAGCCGGCGTCCCAGCCGGTGACCTTCCGCACCGCCTCCAGGGCGAGAACCGAGGCCAGCGGGACGACCAGGAAGAACAGCACCTCCTCGACCGGGATCCCCCCGGGCAGGCGCACACCCAGGGTGTAGGTGTCGCTGTAGTCCCAGTGGCCCTGGGCGATGGCGTACAGCACCCAGACCACGAAGACGACGAACTCGGGGACGACGGCCACCAGCAGCCGGCGCCACCGCGGGTAGACCCGCACGTGCAGCAGCAGCTCGAGCGGCGCGGTCACCACGAGCACCCCGGCCAGCAGGCCGAGGTAGGTCAGCTGGCTCAGAACGCCAACGCCTGGGCGCGCCGGGTGACCTCGGTGTGCCGGTCGTCGCGCAGCGCCTGCACGGGGGTGCCCGGCAGCGAGTCGTCCTCGCGGAACAGCCAGTCCCACGCCTCCTGCTCGGAGAACCCGCTGTCGCCCAGCAGGGTCAGCAGGCCGGGCAGGTGCCGCAGCACCTCGCCGTCCTGGATGACGTCGACCGGGATCTTGCTGCGGCCGCTGCCGGGGAGCGCGAGCAGCTTGCCGTCGTTGACCAGCTGGCGGACCCGGTTCGGCGAGACGCCGATCAGCTTGGCGACCTCTTGGGGGGTGTAGAACTCCACGCGATGAGCTTAGGTCGGTCCATGACCGGCTTGACCCAGCGCCGCCGCGAACCCGGTGAGGAGCCCCGGCCCGACGACCCGGACCGCGAGCCGCCCTACCTCGACCTCGACCGGCTCGAGGCCCGGGCGCGCGAGGTCCTGGCACCCCCGGTCTACGACTACTACGCCGGCGGCGCGGAGACCGAGAGCTCGGTGCAGGAGGCCCCGCAGGCCTGGCGGTCCTGGCGGCTGCGGCCGCGGGTGCTGCGCGCCACGCAGGCCGACCTCGCCACCACGCTGCTGGGCACCCCGGTCGGCACGCCGATCGGGATCGCCCCGTGGGCCTACCAGGGCATGGCGCACCCCGACGGCGAGCTGGCCACCCGCCGCGCCGCCGCCCGGGTCGGGGCCCTGATGACGGTGTCCACCAGCGCCACGCACAGCGTCGAGGAGGTCGCCGCCGCCGCGCCCGACGCCCCGGCGTGGTTCCAGCTGTACCGCCAGCACTCCCCCGAGCACACCGCCGACCTGGCCCGCCGGGCCGGCGCCGCGGGCTACCGCGCGCTCGTGCTCACCGTCGACCTGCCCGTGCTCGGTCGCCGCCGGCGCGACCTGCGCAACGACTTCGCCCTGCCCGCCGGGCTGCGGATGGCCAACCACCCCGCCCCGGACGACCGGCCGGCGCTCTCGGCCAACGCCAGCACCAGCTGGACCTTCGACGACATCGCCCGGTTCGCCGAGATCAGCGACCTGCCGGTCGTGGTCAAGGGCGTGCTGCGGGGCGACGACGCGGTGGCCTGCGCGCGGGCCGGGGCATCCGCGATCTGGGTCTCCACCCACGGCGGCCGCCAGGTGGACCTGGTGGTGCCCAGCGCGCACGCGCTGCCCGAGGTCGTCGACGCCGTGCGCGGCGAGGTCGCCCCGGACGGGTCCGACGTCGAGGTCTACGTGGACGGCGGGGTCCGGGCCGGCTCCGACGCCCTCGTCGCGCTGGCGCTGGGCGCCCGGGCGGTGTTCCTGGGGCGACCGACCGCGTGGGGCCTCGCCGTGGGCGGTGCCGACGGGGTGGCCGCCGTCCTCACCGGGCTGTCGGAGGAGTTGGCGCACGCCATGACGCTGTGCGGCGTCGCGACCCCGCACGACGCCACCCCGGATCTCGTGGTCCGCGCCGGTTGGCTGCCCCGCTGACGTGATCAGCACCCCCCCCCGCGTCGCTGGGCCGGGGGACTGGCCTGCGCTCGTATGCTCGCTCCCGTGGACACGACCGTGACCGACCCCGTGCTGGGGCTGGTCCTGGAGGGGCGCTACCGCCTCGAGGAGCGCATCGCGCGCGGCGGCATGTCCACCGTCTACGCCGCCACCGACCTCCGGCTGCACCGCGAGGTGGCCGTCAAGGTCATGGTCGAGCACCTCGCGCGCGACCCCGCCTTCGTCGACCGGTTCATCCGCGAGGCCCGGGCCGCGGCCATGCTCAGCCACCCGAACGTGGTCGGCGTCAGCGACCAGGGCAGCGACCAGGGCCTGGTCTACCTGGTCATGGAGCTGGTCCGCGGCCGCACGCTGCGCGACCTGCTGCAGGCCCGCGGCCGGCTGACCGTCGGCGAGGCCTTCGCGGTCCTCGAGCCGGTGCTCGCCGGGCTGACCGCCGCCCACCGCGCCGGCATCGTGCACCGCGACATCAAGCCCGAGAACGTGCTGATCTCGACCACCGGGCAGGTGAAGGTGGCCGACTTCGGGCTGGCCCGGGCCGTGGCCGGCACCGGGCACACCAGCCACACCGGCGGTGTGCTCATCGGCACGGTCGCCTACCTGTCCCCCGAGCAGCTCGAGCGCGGCAGGTCCGACGCCCGCTCCGACGTGTACGCCGCCGGGGTCGTGCTCTACGAGCTGCTCACGGGGCACCCGCCCTACGCCGGTGACACCCCGCTGGCCGTGGCCTACCAGCACGTGCACCACGACGTCCCCGCCCCGTCGCTGGAGACCCCGTCCGTGCCGTGGCAGGTCGACGAGCTGGTCGGGCGCACCACCCGCCGCGACCCGGGCGCCCGCCCGCTCGACGCCGGGGCCTTCCTGGCCGAGATCGAGGACCTCCGCCGCGACCTCGGGCTGGGCCGCACCCCGGTGCCCACCGGCCGGGCCAGCACCGCGACGACCACCCTCCGCCCGGTCAACCGGGCCACCGCCGCCCGCGCCGCCGAGGATCCCCGCACCGAGGTCATCTCGCCGCACCGGCCGGCCGGCCGCACCGCGATGGTGCCGCTGCCGCCCACGGGGGCCGTCGGCGCACGACGTCCGCCGACCCACCCCACCGCACCCCGCCCGATGCCGCGCGGTGGCGTGCCCGACCACATCCGGCGCCGGCGGATCCGGTTCGGCGTGACCATCGTGCTGCTGCTCGCGGTCACCATCGGCGCCGTCGGCTGGTGGCTGGGCTCGGGCCGGTGGACCGACGTCCCGGCGGTCTCGGGCCAGGGCCAGCAGCAGGCCATCGGGTTCCTGCAGGAGGCCGGGCTGGACCCGGTCGTCACCGAGGTGTTCAGCGAGGACGTCGCCGCCGGCACGGTCATCTCGGCCGACCCCACCGACGGCGCACGGATCATCATCGGCAGCGACGTCGCGCTGAGCGTGTCCAAGGGCCCCGAGCGGTTCACCGTCGACGGCGCCCTGGTCGGCCAGCCCGCCGACACCGTCCAGGCCGCGATCGAGGGCCTGGGCGCCGACCTGCAGGTGGCGCGCTCGACCGGCCGCAGCGACGACGTCGCCGAGGGCTCGGTGATGGCGATCGACCCCGCCCCGGGCACCGAGCTGCGGCGCGGGGACACCGTCACCATCCAGGTCTCCGAGGGTGCGGCGAACGTCGCCGTCCCCGACCTGGTGGGCAGCGACCCGGACGACGCCCAGGCCGCCCTGGAGGCCCTCGGCTTCGACGTCGACCGGGCGGAGGGGCGCAGCGACGACGTGCGCACGGGCCAGGTCAGCGCCGTGACCCCCGACGGCACCCAGGCCTTCGGCACCACGATCACCCTGACGGTCTCGGTCGGCCCGGTGCAGGTCACCGTGCCCAACGTCGTCGGCCAGTCGAAGGACGCCGCCGTCGCGGCGCTCGAGGCCGCCGGGCTCGAGGTGTCGGTCACCCAGTTCTTCGGCGACACCGTCCTGCGTCAGACCCCTGCGGCCAACGAGGTCGTCGACCCCGGCACCTCGGTGACCATCCTGGTGACGTTCGGTTGATCGGCTCCCCCGTCGGGGCGCACGTGTCGGTCCGGGGCGGGCTGGCCACCGGTGGGCTGGCCTACGCCGACGCCGTCGGTGCCCGCGCCGTCCAGGTCTTCGTCGGCAACCCGCGCGGCTGGCGGCGCTCGGCCGGCGACCCGCGGCAGGACGCCGCGTTCACCGCCGGCTGCGCGCAGCGCGGGGTGCCCTCGTTCATCCACACCCCGTTCCTGGTCAACGTGGGGTCGCCGTCGCCGGCCACCGTCGACGCCTCGGTGGCCACCGTCGCCGCCGACCTGGCCCGCGGTGTGCAGCTGGGCTGCGCGGGGGTCGTCGTCCACGCGGGGTCCGCGGTCGGCGAGGACCGATACGAGGCGGCGCTGCGCCAGCTGCACGAGCGGCTGCTGCCGGTGCTCGAGGCGCTGCCCGACGACGGCCCCCGGCTGCTGGTCGAGCCCACCGCCGGCGGTGGGCGGGCGCTGGCCGCCACCGTGGGCGACCTCGCCCCGTACTTCGCCGCGCTCGAGCACCATCCGCTCCTCGGGGTGTGCCTGGACACCTGCCACGCCTGGGCGGCCGGTCACGACCTGGCCTCCCCGGGTGGGACGTCGGACACCCTCGACGCCCTCGAGGCCGCGGTCGGACCGGGCCGACTCGGGCTCGTGCACGCCAACGACTCCCTCGACGGGTGCGGCTCGCTGCGGGACCGGCACGCCTCCATCGGGGCCGGGCAGATCGGGCGGGGCGCCTTCGCCGAGCTGCTCGCCCACCCCAGCCTGGCCGGCGTCCCCGTGGTGGTCGAGACGCCGATGGCCACCGACACCGGCCCCTGGGACGGCCACGCGCGGGACATCGCCCTGCTGCGCGAGCTGGGCTCCCCCGTGCCGTCCCTGCGCTGAGCCCGTACACCCGACCTGGCCCGTCGGCGTCCGACTCAGCAGTTCCGACACGACTCTGACCTGCGCGGACGGTCTCGTTCCAGCTCGAGAAGTTCTGCCCCGGGTCTTTCGCACAGGTCACTAGCTGTGTTCAGGTGTGCACACCTGAGCCCCCGCTGTGCGAGCGGCGGGGGCACCCGCCACACCCCAGGAGCGACGCCCGTGCACCCACGTCTCCAGGTCCGCCCGATCGCGGCCGCCGCCATCGCCGTGCTGACCACCGCCGGCATCGGGGCCACCGCCGGTTCCGCCGCGGCCGACGACACCGTCGAGTCCTCGGCCCTCGGCAGCTACATCGTCACGCTGGACGCCGGCAGCCTGCCCACCCAGGTCGCCGCCCTCACCGAGGCCTTCGGCGGCGACGTCAGCCACGTCTACTCGACCGCCCTCACCGGCTTCGCCGTCACGCTGCCCACCGCCGTCGCCGACCGGCTCGGCACCCTGCCCGGGGTGGTCGCGGTCGAGCCGGACCGCCCGGTCGAGCTGAGCGCCACCCAGTCCGGTGCCACCTGGGGCCTGGACCGCACCGACCAGCGCCAGCTCCCCCTCTCGGGCAGCTACAGCTACGGGGCCACCGGCGCCGGGGTCACCGCCTACGTCATCGACACCGGCATCACCCTCTCCCACCAGGACTTCGGCGGCCGGGCGGTGACCGGCACCGACACGATCGACGGCGGAGCGGCCACCGACTGCAACGGCCACGGCACCCACGTCGCCGGCACCGTGGGCGGGTCCACCTACGGCATCGCCAAGCAGGTGTCGTTGGTCGCGGTCCGGGTGCTGGACTGCCAGGGCTCCGGCTCGACGTCCGGCGTCATCGCGGGGGTCGACTGGGTGACCGCCGACCACCAGGCCGGCGAGGCCGCGGTGGCCAACATGAGCCTGGGCGGCGGCACCAGCTCCGCCCTCGACCAGGCGGTGTCGAGCTCCATCGCCGACGGCGTCAGCTACGCCGTCGCGGCCGGCAACGGCAACGCCCTGGGCATCCCGCAGGACGCCTGCGGCAACTCCCCGGCCCGGGTCGCCGGCGCGATCACCGTCGGCGCCACCGACCGCAGCGACCAGCCCGCCTCGTTCAGCAACTACGGCTCCTGCGTGGACCTGTTCGCCCCCGGTGTGGACATCACCAGCGACTGGTACACGAGCAACTCGGCGACGAACACCATCAGCGGGACGTCGATGGCCACCCCGCACGTCGCCGGCATCGCCGCGCTGTACCTGCAGGGCAACCCGTCCGCCAGCCCCGCGACGGTGGCTGCCGAGATCACCGGGACGGCGACCCAGGGCATCGTGCCCACCAGCCGCACCGCCCAGAACGACCTGCTCTACAGCCCCTACTGAGCCGGCTGCCCGCGCCCCGGTGATCAGGTGACCTGATCACCGGGGCGCCACCTCCACCACCGTTGGTGCGGTCGGCCACCCGGTGATCAGGTCACCTGATCACCGAGTGGCCGGCGCGATCAGAGCAGCGGGGCGAGGACCTCGGCGGCCCGGGTGATCGCGGCGTCGTCCACGTCGAGGTGGGTGAGGAGCCGGACCTTGGTGGCCGACACCTGGCTGACCAGCACGCCCTGGGCCCTGGCGGCCTCGGTCAGCATCGGGGCGGCGACGCCGTCGAGCACCACCATGTTGGTGTGCACGGTCGCCGGGTCGACGCCCAACCGCTCGGCCAGCGTGCGCGCCCGGGCGTGGTCGTCGGCGAGGCGGTCGACGTGGTGGTCGAGCGCGTGGTGGCCGGCCGCGGCCAGCACACCCACCTGGCGCATGCCGCCACCCAGCCGCTTGCGCCACAGCCGGGCCTCGGCGATGCGGTCGGCGGAGGAGAGCAGCACCGAGCCGACCGGGGCGCCCAGGCCCTTGGACAGACAGACCGAGGCGGTGTCGGCCAGCCGACCGTAGGTGGACAGCGGGACGCCGGAGGCCACCGCGGCGTTCCAGATGCGCGCGCCGTCCAGGTGCACGGCCACCCCGGCGTCCCGGCTCCAGGCGAAGAGCTTCTCCAGCTGGGCCAGCGGCTGGACGAGCCCACCGGCCCGGTTGTGCGTGTTCTCCACGGCGATGGCCGCGGTGGGGGTGAGGTGCCAGTTGCCGAAGGGCCGGACCTGCTCGATCAGCTGGTCGGCGTCGAGCACCCCGCCGGCCGACACCACCGTGCGGGTGGAGAGCCCGAAGACGGCGGCCGCGGCCCCCATCTCGTAGGTGACCACGTGGGCCTCGGCGTCCCCGAGCACCTCCTGGCCGGGCTGGCAGACCAGCCGCATGCCGATCTGGTTGCCCATCGTCCCCGAGGGCACGAAGACGGCCGCTTCGTGGCCGAACAGCTCGGCGACCCGCTCCTCGAGCGCGTTGACCAGCGGGTCCTCGCCGTAGACGTCGTCCCCGACCTCGGCGTCGGCCATCGCCGCCCGCATGCCCGCCGTGGGCTTGGTGACGGTGTCCGAGCGCAGGTCGACGAAGCCGTCGCCGTCAGCCACGGAGCATCTCGGCGACCAGGAAGGCGAGCTCGAGGGACTGACCGGTGTTCAGGCGGGGGTCGCAGGCGGTCTCGTACCGGCTGCTGAGGTCCTCGTCGCTGATCTCCATCGCGCCGCCCAGGCACTCGGTGACGTCCTCGCCGGTGAGCTCGACGTGGATGCCACCGGGCCAGGTGCCCAGCGAGCGGTGCACGTCGAAGAACCCGAGCACCTCGTCGACGACCCGGTCGAAGTGCCGGGTCTTGTAGCCCGAGGGCGACTCGTGGGTGTTGCCGTGCATCGGGTCGCACTGCCACACGACCTGGTGGCCGCTGGCGGTGACCTTCTCGACGATCGCCGGCAGGACGTCGCGGATCTTGCCGTTGCCCATGCGGCTGATCAGCGTGAGCTTGCCGGGCAGGCCCTCGGGGTCCAGGCGCTCGACCAGCTCGACGGCCTGCTCGGGCGTCGTCGTCGGGCCGATCTTGACCCCGACCGGATTGGCCAGCTTCGAGGCGAACTCGATGTGGGCGCCGTCCATCTGCCGGGTGCGCTCGCCGACCCACACGAAGTGCGCGCTCAGCGCGTAGGGCCGACCCTCGTGCACCCGGAGCAGCGCGCGCTCGTAGTCGAGGATGAGCGCCTCGTGGCTGTTGAACAGCTCGACGCTGCGCAGCGCCGAGTCGTCGACCCCGCAGGCCCGCATGAACCCCAGCGCCCGGTCGATCTCGCGGGCGATGACCTCGTACCGCACCCCCGCCGGGGAGGACGCCACGAAGTCCTGGTTCCAGTTGTGCACCGCGTGCAGGTCGGCCAGCCCGCCGCGGGCGTAGGCCCGGATCATGTTCATGGCCGCGGCCGAGTTCGCGTAGGTGCGCACCAGGCGGTTCGGGTCGGGGATGCGCTGCACCGGGTCGGGGGCGAAGGCGTTGACCATGTCGCCGCGGTAGGAGGGCAGGCCCAGCGCGTCGATGTTCGAGCTGCGCGGCTTGGCGTACTGCCCCGCCACCCGGCCGACCTTGACCACCGGGACGCTGGCGCCGTAGGTGAGCACGACGGCCATCTGGAGCAGCGTGCGGGTGGTCGCCTGCAGGTGCGGCTCGGTGTTGAGGTCGAAGGTCTCCGCGCAGTCGCCGCCCTGGAGCAGGAACGCCTTGCCCAGCGCGACGTCGGCCAGCTGAGCGCGCAGGGTGTCGACCTCGCTGGGCGCCACGATCGGCGGGACGGTGGACAACGTCGCCAGGACGGCGTCCAGGGCGGCCCGGTCGGGCCACTCCGGTTGCTGGGCGGCGGGGAGCTCACGCCACCTGTCGAGGCCCGGGACCAGCTCGGCGGGTTCGGTCAGACTCACGGGGGAAGGGTACGGCGAGCCCGGGTCCACCCGGCTCCCGCCCGATGGAGAGGAACCCATGACCCGCCTGATCACCGTCACCGGAGCGACCGGAGCACTCGGGGGCCGGGTCGCCCGGCTGCTGGCCGCCGGCGCCGCCGACCACGACGCCGAGCTCCGCCTGGTGGTGCGCGACCCGTCCCGGGCCCCGCAGCTGCCCGGCGCCGAGGTCGTCGGCCACCCCGGGGGCTACGCCGACGAGGCCGGGTTCACCGCCGCCCTGGCCGGCACGCACACGCTGTTCCTGGTCAGCGCCGCCGAGGCCGAGGACCGCACCGAGCAGCACCTGGCCGCCGTCCGCGCCGCGGTGGCCGCCGGGGTGCAGCGGATCGTCTACACCTCGTTCCTCGGCGCCGACGAGGGCGCGACCTTCACCCTGACCGCCACCCACGCGGCGACCGAGGCAGCGCTGGGCGACACCGGCCTGCGCACCACGGTGCTGCGCGACTCGATGTACGCCGACTTCGTGCCGTTCTTCGCCAGCCCGGAGGACGACGGCGGTGCCGTGATCACCGCGCCGGCCGGCGACGGCGCCGCCTCCTTCGTCTCCCGCGACGACGTCGCCGAGGTGGCCGCCGCCGTCCTGCTGCGCGACCACCCCAGCACCGACGGCCGCGTGCTGGACGTGACCGGACCCGAGGCCCTGACGCTGGCCGAGGCCGCCGCTCTGCTGACCGAGGTGACCGGCCGGCCGGTGCGCTACGAGGCGCAGACCGTCGAGGAGGCCTGGGCCACCCGCCGGCCCAGCGGCGCGCCGGACTGGGAGATCGAGGGCTGGGTGACCAGCTACACCGCGATCGCCGCCGGCGAGATGGCCCTGGTCAGCGATGTGGTGCGCGCCTTCACCGGCCACCCGGCGACCACGGTCCGCGAGCACCTGGAGCGCCACCCCGAGGACTGGGCCCAGCTGGCCCGCTGAGCCCTCGACGTGACTCGATGCGGTGTCCGGGCAGCCGGACACCGCTGGGTCTCACGTCGAGCGGCCGGCCTGCACCGCCTGCCAGACCGCCAGCCCGTGCCGGGCGTCCACGAGCGCGTCGTGGGCGTCCGGCGACTTCGGGGGCAGCGGCGGGGAGCCGGCGTCCTCCCACAACTGCTTGAGCTCCCGGGTGAACCGCGGGACCTTCCTCGGCAGCGCGGGCATCGCGCCCCACAGCTGGCACAGCGCGACGTGGTCGTAGGCCGCGATCCACGCCCACAGCTGGACCTCCTCGCCGGGTCCGGTGAGGAAGTCCAGCAGCGAGTCGCGGATCTGCGCCCGGGTGCGCCAGGCCTTGTCCGCCGGCGGGGGCAGCTTGTCCAGCACGTTGCGGCGCACCCACGGGATGGCCCGGGTGGGGTCGAACTCGGTGGAGACGGCGTAGAACTCGCGCCCGGTCTCGTCCACCACGCCGATGGACACCAGGTCGATCGTCGTCCCGTCCTCGATGAACTCGGTGTCGTAGAAGTAGCGGCGCACCCGCCAACCCTAGGCAGGGGAAACCGCGTGCACCCGACCGACCGATCCGGCACCCTCTCCCGGTGCCCGCCGACCAGACCCTCGCCCGCGCCCGGGCCGAGCTCGCCGCCGGGGACACCGCCCGAGCCCGCCAGCGCCTG
The DNA here is from genome assembly GCF_900103975.1 of Klenkia soli. Classification (GTDB taxonomy): domain Bacteria; phylum Actinomycetota; class Actinomycetes; order Mycobacteriales; family Geodermatophilaceae; genus Klenkia; species Klenkia soli. The sequence continues at coordinate 270,281 of NZ_FNIR01000007.1, forward strand.
CGCGGGCTGGTCTCGAGCTACCCGCACCGGCTCGGCATCCGCGCCGAGCTCGCGGCGGCCTACCGGGCAGAGGGGGACGTCGCCCAGGCCGGACGCTGGTCCTTCCTGTGCCATGACCGCGACGAGGCCGAGGCCGAGGCCTTCCTGCGTGCCACCACCGGCCCCGTGCCGCGGATGCGTGCGATGCGGTGGGCGGGTCCGGAGGACGCCGCGGGCCGCTGGGCGCAGGAGCGCCTGGTCGAGCTCCGCACGACAGCCGAGATCGCGACGGGCGGGCAGGTCACCTGGCGAGCGGACCGGCCTCGGCCCGCAGGACCGTCACGCATGGCATCCCTGCTGGGGACGGCGGGCTGCTTCGTGCTGGCTGTCGTCCTCGTGGCGCTGGTGGTCATCGGGGTGGTGACCGTCGTCCGCTGGATCTGGTGACCCCTCCTACCGGTGATCACGGACCTGGGGCGACGCCGGCACGGTGTGTCGCCCGCCCAGGTCCGTGATCACCGACGGGAGAGGCTCAGGCCTTGCGGGCGCGGTTGCGTTCCACCGAGTTGGCGCCGAACTCCTCGCCGCCCAGCGCGGCGATCTCCTTCTCCAGCTGCGGGACGGCGGTCTTCGCCTGGGCGAGCACCAGCTTCTCCCCCACCGCGCCGACGACGGCCTGCCGCCACGCGGCGAAGATGCCCACCGAGCGGGGCACGAAGACCCGGCGGCCGCGGTTCTCCAGGTTGCGCAGCAGGGCGTCGGCGCAGTCCGAGACCGAGGTGTAGGAGCCCAGCGGCCCGGGGAGCCGGTCGAGGGTGGCCTTGAAGGTGGGCAGCGCGGCCTTCGTGTCGCGGACCATGTCGGTGTCGATCCACACCGGGTGCGCGCTGGCCACGGTCACCCCGCGGTGCGCGACCTCCAGCCGCAGCACGTCGCCGAACCGCTCCAGCCCGGCCTTGGCGGCGCAGTAGGCGGACAGGCCCGGCAGCACCGAGAACGCCGCGGCCGAGGAGATCAGCAGCACGTGGCCCCGGCGCTTGCTGATCTCCGGCAGCGCGGCGTGCGCGGTGAGCATCGCGCCGGTCAGGTTGACCTCGATGGTGCGGGCCAGCGCCCGGGCCGAGGCCGTGGCCACCGTGTTCATCGGGGCGATGCCGGCGTTGGCGACGACGACGTCCAGCCCGCCGAACACGTCGACGGCGCGGGCGACCGCGGCGGCCATGGCATCGGCGTCGGTGACGTCGGCCTCGACCCACAGGTGCTCCGGGCCCAGCTCGGTGGCCACCGTGGCCAGCAGCTCGGGCTCGAGACCGACCAGGGCCACCCGGGCGCCCTTCGCCGCGGCCTTGCGGGCCAGCTCGGCGCCGATGCCGCGGGCGGCGCCGGTGATCAGCACGGCCTGACCGGCCAAGGAGCGGGTGTTCTGGGTCCTGCGGGCCATGGGTGGGCCTCCTCGTCGTCGAGTGCGCGGCGTCTGAGTTGAGCACTGCTCAACTCATGTGTACCGTGTTGAGCGTTGCTCAGCAAGCCGTCAGCAGAGGAGCCGACAGGTGACCAGCACGATCGAGACGTCCACCACCACCCGCGAGGTCCACGTGGCCGTGGTCGGGTCCGGCTTCGCCGGCCTCGGCATGGCCATCCAGCTCCGGAAGCAGGGCATCGAGGACTTCGTCGTCCTCGAGCGGGGGGACGACGTCGGCGGCACCTGGCGCGACAACACCTACCCGGGCGCCGCCTGCGACGTGCAGTCCAACCTGTACTCCTTCTCGTTCGCCCCGAACCCGGACTGGCCGCGCACCTACTCCGAGCAGCCCGAGATCTACGCCTACCTGCGCGGCGTCGCCGCCCGGTTCGAGGTCCTGGACCGGCACGTCTTCGGTGCCGAGGTCACGGCCGCGACCTGGGACGACGCCGCCCACCGCTGGGACGTCGAGACCACCGCCGGCAACTTCCGGGCCAAGGTCCTGGTGTCGGCCGCCGGTGCGCTGGCCGACCCCTCCTACCCCGACATCCCGGGCATCGAGTCCTTCGGGGGCACCGTCATGCACTCGGCCCGGTGGGACCACGAGCACGACCTCGCCGGTGACCGGGTCGCGGTGATCGGCACCGGCGCCTCGGCGATCCAGGTGGTGCCGGCGATCCAGCCGGTCGCCGGGTCGGTGGCGGTCTACCAGCGCACTCCCCCGTGGGTGATCCCGCGCGGCGACCGGCCCACCACGGCGGCCGAGCGCTCGATCTACCGCCGGTTCCCCGCGGTGCAGAAGGCCGTCCGCGGTGCCCTGTACGCCGGGCGCGAGTTCCTGGTGTTCGGCATGGCGAAGAACCGGCGGTTCCTCGCCCCGGTGCAGAAGCTGGCCCGCACCCACCTGGAGCGCCAGGTCCGCGACCCGCAGCTGCGCGCCCAGGTCACGCCCGACTACACGATCGGCTGCAAGCGGATCCTGATCAGCAACGACTGGTACCCGGCCATCTCCGCCCCCAACGCCGAGGTGGTCACCGCCGGCATCGCCGAGATCCGACCGCACTCGGTCGTCACCCGCGACGGCGTCGAGCGCCCCACCGACACCCTGGTGCTGGCCACCGGCTTCCACGTCACCGACCTGCCCATCGCGCACCGCATCGCCGGTCGCGACGGCCGCACGCTGGCCCAGGTGTGGGAGGAGGGCATGGTCACCAACCGCGGTTCGGCCGTGGCCGGGTTCCCGAACCTGTTCCTGCTGGTCGGCCCCAACGTCGGGGTCGGGCACACCTCGATGGTCTACATGATCGAGTCGCAGGTCGCCTACGTCGGCCGCGCCCTGCAGGCCATGGCCGACGAGGGCCTGGCGACGCTGGAGACCACCCCGGCCGCGCAGGATGCCTACCGCGAGCTGATCGCCGAGCGCTCGCAGGGCACCGTGTGGCTGGGCGGCGGCTGCGGCTCCTGGTACCTCGACCGGCACGGGCACAACACCACGCTCTGGCCGGACTTCACCTTCCTGTTCCGCCGGCTCACCCGCACGCTCGACCGCGAGAACTACGTGGGGACGACGGAGCGCCGGCCGGCGGAGGTGGCGGCGTGACCGGCACCCTCACCCGCACCGTGCAGCACGCGGTGCACGCCGTCCGCACCGCCGACGGCGCCCAGCTGCACGCCACCGTCGACGGGCCCGACGACGCCCCCGTCACCGTCGTCCTGGCGCACGGCTGGACCCTCGCGCAGGCCGCCTGGGACGACGTCGCCGACCTGCTGGCCACCGAGGTCGTCGCCGGCGAGGTCCGGCTGGTCCGCTACGACCAGCGCGGCCACGGCCGCTCCACCTGGGGCAGCACCGACCCGGTGTCGATCGACCTGCTCGGCGACGACCTCGCCGCCGTCCTCGCCGCGCTGGTGCCCACCGGCCCGGTGGTGCTGGGCGGGCACTCCATGGGCGGCATGACGATCATGGCGCTGGCCGCGGCGCACCCCGAGCTGATCGGCGACCGGGTCCGCGGCGTGGCGCTGGTCGACACCTCGGCCGGTGAGCTGTCCCACCCGCCGCGCACCGCGCTCGAGCGGCTGCAGGAACGCCTGCTGCCCGCCGTCGGCACCTGGGCCGTCGCCCACGCCCGGCGGGTCGAGGGCTGGCGGCGCCTCGTGCCGCCGTCCCACCCCCGGCACCGGGCGATCGTGCGCGGCATCCTCTACGGCACCGACGCGACCGACGCCATGGTCGCCCGGGGCGCCGAGATCATGGCGGGCTCGTCGGTGCGGTCCTTCGTGGCCTTCTACCCGGCGCTGGGCGCCCACGACAAGGCGCAGGCCCTGGCCGAGCTCGGCACGGTGCCCGTCGAGATCCTGGTCGGCGACGCCGACAAGCTCACCCCGGTGAAGCACTCGGGCAGGCTCGCCGAGGCCATCCCGACCGCGCACCTGCAGATCGTGCCCGGCTGCGGTCACATGCTCCCCCAGGAGCGGCCCGACCTCGTCGCCGCGGCGATCCGCCGGCTGCTGCCGAGCTCGTGACGGCCGCCCGCCGGTCCGCCGCCGACCGGCGGGCCCAGCTGGTCGAGATCGGCCTCGAGCTGCTGCCCACCACCCCGGTGCCGGAGCTCACGATCGACGAGGTGGCCCGGCGGGCGGGCATCAGCCGCAGCCTGCTGTTCCACTACTTCGCCACCAAGGCCGACTACATCGACGCCGTCACGACCGCGGCCGCCGACCTGCTGTGCACCCACGTGCTCGAGGGGCCGGGCTCGCAGGCCGGCATGCTCGACCGCTTCGTGGAGTGGGTCGAGACGTACCGGGACAGCTACGTGGCCTTCGTGCGCGGCGCCGTGGCCGGTGACCCCGCCGTCTCCGACGTCTACACCCAGGCCCGCGAGCGGCTCGTCGACGGCACGCTGGCCGCGGTCGGGTTGCCCGACGACCCGCGGCACCGCCAGCTCGTGCGGTCCTGGTTCGCGTTCACCGAGGACCTGGTGATCGGCTGGACCGCCGACCCCACGATGAGCCGGGACGACGTCCTGGCGCTGGCCACCGACGTCCTGGCCCGCATCACCGCCCGCTGAGCAGCCCCTGCCGGCTCAGCCGGCGAGCGAGCTCGGCAGGCGGTCCGCGGCCTCGTGCGGCGGCGGCTGGAGCTTGCCGACCACCTCGACCGCGCTGGCTCCGGTGGTGTCCATCGACTTCTTCACCTTCGCGCCGTACAGGTCGACGTACTCCTGGCCCGACAGCAGCATGATCTCGTACATGATCTCGTCGGTGATCGAGCGCTCGACGAACCGGTCACCGCTCATGCCCTCGTAGCGCGAGAAGTCCAGCGGCTCGCCGACCACCACGTCCACGCGGGTCAGCGTGCGGCCCAGCAGGCGGAAGCTGCGGCCGGGGACCATGGCCACCGGGACCACCGGGCAACCGGTCTCCAGCGTCATCCGGGCCACGCCGGTCTTGCCGCGGAACAGCCGGCCGTCGGGCGAGCGGGTGCCCTCGGGGTAGATGCCCAGCAGGTCGCCCCCGCGCAGGATGCGGGTGCCGGTGCTCAGCGCGGCCTCCGCGGCGTCGGCACTGGTGCGGTCGATCGGCACCTGGCCGCTGCCGGCGAAGAACACCCGCTGCAGCGCGCCCTTGAGGCCCGGGGCCGTGAAGTACTCGGCCTTGGCCAGGAAGGTCACCCGCCGCTTGAGCATCAGCGGCATGAAGATCCAGTCCGAGGCCGCCAGGTGGTTGCTGGCGAGCACCGCCGCACCCCGGCGCGGCACGTTCTCGGCTCCCGTGACCCGCGGACGGAACACCAGGTGGACGATCGGCCCGATCGCGACGTTCTTGAGGAACCAGTAGAACAACACGCCTCCCTCAGCGACTGTCAGACTAGGGAGCAGTGCGCCGGGACCACAATCGCGGGTGCGCACCGCCCTCCCCCTGGACAACGAGCGGGTGGCCGACGACGCTTCGACCCGTGCACGGGAGGCCAGGATGAACGCTCGACGCGGCCGTCGGGACAACGGCCTCGAGGCCTCCCTGTGGCACCCGCTGCGCGACGTCGACCCCCGGGTGGGCGAGCACCTGCTGGACGTCCTGCGCGAGGAGGGCATCGCCGCCTACCTGGCCCCCTCCACCGACGACGGGCCCTACACCCGCACCCAGTTCCTGCCCTCCCCGCCCACGGACCGGCTCTTCGTGGACCGCGCCCGCCGGGCCGACGCCCGCACCGTCGTCGACACCCACGCCGACGACCACGAGCCGGCCGCGCCCACCCCGCCGCCCACGCCACGCCGCCGGCGCACCGACCGCGCCGAGGACGCCGCGGCCACCGACGCCGAGTTCGCCCGCATCGTGGCCGCCTGGCAGGCCGAGGAGGCCGCCGCCGCGACCCCGCCACCGGCTCCGGCGGTGCCCGAGGAACCCCGTGACGACCCCCCGCCGCCGCCCGCAGAGGTGCCGGTGCTGGACCTGCCCGACGAGCACTTCGAGCCGCCGGCACCGCCGCCGCTGCCCGTGCTGGCGCCGGCGTCGCTCTACGCGCTGCTGCTGATCCTGGCCGGCGCCGTCTGCATCGTCACCCCGGGCACGATCGGGCTCAGCCTGGACGTCGGCATCGTCATCGGCGTGCTGGCGGTCGTGGGCGGGGTCGCCGTCCTGGTCTCCCGCATGCGCGACCGCTCCGACGACGACGGCGACGGAGCCGTCGTCTAGGCGGTGCCCTCGGCCACCGCCAGGCGGACGAGGTCGGCGGCGCCGACCAGGCCGGCCTGGGCGCCGAGCTGGGCCCCCACGACGGTGGGGCCGGGGCGGAAGCCGCGGCCGGGCAGGGCGCGCTCGAGGCGCTCGCGGGCCGGGCCCAGGACCATCTCGCCGAGGACGCTCACGCCGCCGCCGATGACCACGACGTCGGGGTCGAGGATCGCCGCCATGTCCGCGATGCCCTGGCCCAACCAGGTGCCCACCTCCGCGAGCAGCTCCAGGGCGAGCGGGTCCCCGGCCTTGGCCGCCGTCGCGACGTCCTCGCCGGTCAGCCGCTCGGCCCGGCCACCCACCCGCTCCAGCAGCAGCGCCGCGGCCGCCGGCGAGCTGGTGGCGACCTCGCGCGCGGTGAGGCCCAGCGCGTTGCCCGAGGCGTACTGCTCCCAGCACCCCCGGTTGCCGCAGGCGCACAGCCGCCCGTCGGGCACGACGCGCATGTGGCCCCACTCGCCGGCCACGCCGTGCGCCCCGCGCTGCAGCCGGCCGTCGATGACCATGCCGCCGCCGATGCCGGTGCCCAGGGTGATCATCACCGCGAGGTCCGACCCACGGGCGGCGCCGTAGCGGTACTCGGCCCACGCCGCGGCGTCGGCGTCGTTGCCCACCCACAGCGGCCGCTGCAGCCGCTGCGACAGCTCGTGCCGCAGCGGCTGGTTCCGCCAGGCCAGGTGCGGGGAGAACAGCACGGTGTCGCCGGTCCGGTCGAACCAGCCGGCCGCGCCCACACCGACGCCGACCAGCGGGCCGCCGTGCCGCTCGGCCAGCTCCTCGACGACGGCGGCGATGGCGTCCTCGGTGGCCCGCACCGACTTCCCGGGGGTGGCCCGGCGGGCGGTGTCGGTGATCGTGCCGTCGGGCAGGACGACGCCGCCGGCGACCTTGGTGCCGCCGATGTCGATGCCCAGGGCCGGGAGGTCCTGCGGGGAGCTCATGCCACCTCGATGCGTTGCACGGGAGCCGGCCGGGCGGCCGGCTCGGGGTCCGGTCCGGCCGCGCCGTCGTCGGGCGCCCCGGGCGGGGGCTGCGAGAGACCGCGCAGCGCGGTGGCGGCGGTGGCCAGCAGGTCGGCCAGCGCCTCGGAGAGGTCCGGCCGCTGCCCGCGGAGCACCGCCAGGGCGGTGCACACCGGGCAGGTGCGGCACTCGGCCGAGTGGTCGCCCCCCGTCTCGCGCCCCACGGCCCCGAGCAGCCCGGTGAGGCCGTCGGCCAGCCCGCGCAGCTGGTCGGCCAGCGGGGACGTCGGGCCGGTCACGGGACACCTGCCGCGCGGGCACCCTCGGCGGCCAGCAGGTCGGCCGGCCACTGGGCGGGGTCGGCGGTGAAGCGGACGGCCAGCACGGTGCCCGGCGTCCCCGGGTCCCGCACGGAGGCCGACGTCACCGCGCACCGGCGCAGCAGCGAGTCCAACGGCAGCGAGCGGCGCACGCCGGCCACACCCACCACGAGCTCGTCCACCCACCGGGTCAGCTCGACCTCGCCGCGCCCGGCACCGGGCAGCGGCACGTCCAGCACCCACCCGGTCCCCTCGCGCCGGGACGCGGCCACGGGCAGCGGCCCGGCGGACGTCGCGAGCACCCCGGCTCCGAGCGCGGTCAGGGCCGGGACGTCGGACGGCGACCGCGGGGCCTCGGCCACCTCGGCGACGGCGAACCCGGTCGCCCGCAGCGCCGCACCCACCTCCTCCTGCTGGGCCGCGCGCCCACGGGCCCACGGACCCGCAGCGGCGGGCAGCACCCGAGCCAGGGTGACCGAGGCCAGCGGGCACCCGAGCAGCCCCGCCCCGGCGGCCGCGCGGCGCAGCGCCGGCTCGGCCCGCGGGTCCGGCGGCAGCACGAGGTGCACCTCCGGGTCGGCGGGGACCAGGTCCAGCAGCGCCTCGACCGCCTCGACGGCCGCGAGGGCGGCGTCCGCGGCACCGGGCCGGCCGCGGGTGGCCACGGCCCGGACCGAGGCCAGCACGCGCAGCCGGGTCGGGGCCAGCTGGGCCGACCACCAGCGGACGGCGGCCGGCAGCCCCAGGAGCTGCAGCGCGCGGTCCAGGGGGCCGGCGTCGACGACCACCACGTCGACGTCCCCCGCCTCGGCCACCCGGCCCAGCGCCACCAGCAGCGCGACCTCGCCCGCTCCGGGCACCGGCACCACCGAGGACGCCGGCGGCAGGTCCAGCACCGGCAGCAGCTCGGCCAGCCGGTCGACGTGACCGGCCCAGGCGGCCTCGACCGCACCGCCGGGGGTGACGACCTCGACGGGGACGCGGTCGGCCAGCCCGGCCACGACCGGCGCGGCGGTGGTCAGCAGCCGGACCCGGAGGCCGGCCTCGGTCGCCGCCAGCGCGGTGGCGGCGGCGACGGTGGAGGAACCGGCCCCGCCGGGGCCGGTGACCAGGACTGTGCGCACCGTCGGGTCAGGCCTCGACGCGCTTCTTGAGCTCCTTGAGCGCGGTGTCGAGGATGACCTTCTCCGCCTTGCGCTTGATCATGCCGAGCATGGGGATGGACAGGTCGATGCTGATCGCGTACGTGACCTCGGTGGTGCCGCCGGACTCGACGAGGGTGTAGCTGCCGTCCTGGCGCTTCTGCATCTGGCCCTGCACGAGGGTCCAGCTCACCCGTCGGTCGCCGTCCCAGGTGTAGGCCAGCACGTAGTCGTCCTTGACCGCACCGGCGTCGAGCACGAAGTGCACCTGCTCGGCCCGCCCGTCGGCGCCGGTGCCCAGCACCTCGACGGTCTTGGCGGCCGAGACCCACTCCGGGTACGCCGGGAAGTCGGCGATCACGGCCATCACGGCGGACGCCGGTGCGTCGATCACGATGGACTGGGTGGACTGGTCGGCCATGCGCGCAGGGTAGTCGCCGAGCCCGTCCCGCGGCCCTCCGGTGCAGGTCACCTACTCATCAGTAGGGAGGCCCCGGTAGATTGGGAGTCCACGATCCCGCGTCCGCAGGCCGGCGACGAGGCTGGTACCTCCGCGCGGGGAGGAGAGGACCGGCGTGCGCGAACTGAGCGTCCCCCCCACCTACACGGTGGGACCCGACGAGGCCCTGCCCGACATGGTCACCCTGAACGCCGAGGAGGCCGGGAAGCAGGTCGGCCTGCGTCGCCAGGTCGGTGACCGGTGGGTCGACGTGACCTACGCCGAGTTCGCCGAGCAGGTGCGCGGGGTCGCCAAGGGCTTGGTGGCCGGCGGCGTGCAGGCCGGCGACCGGGTGGGTCTGCTGGCCAAGACCCGGTACGAGTGGACGGTGCTGGACTTCGCCATCTGGACCGCCGGCGGCGTCGTCGTCCCGATCTACGAGACCTCCTCCCCCGACCAGATCGGCTGGATCCTCAGCGACTCCGGGGCCCGGGCCATCGTCGTCGAGAGTGCCGCGCACGCCTCGGCCGTCGACGCCGTGCGCGACCAGGCGCCCGAGCTCGGCCCGCTCTGGGTCATCGAGGACGACATCCTCCGCACCCTGACCGCCGCCGGCGACGAGGTGCCCGACAGCGAGCTGGCCGCCCGCCGGGCGACGCTGTCCCCCGACAGCCTGGCCACGCTGATCTACACCAGCGGCACCACCGGCCGGCCCAAGGGCTGCGAGCTCACGCACGCGAACTTCCTGTTCGAGATCGGCAACGGCATGACGCTGCTGGGCCGGTTCATGAACATGGACGGCTCGCTCCTGCTGTTCATCCCGCTGGCCCACGTGCTCGCCCGGGTCCTGCAGGTCGGGGCGATCCGCACCCGCACCGTCGTCGGGCACACCCCCGACATCAAGGACCTCGTGGGCGACCTCGGCCGGTTCCAGCCGACCTTCGTGCTCGCCGTCCCGCGGGTGTTCGAGAAGGTCTACAACCAGGCCAAGGCCACCGCCGACGAGGGCGGCAAGGGCAAGATCTTCGATCGTGCGGCGCAGACCGCCGTCGACTGGTCCCGGGCGCAGGACACCGGCGGTGCCTCGCTGCAGCTCAAGGCGCTGCACAAGCTCTTCGACGTCCTGGTCTACGGCAAGATCCGCGCCGCGCTGGGCGGCCGGTGCGTCGGCGCCATCTCCGGCGGCGCCCCGCTCGGCGAGCGGCTGGGCCACTTCTTCCGTGGCATCGGCGTCACCGTCTACGAGGGCTACGGCCTGACCGAGACCACCGCCGCGGCCGCGGTCAACCACGACGCCGCCTTCAAGATGGGCACCGTCGGCCGACCGCTCCCCGGCACCGACGCCACCATCGCCGAGGACGGCGAGGTGCTGCTGCGCGGCGGCATCGTCATGCGCGGCTACTGGAAGAACGAGAAGGCCACCGCCGAGGCGATCGACGGCGAGGGCTGGTTCCACACCGGCGACATCGGTGAGCTCGACAGCCAGGGCTTCCTGAAGATCACCGGGCGCAAGAAGGAGATCCTGGTGACCGCCGGCGGCAAGAACGTCGCCCCGGCCGGTCTCGAGGACAGCATCCGGGCCCACGCCCTGGTCAGCCAGTGCATCGTGGTGGGTGACCAGAAGCCGTTCATCGGCGCCCTGATCACCCTCGACGAGGAGGCCCTGCCCGGCTGGTTGAAGGCCCAGGGCAAGGACACCTCGCTGACGGCCGAGCAGCTGCGGGACGACCCCGACCTGCTCGCCGAGATCGACGCCGCCGTCACCCGGGCCAACACGACCGTCTCCCACGCCGAGAGCATCCGGAAGTTCCGCGTGCTGGGCGTCGACTTCACCGAGGACAACGGCACCCTCACCCCGAGCCTCAAGCTCAAGCGCAACGTGGTGATGAAGGAGTACGCCGACGAGGTCGAGGCGCTCTACGCCAAGGCGCCGGCCTCCTAGGCCGGCGGACGGAGCAGGTCGGCGAATTGCGCGCCGATGCGCTCCCACGACCACCGCTCCTCGACCCAGGCCCGGCCGGCTGCCCCCAGGGCGGCCGCCCGGGCCGGGTCGTCGAGCAGGTCGGCGATCGTGGTGGCCACCTCGCCCGGTGACCGCGGGTCCACCACGTGCCCGGTGATGCCTTCGCGGACCGCCTCGGGTGCTCCCCCGGACGTCCCGGCCACGACCGGCTTCCCGCAGGCGGCCGCCTCCAGGTAGACCATCCCGAGCCCCTCGACGTCCAGCCCGCCCCGTCGGGTCCGGCAGGGCATGGCGAAGACGTCCCCGGCGGCGTAGTGCTCGGGCAGCGACACCGGTGCCACGGGTCCGGTGAGGACGACGGAACCGGCCACCCCGCGGGCGTCGACCAGGCGCCGCAACCGGGCCTCGTCGGGCCCGCCGCCCACCAGCAGCAACCGTGCGTCGGGGTGCCGGGCGAGCACCTGCGACCAGCCCTCGACCAGCACGTCCTGGCCCTTGCGCCGCACCAGCCGGGACACGCACACCACGACCGGCGCCTGCCCCAGCCCGTACCGCTCGCGCACGCCGGCGCCGTCGGCCCCGGGGTGGAACCGGGCGGTGTCGACCCCGGGTGACAGCTGGCGCAGCTCGGCCCGCGGGGCGAGGGCCGGTGCCAGCTTCCCGCGGGTGAAGTCGGAGATGTAGGTGAGGACGTCGACGCCGGAGGCGATCCGCTGCAGCAGCTGCCGCCCGACCGGGAGCGCCACCCAGCCGGTCTCGTGGCCGTGCGTGATGCCGATGCTGCGGGTCGCACCGGCCCGGTGCAGCCCGGGGGCCAGCAGACCCAGCGGGGCGGCCGCCCCGAAGACGACGGTCTCGGCCCGGTGCTCGCGGACCAGGTCGGCGGCCACCCGGCCGGTCCGCGGGGTGGGCAGCAGCATCGCGGTGGGCAGCCGCACCACCCGGTAGGGCAACCCGGCGTCGTGCTCGGCCGCCCCCGCCGAGGTCGACGCCAGCACCACGACGTCCGCCGGCGGGACCCGGTCCAGCAGGGCGGCGACGAAGGTCTGGATGCCGCCCTGCCGCGGCGGGAAGTCGTTGGTGACCACCAGGGTGCGGGTCAGCGTGACCACTCCTGGGCGGCGGCGACCCGCTGGGCCGTGGTCGGGTGCGAACCGAAGAACCACTGCCAGACCGCCGGCGGGTCGGGCTGGTTGAGGTTGGCCACGGCCAACCGGCGCATGACGGCGGCGAAGGACTCCGGGTCGGCGGTGAGGTCCAGGGCGTGCTGGTCGGCCCGGGCCTCCAGCTGCCGGGACACCCCGTTCTGCACCGGCGTCGACACCAGGGTGCCCACGGCGACCAGCAGCAACACGAGCGGGACCACCCGCGGATCACCGGCCCCCGGGGCCCCGGCCCGCCGCAGCAACGGCGCGCTGCCCAGCAGCCAGCCGAGCAGGGCCACCCCGGCACCGGCGCCCAGGGCGCCGACCAGCGTGCCGGTGAGGACGTCGTCGGTGGCCACGTGGCCCAGCTCGTGCGCGGCGATCGACTCGACCTGGGCGTCGGGCAGCTGGTCGAGGACGGTGTCGTACACGACGATCCGCCGGGTGGAGCCGAACCCCGAGACGTAGGCGTTCAGGGCCGTGGTCCGCCGGCTGGCGTCGGCGACCAGGACGTCCTGCACCGGCGTGCCGTTCTCGTCGGCCAGGGCGAGCAGGTCGGTGCGCAGCTGGCCCTCCGGCATGGAGGTGAAGTCGTTGAAGGCAGGCTCGATGACCACCGGGTACAGGAACGACCCGACCACGACCAGCCCGGCCGCACCCGCCCCGGCCCACGCCCACCACGTCCGCGGTGCTCGACGGGCCAGGCCCACCAGCAGCAGGAGCCCGAGCGCGGTCAGGCCCGCGGTGATCGCGGTGTCGACCGCGAGGTCGCGCACCCACAGCGGCCAGCTGCGGGTGGACAACCCGTACCGGTGCCGGACCACCTCGCCGTAGCCGCTCAGCGGCAGCGTCACGAGCCGGCCCACCAGGGTGAGCAGCACGGTGCCGAGCACGACCTGCCAGAACCAGCCGCCGCCCAGCGGGCGCGCGACGGCGGTGATCCACCGGGCGCCGGTCCGGGTCAGCCCCAGCGCCCCGCTGGCCAGCAGGCCGAGCAGGAGGTTGGCCACCGACGCCGGGCGGATCGCCGCGGCGAAGGCGTCCGCGCGGCCGAGCTGGTCGGTGGTCAACCCGGCGGTGGGGTCGGCGACCTGCGGGGTCGGCGCCCACGGGATGCGCAGCCACAGCACGAGGACCAGCGCGATGCCGAGGAGGAGCGCCGTCAGCAGCGCGAGCCGACGGGGAGCCACCCGTGCACCCTACGAGCCGGCACCCGCCGGCCCGTCGTCAGAGCAGGCGGCGCGCGCCGGCGTAGCCGGACATGTCGATGCTGGACACCTTGACGACGTCGCCCGAGGTCGGCGCGTGGACCATCATCCCGTTGCCGATGTAGATGCCGATGTGGCTCACCGGTGAGTAGAAGTAGACGAGGTCGCCGGGCTGCAGGTCACCCCGCGCCACCGGGGAGCCCAGCTGCGCCTGGGCCGCGCTGGAGTGCGGCAGCGAGATGCCGGCGGCCGCGTAGGCGTAGGCGGTCAGGCCTGAGCAGTCGAAGCTGCCCGGACCGCCGGCGCCCCACACGTAGGGGTCGCCGCGCTGGGCCATCGCGGTGTCGACCACGGTCTGGGCAGCAGCGGTGTCGGCCACCACGGCCGCGGGCGCCTCGACCTCGGGGCCGCTGGTGGCCTGGACGACGGCGGCCTGCTGGGTGGTGCTGAGCGCGGCGAACTGGGCCTGGTAGGTGGTGATCTGCTGCTGCAGGTCCGCCTGCTGGGCACCGACCTGGTCGAGGGTCTGCTGGGCCTGCGCGGCGGCGGCGTCGGCGGCGGACCGGGCGTCGGCGGCGGTCTGCGCCGCGGCGGACACCTGGGTCATCAGGTCGTCGGTGTGGCCGGCGATGAGGTCGAGCGTGCCGACCTGGGCGATGAAGTCCTCCGGGGAGCTGCTGGTCAGCAGGGCGGCGAAGCCGGAGGGGTTGCCGGTGTAGGCGCTGACGGCGACCTCGTCCAGCTGGGCACCGAGGCTCTGCAGCTGGGTCTGGGCGTCGGCGACGGTCTGCGCGGCGGCAGCGGCCGCGGCCTGCTGCTGGGCCAGCTGCACCTGCGCGTCGTTCACCTGCTCGGTGACCACCTCGAGCTGGTGGGTGGCGTCGGCGACCAGCCGGGTCGCCTCCTCCGGGGTGCTGGCCTGCCCGGGAGCGGCCACCGCGGCGCCGGGCACCAGCGCCAGGGCCAGGCCGGCGACACCGGTCAGCACTGCCCAGCGGGCGAGCCGAATCGGGCCACGCGATGCGCGGGGAGCGGGCTGGGCCACGGAGATCGGGCGAGCGGGGAGGTCCACGGGTCGTGCGTGCTCCTGCACCCCGGCCGAGACCACCCTGGGGTCAGGCGGCTCCGGCTCGACCGGTCACCACCACGCTACGGGCGTGATCGGATCGAAACGAAGAGTCACAGACGGATCTTTGGGCGCTCGATCTGCTAATCCCACGAGTGTGGTTTCGGCATGATCCGCACCTGGCTCGACGCGCCGCGGTGTGTCGCCGGCGTGTCGGCGGGTCAGCCGGCGTCCCGGCTGGCCGGGGCACGGTGCCGCAGGGGCGGGACGAGCCCGAGCTCCGCGAGGACGTACAGCGCCCGCCGCTCGACGTCGTCGAACTCCAGCACCCTGCCCCGCCGGGTGGGACCGGAGACCAGGGCGTCACCCAGCGCCGCCTCGATGCCCGGCAGGGCAGGCTGCACCGGCCGCGAGGGCCGACGACCCAGCGGGACGACGGTCGGGGCGCTGCCCCGGAACCCCGGCGGAGCACCCAGCAGCACGCTGACCACGCAGTCGCCGCAGCCCTCTCCGCGGACGGTGCAGGTGTCGCAGTCGATGAGCACGTCGGGCCTCCTGGCAGGTGGTGGGGAGCGCGTCGCCGGACCACTCGGTCCGTCGCCGCGGACGCTAGGAGCGACCACCGACAATTCCGGCGCCCGCGCACCGCGGGCGCCGGCTCAGCTGCCGGCGTACTCCCAGTGCCAGGGCTCCTCGCGCCCGTTGCCCTGGTCGGCCCAGGTCGGGTGGATGAACCCGAAGCGGCCGGCGTTGGCGACCATCCAGGCGTACTGGGGCGTGCTGTAGGACTCGACCCCGCCGCACAGGTCGACCGCCAGCCCCCAGCCGTGGTTGCTGGTGCCCGGCACCGCCGCCAGGGCGGGCTTCTGCCCGTACAGGGTGACCTGGCTGGCGTAGCTCCGGTAGGAGTCGGTGATGCACAGCGCCGGGCCGAAGGCGCCGGCGAACGCCGCGGACATCGCCCGGTAGGCCGCGGCGGCGTCGCAGCGCAGCGCGTGCCCGGCGACCCCCAGGGGGCACAGCGCCGAGGGCGGGATGAGCCCGTTGGGGTAGCCGCCCCACGAGCGGCTCCCGTCGTAGGTGGACGGGTAGACCGTGTTGCCGCACTCGACGGCCAGCGCACCCCCGGTCGGTCCCGGGACGGGCACCGCGGCCCGCGGAGCCACGCTGGGGCGACCGATGCCGAGCACCTGGTCGGCCGGCAGACCGCGCACCACCACGGCACCGGCCCGGCCGTCGGCGGCGAGCATCGTCTGCGGGTCCAGGGCGATGCCCACGTGGGACAGCCCGGACTCCGCCGTGCCCAGGAACACCAGGTCGCCGGGCAGGACGTCGGCCGCCGCGACCGGCGAGGTGGTGGCGTACAGGTCGCCCTGCGTCGCCGGGAGGGCGATGCCCGCCGCGCCGTACACGGTCTGCACCAGCGACCCGCAGTCGTAGGAGTCCGGGCCGGCGGTGCCCGGCGCGAACGGCAGCCCGAGGTCGGTCATGGCCGCGCTGACGGCGGCGATGGTCTCGGCCGGCAGCACCAGCAGCGAGGCGGGCTGGCGCGGCAGCTGCGCGGCACCGGCCTGGGCGGTCCCGGCCGAGCCGCCGACGGGCACCAGCCCACCCGGGACGCCGGCGGTCGGGTCGCGCAGCGCCGCGGCCGGCGGCGGGGTGATGCCGGCGGCCGCCAGCGAGGCCACGTAGCCCTGCCACGCGGCGGCGGTCTGCTGGTTCACCTGCACCTGCTCGGCCTGCAGCTGGGCGAGCTGGCGGTCCACCGCGCCGAGGGCCTCGTCGAGCTGGTCGGTGACCGCGGCCGCGGCGGCCTCGAGGTCGCCGACCTGGGCGGCGACGGCGTCGGCCTCGGCCTGGCTGTCGGCCAGGGCCGTGTCCGCCGAGGCCTGCTGCGCCAGGGCCTGCTGCCGGCGGTCCTCGGCGGCCTGCAGCAGCGCGTCCGTGCCGGAGTCGATGACGTCGAGGTAGCCCAGCGCGGACACCACGTCGCCGGGATCGCCCCCGGCCAGCAGCAGGGACAACGCGGAGGGGGCACCGCCGTCCCGGTAGACCGCCGAGGCGTAGCGGGAGACGACGGCCTGCTCCTGCGCCAACGTCGTCCCGGCATCGGTGACCTCGGCGGCCGCGGCGTCGGCGGCCTGCTGCGCCTGCGCCAGCCGGTCCTGCGCGGCGGTCACGGCGGCCTGGCGCTCCTGCAGGTCGCCCTGGACGTCGGCCGCCTGGTCCTGCAGCGCGGTCAGCTCGGCGCTGTCCAGGATGCCGGTGGTACCGCCCGGCTGGTCGCTGGGCGCCGCGGACGCCGTGCCGGGCACCGCGACGAGGGCCACCGACAGCACCGCACCCACCAGCACCGCGCCGACGAGCACCGCGCCGGAGGACCCCACCCGCGACCGCACCTGGACCTCCTCGACCGGTCGCGCACGACGCCGTCGTCGTGCCGCGGACCACGGCCAGGTGATTGTGCCCACGGGCAGGGGCGGGTGCACGTCGGGCGGGCGTCGACCACCCGCTCGGGTGCCCGGCGGCGACCAGGAGTGTCGGACCCCCGACCTAGCGTCCGCCCCGTGACCGGCCAGCTCCCCTCCCCCGTCCGGCCGACCGGCTCCGCCCGGTTCGAGCAGGTGTCCATCGACGACCTGGGCACCCCGCTCCCCGACGTGACGTTCGTGGTCGTCGACCTGGAGACCACCGGGGGCTCGGCGCACACCGACGCGATCACCGAGATCGGCGCGGTGCGGGTCCGGGGCGGTGAGGTGCTGGGCGAGTTCGGCACGCTGGTCGACCCGGGCCGCGACATCCCGCCCTACATCAGCGTGCTCACCGGCATCACCTCCACGATGGTCGCCGCCGCCCCGCAGATCGGGTCGGTGCTGCCGCACTTCCTGGAGTTCGCCCGGGGCGCCGTCCTGGTCGCCCACAACGCGCCGTTCGACCTCGGCTTCCTCAGGGCCGCCTGCGCCGCGTCGGGGTTGCCCTGGCCCCCGTTCGCGGCGGTCGACACCGCCGTGCTGGCCCGTCGGCTGCTCACCCGCGACGAGGTGCCCAACTGCAAGCTGGGCACGCTGGCCCCGTTCTTCTCCGCGACCACCACGCCCACCCACCGGGCGCTGGACGACGCCCGGGCCACCGTCGACGTCCTGCACGGGCTGCTCGAGCGCCTGGGGCCCCTCGGCGTCACGTCCCTGGAGGAGCTGACCGGTCTCACCCGCCAGGTCGACCCGCAGCGCCGGCGCAAGCGGCACCTGGCCGCCCACGTGCCGCACGGGCCCGGGGTCTACGTGTTCCGCGGCCCCCGCGACGAGCCCCTCTACGTCGGCACGTCCACCGACCTGCGGTCCCGGGTGCGCAGCTACTTCACCGCCGGCGAGCAGCGCAGCCGCATGACCGAGATGGTGGGGCTGGCCCAACGGGTCGAGACCCTGCCCTGCGCGCACGACCTGGAGGCCTCGGTGCGCGAGCTGAGGCTGATCGCGCGGCACAAGCCCCGCTACAACAAGCGGTCGCGCTTCCCCGAACGGGCGTTGTGGATCCGGCTGACCGACGAACCGTTCCCCCGGCTGTCCGTCGTGCGACGGGTGGCGCCGGGCGCCGGGGTCTTCCTCGGGCCCTTCGCCGATCGGCGGGCCGCCGACGCCGCCGTCGACGCGGTGCACGACGCGCTCCCGCTCCGGCGGTGCGGCGGCCGGCTGGTGCCCTCACCCGACCACCCGGCGTGCGCACTGGCCGGCATGGGCCGCTGCGGTGCGCCGTGCACCGGGGCGCAGAGCCGCGCCGACTACGCCGAGACCGCAGCGGTCCTCGCCACCGCCGTCGCCACCGACCCCGCCCCGTTGTGCGCGCCGCTCCTGGGCCGGGTCGAGCGGCTGGCCGTCGAGGGCCGGTTCGAGGACGCCGCCGTGCTGCGCGACCGCATCGCCGTCCTCGTGCGGGCGCTGCACCGCCGCCAACGGCTGGCCCTGCTGGCCCGGGTCCCCGAGCTCACCCTCGCCCGACCCGACGGTTCCGGGGGCTGGGCGCTGTCGGTCGTCCGTCGGGGCCGCCTCGTCGCCGCCGGGGTCGCCGTCCGGGGTGCACCGGTCCGGGCCTACCTGCAGCAGCTGAAGACCACGGCCGAGACGGTGCCCGACACCGAGGGCCAGCTCGCCGCCTCGGTCGAGGAGACCGAGCTGGTGCTGCGCTGGATGGAGAAGCCGGGCACCCGCCTCGTCGAGGTCACCGGCACGCTGGCCTGCGCCACCCCGGGCACCGGGCCGCTGCGCGGCTTCCTCGAGCTGGTCGACGCCGGCCGGGCGGCCCGCGACCCCTTCGCCGACGGGCGGTCGCTGGGTACCCGGGCCCGACCCGAGCGGGTCGGCGGCGGCCGCACCGGTCGTGGTCGTCCCGCGGCGCTAGCCTCGGGGGTGTGATCACCGCCATCGTCCTCATCGACGCCTCGACCGATGCGATCGGCGAGGTCGCGACCGCCCTGGCCGACCTCGACGGGGTCAGCGAGGTCTACTCCGTCGCCGGCGGCGGGACCGACCTCATCGCCCTCGTCCGGGTGCGCGAGTTCGAGCAGATCGCCGAGGTGATCGCCGGTCGCATCAACAAGGTGCCCGGGGTAGTGGACACGAAGACCCACATCGCCTTCCGCGCCTACTCCCAGCACGACCTCGAGTCGGCCTTCTCCATCGGGCTCGACTAGCTGTGATGTCCAGGGACGTTGTCCCGAGCTGAGGTGATCGGGGACTGTCGTTGAGATGGGGAGGGCCCCCGGGTGTGAAGTGGAGCTGTCTAGGAACCGCTTCACAGACCGGAGGCCCTCGTGTCCCACGCTAACGCTGCCTTGACCCCACGTGCCCGGTTGCGGCTGGCTCGGTTGATCGTGGTCGAGCAGTGGCCGGTGGCGGCGGCCGCGGAGATGTTCATGGTCGATCCGTCCACGGCCCGAAAATGGGCTCACCGCTACCGCGCCGAGGGCCCGGCCGGCATGGCCGACCGCAGCTCACGACCCCACCGCCAGCCGACCCGGACGTCGCTGGTGA
>NZ_FNIR01000017.1 GCF_900103975.1 Klenkia soli
CAGGTTGCCCACGTGTTACTCACCCGTTCGCCACTAATCCACCAGCAAGCTGGCTTCATCGTTCGACTTGCATGTGTTAAGCACGCCGCCAGCGTTCGTCCTGAGCCAGGATCAAACTCTCCGTAGATGAATTCAGATCCAAGGCCGAGAACCAAGAGTTGGCACTCTCGATATCAATCAACCCAACACCCACCCCACCAAAGCAGGGAGGGGATCAAACATATGGCACTGACTTTCGGCACGCTGTTGAGTTCTCAAAGAGCGGACGCGCAGGAACTCCGGCCTCGCGGCCTTCGCTTCCCAGCAGATTGTCCATCTCGGCGTCTCGGGCCCGGCCTCGCGGTCGTTCCCGGCGCAGAGAGAAAGTTACGTGTCCGGGGCGCCCGTGTCAAACGCCCCCTGTGGTGACGCCCGCCACGTGGCCGACACGAGCCCGTCACGGGCCGTTCACACGGCACGCGCAGCCACAGGGCGTCCGCGCCGCACGTGGTGGTCGGGGTCCCCCCTGCCCAGGTCAGGAGGGCAGTCGGACCCCGGCGACAGCCCTCTTGCCCCGGCGGAGCACGACCCATCGGCCAGCCAGCCCGGCATCGGTGGGCACCGGCGTGTCGGCGTCGAGCACCCGCTCGTTGTTCAGGTAGGCCCCGCCCTCCTTGACCGTGCGGCGGGCGTCGGACAGCGACGAGCACAGGCCGGCCCGCTGCAGCAGCGCCGCCACCGACGGCAGGGCGCCGTCCACGAGGTCGTCGGGTCCGAGCTGGACCGCTCCGGCTTCCGACAACGCGGCGGTCAACGCCCCCTCCCCCAGGGCCGCCAGGTCGTCCCGCCCGAAGAGAGCGCGACCCGCGGCCTCGGCCTGCGCCAGCTCGTCCTCGCCGTGCACCAGGCGGGTGAGCTCCTCGGCCAGGGCGCGCTGCAGCTCCCGGGCCTGCGGCCGCTCCTCCGACGACGCGACCAGTGCCGCGATCTCGTCGGCGGGCCGCTCGGAGAACAGCGGCGCCCAGGACCGGGCATCGGCGTCGTCGATGCCGAGCCAGTACTGGAAGAACGCGTACGGGCTCGTCAGCTCGGGGTCCAGCCACACGGTGGCGCCCTCGGTCTTGCCGATCTTCTTGCCGTCGGCCGTGGTGAGCAGCGGGGTGGCCAGCGCGTGCGCGGGAGCGCCGTCG
Source organism: Klenkia soli (assembly GCF_900103975.1). Taxonomy (GTDB): domain Bacteria; phylum Actinomycetota; class Actinomycetes; order Mycobacteriales; family Geodermatophilaceae; genus Klenkia; species Klenkia soli. The sequence goes on from NZ_FNIR01000017.1 coordinate 1,170, forward strand.
GTGCGGCGGACCAGGTCGACGCCGGCGGTGATGTTGCCCCACTGGTCGGACCCGCCGCTCTGCAGCGTGCAGCCGTGCCGCTGGTGCAGCTCGCGGAAGTCGTTCGCCTGCAGGATCTGGTAGCTGAACTCGGTGTAGCTGATGCCGACGTCGGAGTTCAGCCGCACGGCCACCGCCTCCTTCGCCAGCATCCGGTTGACGCGGAAGTGCTTGCCGATGTCACGGAGGAGGTCGATCGCCGACAACGGCGCCGTCCAGTCCAGGTTGTTCACGTAGATGGGTGCACGCAGGCCCAGCTCGGCCGCCGGGAGGTCGAGGAAGGGGGCCACCCGACGCTGGATCCGGTCCACCCAGCGGGCCACCTCGGCCGGGTCGTTGAGCTGACGCTCGGACGTGGGCCGGGGATCGCCGATGAGGCCGGTCGCCCCGCCGACCAGGACGATCGGCTGGTGCCCCGCGCGGTGCAGCGCCCGCAGCACCATGAACTGCAGCAGGTGGCCGACGTGCAGGCTCGGCGCCGTCGGGTCGAAACCGCAGTAGTAGGTGACCGGGCCGGCCGCGAGCGCGGCGCGCAGCTCGGTCTCGTCGGTGCTCTGGGCGATGAGCCCCCGGCGGTGCAGGTCGTCGACGACGTCGCCGGGGCTGGTCGTCGAGCTGGTCATGGCGCTGGTCACGGGGTCCCATCCTGCCCGGCGACGCCACCCCGGCGACGCACCCCTGCCCGGAAGGGGCTGACGGTGGGGTGCCCGGTCTCGGTGAACCGCCACGGCAGGTCGGCGGCGTGGGTGATCCCGACCCGGGGCCCGGCGGTGGTCGACGACGGCGCCGGTCCGCGGTGCAGCCTGACCGAGGACCCGGCGTCCAGCAGGTACGAGCCCCGGTCGTCGGGTCCGATGCCCAGCGCCGAGGTCAGCCGGGCCGGCCCCCGCGCGAGGTCGCGGGGGCGGGCCGAGGCCGGACGGCGGGACCGGGCGAGGGTCTCCCCCACCACCACCTCGCCGGCGCGCAGCAGCACCGCCGATCCGTCGCCCTCGTGGGCCACGACCACGTTGGCGCACCAGTGCACCCCGTAGCTGAAGTAGACGTACAGGTGACCGGGCGGCCCGAACATCACCGCCGACCGGGGTGTGGGGCCCCGGTGGGAGTGCGCGGCCGGGTCGTCACCGGCCCCGGAGTAGGCCTCGACCTCGGTGAGCCGGACCGCCGTCGTCCCTCCCGGCCGGTCCGTGACCAGCCAGCACCCCAGCAGGGACGCCGCGACGTCCGGCAGCGGCCCGATCAGCTCGTCGGGACGCAGCAGCGGCCCCGGCATCAGAGCGCGGCGGCCACCGGGGAGGCGCCGGCCCAGGCGCGGTGCTCCCCCACCAGCGCGGTGAGCGCGGTGAGCTGCTCGGCGACCCGCTCGGGCGCGGTGCCCCCGCGGGCCTTGCGGGCCGCGAGCGCGCCGGGCACGGACAGCACCGACCGCACGTCCGGGGTGAGGGACGGCGACACCTCGGCCAGCTGGGCGTCGGTCAGCTCGTCGAGCTCGACGCCCAGGGCCTCGCAGCGGGCCACCATCGCCCCGCTGATCTCGTGCGCCGAGCGGAACGGCACACCCGACGACACCAGCCACTCGGCGACGTCGGTGGCCAGCGCGAACCCCTGGGGTGCTGCGGCCTCGAGCACCTCGGGCCGCAGGGTGAGGGTGGCGACCATGCCGGTGACCGCCGGCAGCAGGAGTGCCAGCTGCTCGATCGAGTCGAAGACCGGCTCCTTGTCCTCCTGCAGGTCGCGGTCGTAGGCCAGCGGGAGACCCTTGAGCATCGTGAGCAGGCCGGTCAGGTTGCCGACGAACCGGCCGGCCTTGCCCCGGGCGAGCTCGGCGATGTCGGGGTTCTTCTTCTGCGGCATGATCGACGACCCGGTCGCCCAGGCGTCGTCCAGGCGGGCCCAGCCGAACTCGGTCGACGTCCAGAGCACGACCTCCTCCCCCAGCCGGGACAGGTGGACCCCCAGCAGGGCCGCGGCGAAGCAGAACTCCGCGGCGAAGTCGCGGTCGCTGACCGCGTCGATCGAGTTGTCGGCGGCCCGGTCGAAGCCGAGCTCGGCGGCGACGGCGTCGGGGTCCAGCCGCAGCGAGGAGCCGGCCAGGGCGCCGGCGCCCAGCGGGCTGACGGCGGTGCGGCGGTCCCAGTCGAGCAGCCGGTCGACGTCGCGGGCGAAGGAGTGCGCGTGGGCCAGCAGCTGGTGGGCGATGAGCACCGGCTGGGCGTGCTGCAGGTGCGTCATGCCGGGGGCGGCGACGTCGCGGTACCGCTCGGCGAGGCCGACCAGGGCCTCCTCGAGGTCGGCGACCGCGCCGACGAGGGCGCGCACGTGGTGGCGCAGGTAGAGCCGCAGGTCGGTGGCGACCTGGTCGTTGCGGGACCGGCCGGCGCGCAGCTTGCCGCCCAGGGTGCCGAGCTTGGCGGTCAGGCCGCGCTCGAGGGCCTCGTGGACGTCCTCGTCGGCCTCGATCGCGGTGAACGTGCCGGCGGCGACCTCGGCCGACAGCTCGGTGAGCGCACCGACCATCTGCTCGAGCTCGTCGGCGGTGAGCAGGTCGGCGCGGTGCAGGACCCGCGCGTGCGCGCGGGAGCTGGCGAGGTCGAAGGGCGCCAGCCGCCAGTCGACGTCGGTGGACTTGGACAGCGCGGCCATCGCCGCGGACGGTCCACCGCCGAAGCGGCCTCCCCAGAGCCTGGTGTCGGATCCGGCAGGTGCGGTGCTCACGGGTGTCCTTCGCGATCGAGGGTGGGGGTGCCGGCCGCGAGGGCCAGCAGGTGCTGCGCCAGCGCCGCGCCGCCGTGCGGGTCGCGCGAGACGACCAGCAGAGTGTCGTCGCCGGCGATGGTGCCCAGCACGTCGGGCAGGCCCGTCTTGTCCATGGCCGAGGCCAGGAACTGGGCGGCGCCCGGCGGGGTGCGCAGCACGGCCAGGTTGGCCGAGCCCTCCGCGCTGGTCAGGAGCTCGCCCAGCATGCGGGTGAGCCGACCCGGAGCGGACTGCGCCGGGCGCAGCGGGGCGTTCTCCGGCGGCAGCACGTAGGAGGCCGGGACGCCGTCGGACCCGCGCAGCTTGACCGCGCCGAGCTCCTCGAGGTCCCGGGACAGCGTGGCCTGGGTGACGTCGACACCGGAGTCGCCGAGCAGCCGGGCCAGCTGGGTCTGCGAGGTGATCGGCTGACCGGCGATCAGCTCGGCGATCCGGGCATGCCGGGCCGAGCGGGTCAGCGCGCCGGTCACCGCTGCGCCAGCAACCAGGTCAGCAGCGCCTTCTGGGCGTGCAGCCGGTTCTCGGCCTCGTCCCACACCGCGCTCTGCGGGCCGTCGATCACACCTGCCGAGATCTCCTTGCCGCGGTAGGCGGGCAGGCAGTGCAGCACGATCGCGTCGGCCGCCGCCCGGGCCAGCGCCGCCTCGTCCAGGGCGTAGGGCAGGAACGGGGCGATCCGGGTGTCGACCTCGTCCTCCTGCCCCATCGAGACCCACGTGTCGGTCGCCAGCACGTCGGCGCCGTCGGCCGCGGCGGCCGGGTCGGCGGTCCAGGTGACCGAGCCGCCGGTCTGCGCGGCCACCTGGCCGGCCCGCGCCAGGATCACCGGGTCGGGTGCGAACTCGGCCGGCGAGCCGATGCGCACGTGCATGCCGGCGGTGGCTCCGCCCAGGGCGTAGGAGTGCGCCATGTTGTTGGCGCCGTCGCCGAGGTAGGTCAGCGTCAGCCCGGCCAGCGTCGGCCGGCGCTCGGCGACGGTCTGCAGGTCGGCCAGGATCTGGCACGGGTGGTAGTCGTCGGTGAGCGCGTTGACCACCGGTACCTGGCTGACCGCGGCCATGGCCTCGAGCCGGTCCTGGGCGAAGGTGCGCCAGACGATGGCCTCGACCTGGCGGTCGAGCACCCGGGTGGTGTCCTCGACGGGTTCGCCACGGCCCAGCTGGGAGCCGGCGGCGTCGATGACCAGCGGGTACCCGCCCAGCTCGGCGATGCCGACCGAGAACGACACCCGGGTGCGGGTCGAGGGCTTGTCGAACAGCACGGCGACCGCCCGGGGGCCGGCCAGCGGCTGCGGCGCGTCGGGCGTGTGCCGGGTCTTCTTCAGCTCGGCGGCCAGCGCCAGCACCTCGGCCTGCTCGGCCGGGGTGAGGTCGTCGTCCTTGGTGAAGTGCCGGGGGCTCACGGTGCGGTCTCCAGTGCTGCGTCGAGGACGGTGGGGAGGGCGGCGACGAAGCCGTCGACCTGCTCATCGGTGACCACCAGCGACGGGGCCAGCCGGACGACGCCGGGGGCCACCGCGTTGGTCAGGTAACCGGCGTCGCGCAGGCCGGTCTCGACGGCGGGGGCGACGTCGGCGGTGAGGACGACGCCCAGCAGGGCACCGCGGCCCCGGACACCGGAGACGGCCGGGTGGCCCAGCCCCTCGATGCCGGTGGTGAAGCGGTGCTCGAGGTCCTTGGCCCGCTCGAGGAGGCCCTCGTCGCGGATGGTGTCGAGCACGGCCAGGGCCGCCGCCGCGGCGATAGGGTTGCCGCCGAAGGTGGAACCGTGCGACCCGGCCCCGAGCAGGTCGGCGGCGTCGCCGAAGGCCAGGGTGGCGCCCAGCGGCAGCCCTCCGCCCAGCGACTTCGCCATCGTGATGACGTCGGGGGTGACGCCGTCGGCGGCGTGGGCGAACCACTGCCCGGTCCGGCCCGTCCCGGTCTGCACCTCGTCGACGGCGAACAGCGCGCCGACCGCGCGGGCCTGGGCCTGGGCGGCGGCGAGGTAGCCGGCCGGGGCGGGCAGCACGCCGCCCTCGCCGAGCACCGGCTCGAGCAGCACCATCGCGGTCTGCTCGGTGAACTGCAGGGCGTCGGGGTCGCCGAACTCGACGTGCCGCACCCCGCCGGGCAGCGGCGCGAAGGCCTGCGCCTTGGCCGGCTGGCCGGTGAGCGCCAGGGAGCCCATGGTGCGGCCGTGGAAGGAGCCCAGCGCCGCCACGACCTCGGGCCGCCCGGTGAGCCGGCTGATCTTGAAGGCGGCCTCGTTGGCCTCGGCGCCGGAGTTGCAGAAGAACACCCGCCCGGGCCGACCGGCCAGCTCCAGCAACCGCTCGGCCAGGGTGACCCCGACCTCGTGCATCGCCAGGTTGGACACGTGGCCGAGCCGGGCGGCCTGGTTCGTGATCGCCGCGACCACGTTCGGGTGCGCGTGGCCCAGGATGGTGGTGGCGATGCCGCCGAGCAGGTCGACGTACTCGCGGCCGTCGACGTCCCAGACCGAGGCGCCGCGGCCGTGGGCCAGCGCGATCGGCGGGGTCCGGTAGTTGTGCATCATCACGGCCGACCAGCGACGGGTCAGCTCCTCGGTGGTGGTCACGGTGCTGACTCCTCTCCTGGCGCGGCAGGGACGACCATCGTCCCGGTGCCCTCGGTGGTGAACATCTCCAGCAGCAGGGCGTGCGGCAACCGGCCGTCGACGACGGTCGCGCGCTGCACACCGCCCTGCACCGCCCGCAGGCAGGCGGCCATCTTCGGGATCATCCCGGCGTCCAGCGTCGGGAGGATCGTCTCGAGCTCGGCGGCGTCGATCTGCTCGACCAACGACGCCTTGTCCGGCCAGTCGGAGTAGAGGCCCTCGACGTCGGTGAGCACGACCAGCTTGACCGCGCCGAGCGCGACGGCGAGCGCGGCCGCGGCGGTGTCGGCGTTGACGTTGTGCAGCACGCCGTCCTTGTCGGGCGCGACGGTGGCCACGACCGGGATGTGCCCGGCCTCGAGCAGCGCGGTGACCGGGGTGGGGTCGACGGCGACGACATCGCCGACCAGGCCGACGTCGACCTGCTGACCGGCCACGGTGGCGGTGGTGCGCTCGGCGGTGAACAGGCCGCCGTCCTCGCCGGAGAGCCCGATGGCCAGCGGACCGTGGGTGTTGATCAGCCCGACGACCTCGGGGCCGACCTGGCCGACCAGCACCATGCGGACGACGCCGATGGTCTCGGGCGTGGTGACCCGCAGGCCGCCGCGGAACTCGCTCTCGACGCCGAGCCGGGACAGCATCGAGCTGACCTGCGGGCCGCCGCCGTGCACGACGACGGGGAGGATGCCGCAGGTGCGCAGGAAGACCATGTCCTCGGCGAACGCCGCCCGGCAGGCCTCGTCGACCATGGCGTGCCCGCCGTACTTCACGACGACGACGTTGCCGTGGAACTCCTTGAGCCACGGCAGCGCCCCGGTGAGGACGGCTACCTTGGCCGCGTCGCCCGCCGGGTCGGGGGTGCGCATGACCCGGCTGGTGCCGTAGCGCCGCTTGGGCGGCACCTCGTCGGGGCGGACGTCGGGCGGGGTGGGGTCCTGGGCGGTCATGTCGAGTAGGCCGAGTTCTCGTGGACGTAGGCGATGGACAGGTCGTTGGTCCAGATCGTGGCCTGCTCGGTGCCGGCGGCGAGGTCGACGTCGATGGTGATGGCCCGGCCGGTGAGGTCGACGCCGTCGCGGTCGTCGCCGATCGCGCCGCCCCGGCAGACGGTCACGCCGTTGATGGTGACGTCGACCCGGCCGGCCTCGAAGGCGGCGTCGGTGGTGCCGATGGCAGCCAGCACCCGACCCCAGTTGGGGTCGTTGCCGAACAGCGCGGTCTTGAGCAGGTTGTTGCGGGCGCAGGCGCGGCCGGCGGTGAGGGCGTCCTGCACGGTCGCCGCACCGCGGACGGTGATCGCGATGTCCTTGGTCGAGCCCTCGGCGTCGGCAAGCAGCTGCATCGCGAGGTCCAGGCAGGCGGCGTCCAGCGCCGCGCCGAGCTCCTCGGCCGTCGGGGTGACCCCGGAGGCCCCGTTGGCCAGCACCACCACGGTGTCGTTGGTGGACAGGCAACCGTCGCTGTCGACCCGCTCGAAGGAGTGCGCGGTGGCGTGCCGCAGCGCCGGCTCCAGCACCTCGGCCGGCACCACGGCGTCGGTGGTCAGGACGACGAGCATCGTGGCCAGGCTCGGGGCCAGCATGCCCGCGCCCTTGGCCATGCCGCCGACCGTCCACCCCTCGCGGGCCTGCACGGTCGTCTTGGGCACCGAGTCGGTGGTCATGATCGCGCGGGCGGCGGCCGGCCCGCCGTCGGCGGACAGCGCGGCCACGGCCGCGGTGACCCCTGCGGTGAGGTGGTCCATCGGCAACCGGACGCCGATCAGCCCGGTGGAGGCCACCGCCACGTCGATCGCGCCCAGGCCGAGGGCGGCCGCGGCGTGCTCGGCGGTGGCGTGGGTGTCCTGGAAGCCCTCGGGGCCGGTGCAGGCGTTGGCCCCGCCGGAGTTGAGGACCACGGCGCGCACCCGCCCGCCGGCGAGCACCTGCTTCGACCACAGCACGGGGGCGGCCGGGAACCGGTTGGTGGTGAACACGGCGGCCGCGACGTCGTCCGGGCCGTCGTTGACGACGACGGCGACGTCGGGGTCGCCGAAGGACTTGAGACCGGCGGCGACGCCGGCGGCCCGGAACCCCTGGGGTGCGGTGACGCTCACGGCGCGACCCCCACCAGCGGCAGGCCGAGGGTCTCGGGCAGGCCGAGGGCGAGGTTGGCGCACTGGATCGCGCCGCCTGCCGTGCCCTTGGTCAGGTTGTCGACCGCGGCCACGACGACCAGCCGGCCGGCGTCGGGGTCGACGGTGACCTGCAGGGCGACGGTGTTGGCCCCGAGGACGGCGGCCGTGGTCGGCCACTGGCCCTCGGGCAGCAGGTGCACGAACGGCTCGTCGGCGTAGGCCTTCTCGTAGGCGGCCCGGGCGGCCTCGGCGTCGACGCCGGGCAGCACCTTCGCCGAGCAGGTGGCCAGGATGCCGCGGGCCATGGGCACCAGGGTCGGGGTGAAGCTCACGCCGACAGGTGTACCGGCAGCCACCGACAGGTTCTGCACCATCTCCGGGGTGTGCCGGTGCACGCCGCCGACGCCGTAGGCGCTGGCCGCGCCCATCACCTCGGAGCCGATCAGGTTGGGCTTGGCCGCCCGGCCGGCACCGGACGTGCCCGACGCCGCCACGACGACGACCTCGGGCTCGACCAGGCCGGCCGCCAGGGCGGGGGCCATGGCGAGCGACACGCTGGTCGGGTAGCAGCCGGGGACGGCGATCCGCCGCGCACCGGCGATCTGCGCCCGCTGACCGGGCAGCTCGGGCAGCCCGTAGGGCCAGGTGCCGGCGTGCTCGCTGCCGTACCAGCGCTGCCAGGCCGCGGGGTCGGCGAGCCGGTGGTCGGCGCCGCAGTCGAGCACCAGGACGTCGTCCGGGAGACCGGCCGCGATGGCCCCGGAGGCACCGTGCGGCAGGGCCAGGACGACGACGTCGTAGCCGGCGAGGTCGGCGGGGTCGGAGGGCTGCACGACCATGTCCGCGTAGGGCAGCAGGTGGGGCTGCGACTCCCCCAGGCGTCGGCCGGCGCTCGATGCTGCGTGCACCCCGGCCAGCTGCAGCTGCGGGTGCCCGGCCAGCAGCCGGCACACCTCACCGCCCGCGTACCCGGTGGCGCCGGTGACCCCGACCGTCCACGTCCGCTCTGCGTTCACGATGCATGAGTATGCACTACGCCGGATGGGTTTGCAGTGACCGGTGTCGGAGCGGCGCAGCCGGATGCGGTCCGGGATGATCGTCGCGCAGGAGGACGCCGTCCACCCGCCCGACGAGAGGCCCCCGGTGTCCCCGTTCGACCGGATCGTGATCGTGTTCAACCCGCAGAGCACCGGCGACGCCCCGACCCTGGCCCGCGAGCTGCGCGACGACGTCGCCGAGCAGCACCCCGACCTGCCCGTCGAGCTCGCCCCCACCCAGCGCGCCGGGCACGGCCGGGAGCTCGCCGCCGCGGCGGCCCGCGACGGGCGGCCGTTGGTCGTCTCGGTCAGCGGGGACGGCGGCTACAACGACGTCGTCAACGGGATGATGGACGCCGCCAACCCCGACGCGGTGGCCGCCGTGCGGGGGGCCGGCAACGCCAACGACCACCGCCGCGCGACCAGGCGCCGGCCGCTGGACGCCGCGATCGGGCACGCGCTGCGCACCGGCGAGACCGCCCGCTTCGACCTGCTGCGGCTCACCGTGACCCCGCCCGGGGGCCGGCCGGAGGTCCGCTACGCGCACTCCTACATCGGGCTGGGCATCACACCGGTGGTCGCGGTGGACATCGAGGAGGGCGGCAAGGGCAGCTGGCGGGAGATCGTCGCCGTCGTCCGCGGGTTCCGACGGTTCCGGCCGTTCCCGGTGGACCTGGCCGACGGGTCGCGGCTCGAGGTGGACAGCCTGCTCTACGCCAACATCGACCGGATGGCCAAGGTGGCCACGCTCTCGGACGACGGCCGCCCGGACGACGGCGAGTTCGAGCTTGTGCTGCTCCCCCACCACAGCAAGCTGCGGGTGCTGGTCACCGCGCTGCGCTCGGCCACGATCGGGCTCGGCCCGCAGCCGCACGAGACGCACCACGAGCTGACCATCCGCAGCCCGATGCCGCTCCAGCTGGACGGCGAGCTGGTGGAGCTGGCCGCCGACACCCACGTCGCCGTCGACATCGCCGCCGGCGCGCTGCGCACGATCGGCTGAGCACCAGCCCTCGCTCGATGTGACATCCAGCGGTGTCGCCGGCCCCGGACACCCCTGGATGTCACACGGAGCGACTCAGGCGACCGGGTCTGCCGCCCCGTGGGGAAGCAGCCGGACCTGGCGCTGGGTGCCCTCGGGGTGCGTCGCGGCGAGGGCCTCGACGGTGTCCTTGCCGGCGCGGACGAAGCGGCCCGACCAGTGGTCGAGGCGGCCCTCGCCGATCGCGGCCACCAGGTCGACGACGGCCGACGCCGGCGTCCAGTCCTCGAACCCCTGCCACATCGCCATCGAGCGGGTCATCGGGGTGTCCACGACCCCGGGGGCGACGTCGAAGGCCAGCACCCCGGCCGCGGCGAGGGACTCGGTGATGCGCAGTTGACCGGCCTTGCCGACGGAGTAGGCGCTGTAGTCGGGGTTGGCCCGGGTGGACATGCCGCTGGCCAGGTCGACCACGCGACCGCTCCCCCGCGCCACCATCGCCGGCACCACGGCCTGCACCAGGTGGAACGGCCCGCGCAGCTGGCTCTCCACGACCGACCACCACTGGTCGGGGTCGGCCTGCCACACCGGCACCTCGGCGGCGTCGATCAGCCCGGCGTTGTTGACCAGCAGGTCGACGGGGCCCAGTTCGGCGGTCACCCGCTCGACCGCGGCCCGGACGGCGCCCAGGTCGGTGACGTCGGCGGGGACGGCCAGACCACCGAGGCCGTCCATCGCCGCGGCCAGCCGGTCGGCGCCGCGGGCCAGACCGGCGACCCGGGCGCCGCGCTCGGCGAGCCCCCGGGCCAGCTCGAGCCCGATGCCGGTGGAGGCACCGGTGACCAGCGCGACCTGCCCGGCCAGCGACCCCTCAGGCACGCTGCACGGCACCGACGGCAGCCGCCGAGGCCAGCGCCGCGGACACCGCCTCGGCCACCTCGGCTCGGGTCAGGGTGCGGTCCGGCGCCCGGAAGGTGAGCGCGTAGGCCAACGACTTCTGGCCCTCGCCGGCCTGCGACCCGGTGTAGACGTCGAAGAGCCGGAGGTCCTCGAGCAGCTCGCCGGACCCGGCCCGCAGGGCGGACTCGACGTCGGCGGCCGGGGTGCCGGCGGGAACCGAGAGCGCGAGGTCGGTGTGCACCGGCGGGAACGACGAGATCGCCGGCCCCTGCGCCACGGCGCGCTCGGGCAGGGCGTCGAGGTCCAGCTCCATCGCGCACGTGCGCGGCGGCAGCTCCAGCGCGGCGCAGACCCGGGGGTGCAGCTCACCGGCGTGCCCCACGACGACACCCTCCACCAGCAGCTCGGCGCACCGGCCCGGGTGCCACGGCAACCGGTCACCGGCCCGCACGGTCAGCTCGACCCCGGCCGCGGCGGCCACGGTGCGGGCGGCCTGCACGGCGTCGGCCCAGTCCGCGGCCCGGCCCGGGCCCCAGTGCCCGCGCGGCTCCCGGAGACCCGTGAGCACCGTGCCGACGTGCCAGGGCTGGGCCGGGACCGCGCCGAGCAGTGCGGCGAGCGTCGCGTCGTCCGGCCGTCGGTCGACCGGCGGGAGCGGGGCCGCCGCGCCGTCGCCGGGCAGGAACACCACGCCCACCTCGAAGACCGCCAGGTCGCGCTGACCCCGGCCGAGGTTGCGGGCCAGGGTGGCCAGCAGGCCCGGCAGCAGCGACGTGCGCAGCGCGGGCTCCTCGTCCGACAGCGGGTTGCGCAGCGTCAGCAGCCCCTCGGTCGGCAACCCGAGGGCGGTCAGCGCGGCGGGTCCGACGAACGGGTAGGCCGGCGCCTCGGTGTACCCGGCGTCGGCCAGTGCCCGGCCCACCGAGCGTCGGCGACGCTGCCCGGGGGTCAACCCGCGGCCCGGCGGCACGGTGGGGAGCACGCCGGGGATCTCGTCGTAGCCGACGGCGCGGACGACCTCCTCGACCAGGTCGGCCGGGTCGGTGAGGTCGGGCCGCCAGGACGGCGGGGTGACCGTGAGCTGCGCGCCCGCGGGGACGACGGTGCAGCCGACCGTGCGCAGCGCGTCGATGACGGTGTCGGCGTCGATCGGGATGCCGGCCACCGCCTGCGGTCGGGACACCGGCAGCACGATCTCGGGCCGCGGGCCCCGGGTGTCGACGTCCACGACCCCGCCCACCACCGTGGCGCCGCCGTACTCGGCCAGCAGCTCGGCCGCCCGGGCCAGCGCGACGACGGTGACGTCGGGGTCGGTGCCGCGCTCGAACCGCTTGGCCGCCTCGCTGGGCAGCTTGTGCCGGCGGACCCCCCGGCCGATGCCGGCGGGCTCCCAGTGCGCGGCCTCCAGCAGCACGGCCGTGGTCGAGCCGGAGATCTCGGTGCTGGCCCCACCCATGACGCCGGCCAGGCCGATCGGCCCCGACTCGTCGGTGATGAGCAGGTCGTCGGCGTCCAGTGCGCGGTCGACGCCGTCCAGGGTGGTGACCCGCTCGCCGGGTCGGGCGGTGCGCACCACCACCGGGCCGCGGACGGCGTCCCGGTCGAAGGCGTGCATCGGCTGGCCGAGCTCGAGCATCACGTAGTTGGTGACGTCGACTGCCAGCGAGATGGACCGGACGCCGGAGCGGGTCAGCCGACGGCGCAGCCACCAGGGGCTCGGCGCGGCGGGGTCCAGGCCCTGCATCGCGATCATCGAGAACCGGTCGCAGCGCTGCGGGTCCTCGACCTCGACGGTCCACGCCGGGTCGCCCGACCAGGCCGGCGGGGTGGTCGCGGCGGGGTCCTGCCACGGGGCACCGAGCGCCGCGGCCACCTCGCGGGCCACGCCGCGGATCGCCATGCAGTAGCCGCGGTCGGTGGTGACCTCGAGGTCGAAGACGACGTCGTCCAGGCCGAGCAGACCACCGGCCGGCGTGCCCGGGGCGGGGCCGTCGGTGCCCAGCACGAGGATGCCGTCGTGGTCGTCGCCCACCCCGAGCTCGCGGCTGCTGCAGATCATCCCGTCGGAGACGTGGTCGTACGTCGTCCGCGCGGCGATCGCGAAGTCCCCGGGCAGCACCGCGCCGGGCAGGGCCACGACGACCAGGTCGCCGACGGCGAAGTTGCGCGCGCCGCAGACGATGCCCTGGGGGACCTCGTTGCCGACGTCGACCCGGCAGTACCGGATCGGCTTCTTGAAGCCGGTGAGCTCCTCGATCTCGAGCACCCGGCCGACGACGAGCGGACCGGTCGTCGGCGGCACGGTGAGGACCTCCTCGACCTCCAGCCCCTGCCGGACGAAGGCGGCGTCGAGCTCCTCGACACCGGTGCCCGCCGGCAGGTCGACGTGCTGCGACAGCCAGCTGATGGGGACCTTCACTGCTCGACTCCGAACGCTCGTGTGAACCGGACGTCGCCCTCGACGATGTCGTGCATGTCCGACACCCCGTGCCGGAACTGCAGGGCGCGTTCGATGCCCATGCCGAAGGCGAACCCCCCGAACTCCTCGGGGTCCAGACCGCAGGCCACCAGGACCCGCGGGTTGACCATGCCGCAGCCACCCCACTCGACCCACTGCGGGCCGTCGCGGTGCTCGGGGAACCAGACGTCGAACTCGGCCGAGGGCTCGGTGAACGGGAAGAAGTGCGGCCGCCAGCGGATCTCCGACCCGGGCCCGAACAGCGCCTTGGCCAGCGCCTCCAGCGTGCCGCGCAGGTGGGCCATCGTCAGCCCGCGGTCGATCGCCAGGCCCTCGACCTGGTGGAAGACCGGGGTGTGGGTGGCGTCGAGCTCGTCGGTGCGGAACACGCGCCCGGGGGCGACCACGTAGATCGGCGGGGTGCGCTCGAGCATGGTGCGGGCCTGCACCGGCGACGTGTGGGTGCGCAGGACCAGGCCCGACCCCTCGGGGGCGACGAAGAAGGTGTCGGCCAGCGAGCGGGCCGGGTGGTCGGGGCCGGTGTTCAGGGCGTCGAAGTTCAGCCACTCGCTCTCGAGCTCGGGACCCTCGGCGATCTCGTAACCCATGCCGACGAAGATGTCGGCGATCCGGTCCTGGATGGTGGTCAGCGGGTGCCGCGCCCCGACGGGGGCCCGGTCGGAGGGCAGGGTGACGTCGACCCGCTCCTCGGCCAGCACCCGCTCGTCGCGCTCGGCGGACAGCACCGCGAGCCGCGCGTCGTAGGCCTCGGTGAGCGCCACGCGGGCGGTGTTGACCCGCTGCCCCGCGTCCTTGCGCGCGGCGGGCGGGAGGGCGCCGAGCTCGCGGCGGGCCAGCAGCACCGGCCCCCGGTCACCCAGGTGCGCCGGTCGGGCGGCGGCGAGCTGGTCGAGGTCGGCAGCGGCGGTGAAGGCGGCCACGCCCTCGCGCACCGCCGTGTCGAGGGCCTCCGGGGAGAGGGCCGCGACCTGCTTGGGGTCGAATGGATCGTTGGCGCCGGACACGGGAGGCCATTCTGCCTCCCGGCCCACCTCAGTCGGCCGGTGCGGTCGTCAGCAGGGCCGAGAGCCCGCCCCAGGCCAGCTCGGTGAGCTGGTCGACGAGCTCGGCCGACGTGACGCTGCGCTCGGCGGACCACCAGTGCGCGGCCAGCTGGACCATGCCGACCACGCCGTAGGCCCAGGTGTGGGTGCCCTCGGGCCCGCGGCCCAGCGACGCCAACCGCTCGGCCATCACCCACGCCAGCGCCTCGGCCACCTCGCGCTCGGTCTGGGCCACGAGGTCGGCCCGACCGGCTCGACCGGCCTGCGCGTAGGCGAACCGGTAGAGCGCCGGCTCCTCCTCGATGATCGCCACGAACGCGGTCACCACGGCCCGCAGCCGCTCCCGGTCGGTGGCCCGGTCGATGGCCAGCTCGCCCAGCAGCCGGGGCAGCAGGATCTCGGTGCTGATCTGCTCGAGGACGGCGTCGACCAGTTCGTCCTTGTCGGTGAAGTACCGGTAGAGCACGGTCTTGCTGACCCCCGCCGTGCGGGCGACGTCGTCGACGGCCAGCTCGGGCCCCGTGCGGCGGACCGACTCGACGGCTGCGGTGACGAACTCGACGCGGCGGGTCCGACGGTGCTCGGTCCAGCGCGAGGAGCGTCCGTCGGAGCGGCCGGAGGGTGTCACGGCTCAGCAGTCTCCCAGGCAGCGCCGCGCGTCGGACAACGTGTCGGTCGGACTGCGCTGCGTGACCACCCGGCGAGTGCTGCGTACGAACGTACACATCGCCTGCTACGGTCCTCCCGTGAGCACCGCACCCCGGCGGCACGACCCCGACCGCCGCGACCGACTCGTCGACGTGACCATCGACGTCATCGCCGAGCACGGCCTGGCCGGGCTCACCGCCCGCCGGATCGCCACCGCGGCCGACGTCCCGCTCGGGTCGGTGACCTACCACTTCGACGGCCTCGGCGACCTCGTCCGCGAGGCCTTCGTCCGGCACTCCCGCACGATGGCCCGCGTCTTCGCCGCCCACTTCGCCGACGTCACCGACCGGGCGTCGATGCTGGAGGCGGCCACCGACTTCGTGCTGCAGGGCCACCGCGCCTCGCCGCGGGAGTGGGCGGTGGCCTACGAGCTCTACCTGGCCGCCCTCCGTCGACCCGCCCTGCGCGAGGTCACGGAGTCCTGGATGGGCAGCAGCCGGCAGACCCTGCAGCGCGTGCTGGCCCCCGACCTGGCCCGCGCGCTCGACGGCGTCATGGAGGGCCTGACCATGCACGCGATCCTCACCACCGCACCACCGACCCGCGAGGAGACCCGAGCCGTGCTCGCCCGCGTCCTGGAGGTCACCCCGTGACCACCGTGACCCCCACCCGTGAGCTGCGCCGCGCGCGCATCGCGGTGGCCACCTGCTTCGCCCTGAACGCCGTCTTCTACGCCAACCTCGTGCCACGGCTGCCCGAGCTGCGCGACGACCTGGGTCTGTCCAACGCCGCCCTGGGCACCGCCCTGGCGGCGGCGCCGCTGGGCGCCCTGGTGATGGGTCCGGCCGCCGCCGTCCTCATCGCGCGGCTCGGGTCGGGGCCGGTGGCCTCGCTCGGGCTGACCGGGCTCGGGGTGGGCGTGGCCGTGGCCGCGTCGGCACCCAACTGGGCGGTGCTGGCCCTGGCGCTCCTGCTGGTCGGGGCGCTGGACACCATCGTCGACGTCGCCCAGAACGCGCACGGCCTGCGGGTCCAGCGCGGCTACGGCCGCTCGATCCTCAACGCGCTGCACGGGCTGTGGAGCCTGGGCGCGGTGGCCGGCGGGGTGCTGGGGTCGGCCGTGGCCGGGCTGGGGGTGCCGCTGGGGCTGCACCTGTGGGTGTCGGCCGCGGTGTTCGGGCTGGTGGCCCTGCTCGTCCGGCGGTGGATGCTGCCCGGTCCCGACGCGCCGGAGGAGTCCACCGCGCCGGCGCCGGCCAGCGGCGCCCGCAGCCACCGGCGCTCGGCCGTCGGGGCGCTCGCCGTCCTCGGGGTGCTGGCCGCCGCCGGGGCCTTCGTCGAGGACTCCGCGGCGTCGTGGAGCGCGATCTGGCTGCGGGACGACCTGGCCGCCTCGGTGGTCACCGCCGGGCTGGGGTTCGTGGCCTTCCAGGTCGCGATGACCGCCGGCCGGCTGACCGGCGACCGGGTGGTCGACCGGTTCGGCCAGCGCCGGGTGGCCCGGGTCGGCGGCGCGGTCATCGCGGCCGGGTTCGTGCTGATGCTGTCCGCACCCACCGTGCCCACCACGCTGGTCGGCTACGCGCTGGCGGGGCTGGGGGTGGCCACCCTCGTGCCGGCCGTCTACGCCGCGGCCGACGCGCTGCCGGGGCTGGGCACCGGTGTCGGGCTGACCGTGGTCAACCTGCTGCTGCGGATCGGCTTCCTGGTGTCGCCCCCGCTCATCGGGCTGCTCTCCGACGTGGTCAGCCTCCGCGCCGGGTTGCTCACCGTCGTGGTCGCCGGCCTCGCCGTCCTGGTGCTGGGGCGTTCGCTGCGGGCCCGGGTGGCCTGACCGGTCAGCGCTCGGGCGCGGGGTCGGCGAGCGCGGCGACGACCCCGAGCAGCACCAGGCCCAGGGCCGGGGCGGCCACCACCCAGGGCGCCCGCTCCAGGTAGCCGGTGGTCTCGGCCAGCGCCCGCCCCCACTCCGGGGACTCCGCCCCCGCCCCGAGCCCGAGGAAGGACAGCCCCGCCAGCGCCAGCGACGCGTGCGGCACCCGGACCAGCGCGTGCCGCACGACCGGTGGGCCGACGACGGGCAGCAGGTGCCGCCGCAGCACGTGCCAGCGGCCGGCTCCCCCGGTCAGCGCGGCCACGTGGAAGCCCGACGCCCGGGCCTCGGCGGCCAGCGTGCGGGTGTGCACCGCCAGCGGGATCCACGCCACCAGGCTCACCGCCACGCAGGCCGACAGCAGCCCCGGCCCGGCGACGGCAGCGACCACGATGCCGGTGACCACGGCGGGCAGCGCGTTCAGGACGTCGGCCACCCCGGCCCGGTCACCGCAGCCCAGCAGGCCCACCGCCACCCCGACCACGAGGGCCAGAGCCGCCAGCAGCACCGCCAGGCCGACCGACACCAGCGCACCGTGCCCGAAGCGGGCCAGCACGTCGCGGCCCAGCGGGTCGGCGCCGAACGGGTGCGCCCACGACGGTGCGGCCAGCCGCTGGCCGACGTCCTGGGCGTCGGGGTCGCGCAGCAGCCCGGCCACCACGGCGACCACCAGCACGGTCGCGACGGCCAGGGCGGCCCGCTGCGGGCGCCGACCGGCCGCGGCGGTCTCCGGGGTGAACCCGCTGCCGGTCAGCGCCGGGCCCAGCAGCAGGCGGTGCGCGAGCACCCCGCCCCCGCCGACCAGCAGCCCGATGGCCACCAGCAGCACCACGGCCGCCTGCACGACCGGGACGTCCTGCGCCAGCGCGGCGCCGAGCGCGATGCCACCCAGACCCGGGATGTCGAACACCGCCTCGACCACGGCCGCGGCGCCGAGCGTGCCGACCAGCAGCAGGAGGACCTGCGGGACGACGACCCCCACCGCCCGCCGGCCCAGCGCCGCGGCCACGGTCGTACGGCGCACGCCGGCCGACCGCCACGTGCCCACCCACGACTCCCCCGCGGTGGCCGCCACCGCGCCGGCCAGCAGCCGGGCCAGCACGCCGGCGGCCGGGACGCCGAGGGCGAGCACCGGCAGCACGAGGTGCTCGGGCCCGGTGAAGCCGGTGGTGGGCAGCAGGCCCCAGCCGACCGCGAACACGGCCACCAGCAGGACGGCGAGCACGAACTCCGGCAGCGCGGACAACGCCCCGCCGACGGCAGCCCCGACCCCTCCGCCGCGCAGCCGGCCGTCGGCGGCCCGCAGCAACGCCGGGACGGTGAGCAGCCCGGCCAGCACCAGCGCGACCAGGCTCGCGGTGCCGGCCACGGTCAGCGAGATGCCCAGCGCCGGCAGCACCGTGTCGACGACCGGGGTGCGGGAGACCCACGACGTGCCCAGGTCGCCGGTGAGCAGGCGGCCGAGGAACCCCAGCGTGCCGGCCACCGGGTTCGTCGGCAGGTCCAGCTGGGTGCGGACGGCGTCGAGCGCAGCGGCGTCGGGTGCGCCCTCCTCCTCGCGGGCACGCAGCACCGACCGGGCGGGGTCCACCCCGGACAGCCAGGGCAGCGCCCCGACCAGCAGGGCGGTGCCGACCAGTGCGCCCAGGACGCCGGCCACCCGGGGCAGCCGGCGCAGGACGGCGGGCGCGGGCCGCCGGGCGGTCGGGGCGCCGAGGGCGACCGTCACCGACCCGCGGTGGTGGCGACCGTGACGACCTGCCGCTCGAACGGGTCCTCCCCCACGCCCTGCACGCCCTGGGTCACGCCGGTGCGGCTCTGCTCGTGCAGCACGGGCACGACCGCACCGGTGGACAGCACCTGGGCCTCGATGTCGGCGGCGGCCTGGCGGCGCTCGCGCGGGTCGGTCAGCGCGGCCGCCGCGGTGACGGCGGCGTCGACGTCCGGGTCGCACAGGCGGGCGAGGTTGTAGCCGCCGTCGCAGGTGTAGTCGGTCTGGAGGTAGCCGACCGGGTCACCGGTGTCCAGCAGGGTGAGCCGGCTGCCCAGGACGGCGTCGAACGCGCCGGCGAGCAGGTCGGGCTCGAGGGTGGCGTAGGTCTGCACGACGACCTCGACGGTGAACCCCGCCGCGCGCAGCTGCTCGGCCAGCACGGCGGCGGCCTCGGGCAGCTCGGGCCGGTCGTCGTAGGTGGCCAGCCGGATGCTCGCCCCCGCGGGGTCGGCCGCGGTGGGCAGGGTCGGGGTGCTGCGCGCCGCGGCGCCCAGGGTGTCGTCGGTGAGCAGACCCGGGGCGACGTCGGCCTGGCCCTCGAAGACGCCGTCGACGACCGGCTCGGCGTCGACCGCGGCCACGGCGGCGGCGCGCAGGCCCGCGTCGGCGAAGACCCCGCCGGCGGTGTTCAGCTGCAGCGCCGTCACCCGCGGCAGCGCCGTGGTGACCACCCGCTGGTCGTCGCCGAGGGTGGCCAGCGCGGCGATCGGCACCCCCTGCACCACGTCGACCTCGCCGGCGCGCAGGGACGACGTCCGGGCGTCGGCGTCGTCGACGAAGCGGACGTCGACGCCGTCGGCGGCCGGGGTGCCGCCCCAGTGGTCGGCCGCGGCGTCGAGGGTCGCGGACTGCGCGCCCTGCAGCTCGGTGATCTCGTACGGCCCGGTGCCGTGGCCCACCGGGTCCGGCGCGGTCGGGTCGGCGTAGGCGTCCGGGGACAGCACGACCAGCGACGGGGCGCCCAGCCGCTGCACCAGCAGCGGGTCGGCCTGGGCGGCCTGCAGCTGCACGGTGTCCTCGTCGACGGCGGTGGCCACCAGGCCGACGTCGCGCAGCACGCGCACGCCCGGGTCGGCGCCCGCGGCGGCGTTGAGCGACCCGGCGACGGCCTCGGCGTCCATCGGGGTGCCGTCGTGGAAGACGACGTCGTCGCGCAGCTCGACCAGCGCGGTGCGGTCGTCGGTGAACTCCCACGACTGCGCCAGCTGCGGCTCGGCGGCGCCGGAGTCGTCGAAGGTCACCAGCGTCTCGGCGGCGCCCATGCGGGTCAGCAGCAGGGCGTCGTCGGTCCAGGGCGACAGCGCGGCCACCGGGGGGAAGTTCAGCGCGACACGCAGGCGGTCGGACCCGCTCTCGGCGGTCCCCCCTCCGCCGGCGAAGCACCCGCCGGCGAACAGGACGGGGACGGCGAGCAGGGCGGTGCGGCGGTTCACGGGGCTCCTACGGGTTCGGGGGCTCGGGTGGTGGTGCGGACGGTGCGGCGGGTGAGCAGCCAGAGCCCGACCGCGGACGCGGCGGGCAGGGCGGCGAGGACGAGCCAGGGGACGGCGGCGGCCGGCTGCGGCACCGCGGCCAGGTCGAGCAGGGCGCCCACGCCGGTGCTGCCGACCAGCACGGCCAGACCTTCGGCGGAGGCGAGCACGCCGAAGTGGGCGCCCAGGCGGCGCTCGCCGGCCAGCCGGGGCACGAGGTCCTGGGCGACCGGGACGGCGACCATCTGGCCCAGGTACAGCAGCAGCGCGAACCCGACGGCCGGGGCCAGCGCCCAGGCACCCGACGGCGGCTCGAACGGCGCGAGGACGGCGACCAGCAGGAACGAGGAGCTCATGAGGGCGAACCCCAGCGGCAGCGCGCGGGTGGGGCCGGCGCGGCGGGCGCGGGCGGTGATCGGCAGCTGGAGCAGCAGCACGCTGACCGCGGCGGCGACGAACATCCAGCCCAGCGCGCCCTGGGACCCGGTGGCCCGGTCGAGCTCGACCGGCAGCGCCAGGTAGAGCTGGTTGTAGGACAGCAGGTAGGTGCAGTAGCAGGCGGTGAAGGCCAGGAAGCGGCGGTTGCGGAGCACCTGACCCCAGCCGGCGGTGACGGGTTCGACGTCCCCCGTGCCGGTGCGCAGGTCGCGCGGGAGGAGCAGCACGTGCGCGACGAGGACGACGCCGAACACCCCCGCCGCGATCGTGCAGGTGACCCAGAACGGCACCCCGAGAAGCAGGGCGCCCAGCACCGGGCCGGTGACCGACCCGAGCTTGGAGGCGACGGCGTCCAACCCGAACACCTCGGCCCGGGTGACCACCCCGGCCTCCTCGAGCCGGCGGCCCTGGTCGGCGAGCGCCGACTCGACGGCCGGGGAGAACAGCGCGGCCGCGAACCCGACCAGCACCACGCCGAGCAGCACGCCGGGCAGGCTCTCGACCACCGCCAGCACGCCGAACCCGGCGATCCGGATCGAGCAGCCGACCACCACGACGGGTTTGACCCCGAACCGGTCGGTGAGCCCACCGCCGAGGAAGAACATCCCCTGCTGGCTGAACGTGCGCACCCCCAGCACGAGCCCGACGACGCCACCGGCCAACGCCAGGTTCTCCGACAGGTGCACGGCCAGGAACGGCACGACCAGGTAGAACCCGATGTTGAAGGCCAGCTGGGAGGCCAGCAGCAACCGCGGGACCGCGGGCAGCCGGCGCAGCAGCACCCAGGGCGCCCAGCTCACGGCGCGACCGCCTCGAGCGTCGGGACGGCGTCGAGCAGCCCGGCGGTGACCGGGTGGGCGGGGGCCCCGAACACCTGCGGCACCGGCCCCTGCTCGACCACGCGCCCGGCCTCGAGCACCAGCACGCGGTCGCACAGGTGCTGCACCACGCCGAGGTCGTGGGAGACGACGAGGAGGGCCAGGCCCTCGGCGGCCGACACCTGCGCCAGCAGCTCCACGACCTGCAGCCGGACGACGACGTCCAGGGCGCTGACCGGTTCGTCGGCGAGCAGGACGTCGGGGCGCGGTGCGAGCGCGCGGGCGATAGCCAGCCGTTGCCGCTGCCCGCCGGAGAACTCGTGCGGCCACCGGGTGGCGGCGTCGGGCTCCAGGCCGACGGCGACCAGCAGCTCGGCGACCCGGGCGGTGTGGTCGCCGTGCACCCGCAGGCAGGCCAGCGGCTCGGCGACCGCCTGGCCCACCCGCATGCGCGGGTTGAACGAGCGGCCCGGGTCCTGCGGCACCGTCTGCACCCGACGGCGGAACCAGCGCAGCGAGCGCGCGGACCCCGGGCGCACGGGCCGGCCGTCGAGGGCGACCGTGCCGGCGTCGGGGGTGTCCAGCGCCAGGAGCAGCCGGGCCAGCGTCGACTTGCCCGAGCCCGACTCCCCCACGACGGCCACCCGCTCGCCCGCACCGAGCCGCAGCGACACGTCGTCCAGGGCCGTGACGTCCCGGTACCGCCTGGTCAGGCCCTCGGCCTGCAGCAGCGGGGTCACCGGGTGACCGCCAGCGCCCGGGAGGCGGCCACGACGTCGGCCAGCAGCGGGTCGGTCAGCACCTCGGCCACCGGTCCGTCGGCGACCAGCCGGCCGCCGGCCAGCACCAGCAGCCGGGTGCACAGCCGGGTGGCGACGGCGAGGTCGTGGGTGACCAGCAGCAACGCGGCGCGGTCGGGTCCGGTGACCCGGTCCAGCAGGTCGAGCACCCCGGCCTGCACGGTGGGGTCCAGCGCCGAGGTGGGTTCGTCGGCCACCAGGAGCCGGGGCGCACCGGCCAGGGCGAGGGCGATCGCCACCCGCTGCCGCTGCCCGCCGGACAGCTGGCTGGGGAAGCGCCGGTCGGTGCCGGCCAGCCCCACCTCGGCCAGCAGGGCGGCGGCCCGCTCGCGCGCCTGGCCGAACGGGACGCCCTGCGCCCGCAGCGGGAGGGCGACCTGGCGGCCGACCCGGCTCAGCGGGTCCAGCGCGGTGCCCGGGTCCTGGGCGACCAGCGCCGTCACCCGTCCGCGCAGCGGCCGCCAGGTGGCCGGCCCGGCACCGACGACCTCGGTGCCCTCGACGCGCACGCTGCCGGTGACCCGCAGCCCGGCCGGGGTCAGGCCCAGGAGCGCGCCGACCAGCTGGGACTTGCCCGCACCGGAGGAGCCGACCACGCCCACCCGCTCACCGGCGTCCACCTCGAACGAGATGCCGTCCACCAGCCGCCGTCCGGGCAGGGCGACGGACAGGTCGTGCACGCGCAGCACTCAGCCACTCCTCAGGACGGGGGATCACCCGACCCTAACTGCAAGTGGTTCGCATCAACGACTGCGCATGTGGTCATCCTGGGCGAGCTGGGTGGCGTAGAGGCAGATCGCCGCGGCCACCGAGAGGTTCAACGACTCGGCCCGCCCGCGCATGGGCACCCGCACCCGGTGGTCGGCCCGTGCGGCCAGGGCGGGGGCGAGGCCACGGGCCTCGTTGCCGAACAGCCACAGCACCCGGCCGCCCAGCAGACCCTCGGCACCGGCGGCGTCCAGGGCGACTTCACCGTCACCGGCAGCGGCCAGGACGGTCACCCCGGCGGCCCGGACGTCGTCCAGCAGCGGCTCGAGGGGCGCACTGCGGACGACGTCGACGTGGAAGAGGCTGCCGGCCGACGAGCGCACCACCTTGCCCTGGAACGGGTCGGCCGAGCCGGACCCGAAGACCACGGTGCGGGCGCCGCAGGCGTCGGCGGTGCGCAGCACGGTGCCGGCGTTGCCCGGGTCGTTCAGCTCGGCCAGCGCCACGGCCAGCTGCGGCGGGTCGGTGGCCAGGGTCGCCGCGGGGACGTCGCGCAGCGGGCAGACGGCGACCAGACCCTGCGGGGTGGCGGTCTCGCTCAGCCCGCCGGCGGCCTCGTCGGTGACCAACCGCACGGGCACCCCGGCGCCGGCCAGCAGCTCGTGGTGGGTGGCCGCGGCCGACCCGGTCACGAAGACCTCCTGGGCGACCCCGGCCGCCAGCGCCTCGACCACCGCCTGCCGGCCCTCGGCGAGGAACAGGCCCGCCGCGTCGCGCCCGGCCCGGCGGGTGAGCTTGCGGGCAGCGGCGACCCGCGCGTTGCGCGCGGTGAGGGCGTCGGTCATCTCGTCTCCTGGACATGCGACGACGCCGCCGTCGATGGGCGGGGGCCCACCGGCGACGGCGTCGTACGGGGTCGAACTACGCGGCTGCGACGCCGGTCTGGTTCGGGGCGGCGGCGACCGCGGCGCGCGCGGTCTCGACGAGCGCGGCGAAGGCGGCCGGCTCGTTGACGGCCAGCTCGGCCAGGACCTTGCGGTCCAGCTCGATGCCGGCCAGCTTCAGGCCCTGCATGAAGCGGTTGTAGGTCATGTCGTTCTGCCGGGCCGCGGCGTTGATGCGGGTGATCCACAGCTTGCGGAAGTCACCCTTGCGCACCTTGCGGTCGCGGTAGGCGTAGGTGGCCGAGTGGAGCAGCTGCTCCTTGGCCTTGCGGTACAGGCGCGAACGCTGACCCCGGTAGCCGCTGGCGGCCTCGAGGGTCGTCCGGCGCTTCTTCTGGGCGTTGACCGCCCGCTTCACGCGTGCCACGTGAGTACTCCTCTGTCGGTAAGGGTGTGGGCGCCGGTCAGAGACCGAGCAGCTTCTTCATCCGGGGGGCGTCGGCCGGGGACAGCACCTCGGTGCCCTTCACCCGGCGCTTGCGGGAGGAGGACTTCACCTCGAACTTGTGCTGGTTGTTGGTGTGCTCGCGGACGAGCTTCCCGCTGCCGGTCACGCGGATGCGCTTGGCCGTGCCCTTGTGGGTCTTGTTCTTCGGCATGTCCTGGTCCTCACTCGTGCGGTCTGGGTCGGCCCGTCAGGCCTGGTCGGCCTCGACGGGCGACGGGGGTGCGGGCTTCGGCGGCGACTGGGGGGCCAGCGGCCGCTCCTGCACCTCGGCGGCGGGCTCGGCCGAGTTCTCGGCGGCCTTGGCCTTCTTGCGCTCCACGATCTGGGCCTGCTGCGCCGCCTGGTTGCGGTGCGGCGCGATGACCATGACCATGTTGCGGCCGTCCTGCTTGGGGTTGGACTCCACGACGCCGAGGTCGGTGACGTCGCCCGCCAGGCGCTGCAGCAGCCGGTAGCCCATCTCGGGGCGGGACTGCTCGCGACCGCGGAACATCACCGTGATCTTGACCTTGTCGCCGCCCTTGAGGAAGCGGACGACGTGGCCCTTCTTGGTCTCGTAGTCGTGCGGGTCGATCTTCAGCCGCAGACGCATCTCCTTGATGACGGTCTGCGTCTGGTTGCGACGGGCCTCGCGCTCCTTCTGCGCGGCCTCGTACTTGAACTTCCCGTAGTCCATGAGCTTCACGACGGGCGGGCGCGCCATGGGGGCGACCTCGACGAGGTCGAGCTCGCTGTCCTGGGCCAGGCGCAGCGCCTCGCCGATCGAGACGATGCCGACCTGCTCGCCCTCGGGCCCCACGAGACGGACCTCGGGGACGCGGATGCGGTCGTTGATGCGTGGCTCGGTGATGGCCTCTCCTCTGCGTTCTGCGACGAGGAGTCAGCGTCCCGACCCGAAGAAGGGCCCTCGACCCGCTGGTGCGGGGAGGGCCAGGAGCCGGCGGACCGACCCCCGTACTTCAGGTGACCTGGGTGCCTGTGACGGCGTCAGGTGGGAGCGGGCTCCTCTTGGTCCGGCGGCCCGGGGCGGGGCTGCCGGTGGTGGTGCGCCTCATGTAGCGGGGTGAGACGCCCTTCAGACTACCCCGTCGGCGCGGCTGGCGGCCAGCAGGGTGCGCATGCCCTCGACGGCGCGGACGGCGCGCTCGCCGTCGGCGGCCTGGACGGCGAGGACGGAGAGCTCGTCGTCGTCGACGAGCAGCAGCGAGGCCCAGGGCGAGTTCTGGTCGAACCGGACCGCGCGGACGTGCGCCCACGGCAGCCGGTGGGTGCCCACGATGTTGCGCACCGTCACGCCCTCGGCGTCGGCGTCGACCCGGGCGCGGGACAGGTACAGCGTGGCCGCGGCCATGGCCAGGCCCAGGCCGCTGGTGGCCACCTGGTCCGAGGTCTGGAAGGCCACGACGCCGGTGGTGGAGGACTTCAGCAGGATCGACACGACCAGCATCACGCCGAAGATCACCGCCGCCATGAGGCCGCACATGATGCGCTGGCGGCGGGGTGTGGCGGACACGGTCGTGATCGCGGTCGAGGTCACCCCCGCAGTGTCCCACTGGCAGAGTGCGGGCGGTGACCAGCAGCGAGATCACCGGGACCGCCCAGCACGCGGCCTGGCAGGCCAGGGAACTGCCGCCGGTCGAGGAGGTCCGCCCGGGGTTGTGGTCCATCCCGGTGCCGATCCCGCACAACCCGCTGCGCTACGTGTCGGTGCACGCCTTCGCCCTCGAGGGCGGCGGTCTCGGCCTGGTCGACTGCGGGTGGGAGCACGAGGCGGGCTGGACGGCGCTCACCGACGGCCTGACCGGCATCGGCGCGGGCATCGCCGACGTCCGCGGGGTGCTCATCACCCACCTGCACTTCGACCACCTGGGGTTGGCCGGCCGCGTGCGCGAGGCCAGCGGGGCGTGGATCGCCATGCACCCGGCCGACGGCGACGTCGTCCGGCAGATGTCGGGCCGGGACGGCGCGGCCGCGGTGGCCACCCAGGTCGGGTTCCTGGTGGGCCTGGGGGCCGACCGGGAGACCGCGGTGTCCGACGTCGGTGACCCCGCGCGGTGGGAGTCCTTCCACCGCATGGCCACCCCCGACCGCGACCTGCTCGACGGCGACGTCGCCGACTTCCCCGGGTGGTCGCTGCGGGCGGTGCACACCCCCGGCCACACCGCCGGGCACCTGTGCTTCGACGAGGAGCGCACGGGGGTCTTCCTGTCCGGCGACCACGTGCTGCCCCGCATCAGCCCGAACATCTCCACCAACCCCGGCGGCGAGGCCGACCCGCTGCGCGACTACCTGGCCGCCCTGGCCGCCGTCGGGCAGCGGCCCGAGCCGGCCGAGGTGCTGCCGGCCCACGAGTGGCGGTTCACCGGGCTGACCGCCCGCACCGACGCGCTGCGGGCGCACCACGAGGGCCGGCTGGCCGAGCTGCTGACCGCCGTCCGCGAGCACCCGGGCAGCACGCCGTGGGACCTCGCGGGCCACCTGACCTGGTCGCGCCCGTGGTCGTCCTACGAGCGCGGCATGCGGGTCTTCGCCGTGACCGAGACCGACGCGCACCTGCGGCTGCTGGCCAGCCGCGGCGCCGTCGTGGGCACCGCGGGGCCGGTGCCGCGCTTCACCGCGGCGTGAGGTCGGCGGCGTGAGGTTCACCGACCTGGCCGCCCGGGTGATGGCCGCACCACCTCGGCTGGGGACGACCCGGCTGGTGCTCGTGGACGGCCCCGCCGGGTCGGGCAAGACGACGTTCGCCGGGCGGCTGGCCGCCGAGCTGGACGGCGCACCGGTGGTGCACCTGGACGACCTCTACGACGGCTGGACCCTCGACGGGGTCACCGAGCGGCTCGCCGCGTGGGTGCTGGACCCGCTGGGGCAGGGCCGGGACGCGGAGTTCGCCGCCTACGACTGGGCGACCGGCCGGTTCGCCGTCCCCACGACGGTGCCGGCCCGCGGCGCGCTGGTCGTCGAGGGCTGCGGCGCCGCCTCCCGGGCCGTGGACGACGCCGCCTCGCTGCGGATCTGGGTGGAGGCCCCGCCCGAGGTCTGCGCGCAGCGGTGGGCGGCCCGCGGTGGTGCGGCGATGACGGCGTTCCAGCCGGCCTGGGCCCGCGCCGAGGGGGTCGTCTTCGCCCGCGAGGGCACCCGGGACCGGGCGGACCTGCGGGTCGACGGTGCCCCCGCCGTCCCGCCGTCCCCGGGGTCCTTCGCGGTGCTCTGAGGTCAGGCGCAGGCGAGGATCGACTCGACCAGCTCGGCCCGGCGGTGGGCCGGGACCGGACGACCGCGGCCGGTGATGCGCTCCCACACCGCCCCGCCCAGGACGGCGGTGATCCACTGCTGGCGGGCGGCGCCGATCGGCTCGGCCCGGCGACGGGCGCGGGCCGCCACGGCGCACATCACCTCGCAGACGGCGTCGGTGACCGCGACCTCGACGCCGGCGCGCAGCAGCGGGTCCCGGCCGGCGGCCTCGGCGACGGCGGCCACGGCCAGCTCACCCCGGCCCAGCGGGCGGGACCAGTGCTCCAGGGCGGCCCCCAGGTCGCGGGCGGTGCTGCCGGTGTCGCCGCGGTCGACGACCACCGGCACGGTCGCGACGGCCTCGCCGACCAGGGCGGACAGCGAGGGCCAGGTGGCCCGCAGCCGGGTCACCGGCAGGCCGGCCCGGTCGGCGACGTCGTCCAGGGCCAGTCCGTGCCACCCCCGCTCGGCCAGCAGCTGCACGGCTGCGGCGAGGGCGGCGGCCGAGGCGGGGTCCGCGGCGGGCGCGGCGGGGAGGGTGGGCAGCGGAAGCGACATGGCCGGTCCTGGGGTCCCAGAGGGGTGAGGTTCCTCACCCATCGGCAGTCGGCTCCGCACCGGGCAGGACGTCGTCCCACCTGCACCACGTGTCCCTCGGGTCCCGGCCGGGCAGTGGGGTGTCGTGGACTCCCCCGCCCGGCACGGCCGCTACCCCTGGTCCCCGCTCCCGGAGCGCCCCCTGTACGACTGGCCCGGCGGGCGCCGGCTGGCGGTCTACGTCGGCCTGAACCTGGAGGTGTTCGACTTCGGCGACGGGCTCGGCGCCGAGCTGGCCCCCGGCGGCGGTGACCCCGACGTCCTCAACTACTCCTGGCGGGACTGGGGCAACCGGGTCGGCGCCTGGCGACTGCTGGAGACCCTCGACGCGCTCGGGCTGCCGACCTCGGTGATCGCCAACGGCCGGGTGCTCACCGAGTGCCCCGGCCTGGTCGAGGCCTTCCTGGCCCGCGGCGACGAACTGGTCGGGCACGGCCGCACCAACGCCGAGCGGCAGGCCGACCTCACCGAGGACGACGAGCGGGCCCTGGTCGCCGAGGCCACCGCCGCGCTGACCACGGCCGCCGGGCGTGCTCCCGCGGGGTGGCTGGGGCCGTGGATCTCGGAGAGCCGGGTGACCCCGGACCTGCTGGCCGAGGCCGGCTACGGGTACCTGCTGGACTGGGCGCACGACGACCAGCCGACCTGGCTGACCACCCGCGACGGCGGGCGGATCCTCTCGGTGCCCTACCCGCAGGAGCTCAACGACATCCCGGCCGTGGTGTCCCGCCAGGTGTCGGGCCAGGACTTCGCCGACATGGTCGTGGCCACCTTCGACGAGATGCTCGAGCAGTCCCGCTCGGCGCCGCTGGTCATGGGCATCGCCGTCCACCCCTACGTCGTCGGTCACCCGCACCGGCTGCGACCGCTGCGGGCGGCGCTGGCGCACGTCGCGGCGCACCGGGACGACGTCTGGCTCACCACGGCCGGCGCGATCGCCGAGCACGCCGCACCGGTGACTCCCTGACACATCCCCGGAACACGGACGCAGCACGATGGACGGCGTGACCGAGACCGTGCCCGAGCCCGCGCCCGAGCCCGTGGACGTCCTGCCCCTGGCCGGCTACACCGTGGCCGTCACCGCGGCCCGCCGGTCCGAGGAGCTGGCCGCGCTGCTGGACCGCCGCGGCGCCCGGGTCATCGCCGCGCCGGCCATCCGGATCGTGCCGCTGTCCGACGACGCCGAGCTGGTGGCCGCCACCCGCGAGGTGCTCCGCGCCCCGGTCGACCTGGTCGTGGCCACCACCGGCGTGGGCTTCCGCGGGTGGCTGGAGGCCGCCGACGCCTGGGACCTGCCGCTGGTCGAGCACCTCTCCGGCGCCCGGGTGCTGGCCCGGGGCCCCAAGGCCCGCGGCGCGATCCGCGGCGGCGGGCTGGTCGACGCGTGGTCACCGGCGTCCGAGAGCTCGGCCGAGGTGCTCGAGCACCTGCTGTCCGGCGCCGAGGGACCGCTGGAGGGCCGCCGGATCGCCGTCCAGCTGCACGGGGACCCGCTGCCCGACCTGGTGGCCGGTCTGCTCGCCGTCGGGGCCGACGTCCTGCAGGTGCCGGTCTACCGGTGGGTGCTGCCCGAGGACACCGCCCCGCTGCGCCGGCTGGTGCACACCATCGCCGCCCGGGCCGTCGACGCCGTCACCTTCACCTCCGCCCCCGCGGCCGCCTCGCTGCTGCAGGTGGCCGAGCAGGAGGGCGTGCTGGCCGGGGTGCTCGCCGGCTTGACCGACGGGGTGCTCGCCGTCGCCGTCGGCGCCGTGACGGCGGGTCCGCTGGAGGCCGCCGGCATCACCACCGCCCAGCCCGACCGGGCCCGGCTCGGGGCGCTGGCCCGCGAGGTGGTCGCCCGGCTGCCCGAGCGCGACGCCGTCCTCACCGCCGGCGGGCACCGCCTGCAGGTGCGCGGGCACGCCGTCGTCCTCGACGGCCGGCTGGTCGAGCTGGCGCCGGCGCCGATGACCGTGCTGAAGTCCCTGGCCCGCCGCCCGGGTGCGGTGGTCTCGCGGCCGGACCTGCTGGCCACCGTCTCCGGCGGGTCGGACGCGCACGCCGTCGAGATGGCCGTGACCCGCCTGCGGGCCGCGCTCGGCGCACCGGTCGTGGAGACCGTCGTCAAGCGCGGCTACCGCCTGGCCGTCTAGACCGCGACCTTTCCCGGGCGCAGGTACACGGCCCAGGTGACCGCGACGCAGACCAGGTAGAAGGCGATGAAGACCAGGTAGGCGCCGTCCCCGGTGCCCGTGGTGAGGAACGACTGCCGGAAGGCCAGGTTCACCAGCACGCCGCCGAAGGCCCCGACCGCGCCGGCGATGCCGATCACGGCACCGGACATGCGCAGTGCCCGACGATCAGCGGTCGCGGACTCCTCGCCTGCCGCGACGGCGTCCATGGCCTGCACCCGGAAGACCGCCGGGATCATCTTGTAGGTCGAGCCGTTGCCCAGGCCGCTGAGCACGAACAGCAGCACGAAGCCGACGACGAACAAGGGCAGCGAGCCGACCTGGCTGGCGACGAAGACCACCAGGGCGCCGACGGCCATGGCCACGAAGTTCCACAGCGTGATGCGGGCGCCGCCGAACCGGTCGGCGAGCTTGCCCCCGACCGGGCGGATCAGCGAGCCCAGCAGCGGGCCGAGCCAGGTCAGCGACGCCGCGGCCAGCGGGGTGGCGAACGAGCTGGCGAACTGGTTGGTGAGCACCTGGCCGAAGGCGAAGCTGAACCCGATGAACGAGCCGAACGTGCCGATGTACAGGAAGGACATCACCCAGGTGTGCCGCTCGCGGGCCGCGTCGCGCAGCGCCCGGGGCTGGTTGGCCAGCGTGGTCAGGTTGTCCATCACCAGGGCGGCGCCGACGGCGGCCAGCACGATGAAGGGCACGTAGACCAGCAGCACGACGCGCGGGTGCTCGGCCCCGACGGTGGCCAGCACGAGCAGCCCGACCAGCTGGATCACCGGCACCCCGAGGTTGCCGCCGCCGGCGTTGAGCCCGAGCGCCCAGCCCTTCTCCCGCTCGGGGTAGAAGGCGTTGATGTTGGTCATCGAGCTGGCGAAGTTTCCGCCGCCCACACCGGCCAGGCAGGCCACCAGCAGCAGCGTGGAGTAGGAGACGCCGGGCTCGAGCACCAGGGCGGTGGCCACGGTCGGCACCAGCAGCAGAGCCGCCGACACGATCGTCCAGTTGCGGCCGCCGAAGCGGGCGACGGCGAAGGTGTACGGCAGCCGCACGAACGCGCCCAGCGCCGTGGGCAGCGCGGTGAGCAGGAACTTCTGCGCGGCCACCTCGGGTGGCTCGCCGGTGAAGGTGCCGGCGGCCACGTAGGCCGGGCCGAGGAACAGCACCATCACCGACCACAGGCTCCAGATCGAGAAGCCGATGTGCTCGGAGAACACCGAGAACCACAGGTTCCGGCGGGCGATGCGCTTGCCGGTGGCGGCCCAGAACTGCGGGTCCTCGGGGCGCCAGTCGTCGATCCACCTCCCGCCCCGGCGGGTGCTGGTGGTGGGTGCGGTCTCGGTGGTCACGGCCATGCGGCGACCCTGCCGATCCCGGGTGACCCGACGGTTGCCCCTGCGGGCGAGCTGTGTTCCGTTCCCCGCACCGGGGCTGACCCGACGTGGTGAGGAATGCTGCGCGCGCGGGTCGCGACCCGCATGATCACCCCGTGACCTCTCCCGAACCGGGCCGTTCGCTGATCGAGTCGGGCTTCGGGATCGCCGGGTCCATGACCGGCTCGGCCGCCACCGTCGTCTACTCCCCCGCCGACGCCGCGCTGCAGCTGGACGACCGGTTCTCGGGGTGCCTGCGCGACCTGGCCGACGACCTCGGCGGCGGAGCGCTGCCGCAGCGCGAGGCGGCCCGGGCCGGGGCGGCGCTGGCCTTCGCCGTCGAGCACGGCGTCTCGCTGTCCCGGCGGGAACGCCACGTGCGCTCCGACGGCTTCTTCGCCGAGCGGGCCGGCGGCCGGGTGGCCGCGCGCGAGGTGGGCGAGGGCGTGCTGCTGGCCGCCCGCGCCGCGGCCGACGAGCGGCGGGTGCGGCACCTGGGCTACCTGCTGGCCGAGGTGGTCTTCTCCCCCGACGTCGACGCCGCCCTGGCCGAGCGGGCGCTGCTGGTGGCCCGCGACCTCACCTGGCGGCAGTGGGCGCTGCTGGCCGCGGTCGGCCGCCGCGAGCGCTCACCGCTGCCGCTGGTCCCGGTGCCGGTCGACCCGCGGGCCTGGTCGACCTGGGGCGCCCTCGAGGACCTGGTGGGGCTGCAGGAGGCCGGGCTGCTCGACCCGCCGGTCGCCGTCCCCCGGCCCGGCGGCGCCGCCCAGCCCCGGCTGCGCCCGGCCGACCTGCGGCTGACCCGACGCGGCGTGCTGCTGCACCGGCTGCTGGCCCTGGACTTCGTCCGCGCCGACGACGTCGACGCCGCCCTCTCCGCGCTCAGCTGACCCCGGCGACCCGGTCGAGGAAGGCGCCGAAGGGCGCGCCCATCGAGGCGCTGGAGTGGCCGGCGTCGCCCACCACCACGAGCTCGCCGGCCGGCCAGGCCCGGTGCAGCGCCCAGGCCGTGCCGAGCGGGCCGCTGACGTCGAACCGGCCGTGCACCATGATCCCCGGGATGCCGGCGAGCCGGTGGGCGTCGCGGAGCACCTGCCCGGGTTCGAGGAAGCAGCCGCGGGCCCAGTAGTGGGTGACCACCCGGCAGATGGCCAGCTGGTCGGTCGGCGCCATGACCGTGAAGCGGGGCCGGTGGTCCGGGGCGAGCGAGACGTGGGCGTCCTCCCAGGCGCACCACGCGGCCGCGGCGTCGGCGCGCACGCGGGGGTCGGGGTCGTGCAGCAGCCGGTCGTAGGCGGCGGGGAGGTCGGCGGCGTGGCCGACGTGCCCGGCGAAGGCCTCCCACTCGCGCGGGAAGACCCGGCCGACGTCGCGGGTGATCCAGTCGATCTCGCCCTGGTCACCGCTGGTGATCGCGACCAGGCACAGCTCGGTCACCCGCTCGGGGAACGTCTCCGCGTAGACCAGCGCCAGCGTCACGCCCCACGACCCGCCCCACACGAGCCACCGGTCGATGCCCAGGTGCTCGCGCAGCCGTTCGAGGTCGGCGACCAGGTGCTGGGTGGTGTTCGCCGAGAGGTCGACCTCGGGTTCGCCCGCGAACGGTGTGCTGCGGCCGCAGTTGCGCTGGTCGAACAGCACGATGCGGTAGCGCTCGGGGTCGAAGGAGCGGCGCATGCCGGGGCTGCTGCGACCACCCGGGCCGCCGTGCAGCACCACGGCGGGCTTGCCGTGGGGGTTGCCCGAGGTCTCCCAGTAGAGCCGGTGCCCGTCGCCGACGTCGAGCATCCCGCTGTCGTGCGGCTCGATCGCCGGGTACTGCGCAGCCATGCCCCCACCCTGCCACCCGTGGGCCGCGGTGTCAGACCTCGACGACGAGGTGGCCGTCCGCCTCGCGGACCGCGTAGACCGGCAGCGGGCCCGCGCCGGTCGTCGGGGTGCCGTCCCAGCGCCAGGCGTTGAGGTGCAGCGGGCACACCACCACGCGGGCGTCGCTCTGGCCGTCGGCGATGGGTCCGCCGGCGTGCGGGCAGACCGCGGCGACCGCGCGCAGCGAGCCGTCGCGCAGCCGGAAGACCGCCACCGACGTGTCGCCGGCGGTGAAAGCGCGGCCCTCCCCCACCGGCACCTCGTCGGCCCGGCCGACCACGTGGGCGGTCACGGTCGTCGTCATCGGACCGGCACCTGCGGAAGCACGGTCAGCGGCAGCGACGTGCGGAACTGCCCCGGCGACGCCGGCTCCGCCCGGTCGCGGGCCCACGGGTCGGTGTAGGCGTCGACCGAGCGCTGGATGCCCTCGTCGAGCGCGGCGCACAGACCCTCGCTGTCCTCCAGCAGCACCGCCTTCAGCCGGTCGAGGCCGAAGCGCGGCACGAAGTCGTAGGTGCGCTCGAGCCAGTTGCCGTTCTCCCGGTAGAGCTGCAGGAACCGGCCGGTCAGCTCCAGCACCTCGGCCGTGGTGGAGACGGTGGCCAGCAGGTCGCCCTTGCGCACCGAGGCACCGGCGGCGCCGCCGACGTAGACCTCCCACCGGCCCTTGCCGGTGGCCACGACACCGACGTCCTTGACGTAGGCCTCGGCGCAGTTCCGCGGGCAGCCGACCACGGCCATCTTGATCTTGGCCGGGCTCTCGACGCCCTGGAACCGGGTCTCCAGGTCGATGCCGAGCTGGGTGGAGTCGTCCAGGCCGAAGCGGCAGAAGTCGCTGCCCACGCAGGTCTTCACCGTGCGCATCGACTTGCCGTAGGCGTAGCCCGAGGGCATGTCGAGGTCGGCCCACACCTTCGGCAGGTCCTCCTTGCGGATGCCGAGCAGGTCGATCCGCTGGCCACCGGTGATCTTGACCATCGGCACGTCGTACTTCTCCGCGACGTCGGCGATCTTGCGCAGCTGGTCGGGGGTGGTGACCCCGCCCTTCATCTGCGGGACGACGGAGAACGTGCCGTCGCGCTGGATGTTGGCGTGCACCCGGTCGTTGACGAACGTGGCGTCGGGCTCGGTGACGTAGTCGCTGCCCCAGATCATCTTGAGCAGGCTGGCCAGCCCCATCTTCGACTTCGCGTCCTCCTCGCCGCCCCGGGCGAGGGTGGCGAAGACGGCGGAGACGCTGCGCAGGTCGTGCCGCTTGATCGCCGCGATCAGCTCGGGCTTGGGCATCGGCACACCCGGCACGTACCAGGACGCCGACTCCTCCTCGGTGAGGGCGCCGTCGGCGGCCCACTCGACGATCCGCTGCACCAGGCCCTTGCACGAGCCGCAGCCCTTGCCGGCGCGGGTGGCGTCCATGACCTTCGGCAGCGAGGTGCAGCCGTCGGCGACGGCACCGCAGATCCGGTCCTTGGTGACGCCGTTGCAGTTGCAGACCTGGGAGTCGCCGGGCAGCTCGGCCACGCCCACCTCGGCGTCGCCGTCGGAGAGGTCGACCAGCAGCTTGATCCGCTCGGCCGGCAGCGGCGTGCGCCGGTCGAAGGCCTGGGTCAGGAAGGCGACCTTGCGGGTGTCGCCGACCAGCGTGGCGCCGATGAGCTGGTCGTCGCGGACGACGACCGAGAGGTACACCCCCCGCTTGGGCTCGCTGATCACCAGGAACTCGTCGCTGTCCCGCTCGGGGGTGCTCACGCCCATGACCGCGACGTCGACCCCGGCCACCTTGAGCTTGGTCGCCGTCCGGGAGCCGGTGTAGGCGGCCTCGGGGTCGGCCCCGGTGAGCAGGTCGGCCAGCACGGTGGCGTGCTCCCAGGCGGGGGCGACCAAGCCGTAGACGGTGCCGCGGTGCTGCGCGCACTCACCGATCGCGTAGACGTCGGGGACGTCGGTGGCGAGGCGGTCGTCGACCAGGATCGCCCGCTCGACCTCGACCCCGGACCGGACGGCGACGTCGGTGTGCGGGCGCACCCCGGCGGCCACCACGAGCAGGTCGCAGTCCAGGGTGCGGCCGTCCTTGAGCACCACACCGGTGACCCGGTCGGTGCCCAGCACCTCGGTGGCCATCGCGTCGGTGTGCACGGCGATGCCGAGCTCCTCGACGCTGCGCCGCACCACCCCGCCGGCCTCGACGTCGAGCTGGGCGTTCATCAACCAGCCCATCGCGTGGACCAGCTCGACCTCCATGCCCTGGGCCTGGAGCGCACGGGCGGCCTCCAGCCCGAGCAGCCCGCCACCCATCACCACGGCCTTCCGGTGCGTGCGGGAGGCCGCCAGCATCTGCCGGGTCTCGTCGATGGTGCGGAACCCGACGACGCCGTCCAGGAGTGCGCCGTCGGCGGTGCGGACGCCGGTCATGGGCGGGATGAACGAGTGGCTGCCGGTGGCCAGCACCAGGTGGTCGTAGGCGGTGGCCGTGCCGTCGGCGGCGTGGACCACCTTGGCCGCGGTGTCGATGCGCTCGACCCGCACCCCGGCGCGCAGCTCGACGTCGCGCTCGGCGTACCAGTCGTGGCTGTTGAGCACGATGTCGGCCTCGTCGGCCTCCCCGGCCAGCACCGGGGACAGCATGATCCGGTTGTAGTTGCCGTGCGGTTCGTCGCCGAAGACGGTGATCCGGAAGTGCTCGCCGCCGTCCCGCTCGAGCACCTCCTCGACGAACCGTGCCCCGGCCATGCCGTTGCCGACCACGACGATCTGCGCGCGCGAGTCGGCCGCCTGCAGGACCGCGAACTCGCGCGTCGAGCCACCCAGGATCGCCGTCATCAGACCTCCACCAGGCCCAGGTCGACCACGAGCTCGCCGGTGATGCCCTCGGGGGCGGCGACGTGCAGGGTGACGACGCTGCCGCCGGGGAGGTCCTCGACCACCCGCAGCGGCACGTGCACGTCGCCCCTGGCCCCGATCGGGAACCAGCGCATCGGCTCGCCGTCGCGCACCAGCAGCACGTAGACCAGCTCGGGCGTGGAGTTGCCGCCGCGGAAGTACAGCGCCTGGGCACTCGCGCCGGCGGGCACGGTGTAGGTGAGCGCCGGGTCGACGGGGCCGGGCTTGGTGAGGCCCTCGCCGGTGATCGGGTAGACGCCCTGCAGGAACCTCGGGGTGCTCTTCACGGCTGCGGTTCTCCTCCGGGTGGGGGTGAGCGGGGTGCGGGGTGCGGTCTCGAGGACGAGGGGCACCGGTTGGGAGATCGGGGCGGGCACCTGCTCGACGGGTCCGCCGACGCGGGCGACGGCGACCGCGCAGGTCTTGAAGGCCGGCATGCGGCTGATCGGGTCGAGGGCGGCGTCGGTGAGCGCGTTGGCGCTGGACCCGCCGCCCCAGTGGAAGGGCGCGAAGACGACGTCCGGGCGGATGGCGTCGGTGACCGTGGCGGTGAACCGGGCCTTGCCGCGACGGGTGGTCAGCTCGACGACGTCGTCGTGCGCGATGCCGTGCTGGGCGGCGAGGTCGGGGTGCAGCTCGCAGCGCGGGGCCGGGGCCACGAGCTGCAGGCTGCGGGAGCGCCGGCTCTGGGTGCCCGACTGGTACTGGGCCATCACCCGGCCGGTGGTGAGCACGTAGGGGTGCTCGGCGTCCGGGGGCTCGTGCGCGCCGACGTGCTCGACGGCGACGAACCGGGCCCGACCGTCCGGGGTCGGGAAGCGGTCGAGGAACAGCCGCGGGGTGCCGGGGTGCGCAGGCGTCGGGCAGGGCCAGAACACGCCCTGCTCGGCGTCCACCCGGTCCCAGGTGATGCCTGCGTAGTCGGCCTTGCCGCCGGCGCTGGCCCGGCCGAGCTCGGCGAAGACGGTCTCGGGGTCGGCGCTGAAGTGCGCCCCGGCGCCGAGCCGGTCGGCCAGGTCGGCCATGAGCGCGAGGTCGTCGCGGGCCTCGCCGGGCGGGTCGAGTGACTTGCGTCGGCGGATGACCCGGCCCTCGAGGTTGGTCATGGTGCCGTCCTCCTCCGCCCACATGGCGCTGGGCAGGACGACGTCGGCGAGCTCCGCGGTCTCGGACAGGAAGAAGTCGCTGACCACGAGGAACTCGAGATCGCGCAGCCGCCGGACCACGCGGCGGGCGTCGGGGGCCGAGACCGCCACGTTGGAGGCGAGCACCAGGAGGGCGTGCACGTCGCGGCCCAGGGCGTCGAGCAGCTCGAAGGCGCTGCGACCGGGCTGCGGCAGGTCGGCGGGGTCGACGCCCCACACGGCGGCGACGTGCGCCCGCGCGGCGGGGTCGCCCAGCATCCGGTAGCCGGGCAGCTGGTCGGCCTTCTGCCCGTGCTCGCGGCCGCCCTGGCCGTTGCCCTGCCCGGTGACGGTGCCCCAGCCGCTGCCCGGGCGGCCGACCAGGCCGAGGGCCAGCGCCAGGTTGATCCACGCCTGCGCGGTGTCGGTGCCGTTGCGGTGCTGCTCGGCGCCGCGGGCGGTCAGCACGATCGCGTTCTCGGCCTGCGCGAGGGCGAGCACGGTCCGGCGCATCTGCGCCACCGGCACCCCCGTCAGCCGCTCGACCCGGTCGGGCCAGTACGCCTGCACCGAGGCCCGGACGGCGTCCCACCCGGTCGTGCGGGCGGCGACGTACTGCTCGTCGACCAGGCCATCGGCGACCGCGATGTGCAGCAGTCCGTTGGCCAGCGCAAGGTCGGTGCCGGGCAGGGCCTGCAGGTGCAGCTCGGCGGCGCGGGCGGTCGCCGTCCGGCGGGGGTCGACGACGAACAACCGGCCGCCCTTCTCCCGGGAGGCGTCCAGGTACTGCATCGCCGGCGGCATGGTGTCGGCCGGGTTGCTGCCCACCAGCAGCAGGACGTCGGCCCCGCCGACGTCGGCCAGCGGGAACGGCAGGCCGCGGTCCAGGCCGAACGCGCGGTTGGCCGCACCGGCCGCCGAGGACATGCAGAAGCGGCCGTTGTAGTCGATCTGCGAGGTGCGCAGCGCGACCCGGGCGAACTTGCCGAACTGGTAGGCCTGCTCGTTGGTCAGCCCACCGCCGCCGAAGCAGCCGACCGCGTCGCGGCCGTGTCCGGCCTGGGTGGCGTGGATGCCGGCGACCACGAGGTCGAGGGCGGCGTCCCAGCTGGTCTCCACGAACGGCGACGTGCGGTCGCCGGGGGTGCTGCGGACCAGCGGTCGGGTCAGCCGCTCGGGGTGGTCGAGCAGCTCGGGGGCCGACCAACCCTTGGAGCACAGGCCACCGCGGTTGGTCGGGAAGTCGGCCGGGACGAGGGTGGCCGGCCGGTCGCCGGCGGTCAGCGCGATGCCGCACTGCAGGGCGCAGTAGGGGCAGTGGGTCTGCGTCGTCCGGGTGCGGGGCGGCGCTGGGGTGGGCACGTGGGCGAGCCTGCAGACGGCCCGTGTCCGGTCCGCTGCGCCGACGTCAAGGTCGCGTTCCGTCGTCCTCACCGGCGGGCGGGGGCCACCGTGCGGTCGGTTCATCCCTCGGGGTCATGCAGCCCGGGCGCTCGTTGCCGATGACCTCGGGGACGCACCCCGACATCGAGGAGAAGCACCCGTGACCGCCACCGACGACCTCGTCGAGCGCAACCGCACCTGGTCGGCCGCCCAGGCGCCGTCCGACCTGCCCATCCAGCCGCGGCTGCACGTCGCCGTGGTCACCTGCATGGACTCGCGGCTCGACCTCTTCGACGTCCTGGGGCTGGCCCCGGGTGAGGCGCACGTGCTGCGCAACGCCGGCGGCATCGTCACCGACGACGTCGTGCGGTCGCTGGCCATCTCCCAGCGCAAGCTCGGCACCCGCGAGGTGGTGCTCGTGCACCACACCGACTGCGGCATGCAGAAGATCACCGACGACGGGTTCCGGGCCGAGCTGCAGGCCGCCAGCGGGGTCGCGCCCTCGTTCGCGATCGAGACCTTCACCGACCTCGAGGAGGACGTCGCCCAGTCGGTGCGCCGGGTGCGGCGCTCGGCGTTCCTGCTGTACCCCGAAGCGGTGCGCGGGTTCGTGCACGACGTGGCCAGCCACGAGCTGCGCGAGGTCGTGGTGCCCGGGCGGGCCGAGCGCCGCGAGCGCGACCTCGACCGCGAGCGCGGCGTCAGTCCAGTCCGCCTCGCTGCCTCTTGAGCTGCCCGCGCTGCTTCTTGGCGGTGATCCTGCGTTCCTTCGAGCCGCGGGTCGGCTTCGTCCTCCTGCGCGGCGGGGCCGGGGGCGCCAGCGCCTGACCGATGGCCATGGCCATGCGGGCGCGGGCGGCCTCGCGGTTGCGCAGCTGCTGCCGGTGCTCGGACGCCGCGATGGTGAGGACGCCGTCCACCAGCCGTGACCCGAGCCGCTCGGCGAGGCGGGCCTGCTGGTGCTCGGTCAGGCCGGGGACGTCCAGCACGTGCACCGACAGCTCGACCCGGCTGTCGGCGGTGTTGACACCCTGCCCGCCCGGGCCCGAGGAGCGGCTGAACCGCCAGCCGAGCATGCCCGCGGGCACGACCAGCCGCGGGGTGACCGGGAGGTCGCCTGCGGGGTCGTCGGTGGGCACGGCGACCAGTCTCCCGTGACCGGCAACCCGGTTGATCGGCGGACCGGAGGAGGATCGGCGTCCGTGCGCTCCTCCCTCGCCGACGCCCTGGCCGCCGGACCCGTCGTCCTGGACGGCGGGCTCTCCACCGAGCTGGAGTCCCGCGGGCACGACGTGACCAGCGCGCTGTGGTCGGCGCAGTTGCTGCGGGACGACCCGGGTGCGATCCGCGACGCCCACGCCGCCTTCGAGGCCGCCGGCGCCCAGGTGGCGACCACCGCCAGCTACCAGGCCACGGTGCCCGGCTTCACCGCCGCCGGGTTCGCCGACGCCGAGGGCCTCATCGCCCGCTCGGTGGAGCTGGCCCGGGAGGGGGCGCCGTCCTCGTGGGTCGCGGGCTCGGTGGGCCCGTACGGGGCGTACCTGGCCGACGGGTCGGAGTACACCGGCGCGTACCTCTCCTCCGTGGGCGTCGAGGAGCTGAGGGCCTTCCACCGGCCGCGGCTCCAGGTGCTCGCCGAGGCCGGCGTGGACGTGCTGGCCTGCGAGACGCTGCCCG
This sequence comes from Klenkia soli, assembly GCF_900103975.1. Classification (GTDB taxonomy): domain Bacteria; phylum Actinomycetota; class Actinomycetes; order Mycobacteriales; family Geodermatophilaceae; genus Klenkia; species Klenkia soli. The sequence goes on from NZ_FNIR01000017.1 coordinate 41,367, forward strand.
GGGCCGCCGAGGTCGAGGCGCTGCTGGCCGAGGTGACCGCGCTCGACGTCCCCGCCTGGTTCTCGCTGTCCTCGGTCACCGGCCCGGACGGCGTGACCCGCACCCGCCGCGGCGAACCGCTGAGCGACGTCCTGGGCATGGTCCGCGGGGTCGACCAGGTGGTGGCGGTGGGCGTCAACTGCACCGATCCGGCCTCCGTCGTCCCGGCGGTGGTGTGGGCGCGGGTGGCCAGCGGCAAGCCGGTCGTCGTCTACCCCAACAGCGGCGAGACCTGGGACGCCGACGCCCGCGCGTGGACCGGGGACGCCGGGGTCGGCGACGTGTCCGCCTGGTTGTCGGCCGGTGCGCGGCTGGTCGGCGGCTGCTGCCGGGTGCGGCCGGCCCACATCGCGACCGTGGCCGGGACCGTCGGAGGGCTGCACTAGCTTCCCCGGCATGCACGAGGACTTCGACGGCCCCGAGCTCGACCCGGCGGTGTGGACACCGCACTACCTGCCGATGTGGAGCAGCCGCGCCGCGACCGCGGCCGCCTACCGCCTCGCCGACTCGCAGCTGGTGCTCTCGGTGCCGGTGGACCACCCGGTGTGGCTGCCCGAGGACCACGACCCCCCGTTGCGGGTGTCGGGCATCCAGTCCGGCAACCGGTCGGGTCCGGTCGGGTCGACGTCCGGCCAGCAGGAGGTCTTCCCCGGGCAGCGCGTGCGTGAGGAGCAGCCGCGCAGCGTCGGGCACCTGGTCTCCGCGGGGCACGTCGAGATCACCTGCGCGATGCACCTGTCGCCGCGGTCCATGGCCGCGCTGTGGTTGTGCGGCTTCGAGGAGGTGCCGGCCGAGTCCGGCGAGATCTGCGTGGTCGAGGTGTTCGGCGACGCCGTCGACCCGGGGGTCTCGGCGGAGGTGGGCATCGGCCTCAAGCCCATCCGCGATCCCCACCTGGCCGCCGACTTCGCCGCACCCCGGCTGCCGGTCGACGTCGCGGAACCGCACACGTACGCCGTCGACTGGGACGCGTCCGAGGCGGTGTTCCGGGTCGACGGCGAGGTGGTGCGCCGGTGCGCTGCACCCCCGACCTACCCGCTGCAGCTGATGGTCGCCGTCTTCGACTTCCCGGCGCGCAGCGACGGCACCGACGGGCACCTCGTACCCGAACTGGTGGTGGACGCGATCGTGTCCCGACCCGCATGAGGGAGGCTGGGGGGCACCATGACCGTCCTCTCCCCGCCTGACGGCGCCGACGCCGACACCCTGTTCACCGACTTCGCCGCCTGGGCGGAGGCCGCCGGCACCACGCTGTACCCGCACCAGGAGGAGGCGCTGATCGAGCTGGTCAGCGGCGCCAACGTGGTGCTGGCGACCCCCACCGGCTCGGGCAAGTCGCTGGTGGCCACCGGTGCGCAGTACGCCGCGATGGCGCAGGACCGGGTGAGCTTCTACACCGCGCCGATCAAGGCGCTGGTCAGCGAGAAGTTCTTCGCCCTCTGCGGGGTCTTCGGCGCGGAGAACGTCGGCATGCTCACCGGCGACGCCGCGGTCAACGCCGACGCCCCGATCATCGCCTGCACCGCCGAGATCCTGGCCAACATCGCGCTGCGCGAGGGGCCTTCCGCGGACATCGGCCTGGTCGTGATGGACGAGTTCCACTTCTACGGCGACCCCGACCGCGGCTGGGCGTGGCAGGTGCCGATCCTGGAGCTGCCGAACGCCCAGTTCCTGCTCATGTCGGCGACGCTGGGCGACACCACCGCGCTGCGCGAGGACCTCACCCGCCGCACCGGCCGGCCCACCGCGCTGGTCGCCGGGGCCGAGCGCCCGGTGCCGCTGCACTTCTCCTACGCCACCACCCCGGCGCACGAGACGATCCAGGAGCTGCTGGACACCCGGCAGGCCCCGGTCTACGTCGTGCACTTCACCCAGGCCGCCGCGCTCGAGCGGGCGCAGGCGCTGATGAGCGTGAACGTCTGCACCAAGGAGGAGAAGGCCAAGATCGCCGACCTGATCGGCGGGTTCCGGTTCTCCAGCGCCTTCGGGACGACCCTCTCGCGGTTGGTGCGGCACGGCATCGGCGTGCACCACGCCGGGATGCTCCCCAAGTACCGGCGGCTGGTCGAGCAGCTGGCGCAGGCCGGCCTGCTCAAGGTCATCTGCGGCACCGACACCCTGGGCGTGGGCATCAACGTGCCGATCCGCACGGTGGTGTTCTCCGCGCTGTCCAAGTACGACGGCACCCGGGTGCGCATGCTGTCGGCGCGGGAGTTCCACCAGATCGCCGGTCGGGCCGGGCGGGCCGGGTTCGACACGGCGGGGTACGTCGTCGTCCAGGCGCCCGACCACGAGGTCGAGAACCTCAAGCAGTTCGCCAAGGTCGCCGACGACCCGAAGAAGCGCCGCAAGCTCGTGCGCAAGAAGGTGCCCGAGGGCATGGTGCCGTGGAGCGAGGCCACCGCGCAGCGGCTGGAGACCGCCGAGCCCGAGCCGCTGACCAGCCACTTCCAGGTGACCACCGGGATGCTGCTCAACGTGCTGGCCCGCCCGGGCGACCCGGTGGCGGCGCTCGCGAAGCTGCTGACCGACAACCACGAGCCGCGCAAGCGCCAGCTGAAGCTGATCCGCGACGCGATCGGCATCGGCCGCACGCTGATCGCCGCCGAGGTGGTGGAGCGGGTGGTGCTGGACGACGGCCGGGTCACCTACCAGCTGACCGGTGACCTGCCGGCCGGGTTCGCGCTGAACCAGCAGCTCTCGACGTTCGCGCTGGCCGTCATCGACCTGCTGGACCCCGAGTCCGACACGTTCGTGGTCGACGTCGTCAGCGTCATCGAGTCGACGCTGGACGACCCCCGGCAGATCCTCGGCGCCCAGCTGAACAAGGCCCGCGGCGAGGCGGTGGCCGAGATGAAGGCCGAGGGGATCGAGTACGAGGAGCGCATGGAGCTGCTCGAGGAGGTCAGCTACCCCAAGCCGCTGGCCGAGCTGCTCGAGGCCGCGCACGAGACGTTCGTGCGCGGCAACCCGTGGGCCGCCGCGGTCCAGCCCTCGCCGAAGTCCGTCGTCCGCGACATGTGGGAGAGCGCCTACACCTTCCGCGAGCTGGTCAACGCCTACGGGCTCACCCGGTCCGAGGGTGCGGTGCTGCGCTACCTGACCGATGCCTACCGGGCGCTGCGGTCGGGGGTGCCCGCCGAGGCGCGCACCGAGGAGGTGACCGACGTCGTCGAGTGGCTCGGCGAGGTCGTGCGGCAGGTCGACTCGTCCCTGCTGGACGAGTGGGAGGAGCTGACCAACCCCTCGGACGCCGTCGACGTGCCCGCCGTCCCGGCCCGGCCGCGGCCGCTCACCGGCAACGTGCGGGCGTTCACCGCGATGGTGCGCAACGCGGTCTGGCAGCGGGTGCAGTTCTGGGCCCGCCGGCGCTGGTACGACCTGGGCGAGCTGGACGCTCCCGCGGGCTGGGACGCCGAGCGGTGGGGCGAGGTGGTGCAGGCCTACTTCGCCGAGCACGCCGAGGTGCTCACCGGCGCCGACGCGCGCGGGCCGGCCCTGTTCGTCGTCGACCGGTCGTCTGCGGGCCTCTGGAAGGTGCGGCAGATCGTCGACGACCCCGAGGGGAACCACGACTGGGGCATCGACGTCGAGGTCGACCTGGAGGCCTCCGACGAGCAGGGCGCTCCGGTGCTGCGGGTGGTCGACGCCGGCCGCAAGGACGCCTAGCCGCGTCGGGGGGCCCGGACCGGCTGTGGCATCGTCGCGGGCGATGCGGTCGTGAGCTGGTTCGAGATGCTGGCGGTGGTCGGCGCCGGCCTGGCGGCGGGCGGCATCAACGCCGTCGTCGGCTCGGGGACCCTCGTGACGTTCCCGGTGCTGCTGGCCGTCGGGCTGCCGCCGGTGACCGCGACGGTGTCGAACTCGATGGGTCTGGTGCCCGGCAACCTCACCGGGGCCCTGGGCTACCGGCACGAGTTGACCGGCCAGCGCCGCCTGCTGCTCTCGCTGTTCCCCGCCTCGGTGCTGGGTGCGCTGACCGGGGCGTTCCTGCTGCTGCACCTGCCCGCATCGGCGTTCGAGACCGTCGTACCGGTGCTGGTCGGGCTCGCGGTCGTGCTCGTGGCCACCCAGCCGCTGCTGCAGCGGTGGCTGGCGTCCCGGCGCACCGGCGCCGGCCCGGCGCCGACCGACCGGGTGGGGCCCGGCCGGACCGCTGCCCTGTTCGGCTGCGCGTACGCCACCGGCACCTACGGCGGCTACTTCGCGGCCAGCCAGGGCGTGCTGCAGATCGGGTTGTTCGGGCTGCTGCTCCCCCACTCGCTGCAGCAGCTCAACGCCCTGAAGAACGTGCTGACGCTGGGGGTGAACGCGGTCGCCGCCCTCACCTACGTCGTGGTCGCCGCCGACCGCATCGACTGGCGCGCCGCGGGGCTGGTCGCAGCGGGTTCGCTGGTGGGCGGCTTCCTGGGCGGCCGGTACGGACGCCGGCTGCCCTCGTGGCTGCTGCGCTCGCTCATCGTGGTGGTCGGCGTCGTCGCGATCGTGGTGCTGGTGACCCGGTGACCGCCCTGGAGTGGGTGCTGCTGCTGGCCGCCGGCGTGGGCGGTGGGCTGACCGGGTCGATCGCCGGGCTCGCCTCGCTGGTCAGCTACCCGGCGCTGCTGGCGGCCGGGCTGCCGCCGGTGACCGCCAACGTCACCAACACCGTGGCGCTGGTGTTCAACGGGGTGGGGTCGGTGAGTGCCTCGCGACCCGAGCTCGTCGGTCAGGCACGCCGGCTGGTGCCGCTGTCGGTCGCCGCTCTGCTGGGCGGTGTCACCGGCACCGTGCTGCTGCTGGTCACCCCGGCCGGCGGGTTCGAGCGGATCGTGCCCTTCCTCATCGCCGGGGCGTCGGTGGCGATCCTGGTGCAGCGACCCCCGCGTGAACTGGCCGCCGAGGGGGCCCGGGAGTCGCACGGGTCGCCCTGGGGCCTGGCGCTCGGGGTCTACGCCATCGCGATCTACGGCGGCTACTTCGGCGCGGCGGCCGGCGTCCTCATGCTGGCGATGTTCCTGCTGACCACGGGCACCACCGTGCCCCGCGGGAACGCGGCCAAGAACGTGCTGCTGTTCGTGGCCAACCTGGTCGCCGCGGTCGGGTTCGCCCTGTTCGCCGAGGTGGCGTGGGCGGCGATGCTGCCGCTGGCCATCGGGTTCTTCGTCGGGGGCCGGCTGGGTCCGCGCGTGGTGCGCCGGGTCGACGGCACCTGGTTGCGCCGGGTCATCGCCGTCCTCGGGCTGGGTCTGGCGATCAAGTTGGGGTTCGACGCGTTCAGCTGAGGACGGCGGCCAGCGCGCGCAGCGACTGGGCGACGATGCCGGGGTTGGTGTCCCGGTGGTACGGCAGCGCGATCACCGCCTGGCTGATCACCCACCCGCGGGCCCGGGCGACGGTCGCGTCGTCCTGACCGTGCAGGAACCGGTCGGGACGGCGGAACAGGTGCCAGGCCGGCACGAGGTCGGCCGCCGGGTCGCCGGTGGTGAGGGAGCCCCAGTCGATGACCGCCGACACCCGCCCCTCGTGCACCAGGACGTTGCCGGGCAGCAGGTCACCGTGCAGCCAGACGTCCTCGCCCCAGCCGGGTGCCGCCACGGCGTCGGTCCAGGTCGCCAGCGTGCGGGGGCCGTCGACCGCACTGCCCAGGACGGCGACGCACTCCCGGACCTCGTCGTCCCGCTCCGCGAGCGGCCCACCCCTGCTCCGCGGCCTGCGCGGCGGTGCCGTGTCCGTCGGGACGGCGTGCAGGGCCGCGACGAAGTGGGCCAGGAGGTCGGCGTCCTGGTCGCCGAGCCGTTGCCGCACCGGGTGGCCGGGCAACCACTCCCAGACCGACCAGGCGTACGGGTAGCCGTGCGCGGGTCGCCCCGTCGCCCGGTGCTGCGGCACCGCCAGCGGCAGGTGCGGGCCGAGCACCGGCAGCCAGCGGCGCTCGGCCTCGGCCTGCCCGGTCGCCCAACCCACCACCGGCAACCGGACGACGAGGTCGTCGCCCAACCGGTGCACGTCGTGGTCGGTGTCGTGGTGCTCGACCCGGGTCATCGGGCGGTCGGCCCACTGCGGGAACTGCTCGTCGACCAGCTGTCGCACGAGTGCAGGCGTCGCGATGACCTGGTCGGGGTGCATGCGCGCTGACATCGCCGCCAGCTTTGCGTGCTGCGCGGCGGGCGGCCACCGAATTCGTCGCTCGTCTCCTGGCCCGGCAGACCGCTGCCACGGGAGTCGCGACTTCTTTCCTTGCAAGGCGAACATGGTCAAGACCCGCAGCTGATCTGTGGACAACCCGCTGACCTGTGCATTCACCTCGCCGACAGCGACCCGTTCCGGTAGACTTCGAACACACATTCGAACACGACGGTCGGGAGGGTGACGTGCAGCAGGCGGTGGTGGGCACCCGGTTCGGGTTGTCGCTGGGCATCGCCCAGGTGGAGGTGTTCGCCTCGGCTGCGGCGAAGGCTGCGGTGCTGGAGGCCGAGCGGGCCGCGCAGGTCGCGGCTGGTCTGCCGCTGGATGTGGTGCACCGGCCGATGCGGTTGTCCGAGCTGCTGGTCACCTCTGCCACGACCCGGGCGGGGGTGCAGGCGGTGTTGGCTGACGTGGCCGAGGCCCAGGCCGAATTGCATGCCCTGCAGGCCGCCGCCATCTCCCGGCTGGCCGAGCTGCAGCCGGCGCAGACGGTGCTGCCCGGTGCCCGCGACGACGACCCGGCCGACCCGGATCGTCCCGACGACTGGGTGGCTGACGAGGTCGCGGTCGTGCTGGGCATCAGCGTGGGGTCGGCGTCGACGTTGGTGGCCAAGCAGCGGGCGCTGTTCGAGCAGCTGCCAGCGGTGTGGGTGGCGCTGGCCGACGGCCGGATCGACGTCCGCCGCGCCCAGGTGCTCGTCGATGCCCTGGCCGACCGCAAGCAGTCCGCCGGTGGCGGTCTGCCCGACGACGTGGTCGACGCCATCGCCGCCCAGGGTCTCGGGTGGATCGGCGAGGGCATCGGCCCCACGCCGCTCACCGACCGGATCGCCGGTGCCGTCATCGCCGCCGACCCGGCCGAGGCCGACCGCCGTGCCGAGCGCCGCAAGCGCCGGCAGAACGTCACCAGCCTGAGCCAGGGCGACGGCCTGGCCTCGCTGCGCACCGACCACGCTGATGCCGCCGACGTCGCCGAGCAGCTCGAGGTCATCGACGCCCTGGCCGCGAGCATGCGCAAGGGCGGGGACAAGCGCCCGATGGGTCAGCTCCGGGTCGCCGCCCACCACCAGCTGATCACCCGCCCCTGGCAGCCCTTGCCCGATGACGTCGCAGCTGCCCGCGGGCAGCTACGAATGCGCGTGGACCTGGCCGACCTGGACCACCTCGGCCCGGTGGCGAATCCACGGGACGACCCGACGACCACCGCCGCAGCCACCGTGGACCCGCCGGCCGACGACCTGCCGGTGTCAGCGCCCGGTGCCGGGTCGGGGATCGGGTCCATCGGTGGGCTGACGGTGTCCCCGGTGGCGGTCGCCGAGCTGCTGGCCCGCTACGAGGCGCTGCTGGTCACCGGACCTCGCGGGTGGGTCGACGGCGGGCAGGTGTGGTTCGAGATCACCGACGCCACCGGCCGGCTGCAGGCGCTCACCTCACCGGCCCAGGCCCGCGCCGCGGTTCGCCGCGGCACCGGGTTGGGCCCGCCACCGGCGGTTGACCGGTACAGCCCCAGCGCCGACCAGGTCCGCTTCGTCAAGGCCCGCGACCAGCACTGCCGGTTCCCTGGCTGCCACCGGCCCGCCGAGTACGTCGACCTCGACCACGTCACCGCCTACGACCACGACAACCCCACCGCCGGCGGACGAACCTGCGTCACCAACCTGGTCTGCCTGTGCCGACGACACCACCGGCTCAAGACCCACGCCCCCGGCTGGCACTTCGCCATCGACCCCGACGGCACCCTGCACGTCACCCCACCCGGCGGACGCACCCGCACCACCAAGCCCGCATGCATCGCCGAGGCCGACATGTCGACACGGGGCCACCTCGACACCCTCACCGACCTCCTAGGCCCCACCCCGAAGCGCTACCGCACCCCCACACCTGAACAACGCGCCGCAAGGCGAACGGCCGCAGTCGAACGAGCACGGCTGGCCGCAGACATCGAGGCCGAGCTCGACGCAGCCCTCGCCCGCCGCGCCGACGGGAGCCGACCTGCCGGGGGCCGGGAGCCCTCGCCGGGAGCTGCCGCGAACCAGGCGCCGGTTGCCGACGGGCCGACGGCGGTCCAGGACGACGAGCCGCCGCCCTTCTGAGCCGAACCAGCGCGCGGACGATCGCGTGCCGATCCGGGTGACGCGACGTGGTTGTCGCACTGCGACTCATCGCGCGACGAGCCGGCGACCGCCACGGGGAGCTCGCGCAGGACGGAGCGGTCGTCCGGGTCCGGGCGCCACTGGGTGGAGTCGGCAATCGCAGGGGGCTCGGTCACCGCAGAGCGGTTCGGTCACCGCAGGACCCGACCAGATCGCTGCGCGGTGATCGATGCCGTGCCCGGCGACGGGGAGGCCGGGCGGGTGCTCAGCCCAGGGCGGCGATGGCGGCGACGGTGGTGGTGACCCGGGCGATCAGCGGGAAGACGCGGGCCACGGCGAACTCGTGCATGACCGCGTCCACACTGCTGGTGGCGTCCTCGGCCACGACGACCGCGTAGCCGTGCTCGTACGCCGACCGCGCGGTGGACTCGATCCCCATGTTGGTGGCCAGACCGGCCAGCAGCACGGTCTCCACGGACCGCTTCCGCAGCTCGGCGTCCAGGTCGGTCTCGTGGAAGGCGTCCCACCCGCGCTTCACCACCAGGACGTCGCCCAGCGGCCGCAGCTCGTCGACGACCTCGCCCAGGGCGGGCCCGCCGGCGCGCCGCTGCACATCCGCGTCCGTCGGCGGCGCGGTCCCCTCGCGGGCCTCGACCCGCACCAGCACCACCGGCGCCGACACCGCCCGGAAGGCCTCGGCCAGCTGCACCGCGTTCTCCAGCACCGTGTCCGCCGGGTGCGGTCCGACGTCCCGGCTCACCACCCCCCGCTGCAGGTCCACGAGCACGAGCGCAGTGCTGGCGGGGTCCAACGACGAGACGGGCACGGGCAACCTCCACGGCACGGACGGACGGCCCCGAGCCTGCCACCACCCACCGACACCGACCGGGCCGAGGTGGCACGGTGACCGGGTGACCCTGCTCGAGGACGCCGTCGGGGCCAACGTGGCGTGGTGCGCGCGGGTGTCCGGCGGCCCCGGCACCGAGCCCCACCCGGGGTGCTGGCTGGCACCGCCGGACCCTCCCCCGTTCTTCCCCGACCTGGTCACCCTCCGGCCGCTGGTGTCCGCCACGGACGTGGCCGCGGCACTGCGGGACCGTCCGGTCTGCTCGGTGAAGGACAGCTGGGCGGACGTCGACCTCACGTCGAGCGGGTTCCGGATGCTGCTCGAGGCGACGTGGATCGGCCGGGCGGCGGCAGGCGAGCCGGCGGCAGCACCCACCGGGTGGGGCACCGTGACGACCCCCGCCGAGCTCGGGGCCTGGAGCGTCGCGGCGGGTCTGCCGGAGTCGCTGCCCGTCGCGCTGCTGGACGCACCGGAGGTCGCCGTCCTCGCCCGGCGCCGGGCCGGTCGGCTGGTGGCGGGGGCCACGGCGAACCGGTGGCGGGGCGCCGTGGGGCTGACGAACGTCGCCGGCGACGACCCCTGGGCCGACCTGCTGGCGATGCACGCCGGCGCCGACGTGACCGGCTACGAGCACGGGGACGAGCTGGTGGCCGCGTGCGCGGCCGGCATGGTCCCGCTCGGGCCGCTGCGGATCTGGGTCAGGCAGAGCCCTTCGGACGGGCCCGCAGGTGCATCCGCTCCCCCTGCTTGCTGAACAGCGCCAGCAGCTCGACCGGGTGGCCGTCGGCGCTGCCGAACCAGTGCGGGGTGCGGGTGTCGAACTCCGCCGCCTCACCCCGCCCCAGCACCAGGTCGTGCTCGGCCAGCACGAGGCGCAGGCGACCGGCGAGCACGTAGAGCCAGTCGTAGCCCTCGTGGGTCTTCTGGTCGGGCTCACCCCGCTCGCCCCCGGCGGGCAGCAGCAGCTTGTAGGCCTGCAGCCCGCCGGGCTGGGTCGACAGCGGCCACATCGTCATGCCGTGCATCTGCACCGGCGTGGCCCGCACCCGCGGGTCGCCCACCGGCGGCGCGCCGACCAGCTCGTCCAGTGGCACCCCGTGGGCCCGCGCGATCGGCAGCAGCAGCTCCAGGGTCGGCTTGCGCCCGCCGGACTCCAGCCGCGACAGCGTGCTCACCGAGATCCCGGTGGTGGCCGACAGCGCGGTCAGCGTGAGGTCCCGCCGCTGGCGCAGCGCCCTCAGCCGGGGCCCCACCCCGGCGAGCACCGACGAGTCGGTCGACGTGTCGACTCCTCGACTCACAGCAACCTCCGCGTCCCCGGTGCCACCACCCGCAACCAGCGGAACCCGTACCCCTCCAGCGGCACCTCGGCGCGGCCTCGCTCGTCCAGCGCCGTGGTGCCCTCCACCAGCAGGTCGGCCAGCAGGTGCTCGGCGCCGCACCCGTCGAGCGCCACCGGCACGACCACGGGCTCGGCCCCCAGGTTGTGCAGCGCGAGCAGCGCCCCGTCGTCCCACGAGCACAGGTGCGCCAGGACGGCGGTGTGCGGCTGGTCCAGCACCTCGAAGGACCCCCACCCGAGCTCGGGGCACTCCTTCCGGCGCGCGATCAGCAGCCGGAAGAACGTCAGCAGCGAGTCCGGGTCCTTGCGCTGGTCGGCGACGTTGACGAACTCCGGCCCGTAGCCACCGGTGACCACGGGGCCGGGCAGCCTCGAGGCACGGGCCCGGGAGAAGCCGCCGTTGGTCCCCGACGTCCACTGCATGGGCGTGCGCACGGCGAGCCGGCTGCCCACCGACAGCTGCTCCCCCATGCCGATCTCCTCGCCGTAGAAGATCGTCGGGGTGCCGGGCAGCGAGAACAGCAGGCTGTAGACCAGCCGGATCCGTCGGGGGTCGCCGCCGAGCATCGGGGGCAGCCGGCGGATCAGGCCGCGGTCGTAGATCTGCATCTCGGGCTCGGGGCCGAAGGCGGCGAAGACCTCCTGCCGCTCGTCCTCGGTCAGCTTGTCCAGCGTCAGCTCGTCGTGGTTGCGCACGAACGTCGCCCACTGCGACTCCGGCGCCGTGGCCGGCCGACCGGTCAGCGCACGCGCCAGCGGACCGGCGTCGCCGCGGGCCAGCGACAGGTAGGTCGCCTGCATCCCGATGAAGTCGAACTGCATCGTCAGCTCGTCGCCGTCGGTGCCGCCGTAGAACTCCAGCTGCTCGTCGAAGGGCAGGTTGACCTCGCCGAGCAGGATCCCGCCGTTGGTCCGCCGGTCCAGGAACGCCCGGATGTCGCGCAGGTAGGCGTGCGGGTCGGGCAGGCGGTCGGCCTCGGCCGTCGAGGTGCCGGCGGTGTCCAGCAGGAACGGGACGGCGTCCATGCGGAAGCCGTCGATGCCCAGCTGGGTCCAGAACCCGACGATCTTGGCGATCTCGTCGCGGACCAGCGGGTTCGTGACGTTCAGGTCGGGCTGGGTCTTGTAGAACTGGTGCAGGTAGTACTCGCCGGTCTTCTCGTCCAGCTCCCAGATCGAGTCCTCCTGGTCGGGGAACACGACCTGGTCGCTGGTGTCCGGCGGGGTGTCCGAGCGCCAGACGTACCAGTCGCGGTACGGGTTGTCGGTGGACCTCCGCGACTCCTTGAACCACGGGTGCTGGTCGGAGGTGTGGTTGACCACCAGGTCGACGATCACCCGCAGCCCGCGGTCGTGCGCGGTGCGGATCAGCTCGACCACGTCGCCGTGGGTGCCCAGCCGCGGGTCGACGCCGTAGAAGTCGGTGATGTCGTACCCGTCGTCCCGCTCGGCGGTCGGGTAGAAGGGCATCAGCCACAGGCAGGTGACGCCCAGGTCGACCAGGTGGTCCAGCCGCTGCACCAGCCCGGGGAAGTCGCCGGTGCCGTCGTCGTCCCAGTCCATGTAGGTCTCGACGTCCAGGCAGTACAGGACGGCGTTCTTCCACCACAGGTCCGCGGTGTCGCTGACCCTCACGCGTGCAGGTCCGGGTCGGTCATGGCCTGTGTCTATCGGGTACCCGCCGCTCCGGCGACCTGGGTGTGCGGGAGGCTGCCCACGTGCCCGGCTACCTCCCCCTCCGCGGCTGGACCAGCACGCCCGCGCCGGGCGAGCCCGGCTGGCTCGACGTCACCGACGGCGCCGGCGTGCAGCGCGCCCGGGTCTCCGGCCTGCGCCGCCGACGGACGACGGCCGCGGCGCGGCAGACCCTGACCGTGCACCTGCCCGACGGGTCGACCACGCCGCTGCGCAACGGCACCCGCTGGTGGGGCACCCGCCGGGCCCGCACCCGGGGTCTGCTCACCCTGGGCGGGGTCTCCTACGTGCTGCAGCACCGCACCGGGCGGCGGGCCCGGGTGCTGCGGGACGGCGCCTGGCTGTCCACGCTGCTGCGGTCGGCGCCCGGCCCGGCGATCGAGGTGCGTGCGCCGCACACCCCCGACGACGAGCTGGCCACCGCGTTGTTCGCCCACGTCCTGCGCCCCGGCCGGGCCAGCGTGCTGGGCGGGGTCGCCGAGGTCCTGGCGTCCGGCCCCTGACGCACCCGGCCCTGGCAGACTGGGTGCGTGCTGCCCGCCGACGTCGACCTGCCCGTGCGCGCGGTGCTGCCCGAGCTGCTGGCCGCCCTGGCCGACCACGGCAGCGCCGTGCTGGTCGCTCCCCCGGGCACCGGGAAGACCACGCTGGTGCCGCTGGCCCTCGCCGCGACCGGCACCGTGCTGGTCGCCGAGCCGCGCCGGGTGGCCGCCCGAGCCGCGGCCCGGCGGATGGCATCGCTGCTCGGCGAGCCGGTCGGGCAGCGGGTCGGGTTCAGCGTGCGCGGGGAGTCCCGGCGCTCGGCGGCCACCCGGGTCGAGGTGGTGACGACGGGGTTGCTGCTGCGCCGGCTGCAGGCCGACCCGGAGCTGCCCGGCGTCGACGCCGTGGTGCTCGACGAGGTGCACGAGCGGCAGACCGACACCGACCTGGCCCTGGCGTTCGCCCTCGACGTCCGGGCCACCCTGCGGCCCGAGCTGCAGCTGCTGGCGATGTCCGCGACCGCCCAGGCCGACCGGCTGGCCGCCCTGCTCGGCGGGGCCCCCGTGGTCGAGGCCACCGGGGCGCTGTTCGACGTCGGGGTCCTGTGGTGCCCGCCGACCCCGCCCGTGCAGCCACCCCTGGGCACCCGGGTCGACCCCCGGCTGCTGGACGCCGTCGCCGACACCGTGCGGCGGGCGCTGGCCGAGACCGCCCACGACGTGCTGGTGTTCCTGCCAGGCGCGGCGGAGATCGGCGGGGTGCAGCGCCGGCTGGGCGGGCTGGACGTCGACGTCCGTCCGCTGCACGGCCGGCTGCCCGCGGCCGAGCAGGACGCCGCTCTCACCCCCGGCCCGCGGCGGCGGGTGGTGCTGGCCACCGACGTCGCCGAGTCCAGCCTGACCGTGCCCGGTGTCCGGGTGGTCGTCGACGCCGGCCTGGCCCGCACCCCGCGGGTCGACCTGTCCCGCGGGCTGGGCGCCCTGGTCACCGTGCCGGCCTCCCAGGCCGCGGCCACCCAGCGGGCCGGCCGGGCCGGGCGCGAGGGCCCGGGCCGGGTCTACCGGTTGTGGTCCGAGGCCGAGCATGCCCGCCGGCCGGCTGCCCCCGAGCCGGAGATGGCCACCGCCGACCTCACCCAGGTCGCCCTCGAGCTGGCCTCCTGGGGCGCGCGGGGCGGGGTCGGGCTGGCACTGCTGGACCCGCCGCCCGCGGCCGCGATGACCGTCGCCGGGCAGACCCTGCGCACCCTGGGGGCCGTCGACGAGCACGGGCGGGTCACCGACCGCGGCCGCCGGCTGTCCTCCGTGGGAGCCCACCCCCGCCTGGCCCGCGCGCTGCTCGACGGCGCCCCCCTGGTCGGCCGCCGGCGGGCCGCCGAGGTGGTCGCGCTGCTCTCGACCGACAGCAGCCCGCGCTCGGACGACCTGGTCGCCGCCCTCCGCGAGGCCCGGCAGGGGCACGGGCCCTGGCGCGACGAGGTCGCCCGGCTCGAGCGCGCCGTCCCCGACTCCCGCCGCACCGACGTCCCCGACGACACCGCCGCCGGGCTCGTCACGGCGCTGGCGCACCCGGAGTGGCTGGCCCGGCGCCGGCCGCGCACCGAGCGCACCTACCTGCTGGCGGCCGGCACCGGCGCCGAGCTCCCCCCGGGCACCGCGCTGGCCGGCGCCGGGTGGATCGCGGTCGCCGCCGCCGACCGGGCCCCGGGCCGCCGCGACGCCCGGGTGCGGCTGGCCGTCGCCGTGGACCAGGCGACCGCCCTCGAGATCGGCGAGCACACCGACGGCCCGGAGGTCGTCTGGCGGGACGGCGACGTGCGGGCCGCCCGGGTCGAGCGGCTCGGCGCGATCGTGCTGACCGAGCGGCCGTTGCCGGACCCCGACCCCGACCTGGTCGCCGCCGCGGTGGCCGAGGGACTGCGCGCCGAGGGCCTCGCGCTGCTGCGGTGGAGCCCGGCCGCCACGTCGCTGCGCGAGCGGCTGGCCGCCGCCCACGCGGGGCTCGGCGAGCCCTGGCCCGCGGTGGACGACGCAGCGCTGCGCTCCGCCCTCGGCGCCACCCCGCAGGTGCGTGCCGCCCGCAGCCGCGCCGACCTGCGCCGGCTGGACGTCGTCGCCGCGCTGCGGGCCCTGGTGCCGTGGCAGGTCGCCGGCACGCTCGAGGACGTCGTCCCCGAGAAGGTGGTGGTGCCCGGCGGCACCGGCCACCGGGTCGACTACGCCAACCCGGAGAGCCCGACGGCGTCGATGCGGGTGCAGGAGGCGTTCGGCTGGGCCGACACCCCGGTGGTCGCCGGTCGCCCGCTGCGGCTGGAGCTGCTGTCGCCGGCCCGCCGCGTCGTGGCCACCACGGGTGACCTGGGTGGGTTCTGGACCACCGGCTACCCCGCGGTGCGCAGCGAGCTCAAGGGGCGGTACCCCAAGCACCCCTGGCCCGAGGACCCGGCCCGGGCCGTGCCCACCCGCCGGGCCAGGCCCCGGCCCTGAGTGACACCGGTCCTACGAGGATGATCGCCGCGTGCAGAGACGACACGTGGACGCCGACATCTCCCGCTCCTGGCTGCTGGTCAACGGCGCCCGCGACCACGCGGAGTTCGACGAGAAGCTGGCCTCGCGGGCCGACCAGGTCATCCTCGACATCGAGGACGCCGTCGACCCCAAGGCGAAGCCGCAGGCACGCGCCTCGGTCGTGGAGTACCTCTCCGCCGAGCGCGACCGCCCGGCGTGGGTGCGCATCAACGACCACTCGACCCCGTTCTGGGCCGACGACGTCACCGCCCTGGCCGGCCTGCCGGGCCTGGCCGGCGTGATGCTGGCCAAGACCGAGGCCGCCGAGCACGTCACCGAGACCTACGACCGCCTCGGCGGGTCCACCCGGGTGCTGGCGCTGGTCGAGTCCGCGCTGGGCATCGAGGAGGCCGTGCGCATCGCCTCGGCCCGCGGTGCGTTCCGGCTGGCCTTCGGGTCCGGCGACTACCGCCGCGACACCGGCACCGCCGCCGACGACCTCGCCATGGCCTACCCGCGCTCCCGCCTGGTCGTGGGCAGCCGCATCGGCGGGCTGCCCGGCCCGATCGACGGCCCGACCGTCGGCTCCAGCCACGGCGTGCTGCGCGAGGCCACCGGCGTCACCGTGTCCCTCGGGCTGACCGGCAAGCTCTGCCTGGACGTCGAGCAGCTGCCGGTCATCAACGAGGTCATCAGCCCCACGCCCTCCGACGTCGCGTGGGCCACCGACTTCCTGGCCGACTTCGACGCCCGCGGCCAGGTCATCCGCGACGGCAGCGACCTGCCCCGCCTGGGCCGGGCCCGCAAGATCACCACGCTGGCCACAGCGCTGGGCATCCAGCCCGCCTGAGACGGGTCCCGCAGCTCAGCGCAGCAGCTCCAGCACCGCGGCGGGGTCGGTGGCGACGTCGGTGTGCAGGCCGGCGCCGTCGCCGACCACCCGCCAGCCCCGCCGGCCGGCCTCCTCGGCGTCGGCGTCGTAGGCCCGCGAGAGGTGCACGAAGGTGACGTCGTCGTGCGGCCACACCTCGGGCACCGGCACCGGCTCGTCGTAGAGGTCCAGCGGCAGGGACGGCGCCTCGGCGGTGATCTCGGCCCGCAGCGCGTCGTCGGGCACCAGGTCGGCCATCGCGTCGGGCCCCCACCAGGTCGGCCACGGCGCGATCCGGCCGTCCCGGGCGAGCGCCGCGACCGCCGTCCGCAGCCCGACCGACGGGAGCGTCACCCCGGTGGCGGCCGGCACGACCGCGTCCACCCACACCACACGCGACGCCCCCACCGCGGCCGCCACCTGCGGCAGGACGACGCCCGCACCGGAGTACCCCAGGACGGCGTCGACCGGCGCCGCGCCGTCGAACGCCGAGCAGTACCCGTGGGCCTCCGCGGTGTAGGCCGACCACCACCCCGGCCCGGTCTCGACGGTGTGCCGCAGGTCCGGGACGGCGACCTGGTCGCCCCGGGCCCGCAGGGCGCGGGCCAGCGGGCGCAGGACCGCCGCGCTGAGCAGCGGCGGGTGGCACAGCAACCAGCTCGTCATGCCCGTCATCACACCCCGGGGACGGGCCCGCCGCGCGGCGCAGCCGACCGGCAGCCCCGAGGATGGGGTGGTGACCCGCGAACCGGCAGCACCCGTCACCGACCGCTGGGGCATCGACGCCACCTGGCTCGACGCCCTCGACACCGAGCACACCGTCGAGCAGGCCACGATCGACCGGTTGCGCGAGGTCGTCGGCGAACCGCCGGCCGACCTGGACGAGACCGCCCCGATCGTCGCGATGCCCGGTGACGCCCTCGAGGTCGACCGCGCGCTGGTGGTGTGCGAGGACGGCACCAGCCTGGACGTCGACGGCGAACTGCCCGAGGACACCCCGCTGGGCTACCACCGACTGCGCACCCCCGACGGCCGCGACCGGCTGCTGGTGGTGCACCCCGGCCGCTGCTGGCTGCCCGCCGAGCGCAGCTGGGGCTGGGCGGTGCAGCTCTACGCCGCCCGCGGCACCGGGTCGGCCGGGATCGGCGACCTGGCCGACCTGCGCACGGTCCGCGAGCTGGCCGAGTCCCAGGGCGCGGGGTTCGTGCTGGTCAACCCGCTGCACGCGGTCGGCCCCGGCCCCGAGCAGGAGGACAGCCCGTACCTGCCGGCCACCCGCCGCTTCCGCAACCCGGTCTACCTGCGGCTCGACGACGTCCCGGGCGTGCAGCTCACCGATGCCGACCGGGCCCGGGTGGCCGAGCTCAACGGGGCCGAGCTGGTCGACCGGGACGCGATCTGGGTGCTCAAGCGCGCCGTCCTGCAGCGCACGTTCGACGCCGACCCGCACCCCGAGGGGTTCCGCGACTGGTGGTGGCACTCCGGGCAGCAGCTGCAGGACTGGGCGAACTGGTCCGCGATCGCCGACGAGCACGGCGCGAACTGGTCCGACTGGCCGGCCGACCTGCGCGACCCGCGCTCCGACGCCGTCCGCACCTGGTCGCACGAGCACGAGCCGCAGGTGGCCTTCCACGCCTGGCTGCAATGGCTGCTGGACCAGCAGCTGGCCGCCGCCACCGGTGACCTGACCGTCATCCAGGACCTCCCGATCGGCGTCTCCGGCGGCGGCGCCGACGCGTGGGCCTGGCAGGACGTGCTGGCCCAGGGCGGGGTCAGCGTGGGCGCTCCCCCGGACGCCTTCAACGCCGCGGGGCAGGACTGGGGCTCGCCGCCGCTGGTGCCCTGGCGGCTGCGCGCGGCGGACTACGCGCCGTTCGTCGAGTCCATCCGGGCCACGATGGCCGGCGCCGGCGGTCTGCGCATCGACCACGTGATGGGGCTGTTCCGGCTGTGGTGGGTCCCCGGCGGCGACCCGACGAAGGGTGCCTACGTGCGCTACCCGGCGGAGGACCTGCTGGGCATCGTCGCGCTGGAGAGCCACCGCGCGCAGGCGGTCGTGGTCGGCGAGGACCTCGGCACGGTCGAGGACGGCGTCCGCGAGGCCATGGCCGAGCACGGCGTGCTGTCCTACCGCCTGCTGTGGTTCGAGGACGACGCCCCCGCCGACTGGCCGGCCGCCTCGATGGGTGCGATCACCACGCACGACCTGCCGACCGTGGCAGGCCTGTGGACCGGCTCCGACGTCGCCGAGCAGGTCGAGCTGGGCACCGGCGAGCAGCCGCAGCTGGCTCAGGACCGCCAGCAGCTGCTGGCGCACCTGACCGGCCACCCCGACGGCCCCACGAAGCGGATGGGCGTGCCGAAGGCGGTCGAGCGGGCGCACCGGCTGCTCGCCACCGCCCCCTGCACGCTGCTGTCGGCGACGCTCGACGACGCCCTCGGCGTCGAGCGCCGGCCGAACGTGCCCGGTGCGATGCAGCGGCCCAACTGGTGCCTGCCGCTACCCGTACCGGTCGACCAGCTGGCCGGGCACGCCGGGGTGCGGTCGGTCGCCCGCGCGCTCGGGGGACGGGCTCAGGCGTAGCCGTCGACCAGGGCGCCCCTGCTCTGGTTCGACGACAGCTGCGCGGCTACCTGCGGGTTGGCGTCCAGCAGGTCCTGGATGCCGGTGCCGTCAGTGAGGCGGGCCAGCAGGTCGTCGGAGGAGATGCCGAAGGCGTCCGAGAGGGCCTGGATGCCGCTCTGCGCGTCCACCGGCGGCTTGGGCGGCGGGCCGCCGGCCGGACCGCCGGGGCCGATCTTCCCGCTGGCGATGTCGGTGGCCATGGCGCTGGGTGCATCGGTGGGCAGCGTGGCCTGGATGGTGGCGACCAGGTCGTCCTCGTCGACGCCGGCCGCCTCGGCCAGCTCGGACATGGTCTTCCCGCCGGCCAGCTGGGTCTTCAGGGTGTCGGCGTCGATGCCCAGCAGGTCGGCCACGGCGGCGTTGGTCTTCTCCGGGCCACCGCCGCCGGGGGGCGGGCCGGACGGGCGTTGGGTCTGGGCGGTGGCCCACGCGGCCGAGGTGGACGACAGGGCGCTGATGCTGCTCACGAGGTGTTCCTCCAGGGGTGCGGTGGTGCGGACACCCACGCCATCGGCCCGCGGCCCCCGCCGCTCCACCGGATCAGGGCCCCTCACAGGCCCGTGACAGCCACCCACAGCCGGCTGATACGTCGGCTCAGCGGCGGGCCGGGTCCAACGACCGGGTCCGCCCGAGCACCAGGGTGAGCACCAGCGCGGCCAGGCACAGGCCCCCCGACAGCATCGCCACCGCGGTCCACCCGGCGCCCTGCCAGGCCTGCCCGGCGAGGGTGCCGCCGACTGAGGACCCGACGTAGTACCAGAACGAGTACAGCGAGGCCGCCTGCCCCACCGGTCGGCCGCCCAGCGCCGCGCGTGCGGCCACCCATCCGCTGGCGACGGCGTGGGCGGCGAAGAAGCCGACGGTCAGCACGCACAGCCCGAGGACGAAGCACCACAGCGGCGCCAGCGTCGTCAGGCCCAGCCCGGCGACCATCACCACGACCGACAGGGGGACGACGAGCCGCCGGCTCGACCGGTCGGCCAGCCACCCGGCGGTCGGCGAGCTCGCCGAGCCGAGCAGGTAGGCCAGGAACACCAACGACGCCAGCGCCGGGGTGAGGTCGTAGGGCGGGGACTCCAACCGGAACGTCCCGGCGTTGTAGACCGCGACGAAGGCGGCCATGAGGAACGCCGCGAACGCGTACAGGGCGAGCAGCGCCGGGTCGGTGAAGGCACTGCCCAGCGAGCGCAGCAGCGGGGCCGACCGGTCCACCGGCCGGAACCGACGTGGTGGTGGCAGCAGGACCCGGACGGCGACCGCGCACGCCACGCCCAGCACGGCGACCCCGCCCAGGGCGACCCGCCAGCCGCCGAGGTCGGTGAGGAACCCGCCCAGCAGCCGGCCGGTCAGCCCGCCGATCGCGTTGCCGGCGATGAACAGCCCGACCGCACGCGAGGTCACCGACGGGTGCAGCTCCTCGCGCAGGTAGGCCACCGCGACCGCCGACAGCCCGGCCAGGGCGAACCCCTGGGCCCCACGCAGCACCAGCAGCACCGGCCAGGTGGGGGCCAGCGCGATGCCCACGGCCAGCACGGCGGATGCGGCCAGGCTCAGCTGCAGGATCCCGGTGCGCCCGCGCCGGTCGGACAGCGGTCCCAGCACGAGCAGGCCGACCGCCAGCGCCACGGTGGACACCGAGATGGCCAGCGTCGACCCGGCCGGGGTGACGTCGAAGGCCCGGGTGAGCTCGGGCAGCAGCGCCTGCGGCTCGTAGAGCATCGCGAACGTGGCGAGGCCGGCCAGGAACACCGACACCGACGCCCGGCGCAGGCCCGCGTCGCCGGCCCGGTGGCCCTCGGGCAGGTCCACGACGGTCGGCAGCACGACCCCACCCTGCGCCCGGCAGCCCGGTCGGGGCCAGCCGGGGTCGCCCATCTCACGTCCCCCGCGGAT
This sequence comes from Klenkia soli, assembly GCF_900103975.1. Lineage (GTDB taxonomy): Bacteria > Actinomycetota > Actinomycetes > Mycobacteriales > Geodermatophilaceae > Klenkia > Klenkia soli. The sequence continues at coordinate 61,931 of NZ_FNIR01000017.1, forward strand.
GCTGGGGGCATGACGGACAACCAGGTCGAGGCCGCGGTCCCCGAGCACCTCCGCCGCTGGCACGAGCTCGACGCGGCCACCGTCGAACCCGGCAGCGTCGGCTTCGTCTGGGGCAACTGCCAGGCCGAGTCGATCCGCCGGATGGTCGCCCCGGCCGGCGAGGCGCACGGGGTGGAGTTCGTCCGGCTGCCGCCGGTGTTCGAGATGGACGAGGCCGAGGTCGGCCGGCTGCACGCGCTGATGGCCGTGGCCGGGGTGCTCGTGACCCAGCCGGTGAAGGACGAGTACCGGGTGCCCGGCTGCGGCAGCGAGCAGCTGGTCGCCCTGCTGCCGGCCGACGCCCGGGTGGTCCGGGTGCCGACCACCTACTACGAGGGCCTCTTCCCCTGGCAGGTGCACGCCCACGACGCCGACGGGCGGGTGGACGCCCCGCTGACCGACTACCACGACCTGCGGCTGCTGGACGCCGCCGTCCGGGGGTGGGACGTCGACCGCGCGGTGGCCCGGATCGAGGAGCTCCAGCCTGCCGCCGACGCCGTCCGGGACCTCGCCGCCCGCTCGCAGGCCGAGCTGCGGCGCCGCAACACCCACCTGGACGTCGACACCACCGACGCGGTGGTCGCCGGCGGGGCGGAGGCGATGTGGACGGTGAACCACCCGGCCAACGCCACGCTGCGCGAGGTCGGCGTCGGGGTGCTCACCACGCTGGCCTGGTCCGGGGACCCTGCCGTCCCCGACCACCAGATGCTGGGCGGGTCGCAGGCACCGCTGGAGGCCGCCGTCCTCACCGCGCTGGACCTCGACCCGGCCGCCGCCCGGCCGCGGTGGTCGCTGGCCGGCCGGGACACCCCGTGGGCCGAGGTCGCGGCGGCCCAGCTCGCGCTCTACGCGGAGCAGCCCGAGGTCGCCCGCCGCGCGGTCGAGAAGTACGCCGACCGGACGGCGGCCCTGGGGCTGTGACCGCGCGGCTCACGCGGGCCGACGTCGGCTGCTGGGTGCTCAAGTCCGCCCGGTTGCCCGACCTCGTGGCTCCGGGCTGGGCGCCGGGCACCGCGGTGGATCTGACCCGGTGCGTCCGGCCGTCCTACCGGCTGGGGCTGATCTCGGTCGGCGACCCGGTCCTGCTGTGGTGCAGCGGCCGGGCCGACCCCGGGGTGCACGCGACCGGGACCGTCACCGGAGCTGTGGAGGCCTCCGACGACGGTCCCGTCGTGGTCGTGCGCTGGGTGCGGCGGGAGCCGCCGCTGCCCCGCGGGGCGCTGCTCGCCGACCCGGTGGCCCGGGACGCCGAGGTGCTGCGCATGCCCGCCGGCAGCAACCCGTCCTGGCTGTCGCCCGCGCAGTGGCGGGCGGTGCGGGACCTGTCGCCCAGCGCAGCGGTCAGCCCTGGGTCGGGTTGAGCACGACCTTGGTCCAGCCGTCGTCCCGGGCGTCGAAGTGCCGGTACGCGTCGGGTGCGGCGTCCAGACCCAGGTTGTGGCTGACCAGCATCGAGGGCTTCGCCCGGTCGGTGTGGATCAACCGGGCCAGCGCGCGGTTGTAGTTCTTCACGTTGGCTTGGCCGTTGCCGACCGTCTGGCCCTTGAACCAGAACTTGCCGTAGTCGAAGGCCAGCTGGCCCTTCTTGGCCAGCTCGTCGGAGGCACCCGGGTCCTCGGGCAGGAACAGGCCGACGACACCGATGGTCCCGGTGGCCTTCACGATCTCGACCAGACCGTTCATCGTCATGTTGGGCCGCTCGTTGCCCTGGCTGTCGTGCGCCTGGTAGCCGATGGCCTCCACGCCGCGGTCGGTGCCGCGACCCTTCGTGGCGTCCTTGATCTGCTCGATCGGGTCGCCCTTCGAGGAGTCGATGCCGATCGCGCCGAACTTCTCGGCCAGCGCCAGGCGCTCGCTCAGGTGGTCGATCACGTAGACCTCGCTGGCGCCCTGCAGCACGGCCGAGTAGCCGGCCATCAGGCCGACCGGGCCGCCGCCGTACACCGTGACGGAGTCACCGGGGGCGACCTTCGCCAGCCGCGTGCCGTGCCAGCCGGTCGGGAAGATGTCGGCCAGCATCACGTAGTCGTTCTCCTTCTCCACGCTGTCCTCGGGGAGCTGGAGGGCGTTGAAGTCGGCGAACGGCACGCGGAGGTACTCGGCCTGGCCACCGCTGTACCCGCCCATCCCGGCGAAGCCGTAGGCGCCGCCGGCGACACCGGGGTTCACGGTGAGGCAGAAGCCGGTGCGGCCCTGCTCGCAGTTCTCGCAGAAGCCGCAGCCGATGTTGAACGGCAGCACGACCCGGTCGCCGATGCTGAGCTTGGTCACGCCCGAGCCCACCTCGACGACCTCGCCGAGGTTCTCGTGGCCGATGACCATGCCGGTCTCCAGGTCGGTCCGGCCCTCGTACATGTGCAGGTCCGATCCGCAGATGTTGGTGGCGGTGACCCGGATGACGGCGTCGGTGGGCTGCTCGACGGCGGCGTCGGGGACCTGCTCGACCGCGACGTCGCGGGGGCCCTTGTAGACGAGTGCGCGCATGGGTGTCCTCCTGGGGCTGGTGCGTGGGAGCGCCCGGGAGACCGCGCCTGGTGGCATGGCTCCCGGCGCATGTGGTGCACAACAGGACTGCCCGCCACCCGGGGGGTCCCAACCCTCCGGTTCAGCCCGGGCGGGGGGCGTACATGATCAGCGCGACGCCGACCAGGCAGACGAGGGCGCCCGCGACGTCCCACCGGTCGGGGCGGAACCCGTCGGCCACCGCCGCCCACACCAGCGACCCGACGATGAACACCCCGCCGTAGGCGGCCAGCACCCGGCCGAAGGACGCGTCGGGCTGCTGCGCGGCGACCACGCCGTACAGGCCGAGGGCGACCACCCCCAGGCCGACCCAGAGCCAGCCGCGGTGCTCCCGCAGCCCCTGCCAGACCAGCCAGGCGCCACCGATCTCGAGCACCGCGGCCAGCACGAACAGCGCGATCGAGCGGGCGGTCACCGGGCGTCGGTGAGCGCCGCGTGCACGACGGCCAGCACCGTGTCGTCGTCCAGCCCGTCGACGCGGGCGGCGGCGACCAGCCGGTTGGCCGCCGAGCGCAGCCGGGCCCGGGCCGGGTCGCCCGACCCGCCGGTGACGACGGTGCCGGCCCGACCGCGGCCCTCGACCAGCTCGTCGGTCTCGAGCTCGGCGTAGGCCCGGGCGACCGTCCCCGGCGCGACCCCGAGCTGCTCGGCCAGCCCGCGGACGGTGGGCAGCCGGTCGCCCTCCACCAGGTCACCGGCGTGCACCAACCCGGCGATCTGCTCGCGGAGCTGCTCGTAGGGCGGGGTGCCGTTGCCGACGTCCACCGAGATCGCCAAGGTCACCGCACCGGTCATGCGCACCAGTCTGCCGGGCTGGGACCATGGGTCCCCGTGAGCGACAGCGACGACCCCACGGGCACCGCCCCCACCTCCCTGAGCCGCACCCGCTACCTGGCCGGCGGGGTGGCCTGGCTGCTCACGCTGCAGTTCTTCGTGCTGGAGGCGGTCAGCATCGCCCGGTTCGGCGGCTACAGCCGGGTCGACCAGGCGATCAGCGACCTGGGCACCGCGCTGTCCCCCGCGGCCGGTCTGATGAACACCTCGTTCGTCGCGCAGGGCGTGCTGATCGCCGTCGGCGCCGCGCTGCTGTTCCCGGCGCTGGTCGGGTTGGGCGGGCGGCTGGCGCTGGTGCTGCTCTCGGCCGCCGCGGTCGGCACGGTGCTGGTCGGCCTCTTCCCCTCCGACGACGGCGGCGCCACGCACACCGTCGGCGCGATCCTCTACCTGCTGGGCAGCGGCCTGGGGCTCATCGCGCTGGCCTACTCCGTGCGTCCGCGCTCCGAGGCCGTCGGCACGGTGCTGGCCCTGCTCGGTCTGGTCGGCGTCATCGGCACGGTCTTCTTCGGCACCGGCGTCACCCAGTTCCTCGGCTACGGCGGCATGGAGCGGCTGGGCGCGTACGTGCTGCCGATCGGGCTCGCCGTGGCCGCCGTCCTGCTGGTCCGGCAGGGCGACGACTGGCAGGTCGCCCTCCCCGAGGGTGCGGACGCGCCGCTGACGAAGCGGCAGCGCCGCGAGCTGGAGCGAGCCGAGGCCTTCGACCGCGCCCGCGAGCGGGACGAGGCGCTGGAGGCCCACGCCCGCAAGCAGGCCGACGGTGGCGACGACGACGAGCCGGACGAACCCTTCGACGAGGAGGCCGCCTGGAAGACCCCCCGTCAGCGCTGAGCGACCACCTGCCCGGCCCGCACCACGGCCCGGGGCGCGGCGTGCCGGGCCAGCAGGTCGACGGTGCGCGCCGCGTCGTGCACCAGGAGGTCACCCGGACCGCCCTCGCGCAGGCCGAACCCGGACAGGCCCAGCACCCGGGCCGCGCCGGTGGTGACCAGGTCGACCAGCGCCTCCAGGTCGGCCGCCGACCGCATCTCCAGCAGGTGGGCGGCCAGGAACGCCACCTCGAGCAGGTTGTGCCGGCCGAAGGGGTAGTAGGCGTCCTCGACGTCGTCCTGGCCCAGCCCGACCGGTAGCCCCTCGGCCAGGAGCCGGCGCACCGGAAGTGCACGGCCCCCGGTGTGCGGGTCGCTGACGAAGCCGAGCCCGGCCGCCCGGGCCTGGCCGACCACCTCGACCAGGGCCGCGTCGTCGTAGCCGCCCAGCGCGCGGGCGTGGCAGGCGACCCCGCGGCCGACCAGCCCGTGCTCGACCATCGCCTGCGCCAGCATCCCGGTGGTGCGGTAGGCCGGGTCCGGGGCGTCGTCGGTCAGCATGGCCACCCGCAGGCCGCGCCGGGCGGCCAGTGCGCAGGCCCACTCGACGTGCGCCCGCTGGTCGGCCTCGCCGTCCTCGATCCACGGGATGCCGCCCACCACGTCGGCGCCCAGGTCCAGCGCCGCCTCGACCAGCTCCGCCGTCCCGGGGTCGCGCAGCACGCCGTCCTGCGGGAAGGCCACCACCGAGACGTCCACGACCCCCGCGACCTCGGCGCGGGCGGTGAGCACCGCCTCCATGCCGATCAGCCCGGCGGCGGAGTCGACGTCCACGAAGGCCTGCACGTGCAGCACACCGTGCTCGACCCCCAGCTGCAGCACCTCGCGGATGCCGGGCAGCAGCAGGTCGACCGACCAGTGCTCCTTCACGGCGCTGGCCAGGTCGATGCTCACCGCCGACTCCGCCATGCCCTCGGCGGTGTAGGCCGCCAGCGCCGCCTCGCCGGCCAGCGGCAGGGTGCGCACCTTGTCCAGGTGCAGGTGGCCGTCGACGCACGGCTCGGTGACCAGACCGCCGTCGGCGGCGACCACGGGGACGCCGTCGGGTCGGGCCAGCGACCCGACCGGGGCCAGCGCGGCCACCCGCCCGTCCACCACGTGCACGTCGACCACCCGGCCGTCGCGGAGGCGGGCATCGGTCACCAGCAGGTCGGCCATGACCGCACTCCTACCGCACGCGTGTGACGGCGGGGTCACCGCTCCTGGTCGGTGGGGCGGACCAGGATCTCGTTCACCGCCACGTGCCGGGGCTGGCTGACCATGTAGACCACCGCGCGGGCGATGTCGTCGGCCTGCAGCGGCGTCATCTCGGCGGCCATCTTCTTCGACGCGGCCTTCGCCTCGGGCTGGGTGATGTGGTCGGTCAGCTCGGTCGCCACGGCGCCGGGCTCCACCAGACCGATCCGCACACCCCTCGTGGTGACCTCCTGGCGGAGGGACTCGCTGAAGGCGTTCACCGCCCACTTGCTGGCGTTGTAGACACCGGCGCCCTTGCGGGCCTGCCGGCCGGCCACGCTGGAGACGTTGACGACGTCGCCGGACCCCTGCTCGACCATGCCCTCGACCGCGGCGTGCGTCATGTACATGAGGCCCAGCACGTTGGTGTGCAGCATGCGGCGCCAGTCCTCGGTGTCGGCGCCGACGACCGTGCCCAGCAGCATCACCCCGGCGTCGTTCACCAGGACGTCCAGCCCGCCCAGCTCGGCCCGGGTGCGGGCCACGGCGTCGGTGCAGGCCTGCTCGTCGGTGACGTCGAGGTCGAGCACCAGCACCCGGGCGCCCTGCCCCTCCAGCCGCTGCGCGAGGTCGGCCAGCCGGTCGGTCCGGCGGGCCCCGATGGCGACCGCGGCGCCGGCCTCGGCCAGCGCCAGGGCGGTGGCCTCGCCGATCCCGGACGAGGCCCCGGTGACCAGGGCGACCCGGCCCTCGAGCGGACGGACGACGGTGCTGCTCATGCGGGTGCTCCCTACGAGGGTCGACGACGGACTCCCCCACCCTGCGCGCACCGGCCCCGGTCGGCGCGCTGGCAGGCTGGACCCGTGCCCGCCGACGTCGCCGCCGCCCTCGCTGCGGCCGCCCGCCTCGGGCCCTTCTGCGCGGTGGACGACGACGCCGGGCCCTGCGGGGTCGACCTGGCCGACGCACCCGGGTTGCTGGCGGCGCGGACCCGGGCCGTCGTCGCGGTGCTCGGCCCGGACGCCGAGCCGCGGGTGGTGCGCTCGCTGGTGCACCTCGGGGTCGTGGCCCGGGTGCTGTCCCCGGCGATCGGTGCCGCGCTCGCGACCGGTGTGCTCCCGGTGCCGACCTCGGTGCGCCTGCAGCCGGCGGGGTCGAACCCGGTGCCGATGGCGTGGGCCGGCGTCCGCGGGGTCGCCGTCCCGACCCCGGACGACGTCGCGGGCGCTCTGGCCGAGCACTGGCTGGCCTCGCTGGTGCAGCCGTTCACCGACGTCGTCGCGGCCTCCGGGGTGTCCCGGCAGGTGCTGACCGGCAACGTGGTCTCTGCCGTGCACGGCACCGGCGTCGTCGTGGCCGCCGCCCGGCCCGACCTGGCCGCCGGGGCCCGTGCCCTGGTCGACGCCCTCGTCGCCGCGGGACCGCTGGCCGGCACGGGCGCACGCCGGCCCGACGGCAGCTTCGTGCGCAGGTCGTGCTGCCTGGTGCAGCGGCTGCCCGGCGCCGGCACCTGCGCGGACTGCGTGCTGGTGCGCCCCGCGGCCCCCCTACCTGCATAGGTGCGCAGCTGCGACCTTGGCCGATCGGGGAACCCCGCCGTAGCGTCCGCCGCGCTGCGGTGCAGGGAAGCCGGTGGGAGTCCGGCGCGGTCCTCGCCACCGTCACCGGGGTCCACCCCGGGAGCCGGACACCGGCCGCGGCATCACCCACGAGGCATGGACCGGAAGGAACCCACCGATGACCTCCGCACAGCACAGCCCCACCCGCACCGCCGTCCCCCGCATCGCGGTGCCCGCCTGGGCGTGGGCGCTGGCCCTGCTCGCCCTCTTCGCGCTGTACCTGGTCGCCCAGGACAACGGCGCCGTGCTGGCCTCGGCCGGCGACGTCGCCCACGAGTTCTTCCACGACGCCCGGCACTCGCTGGGCATGCCCTGCCACTGATGGCGGCCACCCTCGAGGAACCCCGGCAGCAGACCGCCCCCCGGTTCGGTCCGCTGCTGGGCCGGTTCGCCCTGGCCGGCCTGGCCGGCGGCGCCGCCTCCGGCATCTGGGCGATGGTCGTCACCGAGCGGACCATCACCCCGGCCCTCGCGCTCGAGGAGGCCCGCACCGCGGCGTCCCACGAGCACTCCGAGGAGCTGTTCAGCCGGCACACCCAGCTGCTCGGCGGGTTCCTGGGCACGGTGATCGCCGCCGTGGTGTTCTCCGTCGTCGTCGCCGCGGTGTTCGCCGGCGTGCGGCACCGGCTGCCCGGGCGCAGCGACGTGGGGCGGGTCGCCGTCCTGGCCGCCATCGGGTTCGCGGTCTTCGCGCTCCTCCCGGCCATCAAGATCCCGGCCAACCCGCCGGCGGTCGGCGACCCGGACACCATCGACACCCGCACGGCGATCTACATCGCCGTGCTCGGGGCCGGGGTGGTCACGGCGCTGCTGGTCGGCGCCCTGGTCGGCACGCTGCGGTCCCGCGGCCTGCACCCCTCCGCGGTGGCGACGGCGGCCGTGCTGGCCACCGTCGCCCTGGTCACCGCGATGGTGCTGCTGGTCCCGGACAGCCCGGACAGCATCTCCGCCGACGTCCCCGCCGCGGTGGTGTGGGACTTCCGGTTGGCCTCCCTCGGCCAGCTGGCCGTCCTCTGGACGACGCTGGGCCTCACCGCCGGCTACCTGGTCGACAAGCTGGCCCGCCGGGCCTGACCACCCACGACGAACGGCCCGCTCCCTGCCGGGGGCGGGCCGTTCGTCATGCCTGGGCGTGGGAGAGGGACTCCAGGCCGTCGTCCAGGAAGGGCAGGGCCGAGGCCTCGACCGGGGGCCGGTGCACCTGGTCCAGACCGCGCATGCGGGCCGCGTGCAGGGCCAGCAGCAGGTTCAGCCGCAGCGTGGGGTCGGAGGTGAAGGGCCCGAGCATGCGCTCGAGCTTGCCGATGCGGTAGCGCATCGTGTTGTAGTGGAAGTGCAGCCGGCGGGCCGACTCGGCCACGTTCAGGTTGGTCTCCAGCAGCACCCGCAGGGTGTCGCGGAGGTCGGCGGAGTCGGGGTCGGTGGCGTCGGCCAACGACCCGAGCACCTCGTCGACGTAGGAGCGCAGCTCGGAGCTGTCCGGGATCAGCGACAGCAGCCGGAACACCCCCAGCTGGTCGAAGTGGGTGACGGTGGCCTCGCCGTGGATCTCCTGGCCGACCTGCAGGGCCCGCTGCGCCTGCTGGTGGGCGTCGGCCAGCCCCGAGAGCACCTGCGCCGGCCGGCCGATGCCGGTGGCCAGCACCCGGCCCACCCGGCGCAGCCGGGCGTTGACGCGGCCGGTGACGGCGGCGACCAGCCCGGTCAGCTCCTCGGGGGTGCGGCCGTCCAGCGGCAGCACGGTGACGATCTCGGTGGCCAGCCCGGCGACGGCCGCACCGGCGACCTCGCCGTCGATCGCGGCCCGCCAGCCGTCGGCCAGCCGGTCCAGGACGTCCAGCGCGCGGGTGGGGTCGGTGTTGGCGTCGGCCACGGTCTCGGTGGCGGTGACCAGCACGACGACCGGGCCGTCCAGTCGCCAGCCGAAGGAGCGGGTGTAGGCCAGGGCGCGCTCGGTGTGGCCCACGGTGCCGCTGACCAGCCGGCGGACCATGTCGCCCTGGAACCGCAGCTCGACCGAGTGCACGGCCTGGTGGCGGATCTCGGACAGCGCCGCGATGACCGCGCCGCGCTCGAGGACCGCCCCGGCGCCGACCAGCATCGGGCCGTGCCGGTTGACCGCGACCAGCCAGCCGTGCCGTTGGTCGCCGGCCATGATCGGCGCGACCGCGTACTCGCCGACCCCGCCGGGGAGCTCGTGGTGCCCGGGGACCAGCAGGATGCCGTCGGCCGGGGACAGGTCGGCGTCGGCCAGCACGTCGGCCGGGGTGACGATCGCCTGGTCGGCCCGGTTCTCGGAGAGCCGCCGCGCGCTGGGCAGGTCGGAGTAGGCGTCGTCGGCCGCGGCGTCCAGCAGCCAGAGCCAGTCGCGCACCTCGGTGACGTCGTCGGCCGGGCCGGCGGAGGTGGCGATCTCGCGGTCGGGGCCCAGGCCCAGCACCGCGGCGCCGTCCAGGAAGGTGGCCGCCTGCGCGGTGACCTCGGCCAGCCCGCCGCCGGTGAGCGCGACGTCGATGAACTGGTTGTGCATGCGGTCGGCCAGGCTCAGCGCCTGCGTCTGCTTGGCCACGATCGCGCCGAACACCTCGGCCACGACGAGGTCCAGCCGCGAGGTGCGCGGCAGGGCGACGATCGGAAAGCCCCGCCGGTCGGCCTCGTAGCGCACCTCGGCCGGCACCGCGGGCGGGCCGTCGGAGTCGCGGTAGGCCAGCGCGGCGGTGCCCAGCGCGGTGAGCCGCTCGATCAGCGCCCGGCACTGGCCCGGGTCGGCCGGGGGCAGCCGCGCGCCGAGGACCACCAGGACGTCGGGACCGGCGCCGGCCAGCGGGTCGGCCGGGTCGTCGACGACCACCTGGCGCACCACCCGGCCGGCACCTGCCGAGCCGGCGACCAGGGTGCCGTCGGTCAGCGCGAGCAGCTGCGTCACCGACAGGCCCATGCTGTCCTCGAGCGCGGTGCGCTCGGTCGGGGCCACCCGGGACAACGCGGGCTCCGACCGCTGCGGGACCTGACGGAACGGAGCCGTACGAATACCCTCCGACATGCCAGTCACCGCATACTCACGATCAGTCACCGCGTCGTCCCCCATGTCGCTCGATTGCCGGACACACGCCCCGGATTCTGTCAGAGCTACCCGTCCAGCCGCACGCATTCTTGGCTAGTTCCGCCATACGGAGCTGTCCGACGCGCCGCATAGGTTCGAGTTCCGCGCAGTGATCCCGTGCACGGATGGTAAGCCGTCGCCGACGGTGCCGGACCCCGGTCCGGCGCGCCTCCGCACGGCACCGCACGGACGGCGGCCCAGGGGTCGGCCGCCGGCACCCACGGGAGGACAGCATGCGCACCGCAGCACCGCACGAGACCACCACCGCCGTGGGTCGCGCCGCCCGCATGGGCGTGCCCACCATCCCGCTCCCCCGGGACTCCGCGCAGGCCGCCCGCCGCACCGCCGGGCCCGCCCGCGACCTCCCCGTCGCCGCCACCGCCGCCCCCGCCGTGCCGGCCGCCGCCAGCACCGGGATCGCCGAGCTGCTGCGCGGCCCCGCCCGGCGCGCGAGCGTGCTGCTGTCGGTGCCGGCCGCGGTCTACCTGAGCGTGCCCACCGCCCAGGGCGTCGAGGTCGTCGGCGTGCTGACCGCCGACGCCGCCCGGCTGCCCCTGGGCCTCGTGCTGTCCCGCCGGGCCAACGGCCGTCCCCTGGTCTCCGCGCCCTCGGGCGCCCCGGCCACCGTCGGCGGTGGCCGGGTCGTGGTCGGCGACCTCACCGTGTCCGCCGCCGCGTGGTGGGACCCCCGCCCCCGCCTGCCCGGCGCCCGCCCCTCCCTGCTGCCCGAGGGCGTGCGCACGCTGCGCACCGCGCTCTACGGCGACGCCCCGCACAGCGCGTTCGTGCTGCCCGGTCTGCCCGGCGGCCCCAGCGGCCCGCTGGCCGCCCTGCGCGGTGCAGTCCGCCGCGCCGACCTGGACGCCGCGCTGCGCACGGCCACCCGCCTGGTCGGTCTCGGTCCGGGCCTCACCCCGGCCGGCGACGACGTCCTGGCCGGCACCGTGGCCGGGCTGGTCCTGCTGGGTCACCCCGCGGCCGAGCGCTTCGGCGCCGGGGTGCACGCCCTGGCCGCCGCGCGCACCACCGAGCTGTCCCGGGCGCTGCTCAAGCACGCCGCGGCCGGTCGGGTCAGCGGCGAGTTCGCCGCCGTGGTCCGCGGGCTGGTCGGCCAGGGTGATCTGGTCGCCGCGATCGCCGCCCTGCTGGCCACCGGCTCCACCAGCGGCCGGGCGATGACCCTGGGGCTGTGCACCGCCATCGACCTGGCCGAGCGGACCGCCCGCCCCCGCTGACGCGGGGCGCGGGCGGTCCCGCCGGTCAGCGGCCGGCGAAGGTGTCGGCGACCCAGTCGGCCACGAAGACGCTGACGTGCGGCAGGTGGTCCAGCCCGATGTGCTCGGTGGCCCCCTCCTCGGGGGTGAAGACCCGCAGCTCGCGCTTGGGGGAGTTCACGGCCTGCTCGTAGGAGCGGTGCGCGTACTCCAGCGGGATCTGCCGGTCGTTCGCCCCGTGGGCCACGAGGAACGGCACGGTGATCTGCTCGACCACGCCGTCCAGGTGCACGCCGTCGGCGAAGTCCAGGAAGGCGTCGAGGTGGTGCTCGTCGCCCTCGATGCCCCACACCCACAGCACGTGCGACCAGTAGTGCGGCACGGGCCGCTCGCCCTCGCGCTGGGCCCGACGGCGCTGGACCGCGCCCCAGTTGTGGTTGGCGCCCCACGCCACGCACAGCGCGAAGCGCTTCTCGAACGCCGCCGCCCGCGGGGAGAAGTAGCCGCCCAGCGACCAGCCCACGATGCCGATCCTCGAGGTGTCGACGTCGTCGCGGGTCTCGAGCCAGTCCACCGCCGCGCCGGCCCACACCTCGGTGTCGATGCGGGCGGTGATGCCCTGCAGCCGCAGCGACTCCCCCGTGCCCGGCTGGTCGAGCATGAGGCAGGAGATGCCGCGCTCGGCGAGCTCCAGCCAGTGGTTGGAGGAGTACATGTGCTCCTTGGTGGAGTCCAGGCCGTTGACCAGCACGATCACCGGGGCCGGACCGTCGTCGGTGGCCGGGGCGGCGCTGAAGTAGGCCGGCAGGGTCTGGCCCTCGTAGGGGATCTCGACCCGGCTCACCCGTGGGCTGTGGGTGGCGAAGGCGCGCTCGGCGAGCTCGGTGACCCGCTTGTACGTGGGCACCCGGTCGGGGCTGGTGTGGGCGAGCATCCGCTCGGCCTGGCACAGGTAGTTGGTCGCCCGGAACCACAGCTGCCCGGCGGTGCGCGTGTGCCCGGCCTTCTCGGCCGCCTCGGCCTGGTCGACCAGCTGGTCGGTCAGCGCCGTCCAGGCCCGCAGGAAGTCCTGGGTGCCGGCGTCCTCGCCCTGCTGGGCGGCGTCCTTGATCGGGCGGCAGGCGCGGTCGACCTCGTCGATGAGGCCCCCGGAGTTCAGGGTGGCGACGACGCCCAGGTTCCAGACGTAGTTGCCCGGGAAGTACTCGAACACGGTCGTTCCTCTCGATCAGGTGGATGTGCGGACGGCGTCGCTGATGGACTTCACGCCGCCGTGGGCGGTGAGGCCGCCGTCGACGGGGATCTCCGCGCCGGTGATGAAGGAGGCGCCCTCCCCCAGCAGGAAGGCGACCAGGGGTGCGACCTCGTCGACCGTGCCGGTGCGGCCCAGCGGCGTCTCGGCGACGTTGGCGGCCCGGAAGGCCGGTGCGGCCGAGGCGGTCATGGGCGTCTCGACGTAGCCGGGGTGGATGGTGTTGACCCGGATGCCGCGCGGGCCCAGCTCCAGGCAGGCGGCCTTGGCCAGCCCGCGCAGGGCCCACTTGCTGGCCGTGTAGGCGGCCGGGAAGTGCCCGGTCAGCCCGGCCACCGACCCGACCACCACGACCGAGCCGCCCGGCGCCATCAGCGGGGTGATCGCCTGCAGCCCGAGCAGGGTGCCGGTCACGTTGACCGCCATGACCCGCTCGAGGTCGGCCGGGGCCAGCTCGGTGACCCGGGCCCGCCAGGTGATGCCGGCGTTGCAGACCAACCCGTGCACCCCGCCGTGCACCGCGCCGAGGCCCTCGGCCAGCTCGGCCCAGCCCGCGGCGTCGGTGACGTCGAGCCTGCGGTAGGTGGCCCCGCCGAGGTCCTCGTCGGGGGTCTCCCCCAGGTCGACGGCGACCACCCGGGCGCCCAGCGAGCTGAGCAACCGCGCCTCGGCGGCCCCCTGGCCGCGGCCGGCGCCGGTGACGACGACGACCTCCCCGGCCAGGTCGGCGGTCACCGGGTGCGGGCGCGGGTGCGCGTCCGGGCGGGTGCGACCGGCGGCAGGTCGACCCCGGCAACCACCTGGTTGCGGATGGTGCCGATGCCCTCGACGGTCATCTCCACGACGTCCCCGGGCTGCAGGGGCGGCGGGGTCCTGGAGTCCGGGGACGAGCCGTTGCGGCCCCACAGCTCGCCCAGGCATCCGCCGTTGCCGCAGGTGCCCGAGCCGAGCACGTCCCCGGACCGGACGACGGTGCCGCGGCTGGCGTAGGCCACCAGCTCCTCGAAGGGCCAGCCCATGTTGGAGAGCAGGTCCTCGCCCACGAGTTCGCCGTTGACGCGGACCTGCATCTGCAGGGCCAGGAACCCGTCGGCGTCGCGGTAGGGCTCCAGCTCGTCGGCCGTCACCAGCCACGGGCCCAGGGTGGTGGCGAAGTCCTTGCCCTTCGCCGGGCCGAGGCTGACCTTCATCTCGCGGGCCTGCAGGTCGCGGGCCGACCAGTCGTTGAACACGGTGTAGCCGAAGACGTGCTCGCCGGCCCGCTCCGGGGCCACCGAGGCGCCGTCGCGGCCGATGACCGCGGCCACCTCGAGCTCGAAGTCCAGCACCGAGCACCCGGGCGGGACGGCGACGTCGTCGTGGGCGCCGACCATCGCGTAGGGGTTGGTGAAGTAGAAGGTGGGCGCCTGGTACCACTCGTCGACCACGCCGCCGGTCCCGCCGGTGACGCCCTTGACCACGCCCTCGACGTGCTCCTCGAAGGCGACGAAGTCGCGCACGGTCGGCGGGTGCAGCGGCGGCAGCAGCCGCACCTCGGCCAGCGGCACGGCCGGCGCCTCCAGCGCCTGCTCCCCCGCCGCGATCGCCGTCGCCAGGCCCGACCGGACCAGCTCCAGCACGGTGGTGCCGGGGATGCCGTGCACGCCGGCGTCGGAGACGACGCCGGCGGACACCTCGCCCTGGTGCTCCCAGGTGGCGAACCGCATCAGACCGGGGGTGCCACGAAGAGACCCTTGTCGGGGTCGTTGAACGACTTCTGCGCGACGAACTCGTTCATCGCGTTCGCGGTGCCCCACTGGTCGCTGACCTCGGGGTTGGAGAAGTCGTAGAGCGAGGGGTGCCAGGTGTCCTCGTCGACCAGGTCCAGCTCGGTCGTGTACTCGACGGTGTTGCCGTGCGGGTCCAGGAAGTAGGAGAACGTGTTGTTGCCGGCCATGTGCCGACCCGGGCCCCAGATCTTCTCCACGCCCGCGCGCAGCGCCCGGCCGGTGCCGCGCATGTACTCGTCGATGCCGCGCAGCTCGAAGGAGGCGTGGTGCAGCGAGGCGTGCGGGCCGCGGGCCACCGCGAGGCTGTGGTGCCAGGCGTTGGTGCGCAGGAAATACATCATGTTGCCCATGCGGGGGTGCATGAGGGTGTCCGACAGCGCGAACCCGAAGTGCTGCTCGTAGAACGCGACCGTCTTCTCGGGCTCGCTGGAGTTGATCACCACGTGCGACAGCCGCACCGGGATCGACTCGCCCTCCTCGATCTTGCGGTGCTCGCGGACGGCGACGTCGGCCGAGACCTCGACGGTGCGGCCCTCGTTGTCGAAGAAGCGGAAGCCGTAGCCGCCGCCGGGGGTCTGCAGGTCGGTCGGCTCGTGCACCAGCTGCACACCGGCGCTGGCCATGCGGGCGGCCAGGGTGTCGACGTCGGCCCGGTTCGCGGCACCGAAGGAGATCAGGTCGATACGCTTGTCGGCGGCCTCACGGAGCCGGACGACGTACTGCTCGGGGCTGCCCTCGGCGGCCAGGAACGAGAGACCGCTGTCGGTGGTCTCCTCCTTCAGGCCCCAGGTGTTGGTGAAGAAGTCGGTCTGGGTGCGCAGGTCCGGCACGGCCAGGTCGATGTGGCGCAGGTGGGTGATGAGGCGGGTCTTCTCGGGTGCGGTCACTGTCTTCTCCTGGTTACGCGGGCTGGCTGACGACGGTGGCGACCCCGCGCATGAGCGACGCGACGTCGCCCTGCACGTGGTCGAGCTGCCACTGGGCGAGCTGGTTGGAGGCGTCGACGACGGTGCGGGCCCGCTCGACGCGGCGGTCGTGGAAGGCGTCCCACAGCTCGGCGTCCAGGACGTCGCGCTCGACGAGCAGCTGCCCGAGGACGGCGGCGTCCTCCAACGCCTGCGCGCCGCCCTGGGCCACGGTGGGCGGGCAGGTGTGCGCGGCGTCGCCGATCACGACCACCCGGCCGCGGTTCCACGGCGCGGGCAGCAGGTGGGTCTCGAACCAGGTGTAGTTCACCCGGGACGGGTCGGTGAGCGACGCGCGGATCTCGTCCCAGGGCCCGTGGTAGGCCTCGGACAGCTGGCGCATGGTGGCCAGCTGCTCGTCGGGGGTCAGGGTCGAGCGGTCCTGGGCGTCCTCGACGATGTAGGCGTAGATCGAGTCCTCGGCCGTCGGGCAGTAGCCGGCGATGTAGCTGGGCCCGCCGTAGAACAGGTCGGTGCGGGTGACGCTGGCCGGCCGGGGGCCGAAGGCGCGCCAGATGCCCATGCCGGTGGACTTCGTCTCGAGCTCGATGCCGATCATGCGGCGGGTCCACGACCGCACGCCGTCGGCGCCGATCACCAGGTCGTAGCGGCCCGACGAGCCGTCGGAGAACGTGACGTCGACGCCGTTGTCGTCCTGGGTCAGGTCCGTGGTGGTCGTGGCGTAGCGCAGCTTCACCCCGACCTCGGCGGCCTTGTCGTGCAGCAGCCCTGCCAGGTCGGGGCGGGTCATGCCCATGGCTGCCGGGTAGTCCGGGCCACCGGTCTTCGCGTCCGGGACGGCGAACATCTCGCTGCCGGCCGGGTCCGGCGCCCGGAAGCCGGTGACGTCGAAGGGGTAGCCGCGGTCGCGTGCGGACTCCCAGACGCCGAGGCCGTCGAGCTCGCGCAGGGCGTTGCCCTGCAGGGTGATGCCCGAGCCGAGGGCGTGGACGTCGGGCTTGACCTCGACCAGGTCGACCGCCACGCCGGCGCGCGCGAGCCGGATGGCGACACCGGCACCGGCCAGGCCACCGCCGACCACCAGGACGTTCTGCACTGCACTCATCGCGGCACTCCTACTTGACGGCGATCGGGGCGACCGGGGCGCCGACGGCGCCGGTCACGGGCAGGGGCGGGGCGGCGAGCAGGAACTCGTGGACGCCGTCGGCCGCGCAGTCGTCGGCCAGCGCCTCGAGGTCCCACATCTCGCCCAGGAACAGGCCCAGGTGCGGGATGGCGACCTGGTGGAAGGGCTGGAAGGTGGGCACCGAGAACTCGCTGGGCCGCACCTCGACGCCCCAGGTGTCGGTGGCCACGGCGGCGACGTCGTGCTCGCGCAGCCAGTCCAGGCTGGTGAACGACAGGCCCGGGGACTCGCCACCGGCGTAGTCGCCCCAGCCGGTGCCGGCGGCGATGGAGCGGCGGGCGCGGGCCAGCCGGCCGGTGCGCACCAGCAGCAGGTCGCCGCCGGTGACCTCGACCCCGGCGGCCGCGGCACAGGCGTCGAGGTGCTCGGGGGTGATCGCGAAGCCGTCGGGCAGCTCGCCGTCGGTGCCGTGCGAGCGGCCGACGTCCAGCAGCACGCCGCGGCCGACGAACCGGCCGGCGGTGGTCTCGATGCCGGTGGTGTTGTCGCCCTCGCTGGTCACGATCGCCCCGGCCCGGCGGCCGTTGTAGGCCTTGCCGTGGTCGAAGATGTGGCCCAGGCCGTCCCACTGGGTGGAGGCCTGCAGCGGCATGGTGATCATGTCGTCGGCGCCGCCGATGCCGTGCGGGAAGGCGGGGATGCCGGCCTCGGCGTCCAGGCCGGTGCCGAGCATGGCGTGCACGGGGTTGACCCGGCGCAGCCAGCCCTTCTGCGGGCCGTCGGTGTTGAAGTGCTGGGTGAGGTCGAAGCTCTCGCCCCGGCGGACCAGGGCCGCGCCCTGCACCCGCTTCTCCGGGGTGAGCAGGTTGAGGGTGCCGAGCACGTCGTCGTCGCCCCACCGGCCCCAGTTGGAGACCCGCCCGGCGGCGGCGGCGATGGTGGCTTCGGGGTCCTGCGGGTCGAACACGGCAGCGCACTCCTGTCATCGGTGACGCGGACCACTGTCGACCCGGACGGGCCATCAGGGAAGACCGGATCCTTGATGCCGGGCATCAGTCGGGTGGATGATCCGCGGTGTGAACGTGGCCAACCTGGACCTCAACCTGCTGGTGTCCCTGGACGCCCTGCTGGGCCAGCGCAGCGTCACGAAGGCGGCCAAGCAGCTGGGGTTGTCGCAGCCGGCCCTGTCGGCGTCGCTGGCCCGGCTGCGCCGGCACTTCGGCGACGACCTGCTCACCCGGGTCGGCAACGAGTACCGGCTGACCCCGCTGGCCGGCCAGCTGCAGCTGCAGGCCCGGCTGGCGCTGGAGTCGGTGCACCGGGTGTTCACCGCGCAGCCCTCGTTCGACCCGGCCGAGTCGACCCGGGAGTTCAGCCTGCTGCTCTCGGACTACGGGGTCACGGTGCTGGGCGACACCCTCGCCGCGCTGCTGGACGAGGTGGCCCCGCACGCCCGGCTGCGGCTGGCGCCGCACACCCCGGAGCTGGTCGACCGGGCCGACCAGGCGCTGCTGGCGGTGGACCTCATGCTGCTGCCGATGGGCTTCCTGGCCGACCTGCCGCACGCCGAGCTCTACGCCGACGAGTGGGTGGTGGTGTTCTCGGCCGACCACCCCGACATCGACGACCGGGTGACCGTCGACCAGCTGCGCACGCTGCCCTGGGTGGCGGTCTACCACGGCCCGAACGCCTCGACCCCGGCCGCGCGGGTGCTGCGGCAGCGGGGCATCGAGCCCACGGTGCAGGTGGTCACCGAGAACTTCCTGACCGTACCCGGTCTGGTCGCCGGCTCGCGCCGCATCTCGCTGCTGCAGCGCCGGCTGGTCGACCTGCTGCCCCTGGACACCGGGGTGCGCACGCTGCCGTGCCCGCTGGACGTCGGTGGGCTGGTCGAGGCCATGTGGTGGCACCCGGTCTACGAGCGCGACCCCGACCACGTGTTCCTGCGCGACCTGGTGCTGCGGGCCGCCCGGCAGGCCACCACGCCGGTCGGCTGACCCATCCACGGGGCTGATGCACCCCGCCGCAGGATCTATTGGTGGTGGGGCCTCCCGGTCCGCACACTCCCGCTCAGTGACACCGGTCACCGACGACCAGCACCGAGCCCAGGAGAACACCGTGTCCCAGACCCTCGACGGTCCCGTCCCCGGGGCGGCCGCCACCGGCATCGACGTGGGTGCCCTGCACCCGGTCACGGGCCGCCCGGCCCGCCGCCGCGAGATCGCCGTCCTCATGGCCGCCAGCTGCATGCCGATCCTCGGCGCCGTGCTGCTGGCCCCGGTCCTGCCCACCCTGCAGCGGGCGTTCGCCGGCACCCCCGGGGTGGACGCCCTGGCCCCGCTCGTGCTCACCGCGCCGGCGCTGATGATCGCGCTGCTGGCCCCGGTCGCCGGCCGCATCGTCGACGCCGTCGGCCGCAAGCGGCTGCTGGTCGGCGCCCTGGCCGTCTACGCCGTGCTCGGCACCGCGCCCGTGCTGCTGGACTCGTTGCCCGCCGTCCTCGCCACCCGCATCGGCGTCGGCATCACCGAGGCCGCGATCATGACCTGCTGCACCACCCTGATCGCCGACTACTCCGCCGGTGCCCGCCGGGCCAAGCTCTTCGGCCTGCAGACCATCGCCACCACGCTGTCGGCCACCGTGTTCTTCGCCCTCGGCGGCGCCCTGGGCAGCAGCAACTGGCAGACGCCGTTCTACCTCTACCTGCTGGCCCTGCCGCTGGCCGTGCTGGCCGCCGTCCTGCTCTGGACCCCGACCGTGCCGCCGCGCGCCACCACCGCGCTGCCCCCGCTTCCCTGGCGTCGCATGCTGGTGCCGCTGGCCGTCAGCCTGGTCGGCGGCGTGGTGTTCTACACCCCGATCGTCGAGCTGTCCTACGTGCTGGACTCCCTCGGCGTCACCGCGACCGCCGCCATCGGCGGGATCGCGGCCGTCGCGTCGCTGGCCACCGCCGCGGGCGCGGCCTCGTTCCCGAGGATCGCCGCCCGGGGCCCCAGGTTCCTGCTGCCGCTGGCCTTCGGGCTCGCCGGGCTCGGCCTGGTCGTGCTGGGCCTGGCCCCCGCCGTGCCGGTCGCCGTGGTCGGTGCGGTCATCGCCAGCGCGGGCACCGGGATCATGCTGCCCAGCCTGCTCACCTGGGTCGTCGGCGGCCTGGCGCTCGAGGAGCGCGGCCGCGGCACCGGCCGCTGGACCGCCGCCCTGTTCCTCGGCGAGTTCCTCTGCCCGCTGCTGGTCATCGCCATCTCCGGTGCGCTGTCGGGCATCGCCGCCGCGGTCGCCGTCGTCGGCGGCATCTCGGTGCTGATCGCGGTCGTCGTCCGGCAGCTGCGCCTGACCTGACCGCTCGCGCGGGCCCCGATGTCGGGCTACCCGACATCGGGGCCGCGCCGTCAGCTGCGGACGACGTGGGCGCGCACGGCGCCGCCCTCGACCCACCCCTTCGACGTGGCGTAGCCGATCATCGCGTCGAACCCCTCGGCCCACGCCGGGTCGGCCGGCCCGGCCTGCCGGAGGCGTTCCACCGGCAGCCACACGTGGTCGCCGTCGAGCCGACCGAGGTCACCCAGTCGGCCGACGAGCTCGTCGTCGGGCAGCCCGGCGGGGGCGAGCACCTCCAGCCGCCGCAGGTCGGCGACGTCGATGACGGCGGCGGTGGGCTGGTGCGCGTCGATCTGCACGGGTGCTCCTCGGGTCAGCTGCGGGAGAAGGCCGCGTCGAAGGCGGCCGACGGCGGGTCGAAGGCCAGCTTCCGGACGAACTCCAGGGCCTCGGGTGCGCCGACCAGGCGGTCCATGCCGGCGTCCTCCCACTCGATGCTGATCGGCCCGTCGTAGCCGATGGTGTTCAGCATCCGGAAGCACGCCTCCCACGGGACGTCGCCGTGCCCGGTGGACACGAAGTCCCAGCCGCGGCGGGGGTCGGCCCAGGGCAGGTGGGAGCCCATCCGGCCGTTGCGGCCGTTGCCCACCTGCTTCTTCGCGTCCTTGCAGTCCACGTGGTAGATCCGGTCGCGGAAGTCCCACAGGAACCCGACCGGGTCCAGGTCCTGCCACACGAAGTGCGAGGGGTCCCAGTTCAGGCCGAAGGCCTCGCGGTGGCCGATGGCCTCCATCGTGGCCACCGTCGTCCAGTAGTCGTAGGCGATCTCGCTGGGGTGCACCTCGTGGGCGAACCGGACCCCGGCGGCGTCGAACTCATCCAGGATCGGGTTCCACCGGTCGGCGAAATCCTGGTACCCGGCGGCGACCATCGACTCGGGCACCGGCGGGAACATCGCGACGGTCTTCCAGATCGAGGACCCGGTGAACCCGACGACCGTCTTCACGCCCAGAGCCTGGGCGGCGTGGGCGGTGGCCTTCATCTCCTCCGCCGCCCGCTGCCGGACGCCCTCGGGGTCGCCGTCGCCCCACACCCGCGGGTCGACCATGTTCTGGTGCCGGGCGTCGATCGGGTCGTCGCACACGGCCTGGCCGTTGAGGTGGTTGCTGATCGCGAAGACCTGCAGCCCGTGCTGCTCGAGCAGGTCCTTCTTCGCCCGCAGGTA